>NZ_JACJQA010000045.1 GCF_014696355.1 Pseudanabaena sp. FACHB-1998 | reverse complement strand
TCCCAGAACTATTACCAGGGCAAATAGTGGCTATCGACAATGCTAGTTTTCATCCACAGGAAAGGATTAGGCAATTAGTCCGTCAGGCTGGCTGTGAGGTGATATTTTTGCCTCCCTATTCTCCTGACTTAAACAAGATTGAGAAATTCTGGGCTAGATTGAAGAGTTATGTCAGTAAGATTATTGGACAATGTAAAAGTTTATGGGATGCTGTTCAACAAGCTTTCTGTCATTTATCCTAACTATCTCTTTCTTTGCTATATCAGGTAAGTCCTTTGAAATTGTCATAACAGTTAACTCCAATAGCTTTATTTGTATTCCAATTGAAAAAATATAGAAAGAACTAAAACAGGTCTTATGCCACTTTGCTTTCTGCCAGCAGTAGGATTGAGATTTACAAAGTAAATTTGCGATCAACAACTATAAATTAACCTCAAACTACTACAGTCTTTGGTATGGCTGCACAGTTGTAAGCTTTGGAATAACTGCATAGTGCTTGACATTAAACGTATGTAACGGCACACCCAAAGAGATAGCGGTTTGACCTATCAAAGCATCAATTAGCCCAAGACTATGACTGAGGTTATACTCTGCAAACACTTCTAAAGCTTGATTACAAGTTTCGGCTGTCGCCCACACAATCTCAAAATTAGCAATCAATTTTCGGATTTGCTGCAATTCAATCTTGTTATTACATCCCTGCATTAGTTCCATTGCCACATATCCAGATAAAGCAAGCTTCTCATCCTCTAGAGATTCTAACCAACTAATCGCTGGAGGATACCTTCGCAGGAAGTCTATGATAATGTCACTATCCAAAAAGATCATAACGTTTTGCTTGAGATTGTTCGCGCAACTGACGAGCGTAGGTCAAACTATCCTTAATATCAGTACGATCTTCCCACACACCAATTAACCCAGAATTCAGTAATTGGCGCGCAGTAAAAGTTTTTTTAGGCTCAGACAAAGGAGAAATTAAAACTATTACTTCAACCTCTTGACCTTGAAAAACAGGCAGATCACTTAGATGAATTTCACTGTCTTTTTCTATAGTTTGCTGTAACCGAATTGCTTGCATAGCTTTATATTTCCTACGTTTGCATACATTCTTAAAGCATATTTATAGATTATAGCCGAATTCAAACTCTTACTAATTTAGGTGATTAGCAAGAAAATTTCTACCTAATCACCTAAATCATTATGTTAGAGCGATTCTATGGCTTCTGCTCAGGGAACATACACTTATCAGAATCACAACCCGCAGGGCCCGCCTCCACCAACTCACCTGAATCATAACGCAACAAACTCGCGTAAAAATCATCAGACGTGCGACGTTCTAGCACCTCAGCACTGAGCTTCTCATAGGTAGCCTTATCGATTGGCTCAAAAGGCAAACGAGGGAAAGTTTGCAGGTCATCAAAACGCGCCAACAGCGCCGCCGAGATATAACCCTCATCATCACGAATCGCTTCGTAAATCTTCTTCCCTAAAGGCTCTATTTCTGCCTCACGCAACTCCAAGGTTGCCGAAGTATTATGACGGGTATAGAATTTTTGAACCTGCATATAGAAATCAAACTGCGCCATCACATCGAACTTGCTGATATCCACCTTGTCAGCACCGTCAAGGTCAGCCCAAGACACGCTCACAGGAATCTCCACTAGCCATTCCGTACATCTCGGATCGAAAGGATCATTGAGCAATTGTCCATTCTCATCCTTATCCGATTGTGAAGGAATGATGCTATAGCCATAGTCCATACAAGCCCGTGCCACAGGATCATCTTTACGGAAAGTAATCCGACGGATAAAGCGCTGCGCCTTTGGTGGATGCCACCCTGGGGAAGCACCAGTCAGCAAGGATTTTGTGCCTGCTGGCTGAGTTGTAGTACAACGATTGGGACGGCGTAAACCATGCGCGTCGCAATATTCCCAAACTGTCTGATGGACGATTTCGCGCCAGCGATTGAGATAATCAGCTTCCTTCTCTTTGAAGTCTAGTCCCTGCACAGTGTCAGGACGGCCCGCTTCAAACCAGCGCAACCATTCCACACCAAAAGCATGAACGAAGAAGTCAAATAGCCCTGTGAAGGATACGCCCACAATCGGGTCAACATCGCGGCTAAATTGATAACGCTTCTCGATGAATTGATGATTAAGCAGTGACGCAACTGATAAAGCCCCTGCTTTAAATGCTGCTTCCTGTTCTTTTTCATCCTTAGGATTAATCAGATTAAGATGCACTTCTGAGAGATTACAGTGGAAATCTGCCCCCAAAATTTCACCGCATGGATTCAGAGCATAACGCTGTAACCTATGCTCTAGCTCATGTTCAGAGGCTTCAGGCTGCTGCGATCGCAACCATTCTTTGCCTTCTCCTTTAACATAAGCAGCCAGAAAATCACGCTTGAGTTCGGGAGTTGTAATCAAATCAGCATTGGAACGCGCGATCGCTTCACCCGCCCATTGAATTGCACCTTCACCCGAATAATATTGCTTGCGAACTGCATCAACACATTCTTTTTCAGTCGGCTTGCGATGGAATACCCTTGTGTGGTTCGCCATTCTTAAAGCATCACGCTCAGGATCAATTCTCCAATTGCCAGCTTCATCCTGCTGCCAGAGATTATCCTTTGCGACAGAACCAAGTGCGTCTTCAGACGAGAATTGCCTCATGCCGGCCGACCTTCGGATGTTACCAGCCACGATACAAACTGCGGCTTCATCGATGAGGATACAGCACTCAACGGAGGTAAGTTGACGACCGATCGCTTTATTTAAAATATTGGCGCAGCGATCATAGAGGGTAGGCAACTTGACAGGATTTGCCATACCGCCAAAACCTTTGAGGGCTTCACCACTGGGGCGGACATCGCTGATATCAACGGTGATTTGGACTGGTTTGGTACGATCAAACTGTTCGTTACTAGAGAGTTCGAGCAAAGATTGATATGACTTGACCCAACCTTGACGGCTATCGCCAACATAAAATTTAACGGCATTGTTGGCATAGTCAAATTCGACTTCGGTATTGTGGCGGCGTTTTTCGACAGGGGTGTCACCGATCGCACCGATCACCTTTACTTGTAACTGATTACGAATGACGGGCAGTTGGCTAATGTACTGCGGCTCTAATACGCCACCAGTACCTGATCCCTGCATGGCTAGATCCATCATCAAGCCAAAGGAGCGCCAGTCAATTACATTGGTGCTGGTGCAGTTATAGGAGCCAGAGAAATTTTCGGGGCGATCAACCCATTCTGTACCACCGACCCACAGCCAACGTCCAGAGGTGAGGGACTTGAGCTGCTTTTGCATCTTGTCGATCAGGGCAACTTGTTCATCGGTGAGCTTGCCTAGTGTCTTTAAACCTGTAAGTGTGCGATCGCATACTTCAGCCCAACTTTCGCGTTTGTTATTATATTTACGGCTATAAGTCCTGAAAAATACGGGGTAAGCGGCAGGAGCGCTATCGGGAAATCGAACCTCTTTGTCGAGGCGAATAAGTTCTTGCACCATAAAAAATGCTTTTGTTTTAACGTTGAGACAGATAATACCTTAACTTACATTTAGTGGTAAAAGCTCAATAAAATATATTTATCGCACTATTAGTAGATTTTTATTTGTACTACAATCATGAAATCATGATTTAAGCGGGATCATTATTGACGGTTTAAGAGTCCCGTTGGTAAGCCATCGATGCTGTGCTGATTTTTTTCTTGCCAATAGGCATACACACCTTCCTCACCTTTCTTCTCAGCCCATTCCTTTAAGACAGTGCGATCGCCTGAAAATTCATAAAAGGGAACTGCAAAACCACAGGAAGTTTGGACAGATTCCACTTTGACGCGCACGATTTGGCGAGTACCTGCGATCGCAGGAAATAGAGATAAATATTCTTGCCAATCCCCATCTCTGGGACGGATTGCTTGCCCTTGACCATAGAGACGCAAGATGAGAGGCTTCTCGGCAAAGCTACAAAGCATGATAGTGATTCGGCTGTTTTCAAGAAGATGGGCGGCGGTTTCATTGCCACTGCCTGTGAGGTCGAGGTAGGCGATTTCGGACTCGCTAATTACGCGCAAAGCATCCATTCCTTTGGGAGAGAGGTTAACCCGTCCATCAGTGGGAGCCGTTGCTACAAAGAAAATATGCTGTGCTTCAATGAAGGTTTGTAATTCTGGATTAAGGCGATCGTAGAATTTTGCCATGAGATGTCATGAGAATTTCTTTTTTTAAAGTTATCGCTCACAGGTGATATAGCTGTTGCCATTCTTGTTAGGACACAAAACCAGAAGACGAGTTGCGGCGCTTCGCGCCGCAACTCGTCTTCTGGTTTTGATTTGTCCTAATGCAAGTGACCACAGCTATAACTAAGCGATAACTTTAAAATTTTATAACTTTTCCGCAAACTTGCGAATGCGATCGCAACCTTCGCGAATGGTTTCCAAGTTGGTAGCATAGGAAAGACGGATGCAATTATCCAAACCGAAGGCAATCCCCGGAATAACTGCAACTTTCTGATCCTCTAGTAATTTGTCACAAAATTCTAGAGAAGGCATTCCAAAAGCTTTGATGCTCGGAAAGAGATAGAACGCCCCATCGGGTTTAGGACAAGTGAATCCTTTAATGGAAGTTAACAAGTCATACATCACATCACGACGCTCCGCAAAGGCTTTTCGCATTACCTCTACACATTCTTGGGAGTCATTGAGAGCAGTTACGGCTCCGTGTTGAGCAAAGGTACAAATATTCGAGGTGCTATGTCCTTGGATAATCGTAGTTGCCTTGATGATTTCGGGTGCGCCAGCCAGATAGCCAACCCGCCAGCCTGTCATCGAATAGGCTTTCGCAAAACCACTACTAATTAAAGTACGCTCATACATCGCAGGGCTAATGGAGGCAATGCTGAGGTGAGTCGCTCCGTCGTAAAGAATCTTTTCGTAAATCTCATCGGAAACGATATACACATGGGGATGTCGTTCCAAAACCTCGGCAAGTGCCTGAATTTCCTCAGGGGAATAAACCATTCCTGTGGGATTGGAAGGCGAGTTAAGCACAAAGAGCTTGGTTTTGGGAGTAATTGCCGATTCTAATTGCTCAGGCGTAATTTTATAGCCCGTTTCTTCAGAGGTAATTACGAATATGGGAGTTGCCTCGGCGAGTTTTGCCATTTCGGGATAGCTAACCCAAAATGGGACAGGAATAATTACTTCATCCCCCTCATCCAGTATCGCCATCATCAGGTTGTAAAGCGAGTGCTTACCGCCATTAGTGACGATAATTTGTTCGGGCTTGTAGGTTACTTGATTGTCGCGCAGGAGTTTTGCAGCGATCGCTTGTTTGAGTTCGGGTATACCTGCGGCGGCAGTATAGCGAGTCTTACCTTGATCGAGTGCGGTCTTGGCAGCAGCCTTGATGTGATCAGGAGTATCAAAGTCAGGTTCGCCAGCACTAAAGCTACAAACATCAAGTCCACTAGCCTTCATGGCCTTGGCTTTTGCGTCGATCGCTAAAGTTAAGGAAGGCTGAATATTACGAAGTCGTTTTGCCAGTTGCATTTTTTCTGGAGGAGCGGAGGCATCTTTACGGGATAGCTTCGCATTGTATCAAAGCATACTTGCTAGAGTTTGCAAGATTTTTAACAATTTACGATAAATAAACAAAGGCAGCTTAGCTACCCTTGTTTATTTATCCTGTTTGTAGGCTCGAATCATCGCCTGTGTGCCTTGTTCTGCGCCTTGCCCATCATCCAGTTGACTAACTTTTTGGAAATTTTGCATCGCTAAGGCGATCGCTGGTAATTCTGTGGCGAATTGTAAATTAACGGGCAAATCAACGGGTAAATCAACCGATAAGTTTGGGAGATCGTCCATTGCTTCAGCGATCTCCTGCACAAGTCGTAAGTCCTTGAGCATATGTTTAATCGCAAACCCCGGTTGATAATCACCGTTAGCAACTTTCATACCAAGGTTAGTTAACGCCCAAGAGCCAGCCGCCCCACTGCCGCAGACATCAACAATCAACTGCGGATCAATACCCATTTTTTGAGCCATTTGCATCGTTTCGCAGAGGGCGAGCATATAGACTGACACAAGGGTTTGATTGCAGAGCTTGACCGCTTGACCACTCCCGATCGCCCCACAATGTTTGATATTGCTACCCATCGCCTCAAGGAAGAACCTACAACTTAGCAAATCTTCGGCAGTGCCTCCGACCATAAAAGTTAATGTGCCATTACGTGCGCCCACGTCACCACCTGAAACTGGGGCATCCATAAACCGCAAACCATCATTTATTAGGACTTCGCCAATGGATTTTGCCGCTTTACTACCAATGGTACTGGTGTCGATAAAGAGGGTATTAGCCTTGGCAAAGTTAATGGCTCCCTCATCGCCGATAAGGACTTCGGTGACATCAGGCACATCCCCCAAACAGGAGAAAACCACATCGACATCGGTAACTGCTTCTTGGAGGGACTCGGCTAAGGAACCACCAGCATTAATAAATGGGGCGATCGTGGGGCGATTTTTGGTGCGGTTCCAGCCAATGACTGAATATCCACGTTTAACCAAGTTGGCAGCCATTGCCCCACCCATTAGTCCTAATCCCAGAAAAGCAATTTTTTGAGTCATATTGAAGATTTTGTAAAGGCTTTACAAATTTATCCTAAATCCTATTTATTCACGGGGAAGGAAGTAAAAAGCTTTGCACTAGGTGAGTAAGTTGCTTGAGCTTTATGGGCTTGCTCAAATAATCATTAGCGCCTGCTGCTAGACATTTTTCGCGATCGCCAACCATCGCTAATGCTGTCAAGGCAATGATTGGTATATTAACCAAATTAGGATCGAGGCGAATTTGTTTGGTTGCCTCTAGTCCATCCATAATCGGCATTTGGATATCCATCAAAATTAAGTCAGGCTGATGAGATTTCGCTAAAGCGATCGCCTCCTCTCCATTTTTGGCTAAGAGCAGACGATAACCTTTTGCCTCTAGATAATCACCAACACTACTAGTGTTAGCCTCATTATCTTCAGCCATCAAGATTAGCGGAGAATGCGTAGCTTCAAGAGAGGATAGGGATTCTCTTTTTGGAATAGCGTTTGTTGGCAAACCTGCCCTCATTTCAGGTTCACTGGGTAAATAGGGTAAATCAATCGTGAAGCAACTACCTACTCCTAATTCACTGGTTAAACCTATTTTACCGCCATGCAATTCCGCCATCTGCTTAACTAGAGCCAGTCCCAATCCTGTTCCATCGTACTGCCTATTTAAGGCGCTATCAATTTGGATAAAGGGTTGAAATAGTTTATTGACATTTTCGGGGGCAATTCCAATACCTGTATCGGTGACTGAAAAACGTGTCCAAGAGTTAGTATTCTCTACTTCTTGAACCTCCACTTTCTGGACTTCTAAGGTGATCCGCCCACCCTCTAGCGTAAATTTCATGGCATTATTCAGCAAGTTAATCAATACTTGTCGGATACGTCGTTCATCTAGTATTTGGTCAGGAAGATTTTTAGGCAGTTTAATCTCTAACTGAATGCGTTTTTTCAGGGCTTGTTGTTTGATAAAGGCAAGGCTAGATTGACAAAGAGAATCTACATTCGTAGGAGCGCAGTCTAATTCCAGCAGCCCTGATTCAATTTTTGCCACATCGAGAATGTCATTGATCAAGGCTAGCAAATGCTCACCACTTCGTTCTACAGCTTGGATTGCTTTGCGTTGCTTCTCATTGATCGTCCCGAAGATCTGGTCTTGGAGAGCCTCAGACATACCAAGGATGGAATTGAGTGGAGTACGGAGTTCGTGGCTCATATTTGCTAAAAACTCATCCTTGAGACGAGTAGCCCGACCAAGTTCTTCGTTAGAGTTTGAGAGTTCTTGGTTGCTTGTAGTGAGCTTTATCTCTGTGTGCTGCCTTACTAATAGTTCAGACTGGAGTTGTCTGTGGAGGCTGGCTTGTTGAATGGCGATCGCTAACCAGTTGGCAATTTGTTGGAGTAAATTTATTTCCATATCTTGCCAGTGGCGCGGAGAGTCACATTGATGGACAATCAGCAATCCCCAAAGGATTTGATTTTGAATAATGGGAACTGCGAGGGCGGCTCTAACTTGGAGTTCTGTAAGGACTTTGACTAAATGTGGTAAGTTCGATGGGTCGTCCGCTTCGCGATCGCAAAGTATAAACATACCTCCTTGAGCATAGTAATCGTAGCTCTCTTGAGAGAGAGCTTCATCAGGAAAGACGACATTCAGAATTTTTGAGCAATTTGATGCAGTGGATTCCGCAAGGGCTGACCTTGGCTCTCCTAAAATCAACTGATAAATTAACACTCGGTCTGACTGCAAGACCTCACGGACATCCTCAACAGTTGCCTTGAGAATCTCTGTCAAGTCTAGGGACGCTCGCATTCGTTGGGTAATCGCTCCGAGAATGCGTTCTTGTTCTGCTTGATATTTTAGTCTCGCTTCAATTTGGCGGCGAATAGTAACATCTTTTGTGATGCCCACTACACCAATAATATGATCTGTCCAGTCACGCAATGGCGCTTTGTGGGTCTCCATCCATCGCTGTTCCCCATTAGCCAAAGTCATCGTTTCTTCGATCCCCGATCTGGATGTACCAGATTTCATAACGCTCTGATCATCTTTTTGATAGGCGATGGTCTCGACTGGTGTCCATGGAAGATCAAAATCAGTTTTACCAATAACCTCTTCAGCCGACTTCAACCCAACCACTTTGGCAAACTGCTGATTGCATCCTAAATAAACAGACTCTCGATTCTTCCAAAATAATGCAAGAGGAACGGTGTCAACCACAGTTTGAATAAATTGTTGAGATTCCAATAGAGCATTTTCGACGAGTTTGCGATCGCTAATGTCGCGGATCAGAAAGACGACTTCATTATTGTTGCATGGAGAAACCCGCACTTCTTCGTAACGAAGTTCACCATTAATCCAAACCTGCTGTTCGTAGGTCTGCAAAGTTTGCGTAGCAAGTGCTTTCTGAAGAGCCGTGTATTTAGCCTCTGAATGTAATGGGATAATATCTGCTGGCAAAGAGTCAAAAATACTTTTGCCAATTACCTGTTGAGGATCAACCAGATTCTTTCCATGAGGAGAGGTTAAAAAGTCAATATATTTACCCTCACTGTTAACCCGAAACACCAAATCGGGCAAAGCCAATAGAGTGGCTTGGGTACGTTCTTCGCTATGTCTTAGAGCTTCTTGGATGACTTTGCGATCGCTAATATCCATCATAATTCCCAGCAATCCGATCACTTGCCCTGAAGCATCCCAAATCGGTTTGCCCTTGGTAAAAGTATATCCAACTGAACCATCAGCTCGGATAATCCGTAGTTCTGTTTCAAATGGTTCTCCATACTGAATTACTCTATCTACGAGATCGATAACTCGCTGTCGGTCATCCAGAGGATAATAGTTGAGGGCTTGCTCATAGGTGGGGTCTGGCTGATTGGGGTCAAGACCAAAAATCCTAAAGATTTCGGCAGACCAGATTAGTTGCTGATTGAGCAGATCTAGTTCCCAATCCCCCAGATGAGCGATGTGTTGGGCTTCGTTTGCACGGAGTACATTCTGCTGCAAAGCCGCATTACGGATCTCTTCACGGCGCTCTCCACGGCGCTCCAGATTTCTGTTAAGTTGCTGTAGCTCTGCTTCAGCAAGTTTACGCGCAGTAATATTCCGCACGATTGCCAAAACTTCTTGATCATTAATTGCTAATATCCTTACTTCTTCGTAGACTACCCGATTTTGCTTAAGAAAGTGATGCTCATAGACTTGCAATTCACCTGTAGTGATTGCTTGCTCAATAACTTGCAACTGTTTTTGAACTAATTTTGGTGGTAGAACTTCTGAAATATGATTGACAATCGGTAGGAAATCATCTGCCTCAATTCCTGAATTGATGTAAGCTAAGCAAGTGCCATCACATTGAAGTCGCAGCAATAAATCGGGAATCGTATCCAAGATTGTGCGAATAGTTGCTTTTCTGGCTTTTAAAGCAGCCGTTCGTTGTTCTACTTTTCTTTCTAAACTTTGGTTAAGCTGGTGTAGAGCCGCTTCAGCTTGTTGGTGACGAGCTATATTCGCCATTTCGATTAAAGTACTTTGGTCTACTAACCCCACAAGGCGATCGCCATCATCTAGCACAGGGAGATGACGAATGCGATGCTGTTGCAATAGGGCGAGAGCTTCATTAATATCAGTAAATGTAGATTCTTGGATAGTAATGACGGGGTGGCTCATCATCGCCTGAATTGGCAACTGGTCTAAAGGTATGGGCTGGGTGATGATACGTACAAGATCCCGTTCGGTCAAAATACCAATCACCCCTTTCTTTTGCGATAGATTCTCTACTACTAGCACATAGTCTGCACCAGTTTCCCCCATTAGTGCGATCGCTGCCATGATGGTCGTATTTGGTGATACCAAAGGCGAATGGCGGGCGATCGCCGAATGTAAATCTTTTGGATTGAGGTGACTTTCACTAATTATCATGGTTATCCCCTCTGATTGGCTAAATTAGACCTATTGGATAAAAAGCTCACCAAGTCTTGTAACTCAGTCTAGGTAAAGCTTTTAATTGTTGTGATCTAAAAGAATTGAAAACGACTCTGAATAAGAGGCTTAGCGATTGATTCATTATTACTCAACAACCCTAGAGTGTCCATACGCTTAGTGAGCCAATAAAGTTTGAATTGATAGCAATTCCCGACTCAACGAACCTGTGGCACACGCACGCTGTGTGTGCGCCACAGGGATTGGTTTTATTTTTTTAATTATGCCCAGCTACTTATGTGTAAAGATCAATACCTAAACCTTTTTGAATTTTAAAAACTCTTTGTAAAAATGACAAAAAATGTATGGATATTTCCAGGGCAAGGCTCGCAAGCTGTGGGAATGGGGCTAGATTTGGCAGAGGTTGGACGAGATAAATTTGCCAAGGCTGAGCAAATATTGGGTTGGTCAATTTTAGAAAAATCACAAACCGATGCCACGGAATTGGCTAAGACTCAATTTACACAACCTTGCTTATACGTCACTTCCGCAATCCTCAGCGATGTATTAAAAGAAAAAGGCGAAAAGCCCAGTGCCGTCGCAGGGCATAGCTTAGGAGAATATAGTGCGCTCTATTGCGCTGGCGTTGTGGATTTTGCGACAGGCTTGGAATTGGTGAAGCAGCGATCGCTTTTGATGGCGGAGGCAAGTGGCGGCGCAATGACCGCGTTGATTAGCTTCGATCGCGATCAACTAGAAGCAGCGATCGCTCAAACTGAAAATGTAGTACTTGCCAACGACAACAGCAAAGATCAAGTAGTAATTTCAGGAACAGAAGCGGCTGTCAAATCCATTTGCGATCAGGTCAAATCGAAGCGAGCCATTCCTCTTGCCGTAAGTGGTGCGTTCCATTCACCACTCATGGCAGTTGCCTCCGCTAAGTTTGCCGAATCTTTGCAACGGACAGTTTTTAATGATGCGGATACGCCTGTAATTTCCAATGTGGAACCTAACGACGCAACAACATCAGGGCAGGTGTTGCGCGATCGGCTCATTAAGCAAATGACTTCGCCTGTGCGTTGGCGTGAGATTAGTCTCTATCTTGCCGAACAAGGCTATGAACAAGCGATCGAGGTTGGATCTGGCAAGGTCTTGACAGGTTTAGTCAAGCGATCGGCTCCCAATTTAGCTCTAGTCAATATCAGCACCCTAGAACAAGCGATCGCCTTTTAGAGCGCAAAGCGCCCAAACCCCAAAAGACTTTTAAAGCGTTGCTTCGCAACGCTTTAAAAGTCTTTTGGGATATAGGAACAAGAAGCTTAAGCCTCTTGTCTGGGGTTAATTAAGTAAGGCGGCGATCGCCTTCGCTTCCATTGGCTCAAATAGATAATGCCCTTGACCTGCATAACAATTATGCGCTTCTAAAAACTTTAATTGCTCTGCATTTTCGATGCCTTCAGCTACCACGTTTAAGCCTAAATTCAGTCCTAAAATAATAATCGCTTTCACAATTTCACAATTCTCAGAATTGTGATGCAGTCTGCCAATAAACGAGCGATCAATCTTAAGCGTATGAATCGGAAAACGATGGAGATAGCTTAGCGAAGAATAGCCTGTACCAAAATCATCAATACAGGTTTGAATATTTCGCTCCTTCAACTCCGTGAGAATCTGTGTAGCCAAAGAAGTTCTTTCAATCAATATACTTTCCGTGACTTCTATCTTTAAGTTTTCATTAACCAGATTAGTTCTCTTAATTACCTGTTCAATTTGATTAGTCAGATCGGCTTGATTAAAATGCTTGCCAGACAAATTGACATTCATCGTTAAATGTCGAGCTTTAGGAAACTGCTCCTGCCATGTTTTTAATTGAGTACAGGATTCCTCTAGCACCCAAAAATCGATCGCCCCAATTAATCCCACATCTTCCGCAAGGGGAATAAATTCCATCGGTGAAATGAGCCCCTGTTCGGGATGTCGCCAACGCACAAGCGCTTCAAATCCGATAACTTGTCGTGACCGTAAATGCAAAATTGGTTGATAATGAACGTATAATTCTTGTCTTTCGATCGCTCGCCTCAGATCGTTTTCTAAATGCAGCTTTTTGAGAGCTTCCTTATGCATTGCGGGATTAAATACTTCATAGCGTTCTCTTCCTGCCTCTTTAGCCCGATACATCGCCGTATCAGCATCCCGCAACAATTGATCTGGCTGGGTATAGTTGCCAGAATTTAGGGCTATGCCAATGCTCGTACTAACAAAAATTTCATTCCCATCAATTAATATTGGTTGTTTGAGAATCTCCTGAATCCTATGCGCTACATCAATTACATCACTAACATCTGCTAATTCTTCAAGCAACATTACAAACTCATCTCCCCCTAACCTAGCCACCGTATCTCCTCCCCTCAGACAAGAAACTAGTCGCTTCGCCACAATCTTCAATAATTGGTCACCCGCAAGATGTCCGAGACTATCATTAATCACCTTAAATCGATCTAAGTCTAAAAAGAGAACGGCAAACTGCTCGTTAGGACTATTAGTGTTAAGGTGCGATCGCCTCTGCGCGATGGTTAAAGCATGACTTAAACGATCTAAGAATAAAGAGCGATTTGGTAAACCCGTCAAGGCATCATGGAAAGCATCATGGCGGAGTTGGGCTTCCATCTTTTTGCGCTCCATGAGTTCGGATTGGGCATTTTGATAGAGAGCCGACTGATGAATGGCGATCGCACATTGATCGGCGATCGCTTTCACGAGCGATCGCTCATTTGCCGACCAAGTACGTTGGCGATCGTTCTGATATAGGCTAATTCCCCCAAAATATGATTGCTGATAAATAAGCGGGGTGATCACGAGGGAGTGAATGCCATAACCTTCGGCAATAACTTTTACAGTTTGATCGAGAGATTCATCAAGTTGATCAATAATAATCTGCTGCCCCTGCACCAATTCCTTGTGATAGAACTCATAAAATTCACAGGGAAGACCAATTATCTTTTGGATTTGCTCTTTTTCACCAGCGAGATTACTGACATAGCTTACTCGTATAACCTGCTCACTATCGGGTTGAAGAATCAAGCAATAACTAACTTTTAACTCTTCGTACAAGAGATTGGCTGTTGTTTGTAAGACCTCCTCTAACACGAGGGTTTCGCGCATTGATTGGACAATTCGATTAATAATGGTCTCTCGCCAAGCCTGTTGCTCAATTTGGGCGATCGCCTCTCTCTGTTGTCGCCGTAACTCAAACTCCTGCAAAGCCCGTTGGAGAACACTAGGCAAGCGAAATAACCGATCCTTTAACACATAGTCGGTCATGCCCGCTTTGATACATTCGACCGCCGCCTCTTCCCCCAAGCTGCCAGTAATCAAGATAAAGGGGATATCTTGGCTAGATTGTTTTAAATATTCAAACGCCTGTAACCCATTAAAACTAGGTAGTCGATAGTCCGATAGAACTACGTCATAGACTTTTTCTTGCAAATATTTTTGACATTCGCTCGCAGTTGCGGTTACTTCATAGGTAAAGGATAAATTAGCCGATTCTAGAGCCAATATGGTTAGCTCCACATCCGCCACCACATCCTCAATCATCAAAATATGAAGCGATCGCGGCGATCGCTCATTATTGGGTTCCGTCAATTCTCCAAACTCAGATATCAAATTGCTCATGGTTTACAGATACAAAGACACAGGTTTAGAGCTGTTAGTCAGTCGATATAATTACTGACAACTCTAAGAACTCATGGAGACTTATAGGGCTCTATGTTTAAATCTTAAATAATACATTCTCCCCAAGGATTGCTATACAACCATTTGCAGAAAAACGTCCAAGCCTAAACCGCCACTATTAATACTCAAACTCAAAGGTGGAATGCCACCTCTCAGAATTAAAAAACCAACCCCTAAAGGTTTTCGAGATTCAAACAATAGCAACGCTATGTTTTGAATTTGTATTAAGTTGTGGTCACTGAGTACTAATCAGCATCTGAAGCATTACTGTTTGCTAAATTATACCTAAAAAAATACTCAACCCATCTATTCATCCAAAGTTCATAAGATTTTATATTAATGTAAGCCTTGCTAGAGACATATATAGCCAAGCAAGTTTTGCTTAGGACATAAAACCCAAAAAGCGAGTTGCGGCGCGAAGCGCCGCAACTCGCTTTTTGGGTTTTGGTTTGTACTACCTAACTCTTGCTTTGCTATAGCGATCGCCAGTCTTGTTAAACCACAAAACCAGAAGATGTATTGCGGCGCTTCGCGCCGCAATACATCGATTTGTCCTAAGGGAAGTGAGGAGTGGCTGTGCGAAGCACAGCCACTCCTCTTTTATTTCAATACTGATCTTGAGATGGCTGTTGATTGAGCATCATCCAATAAAAACCAACGTGCTGTGACATCTGCACAAACTGCTGAAAGTCCAAAGGCTTCACAATATAACTATTCACCCCCAGATCGTAGCAAGCCTTTAAATCTCTATTCTCCGCCGACGAAGTCATCACCACTACCACTAAATTACGAGTGCGAGGCGAATTGCGAATTGCTTCTAAAACCTCAATCCCATCTACCTTTGGTAGCTTGAGATCTAGCAAAACAAGACGAGGCAGGGGACATATAGGCGGCTGACCATCCCGACCAAATAGATAGTGCAGAGCTTGTTCGCCATCCGAAACGACAGTAATCTTATTAACAAAGTTATAACTGTCTAGGGCGATTTGGATTAGCTCCACATCATTAGGATCGTCCTCAACTAGCAAAATTTGAGTTGGTTGCATACATTCAATCTATATTTCCTAATTTATACCAAAACACAAAATGAACTTGCCATTCTTGTGAGGGCACAAAACCAAAAGATAAGTTGCGGCACTTCGCGCCGCAACTCGCTTCTTGGGTTTTGATTTGTCCTAATGCAAATGACCACAGCTATAAGTCCTCAATTAAAGCTTGACAAAAAAGGTTGCACCTTGATTGGGAGAGCTTTCTGCCCAAATAGAGCCACCATGACGCTGGATAATTCGTTGCACGATCGCTAAACCAATCCCCGTGCCTTCAAATTCTTTTTCATTGTGTAGACGCTGAAAAGCGCCAAAGAGTTTATCAGCATATTCCATTTGAAATCCTGCACCATTATCCTTAATTCTAATTGTGCCATCGGGTAGACTATCAATTTCAATCACAGGCTTGGGCTGATTGCGGCTAAACTTTACCGCATTATCAATAAGATTGCGGAACACTTGGTGTAAAAGAGTGGCATCGCCAACTAGATTGGGCAATTCTCCGATCGCGAATTCAAGGGCAGGATTGTGAGCGGGATCAGTGCAGATAATCTCGATCGCCTCATCGACCAGTTCGCGGACAGAAATCTGATGAAAATCTAGAGGTTTTCGACCAAAGCGAGATAGGATCAGCAACCCATCGATTAAACTTCCCATCTTTTGGCTACTGCTATCGATCACCTGTAAGTAGTGCATAATTTTAGGATCACTTAACAACTCTTGTCTTTTTAACTGCTGTTGCAACGCATTCACAAATCCATTGATATGGCGCAATGGCGCTCGGAGATCATGGGAAACAGAGTAGCAAAAGGATTCTAATTCTCGATTAGTATTTTCTAGTTGTCTTGATGTTTGCAAGATTTTAGCTTCCGATCGCTTTTGAGCGCTAATGTCTGTAACCCTGACCAGATTAGTAGTCTGACCCGCCACTATAATTTGTCTAACTGCGAGATTACCCCAAAAGCAGTGACCCTTGAGGCTGATATAGGTAACTTCTTGACTCCAAAATCCTTTGGTTGCCATTTCTAAATTAATTTGCTCCAGTTCCGCTAGAGAAAACTGACGCTCTTGGAGGATACGCCCTTCGATTCCAATTAGTTCAGACTTGTCGGAAGCTTCAAACAGATGGACGGCGGGAAGATTGCAGTCAGTAGTTAGTAATGTATAGGGATCAACTAAAAATAGGGCATCCGTAGACTCATTAAAAATAGCTTCACGCAAATCATGACTACGCTTTAATTCTGCTTCGGCTAATTTGCGAGCAGTGATATCAAAGTTAATGCCAATCATCCGATCTGGGTTGCCTTCTTTGTTTTTCTGAATCAGGGCATAGGCTTTGATATAGCGGATGGTGTCGTCAGGTAGCAAAATCCGAAATTCAATATCGAAATCTTTTGCTCCTTGAAAGGCTAGTTGAACTGAGGCTTCGGTAGTTGCCCGATCGCTCGGATGCAGACGATTTGCCCAAGTTAAATAGGTAATAGGAGATGGGTGGGAATCAACTTCATAAAGTTCATACATCCGTTCATCCCAGATCAGAATATCGTTAGGAACATCCCATTCCCAAATACCGATCGCTGCCGATTTTAAGGCTAAAGTCAAGCGATCGGTGAGGTTCTGGAGTTTCTGCTCCGCAATTTTGCGATCCGTAATATCTATAGCAGTGCCGACGATATGGGTTAATTGTCCTGAACCGTTATAGATCATTTCTCCCTTGGCTAATACATAGATCAATTTGCCATTGGATTGAATGATGCGATGTTCAAGATCGTAGGCTTTTTGGGAATTGATCGCGGTTTGTACCGTGTGATGAAAATACTCCCAGTCATCTGGATGAATATATTGTTGGAGTTCTTCATAACCAGGTGGTTCGGCACTAGGTTCGAGTCCATAAATCCGAAATACTTCATCTGACCAAGTGAGAATCCCTGTACTGATTTCAAATTCCCAACTTCCTAACTTACCGATACGCTGAGCCGTTTTGAGATGGGTATCAGTCTTCATTAACTGGGCTTCGGCTAACTTGCTGTTAGTAATATCAAAGTTAATTCCGAGCATACGCTGGGGTAAGCCCTCATCATTGCGCTGAACTAGGGCATAGGCTTTGATGTAGCGAATACTACCATCGGGTAACAAGATTCGGAATTCGGGTTCGTAATCTTTAGTGCCACTTAAAGCTAGCTGCACTTCGTTTTCCGCGAACTGGCGATCGCTTGGATGGACACGGCTTGCCCATGCTAAATAGGCATCAGGCTCATGAACGGGATTTACGCCATAGAGTTCATAGGTACGCTCATCCCAAATCAGAAAGTTGTTCGCAATATTCCATTCCCAAATGCCGATGGAAGCAGATTTCAAGGCAAGGGTGAGGCGATCGGTGACATTTTGAAGCTGCTGCTCGGTTTTTTTGCGATCGGTAATGTCCCGCACGATTACCAGTAGTTCATCTTCGCAATAGGGAGCGATTCGCACCTCTTCATAAACAGTTTTGCCAAACTTAGTTAACTGATGTTCATAGATTTGGACTTCTCCTGTGGCGATCGCAGTTGCATATATTTTTAGCTGAGCTTGAAGATCCTCTGGATCTAATACTTCCGAGATATGATGCTGAATTGGTAAATATTTGGATTTGGTTTGAGATGAAGGCATGATGCACTGTAAGCAAGTGCCATCGGGCTTAAGCAAAAGCAGCAGATCAGGTAGGGTATGAAGAATCGCCAGATTTCGGGCTTCACTTTGGCGCAAATCATCACTACTTTGTTTGATCCGTTTCTCTAGTTCCAGATTGAGTTGTTGCAGGGATAGCTCTGATTGTTTGAGTTCTGTGATATCTCGCCCCACTGACTGAATCTCAACCAGTTTCCCACACTCATTAAAAATGCCTTGATTAATCCATTGTGTCCAGCCGATTTGACCATCAGTGCGACGGTCACGATTGACAGCAATAAAACTGGACTTTATCGGGCTTAGTAAAGCGATATTTTGCAATACACTTTGTAAATCATCGGGTTCGGCAAAATCAATCCATTTCTGTCCTAAAACTTGCTCTAAGGGAGATCCCAACATGTTACAAAGAGCTTCATTAGCAAAGATGATCGTCGTGTCAGCCAGTGAACGCAGAATTAGGTCAGTTTGTCTTTGAATAACGTCATAGTAACGACTTTCCCCTTGCAAAATAATTTCTACTGTCTGTTGCTGTTTAGAAGCAACTTGATACCGATCGCTAATTTCGGTCGCGATCGCATCAAGGTGGACGGGCAAGCCTGAGTTATCTTTAAATATTTTCCAACGTACCGAAAACCAGCATTTTGTGCCGTTGGGCTGTTGAAACTGATAGTTTAGACGTGATGAGCCTGCTATTTGGGCTTGGGCGATCGCCTCTTGCATTTTAGGCTGATCATCCAAGGCGATCGCCTCTAGCCAAAAGTGTGGATTAGCAAGCAATTCTTCGCGATCGCATTGATAAATTTTAGCAGCAGCAGCATTGAAATAAAGGGGCGTAAGATCGGGTAGAGCGAGCGACCAAACGATATCATCAAAACTATCGATGATTTCCGCAAGCAAGTTGTCACGGCTAGGGACATATTCATGACTCATTGCAATCATCCATTCTAAAAATTGGAACCATAGCTAGATTTAACTAGTAGTCCTAAATTTATTTTGCTAAGGATGGACGGCGCGGAGCGCCGCCCATCCTTAGCTATTTAGCACTACCTAACTATTGTCAAATCTTTGGCAAAACTTTACTGATTTCTAACTGTAAATCTAGATTTGGGAAAATCGTGAAGGCGATTGACTCATGGGCAAGGACATATCGGCGTTGAGCATAATTTCCTTTGCCTTGCATATCCCGATAAGGTTCGCTATATATCTCTAACCGATTGTCCACTAAGTTAAATAACCAATAATTAGCTATTCCTGCCTCAGCATAAAGCACCCCTTTGATATCGCGATCATAATCGATAGAAGAATCGGCAATTTCAATAACCAGCAAAATATAGTCAGGGGTGGGATGTCCTGTGAGGTAGTTATCTTCGCGATCGCGCACAATTACAAAATCTGGTTCAGGTGAACTATCAGGTAGCAAAAAGATCGGATCTTGGCATCGGATAATCGCAAGATCATTCACCAGTTTGTATAGTTCTCGCATCAAATTACTACAACAAACGGTATGTCTTGTTCCCTTAGCCGCCATCTGTGTAATTTCTCCTCGAATTAATTCAGTGCGCTCTTTTTCAGCACTATCTTGCAAAATCCCTAAATCGGCAAGACGTTGATATTCAGCGATCGTAAATCGTTTGGTTTGAACTAACATCAGCACACCTCACGCGGAACATATCTGTAATGATTGTAGCGATAAAAAAAGCGGCGCTTTGCGCCGCTTTTTTTATTTAACCAATTGTCTTTCGATTAATCCTGTCAAACTATCTGTCCAATGGGTAGCAAGATCAAGGCTCTCGGCTTCCACCATGACCCGCATTAGCGGCTCAGTACCCGAAGCACGGACTAAGACTCTGCCGCGATCGCCTAAATCTTGTTCGGCTAATGCGATCGCCTGAACGAGTGCATCACAGGTTTGCCAATTACGGCGCAATTCCCGATCTTCGACGCGCACATTTTTGAGCAATTGGGGATAGGGATGGAAACTCTGATCCATCAGTTCAGCGAGAGGTGCTTTTTGCTTGGCTAAAGCGGCAAGGTGTAAAGCCGCAAGTAACCCATCGCCACTCACAGCATAGTGACGGCATAGCACATGCCCCGACTGTTCGCCGCCGAGCATTGCGCCCGATCGCACCATTTCCGCATGGACATACTGATCACCCACCGCAGTTCGCACAAAATTACCGCCCAGTTTTTGCCATGCTCTTTCAAAGCCAAGATTTGCCATCACCGTCGTGACGATCGCACTGTTGGGAAGTTGATTATTTTCCAGCAATTCTTGACCCCAGAGGTACAGGATGTAATCGCCATCAACGACGCGACCATTGCTATCCACAGCTAAAACGCGATCGGCATCGCCATCAAAGGCAAAGCCCATATCAGCCTTATGTTCTTTAACGGCGGCGCGTAGAGGTTCGAGATGGGTGGAGCCGCAATTAACATTAATGAGATCGCCATCGGGTTCTTGGTGAAGGCAAATTACTTCTGCGCCTAGGTTACGAAATACTTCTAGGGAAACGCGAGTTGCCGAACCATGCGCCAGATCGAGGACAACTTTGATGCCTTGTAAATTTGTGGCGATCGAGTTTTGGAGAGAATCTTGATAGTCAGAAATTAAATGGGACTTTTCGTGATACTTGCCCCAATCCGTAGAGGAATTAATGAGATCGGCATGAAGTCTTGATTCCAGCAAAGCTTCGATCGCCTGTTGAGTTTCTCCACAAAGTTTTGAGCCATTGTCCCCAAAGAACTTAATGCCATTGTCTTCAGGTGGGTTATGGCTTGCGGAAATCATCACGCCGCCAAAGATTTCTGGTGAGTTTGCCGTGAGATAGGCAACCGCAGGCGTAGGACATAGCCCAATATGCCAAACATCCCATCCTGCCGCCGTTAAACCTGCGGAAATTGCTGCCGATAGCATATCGCCCGATGTCCGAGAATCTTGCCCGATCGCAATTACATTGGCTGCATTTACTGATGCATTTATTGATGTATTTTGGCGATCGCGCTCCAATTCCACACGCTCTTTTAAAATCTTACCCGCACTAATTCCTACTTCTAGGGCTAAGGGGGCAGTCAAAAAACTACCGACATGACCACGAATGCCATCCGTACCAAACAATTTCATAACCTAAACTCCACACACCAGACAGTATTTTGATGAACTCTGATCAGTAGCTGGGCATAATTAAAAAATCAGAACCAAAACCTGTGGCGCACGCGCAGCGTACGCCACAGGTTTTGGTTTTTTATATTTAATTTCGCCTAACTACTTAAAAATTAATGACCTATATATTTCTAATCAAGTTGCCATGAAAGTCAATAGTAATAAACAAGAAGGCTCACATCGTGAGCCTTCTTGTAAAAAAACTATGCTGCAACTTCAAACTTCGGGCGTTGATTAACAACTTCATCGATCAAGCCGTAACTTTTTGCCTCATCAGGAGCCATAAAGAAATCGCGATCGGTATCCTCAGCAATGCGATCGATGGGCTGCCCCGTATGGAAAGCCATCAACTCATTCAGACGATTCTTGTGATACAGGATTTCCTTAGCTTGGATTTCGATATCTGTTGCTTGACCCTGTGCGCCGCCGAGAGGTTGGTGAATCATAATACGGGTATGGGGTAAAGATAGTCTCTTGCCCTTTGCGCCGCCCGTGAGCAGAAAAGCCCCCATACTTGCCGCTAGCCCCACACAAATGGTGGAGACATCAGGACGAATGTGCTGCATCGTATCGTAAATTGCCATACCTGCGGTCACAGATCCCCCAGGGGAATTGATATACAAGAAAATATCTTTTTCGGGATCGTCGGCTTCGAGGAAAAGCAACTGAGCCACAATGATGTTGGCAATGCTGTCGTCAACCTGTTGCCCCAAAAATACGATCCGCTCCCGCAGCAGGCGCGAAAAAATATCAAAGGCTCTTTCGCCACGACCAGACTGTTCGATTACGGTTGGGATCATAATTTAATCTTTACGGTTTACTCTCAGTCTATTGTACTGATATGTACTCACCGCTAACCTCTGTCTCTATTCGGATTTCACCCCGCATGGCGATCTCATCAAAAAAGCAGTACTTTATGCTGCTTTTTTGATTAGTCATGGCGATCGCGATAAATTGCTCTCGAAGTCCGATTTTGGGCAGTAGTCAAATGAACTGCTTCTTTTTTAGTCAAATCTCCATCCTTAAGATAAACCCGACGTTGAGCAGCAATTTTTGTCTCTCTTGCTTGCAAGTTTTTATATTCTTGCTGGCTAATTGTGCCTTGTTGCACCCCTTTATAAACGCGCTCTTGTTGATTGACTTGGCGATTATAGATCGTACCTGCGGATGCTGAACTGGGATTGACTAAGCTGAGGGTGCTAAGAACTGAAGTAGCTGCAAGGATTGGGAGAATGAAGCTTTTCATAATGTCACCTCTGGCGATCGCCTTGAATCGAATGTTTAACGATTGACGCTGGTTTAGACATTAGCTTCTAGCCAAAAGGTTCAAGTTATTTATTTCGACAATTATTTCTCAAGAAAACCTGAAATAATAATTCCGAAAGTGCGATCGCGCAAACTCACATAACTTCTTCAGCCAAAAGTTTACCCTTGCCCCGTTCCTATTCATCTTCAAGAAACCATTCTTGGTCTGCTTGGTAATTCAAGTGAGAGACCACTATACCAATAAAGTTTAGGTGATAATGGCATGAGAAATTTATAATCATTGCCTATAGCTTTATAAAGATGACCAGATATTTTCTAAATTCAGGACAAATCCTAATAAAACATCTTCCCCAGACAGGCTTATAGGCGCTTCGAGAATCTCTAAAGGCTGACCTAACCGATAAATTGCCACACGTTTACTTTCAGGATCAATTAGCCAACCCAAGCGACAACCATTATCTTGATATTCCTGCATCTTTGCTAAACCCTTAATCCATGAATCCGTTGGTGACAAAAGTTCGATCGCAAAGTCAGGGCATAGTGGTAAAAATTTCTTGCGTTGTTCAGGAGTGAGGGCATTCCATTTTTCAATGGGTATCCATGCCGCATCAGGAGAGCGATCGCTACCTCTAGGCAGGGAAAAGCCGCCAGAAGAATCAAAAACCTTACCAAGTTGATCCTGACGATTCCAGATATTTAAATCAGTATTTAGATCGGAATTCCAAGCGCTAGTTTCGCCACCAGTGGGGGACATAATTACGAGTTCTCCATTTACATTGCGCTCTAGTTTAAGTTCGGGGTTTGCCGCGCATAGCTCGTAAAACTGCTCTCTGGTCAGTTTCACAATCGGATCGAGATTGATTGTATAGGCGGTCATCATCTTTACTCCGCAAAGCAACTTTGCTCTTTTGATCTATCTTAAGGAAATACGCTTTATAAAATATCAACAGACAGTAGATCTTATTCTCACATAATTTCTTCAGCCAAAAGCTTACCTTTGACCCGTTCATATTCATCTTCAAGAAACCACTCTTGGGCTTCTTGGTAATTCAAGGGAGAGACAACCAGTTTGTAATCAGAGGCAGGATTAAAAACTGTGCATTTGCCATCATGATCAACCACAAGCATCAAAATTTTCGGGGGGAAAGGTATGGGATCAACCCAAAGTTCGATAAATTTCCAAGTTTTAGCCTGTTTTTCGATGACTGGTACGAGGAATTGCATGATACTCACCTTTAGTTTTTAGGACTTTGCTCTCACCGTAGTATCGTCATGTATCATAATTTTCAATCAATGATTTTTTGTCAAAAGATAGACTTATTTCTATGATATTAATAAGATAACCTAAACCCAAAATCAGCAATTAGCCACTTTTTAACACATATTCCCGCCCCAACATGGCGATATACTGATAACCATCAAAGTGTATCTACTTAATTAACATAACCAATAGAATCATTTGCTAGAGCAATCGCTCTAACAGTGACTTAAAATAACAACCGAAGATCGAGAGTGTGTTGTGCTTTGCATAACGCCCTCTCGCAAACCAAAACTAGCACTACTAGCCAGAGCAACAGTTTACAGAGTAAAGAGGCGATCGCAAATCATGGTGATGATTGAAACCAAAGCCGAACGCATGGTCATAAATATGGGACCTCACCACCCATCCATGCACGGCGTTCTCAGACTTATTGTCACGCTAGACGGCGAAAACGTAGTCGATTGCGAGCCTGTTTTAGGTTACTTGCATCGAGGTATGGAAAAAATCGCCGAAAATCGTACGATTATTCAATACTTGCCCTATGTAACAAGGTGGGATTACCTCGCGACCATGTTCACAGAGGCAATCACCGTTAATGCACCCGAAAAATTAGCGAATGTACCCGTGCCGAGACGCGCCAGCTACATTCGCATGATCATGCTAGAACTTAGCCGTATCGCCTCTCACCTACTGTGGCTCGGCACATTCGTCGCAGACATCGGCGCACAAACCCCATTTTTCTACGTTTTCCGCGAACGAGAAATGATCTACGACCTGTTCGAGGCTGCCACAGGGATGCGGATGATGCACAACTATTTCCGTATTGGAGGAGTAGCCGCCGACCTACCCTACGGCTGGATCGAGAAATGTGAAGACTTTTGTACCTACTTCACTCCCGTCATCGATGAATACGAAAAGTTAATTACTAATAACCCGATCTTCCGTAAGCGGATTGAGGGGCTTGGCACAATTACCCGTGATGAAGCAATTAATTGGGGCTTAACAGGACCAATGTTGCGCGGTTCAGGCGTAAAGCTCGATTTCCGTAAAGTCGATCACTACGAACTCTACGACGAACTTGACTGGGACGTGCAGTGGGACAACGGCGGTGACTGCTTAGCCCGTTACTTGGTGCGTGTGCGCGAAATGCGTGAATCCACCAAAATGATCCTCCAATGTCTCAAGCAAATCCCTGGGGGATCTTACGAAAACCTTGAAGCGCAAAGAGTGCTTGCTGGACCCAAGAGCGAATGGAACTCAATGGATTATCAGTTCATTAGCAAAAAGCCTTCACCCACCTTCAAAGTTGCTGCTGGCGAACATTATGTCCGTGTCGAAGCACCAAAGGGTGAACTGGGTGTCTATATTATTGGTGAAGATAGCGTCTTCCCTTGGCGTTTTAAGGTTCGTCCACCTGGATTTATTAATTTACAGATCTTGCCAGATCTAGTACGCGGCATGAAGCTTGCTGACATCATGGCAATTTTAGGAAGTGTGGACATTATTATGGGTGAGGTCGATCGCTAATGTACGGTGGAATTGATTTACAAAAATCTTTAATTGAAATCCTGACAGGGCTGGGCTTACCCGCCGATGTCGCCAAAGTGATTTGGATGTTATTGCCCATGGCAGTAATGGTTTTAGGTGTAACCGTGGGCGCACTGGTCTGCACATGGTTAGAGCGGAAAATTTCTGCTGCGGCTCAACAACGGATTGGACCTGAATATGCAGGGCCATTTGGTTTGCTAATTCCCCTCGCGGACGTTGGCAAACTGTTAATCAAGCAAGGCACAATTCCCGCTAAAGCCGATCCTCTGCTCTATACGATTGGACCTGCTTTAGTTTTCATCTCCGTCTTTTTATGTTATCTAGTTATCCCCTTTGGTCAGAACTTAATTATTTCTGACATTGGCACAGGCGTATTCTTCATCATTGCGATCTCTAGCGTTGCCCCCATTGGCTTACTGATGGCAGGTTACTCTTCCAATAACAAATACTCGCTCCTTGGTGGTTTACGGGCTGCCGCACAGTCAATCAGCTACGAAATTCCTCTAGCTTTAGCAGTGCTTGCTGTAGCGCTGATGACCAATGGACTTAGCACTATTGATATCGTTAATCAGCAAGCCGAATACGGGATTCTGTCGTGGAATATTTGGCGGCAACCAATTGGGTTTGTCATCTTCATCATTGCGGCTCTGGCTGAATGTGAGCGATTACCCTTTGACTTGCCAGAAGCCGAAGAAGAACTTGTCGCTGGTTATCAAACCGAATACTCAGGGATCAGATTTGCCTTCTTCTATGGTGGTTCCTATGCCAACCTGTTGCTAGCGGGCTTACTTGCTTCCATTCTTTACCTCGGCGGTTGGGAACTACCTTTTCCCATTGACAAAATTAGCGCCGCCTTAGGGATCGAAGCAAACACTGCATGGTGGCAAGTTATCGCCGCTTTCATTGGTTTAACTTCCACCCTTGTTAAAACCTATGCCTTTATCTTCTTTGCGATCCTATTGCGGTGGACTGTTCCTCGGGTTCGCATCGACCAACTGCTCGATCTAGGTTGGAAATTTCTCTTGCCCATCGGCTTAGCAAATTTACTAATTACCGCAGCATTGAAACTAGCTTTTCCCTTCGCATTTGGTGGATAAGCTCTCATACCTAGCACCTCTCTAAAAGTAAGAGAGGAACAAGATTTTTGAATTGAAAGCAGAAACTTAACCCTAAAATATCAAAATGCTGAAATTTCTGAATAAAGTTGGTGAATACACCAAAGAAGCAGTACAAGCGGCGAAATATATCGGACAAGGGATGTCGGTAACCTTTGATCATATGCGTCGTCGTCCGATTACGGTGCAGTATCCTTACGAAAAATTGATTCCTTCTGAGCGTTTTCGCGGACGGATTCACTTTGAGTTTGATAAGTGTATTTCCTGCGAAGTCTGTGTGCGCGTATGTCCGATTAACTTGCCTGTAGTGGATTGGAAATTTAACACAGAGATCAAGAAAAAGGAACTCAAAAGTTACAGTATTGACTTTGGAGTATGTATTTTTTGCGGTAACTGTGTGGAATACTGCCCCACTAATGCGTTATCAATGACCGAAGAATATGACATGTCAACTTTCGATCGCCATGAATTGAACTTTGATAGCGTCGCCCTCGGACGGATGCCTACCAAGGTTACTGAAGATCCTTTTGTCACGCCAATTCGTGAGCTTGGCTATTTGCCGAAGGGTGTAATCGAAGGTCATGAAGTACCACATACAGCTAAACGTGCAGGGCTGCGTCCTGAAGAAATTGCTGAAACTAAATAAGTATGAAGAATAAAAAATTGCTAAGCAATTTTTTATTCTTTGTCATCCAGACTATTACAAGGAGATTTTAATGAACAATATCGGTTTAGGTGATGGTTCACAAACCGTTTCCCTAGTTGTCCTAACAGCAATGTTGATCGCTTCGGCAATGGGCGTAGTCCTGTTACAAAATATTGTCTATGCTGCATTTCTGCTCGGTGCAACTTTTATTAGCATGGCAGGGTTATATTTGCTCCTAAATGCTGATTTTGTAGCAGCAGCACAGGTTTTGATCTATGTTGGGGCGGTCAATATCTTGATCTTGTTTGCGATCATGTTGGTCAATAAGCGCCAAGATTACCAAGACGTTAAGTATGGAGCTTTACGCAGCGTTGTGACAGGTGTTGTTTGTTTAGGACTTTTTGCCTTGTTAGGCGTAACTGTTACTTCCACAAAGTGGGCAGTCACTTCTAGCATTGCCAAACTACCATCCACCATGGTGGTTATTGGTCAGCATTTCTTCAGTGATTACTTGCTGCCCTTTGAATTAGCTTCGGTCTTATTGTTAGTAGCACTGATTGGCGCGATCGTCCTCGCTCGACGTGAGTTTGTACCTGATGCCATTAAAGTTGGACAGGCAGATTCGGAAGAGTCTTTAGAGTTGTTAGAAAAGCCCAAAGAGCAGCTTGTTGCTTCTAAATAAATCATTGATGCTTAGAGCCTTAATGATTCATCAATTGCAATTAATAGTAAATAAATATGACTTTAGAACCTTTTTTGATTATTGCCGCGGCTCTATTTTGCATTGGCATTTATGGATTAATTACGAGCCGTAACGCCGTGCGCGTATTAATGTCTGTGGAATTAATGCTCAATGCCGTTAACTTAAATTTGATGGCTTTTTCTAATTTCTTAGATTCCGCCAGTATTCGTGGTCAAGTATTTACAATTTTCGTTATTTCGATCGCTGCGGCGGAAGCAGCCGTTGGTCTAGCGATCGTCCTATCCATCTATCGCAGTCGCGATACCGTGGATATGGAGCAATTTAACTTGTTACGCTGGTAATGCCAATCAGGGGCGCAATGCGCCCCTGATTTAGTTAGAGGGATTGCAAAGCTAAACTCAAGAAAGCACTAGATAAGGGAACGGAAAGATTATCTGTCCCCCCAGGAGAATAAGCCTCAAGTAAAGCAGCGATCGCCGCAACAGGCACAGCTACACCAAAATCACTGGGACTAATTCCCTTATTAATCCCAAAAATCCCCAGAATAACAACCAAGCTAGTTGTAAACATTGCCAAGGAACCCTCGTAACTGCGCTTATTTCCCCGATTTACAAAGGTATGCTTACCAAAACGCTTGCCGATTAAAGCCGCCATCCCATCGCCCCAAGACATCACCATTACCCCAATCACCGCATATTGTGGGTGATTTTCCCATAACAGAGTAACCAAAATGGTGATACTTAAAGCGTAATAGAATACTCCATAGGTTTTACGCCCCACATCATTGAGCATCGGTAAAATATTGATGAGGTGAGATGCCAAGGCGATCGCGCTAAAAATCACACCAGCAGCAATACATAGCCATGTAGGAATCTGTAACCACCATGCAATTAGCAACACGTTTCCCGTACCAATATGGACAACCTTACGAACTAGCTCAGGATCTTGCTTAAAACGATGCAAGATTTCTGAAGTCAGAAATACAAGTCCTAGCCAAATAGCGACCGCACAGACTTGAAAAGCTATATTGGTGGTTGGGGCGATGTCACTAGTTATGGGCATAAGGCATTAGAAAAAACAAATATTATTAACAACCAAAACTTAAAAAAGGAGCGCTGAGCGCTCCTTTTTTAAGTTCTAGAGAACTACACCCTTAGGTGTGGGGATAGAAGGTTGAAGATACATAGTCAAGAACTGCAAACCATTGTTAGCAAGGTAAGGTAGTTTTTGAATCTTCTTCAACCATTCAGGAGAATTCGACTCATCAATTTGTACCAACTTGGCATTGTTTTCTTCGCATTTCTTGAGGCAACTCCAGAACTTAGGATTCTCTAAATCCATAATTACGGGGAAAGCCTTAGCTGCATCACGATTGGTTTCGCGAAGAACTTCATCGACATACTTTCTAGTATCCATACCAATGGATTCATAAAACTCGTTACGAACACAAATATCGTTTAGATACATCGTTGCAAATACGGATAGCAAGAAAAACTTGCTCCAAAGATTTGCTCTAATCCCCTTGATATTGTTCGTTTCGCTACGGAGCAGAAGACTACAGAAATCACCGTGACGGCTCTCATCTTGGCACCAATTTTCAAAGAAATTGAAGATTGGATAAATGCGATATTCAGGATGGGCAAGGAAATGCTGGTGAATTTTGATATAGCGCCAGTAGCCAATCTTTTCCGATAGATAGGTGGCGTAGAAAATAAACTTCGGTGCGAAGTAAACGTATTTCTTCGTTTTCGATAATGTCGAAAGGTCAAGTTGCAGATCAAAGTCTGGCATGGCTTTATTCAAAAAGCCAGCGTGCCGAGCTTCATCACGACTCATCAGGCTAAAAATTTCAGCCATCAAAGGATTCTTATCTTTGATTTTGACAGCAATTTCTTTGTACAGCAAAAATCCTGAAAATTCAGAAGTGCAAGATCCTTCAAGGAAAACACGGAAATGCTCTCTCACCTGAGGATCGATGTGATCCCATGATTGATTGAAATCAGCCGTGCGGACAAAGTGACGACGGTTATAGTCAAATTTAAACTCTTCGAGGATAGCTTCATAATCTGGCTTAAGGTCGAAGATGTCCATGTTTGCCATCGCTTCAAAATCGGTGGTGTAGAAGCGTGGGGTGAGGATTGTTTCGCGTCGACCAGTCCCGTTAACCTTTTGTTGGTTTGACTGGCTTACATCGGGTTTAGAAGGAGTAGCTACCATAGTTCGTGCTGTTTTCTCTTATGCTATTTTATGCAACTAGTATGCAACTAGAAAATTTTGCGGATAAATTGCAGTTTATATACCTATATGACTGCCTATTTTACGACTAGTATTCAGTTTATGGGTAGTTATATCTAGAAATAAGGTGCGCTTGTTAAGAAGCGTTAAGTAAGGGCTTTGGCGATCGCCTCTCATACCGATAAAACAAATAGAATGACTATTTTTTAATTTCACAACCTTGCGGAGCGCCTTATACCAAAAAACTTATGGCGCACGCTGCGTGTGCGCCATAAGTTTTTTGGCTTTGTCTGTTAATTATGCCAAGCTATTTAAGCAATTAATTAACTCTCCAACCACAATTGGTTTACTGAGATATCCATTTGCGCCAAGACTTATGGCTTTTTGACGATGCCGATCGCCTGTGCGCGAAGTCAGCATCACCACAGGAAGAGTAGACCAGCGATCGCTTGCCCGAATAGATTGCAGCAAATCGAATCCATTTGCCCGAGGCATTTCTATATCGGAAATTACCATCGAGATATTGCTTTGATTTCGATTAAGAGCTTCGATCGCCTCTTGTCCATCACGGCAGGCAATAACATCAAAGTCTAATTGTTTTAATAGTCGCTCTAACATATTACGAGTAGCGATCGAATCTTCAGCAATCAATATGCTTTTGGTTAATTTAGGAGTAAGGGTTGGTTTTACAGGGTTATTGTCTAATTGATTAGTGGATTGATTAGTTGATTTAGTCTCTTTTTTCTTTTTTATAATATTTTCAGGCAAGAGTAGATGTAAGTTATCTGGAGTTAACACAGGCACAACTTGACCAGTACCCAAAATCGTACAGCCAGTCAGATAGCTAGGAATTTCGACGCTGCGATCAAAGGGTTTTAAAATTAACTGCCTTTCTTCAATGATCATGTCGATCGCCACAGCGATCGCTATATCAGTACGGTTGAGTACTAAGCAAACTTTAGGATTAGTCTGTTCTTTGGTTTGTCTGGCATAATTTAGAGCCTGTTTCAAGTGTAAAAGCGAAATCATTTGTTTTCGCCAGAGGATTTTTGTTGAGTTATTTTCTTTCTGTATTTGGGCTTCCGCATAGGGAAAGATATCTAGCACATCGTTAGCAGGAATTGCGATTAGGTTTTCTCCGATCGCACAGATTAATAGCGTAACTAGGCTTAACCCAAGCGGTAAGCGAATCGTGAAGGTTGTACCTTGCCCCTGCGTCGTATCAACTTGAATATTGCCGCGTAAACGATTGATTTGCGATCGCACAATATCCAATCCCATACCGCGCCCAGAGATATCACTGACCACATCTTTAGTAGAAAAATGCGGCTGAAAAATAAAATTGAGAATTTCTTGACGGGAAATTGACTCAATGGAAGTATCGGGAGGGCAAATATTTCGCTCTACAGCGCGTCCATAGACTTTTTCTAAATCAATTCCATCGCCATCATCTTTGAGCGAAATGATTACTTGGTTACCAGCAACTATGGCGCTTAGAGTGAGGGTAGCCTTAGCGGATTTACCTAGGGATAATCTGGTTTCAGGACTTTCTACGCCATGATCGAAGGCATTGACTAATAGATGATTTAGAGGTGTTTGTAACTGCTCTAAAATTACCTGATCAATGGGAACCTCTTCTCCTTGAATTACTAATTCTACCTGCTTATGGTAGCGATGACAGAGTCGCTTAAGCTGTGGCACAAAGCGGCTAGCAAGGGTCTTAAAAGGAACAAGACGCGATTGGGTTAATTGAGCATAGAGTCGATCAAGATCTTGGCGCAAATATTCGATTTCTTCGCCTAAGTCCCGATAGCTAAGATCAATATCTGAGCGACTTTCACGCACTCTCAGTAATACTTCTTGCAAATTTTGGAGAGTAGTATGGGAGGAAGAATATTGATCAAGTTCCAATTCATCAAAATCATCATGATCTTCCAAACCCCCTAAAGGTTGCTTAGCAGTTTCATTAATCGCTAAGGCATCATAGATTGTTTGTACTTGCTCTTGGAGCGGGATCATCTGCAAAACTAGGGATTGAAGATTTTTATTGGTGCGCCCTAATTGCTGCTGTTGCTGTACCAAGCGTTCGTGGCGCAAAATCATCTCTGCAACAGTGTTAGTCATGCTCTCCATTTGAGCGGAAGGAATCCGCAAGTAGGAAATCACTTCTGAAGTAGAAGCCGCGATCGCCTTTGCCGTTGGAGGGGGCAAAATTTGAATGGGATTATTATCCTCTTCAGAAATGGGCTTTGTGTCTATTGGCTGATTATCGGTATTTGCTGTAGAAGCAATAGGTAGGAAATCCTTAGAACTATCACTAAACTCGAAATCCAGATTTAATTCTAGATTTAATTTTGAATTTAATTCGGGATTGAGATATTGCGAACTTTGCGATCGCAAGCTTTTGATAATCTCTTGAGTTTCAGCCAAAAGCGCATCAATAGCTAGAGATTGCTGAATAGAAGTTTCAAAGGGTTCTACGGTGTCAATTAACCAAGTAAGATTAAGAGTATCGCCTAATAGCAAACATTCATCACAAAAATATTGCAGTTCCTCTTTGATTTTAGATATTGATAAAACTGAATTATTTGCTAGTAATTGAGATTCTACTTGTTGAATACAGGTTTCTAAATCTTTTTCTAAGGCAGATCGAATAAGCGGACTAATTGTTGTTTTTTGGGGAGCATTGCTATCTAAAGCTAGAGCGGGGACTCCATTTTGAGCGAATTGATTTATGGAATTAAAATCTGAATTATTAGTTAATGGATTGATTAAGTCTTTTCCTTTAAAGCTCTCTAGCAAAGTATCTAAGCCATCTAAAAACTTGGCATCAATATCAATATCAGCCAAGATATTATGAGGCAAACCACTTGCCTGAGATAGCACTGACGCAACTTCATCAACACCATGACTGAAAACGTCAGTAATCATCCTGCGATCGCAAAGTTCGTTATGTTGGAGAATCTCTAAAATGTCCTCTAATTTATGGGCGAGTTTACTGAGGCTACTTAGTTCGGCGATCGCCGAACCACCCTTGAGAGAATGCGCCGCGTGCATCAAGAAAACATAGTCAGGGTTTCCCGCTTGGATTTGGGCTAGACCTTTTTGGAGATTTGCCAAATAACTAGGCGCATCTTCATTTAGAAAGCATTGCCGAGTTTCAATAGCTATTTCCTTAAGAACTTCTGGATTTAAGGTTTTCATCGATCTAATTCCCAAATATGACAGGAGTTAAAAGGCAAGCAGCACTTAGTGCTGCTTGCCTTATTTTTATTCTTTTTCAAGACGGAACTGACGTACTGAGGTCTGTAGCTCATCAACTACACCGACAAGGACTTGCAATGAAGAAACAACGGTTTGTGTATCGGTAGCTGTTGCTTGGGCGATCGCATTGGCATTTTCCATAATGCTATTTACCTTTTGCGATACTTGGGTTTGAGAGATCGTACTACTCGAAATTGTCTGCAAGTAGTTATCGATAGTTTGGCTGAGGTCGGCTAAATCTTTGAGAGTTTCCTTCGTTTCTTCTACCGATTTTGTCCCTGCTACAACTTCCGCAGTCCCCACTTCCATCGCTTTGAGTACTTCCGTGGTTTCCTGCTGAATGGTCGTAACTAGTAACTGAATTTCTCTAGTAGCGTCGGTTACACGATCAGCTAAACGCCTTACCTCATCGGCAACTACACGGAAGCCCTGACCATTTTCTCCTGCTCTGGCAGCTTCAATCGAAGCATTGAAGGCGAGGAGGTTCGTTTTTTCGGAAATGTTAGAAATAATGGCAACAATTTGCGAAACTTCCTGTGATGACTCCGCCAGCTGTTTCATCTTTTTGGATGTTGCCGCCACGGTGGAACGAATGGCTTTAATACTGCCAACGGTGCGATTCATTTTTTCATCACCTGCCCTTGCGGCGATCGCGGCTCGGCGGGCTACTTCGGCAGCATCCTGTGCTGACTTTGCCACCTGTGCGATCGATTGGGTATTCTGTTCTACGGCTTCAAGGGCTTGAGCAATGCCGTCGGATTGAGAGAGGGAGGTACTCGAAAATTTCTGGACGGAGTTTTCGCTTTCCTTGGCTAGAGATTCAGCATGAATAGCCGTAGATTTAACTTCCTCTACCAGTTTCCGTAACTTCCGAATGGTAGCATTAAATGCATCAGCGATCGAACCAACTACCCCATCCGTTACCTTCGCTTCGGCTGTTAAGTCACCTTGTTGAGCTCCTTCAATTTCTAAGAGGAGGTTGATAACTTCTCTTTGAAGTAATTCTTTTTCTTTTCGTTGAAGTTCGGCTTCTTGCTCTTTGAGTAGAGATTGTTGAGCGAGAGACTGCTCTGATAACTCGATACTATCTGCCATACTATTAAAAGACTGAGTCAATTCACCAATTTCATCATTGGCAAATAATTCAGCCCTTGCCTTTCGATCACCTGAAGTAAATCGCTTCGCGATCGGAGTGAGTGCTTGCACAGGCTTGGTAATGATCTTGTCCAAAAATCTTGCCAAGAGAATATCTAAGAAGATGACAAACATTGAAGAAATCCCCAGAATAATCCATGTAGTTCTCAATAGATCATTCATTTCCGTCTCAGGTGTGCCTCGGACAAGAATTCCAACAGGAGCATTACTATACTTAGGTACACCACCCTTTTCCGTTTCGATAATGCGATTGGGAACGGCTCTCGCCGCCATTGTGTAGTAAGTATTCCCGACCAAAACGCGACCTGTTACGGTTTGTCCATTTTCGGCTGTCGTGGCGCGATTTAGTAAATCATCGGCAGCCGTTCCTGAGATGGGAATATTGGCAGTAGTTGTCTCAAAATTGGGCTGCTCCACGGAAGTCGCGATCGTAAATTCTCCCGATGGCTGGCGATAGTACACTGCGCTGTAGCCGCCTAGCCCTTTCTTGCCCGTAGCCAGAGCGGTGGTGGCGAGAGCCTTGATGGTGTTTTCCACAATGGGGGCTTTTTTATTGACGATATCTCCTGAAATCAGCACGCCAATCACTTTCTGAGAGGTAGGATCTTTTACCGCCGTAGCTGTATAGCGAATGAGAGAATCGGTGGGGGTAAAACCTTCGGGCAGTGGGGGCGCTTCTTTTTGGAGATCATCGGCACTGACGATCGCCGTAGCCTTAATTTGATTTGGTTCAGCGACAATATCACTCACCAAATTATTAGGATTAAAATCCTGTCCTGTGCGATCGCTATTGGCGCTCACAATCACCTTGGCATCGACTCCCACTAGAGTCGCATATTCAATTTTCCGCGCCTTAATTTCATTCTCTAAAATCTTCTTGACTTGCTCTTTCAAGGGCGGTGGAATCGGCTGCTTACTTGCATAGGTACTCGCCGCACTAATTACCGCCACGTTATCCGACTGACCTCGGAAGCCAAAACCCATCTGATTAATCTTGATGTTGTAGTTAATATCCATAACCGACACCTCAGACTGCGCCTGTTTGAATAATTGATCCTGTAGGGATTTACCAATTAAAAACGCCCCAAAACCCACTAGAGAAAGCGACAAGAACTCGGAAACTAACAAAGCCGTAAATTGCTTACGCCCAACGGGTAAATCATAGAACCAACTGAGGGGTGAGGATTTTGTTTGGATGTTCGCTTTAGCAGACTTAGAGGATTTGGTAGATTTGGTGGGTTTCTGTACCTCTTTCCGTATTTCCGTGGGACGAGGTGCAGCGACAATGGCTGGTTCTTGTTTGGATACCAGCAGGGTTGAGTCATTTTGCGCCTCATCCATTGCTTCGATCGCCTTAGCCGCGATCGCGCCATAGGTTCCATCTTTATCCTCAGCAATAATTTGCTGATAAATTTCTCTGGCAGCCTTGACATCCCCTTGACTCTCTAGATCGTAGGCAGAGAGAATGCGCGCCATTGGATCGTTCTGTCCATTGCTGTCATTGCCATTAGCTACATAGCCGTTAGGCATCTGAGGAGAGGTGGTTACGGTATCACTATTTGAGTTCATCGGGTTTAATCTAAATAAAAGAGATTTGTGACTTATTTCCTGTTTAAAGAGGCATTTACAATAGTGACTGCCCCATTCTATATAGGTTTCATTTATAACTAGGCTGTTGAAATACCCGCTAATTCAGGGATCTCATTACTATCATCCATGTCAGGATTTAAGAGTCGAAATAGTTCTTTCACATTCAAAACACCATAGGTATTTTTATCTAACTTCGCAATTCCTGATAGCAATACTTTTGCACTTGGAGGAGCGATTTCGGGTACAGGAATTAGCTTTTGAGAATCAATCGTCATAATTTCCTCAACAGCCATTACGACGCAAGCGAGACAACGAATTCCCTCAGTGGGTATCTGCGAGCGAATAGCGATCGCCATAATTGGTTTACCTAAGGGCATTGGCTTCATCCCTAAAAATTTCTCTAAATGAAGCACCCATAGCAATCTGCCTCTTTGGTTAGTAAGACCCACCAAGCAGGGATTAACACCTGGTATGGGACTAATATCTTGCGGCTGTAGCTGAATCACTTCATCAACGGAAGTAATAGGTATCGCAATTCTTAATAATGGAGATACCCGCAGTCGGCAATACTCTTGAATCATAGTTTTTAACTTAAGAGAGAAGTTACCCGATCCTAATTCGCTCTGATCATGTATTTAATTAACATGCTGATAAACGGTATCTAATAACTGCTTGGGGGCGAAAGGCTTTGTCAAATAAGCATTTCCCCCCTGTCGCATCGCCCAAAACTTATCGTAGTCCTGATCTTTAGAAGTACAGAAAATAATGGGAACTTGCTTAAACTTATCTTGGTTTCGGATAGTACGGCATAGCTCTAGCCCACTTTGTCCGGGCATAATTACATCTAAGACGATCAAATTAGGAGTTATATTATTTGATAGCCATTGCCAAGCATCCTCAGCATTTGCTTGTAAAATCACCGTAAATCCAGAGCGCGATAATAAACTGGAAATAAGTTGCTGTTCTGCATGTCCATCTTCCACAACGAGTACTGTTTTCATAGAGCCTTTAGGTAGAGATTGTGAGGGTTGTTAATTAAATCTGGGTGAAAATAGCAAACATAATCGCCATCTATACCACTAAATCTTCTTGATTAAGATGATTTGAATGTTTTTGAAGCATCCGATGAACCTTTTCAATGAGTTTGTGGGTGGTTACAGGTTTAGTAAGATAGTCATTAGCACCGACAAGTTGCGCTCTCATGCGATCGATAATGCCATCTCTACCCGTAAACATCACAATAGGAACGTTGCGTAAATGCCTCGACTGTCGAAGCATGGCACAAAGCTCATAGCCGTTAATTTCAGGCATAGTAATATCCATTAAAATTAATGCAGGCTTTCTCCTTACTAAGGAAGTCAAGCAACTACTAGGCTCGGTAATTCCTAATACTTGAAATCCAGACATTTCTAAAACCATTTTGACCTGATTCTGAACCGTATTACTATCATCAATGCAAGCAATCAAAGGACCTTGAGGTGATTGAGAGGCGATCGCTTTGCTAGATGATGGAAATAATTCTAGAATTTGGCTTTCTATTAATGGATATAATAACAAAGATAAAATATGAGTCTCTACTTTTAGTTGACGGCAAACCTCATAAATACTGAGCTTCTTCTCCAATATCTCTAACCAAATTGACACACTGAAAGTTTGTAATGATATGGGATTCTCTGTCCCTTTACTGTCCGAAGTTTCCGCATTTTCCCAAAAGTTACTAAAATCCTTGACCTTACTGCGATCAAGATAAATCAGAGAGAATGGCGACGGGATTTGGTTATGGAGTTGTTGCCATAGGCGTACATGCTTAGCAATTGGCTTAATAAGATCATGTATGGGCGCAGCAATTAATACTGGTTTAATACAAGCATTTGCCTCAAATTTGACGCTGGCTTCATTATGGGATATGGCTTGAATTAGTGCTTCTCTGGATAATATCAACAGGATTTGGCGAAATCTAGTTAAAGAAATCTGGTGTTCTAATTGCCAATCATAAAGACTCTCATATTCAGATTTGTCATTACTAAACTTAGGCAAAGGAATATCTAAGTTTAATTGTTGCCAAAGTAAATCAAATCGCTCACATCCACAACCGATTGCTGTGGCAAAGTAAAGACGGGAGCCACCAATATATAAATCCCAAGTGAGGAAATCATCTTGGGGAATGGATATTGATAAACGTCCTGTTATGTTCTTTTGAGCAATACTCTGGAGTAGATTGTATGGATTTTTGAGAGTGCCTTGCATAAAATTAAGTAGCTAATTTAACTGATAACCAGTCGCACAATCGAACTCCCACCTATAGGGAATGGAATTGAAAATAAGTTAAATCCCCCCAATACAAATGCTTTTTTAAGAATACTTAGAATACGTAAGCTAGTCTGTCTCGGCACTTTAATATGACTAATATATAAGTAAAATGTGTCCGAGCCAATTGTAGTCTAGGATACATAAGTTGAAAGTTATGGATAATCAATAAAGTAAAGCCGAAAAAAGGCAGAAAGCCCAAGATTTGCCCTCCTCTTTCAGTTTTATAGCCGTAGCCCAGAAGCGAGTTCTTACGCAAAACCAAAGAAGCGAGTTGCGGCGCGAAGCGCCGCAACTCGCTTCTTTGGTTTTTGATTTGTCTTAATGCAAGTGACCACAGCTATAAAAAACCTTACTGGGTTTGGTTTTTAAATCACAAAAGTGTTGCCACACTTTTTTTAGTGGGTATTACTGGGAAATTGTGGCTACCTAATTATAAAAAGCTCACTGATGATATACAAAACAATACAAATGTTAATATTCGTCAATTTTGCCCCGATCGCGATGATGGCAATGTTAACATCCAAAATAGTTAAAACTTGAGTAAATAGAGCTTTAGGAGCGCATTTTGACATTACGAGTTGCTGTTGTAGGCGGCGGGCCTGCGGGTTCTTGTGCGGCTGAAACACTTGCCAAAGCAGGTATTGAGACCTATATATTTGAACGGAAGCTGGACAACGCTAAACCCTGCGGCGGAGCAATTCCTTTATGTATGGTTTCCGAATTTGAGTTGCCTCCTGAGATTATTGATCGCCGCGTCCGCAATATGAAAATGATCTCTCCCAGCAATGTGGAAGTAGACATTAAGTTAGACAATCCCGATGAATATATCGGTATGTGTCGCCGCGAAGTTTTAGATGCTTTCTTACGCAATCGTGCGGCTGACCTCGGCGCAAAGCTGATTAACGCTCGCGTGCTAGACATCAAAATCAACAACAATGGTAAACAGCCCTATGTAATCACCTATTCTGATTTTTCGGAAGGTGGTACAGAAGGCGTAATGCGTACTCTTGAGATTGATTTAATCGTTGGTGCTGATGGCGCTAACTCCGTTGTCGCAAAAGCGATGGATGCGGGTGAATATAACTATGCGATCGCTTTCCAAGAGCGTATCCGTATTTCGCCAGAAAAGATGGAATATTACAAAGATCTTGCAGAAATGTATGTGGGCGATGATGTATCACCCGATTTCTATGCATGGGTCTTTCCTAAATATGATCACGTTGCCGTTGGTACTGGCACAATGCACAAAAACCAACGCCTGATCAAGCAATTGCAAGCGGGGATTCGCACCCGTGCTTTGCCTCGCATCGAGGGTGGCGAAGTGATTAAAGTCGAAGCTCATCCTATTCCTGAGCATCCCCGTCCTCGCCGTGTGGTTGGTCGAATTGCCCTCGTTGGCGATGCGGCTGGCTATGTCACTAAGTCGAGCGGTGAAGGCATTTACTTTGCGGCGAAGTCTGGTCGGATGTGTGCTGAAGCGATCGTCGAGTTTGCGGAAGCTGGCAAGCGCATTCCTACGGAAGCCGATCTCAAGGTCTATATCAAGCGTTGGGACAAGCAGTATGGTTTGACTTATAAAGTCTTAGACATTCTTCAGAATGTGTTTTATGCCACCAATGCGACCCGTGAAGCTTTTGTAGAAATGTGTGCTGATAAGGATGTGCAGAAGCTCACCTTTGACAGCTATCTTTATAAAACTGTGGTTCCCGCCAATCCTTTAACTCAGTTAAAGATTACCTTCAAAACGATTGGTAGTTTGCTGAGAGGCAATGCTTTAGCACCTTAATCACTTCTCTTCAAAAAGGAGCGCGTAACGCGCTCCTTTTTGGTGGTGATGTATCACTATCAGGCTATCGTAAGTACCTTCTTGCAAGGCGATCACATCTCGATAAAGTCGTATTTGATAAGCCTTATTTGCTAATCAAGGATTTCCTAGGCATTCCATCATCTTTTAATGTGTTTGTATAGCAATGTAAGTTTTGCTTAGGATATAAAACCCCAGAAGCGAGTTGCGGCGCGAAGCGTCACCACTCGCTTCTGGGGTTTTGGTTTGTACTGGCTAACTCTTACTTTGCTAGATATTCAAGCAGACTGATCGCCAGATGTTAGCAAGAGCTTCAACTTGAGATCGATGAGATTGATATCGGCAAGCCCAATCTGCACATCACCTTCCAAAACTATACCCGTGCTAATGAGGCGATCGAGCAGTTCCAAAATCGAAGACTCACTCGAAGACTGTTCAGGATAATAGGCTCCGCGCCTTGGTAATAACTTCCCAAACTCTCCAAGATCGAGATTGAGGTCTTCAGGATCGATTTCTAAAACTTCACACAGATTAAAAATCTGTTGTTCTAAAGCTTGCAGACTATCCGCAGCCCGTCCAATTTCGGACTCAGTTAACTTCTCCGCATCCATGCGCCGAATTACCTGAGCTTCCATTAGCTGACGCAGCAACTCCACCAAAGTCAGAATTAATGGCGCTAGCCCAGATTTTTTAGGCTTGACGATTAAACTATCGTTGCTATCAGTCATTGAGAAGTTCCAGAGACAAAATGAATATAGAGAATTTTATTTAGTCGGAGGCTAAGCGAAATTCCCTAAGCTCATTTTATCGCAATGCTTGAGGCTGTGATACCAATTCCCGAAAGTGTGGTTACACTTTCGGGAATTAAAAAAGAGCGTTAAATATAGAGAGTTGAGTCGCGAAGCGCCTCAACTCTCTATATTTGGCATAATTAATGGCGGGAACTGTAAAAATTTAACCTGCCATAGCCTAGAAATTGAGAATTAGGTCGATCGCCTTTAGGCAAGGCAACCACACCAAAAAGATAAACCCCATCATAACGAGGATTGCGGACAGGACGTAACCCCACCACTAAGCGACGAGTTAGCCCATTACTCGCAGGAAGTGGCGGATCGAAAGTCACCACTACTTTTGGGCGATCGCCATCTGAACTAGGAGAAATTTCCATTTTTGTCGGCACTGACACGCGATCGCCTGACTCTGGTTGCAAATAGGCAAAGGTATCATTACCGATAAAATTAAGAGTCTCAAAACCTTCAGCCTGAGAAATTTCGAGCTTTTGTAAAGGCTCGCCCAAATTTTGGGGTAAATCCAACACAAAGTAATAGGTAGCGCCCCAAGCATTGGTACGATTTATCGTCGTTTCTGCATACAATAGCGTCGGCAACTGCACAAAATAAGTTTTGCCATCTCGCAACTGTACCGCCCCTGCCGAAGGGATGAGGAGATCTTGAATAAAATTTCTAGAAATCTGTGTATTTAGAGGATTAAACCCCAGATTTTGGCTATTAAATGTCAAAATTGGCAATGACAGCAAAGGCAACAATGCGATCGCTGACATAACTTTTTTATGCATAAATATGTACCGTTTTGCTAGCATTGTAGGAATAGCTACTTTTTTCGCAGCGATAGGCTTATCGAAAGCCTTACTATCTCATTATGCTATCTAATCAAGATAGAGGTATCCACTGTGGTTTCTTCCCCTCCAACATCATCGAATGCCGTACTAAATCTTGAAGGTGCGCTTTCATCTAGCACAAGTTCTGATAGTACCACAGACAATAAAACCAGTCGTTCCATGATTGCTATTCTCGATTTTGGTTCTCAATACTCGGAGCTAATTGCTCGACGTATCCGTGAGACACAGGTTTATTCTGAAGTTCTTTCCTATCATACCTCAGCCGAAAATTTGCTGAAGTTAAATCCTAAAGGGATCATTCTGTCAGGTGGTCCTAATTCTGTTTATGACGAAGACGCACCCCTGTGCGATCCTAAAATTTTTAACTTGGGAATTCCGATTCTTGGTGTTTGCTATGGAATGCAGCTCATGGCAAAGCAACTGGGCGGTAAAGTTGATCGCGCCGATCGCGGAGAATATGGCAAAGCCGAACTACAAATTGATGATCCCACCGATTTGCTGACTAATGTGGATACAGGGATCACCATGTGGATGAGTCATGGCGACTCTGTGCTTGAGTTACCCCAAGGATTTGAGATCCTCGCCCATACTGCTAATACTCCCTGTGCCGCGATCGCTGATCATGACAAAAAGCTGTATGGAGTGCAATTCCATCCTGAAGTCGTGCATTCCGCAGGTGGCATGGCGATGCTGCGTAATTTTGTATACCACATCTGCGCCTGTGAGCCAAACTGGACAACGGATGCATTTATTGACAATGCCATTAGAGAAATTCGCCAACAAGTGGGCAGCAAGAGTGTATTACTGGCACTATCAGGTGGGGTGGATTCTTCGACCCTTGCCTTTTTACTGCATCGGGCGATCGGCGATCAACTGACCTGTATGTTTATTGATCAAGGCTTCATGCGGAAGTTAGAACCAGAGCGCCTTGTCAAACTTTTTGAAGAACAGTTTCATATCCATGTGGAATATGTCAATGCTCGCGAAAGATTTCTCGAAAAGGTTAAAGGAGTCACCGATCCTGAGCAGAAGCGCAAAATTATCGGCGGCGAATTTATCAATGTCTTTGAAGAAGAATCTGGTCGTTTAGGACCCTTTGACTTCCTTGCTCAAGGTACACTCTATCCTGATGTAATTGAGTCTGCGGATACCAATGTCGATCCTTCGACTGGCAAACGGGTCGCTGTCAAAATCAAGAGTCACCACAATGTCGGTGGCTTGCCCGAAAATTTGCGTTTTACTCTCGTAGAGCCACTTCGCAAACTCTTTAAAGATGAAGTGCGGAAGGTCGGAACCGCCCTTGGTCTTCCTGAAGAAATCGTCAAGCGCCAGCCCTTTCCCGGTCCTGGGTTGGCGATTCGGATTATTGGCGAAATCACTAGCGATCGCCTGAATACTTTACGCGATGCCGATTTAATTGTGCGTCAAGAAGTCAATCGCGCAGGTCAATACAATAATCTCTGGCAAGCCTTTGCGGTGCTATTACCAACGGTTCGCAGTGTGGGCGTAATGGGCGATAAGCGCACCTACTCTCATCCTGTGGTTTTACGTCTCGTCAGTAGTGAAGATGGCATGACGGCAGACTGGGCAAGGGTTCCCTATGAGCTATTGGAAACTATTTCCAATCGCATTGTCAATGAAGTGGAAGGAGTCAATCGCGTGGTGCTAGATATCACGTCTAAGCCCCCTGGAACGATTGAATGGGAATAAGTTAAATAGAAAGGGGGGCGCAATGCGCCCCCTTTCTATTTAATGGATTATTTTTTTCGCTTGGGAGTTGCTTGACCAAAGAGAATGGCTAAGCCAACTAAGATAAAAAAAGGGCTGTAAGGGGCAAAATAGGATTGTTGCTGAGGTTATTATTTGAGAGAACTGCGATCGCGGCGTAGATATTAGTTTTCAGTGGGATCGATCTACTGTTAGAATTTGCTAAGATTTAGAAACTCAAATATGCAAGAGATGTAAAGTGATGCTAGCTATAGAACCTTCTACTCAAAGCGATGTTAGACAATCTCTAATCCAAGAAATCGAACAAACTTCAGATTGTGTTCTAAGTGAGGTTTTAGATTTTCTTTTGTTTGTAAGAGCTAAACATTTGCAAGATGGTTGGAATATAAAAGCTGGTAGCTATGAAGTTGATGAAGATTATGAGGATATTGCAAATGCTAAAGCCGCTCTAGCATCGGTTGATTCTGAGGGTACTATCTCTTGGGAAAGTCTAAAAGCTGAGATTGGACTATGACGTATCGCATTGAGTTTGGAAAGCAATCTGCCAAACAACTAAAATCTCTATCCATTGAAGAGCAGCAAAGGATAAAAATAAAAATTGATACTTTAGCTGATGTTCCACGTCCTGATGGTGTTGTCAAGCTGACAAGCGAAGATAGTCTCTATCGCATTAGAGTGGGAAACTATCGCATCATCTACTCTATTCAGGATAATCAACTACTCATTTTAGTGTTAAAAATTGGTCATCGTAGAGATGTTTACAAATAAAATGTAAAAATAATGGCGATAGGAAATTTATAGCTGTTGCCATTCTTGTGAGGACACAAAACCCACGAAACGAGTTGCGGAGCGAAGCGCCGCAACTCGTTTCGTGGGTTTTGTACGGTGGTCAAAAACACTGAAATTGCGCTCTGGAAAATCACTTCATAAGCGTGATCGCATAAACGCTAGAGACTAGATACGCCATCTTGCCAAAACCAGAGTTCAGGAAATAGCCGCCAACTGGCGGTTGTTTTTAACAGGAGTACTTTTGATAAGATGACTAAGCTTGTATTCTAGTTCAGGCTCAAAGACATGAATATTCAAGAAGTTCAGCCTAGAGATCAGACGACAGAAAGCTTTTATGCTGACTTACCTATTCTTGAAAACTTTGCTGACATTACCCATGATGAAAACTTTTACCCAGTTCCCCATGATTGGTCAATAATCATCACAGACATTATTGACTCCACTAAGGCTATTGAAGTTGGTAAGTATAAGGATATTAATCTTTTGGGGGCTTGTTCCATTATTGTCATCTTAAACTTAGTTGGCGATTTGGAAATTCCTTTTGTTTTTGGGGGTGACGGAGCTTCACTTCTAATTCCGAATAGCTATGTCTTAGAAGCAGAGCAAGCCTTGATCGCTGTACAGAACTTGGCAAGAGATGAATTTAATCTTGTCCTACGCGCAGGCATAGTACCGATATCAGCGATCACTAGTAAATACGAAGTCAAAATTGCCAAATTACATATCTCCAATAACTACAATCAAGCCATCCTCAGAGGTGGTGGTATCAGCTACGCAACTAGTTTGGTAAAAGACGTAGCCACCACTCATTTGTATAGTCCCAAATCACCAAGCATCTATGCGATCGCGGACTTTTCAGGTTTAGAATGCCGATGGAGAGACATCCCCACGCGACACGAAGAAATTCTCAGCTTGATTGTATTGGTAACCGCCCCCAGCCAGACCCAAGTTGACAATATATACCGTGAAGTGATCAACCAAATTGAGCGCATTTACGGTCAAGATAACGACTGTCATCCCGTTTCCGAAGAGAACTTACAACTTTCTTTTCAGAAAAGGAACTTGTCGTCAGAAATGAAAGTTTTTACTAATACTAAGAACAAGTTAAAGAGAAAGTTATATTTGTGGAAATTACGATTAATCAATCTCCTCGGCTTGATATTCATGCAATTCAATATTAAGGTTGGTAATTTTCAGTGGGGAGATTACAAACAAATTGTTGCTGAAGCCACTGATTTTAAAAAATTTGATGATGTATTGCGAATGGTTATTTCTGGGAGAATTCGCCAACGTCGAAAATTAACAGAATATCTGGAAAAGAAGTTTCACGAAGGTCGCTTAGTATATGGTTTCCATATTTCTGACCGAGCCTTAATGACTTGTCTCGTCTTTGAGCGGGATGGTCGTCAAGTACATTTTGTCGATGGAGCCGATGGGGGCTATACCCTAGCCGCTAAAGCCATGAAAGAACGCATGAAGAGTTAAAAACTAAAAGACCGACAACCCTTTAATTTCAGAATTATTTGCCCAAGAGAAAAAGCTACCTTCATATTTAGGGTCAAGTTTTACTGCTTCTTCGTAATCTTGTCGGGCTTTTGCCTGTTCTCCTAAACTATAAAGTAGCATCCCTCGATTTAAGAAGGCTTCAGCATAATTTGGTTTAAGGGTGATCGCTTGATTGTAGTCAAATTTAGCGCCTTCAAAATCACCGATCTCTTTCCGCGCAGTCCCCCTTGCATTGTATGCCTCAGCATGGTTCTGCTCTAAATTAATGAGTTGATTAAAATCAGCGATCGCGGCATGGTAGTTTTTTAAACTACTGTAAGTTAGCCCACGTTTATAGTATGAACTAACATATTTGGCATCAATAGTTATCGCTTGGCTATAGGCTTGAATTGCCTTTTCTAGATTTTTGAGTTCAGTATAAATTTCTCCACAGAGTAAATAGGCTTCAATATTTTCTCGATTATGTTTAATCACTTCCTTGAGTTGATTCATTGCCCCAGAAAAGTCTTTTTTCTTGATTAGCAATTGAGCTTGACCTAAAGCTGATTGAGTAACACTTACTAAATCAATTTCGGGAGCTTTAGGAATAATTTTAATAACAGGTAGTTCTAGATTTAAGCACTCATAAATTTGTTTAAATTGGGCTTTAAGATTTTGCGGATCTAGTTTTGGTAAAATAGATAGCGCACCCTGACGATCTGCCCAACGCTGCTCAACTTTAGTGACCTCAGCTTCTGGGCGCATCGTCAGAAAGATTATTTTAATGGATAGTTGATTGTCTTTACACCATCGACTGACGTTACTAGATTGTAGCAATTTCGTATTAGGAGATTGAATACTCATTTCTACAAGAATTAGGCTTGGCAAATTGTCGTGGGACACTTTTTCAAGTATCCGCACAATATCTTTGTCTGGAGAAATATTTACTAATTCAATATCCTCGGAAGGTAGATATTGCAACCATAAATCTAATTGTTCGCCACTATTGTGCATTAGATAGACAATTGCTTTCTTCTTCATAACTTTATTCTCTACAATCTATTTTTTATAACGTTTATTTTTAAGATATTTATGAATATTAGCGATCGCCATCTTAGCCAAATCTTAAAGTAACAAAGATGAATCTGGCGATAAATATAATCGCGAGAATCCAAGTTACTAGAGAAACTTCATTTACTCGTCCGCGAAATACCTTCATTGCCACAAAAAGAATTAACCCAATCGATAAACCCGCAGCGATCGAGAAGCCAAAGGGAATAAAAAAGATCGTCATAAATGCTGGTAATGATTCAGTAAAATCATCCCAACGAATATTGCTAATACTTGTCATCATCAAAACCCCAATCACCACTAGAGCAGGCGCAGTTGCAAAGGCAGGAATTGCCGCAAAAATTGGTGCGAATAGAAGAGCCACTAGGAATAATGCCGATACTACCGCCGCCGTCAAACCTGTCCGCCCACCTTCAGAGACTCCCGCCGCCGACTCGACAAAGGTTGTGACCGTAGATACACCCAAAATCCCCCCAGCAACTGTACCAACTGCATCAGCCATCAATGCTGAATTTGCCCTTGGTAATTCTCCTCTTTCGTTAATATAGCCAGCTTGTTTTCCTACCCCTGCTAAAGTTCCAATTGTGTCAAAAACATCTACAAATAAGAACACCAACATCACCGCCAGAAAGTCTATAAAGTTACTGGAGTTAAGTCCACTTAGTCCAGTAATCGCTTGACCAAAAATATGAGTTGGGAACACTGGCAAAGCAATAATACTGGTAGGTGGCTTGGCTATGCCGAATACCCATCCAAGTATTGCTGTCCCCAGAATGCCCCACAACAAAGCTCCCCGTATACGTCTCGTCATAAAAAATACGGTCATGACGATCCCAAAAGCGGCTAAGAGTGTTGCTGGATGACGAAAACTCCCAAAAGCAGTTTTGGTTACTTCGTTAGCGACAATCAGAGCCGCGCCTCCGTCTTCAAGCTTTCCTGACAGTCCGATGTAAGCCAGAAACAACCCAATCCCCGCAGTTGTTCCAGTTTTAATGCAATCAGGAACTGCTGTAATCAAATGGCGGCGAATATCAGTTACTGTCAAGATAATAAAAATTATTCCCTCAACTAATACCGCCCCAAGGGCAAGCCGCCAATCTATTTTTAGTCCGATTACTACGGAAAAGGCAAAAAATGCATTCATCCCCATTCCCGGAGCCATTGCAAATGGATATTTGGCAATCAGAGCCATAACTAATGTGCCGATCGCTGCACTCACAGCCGTAGAAAATACAAGTTCGGAAAATAAATCTTTAGGAGTTTGCAAGAAAATGGCATTGGAAAGAATCAATGGATTAACTACGAGGATGTAAGCCATAGTCATGAAGGTAGTTAACCCTGCCAGAATCTCAGTGCGAAAGGTGGCGCGATATTCGTCGAATTTAAAAAAATCAGCGATCGCCCCCTGCCACCCTTCGTATCTTTTCCCAACCTCCGCCGAGTCTAACTCAAATAAGTCATTATCAAGATCCATAAAAACTCGCTCTCTCCCTATTCCAGCTAAGAAGAAGATATCCCATGAACCAATTGAAATTAGTGCTTTGCAATACTTAACGATTTATAACAGCCCTAGAAAAGAATGGCAACGCGAAGCGTCGCCATTCATCTTGTCTTATCTCCCTCACTCCCCCGACCTCTCTCCAATTAAGAGAGAAGGAGAGTAAAACTTCTCTCTCCCCTGTAGGGATAACGTGTACACACAAGCCTTCCCCCTTTAATTTCCCCTTGTAAAAGAAGAAAACTAGAAATCTTGTTCCCGCCCCTTTACAAGGGGCGGGGGAAAGAAGAGGTAATTGATGAGATTAGCGAACTCCCAGAGATTCCTTAAACTTGGTAATTTGCAATATTATTAAAAAAGCTCTTAGTTGAGGTGTAAAGCCTATAAGTAGTTTTAATACAGCACATTTAACAAAAATCTAATTTTTGCCTTAACTTAAAGCTTTCTTAGCGATTGCACGGTAGGCTTAATAATAGTGACTATAGCAAAAGGAAACCTCCCGTGCTTTTATCAAAAGGCTTTGAAGTAGAAATCTACACCTCTACACCGACGGGGGATGTGGTGGGCTTTAGCGATCGCATTGTGGCGAACTTAAACGGGTTTGTGCGCGAACCCGACAGCCGCAATGTGGAATACATCACACCACCTTTTCTGAAATATGAGCCATTACTCATGGCTTTGATCGAACCTCGCCAAAGGTTACGCAGCTATTTGCGATCGCTTGGCGATTATACCCTCATGCCCGGAAGCACCCTTGCCTTAGGAGGGACAGATCATTTCTGTCGTTCCGATCCCCAAAATCCCTATCACACCTATATTGAGCAAACCTACGGTACTGATGTCGTTACGGCGAGCATTCATATCAATGTTGGTATTCCCAACTTAGAGTTATTAATAGGTGCTTGTCGGCTTATCCGTCTCGAAGCCCCCCTCTATCTTGCCCTAAGCGCCGCCTCTCCATTTCTCAATGGGAAAGCTACAGGCTTCCATTCTTCCCGTTGGCAAATGTTTCCTAAAACCCCTCAAGAAGTTCCGTTATTTCGCAGTCACCATCATTTTGTAGAATGGACAGAACAACAATTGCAATTGGGAACAATGCAAAATGTGCGCCATCTCTGGTCATCGGTGCGTCCTAATGGCGATAATCGTCCCTATTCTCTCAATCGCTTAGAATTAAGAATTTCCGATCTCATCATCGATCCTGTAGCCCTCTTAGCAATTACCGCCCTATTAGAAATGCGCCTAACTCAATTTCTAGAAGCAGGGCTAGGATCATCCCTTGATCCTTTAGCTCCTAACTCTAGTAAATTCACCCCTGACGAGTTAGCCACGATCGCTGATCGCAATGAAATGGCTGCCGCGATCAATAGCCTTGATGCGGTATTGACCCATTGGCAAACAGGGGAAGAAATTACGGCGAGGGAGTGGATTAGTAATCTTTACGAAGAGTTGCGATCGCCAGCAAAGGCAAGTGGCGTATGGTGTTTCCTCTCGCCATTGCAAAAAATTCTCGAACAAGGCAATGAAGCTCAGCGTTGGCTTGCCGCCTATCACAATGGCATTAGTCCACGTCAAATTATGACTGAGGCGATCGCCAGTGCCGAAAAAATGGATCAAGAACTAGCAGAAGCCTTACTCCTAGTTAATTAAAAAAGGGGCGCGATGCGCCCCTTTTTTAATTAACATTGAAAGGATGGCAAAGCCAAATTAAGAAATGGCGTAGCCATTTCTTAATTTGGTATTAACGCTCATTAATGGGGACGTAGGTAACATTATGCAATCCTGTATACATCTGCGTAGGACGGAACAGACGGTTATCAGAAAGCTGCTCCTTCCAATGGGCTAGCCATCCCGGAACACGGGCGATCGCGAAGATCGTCGTAAATAAATTACTAGGAATACCCAATTTTTTATAAACCAACCCCGAATAGAAATCCACATTGGGATGAATCCCTTTGCCAGCAAGCTTTTCATAAGCCTGCTTCTCTAGCTCAAGGGCAACATCATAGTAAGGATCATGACCAAACTTATCAAATAACTCATGCACTAAACCCTGAAGCACGATCGCTCGCGGATCTTTAACCTTATAGATGCGGTGTCCAAAGCCCATGAGCTTCTCTTTGCGCTCGATTTTACGCTCAAGGTAAGACGTAACATTATCAATCGAGCCAATCTCCTCCAGCATGATCATTACTTCCTCATTGGCTCCACCATGTAGGGGACCCGCAAGAGTACCGATCGCCGAAGTCATCACTGCATAGGGATCGGTAAGGGTTGAAGCCGTCACCAGAGCCGCAAAGGTCGAAGCATTAACCGTATGTTCCGCATGAAGAGTCAAACACACATCAAAAATTTGTGATGCTAAGGGATCGGGAACCTTCTCATTGAGCATGTATAGAAAATTGGAAGCATAATCCAGATCGTCACGGGGCATAACAGGATCATTACCCTGACGCATCATGTGAAAAGCTGCCACCATCGTTGGCACTTTCGCTAATAAGCGCACCGTAGCTTGATAGATATAGTCCAAATCATGAAAATTACCCAAAGGGTAAAACATCCCCAAAGCCGCCACACTCGTCTGCAATGCATCCATCGGATGGGCATTATCAGGAAAAGATTTAATCATGTCGCGGATACGATATTTGATTCTTCTCCTATGGGTAATATCGTGTTCAAATTCCTGTAGCTGAATAGCTTTGGGTAATTCACCGAAGATTAGTAAGTAACTGGTTTCAAGGAAATTACTATGCTTGCAAAGATCCTCGATACGGATACCTCGGTATTCGAGCAATCCTGATTTACCATCAACATAACTTATGTTGGACTGCGTGGCAGGCACTCCCTCTAACCCAGGCTTATATTCTCCGATTGCCATATATTAGCTACCTTACAAGATTAATTTTGTTGATTTATGGGATTATTTTATCGCTATGTATGCTTATGATTGTGCATCTATAACATTAAAAGCCCAAATATCAAGAGAGGACGCAATGCGTCCTCTCTTGATATTTGGGCTTAAAGTTGAAATTTTATTGAAAAGGATTATTGCCTTGCTTGCCAAATAGAGAAGCTTCGCCCTTGATAACTGCTTTACCGAGGTTAAAAGCTGCCCAAAAAGCGACTAACACAATTGGTCCTAAAACTACTAATACTCTCCAATCCATGTGTTTATACCTATAACTTAAATAAATAGAAATTGCTTTTAGCTCCCATTATGACAGCAAACCCCAGAATTTCAAACCCAAAAATATAGCGCTTGTACCAATTCAAAATTGGCAATGCTTAGCCCCGTTTGTGCTATATGTCTTTTGTCTAAATTTAAATTTTTATGGAATACTGGCAAGCTTTTGTTTTAGGGATTGTGCAAGGACTGACTGAGTTTTTACCGATTAGTAGTTCTGCACATCTCAAAGTAGTGCCTGCGCTTTTTGGATGGAACGATGCGGGAGTTTCTTTCGATGCGGTAATTCAACTTGGTAGCATTGTGGCGGTGGTTAGTTATTTTTGGAAAGATCTTAGTAAGATTTTCCTTGGCAGCGTGCAAGCAATTCGCTCGAAGGAATACCAATCCCATGACTTTAAGCTAGCTGTGGCGATCGCCTTAGGTACTGTCCCCATCCTGATCGGCGGCTTAATTATCAAAGTCTTTGTCAAAGATTATGACAACTCACCTCTACGGAGCTTAACCGCGATCGCGATCGCCTCCATTGTGATGTCAATCTTATTAGCCCTCGCCGAAATAATTGGGCAAAATGGCACCCAAGAGAAACGCTTATTCCCCAGAATCAGAATTATTGACGGGATTTTAATGGGCTTAGCCCAAGCCTTAGCCCTAATTCCGGGGGTATCCCGCTCTGGCTCTACTCTGACCGCAGGATTGTTTATGGGCTTAGATCGGGTTGCTGCTACTAGATTTTCGTTTCTCCTAGGCATCCCTGCCATTACCCTTGCGGGCGTAGTTGAGTTTATTAGCATTGTCAAAAAAGGCTTTGATGTGGGGGCTGGACAATTAGCCGTCGGCTTGTTTTCGTCAGTAATTTTTTCTTACCTAGCGATCGCATGGTTGCTCAAATTTTTCCAAAACCATAGGACATGGGTGTTTGTGGGCTATCGTTTAGCCTTTGGTTCGCTACTCCTGCTAGGCGTAGGCTTCGGATGGCTTAAATAAAAGGTAAAGGCTTTGCAAAGCGCCGCCTTTACCTTTCACAGCAAAGTTTGAAATAAATTTTTGCTAGACAAAAATTTATTTCAAACTTTGCTGTATAGTTATAGATCGCACGATCTTTCATGCTCGGATCGGGTTATTTACAAAATTGGCAAGAATTAACTAGCCAATACCTGTACGGCATCTACTGAATATTAAAAAACCATGAGTTACGCAATTATTGAAACAGGCGGTAAGCAGTATCGCGTCGAAGTCGGCAGATTTTATGACGTTGAGCTATTAGAAGCCGAACCCGACAGCAAACTGACCATTGATAAAGTCTTATTTGTCAATATGGATGGAGACGTTTCCATTGGTCAGCCCACCGTTGATAGTGCTAGTGTAGAAGTCACAGTTATGCGCCATCTAAAGGCGAAAAAAGTAATTGTTTACAAAATGCAGCCTAAGAAGAAAACTCGCAGAAAGAATGGTCACCGTCAGCCTTTAACCCGCATCATGGTTGAAGCTATTAACCTAAGTGGTAAAGCTGCCTAATTATATAAAATTATATAAAAAAGGCATTTCCCACCTTTTGATAAGTTTCTTTTAATCATTACGAGGATCAAACAAAATGGCACATAAGAAGGGTACTGGTAGTACAAGAAACGGTCGTGACTCTAACGCTAAGCGTCTCGGCGTAAAGCGTTACGGTGGTCAAGTAGTTAAAGCTGGTAGCATTATTGTCCGCCAACGTGGCACTAAGTTCCACCCTGGTAATAACGTTGGTCGTGGAAGTGATGACACTTTATACGCCACCGTTGATGGTGTGGTAACTTTTGAGCGCTTTGGCAAAACCCGCAAGAAGATTAGCGTCTACGCTCCTGTAGAAGCTCCCGCAGAAGTTGCTTAAACTTAAAAGCATAAAAAAGAAGGCTCGCTTGGCGAGCCTTCTTTTTTATGCTTTTTAAGCTCCCTTCCCCAGAAGAGAAATAGCGGTGCGTGGCAAAGCAAGAGTTAGCCAGTACAAACAAAAAAGAAGCGAGCAGCGGCGCTTCGCACCGCTACTCGCTTCTTTTTTTTGGCAAGTGACTCAAGCTATATCAATTTATGAGGGTGACATATTTTTGCAAAATATTTTTTAATTTTTCAATTTGAATTGGCTTACTAATGTAGTCATTCATGCCCGCTTTGCGGCAAATATATTGATCGTCGTGGGTAGCATTAGCGGTAATCGCCACGATCGCAATTGGTGAGCTTTGATTTTCTAATTCCTGTTGGCGAATATACTCAGTTGCCTCCAGTCCATCCATGTCTGGCATTTGAATATCCATCAAAATTAGATCGTAGGTTTTACTTGCGATCGCTTGGATGACTTCTAGACCATTGGTAACGACATCCGCTTGATACCCCAAATGCTTAAGTACTCGCAAAGCCACTTTTTGATTAACGAGATTATCTTCTGCTAGCAAGATCTTAATTGGTAAGGACTCTGGTGAGGATTCATTTACTAGATGAAGACTCGCTTCGACTGAGCGATCGCTTGCTTGCTTACTAGATGAAATGTCGGTTACTGAGTTATCCATAATTGCATGGTAGTGAAATTGATCATCTGCGCTGCGTCATTTGCTCTATGTCATTCGATCTAGGTCATCAGTTTTATCAGCGCGATCGCCAATTGTCGTTAAGCCATGATTTGTGGCACACGGAAAAAGTCTTCTTCGCGATCGGGCGCACAGTTTAATAAAGTTTCGCGATCGGTAAAGGGTTGCAATATATCAGGACGGGTTACATTAACCACATTAACAGCTCTAGTAGTCGGTTCAACGCCTTCTAATAGGGGATCGAGTTCATTTAACTGTTGAAAATAATCCAAAATACTATCTAGCTGCTTAGTAAAAGCTATTTCTTCAGTTTCAGTGAGTTGTAATCGACCTAAATGGGCGACGTGGCGGACTTGCTCTCTATCAATCATTGTATTTTTATAGAATTTTTACTACGTTATTACCAAAAGAAATCACAGTAATTTATCTTGTTACTGAAATTATATAGTCTGTTGCTATGGCAGTTTCGATACAATCAATTTATTGACAAGGGGCTTAAGCCCCTTGTTTGGATAGTAAAAAAAACTGCTTAGATTGCTCTAGAAAAATAGGTTGATGTCAGCCCGACCTGTGGTTTTTAACCAATTTTGAGCTTCGATGTAGTTGTTCGGAGCAAGGCGGATTGCTCTAACCCAATTATCAGCCGCAATGTTGAAATACTCCTCAGCCTGTTCTTCATCTTGGGCGTTTTCGCCTTTGTGATGATAAATTACGGCGACATTATTTAAAGCTTGGGGCATCCGAGGATTGAGATTAATTGCTTCTTCGTAATATTCCAGAGCTTTATCATGATCGCCATTACTCGCATGGATTAATCCCATGTTGTAGTAGATGTAGCTGCGATCGTAGGCATTTTCTTCAAGGTTGAGGGCTTCTTCGTAGTTAGCTAACGCTTCTGCATATTCACCATCACCTTGAGCAGACATACCATCGCGATAGTAAGCAAAGGCTTCTTTTTCTTTCTGACTTGCTGGGAAGAGTTTTAAAATCGTGTCAGCAATAACAGTAAAGGTTTGATCGACGAAGTTGTCATTACGTTGCGATCTAGGCATAGTTGTTTAATAATTTGCAATTAATTTGCAGTCAGTTACTATTCAGCATATCAAAGGCTTGATATATCTGAAGTTGCGTTTTGTTATTTATCATTAAAACTGAAAGCGCAAGTCGTCCACTATGCGGACGACTTGCGCTTTCAGTTTTGATTCTACGCAAACTGTACTTGTTTAAAGAGATCGTCCACTAAAATTTCTAAGTTTAGGGATTTTAGTAACAAGCGATCGCCTAGCCCATATTCCGCAAACCACCATTTCCCATTGTGTTCGCGCTGAAATATTTCTACTACTGGCTGCTCGGTCTGGACTAGGACATATTCTTGAAGGCTAGGGAATTGGCGATATTGCGAAAATTTGAAGCCGCGATCATATGCCTCGGTGGATGGGGAAAGCACTTCGATGATTAGGCAGGGAAACATAACTAACTGTGGATCGCGATCGCTTTCATCACAGGTAACAACGACATCGGGATAAAAATATTTGCGACTTGGCTCAACTTGCACTTTGACATCGGCGATATAGACTTCACAATGGCGATCGCCCAATGACTTGCCCGATGCATCATCTAGAAATTTAAAGAAATTCAATGAAACACGATTATGGTTTTTCGTGCCGCCAGCCTTAGGGATAATTTCGCCATTGAAATACTCATGGCGCATTTCTTGATTTGCTTCCCAATCGCGATATTCTTCGTAGCTCATTAAGAGGCGATCTGGTAACGCAACCATGAGTTTTATGTAAAATATTTAAAGGCTGTATTTTCAAAGTATACATATAATTTACTCGGCTCTTAGTTTAAGTAAATACCCCCAAAAAGAGTGACAATTATGCAAGTTATTGATGAGACTGTTGCTAAACAGCAGCCTGACCAAATTGAGCAATCTTTTGATAAAGCAGCTAAATTTGAAGTTGATGCTCTCATCACTATTACTACACAAATTTCTTTTGATTCCATTCTCAGTATTATTGCCACCTTACCAAAATCTCACAAATGGCAAATCTATCAAGCCCTTGGTACGGAACTTACTGCCCAATCGTCTGAAGCTAAGGCGATCGCTCGTCTTGAGGATGAGGATGACGAATCTAAGTGGATTACTGCGATCGAAGAGGATGAAGAAATTGAAGTTGAAGCTAATTTGGAGTATTTAAGGCAACGTGGGTATAAGGTCGAGGTATCGGCTGAAGTTGCATGAGCTATTGCAGCAGCAAGATTTAGTTGAATTGTCACCAGAATTGAATAGAGATTTTAAGGCAATTTGTAATACGGCTTTTACTCAAGATCCCTATGGATGCTTTGGATTACCTAGCCATGACTTGCGTGGCGATCTCAAAAATTATCGAGCTTTAGAGCTTGATCACGATGGGGTGTGCTATCGCATTGTCTATCGAGTATATGAGTCGCCCTCTCCAAAACGAGTGCATGTTATCAGCTTTGCCGAACACGATCTTGCTTATGCTGTGGCTAAATTGAGAACAACATGATGTTGGAAAAGTGATATTTAAGCAATATTAAGGGGATGCAGTCTTAACTAGATGCACTGGTATAAAACCTAAGTGCAAACTTCCAAAACTTATTTGAAGCATAGAGTAAGGCGATCGCTAAAAACATCGAACCCAAGATCCAGACTGGCTCGGCGCGTCCTAATAATGCCTCGGATGGAACAGTGGTTAAAAAGGCGATCGGCACAATAAACGTAAAAAAGAAGCGATAGGAAGCGGGATAAGCTGCCATCGGATAGCGCCCTGCTTCCATCAAGCCCCGTAATACTTCCGTGACATTATAAATTTTGATAAACCAAATACTAGTCGCGCCCAGCATAAACCAAATGCTATAGAGGCTCATACATCCAAAAGCCAAGGGAATTAAACAAACCAAATAATTACCCAGCCCTAACCCTAATTGCCCACCTGCATAGAGCAGAATGCCCCAACCAAAAACTAAATTGGGAACACCCCAAGGCGAAATTACTCTTGCTGATAGCCAGAATTGGCTGCTGATTGGCTTTAAAAGCACAAAATCTAAAGTACCATTCTGCACATGATCGACAATTTTGCTTAAATTAGGCGCTAGAAAAGTAGCCGAAAACCCTTCTAAAATCGTGAATATCCCCAACACGATAATTGCCTCTTCCCAACGCCAACCCGCAAAGTTATAGCCATTGCGATAAAACAAAAACAAGCCGAATAAGCTACCGACCAAATTGAAAATGCTACTTAAGGCAGCGATCGCAAAGTTAATTCGATACTCAAGTTCTGCGGCGATCGCTGCTGCCCAAAAAAGCCGTAGGGTTTTTAAATATCTACTCATTAGGGCTTTTTTCTCAATATAGACCTCAAAAAATGGCTTTGCAAAAACGCATAGTCATTTTTTGAGGTTAGTAATTTAATTAATTTAGGTTAATTAGCGTAACCACCACGTCCGCCTCTAGAGGGGCGATCGTTACTACGTTCGCCGCGAGGCTTAGCCTTGTTAACGCGCAAAGTACGTCCCATCCATTCAGCCTCATTAAGAGCTGCGATCGCCGCTTCTTCCTGAGCATCATCCTCCATATCCACAAAGGCGAAGCCCCGAACCCGACCTGTTTCTTGGTCAGTAGGCAATTGCACACGCTTTACAGTGCCGTAATCAGAAAAGACGCTTGTCAAATCTTCCTTAGCAGCTTGATAAGACAAATTTCCAACGTAAATAGTCACAGTCAGTTCGCTCCAGAAAAGAGATCGATATAATAATTTAGCCAGTCTTCGGAAAAGACTCGCTCGACACAAGATCTCACAAATCCAACCTAAATTTCAGCTTTGATATAAGTTTACCGTTTACCCGCATCAATTTGCGTAGGCTGTATTACAAAGCTTCATGCAACTCATGATAAAGAGGCTATTAAACGCCAAATAAAACTATAAATTCCTTACGTTAAGCGGTCTTTCTGAGCATTTGCAGCTATAGATCAACTAAATTTTTTTAAGATGAGTTAATAAATTCATCCTAAAGGCATAGGTCAAATTAACTAGAAAAGCCTTATCGCCCTAACTTAATTGCGCCCAGATACTTACTCCTTCCCCCCTCACATTAAAACTCAAGGATTTAGCGGTACAGCGCGAATCGCTGTACCGCTAATACCAAATCACGAAAGTGTGGCAACACTTTTGTGATTTAAAAACCAAACCCAGTAAGGTTTTTAAAATGAAGAAATAGCGAAGCCATTTCTTCATTTGGTATAAATCCTTGAGTGGGAAGCGAGTAGCTATAGTAAGTTATGATGTCAGATGTCTCAAAATACAGTCTGTTCACTTTAGCGACCAGTAAAGCTATATAACAAAGCTATACAAAAAGCTCTATAAAAATTATGGGTAAACAAAGCCGCCTACTTGCCTTTGTATTGGCAATTTTATTGGGGGCTGTGTATTTAATCGTTAGCAATCCGCCTAAGTTAGGGTTGGACTTGCGAGGTGGTGCACAGCTTACACTTCAGGCAAAAATCAATCCAGAACAAGGCATTAATGAAATTACGCCGCGCATTATGGAAACCGCCAAATTTGTGGTGGAGCAGCGTATTAATGGATTAGGCGTTTCTGAAGCCACAATTTTGATTGCAGGAAATAATCAATTAGTCGTTCAATTACCGGGGGTCAATGACCCTGCTCAAGCCGAACGGGTAATTGGCACAACGGCTCAACTTGATTTTCGTAAACAAAAGAAAGGTACTGAAGGCGAGCTAAGGGCAAGATTACAAATTTTGCAAGCCACGACTATTCAGCGTGAAGCTCTTAAGACTTCGGGTGATCAAAAGGCGATCGCTGACAATGAAGTTGAGTATAAAAAAGCTACGGAAGATCTCAAAGGTATTTTTGAGCGCACAGGCTTTACAGGCAATATGCTGAAAGACGCTGTAGCATCTCCTCCGGGTAACGGTCCCGATTCATGGCAAGTTGCCCTCACCTTTGATGACAAAGGTGGTGACTTGTTTGCCAAAACTACAGGCGAAATTGGTGGTACGGGTCGAGTCTTAGGCATTTTCTTGGATGATAAATTGATCAGTTCCCCCACCGTTGGCCCCGAATTTCAAGGAAAGGGCATTACAGGCGGTCGAGCCGTGATCACTGGTAACTTTACCCTTGATACAGCTAACGAATTAGCCCTACAACTGCGTGCAGGAGCTTTACCAGTCCCCGTAGAAATCGTCGAAAATCGGACTGTGGGCGCAACCCTTGGCGCAGATAGTATTCTCAGCAGCATCTATGCAGGTGTATCGGGACTATTACTGGTTTTGATCTTTATGGTGCTGTACTACCGTATTTTGGGAGCAGTTGCCGATATTGCCCTCATTACCTATGCGGTGATCACCTTTGCTTCCTTTAGCTTATTAGGCGTAGTGTTGACCCTCCCCGGGATTGCAGGCTTCATCCTCAGTATTGGTATGGCGGTTGATGCGAACGTGCTGATTTTTGAGCGGACTAAGGAAGAGTTAAAAGCGGGTCGCACTCTTTATAAATCCGTAGAAGCGGGATTTTATCGCGCTTGGTCAAGCATTCTCGATAGTAATGTGACTACCCTGATTGCTTGTATTACGCTGTTTTGGCTAGGTTCAGGCTTTGTCAAAGGATTTGCGGTTACCCTCGGAGTGGGCGTTATCGTGAGTATGTTCACGGCAATTACACTAAGCCGATCGCTTATGCTTGCCATGATTAGCAATCCTAATTTCCGCAAGCCTGAATACTATGGGATGAAAGCTTTTGGCAAAATCTCCTCGGTAAACGTAGATGTAAGTGCAGATACCGAAGATCAAGGGCAAAGTACGAAAAAAGACAATACAACTGGTGCGGTTCTATGAGATTAGATGTAATCAAAAATGCGCGTCTTTACATCACGATTTCAACGTCAGTCATTTTGGCGGGAATCGTGGCTATGGTCTTGTCCTTTCAGCAGTTAGGCTCCCCATTACGTTTAGGTATTGATTTTACTGGCGGCTCAAGTGTGACCCTTGGTTTAGCTTGCAGTGGTGGCAATTGTGGCAAGCCCATTGACATTAGCGTAGTGCGCCAAGCCGTAGAGAGCAAAGGCTTTACTAATAGTGTCATTCAATTAGTGGAAGGCAAAGATCTTAAGGGTGTATCAGTACGCACGGCTCATTTATCGACGGAAGAACGCGAAAAGTTAAAGGTAACTCTTACCGATTCTCTCAAACAATATGGAGAGGTAGATCCCAAGAAATCGCAAATTGATGAAGTGGGTCCGTCAATTGGTCAGCAGGCTTTGAAAAATGGTTTGCTAGCGATCGCTTTATCCTTTGCAGGGATTGGTCTTTACTTAGCCTTTCGCTTTCAACTAGATTATGCAACCTTCGCAATTATTGCTTTGTTTCACGACATCTTAGTTACAGTTGGAGCCTTTTCCCTCTTAGGGCTAACGATGGGTGTAGAGATTGATAGTTTGTTTATTGTGTCAATGCTGACTATCTGCGGATTTTCGGTTAATGACACGGTGGTCATCTATGATCGCATTCGCGAGAATGTAAAGCTCGATGCGGGTGCAACGGGATTTAATGATTTAGTCAATGCTTCGGTTAATCAAACCTTGGGGCGATCAATTAATACTTCTCTGACGGCAACCTTGCCATTGCTTGCCATTTTCTTATTTGGTGGCGCAACCCTCCGATTTTTCTCCCTTGCTTTAATTATTGGCTTCTTGTCTGGCGCGTATTCCAGCATTTTTAATGCCAGTATTCTGTTGGCATGGTGGCGAAATCGGAATGCGTCAAGCAATAAGCGATCTCCAATTGAAGCAAACTAAAAGAATAAAAAGGGCGGCGCAAAGCGCTGCCCTTTCTATTTTCCAGAGGCAAGCCAAAACCTAAAACAAAAGGCGCAAAGCGCCGCATCTTTTGTTTTGGTGCGATAGATAGCGATCGCTATCTATTTATGAATCGCGATATCATATATAGCTGTGGTCACTTGCATTAGGACAAATCAAAACCCAAGAAGCGAGTTGCGGTGCTTCGCGCCGCAACTCGTCTTCTGGTTTTGTGTCCTAACAAGAATGTCAACAGCTATAGGTTAAGTCTTGGGCATATAACACATATAACTATGACTACTACGGTTCGCAAACTTACTTTTGATGAGTATCTAACCTATGACGACGGTACGGATACAAGATATGAATTTAATGACGGAGAATTGGTCGCAATGACACCGCCCATTGGATTGCATGAAAGAATTATTGCTTTTTTGTCCTTCTTTTTGACTTTGGAAATTAGGCAAAAATCCTATCCCTACTGTGTGCGAGCCAAGGGAATCGAGATTTGGACAGGCCATCGCACCCGTCGTCCCAATGTTTGTGTGTTGAGTAAGCAGCAAGAGCTAGATATTTTAAAAAAGGCTGCTATCTTATTTACGCCTCCATTGCTAGTCATTGAGGTTGTCAGTGCAAATTATCGCAATGTCGATCGCCAAGAGAAATGGAACGAGTATCAACGGATTGGTATATTTGAGTATTGGCTTGTTGATGCGGAACTGAAGACGATTTCCGTTCTCTCTATAAAAAATGGAGCTTATCAGGAAGTTGTTTTTTCTTTAGGAGCGCAGATTATCTCACCGACATTTGCCGATCTCCAGCTTACAGTTGATGATGTTTTAAATGCGGATATATGAATTTGGATAATAGTGATGCTCTGCAAAATCTACCCGACGATGATAGCGATGAGTCTTTAACTGACCCATTAACTGAGCAATTAAATGACCAATTACTAGAGCGTCAAGTCCAACGTCTCATCGAAGTCCAAACCTATTTGCGCTGGATCTTTGATGTATTTCTGTGGCTTACAATTGGCACGGCGAGTATTTGGAGTTTGCGATCGGATATTGAGTTATGGATTGCTTCCTTTACTTGGGTAGCGGTGAGGATGAGCTTAATATACAACCGATTGCCGATGCTAGGGATAGGTTTCTGTGTGGCGATGACTTTGGCAACTTTAGTATGGCAAAGCTCGGTAATTTTATGGGGAGTCAATGCCAGAGAAAAGCGATCGCTGATTCATCAAGTCCAAAAAATTAAGCAAAAAGGAAAAAGCCATCCCCTATGGCGATGGGTTTGCGAAGAGAAACTTTGATTTTAATGTACAAACGGATTATTATCCCGTTTGTATATTAAAAATCAAATCCGTCTATTGCAAATCGCTGTAAGATAGGTGTAGTCGTTATCCTCAGCCATAATTTAGCTAATAAACCATGACCGCGATCGCTACAAATCCAAGTACCTCTTCATCAAAAAATATTGACTGGCAAGCGATCACCACTGCTTTTATTGGCATTGTGGGCGATCGCTACGTGGTGCGGACTCGCGAAGAATTAATCGCCTATGAATGCGATGGACTAACCAGCTATAAGCAACAACCTGCCCTCGTGGTACTGCCAAATACGACAGAGGAAGTATCGGCAGTCTTAAAAATATGCGATCGCTACCAAGTTCCCTTTGTAGCAAGAGGCTCAGGAACAGGCTTGTCAGGAGGGGCTTTGCCCATTCCCGATTCCGTCTTGATCGTCACCTCCCGCATGAGAAAGATCTTAGAAATTGATTTGGAAAATCAGCGCGTTGTCGTTCAACCGGGGGTGATTAATAATTGGGTGACCCAAGCCGTAAGCGGCGCAGGCTTCTATTATGCCCCCGATCCTTCTAGTCAAGTTATTTGTTCCATCGGTGGCAACGTTGCCGAAAACTCAGGAGGTGTGCATTGCTTGAAATATGGGGTGACGACTAATCACGTCCTCGGTGCGAAAATCGTTTTACCTGATGGCACAATTCAAGATATTGGCAGCAAAATCCCCGAAAGTCCGGGCTATGACCTCACAGGAATTTTCGTCGGTTCTGAAGGTACTCTGGGCATTGCCACTGAGGTAACTCTGAAAATTCTCAAGTCCGCAGAATCTATTCAAGTTCTCTTAGCCGATTTCACGACCGTAGAAGCCGCAGGTTCCACTGTCTCCGATGTCATCAGTGCAGGCATTATTCCCGGGGGGATGGAAATCATGGATAACATGAGTATCAATGCCGTTGAAGATACCGTCGCGACTAACTGCTATCCCCGTGATGCCGCTTCCATTCTCTTAATAGAAATTGATGGATTAGAGAGCGAAGTGGCAGAAAATTCTAAACGGGTTGAAGCAATTTGTTTGCAGAATGGTGCGAGAAATGTCACCACCGCGATCGACCCTGAGCAACGCTTGCGCCTGTGGAAGGGACGAAAGGCTGCCTTTGCCGCCATGGGTCGCCTTAGTCCTGATTATTACGTTCAAGATGGCGTAATTCCACGGACTAAACTTACCTATGTCCTCCAAGAAATTGCCAAACTGAGCGAAAAATATGGCTACCATGTTGCCAATGTTTTCCATGCAGGTGATGGAAACCTTCATCCTTTGATTTTGTATAACAATGCGGAAGCTGGAGCATTGGAAACTGTAGAGGAACTAGGTGGCGAAATTCTCAAGCTCTGCGTAAAAGTGGGTGGAAGTATTTCAGGAGAACATGGTATTGGCGCAGATAAGAAATGTTATATGCCAGAAATGTTTAGCGAGTCCGATCTAGAAACGATGCGATGGGTCAGAGATGTTTTTGATCGCCAAGGGATTGCGAATCCAACCAAGATTTTGCCAACGCCGCGCACCTGTGGCGAAGGAGCCAAGCCAATACACGATGCCAAATACAAATTAGTAGATCGTTTTTAAGCAAACCAAGGGATTCTCTAAAAGTGCTGTTCTGCAACACTTTTAGAGAATCCCTTGGTTTGGGCGGAGTGCTTTGTGCTGCATTTAAATTTAGGACAATCAAAATTTCAAATGATTGCTATATACTCATAGTCAAATTTCTTAAAAAATACTCCATAAAAAATTGTGAATATTTTAGAACCCAAACAGTTAGTTGATTCTCTAGGATTTGTTGGTGGTCATTTAGCCATCTGGTCAATCGTTTTTGCCGAATCAGGACTACTAGTTGGTTTCTTTCTGCCCGGGGATTCCCTTCTCTTTGCGGCAGGTTTTTTAGCTTCGCAAGGTTTGTTAAATATATTCGCTTTAATAATTGGCTGTTTTATCTGTGCTGTAATTGGTGATAATGTCGGCTATGCAACTGGAAAGCGATTTGGGCATAAGTTGTTTTCTAAAGAAGATTCTCTCTTTTTCCATAAAGATCACATCATTAAAGCCCAAAAGTTTTACGACAAACACGGCAAAAAAACAATTGTAATAGCCAGATTTTTACCAGTGGTTCGTACCTTTGCGCCTATTGTGGCAGGTATTGGCAGAATGGACTATGGAACTTTCTTTCAGTTCAATTTATTAGGGGGATTAATTTGGACTTCTGGTTTATCAATGTTGGGGTTTGTTTTGGGTAAAAGTATTCCTGATGTGGATAAATACTTATTACCAATTACTCTAGCGATCGTGGTCATTTCTATAGTGCCTTCGGTGATACATTTACTACCAACCAAGGATAAATCCAAAAACTAAACTCGAATAGAGAATTACAGCGCAAAGCGCTGTAATTCTCTATTCGAGTTGACTTAAAGAGCTACAGCCACAGCATCTTTTTTTATTGAAAGCATTGTATGATTTTGAGATGAGCTAAATAAAAAGTTTAAGTGCAACCGAATCGTATGACGATAAGAAAAATCTTGATTCTGGCGGCAAATCCTCTCGATACAGATCGGTTACGGCTAGATAAAGAGGTGGAAGAAATTCGCACAACATTAGAGCGATCGCCAAATCGAGATAACTTTGCGATCGAGTCGCGTGGTGCGGTGCGTCCCCAAGATTTACAGACATATCTATACAATCTCAAACCTCAGATTTTGCATTTTTCAGGACATGGGGGCGGTGAGTGGGGTTTGGCTTTTGAGAATGAGGATGGGGGAGTTAAGGGAATTAGTACTGAGTCCTTGACGGATTTGTTTAAACTATTTACCAAACAAATTCAATGCGTGGTGTTGAATGCTTGCTATGCAGTAGTTCAAGCGGAGGCAATTTGTCAACATATTCCCTACGTGATTGGGATGAATCAAAAGATTGGGGATCAAGCGGCGCGGAAATTTGCAGAGGGCTTTTATAAGGCGATTTGGGCTAATTACTCGATTGAGGAGGCTTTTAATTCAGGAGTAACTGCGATCAAATTAGAGGGGATTCCTGAAGAGTTAACACCTGTATTGCTAAAGCGTCACCCATCTATCACGATTAATTCCAAACCAATTAATTCTGATAGTTCAGTAATAGAAAGTAATGGATACTTTTACATTGTTCGATCGCGTTTAGAGCAGCGTTGTTATGAGGAAGTGATAAAGGCGGGGACTTTGATCAGGATCAAATCACCTGAACGCATGGGGAAGTCAATGATGATGGGGCGAGTCTTAGAATATGCCACCCAGCAAGGATATCGTACAGCAGTGATTGATTTGCGCGAGGCGAATAGGGAAATATTTGCGGATATTAATAAGTTTTTGCAATGGTTCTGCGCTTATGTCGGTGACTGCTTGGAGATCGAGCAACGTCCTGAAGATGCTTGGAAAGGCTTTTTGGGTGCAAATACAAACTGCACGAAGTATGTCGAAAAGTTCTTTTTGAATAGTGATGATTCGCCGTTGGTGATTGCGATCGATAACTTCGACTGCGTGTTTAGACATCCTGATGTTGAAGCTGACTTTTGCGGATTGTTGCGTGGTTGGTTCGAGAAGGTAAACACCAGTAAAGTCTGGGGTAAGTTACGCCAGATGATTGTTTATTCGCAGGAGTCCTATGCTGCACACAATATTAACCAATCACCGTTTAATGTAGGATTGCCCATTGAGCTAGGTGAGCTAGAAGCGCTAGAAGTATTAGCCCTAGCGAATGCCTATGGATTGTCTTGGGTTGAGTTAGAAACTGCTCAATTGATGGATATGATCGGTGGACATCCTTATTTAGTACAGAAGGCGATCGATCGCATTGCCCATGATGATATCGGGCTTGAGGAATTGGTACGCACTGCACCGACGGAAGAGGGAATTTTTGGAGATTATCTTAATGAGAGGTTGCAGCAGTTGGAGGCTAATCCTGAACTGGTGGTGGCGATGCTCAAGGTTGTCAATGCTGATAGTGCAACCAGATTGGGATCGAAGGAGGCTTTTAAACTGGACAGTATGGGATTGATAAAACGGCAAGGTAACGATATTGTATCTCGATGCAATTTATATCGCTTATATTTTAAAGATAGGTTGAGCTAGTAGATTATGTCTTCAGAATCATCTAACGAGCCATTAGCTAACAATTCAGTCTACCGCGTGGGTGGTAGCTTGCCTGCGGATGCACTTACCTATGTGGAGCGACAGGCGGATCGGGAACTTTTTGAGCGACTGAAGGCGGGGGAATGTTGTTATGTGTTTAATTCGCGGCAGATGGGGAAGTCAAGCTTGCGGGTGCGGACGATTCAAAAGTTAGAGAGGGATGGGATACGTTGTGCGACACTCGATCCACAGACGATCGGTACGCAGCTAGATCAATCGCAGTGGTATGCCAGTGTGATTAGCAGTCTTGTAGAAAGTTTTGGATTAGAGGACAGCTTCGATCTGGAAACTTGGTGGGAAGCTAGACCGTTACTTTCGCCTGTACGATGCTTGAGCGATTTTATTTCTAAGGTTCTTTTAGTTGAGATTTCGCAGCCAATCGTCATTTTTGTGGAAGAGATCGATAACTTGCTCAATCTACAATTTAGAGCAGATGACTTTTTCATGTTGATTCGTTCGTTTTACGAAAATCGCACCCAAGAACCAAATTATAATCGTTTGTCCTTTGCTTTTGTTGGTGTTACTACACCGAGCGATTTGATACGCGGTCAAAATCACTCTGCTTTTAATATTGGAGTGGCGATCGAGATGGGGGGGTTTCTCTTGTCGGAGGTACAGCCTTTAGCGATCGGCTTGGAGGGTAAAGTTAGCGATCCATCAGTAGTTATGAATGAGGTGTTGAAATGGACGGGGGGACAGCCCTTTTTGACGCAGAAGTTGCTGAGTTTAGTGATTCGAGAAGTGGATGATGGGCATGGTTTGGTTGGAGAAGATGTTGCAGGATGGATCGCCCAAATAGTTCAGGTTTGCATTATTAATAATTGGGAAGCTCAGGACGTACCACAACATTTGAAGACTTTGCAGGATCGGGTTTTAAGGATTGATGAACGGGGAAGAGGACAATTGTTAGGTTTGTATCAGCAGATTTTAGGGAATTCCGATTTGAATAATGGGGAAGAGGGAATCAAAGCTGATGATAGTTATGAGCAAATCCAGTTGCGTTTGACGGGGTTGGCTGTTAAACATGATGACAGACTGATGATTTATAACCCTATTTATGCGGCGGTATTCAATCAGCGATGGGTGGAGCGAGCTTTAGCGGATTTGCGTCCAGCGTTTTATGGAGAGGCTTTTCGAGCATGGCTACTGGAGACAGATCAGGGACAAAATCAGGATTTTCTGTTGCGAGGACAGGCGCTAGTGGAGGCGGAGATATGGGCGACAGGAAAGCGGCTCAGTGAAGGGGATGAGCAGTTTTTGCGTGAAAGTCGAGAAATGCAGAGACAAGAAATGGATCTCCAATTGGAGGCAGAACGCTTAGCAAGGGAGACAGCCGAAGGAGCAAATCTAATCTTGATTGAGGCTGAGCAGACTGCAAAGCAAAGGGTGAGAATTGGCTCAATTATTTTGGCAGTAACGCTTGTTGCTGCCAGCATCGCAAGCGTTTGGGCTGTTAAGGCTGCAAAGGAGGTTGATGAGGCAAATAATAGAATTCCCAAAATTGAGAAAGAGTCAAAAGAGCTAACTCAAAAAGCTCAAAATGAAGCCAATGAGAAGATTCTCAATACAAAAAAAGAGGCGGAAACTATAACAAATAAGGCTAAGCTGAAAGTATTTGAGATGAGGCAATTGGCTGAGAAAGTTAAATTAGAATCTGAGGAGAATATTAAAATTTCAGTAGCTAAGCTGAATGATTCGGAACTTAAGCTGCAAGAAGCAGATCAAAATGTTCAGAAAAAATCTGCTTTACTCATCGGTATTACAAGTGAATTGCAGAAACAGAAAATAAACCTCAGTGAGCTAACAAATAATGTAAATAATGTAAAAGGATTCCTAAAGTTCAATTTAGCTGAATATCTAGTAGATAATGATGAGGCTTTAGCATACTGGAATGCAGAACTGCGAGCAAATCCCAGTGATTATAAGGCTTTGGAAGAAAGAGCCAAGCTTTACTATAACAAAATGCGTATGTATCCTGAGGCGGCAGATGATTATAGAACTTTAATTAAGTTGGGATCTCGGAGTCCTAATCATTATCATAATTTGGCTGTTGTTCTCAATGCTCAAAACAAACCAGAAGAAGCGATCGCCGCCTATCGTCAAGCCATTGATATTGAACCCAAAATGTTCCCTTCGTACCTCGAAATTGGAGATATTCTACTTTCTCAAACAAAAGTAGATGAAGCAATCGCAACCTACCGCCAAGCCACAGTTGTCAACCCAAAATATTTTTCTGCTTATAACAAAATTGGTATTGCACTTGCCAAACAAAATAAACTAGACGAAGCAATCAAAGCATATAATCAAGCGATCTCTATCTCACCCAAATCTCATATTGCTCACAGAAATCTGGGGCTTGCACTTGCCAAACAAAATAAACTAGACGAAGCAATCGATGCCTACCGCCAAGCCATTAACTTCTCCCCCCAATATCCTGCTGCTTATAACAGTTTAGGCGATGTCCTTGCCAAACAAAATAAACTAGACGCAGCGATCACCGCCTATCGTCAAGCCATTAACTTCTCCCCCAAATATTCTTTTGCTTACAGAAATCTGGGGCTTGCACTTGCCAAACAAAATAAACTAGACGAAGCGATCACCGCCTATCGTCAAGCGATTGCCATTGATCCCAAATATAGCGCTGCTTACAACAGTCTATGTTGGCATGGTAGTCTTGCAGGGCAGGTTAGAGAAGTTTTGTATGCTTGTGAAAAAGCGGTCGATCTTACTTCTTCAAGCGATAAAGGCTGGTATCAAGACAGTCGAGGACTTGCTAGAGCAATTACTGGCGATATTGAGGGTGCAATTGAAGACTTTCAAGCATTCTTGAAATGGCTGGATACTGATACGGAATCTAATAAAGCTAAATATAGAGTAATCCGTCAGCGATGGGTTGAGGAATTACGTGCAGGTAAACCTCCCTCTGAAATCTTCACCAAAGAAGTTCTTGAGCAATTGAGGAATGAGGAATGAGGGTTTTTCATTTAGCGATCGCAACTTTTGGTTGATGAGTTTAGCGATCGCCACTTTACTTACAAGGCGCTATTATAGTTAGGATATTCGTTCCACGGAACATCAGTTATAAAAAACTTTTCATGACGATTGCTAGTTCTTGTAATTTAATTGGCTTGGTAAGATAAGCGTTAGCCCCCGCATCTAGGCAAGCTTCGCGATCGCCTTCCATTGCTAAAGCCGTGATGGCAATGATCGGAATATTTAAACTATTAGGATCGCGGCGAATGTGTCTGGTTGCTTCTAATCCGTCCATGACAGGCATTTGAATATCCATTAAGATTAAGTCAGGATGATGGCTTTGAGTGAGGGCGATCGCTTGCTCTCCATTACTTGCAAAGATGATCCTATAGCCATGAGCTTCTAGATAAGATGAAAAGGTGATCACATTAGCTTCGTTATCTTCCACCAATAAAATTAAGGGCTGGCGATCATGAACTTCGTGGTTAGTAGAGGCTAATGTAGAAGTTACTAAAGCTGCATCTTGGTTTATAGGTTGTGAAGATTCAGATTGATAGATGGGATTTTCAAAATCATTGATTACCTCCTTAGGCTTATAGGGCAACTGAAACACAAAGCAGCTACCGATACCCACCTCACTAGTTACGCTGACATTGCCTCCATGTAACTCGACAATTTGACGTACTAAAGTCAATCCCAAACCCGTGCCACTGTACTGGCGATTGAGAGCGCTATCAATTTGGACAAAAGGCTGAAAGAGTTTAGGGATATTCTCCGCAGCAATCCCAATCCCTGTATCAATAATCGCGATTTGAATATATTGTGAAGGAAGTTGATCGTCTGGGGGATCGCAGACAAGAGAAGCCTCTAGTTGAATATAACCGCGATTAGGAGTAAATTTAACAGCATTATTGAGCAGGTTTATTAATACTTGCCGAATCCTGCGATTATCTAAATATATTTCAGGCAAATTCGGCTGAACTTGAATTTTGATTTGAATATCTTTTTGAGAAGCTTGCTGATTAATAAAAGCGACACTAGATTGACAAAGATGATTAATGGAAGCGTAGGTATATTGTAGTTCAATGCGCCCTGCCTCAATTTTCGCAACATCCAATATATCATTAATCAATTCCAGTAGATGTGAACCACTCCGCTCGACAGTTTTTAAGGCTTTAATCTGACGTTCATTCATATTGCCATAAACCTGTTCTTGCAAGCCTTCCGTAATACCGATGATCGCATTAAGCGGTGTGCGAAGTTCATGGCTCATATTGGCTAAGAATTCATCTTTTAAGCGCGTGGCTTTTATTTGCTCCTGCTCTAGGCGCTTGCGATCGCTAATATCAAAATTAACTCCTGTCAACGTTTGAGGATTGCCTTGAGAATCTCGCGCCACCATGGCATAGGCTTTAATAAATCGAATCGTGCCATCGGGTAAAACCACTCGAAATTCCAACTCACATTCAATTTCTCCTAAGACAGTTTTCCTGACCACATCCTTCACCCTAGCTCGGTCTTCGGGATGGATCACGTTCATCCAAGCAGACGCAAGTTGGGAAGAGTCCTGTAAAGGAAGACCATATAACTCATACATCCGCTCGTCCCAAATCACTGATTTATTCGCAATATCCCATTCCCACGAACCAAAAGCCCCTGATCTTAAAGCAAGCTGTAAGCGTTCCGATAGCTTTTGCAGTTCCCTTTCTCTAGCCTGTAGCTCGGCAGTACGTTCTTGGACTTTAACCTCCAGACTTTGATTGAGCAGCTGTAATTGACTTTGGGCTTGTTTGCGATCGCTAATATCCCGAACTAAAACTAAAACCTCATCTTCGCTATAGGGAACGATTCTGACCTCTTCTATTTGAGTGCGATCATCAATGGAAAGATCCTGTTCGTAGATCTGCATAGAATTAGTTGACAAAGCGCGATAAATGCTTTCTAACCTTCTTTGTGCAGCTATCGGCGGTAATACATTCGATAAATGATTTCCTAACTGATCTGGTAAATTGCCCAATATCGAGAAATTTGGTGTCGAAACAAACTCTAAATACAATCCTTCTCTATTCATGCGAATCAGCAAATCAGGCAGAGCTTTAATTAAAGCTCTTTGATGAGATTCACTTCTTCGCAGAGCATTTTCCGTTTGTTTGCGATCGCTAATATCTGTAATCGTACCTACATAGCCAATTATTTGCCCTGAAGTATCAATTTCCGCATTGGTTTGCACCAATACCCAGATTATGGAACCATCGGTTCGCAAAAAACGATATTCCATTTGAAAAGGACGATTCTCTGCGATCGCCCTTCGCGCTTCTAGGACTACTTGTTTGGCATCATCAGGATGAATGGCTTGATGCCACGAAAAACCCAAAGAATTATCCAGATTTAAGCCTGCAATCTCACAACAGCGTTGATTGACGTAAATACAAGCGCCTTGATCATCAGTCCGAAAAATGCCAACGGGTACACTAGCGGCAAGGGTGGCATAACGTTGTTCGCTTTGGCGAAGTTTTTCCTCGGCTTGCTCCTGTTCGCTTAATTGGTTTTGCAGCTTTTGATAGGCTTTGGCTTGAGATCGATTGATCTCACGGTTCGCAAATAACGCAAAGGTAATGGCAGTTAGGGCGGATAGAAATAAGCTATAAGCCAAGATCTGGGCACGAATTGTTTTAGATTCGCCTAGATAAACATCCGCCTCTCGCTCGTACTTTTCGGCTAGCTCATTAAAGGGGGCAAAGCGATCGAGGTATTGAGTAACTTGTAGAAAGTAAGGATTTTTGGCAAATTTTACTAATAGTAATTCTGCGGCAACTATATTTTCGGGGGTAGGATTGCGAGAAAGTATTTCTATCCTATTGAAAGTTTGTTTTGATTCCTGATTTAACTGTTGAATGATTACTTCATATTCTGCTACCAGATTATTCAATCCTTTCAGGCTTTTATCTTTGGGGGTAGCGATATGCTGTTTTAAAAGTATTAATATTTGGTCATTTCTTTGCAAGAATTTATCACTCTCTCTCCGAAATTCGATAGGATCGGCAAGATAAGGTGACAGTTGTTGAATAGGACGTTGACGTAAAACTTCGATCTGAAGTGTATTAAGAAATGATCGTTGAAGGGAAGCTTCGTGGCTGAGGTTCAGAGCTTGCTGCTGGATGTCATTACCCACCAGTAAACCCGCAACAGTACCTAAGCAACTGATTCCCAAGGCGATCGCATAGCCATAAATGATCTTGAAGCCTAAAGACATTTATCAATTAACCAAGTCTTGACTAAATATTTTCCAAGAATTTGCTGAAGCCTCTTCGATATTATAGCGGGTTTCATTTTGCATTAGGTTAAGTAGCGAGGCATAATTAAAAAAAGCAGAATCACAAGCTTGGGCGCATGCTGCGCCCAAGCTTGTAGAGTTTTATATTTAATTTCGCCTATATAATATGGCTACTTTCGATTCACACCACTTTCGGCTCAAATCCAAACCATAAATTCCCGTATGCTCCTATGCCTCAATCAAAAGTCTTATTGCTATCGGCGAATCCATCAAATACCGATCGCTTGCGGGTTGAGGCGGAATTTCGGGAAATTGAGGAATGCTGTCAGAAATCGAGTTTGCGCGATCGCTTTGCGCTCGTCACTAAAGGCGAAGTCCGCATTGATGACTTGCAACCAATTTTGCTTCAGGAAGTGCCGCGTGTGGTGCATTTCTCAGGACATGGAGCGGCGGAAAATGGGTTGGTTTTAGAACATGATGATGGCACTTGGCAACTCGCACCGACTGCGGCTCTGGCAGATTTATTCCGTATTTTGCAAAATGGCATCGATTGCGTGGTGCTGAATGCTTGTTTCTCAGAGGTGCAAGCAGAAGCGATCGCCCGTTATGTGCCGTATGTATTGGGTATGAATCAGGCGATCGGTGATGTGGCAGCGATCAAGTTTGCTAAGGGATTCTATGGGGCATTGTTTGAAGGGAAATCAATTAAAGATGCCTTTGAGTTAGGCAAAAATCTGATTGCGCTCAAAAATATTCCTGAAGTACAAACGCCTGTGCTGTTGGAACGCCGTTATGAAAGTCAGTTTTTGCCAAAGTTAAATATAGCGATCGAAGAACCTGAAGGCGCGGTGCGGATTGGTTCTGAATTTTATATTCCGCGATCGCCTCAACAGGAACAATGCTTTAAAGCGATCGCCATGCCTCATGCTCTGCTGCGTTTAAAATCCCCTGATCGCATGGGTAAGTCTTCCCTATTGGTGCGCGTCTTAGAAGAAGCGCGGCGGCTGGATAATCGCACCACATGGCTAGATTTACAAAAGTGCGATCGCAAGTTCTTTGAAAATATGGATCGCTTTTTGCAGTGGTTTTGTGCGGTGATTGGGCGTGATTTGGGAGTGAAGGCAAAACCAACCGATGATTGGGATGAGATGTTTGGCGCAAACAGCAACTGTGAGGAATTTTTTGAAAGATATTTGTTAAATGACGACGATGATCGCCCGTTGGTGATTGCGATTGAAAATCTGGATCGCATATTTCTGCACGAAGCGATCGAGGTAGATTTTTGCGGTTTGTTGCGCGGTTGGCATGAGCAGGGCAAGCATGACAAAAGATGGGGTAAGTTGCGCCTAGTGCTGGCCTATTCGATGGAATCTTTTACGACTAAGGATATTAACCAATCCCCTTTTAATGTGGGTACGCCCATTGATTTGGATGAATTCACCATTACTCAAGTGCAAGAACTTGCTGCATTGCATGGATTCTCCCCTACACAAATCGAACCGATATCCGAATTAATCGGTGGACATCCCTATCTAGTACGACTAGCTTTTTATAATTTAGCTAGTGGTGCAAATTCCCTTGAGCAGATTATCCAAAATGCGGCGACGGAAGTGGGACTTTTTGGCAAACATCTCACCACTCGTTTAGCAAAGGTGGAAAAAGATGTTCATCTTACGGAAGTTTTGCGATCGCTGGTTAATTCACTACAACCAATCCGTTTTGATCTTGCCACTACAGCAAAGTTAGATGGAATGGGTTTAATATTACGCACAGAGACTGGTGTAAAGATCCGCAATGAGCTATATCGGCGCTATTTCCAAAACCGTTTAGGAGTGTAACCAATGCCTAAAACTTTACAAGCTTCAGAAATTGATTTGGCAACACTAGAGGAGCTTTTTGCGATCGCGCAGTCACGGGATGCAGAATTTTTTGATGAATGGCGCGAAGACTTACCTAAACTTACTGAAAACGAACAGTTAAGCCTTGACGATCTCAAAGCAGATTATCTACACCTGTCGAAACATTCTCTATTGGAACCGCTTGTAAAAATGGTGGTGCTATCGCCGATTCTGAAACTAGCAGGTTTCTATCGCGATCCCTTCTATCTCAAAGCTGAGCAGGTAGTGAATATTCTCTCCCAAGATCAAGATATTCTTGTTCAAGGACGCATTGATGTTTTGGTATTTAAACCGCCGTTTTGGGTTGTTGTGATTGAGGCAAAGAGAGCGGCTTATTCTGTAGAAGTTGGGATTCCCCAAGCTTTAACTTACATGATGGCAAATCCCAACCCTGATCGCCCTGTTTTTGGACTGGTTACAAATGGCAGTGAGTTTATCTTTCTGAAACTTCAGCATCAAGACAGCCTAAAATATGCCGAATCAGATTTATTCTCACTCAAGCGTGGCAATGATTTATACACAGTTGTCAGTATTTTGAAACATCTTGCTCAATTAGCCATATGAAAACTCCCAAACCTCAATCTTAATCAGGAGAACATGATGAACAGGGCCACTATCGAAACCATCGAGCTAAAAAGACACCATTTCAATGTGCAGCAATACCACCAAATGTATGAAGCAGGAATCTTTGCAGAGAGCGATCGCCTTGAATTAATTTATGGAGAGCTAGTAACTATGTCCCCAATTAATCGCCGTCATGCTGCTTGTGTGAATCGGCTGACTTATTTACTCAGTCGGATCATGGGCAACCGTGCGATCGTTGCTGTCCAAAATCCTATTCGCCTAACCGATGACTCAGAGCCTCAACCTGATGTCGCCATTCTTAAATGGCAAGATGATTTTTATATTTCTGGACATCCCACCGCATCGGATATCCATTGGCTAATTGAAGTTTCCGATACGACTATTGGAATTGATCGCCGCGTTAAAGTGCCACTCTATGCTGAGTCTGGAATTATCGAAACATGGCTAGTGAATCTTAATGAGGATTGCCTTGAAGTTTACAGAGGGAGCGAGGAGTTGATTTTGCACAGGGGCGATCGCATTGCCTCCCTTGCTTTTCCTGACGTAGTATTTGCAGTAACCGATATCTTGGGATAAAAACTATGGTAATTTCAGCACCTGTGATCACACCAGTCAACCCAATCGAATATCCCTCTGGTGATGGTGAGCCTGTGGCGGAAACTTACGACCATTTTTATGCGATCGCCGTACTTTTAGAAATGCTGCGACAATATTTAACAGGTAGACAAGCGACGGTTTTGGGCAATCAGTTTCTTTACTATGCTCAAGGATTGCCCAGAATGCGGGTGGCTCCTGATGTGATGGTGATTTTTGATGTGGCGGCTGGCGGTCGCGACAATTATAAAATTTGGGAAGAAGGACAAGTGCCTGCGGTAATTTTTGAAATTACCTCCAAAAGTACGCAGATTACTGATATTGGCTTTAAGCGCGACCTCTATGCTCAGATGGGTGTGCAGGAATATTGGCTATTTGACCCAAAAAATGAATGGTTAGAGCATCAATTGCAAGGTTATCGCCTCAAGGGTGAAGAATATGAGCCGATTATCGATGGACAGAGTTTAGTCTTAGGGTTGCAGCTATCGATTGAGGACAAAAAAATTGCCTTGCATCGTCTGGACAATGGCGAAAAGTTACCTTTTCCCTCTGAGCTTGCTGAACAAGTAGCTCAAGAGCGTCAAGCTAAACAAGAGCTTGAGGTACTATTGCAACGCTACCGCGATCGCTATGGAGATCTAGAATAACAAACTAAAATCATGAGCCAAATTACCGTTCAAACTCAACTTCCCTTTGAGCAGCTTATTCAAACTGTAGAGCAGCTAGATGCGTCTGAGCTAGAACAATTGATTGCCCAAGCAATCCGAGTTCAGACTAAGCGCAAAACTCTTAGCTTGCCACAGGATCAATCTTTGCTATTTCAACAAATTACTCAATGTATTCCCAATCATTTACAAGAGCGCTATGACTTTCTCATTAGTAAACGTCAAGATAACTCTCTTACAGATGAAGAATATCAAGAGTTAATTAACTTAGGAGAAAATATTGAAGCAATTGATGTTAAAAGGTTAGAAAATTTAACTAAGCTTGCGAAACTTCGACAAACGTCTTTGAATGAGCTAATTCAAGAGTTTCAGTTACAACCACAGGCTTTATGACGGCTAAATCAATCAGCGAAAAGCTTCGTCAAATAGTCACGGAAAGAGCAAAAGGTTGTTGCGAATATTGTCTTAGCCAAGAGAATTATTCTACACAGAGGCTTTCTGTTGAGCATATTATTCCGACTTGGAAAAATGGTGAAACTACGGTTGAGAATCTTGCTCTTGCTTGTCAAGGGTGCAACAATTACAAGCACACTAAAACTCAAGCAATTGATCCTAAAACTTCACAGGTAACGGATCTTTATCATCCTAGACAACAGCAATGGAAAGATCACTTTACTTGGAATGATAACTATAGCGAAATCATTGGTTTAACGCCCACAGGACGAGTAACTGTGGAACTGCTTAAACTCAATCGTGAAGGAGTTGTCAATCTTCGCCGTATTCTATATGCAACAGGAAATCATCCGCCATTATGACTAGTGCAAGCTCTTTTAATTATCAAGTTGGTGGTAGTCTCCCTGCGGATGCGCCGAGTTATGTCGAGCGCCAATGCGATCGCGACTATTACGACTTGCTCAAGGAGCGGAAATATTGCTATGTGTTTAACTGTCGGCAGATGGGGAAATCGAGTTTGCGGGTGCGGGTGACACATAAGTTGCAAGCGGAGGGAATTGTGTGCGCGACCATCGATCCGCAGAAGATTGGGGTGGAGGTGACCTGTGAGCAGTGGTATGCCAGCGCGATTCGGAGTTTGGTGGGGGATTTGGATTTAAAAAGTAAGTTTGATTTGCGGAGTTGGATTAGGGAACGGGAATTGCTGTCGCCTGTGCAGCGCTTTGCAGAATTTATTGAGACAGTCGTGTTGCAAGAGATTGATGCACCGATTGTAATTTTTGTCGAAGAGATTGATCGCCTATTGAGTCTCAAGTTTGGCATGGATGATTTCTTTGGTTTGGTGCGATCGTTTTTTGAAGATCGTCCGACTAAGCCTGACTATAATCGCCTCACTTTTTCCTTTTTGGGAGTGGCGACACCGACGGATTTAATCCAGAGTCATAATACTTCGGCGTTTAATATTGGCTATGCGGTGGAGATGGCGGGGTTTACGCTGACTGAGGCTTTGCCATTGATGCAGGGTTTGGCGAGTAAGGTGGCGAATCCACAGGATTATCTAGGAGAGGCGGTGAAATGGACGGGGGGACAGCCTTTTCTAATTCAGCGTTTGTTGGGAATGATGGAGAAGGAGTTAGCAGGAATCGCAACCCCTGAGAATATTGCGGTATGGGTTGAGAATTTAGTACAGGAGCGGATTGTCACGAATTGGCAATCGCAGGATGCGCCGCCACATTTGACGACGATTAGGGATCGGGTGCTGAGTGTGGAGGAGAAGTTGCGGGGGCGGATGTTGGGTTGCTATCAGCAGGTGTTGGTGGATGGCGAGTTGGCGGATGATCGCAGTGAGGAGCGATCGAAGTTGCGGTTGACGGGGTTGGTGGTGCGGCGGGAGGGGCGGTTGGTTTCTTATAATCCGATTTATGGGGCGGTGTTTAATAATGTTTGGGTGGAGGGGCAGTTAGCGGATTTGCGTCCAGAGTTTTATGCTTCGGCGTTTCGGGCATGGCAGGATGCGGAGGAGGGGCAGAATCAGGGATTTCTGTTGCGGGGACAAGCGCTTGAGGAGGCGGAGATTTGGGCGAGAGGGAAGAGGCTTAGTGATGTGGATGAGCAGTTTTTGCGGAGAAGTCAGAAGGCTGAAAGACAAGAAAAAGAGAAGAGCTTAGAGGCTGAACGTAGCGCCAGAAAGACACTAGAGCAAGAGCATCGCCTTCTACAAGAAAAGGTAGAAGAGGAAGCGCAAAAGAGAACAAAAGAAAAAATTAATGACTATTTATATCAACTTTCTAAATTAGGAATAGATAATAAAGTTAGTGAATACAATACAAATAAAAAGCTTTACGAAAAAACAGTAGAAGATCTATTAGAAGCTGATGAAAGCGAGTATCTGCAAGCAGTAGCACGAACTACTGTGCTTATAGGTCTCAAAATAGATAAAGAGGACGATAGGTATTCAGAATTAGCCACTTCTATTTATGCCTATTTGCGAGCTTGGCTTGTAAGTAGTATTAGGTATCAAGAGGATATGCCAGTGGATGAAATTTTAAATTCGGTTGCAAATGCTAAATATCACATAAAAGGAATTATCTATATTAAAGATATTATTTTAGAAGGGAAAAATAAGAGTTTACTGCTTCCTAGTCAAAACTCTATAGAGATTGTTAAAAAATATTTAGGTAAATTGATTGAAAAGCTTACTAAAAAACTTCTGGAAACCTTATAGAGTTGCGAAACAATTAAGGTTTTATACTTACGCATGATTATCTTACCAACTGATGTTACGTGGAATGAATATCGCCCTCACCCCCCAGCCCCCTCTCCCATTAAGGGAGAGGAGGAGCAAGACTAATTTCTTCTTCCCCTCTCCCTTAATGGGAGAGGGGCTAGGGGTGAGGGTCTTGTGAGCTTCCACGTAACATCAGTTACCAATAAACCCAACGCGACAGATCAGAAGAGACATACATGTCAAGTAAAAAAGTAAAAGGAAAAAGTTAGAATTAAGCTAACAACAAGGACAATCAAAACCTTTACGTTATGGAGGTCTGCACGATGCTCGACACACCAACCCAATATATGCACATCCAACTTCAAGGCAACATACCCATCATTGCAGGTACGACCATGAAAGTTGTCGAGCTAGTCACCTCACACCTCACCTATGGATGGAGTCCCGAAGAACTACATTTTCAATATCCCCATATCGCCCTCAGCAAAATTTATTCCGCCCTCGCCTACTATTGGGATCACAAACAAGAACTTGATACCGACATCCAGCGCCGCCTCGACTATGCCGAACAAATGCGTCTAAATGCCCCCATCTCGCCACTGCAAGCCAAACTTCAAGCAACACCTCATTAAGGCTATGGCGATCGCACTATACATGGATGAAAACGTACCGCGCCAAATTTTACTTGGATTACGTCTGAGAGGAGTAGATGTGCTTTCCGTTCAAGAAGATCAGCGATCGGGCGATCCAGATCCGCTAGTTTTAGCGAGAGCTAACGAATTACAGAGGGTCTTATTCACCAGAGATGATGATTTTTTAGCGATCGCCAATCAACTTCTGCAAGAAGAGACTAACTTCATCGGCATCATTTACGCCGCGCAACAAATGGCAAGCATAGGAGTTTGCGTAAGGGATTTAGAAATGATTGCCAAAGTTAGCGATTTAGAAGATTTTACTAATCATATTCAGTACCTACCAGTATAACAATTTGATAAAGATATACAGATGTGTGGCATTGCTCCAAGGCAAAAGTAAAAAGATAAAAGGAAAAACTTGTAGGGGTTTTGCATTTGCGCCACCATTCCCCAACACCCCACATAAACCTCCATTTGCAAATGCAGAACCCTTCACGCTTTCAGCGATAAATTGTCCTTGCGTTGTCAGGTGTTAGGCATAGCATTCCCAGATCGAGGGAACCTGAGAATTTAGAAATTGTCGCGGGAATGCTATGCCCCTACGAATGTTTTTTGACTGCCATCTAAAAACGACTGCGTATATGCTATCATTGCAAACATGGAAATTAAGATAGTTGTTGACACCAGCGTTTTTGTGAGCGCCCTTATTGGCTCAAAAGGAGCTAGTAGAGAACTCATAAGACAATGCTTACAAGGCAATTATCAACCATTAATGAGCAACGCCTTATTCTCAGAATATGAATCCCTCATTCATCGCCAAGAAATTATCGCCAAATGCCCCTTATCCCCTGAAGAAATACAAGAATTACTCGCCTCGTTCATGAGCGTTAGTCAATGGATACATATCTATTATCTATGGCGACCAAATTTAAAAGATGAAGCAGACAATCATTTAATCGAACTAGCTGTCGCTGGAAATGCCCAGATCATTGCCACAAAAAATATTAGAGACTTCCAGAACTCAGAACTGCTATTTCCTAATCTATCAATTCTAAAACCAGAACAAATTATCAGAAGTGACTCATGGCAACCTTAACTATTCGCTTACCAGACGACAAACACCTTAGACTAAAAAAACTCGCAGAGAGTCAAGGCTTGAGTATCAATAAGCTAATTGAAGAACTTTCAACGATCGCCCTTGTCGAATTTGATACCCATACCAGATTTAAACTGTTAGCGGCTAAAGGCGATCGGGCGGTCGGGCTAAAACTACTTGATAAATTGGATTCCCTAACTGATTAAGAACTAAATAAATAACCATTAGAGAAAATTAAAATGATTACTTTAAAAATATTGATCGCCAAAATCAAACACTATTCAGATGAAGAGCAAAAAAATAATTCGCTTTGTTCCAGATCTATCCACCAACAAAGCCTAATTTATAAAATATTTAAGACTGAGCCACATCCTTATCAACATTAATAGTAATTGCTTCCATCTCAAACTTCTAAACTTGAAATAAAATACTATTGCTTCATTATATTTTCTCAAAAACTTCACGCACTCATCTCTGCAAAACTCCGTACCTTCTCATTCGCCAAAAAAGTAGCCTACATTGCTTACATGGTTACTTAACTAATCCCCCAGCACCAATGCCTATACCTGCCACTACAAAGCAGATTGCCGCGCCTATGGTCGCAGTTGTAAGTGAAAGCATATCGTTAGATTTGGGAACTAGACAACCAAAAATGGCGATCGCCCCTGACAAACCACCAAAAAAAGTTCCTATAGACAAACCACTTAAAGACTTGGAAACCATTGTTAGGGCAAAGGCAACCATGCCATTATTCACTGCACTCAAGCAGAACATCATCCAAATAATAATCACGATGCTGGCGATCGCGCCAGAACCAGTTGTTAGCAATGCTAGCCCTACGGCAAGTCCTCCCAAACTAAACATCATTAAACGACGATTATCAATCAGTTTAGAGAGTCTACCCGTAAAGATTGCAAGGAGAGCTTGAGTAATAAAAGCAGTTCCCATTAATATTTCAAAGGGAAAGCCCGTAAAATTTACTAATTCCGTTTTAAAGGTACGTGGCACAACGTCCCCCATCAAGAGCCTCAGTCCTAAGCCGATCGCTGCGCCCACCAGCATCACAATCGCTAAATTAGGCAGGGATTGAAGAATGGGCAGTGGTTCTTTTTCATCAAAATCGGGAGCAAGATTTTTGGGAATATGGAGCATGGCGCTTCGTAAGCCCGCTACAGCCGCCAGCAGAGTAATTGAGGCGATCGTAAAAGTGATCGGAGCGCCCAAACTTAAAATAAAACCAGTTGCCAAAGGACGAATAGAACTCACAAATCCACCAACTAGGGTCAAAACACTTCCCGCCAGTGGCAATTGAGTCGCTCCCGCAAATATCCCCAGCAAACAAATCACGGGGCTACGAAAGGTCGCCATGACCATCGCCCAAAGAATCGCCAAACTGGGCAAAATCAGACGAGTAATTTCATTTGCGCCCCCAAAAATTACCACCGATGGTAAGCCAATAAATATGGCGGTAGAGCCGATCGCCCCTGCAATAATAAAGGGCATTCGGGTGCTATACCAACGCTGCCAGCGATCGGACAGACCTCCAAATAATGGTTCCACAATTACCGCGATCGCGCTTTCGATCACTAATATCAAGGCAGCAAATTGTTGAGCTTGACTTGGAGGATAGGCAAAGACCTGTTCGATAAACTTCGGCAAATATGCCGCATAGGCAATCCAAGTCAGAGATATGGCTCCCTGCACTGAAGCCAAGCTCCATACCTGTAGCCATTTAATTTGATTTGAGTCCGAATTAGGGGCGATCGCCATACCAGATTTCCTCCTACTAATGCTGCCAAGTGTAGCTAAGCTCTTCTAAACCAAGAAGTAGTAGTGCGGCGCAAAGCGCTGCACTACTACTTCTTGGTTTTTAAATTAAGAAATGGCTATGCCATTTCTTAATTTGGTGTAATTATTTGCTAAAGGCTATTTCATGCCACAGCCTTGCATCGAAATCTTGCCGTCGGGCATCGTCGCACGGCAAAGATTAGCTTGGCTAAGATCGACATTGGTGACAATCGCATTGGTCAAGTCCGCACGATAAAGATCCGCTCCCTTGAGGTTGGCTCCTGTCAAATCTGCCCCATAGAGGCTAGCGTTACGGAGAGAGGCGTTACTCAAATCCGCGCGGTTGAGCTTGGCATGGACTAGCTCAATATCGATCAAATTGGCATTTTGCAAATTAGCGTCGGTGAGGTCAGCGTATTTCCAACGACTATTACGAGCATTTGTCCCAGACAAATTAGCTTGGATGAGGTCACTGTGAATGAAAAAAGTATTTCGTAGGTCAGAGTTACTAAGATCAGCGCCCCGAAAATCCGCATAATACATTGTACTGAAAGCTAATATTGCGCCAGAGAGTGTGCTCTTTCGCAAATCAGCTACATCCAGAAATGATTCGCGTAAATCTGCGCCCTTTGCATCAATTTCCGTCAACACGCATCGTTGACAAGTGCGATTGGTTAAAAGGCTTTGAAGATGTTCGGCATTTTGTGCTTGGGCGCTCGAGGTCACGCTAGCGACGATCGCGCTAGCCAGCAAAGAACCAGCGATCGCTGTCACGGAATAAGTAAAGACTGTTGACTTCATGAGAAAGTACCTAAATTTTAGCAATCCCTTACTAATAGTTATCACACGAACTATCCCTACAACACAGCAAAATGTAATAAAAACAAAAGTAAGGATTATTAATGCTTCGCGCCGATATGTTTAATTAACACCAAAGCAAGAAATGGCTGCGCTATTTCTTGCTTTGAAAACCCTTGCTGGGTTTGTTTTTTTAATCCACGAAAGTGGGGCAACACTTTTGTGAATTGGTATTAGGGCTTAAGCTTTTGTATACTGGTAGTGTTTTGTTGTCATTTTGTTATGGATCGTGCTGAATGTTCGAGCAGTTTTTAGAGACGAATGCTTCCTCCTTTCGGGTCGAAGTCATCCCCATTTTGGGGGTGTTAATTCTGCTAGAGGCAATTCTGTCGGCGGATAATGCGATCGCCCTTGCAGCGATCGTGCGAAGTCTTCCAGATCCAAAGCAAGAGGAATGGGCGCTTCGTTATGGCTTAATTGGCGCATTCGTCCTCCGAGTGGTACTAATTTTTACCGCAACATGGGTAATTAAATATTGGCAATTTGAACTCGCAGGTTCCCTATATTTGCTATGGCTATCAGGCAAATTTTTCTTGCAAAAATCGCAAGATGAGCATGATGCCAAACATCCCGTCAAAATGGCGGATAAATTGTGGCAAGTAGTAGCCCTAGTTTCCCTCACAGATTTAGCCTTTTCGCTCGACAGTGTAACCGCAGCCGTAGCTGTCGCACAGGAAACTTGGTTAGTCCTGATCGGGGGCGTTGCAGGAATTATTGCCCTCCGCTTTTTAGCAGGATTATTTATCAAGTGGCTAGCCATATATACGCATCTCGAATCGGCAGGTTATTTAATAGTTTTGCTAGTGGGTTTACGCTTATTCATTAAAGTATTTTCGGATAGTCTGGTTCCGCCTGAGTGGTTAATGCTGAGCTGTATTGGATTAGTATTTCTCTGGGGATTTTCTAATCGAGAAGCCGTTAATGAAGAAGTATAAGAATTATAAATAGAGTGACAATGCTGAGCGTCGCCCCTCTATTTATTAGTAGGATTTGCTTAATACCAAAAAGGACAAAATATCCAGATGTTTGAATATCCTGAAGACCTAAGATATACCAACTCTCACGAATACATTCGGCTTGAAGGGGACATCGCCACCTTGGGCATTACTGCCTTTGCGATCGATCAGCTTGGAGATATTGTCTTCCTCGATCTACCAGAGGTAGGGGCATCCGTAGAAAAGGGGCAAACCTTCGGCACAATTGAATCTGTCAAAGCCGTCGAAGATATCTATGCACCCCTAACGGGAACTGTGGTCGATGTAAATACTGCCCTCATGGATGATCCCGAAAATATTGGAGATGATCCCTATGGAAAGTCTTGGTTGATTAAAGTGAATATCAATGATGTATCGGAACTAGACGGTACTTTGTCCGCTAGCGAATATAGCAGCACAGTTGAAGGACATTAATTCTCTTATATAGCAATGTAAGTTTTGCTTAGGACATAAAAACCAAAAAGCGAGTTGCGGCGCTTCGCGCCGCAACTCACTTTTTGGTTTTTGTTTTGTACTGGAAAAGGGGCGGCGCAATGCGCCGCCCCTTTTTTATTGTTTTAATTTTGGTGGTAACTCCACGGTAAAGGTAGAACCTTGATTTACTGTACTTTCTACATAAATCGTACCGCCCATCAACAAAACTAACTGCTCCGTAATCGCCAAACCTAAACCTGTACCACCATGCTTGCGGGTAGAAGACTGATCGACTTGGCGGAATTGCTCAAAAATCGTGCGCTGAAACTCAGGCTCAATGCCAATACCCGTATCTTTAACGGAAATGAGAATATTTGAAACCGCAAAAGGAGTTTGAGCATCTTCATTTAGAACATTATCAGGCGCGATCGCTTCCGAAGCGTCCTTTTCTTTATTTTTATTCTCAAAATTTATTGTGTTTTCCTGAGCATATTTGAGTTCGACAATCACCTCACCGCTATCGGTAAACTTAATCGCATTAGAAACTAAATTAGTAATCACCTGTTTAATCCGAATGGAATCATGATAAATCGCACAGGTTCCAATCTGGTTGTTAAATATAAAGTTTAGAGATTTGATAGAAGCAAGAGGTTGTAGGCTTTCGCAGGTATGGTGAATTAGTTCATCAAGATTGAAAAATTCAGGATGGGCTTCCATTTTTCCTGCTTCAATTTTTGAGAGGTCGAGAATGTCATTAATCAAGTCCAACAGATTTTTGCCATTGCGAAGGATGCGCTCTACCATGTCAACTTGACTGGTGGAGAGGGCATCCCGACGCTGGCGTAACAACACCTGCGAGAAGCCAATAATCGCATTCATCGGCGTTCGCAACTCATGGCTCATATTGGCGAGGAACTGACTCTTGAGTTGGGTTGCCTCCAATAATTGGGCATTTTGGGCTTCGATTTGGTTGATTAATTGCGCATTACCGATCGCGATCGCGGCTTGAATGCCAAAGGAAGCCAATAAATTTAAGTCTTCGCGAGAACTCGCTCGCTCTAGCTGCAAATGCCCGATCGCCAACACCCCCAAACGTCCCGACCGATTGGACTCAATCGGTACACATAAAGCACTCTTGACTGTTAATGCGTCTAGTAATAGGGATTCCCCTGATTTAATTTCGATGGGAATACCTTCTTTAAAGACCTGAGCGACAAGGTTTGGTGAATCTAGACCAAAGGATTCCTTTAAAGGAAAATCTGCGGGTAAGCCCTTGGCAGCCGAGAGATTAAGCTTGTTTTCCTTGGGTTCGTACAGCACCAAGACGCAAACTTCTGTCCACATAATCGCATCACAGGTCGCCTCTACTACTGATTCCAAAAGCACGTTAAGATCTTGCAACTGCTGGTTAATCAAGTTCGTCAGCCTTTGCAAAATGCTCATCCGCTTTTGCTGCTCGATCATGATTTTGTTGGTTTCTTGCATCACCTTATCGCGATAGCGCTGTTCGGTGACATCCCGCAAAATCATCACGCTACCGATCAATTCCGACTCAGTGCCGACTAAGGGAGCCGCCTTAGTACTGAGAATAATTTCATTCCCTTCAGGAGGACGCAGCACCACTTGATCTTCGACCACTTCACCCGTGGACATCGCCCGAAAGACTACCAAATTCGCTAAATCCACGGGTTCGCCATCCTGATGTCTGATGTCAAATTGTTTGACAATCTCTTCCATTGATTTAGCAATGACGGGCGAAGCTGGGACTCCATTCGTAGGATTTCCTGAATTAAAGCTGAGGATTTTTCGTCCTGCGGAATTAATTTTAAGAATTCGTCCTGCGGGATCGCTGAGCAGTACGCCATCGGCAAGCTGCTCGAATACGGTCGTAAGTTCTTCGCGCTGACGGGCGATCGTTTCAATGCTCTGGGCGTTACTAATGGCGGTGGCAAGACGACGACCGATGGATTGCAGGATATTCCTACCGCGATCGGACAGGGGCGTAAGGCTGCCTAAAAACAACACTCCCACAAGGCTACTTCGCAGCATCAGTGGATAAGCCGAAAGACTTTGGGGCAAGAGGTCACCAACGGGAGTCCGATAAACTAACGTCTGTCCTTTGAGGCGATCGCCTTCCCAAACGATCGCTTCTTCTAGTTGTCCCGCTTGCCCAATAATGCCCTCCCCAAGGGTAATTTCCGTAAGGGCTTGACTAGTTTTGTAGCCCCATTCGGCAGTAAGGACGAGACAGCCTTCGGGATGGGACGATGTATTTTGCCAGAGATAGATGCTGCCTAGTTGTGCGCCTGTCAACTTGCATATCTCTTCGAGGCTTGCCTTGATTAATTTGTATTGATCGGTAGTATTAACTAATACGCGATCAAGTGATTGCAAAGCATATTGAATGTCACGGGCTTCGAGGTTAGCAGTTTTGGTCTCTACATGTGCCGCCATGCGATTAAAAACCTTGGCAAATTCGCCAATTTCGTCCGCACGATTGAGTTGCGATCGCGCCGCCAAATTCCCCGCCGATATTTCTTCCGCAGCTTCCGCTAGCTCAGTTAGGGGAGGCTGAATACTCCGAATAATGGAAATGGCAACAAATAGCCCCGACCCCAAGCCCGCCGAGAAAATCACGATCGCCAACCATGTCGTAAATGCTTCGAGTTCAGGTGTGCCTTGCTGGATATGGAGCAGCAAAATCAAGGTAGCCGTAGCCAACAAGGATGTGCTAGTGGTCAGCCCAAAAATTAAACGATTGACTAAACTTTCACGGCGAGGCAGATTGGCATTGGTCATGGCGCTTTACTTGGAATTAACCCTATTATGCTCAATGATAGACCTCAGCCATTCACAATTCTATAGCTATGGTCAGTCTTGGCAGGACAAAACCCCAGAAGCGAGTTGCGGCGCTTCGCGCCGCAACTCGCTTCTGGGGTTTTGATTTGCCCTAATGCAAGTGACCACAGCTATAACCTAGGGCAACCGCACACGTTCATGAATAAATAGTGAAGCCTAGAGGGAGACTATGTTTAAGGCAGCAAGGATATCCTTAAGATAGTTGTCATCCCAACCAGCCTTAAGGCGTTTAGTCTTAACTCCAACTTTAGTTTTTTTGTCACGGGAAAGTAAATTTAAGCCAACATGACGAATAACAGCTAAGTTTTCAGCACTATAGCCTCGACAACATTGAGAAGCATCTTCATCAAAAGCAACATCAAGAATCCAATGCAGTTGATTCTCAATACTCCAATGACTTCTAACTGCTTGAGAGAACCTGTAAACATCACTGTCAATACTGAGAATATAGTATCGCTGTTCAATAGAAACTACTCCCTGCACATTGCGTTCTGACTCAACCATGCCAATACTTTTCAACCCTGTCCATTTCTCTGCACCAATAAGGAATTCTGTATTGCCCATAGTCCAATAGGCTCTCTTCTCAATCCGCCCATGTCCCTTTTCTATCGTTGAGTGGAACTGATGTTCGATATTATGAAATTCCTGTACACGGGCGGATGTAAATAATTGCCGTACATCATCATAGAGATTACCCTGATTACCTTTGAGCGCTAATACATAATCCCCTCCCTGTTCAATGATCGTTTTTGCTATTTCTTTCTGGCATCCCATTGCATCGATACTCACCAAACATCCTCGAATAGCCAACATTTCTAGCAATGGTGAGATCACTGTTATCTCATTTGATTTCTCATGCACTTGCTTTTGACCTAGCACCAAATGCTGTGTTGCTGACCAAACACTCACCATATGAATCAGACTACGAGAATTACCTGCTTCCTTGGCTCCTCTCAAGGTTTTACCATCAATATTTAGCAATTCTCCGTCTGTTATCTTATGGACTGCTTCCATCCATCCTATAAAACATTTTTGTAATTCTATTGGCTTCAGTCGAGCGAATATTCTCTCAAATGTATCTGCCGATGGGATGCCATTTTCTAGTTCCAAAAATGTCTTTAGCCAGTTCTCCTTTGATTTTCCATATTCTGCTATTGCGGCAAAATCGTTTGCTCCGCTAATTGTTCCACAAATGCTGATTATTAGTATGTCTAATAGCTTATGTTCGATACTGTGCGATGCTCTGGGGTCTCGTATGTTGCCAAAATGAGTCTCAATTAATGCGGTTGGGCTGATTCTATAAGACATGGCACTTTGGGGCTTTTAATTTATACTGGTTATTTTACTTTGCTTCCTTTCTTTCACTATTTATTCATGAACGTGTGCGGTTTCCCTGAGCTATAACCCCCAAAAGATAATGGCGGCGCAAAGCGCCGCCATTATCTTTTGGGGGGTTTGATTTTATCGAGACACAAGTGGCGAGAGCTAGATTAAACTTTCGTTAGCCAGTGATGATAGTCAGGCAAAAGCCCTTGGACAGCCTTGCTATATAGGTCGCGAAGCTTCTTAGTGATTTCGCCAACTGAGCCATCGCCTACAGGACGATGATCGAAACTGGTGATAGGGGCGAGTTCTGTGGCAGTACCAACAAAAAATGCTTCATCGGCAATATATAACTCAGTGCGATCGATCGTTCTCGATACTGTCTCTAGCCCTAGTTCCTTAGCCGCTAATTCAATGACTGAACTTCGAGTAATTCCTTCGAGAATGTTATCTGTAATGGAACTTGTGATTAACTTCCCTTCTCTTACTAAGAAAAGATTCATCGCGCTACCTTCGGCAACATGCCCATCGTTGGTTAAAACAACAACATCATCAAAGCCAGAAGCATAGCCATCAGTCTTGGCAAGAGCCGTATTTACATAGGCTCCATTGACCTTCGCTCTAGCGGGAATCGCATTATCATCTAAACGTCGCCAAGAGGATACACCCACTTTAATACCATTGCTCGTATCCAGATAGCCATCCATTGGCACACTGAATAAGCAGAAGTCATCATGGGTATGAGGAACTTTGAGAATTGGTCCAATCCGCAGGTCAGACTTGTAAATAATTGGGCGGATATATGTAGCGGAGTTACATTGATTACGTTGAATTAACTCAGTAGTGAGATGAATCATCGTCTCCACATCGAGGGGATGTTGTAAGCCAATAATGCGGCAACTTTGGATGAGGCGTTGATAATGCTCTTCTAGACGAAATGCCCCCATACGGTTTTCTTCTGGTAGCCAATACGCCTTAATTCCTTCAAAAACAGCCGTACCATAGAGAAATGCGTGGGTGCGGATACTGATTGTGGCATCTTCGAGGGGGACAAATGTTCCGCGTATATAGGCGTACTGTGAGGTCATGGTTTAAAACATCTTGATCAATTATTTTTCTATCATATAGCTAGGACAAATCAAAACCCAAAATAAAAGTGGTGAGGCTTCGCGCCGCCACTTTTATTTTGGGTTTTATATCCTAGGCAAACTTTTTATGGCTATATACTCCCTTTCCAGCCTAAAAATAGATATTAAAACTCAAAGATTAGTATTGCGGCGCGACCCTCATCCTTGGAGGGAAAGGAGTAAAGTAAGAATCGCCCTAATTTAAAACCGATAAATTGCGGCTCAACGCGCCCTAATTTATCGGTTTTCTAGACACCCATAAACCGTGAGGACAAAAATCTGTGAATAATGTTGACTACCTTCGCATCAGTTTGATCGATCGCTGCAATTTTCGCTGCACCTACTGTATGCCTGAAGGCTCAGAAGTCGATTATATTCTTGCTCAAGAGAGTCTCACTAATGCTGAGTTAATTAACTTATTAAAAGAGGTATTTATTCCCCTCGGTTTTAAGAAATTTCGCCTCACAGGGGGGGAACCTCTACTCAGACGAGATCTCGTTGGTTTGGTAGAGGCGATCGCCAATTTGCAAGGTGTCACAGATTTATCAATGACCACCAATGGTTTTTTATTGAGCGATCTGGCTAAGCCTTTATATGAGGCGGGTTTGCGACGCATTAATATTAGTCTTGATTCCCTTGATCGCGATGTGTTTCGCCAAATTACAGGACGAAATCTCTGGGAAAAGGTATGGGCAGGAATTTTAGCCGCCTATGAGGTGGGATTTGATCCTCTGAAGTTAAATGTGGTGGTAGTGCCAGAGGTAAACGATCGCGAAGTTTTAGACTTAGCGGCTTTGAGCATTGATCGCCGTTGGCATATTCGCTTTATTGAATTTATGCCGATCGGTAATGATAGTTTGTTTACCCATAAAGGCTGGGTGGACTCGGCAACTCTGCGCCAACAAATCAGCGATCGCTATGGCTTAGATGCTGGTAACTGCAAGGGGAACGGGCCCGCCGATGTGTTTCAGATTCCCAATGCGAAGGGGACTTTGGGCTTTATTAGTCAAATGTCTGAATGTTTTTGCGATCGCTGCAATCGGATGCGGCTATCGGCAGATGGATTATTGCGCCCTTGCCTTTTAAATGAGGCGGGACAGATCGACTTGAAAACCGCTTTACGTCAGGGCAAAGATTTCGCTGAGCTACGAGTAGCGGTACGAGAGCTGCTAAACCTTAAAGACGAAATTAATTTTAAAGAACGCGATCGGGGTACTGGCGAACAACAGAGTTATTTTCGGACTATGTCCCAAATTGGCGGTTAAAAGCAAAATCCCGCCAAGCGAGATTTTGTCTCAAAAAAAATAAGGTTCGCAAATGCGAACCTTATTTTTTTATTTAGTTGTAGGATTACAAAATATCCCTTCGGCATCAGTAGCCACCATACCGTATGTGTAGCGGATAGCTCTAGGTCTACTGATTTGCGCTTATCCCTTTCGGAAATAATTGCCATTTCGGGGATACTAGGGCTACACGGGGGGGAATAGGATAGCCCTGTGATTAATCTACATTAATCAACCTTTATTTGCAAGAGATTAGCAAAAAAAATTTCAACTAGAATTTGAATTCGGCAATTAATTGCCAAATTTTTATTAAAATCTTTGCCCAAGAGTGGGTTTAACAAAAAAACTCATTCAAAACACTTGTGATTAAAGCAATTCTAAAAGAATTTAGAGAAGACACTCCGAGTGAGTTACTCTCTGAAATCACTTAATTGCCAATTATTAAATAGCACAAATGCAACAGAAATTGTATATTTTGTATATATTGTATAACTAAATTACATTTAGGTAAATATAATTAAGTACTTAATTTCTAGTTGTCGCCAAAATGCAGCAATAGATTTTCTAAAAGGGTTGATTTAGGTTGGAGCGCAAAGCTTGGTAAAAAGCAACCTTAATAATCCTTGATAATTGATAACCACAAAAGAGATGCCTCATTTGGTAGTTATCAATTATCAAGAGATGATAACTTTTGCGATAGCTTACAGCAAGGGCATTAGGTATGATTAAAGATTGGCAGCTTGGCAATTGTTAGGTAATTTTTGGTAGCTGCCAGCTTGGATGAGACAAATATTGCATTCCCCGATTTATATATGACTGCCCAACTGAATTATTTGATGTGTGCCCCTGATCACTACGATGTAGATTATGTGATCAACCCTTGGATGGAAGGCAACGTTCACAAATCTAGCCGCGATCGCGCTGTGGAGCAATGGCAAAAACTATATGGAGTCCTTAAGGGTTTAGTCAATGTGGAGCTAGTGACACCTGAGAAGGGCTGGCCAGACATGGTATTCACCGCAAACGCTGGACTCGTATTAGGTGACAAGGCAGTATTAAGCCGTTTTTTACATAAAGAGCGTCAAGGCGAAGAACCCTATTTCAAAGCTTGGTTTGAGTCTAAGGGCTTTACAGTTTACGAATTGCCCAAGGATTTGCCCTTTGAAGGTGCTGGCGATGCCTTATTCGATCGCAGTGGTGGTTGGTTATGGGCAGGCTATGGCTTCCGCTCTGAGCTTGATGCCCATCCTTATTTAGCAAAATGGCTAGATGTTGAGGTGTTGTCATTGCGTTTAATTGACAATCGCTTTTATCACCTTGATACTTGCTTCTGTCCGCTTACAGGCGGCTATCTGCTGTACTACCCTCCCGCCTTTGACTCCTACTCTAATCGCTTAATCGAGATGCGTGTGCCTGCGGACAAGCGGATTGCGATCGAAGAAGCCGATGCTGTTAACTTTGCTTGCAATGCGGTCAACGTCGATCGCAATGTGGTGATGAATAAAATCAGCGATCGCTTAAAACAACGCATTACCAATGCAGGTTTTAATGTCATCGAAACTCCTTTAACGGAGTTCCTCAAAGCAGGTGGCGCAGCAAAATGCTTAACTTTGAGAACTATTGAAGTTCCTATTACCGCAGACAGCAGTGACAAAGCCATTGAACAAGGCGGTGTCGAAGCCAGAATTGTCGAGTTGACAGGACATTTGCTAGATTCTGGCATCATCAATCGCGCCCTTGATTTGGTAACTGATAATGGTGGGAGTTTCCAAGTATTAGAATTTAATCTTGGCGAACAAAGACAAAGCACTTCTTTAGCCAGAATCCGTATTTCTGCCCCATCCCATGACCTCATGGAAACCATCATGGGTGAATTGATTGAAATCGGTGCAGTTTTACAAGATCGTGAGACCTGTGCTGCAAATCTTGAGGCAGTCTTGCAAGATGGAGTCGCTCCCGATGATTTCTATGTATCGACGATTTATCCTACCGATGCCTGTGTCGATGGCGAATGGATTCGTTGTACTAATCAGCGTATGGATGCCGCGATCGCCATTAGTCCTGATGGTAAAACGGCGACCTGTAAGCTTTTGCGTGATCTCGTCGTAGGCGATCGCGTGGTAGTTGGTTATGATGGCGTACGGACTGTGCGTAAGCCTGAAGCGAGAGACACTGCCAAGAAAGAAGAATTTTCCTTCATGGGCGCGGGTGTATCTAGCGAACGTCGTGTCGAACTCGTGGTCGAGCAAATCGCATGGGAACTACGTCAAATTCGCGATCGCGGTGGCAAATTAGTTGTCTCCTGTGGTCCTGTTGTCGTACATACTGGCGGCGCTCCTCACCTAGCTTACTTAATTCGTGAAGGCTATGTGCAGTCGATGCTTGGTGGTAATGCGATCGCTGTTCACGACATGGAGCAATCCTCGATGGGAACTTCCCTAGGTGTCGATCTTAAGCGTGGGGTGAGCGTTAAGGGCGGACATCGTCACCACTTGAAGGTGATTAACTCTGTGCGTCGCTATGGCAGCATTCACAAGGCAGTTGAAGCTGGTTTTGTGAAGACTGGCGTAATGTACGAATGTGTAAAGAATGATGTTCCCTTTGTACTGGCAGGTTCCATTCGTGATGACGGTCCTTTACCTGACACGGTAATGGATTTACTCGAAGCTCAACGCCTTTACAGCGAACAAATTCGTGGTGCAGACATGATTTTGATGCTTTCATCAATGCTCCATTCCATCGGTGTGGGTAACATGACTCCCGCAGGCGTGAAGATGGTCTGTGTCGATATCAATCCTGCGGTGGTAACTAAGCTAGCCGATCGCGGATCTGTAGAATCCGTTGGTGTTGTTACCGATGTTGGCTTGTTCTTGAGCCTACTAGTCCAGCAACTCAAAAAGCTCGATAGTCCTGTGGCGATCGCGGTTTAAGTTTCTAGAGTTGTCCCAAAAGAAAGTGGCGGTGCTTTGCGCCGCCATTCTCTTTTGGGATTTTGTTTGTGTCTTAACATGACTGATAGCTATAAAAGTGATCTGTCCGCAGCTTTCTCCTGCTTTTAATTTAAAGTATTCAATGAGGTTGGCATCTGAGGTTTCTGAAGAAGAGAAGTTGCTCATTTTTGTTTGCCTCACGCTTTATACTTATTTTTCCTCTAAAATCCCAATTAAGCTTGTTACTAAATCACTGAGATCTTCAGGTACTCGATACAAACTTACATCCTGAGTCATCTGCTTAGATTTACGATCTAATTTTGCAAATTGCCATATTTTGCCAATTGAGACAATCCCATAAAGTGTAGAGCAATCACTGATTGCTGCTATGTCCACAGCAATTAGTTCTACTGCTAGCTGCTTAAATCCCCGCTCAAGATTCTCATCCTTTGCTTCAATAATCAATAATTGCTGAGATGCTTCTAGATAGTAATCTAGGGAGCCTTTTAATTGCTCAGTGACCATTAATGGATAGGATACAAATAGCTGTGTATCGATATAATCCATAACTTCCATAAGGACGGGAGCAATCAAAAATTCGCGTCTAGCTAGTTCGCTATCAAAGGCAATTCTAAGTAAATTACGTTCTATCCGATGTTGCAAATCAGTTAAAGAAGTAATTATTTGCAAAGTTTTGGGTAAGGTGAGTTTAGCAACCTGCCATGTATAACCAAAGTATGCCAAAAGATCTTTGGGGTAATAGTTGAGTTTGAAATAATCTGAGAAGTCACAGGATGCTGGTAACTCGATCGCTTTGTGACTCATTGCTATATTTCTAAAAAGCTGACTGAATATGAGCCTATGATAGTCCACACTCCAATGAAATAGGGCGATCGCATTATTATCTTGACATCCTACTAAAAAGTAACTACTGTAATTACAGTTTGTAAATTATTTTCTCGATTGTCGCTATTTAAAGGGCATGAAAAAGCAGCCACAAGTTCAAAATATTAAATTAGTTGCGATTGGCAACTCTAAAGGCGTGAGATTGCCTAAGTCGATATTACAAAAGTATGGCTTTGCTGATGAGTTGCTTTTGGAAGAGACGGAGCGAGGGATCTTGTTGCGTAAGGTGGATGATGTGAAGTTATCTTGGGAGGAGACTTTTCGGGAAATGGCTCAGGAACGGGAAGATTGGCAAGATTTTGAAAATATTGTTTTAGATGGAATTGAGATGGATGAAGTTGCAACCCAAAAGCTATGAAATTTATTTTGCTGATCTAAATCCTACGCTTGGTGGTGAAATTAGCAAAATCCGTCCTGTGGTTGTGATTAGTCAAGATGCGATGAATTCTGCTCTAGATACTGTGGTGATTTGTCCGTTAACTTCTAAGCTGCATCCAAAATGGCGCAGTCGTTTGCAAATTAGTTGTGCTGGCTCGGATGCAGAGATTGCTGTAGATCAGATTCGTACTATTAGCAAGGTTCGTCTCAAAAATAAGATTGATGTTTTGGCTGAAGATGAGGCTGCTCAGTTAAGAAGGATTATTACGGAAATGTATGGATAGTTAGTGGTGCTGCGCGATCGCTTAGCATCTATCATTGCAAAACTTTTCCTAACTCTTCATTCTCTTTGGCTTGACGCAAGATTTCGTTAATTAGGTTTTGATATCCACTTTCTCCTGCTTTTAATTTGAAGTATTCAATGAGGTTGGCATCTAATGAGAGTGTGATACTTTGTTTGTGTGGTGAGGGTTTCATGCCAATGCGGAATTTAGCGCGATCTAAATCTGCTTGTGTTACTTGAGGATATTCATCGCGATCGTTAGAGGTTTCTGAAGAAGAGAAGTTGCTCATTTTTGGTTGCCTCACGCACATTGTAAAGCTTACCATTTACCCACATAGTTTGTAGATAATCGCTTAGATCGCCAACTGAAGAGCAGAAATTAAGATCCCCGACTTTTTTTGTAAACTTGATAAATCACTTTTGATGGCGGAGAAAAAGTCGGGGATCTGGGCATTTAAAGGTTACTTTTGATTACCGACTTAACCATTAAGAATCTTTATCCTTTTTCGCCTGTTGCCGCCATTCTTCTAACTTCTCATCGGTAAATGGATTTTTGCCCTCCGTTAGTTCCTCTAGCCATCCTTGATGTTCTGAGAAAGTATATTGATATACATAATCTCTAGCTCTAATTGAGAGCATTTTTTCAAGATTCTCTCGATAAATTTTTAAGAGAGAACTTTCAATTTCAGCAATTGAACCATTTCTATCACCTGCAAGTGCTTTTGCTATAATTCTATTTTTGTAAAAAAAGAGATTATTGGGTTCCAGATTAACGGCATTATCGCAAGCAAAAATAACCTGACTTGCTGACTTGTATAAACTGCCATTCCAGCAAAGTGTATTCCACGAATCGGCTGAGACTTGAATATTTGGATTTCGCTTGATGCCTTCCTCATAAGCAACTACAGCTCCCTTGATATCGCCTTCTCTCGCTAAGCGTTCACCTTTAGGAATAAAGTAAGGGTTAATCTCTGTTTGTGGATCGAGGGCAATACTACTATCTAATTTCTTTGCTTCCTGAAATAGTGATAGAGCAACTTCAGGTTTGCCGATCATCCCTTTAGTTCTTGCCTCGGCAACTAGGGCAGGAGCCGCCGCTTTTAGGATTTGAGGATCGCGACAAGTTGCTAGTTTTTGTCGTAAGTCTGGATTTGTAGCAATGTAGTCTTGCAACCAGTAGCAGCCAAGTCCCTTCTGACGCTCTAAATCTAAACTCCACAATTTGAGCTTTTTGTCAGCGCTTGCTGTGGCAATGGTTTTACCATCAGGACTAAAGGCTACGCTATTGATACTACTGCTATGTCCTTTGAAAGTTTGGAGTTCTTTTCCTTCCAAATTCCACAATTTGATGGTGTTGTCCCTACTACCAGAGGCAATCTTCTTTCCATCGGGACTAAAGGCGACGCTCCATACAACAGCGCTATGCCCTTTGAAAGTTTGAAGTTCTTTGCCTTCCAGATTCCACAATTTAATAGTGTTGTCAGAACTGCTAGAGGCGATAGTCTTGCCATCAGGACTAAAAGTTACGCCATAAACACTATTGCTATGCCCTTTAAAAGTTTGCAGTTCTTTGCCTTCCAGATTCCACAATTTGACAGTGTTATCCCAACTGCTAGAGGCAATCTTCTTTCCATCGGGACTAAAGGCGACGCTGATGACTCCACTGTTATGTCCTTTGAAAGTTTGGAGTTCTTTGCCTTCCAGATTCCACAACTTAATAGTATTATCATCACTTCCTGTGACAATATTTTTGCCATCAGCACTAAAGACTACACTATTAACACCACTATTATGTCCTTTAAAAGTTTGGAATTCTTTGCCTTCCAGATTCCACAATTTAATAGTGTTGTCCCAACTGCTAGAGGCAATCGTCTTGCCATCGGGACTAAAAGCTACACTATTGACTTTATCGCTATGCCCTTTTAAGCTTTGGATTTCTTTACCGTCTAAATCCCACAGTTTTACAATGTTATCCCAACTACCAGTGGCAATGATTTTACCATCAGGACTAAAAGCTATGCTACTAACACCATTACTATGCCCCTTGATAGTTGGAAGTTCTTTGGGTTCAAGATTCCACAATTTGACGGTTCTGTCAAAACTACCAGTGGCGATCACCTTGCCATTGGGACTAAAGGCAACACTCCAGATACTAGCACTATGCCCTTTGAAAGCTTGAATTTCTTTACCTTCCAGATTCCACAATTTAACGCCTCCGTTCAAATCTCCTGTAATGATAGCTTTACCATCGGGACTAAAGGCAATCCTCCAGATATCATTAATCTGCCCTTTAAAGATTTGGAGATCTCTACCTTCCAGATTCCACAATTTGACCGTATTATTACCAATAGTAGCTATCATTTTGCCATCAGGACTAAAGGCTAAGCTAGGGAAACTATCGCTATACCCTTTGAAGGTCTGAAGTTCTTTGCCTTCAAGATTCCATAACTTGACTGTTCTGTCATCACTGCCAGTAGCAATAGACTTACCATCGGGGCTAAAGGTTACACTCCAGACACTATCGCTATGCCCTTTGAAAGTTTGAAGTTCTTTGCCTTCCAGATTCCACAATTTGACGGTGCGATCAGAACTCCCTGTGGCTAAAGTACTGCCATCAGGACTAAAAGCTACGCTTGCGACCAATCCGCTATGTCCTTTTAAGGTTTGGAGTACTTTACCTTCCAAATTCCACAACTTAATAGTTGCGTCCCTACTACCAGAGGCAATCGTCTTGCCATCGGGACTAAAGGCGACGCTCCATACAATAGCGCTATGCCCTTTGAAGGTTTGGAGTTCTTTGCCTTCCAGACTCCACAATTTAATAGTGTTGTCAGAACTGCCAGAGGCGATAGTCTTGCCATCGGGACTAAAAGATATGCTTGTGACAAAACCGTTATTCCCAAGAAGACGATTTTTTTCTTGCATGGCATAGACAACTTCTTGGATAGAGGTAATTACACGGATCTTGGTATCAGGAGAGACGATCGCATTTTTTTGTAATCTCTCCCCCGTCTCCACTGCCTCAACTAAAGCCTCAAGCTGAAGATTTCCATTCAGCAACGATACCATCTTGTAACTATCAGAGATAAATTTTGAGTCAACACTACTTTTTAATGCAATAAAACTCGCAATTCCTGCACCAACTGCCATCACACTCGCCACAATCCCCACCCCAAAAGCCAACCGACTCCGACCCCTTGCCTTAAATTTCGCCGCCTCTTCATCCTTCACCGCAACACTCAGCCGATCCACAGTTTGCTTTAATGTCTCCCTAGTCTCCATTAACTCCTGCTGCAACTTCGCCATCTCAGGCGCTTGCGACGCACGGATAAACTCCGCTAAATAATCATGCACCAACTGATACCGATCCAAAGGTGACTCAGGGATTAACACCACCAAACCCGATCGCACAAAAATCTCCAACACCAAATCCAACGCCGATGTATCTCCCTGCATCTCAGTCAGCAAATCATGCAAATCCTTCTCTAACTCCACACGAGTCTTTAGTGGACGAGTCCCCCGCTCATCCGTCATCATAAACAGCAAAAACTTAGCTAAGCGCTGATTCTCCTCCCCACAATCCACAATCACATCATTCAAATATCGCTCTACTAATGTCGCCTTCGGATTCGCACCCAACAGACGATATTGCTCCAAAGTCTTGATCCCCTCCTGTTGCAACTGCGCCCCCACCACCTGAAGCTCTATTGGACGTACCTCACCTAGCTCATCCTTGAGATCATCTGCGATCGCCCCAATCAACTCAGGCTCCAAATAAAATCGAGACTTCTGAGTAAGAGTCTGAATCAGCGACTTAGCCGCCTCGACCTTGAGATTCCCCACCCGATACAACACATTCTTACTGAGAATATCTTGATCGATCGCTGCCATACTCTCAATCTGATTGCACTCCAGCAAATAATGCAGATAGTCCTCCCGCAACGACAAAACCACCTTCAGCGAAGATAGATTTTGCGAGTCATTCAGCAACTTTCCAATAAATTCAAAAAAGCGGCGACGCTCAGTAGGTTGATTGTAATAAACAAAAAAGAACTCCTCAAATTGATCAAAAATCAAAACTAAACGGAAGTTTTGCGATTCTTTTTCTCGCAGTTTCGCAATGATGCCCTCACCCCCAGCCCCTCTCCCAGAGGGCGAGGGGAGCAAGACTTCATTCTCAGATTCTTTATCTATAGACAAAGAATCTGTCTCCCCCTTTCCCCATGGGAGAGGAGGCTGGGGGGTGAGGGCTTTACTTTCCATTGGGAGAGGGGGCTGGGGGGTGAGGGGCTTCAAAGCCTTCTCTAACTCCTCTTCCCAATTTGTATAAACTCGCATAGCGATCGCGCAAACATCTCTACCCTCAAACGAAGTATGCTCCAACTTGGGGATTAATCCTGCATTCACTAACGAACTCTTGCCCACGCCAGATTTGCCATACAGCACAATCATCTTATAGCTAGGCTTAGCAATGCGCGTGATTAACTCATCAAGATCATGCTTCCGTCCCGAAGCTTCTATTTCCGTTGCCACATCAGTTTGCGATTTGCCGACCGACTTCTTACCCTGCAATCTTCCCGCACCAATAAAAGCCCGATAACCATACTGCTGCTCGATCGCAAATTGTTCTTGCTTAGTGACAAAAGCTTCAAGATATTGCTTTTGTCTAGTGTAAAGCGATCGCAATTCTATCAAAAAGGCAATATTAACCTTTGGATGTCCCGTATCTCCTAACTCTCTGGCCTCAAGCAATAATTGCAATCCTTCTCGATCATTACCAAGTCTGATTTCAGTTTCAGCGATTGTGGATAAATATAAATTGCGCCATTCTTGATTTGCTTCTGGTACTTGGGTTAAAAAAGATAAAGCCATCTTTGCCTGAGTTCTGGCAGATTCCCAGTCCTGCTTTCGGATCGCAATTTCAGCCAAATATCGATGATCTAAGGCAAGGTGATAAGCATTATGAAACTCAAGATGTAGAGGTAAGGCTTTTTGAACTAGAGATTCCATAGCATCCCAATCATCCATTCGTTTAGCCGTCATGACCAATCGCAGAATCACATCTGCTAAAAGATCAGGACGATTCGCTTTTTCAAAAAATTCGATAGAAGCTTGAAATGCTGATCTTGCTATGTTCCACTCTGGAGGACGATTTTTTTCAGCATCGGTGATTTGATAATTTAATTCGCCAATTTGATTAAGTAATAGCCCAGAACGCTCAAAATCTGCTACAAGCTGCCAATATGTCAAACTTGCTTGCAAATATTCCAGAGCTTTTTTAGGCGAACTACTTGGCGGCAGCGCATCTAAACCGCGAATAAAGTTAAGATTTGCTTGCAATTTTGGTTCAATATTCAAACCGCGATCGCTTAAATCCTTGAGTGCTATTTCTAGTTCAGAGCATTGAAGGGAACCTAGCTGATCAATCTCTCCTAACTTTTTGAAAAAAGGAATCTTACTCGGCTCAAGCACATGACTAAAGAGAGCTTCACTGCCATCATGTAGAGAAGTCAGTAACTCATCGGTATCAATGGGAAACTCTAGCGTCGTCGTCCAACTCTCAAAGTCTGGCGCAGTCCGAATAATTCGCTTATGGGTACTGTCAGAAATCCACCAAATAATCGGATAAGGACAATTATTGCGAAACATCTCACGATTGAGATTGATATCCAAAAGTGCGGCGTGTAAATCTTCCAGCTCATTTAGCCCCACAATCGACAATACTTTGGGAGTCTCCGATCGCACTTGAGCCATGATGTAGCTATAGAGATCCTTTTGCGATCGCGGCAACTTTATTTCATAAATCGCTTGGGGGTGAATTTCCTTAAGGTGAGTAATCAGGCGATCGCGCAAATCTTGATAATTACATCGGGCTAAGAGTAACTTAAACTCATCTTCATAGAGTTCTAAAGTCATCGATAGCTCTTGTAATAGCTCTTTATTATCAGATGAAATATTTTCTGAAGCCTGATTAGATGTATTGCCCATTGTTGCCTTTTCGGATTGTGATTAGAGCAAAAAGAAGTGCCTTAAATTATAGATAACTAGCGAGGCATCATTAAAATATAAAACCAAAAGCTATAGCGCAAGCGCAGCGTAAGCTACAGCTTTTAGGGTTTTATATTTTAATGATGCCCAGCTACTTAGCCGAATCTAAAAAATTGATTATATAGTTTAAACCTATATTTCGGATAATACCAAATCAAGAAAGTGTGACCACACTTTCTTAAAAAAACAAAATTTGTGGCGCACCCTGCGCGTGCGCTACAAATTTGTTTTTTTCGCTACTTACCCCCCTATTTTCTTGCACTTTAAAAACAGAAAATGGCTACGCCATTTTCTGTTTTTAAAGGCGATAGTGGCGATAAACCTCACTAGCGGCACGATGCAAGAGCGAATGCCGATAGACCAGCGATCGCATATCTTCGCAATAACCGCCCCCAATCACACTTGCCACAGGAAAACCTTGAGACACACAGGTACTCAAAACCTGCATATCGCGCCGATAGAGTCCCGCATCGGTGAGAGCCAGTTTACCAAGGCGATCGCTAATATGCGGATCAACACCCGCATCATAAAGCACCAGATCGGGCTTAAATTCCGTTAATAAATCGGGCAGATGATTGGCAAGAGTTTGTAAATAAGCATCGTCTTCCATCCCTTCAGGCAATGGAACATCGCGATCGCTGATTTGCTTAACCAAAGGGAAGTTAATCTGGCAATGCATCGAGAAGGTAAATACCTTCGCCTCATCCTGAAAAATAAGCGCTGTACCATCCCCTTGATGCACATCCAAATCAACAATTAATATCTTCTTAACTAGCCCCTCATTGAGCAGTACTCGCGAAGCGATCGCCAGATCATTAAAAATACAAAAGCCTGAACCATAGCTAGGAAAAGCATGATGGGTTCCCCCTGCGGTGTTACAAGCTAAGCCATGCTGAAGTGCAAGTCTCGCCGTTAAAAGCGATCCGCCCACGGCAATTCTAGTGCGGTAGGCAAGTTCGCGAGTCCAAGGCAACCCGATGCGGCGTTGAGCTTTGTGTTCCAGAGTGCCTTGCCAGTATGCCTCGACATATTGGCGATCGTGGACTGAAGCAATAACCTCTAAATCTGGTAATTCTGGTCGATAAAACTGTTCTGATCTGGCTACTCCATCGGCAATCAACATCTCATACAGTAGCCGAAATTTTTCCATCGGGAAGCGATGGGTATTCGCGATCGGGGCGACGTAGTTGGGATGATAGACGAGTGGTAAGTCCATTGATAATGTATTTATTTTGCTTCTGTAGCTGTAGCCATCCTAGTCATACCAAATGAAGAAATGGCTACACCATTTCTTCATTTTAAAAACCTTACTGGATTTGGTTTTTAAATCACAAAAGTGTTGCCGCACTTTCGTGATTTGGTATCAGGACATAAAACTAGAGCTATAAAATCCCAATCCATACGAATAATAATATGATCGCTATATGTCAAATCCTAGAATCGTGTTAATTGAGACGGCGGGGGCGAGAAACCTTGGCTCAGTGGCGCGAGTCATGAAAAATTTTGGATTGTCGGAACTGTGGTTAGTTAATCCGCAATGCGATCGCCTCAGCGAAGAAGCCCTACAGATGGCAGTCCATGCGCCAGAAATTTTAGAAAAAGCAAGAATCGTTGATAGTTTACCTGCCGCCTTAGTTGGTTGTCAGCGAGCGATCGCTACCGCAGGGCGCATTGACAATGGCGAATTAGCGGTTACTGATCCCCAGACAGGGCTAACTTGGTTATCGCAAGTAACCACCAGTGCGATCGTCTTTGGGGCGGAGGATCGTGGGCTAAGCAATGCCGAAATTCAACATTGCCAACAGGTAATGCGAATCCCCGTTAATCCTGATTATCCATCGCTAAATTTAGCCCAAGCCGTAGGCATTTGCTGCTATCAATGGCAACTGCTGCAAGTGAATCCCCAATGTCACGAAAATTTGACTAGCCAAATCGCGCAAGATTTGCTAAAGTCAGCACCCATAGACCTTGCCCCCCGCGAAGAGGTAGAGGCTTACTACCAGCAACTTGAAGCGATATTGCTCAAGATTGGCTATGTTTATCCACATACAGCCTTTGCTCGGTTGCAAAAGTTTCGGCATATAGGCGATCGCGCAAATCTAACTTCTGCTGAGGTGACGATGCTGCGAGGAATTTTACGCCAAGTCAATTGGGCTACAGCCCATCTTGACTGACTTCTTCAAGAAATTTGCATAGTAAATTTCTTGAAGAAAGCTTAGAGACATTACTTACTTCTAAAAAAAATTGACTAAGTCAATTTTTTGGGAAAAATCCAGAGAAATTCTTGTATCGGAGTTATAAATAGCAGTGGAACCAAGAAACTTTTCATCGCCTGACGCTACCGACAAAAGCCGAGAAGCGCGTTTAAATAAATTGCGAGAGCGTCGCACTAAGGCTGTGACAAGCAGTGACTCCATTCTGCGTCCCTTAAGTTCCGACCCGAAGCCTCGTCCCACGCGATCGCCTGAGCCAATTATCGATCATCGCTTTGAAACTCGCTTAGCTGAAAATAAGGTTAAGCCCCTCCCCAATCGTCAAGGTCGAATTGAAGCCCGTCCTGAACAGCGTAGTCAAAATCCGTCAGCCAATCGCCCTGAAGCGAAGACCGAGGTAAGGACGCGCCGCAAACCATCTGGCAATCCTCCCAATCGCCCGATCCCCATTAAATCTCCTGCAAAATCTTTTGGTTGGCAAGTCCTACGGCTAGCGATCGCTGGGGTGGGATTGAGTGTCATTGCAGGGACAGCGATCTCCTTCTGGCAAAATCAGCAATCTATGCGAACTAAAAACACTGTGCCAGAGGTGGTTGCCAAAGAGGAGACTAAAAATAAAGAAATAGTTCCGCTAGAACTCAAGACTGAAGCAACGACCTTAGTGAGCAAGATCAAAGATTTAGCTGCCAAGGAAAAAGATCTATCCATGCAAATGATGGTGGTGGATATTGACTCAGGAGCCTTTGCTCAGATCGGCGCAAATCAAGCGATTGCGGCGGCAAGCACCATCAAAACGCCCATTTTGGTAGCTTTTTTTCAAGATGTAGATGCAGGCAAAATTAAGCTTGATGAGCAGCTAGAAATGACCGCCGATGTCAAAGTTGGTCAGGCTGGCGATTTGCAATATTTACCCACAGGCACAAAGATTTCGGCTTTAGAAACTGCCACTAAAATGATCGTGATTAGTGACAACACTGCCACGAACATGATCATCAAACGCTTAGGTGGCCTTGCGGTTCTTAATCAACGCTTTAAATCTTGGGGCTTGAATTCGATTGTTATCAATAATCAACTGCCAGATTTAGAGGGAACAAATACGATTAGTACTCAGGATTTGGTGACCTTGTTAGCGATGATCGATCGCGGTAAGTTGATCGAACCCCGCAGTCGCGATCGCTTTATGGATATCATGCGTCGCCCAATTACTAATACGCTTTTGCCACAGGGGATTGGCGAAGAAGCCCGAATTATTCATAAAACTGGAGATATTGGCTTAGCTGTGGGTGATGCGGGGATCGTGGATATGCCGAATGGTAAGCGCTATGCGATCGCGGTCATGGTAAAGCGTCCTGACAATGATCAGCGAGCTAATGAGTTAATCCGTCAGATTTCGCGAGCTACCTATGAGTTTTTCTTAACTGGGGGCAGTTTACCTGCTAATAATGCTAATCCTGCGAATTCTAATTCTACGGATGCCACAAACTCTAATCCTTCGGCAACTCCTAGCAATGGTGGTAGTACCAGTGTGATTGAGTCGATTCCGTTGCCATTACCAAATGCAACACCTAACGCATCGCCTTCGCCAAACACATTACCAACTACCCCCGAAGTAACTCGCCAAACACCTTAAAAAACCCTGAAAAAGCGGCGCGATGCGCCGCTTTTTTTAATCTGTGAAAGCGGCGCATCGCGCCGCCTTTTTTATACTGGCTTTTTGCCGTGATCCCTTGGTTGGGCGTTGTCGGAGGCTTTGGGTTCTTTCATGGGCGAAGTGCGATCGCTACTAATACTGTTATGGGGCAAAGACTGATTAGCGATCGCCGCCTCAATATTTGCAGCCATAATTTCGCGGGGAATCGCACCCGTCGCATCACCGATCGCTTGATTTTGGCGATCTAAGAAAATAAATCGAGGAATCCCATCAACGCGATATTTAGTAATTTCGGGCAACCACTTAGTATTGTCCACATTCAGCATTACAAAATTCATGCGATCGCCATATTCCTGCTCCAGTGACAAATTATCCGCAGCCATCGACTGACAACTGCTACACCAATCCGCATAGAACTCAATGGTGGTGGGCTTATCATTCGCCAGAGCCACATCAATGGGCTGGGCGGCGGCGGCGACTGCATCGAGAGATGTACTGCTTTGCTGGGTCTGAAATCCCAAATATAGGGCTGTCGTTAAGATAATCGCGGCGATCGCCACTAATAGATTGCGTAATTTATGGGAAGGCGTAGAGGTCGGACTTGATATTTGCTCTGGATTCATGACTATAAAAATTGTAAAAAATTATAAAAGTGACTAACCCTATTATGCCAAGCAGAGCTTGACATAATAGGGTTTTCAAGCAAGCAAGATTCAGGATTTTGCCTTGAGTGTTGAGGCGATCGCATTTTCGGGAATTGGGAGATTTGGGCAATCTCATTTACAAATTAATAGCGTGTATAGTAAACAAGAATAAAGATTTAGAAATAAAAATGAGTTTTGTTTTTGCAGATTTATTTGCAGGTATTGGAGGTTTTAGGCTTGCTCTAGAGAGCATAGGTGGTAAATGTGTATTTTCTTCTGAGTGGGATAAATATGCACAGATGACATACAAAGCTAATTTTGGCGATATTCCCAATGGAGATATTACTCAAATTCAAACATCTTCTATTCCAGATATCGACATATTAACTGCTGGGTTTCCTTGTCAACCATTTAGTTCAATCGGCAAGCGGGAAGGATTTGCTCATCCTACTCAAGGAACTCTATTTTATGATGTGGTTAAAATCTTAAATAATAAAAGACCAAAGGCTTTTATTCTAGAAAATGTTGAAGGATTAGTAACTCATGATCATGGAAAAACGCTAAGAATTATATTAGATACTCTATCCGTATCTATAAATAGACAATACCTTTTTTTTAGTCAACCCGATATTAGATATCATGTATTTTGGAGTATTTTAGATGCCAAAGACTATGGTGTGCCACAGGTTAGAAAAAGAATATTTATAGTAGGCATATCTGAGGACATCTCCAAAGATATACCTGATTTTAGATTCCCTTTACCCATAAAAAACAAAGAATATGTAGGCTCATATGTAGAAAAAAATATCAGTGGTTATTCAATATCTAAGCATTTACAGGAATCATATCTATTTAAGCAAGATGATGGTAGACCAGAACTAATTGATCAAACCTCTAAAGTTCAAGTTAAGACATTATGTTCGACCTATCATAAAATTCAAAGACTAACTGGAACTTTTGTTAAAGATGGAGAAACTGGAATTAGATTGCTTAGTGAAAATGAATGTAAAGCAATCATGGGATATCCTCAAAGCTTTATTATTCCTGTTTCTAGAACTCAAATGTATAGACAATTTGGCAACTCAGTTGCAGTCCCAGTGGTTCGTCAAGTTGCAATAAATTTAATTGCATTGTTAGAGAGTTATCAAGTTATTTCAAATAATTTTCAAGTTAAAGGGAGCTTGATTAGTGCCTAATAGTAATGATAAAGGTGATAAATCTAAAGAACAAAGCTTAGCTCAAATTAGTCTTATCAAAGAATATTTTTCAATGCATCCCAATCTTGAAATACATACTAAAGATGTTGTTGATTGGGTTACGTCTGCATATCTTGAGCGTACTGGGAAAATATTTAGAGATCCTGATAGAGGAATTAGATCTTTATATCAAAGAGGTTTCCTACAAAAAATATCAAAGGGGATTTATAAATATGCCCCTAAATATGCTCAAGATAAGCAACAACAAGATTTTACAAGTGTTCAAAAGCAAGAGATTTTAAAGCGAGATAGATATAAATGTGTAATTTGTGGAGCAGGTCGAGAGAATGGAGTGGAATTACACATTGATCATATCAAGCCTAAAGATATGGGGGGATTAGCCACAATTGAAAATGGTCAAACTCTGTGTAGCCAGCATAACTTTCTTAAGAAAAACTTCAAACAGACTGAAACAGGGAAAAAGATGTTTATTCGACTGTATGAACTTGCTGAGAAAGAAAATAATCAGGAATTACAAGATTTTTGCGTTAGTATTCTCAATACCTTTGAGGATTTTAATATTAATGGACATATTGAATGGAAACGGTAAATTGTTTTAGCGATCGCGTAATCCGTCATTTAAGTCCACATTGCTGCCTACCTACCTACACAATTAAGCTATGAGTAATTCTGAGAATTCCTTTGATGCATCTGAATATGACCTCACCCAAGCCAAACTTACTTTTGGTGAAAAACTTGCCTATGGTGCAGGTGATCTTGGCACTTCGATCACCACTAATCTGCTCTCATTCTTTCTATTATTCTTTTTTACCAATGTTGCAGGACTTGATCCCGCCCTTGCGGGTCTAGTTTTATTGATTGGCAAAATCTTTGATGCGATTAACGATCCGATTATTGGGGTACTCAGCGATCGCACTAAATCGAAAATGGGAAGGCGATTGCCTTGGATGATTTATTCGGCAATTCCCTTTGGTCTGACCTTCCTCGCGCAATGGATAGTCCCTAGTACCGACAAAATGACGCTGTTTTGGTATTACGCCATTGTGAGCATCATTTTTAATACCTTCTTCACGGCGGTTAACCTGCCCTATACCGCGCTCACTCCCGAAATTACACAGGACTACAATGAACGGACAAGTCTGAATACTTTCCGTTTTACCTTTTCCATCGGTGGCAGTATAGTCTCGCTGATTATTGCCCAAATCATCTTTGCCTTTTTCAAAGATCCTGCACGGCAAACAGGCAGTTGTAACACGGGCGGAATGCAGTATATCGTGCTGGGTGCGGTCTGTGCGATTATCTCGACTATCTCAATTTATTGGTGTGTGCTTGGAATTAAAAAAAGAGCGATCGCTAGCGATCGCCACCGCCTCCAAAATACATCAATGATTGATGAAACTGAAGAAATGAGCTTTGTGGAACAGCTAAAAGTTGTCTTTAACAATCGTCCCTTCCTATTTGTGATTGGCATTTACTTCTGCTCATGGCTCGCCTTACAAATCACCGCTTCCATCATTCCCTATTTCGTCGTTAATTGGATGAAGATGCAGGAGAGTGATTTTATTTTGGTGACGATCGCTGTCCAAGGAACTGCTCTAGTCATGCTATCGGTATGGAGTGCCATCAGCAAAAGATTTGGCAAAAAAGCCGCCTATTTTATGGGTTCTGGAATATGGATTATTGCTCAGGCAGGATTATTTTTCTTGCAAGAAGGTCAAGTGGTACTGCTCTATGTATTGGCAATTATGGCTGGTGCAGGAGTTTCTACCGCCTATCTCATTCCTTGGTCAATGATTCCCGATGTGACCGATCTCGATGAATTGGAAACGGGGCAGCGTCGCGAAGGAATTTTCTATGCTTTCATGGTGCTATTACAAAAGTTTGGACTGGCTGGCGGCTTATTTTTGTTAGGGATTGGTTTGTCTTGGGCGCAATTTAAAGAAAGTGTCGCCTGTCAGCCTTTGCCAGTACAGCCTGAATCCGCCTTATTTGCGATTAGGGTGGCGATCGGTCCCTTGCCAACGATCGCTTTGATTATTGGTTTAGTCTTGGCATATTTTTATCCCATTACCCGCGAAGTCCATACAGAAATCTTAATGCGGCTTTCAGAAAAAAGAAGACAAGGTTAAGCACAAAAAAGGGATTGCTACGCAATCCCTTTTTTGTGCTTAACTTGGCAAGGTTAAAGTTTTTCGTGTATTTTGATTGGCTAAAGTATGTCGATTAAGAGGATTTCCTGTATGCGGTGCAAGATTCGTTTCTTTAGGGCGATCGCCATAGGTGTGACGTTTTGGGCGATCGGGCAGCCGACCTTGGCACAGCCTGCGTTGCCAGTGACAACTTTGCCGCCAACCACATGGAAAATTAGTCAACAGGAACCTGCCGCCCTTCCCCAAACTGCGGCGCTAATCTATGTAACCCCAATTCCAAATCCTACGGGTGGTGATGGTTCGCCCAATAATCCTTATCCGTCAATTACCGCCGCGATCGCCACTAAACCCTTAGCAGGAACCGTCATCCAACTTAATCAGGGACTATACAGTCAAGAGACAGGGGAATCATTTCCGATTAAACTTCCCTCAGGAGTGACATTGCGCGGCGAGCCATCGGTTAGGGGTATAAATACGGTGATTAAGGGTAGTGGTAGATTTATTAGCCCTTCCTTTGCCAGTCAAAATATTACAGTTCTTGCTGAAGATAATGTCAGAGTTGAAGGAATTACCCTGACGAATCCGAGTACAAGGGGGACGGCTCTATGGGTGGAATCCTCTAAGGGGGTGGTGATTAACAATAATAGTTTTGTCAGTAGCGATCGCGAAGGCTTATTTTTAACAGGAACTGCAAATGCGATCGTCAATGAGAATGTATTTAAGAATAATGGAGCCAATGGGCTGTCAGCAGTGGGCAGTAGCACGGGGGAAATTCGCAATAACATTTTTGAAAGTACGGGTTTTGGGTTAGCGATCGGGCAGAAGTCCCAAGTGAATGTCAGCAACAACAATATTATTAACAACACCGATGGCATCATTATTTCCAACTTGTCTGCGCCCACCTTACGCAATAACTTAATCACCGATAACAAACGCAATGGCGTGGTCATTCTCCAAGATCGCAAGGGCTATCCTACTCCTGATTTGGGAACTTCCCTTAATCTTGGCAAAAATATCTTCCGTAATAATGGAGGCAAGGATCTCAATAATAATTCGGGAGTGCCGCAGGTGGCGGTAGGTAACGAACTCGATCCTAAAAAGATTGCGGGTGAAATTTCCTTTAGCGGTGATACTCCAACGGCTCCCGCACCCCAATTAGCTAACACCCCAGTACCGCCGCTTAATAATCCTCCCAAAACACCTGTGCCAAATGTGGCGAGTAGCACCGTTGATGCTGTAGAAATCACGCGATCGCCTGAAACTAGTTTTAAGCCTCCCGCAACGCCGCCGCCTGCCCTCGCGCCTTCTAATAACACAGTATTCATTGAACCTCTTCCCGATGTTCCTCAATCCAATAATTCACCCAATAATTCACCGAAGCCAAGTTGGGACAATGCACCCATTCTCCCCAGTACGCCCAAACCCTCTAATCCATCACCTAACCGCCCTCAAAGTTCCAATGATATTCTGATCGATCGCGATCCAGTACCGACCTTACCACCCCAGATTCCTAGTCCACCAGCCACGCAATTTATCCCGAATACGCCGCCACCACAGACAATACCTGATAATCCCATACCTACTCCCCTCTCACCACTGCCGCCTATTCCAATTCCCTATAACAATCGAGTCGCCGCCCTAATCCCGCCCCCTGCGCGTGAGCAAGCTCCCTATCTGGTGGTGATTCCTACCAACGAAGACGCTACCTTCAATCGCGTCAAGAGTGTTGTCCCTTCCGCCAAAATTATCCCTTCGCGCTTTGGTAATATCATTATGGTGCAAGGCTATCCCGATCGCGATCGCGCTGAAGTTGTCAAAACAATCATGCGATCGGAACTGGGATTAGATGCCCGTGTTATCCATCAAAATACGCTCTAATTGAGCATAAAAATAGCTAAGCTACTTTTATGCTGGATATTCAAACCACCTCCCAAAAATCATGCAAGAACCCTTAGATTCTCCTCCCTCCATGTCTGAGCCAATGATCGTGGCGCAGAATGTCCATAAGTGGTACGGCAATTTCCATGTTCTCAAAGGTGTGAGCCTGACGGTCAATCGTGGTGAGGTGGTGGTGATTATGGGCCCATCAGGTTCTGGTAAATCCACCTTTGCACGGACATTTAATGCCTTAGAAGAATATCAACAGGGCAAAATCTTAATTGAAGGCATCGAACTTTCTCCTGAAAATCATCGCAACATTGATGCAATCAGGCGAGAAGTCGGCATGGTTTTTCAACAGTTCAATCTATTCCCTCATCTCACGGTTCTCCAAAATATTACCCTTGCGCCATCATGGGTTCGCAAATGGTCAAAGACCAAGGCTTCGGAAGTGGGGATTCAGTTATTAGAAAGAGTGGGCATCTCTCAGCAAGCTCACAAATTTCCTCTCCAGTTATCGGGTGGACAGCAGCAACGTGTAGCGATCGCCAGAGCTTTAGCCATGCAGCCCAAAATCATGCTCTTCGATGAACCGACCTCATCCCTCGATCCTGAGATGGTGCGCGAAGTTTTGGATGTGATGCGATCGCTTGCTGATTCAGGGATGACGATGGTAGTGGTAACCCATGAGGTCGGCTTTGCCCGTGAAGTCGCCGATCGCATCGTGTTTATGGATGGCGGCGTAATCGTCGAGGAGGCAGATCCTGAAGAGTTCTTCCAAAATCCTAAAGAAGAACGTACGAAAAAATTCTTATCACAAATTTTATAGCGATCGGTTTAGAGTTGAGGAAGTTAGTTAGAATAAAGAAAAGTTAAGGTTTTTTCATAGTTGATTCTACTTCGCTTCAGGAGGCTAGGAAAATGGCAATCACTTTATCTGTGCAGTCAGATACCGATCAAGAACAAAGACTGATGATGCCCGGAACCTATGATTGGCAACAGTTTAAAGCATTAGAATCTCTTCTCGCTGAATCGAGCGGTTTACGCATTACTTATTTAGATGGATGGATTGAACTCATGACTCTTGGAGAACCCCACGAACTGATTAAATCTTTACTGGGAATGTTCTTAGAAACTTATTTTATTGAAATGGGGATTGAATTTATTCCAGTAGGTAGTGCTACTCGTCGAGGTGAAGAAAAGAAAACTTCCTTTGAGCCAGATGAATCCTATTATCTTGGCGAGAAAAAGGATAATCCCGACCTTGCCATTGAAGTAATTTTAAGCAGTGGCAGTTTACACAAACTTGAGAAATATCGACGTTTTCAGATTCCTGAAGTCTGGTTATGGGAAGATAATCAACTAAGAATTTACTTTTTTCAAAACGGTGACTATCAAGAAGTTAAGCAAAGTCAACTTTTGCCAGATCTGAAAATTGATCTAATAGTACGCTGTGTGCAAATCTCTTCGCGCCTTGAAGCAATGCGAGTATTTAAGGATGAATTACGACACAATGAACGCTTAGGAAAATAAAGAACTAGATTTTGGGGTATGGCTTCACCTCATCCCCAAAAATCTAGTTCGTGCATAACAAATCACAGGTAACTACGATGACTAATGCTGAACCTCTGCCTGATTATTCGAGCCAAATCATTACCGTGCGACCCGATCGCGAAACCGCTACCTTGCAAAAATTGCCATATTTTGTTGGTATTTCGGGGGCAACGGCGGGGGCCAAGGGGATATCGATGAATTTAGTGATTATCCCTGCGGGTGGAGCGGCGGAACCCCATTTCCATCGAGATTATGAAACAGCGATTTATTTGGTGAAGGGGAAAGTCGAAACTCGCTATGGTGAAGGCTTGAGACAATCGGTGATCAATGAGGCTGGTGATTTTATTTTTATTCCCGCAGGTGTGCCACATCAACCACACAATCTCAGTGATACGGAAGCCGCCCATGCGATCGTTTCTCGAAATGATCCTAACGAACAAGAGAATGTAGTTCTTTATAGCTTTGGTCAGTCTTGAGGACACAAAACCAGAAGACGAGTTGCGGCGTGAAGCGCCACAACTCGCTTCTTGGGTTTTGATTTGTCCTAATGCAAGTGACCACAGCTATACAATCTATAAAAGTATCGGCAGTGCAAATCATTGCATATCCCATAAAGAATTAGTGTTGCGCGGCTTCGCCGCGCAACACTAATTCTTTATGGGGAGAGAAGTAGCTGCGTAAAACATTGCGCCAATTAAACCTACTTCGGGATTGAGAACAATGTGAATAGGAAGATCTTCTAGGACGGGGCTAACTCGACCTTTACTTTTGATGATTGCTAAAAATTGAGGATCTTGGAGGAAGGGTAATATCTTTGGCGCGATGCCACCCGCGATATATAAGCCACCATTAGGAATTAATTTTAAGGCGAGGTTGCCAATTTCTGATGCGTAGGCTTCTACAAACATTTGCATGGTCTGGACGGCTAGCCGATCGCTTTCTGCAATCTTCTTAGAACCGTAATTTGCTAAAGCCACATTTGCGATCGCTGCCGCCGCATCAGTATCTTGATTTCCAGCTTCCCAAAGTCTAATCTTCGCCGCGATTTCGCTGGATTCAGGTAAGCCAAGATAATCGCGCAAAAATTGATAGATGGCGATAATTCCTGTTCCTGACGCAATGCGTTCTACGGAGACGCGATCGTGGCGCTTTTGCAAATATTTCAATAGTTCGATTTCCAGTTCATTTCTTGGCGCAAAATCCGTATGCCCGCCTTCAGTGGGATAGACCTCATAGCGATCGCCACTCCATCCTAAATATGCTTCACCCAAGCCTGTGCCAGCACCAATTACGCCAATGGGCGATCGCGCTTTTACTAAGCCCGTTTGCAAGGTATAGATATCTTCAGACTGTAATCCCAAAACTCCATAGCCCACCGCCACAAAATCATTAATCAAGGTCACATGGGTAATTCCTAATTCTGCCGCAAGGTCATCGCTATCGAGAGTCCAGCCGAGATTAGTGAGTTGGGATTGGCGATCGCGAACGGGACCTGCAATGCCAAAACATGCGCTGGATAATTTAGGGATTTCAAGATGGTTTTGGATGAAGTGTTTTTGGGCGATCGCCATAAATTCTCGGACAACATCCGAAAAGCTTACGTAACTATTACTGGCAAATCTTTGCTCATAGAAAGTTATAAACCCATCTTTATTCTTTTCTGCTAAGCGTAATAAGGTTTTAGTTCCGCCAATATCACCAGCTAAAATTACATTCATTAGTTATATCGCGCATCACTTCTAATTATTAGCAGTGATGCGCGATGCGCCGCACTGCTAACTTTAATATAGCTCGTACTTCATTAATTGACAGGGCAAAGCTCCATTTAATACAGGAATACGATGAGATGATTTGAGTCCGATATTTTGAGAGAGTTCCTTATTACCACTGAGGATAAAAGCTGTCCATCCCTTAAACTGTTGTTTGAGAACATTCCCTAATTGCTTATAAAAAGCACCCAGATCGCTATCCCGGCCTAGACGTTCGCCATAGGGCGGATTGCAAAAAACAACGCCACTCGATGCTGGTGCAACCACTTCGGTTAAATCTAAAGCTGAGAAATAGACATGATTGGATAAGCCACAATTTTTAGCATTAATCACCGCTTGATCCACTACTTCAGGGTTGCGATCGCTACCCCAAATTGGTGCAGGTAGAGCATCAAGGCGATTATCATCCGCTTCTTGAATTAACTGCTCTAATAGAGACTGGTCAAAATCTAGCCAAGACTCAAACCCAAAACTCTCCCTAAACATTCCAGGAGCAATATTGAGAGCCTTTAAACTGGCTTCTAGGGGTAAAGTGCCAGACCCACAGAGAGGATCGTAAAACATTTGGTCAGGTTGCCACTCGGACATCTGAATTAGCGCCGCCGCGAGGGATTCCTTAAGCGGAGCCGCACCCACAGCAGGACGATAGCCGCGACGGTGTAGGCTATTGCCAGAACTATCAAGACTGACGGTACAGATATCTTGATCGATATGCACACCAATTCGCAAATCAGCCTCCTGTGTATCTACATCCGATCGCTCGCCAAATTTATCCATTTGCTGATCGACGATCGCATTTTTTACCTGTAGAGCCGTGAAATGCGTATGATTTAGGCGATCGCTTTTGCCCGTAGCATTTACCGCCAGAGTCATTTCAGGGGTTAAGAATTCTGACCAGTCAATTGCTTTAATTCCTTGATAGAGGTCATCCGCATCTACACAATCAAATTCATCTAGTTTCAGCAGAATACGGAAAGGTAGTCTAGCCCAGAGATTAACGCGATATAGTAAGTGGCGATCGCCCTCAAAGCTCACACCACAAAATCCCGCCTCAACTGAATGAGCGCCTAGTTGTTCTAATTCCTGTGCTGCAAGAGTTTCCAATCCTCTTGCCACAGTTGCAAAATATTGATTCATCTAACCATCATACTGTGAGAGCGCTTTGCACTCAAGAGCAAAAACTATGGCGCACGCTGCGCTTGCGCCATAGTTTTTGAGGTTGTAAGCCATCCCTTGACGCTGTAGGTAATGAATTAGCTTGTTATATTGGAAATAGTCAATATTACATCCTTGCCCTTTAAATAAACCCATATAAGCCCATGACCTTTGCTACAACCAGTTCACCCACCCATACTAACTTTAAAATTCGGGCTGATATTCTTGAACTCCAGCCTAGCCTAGTGCAATGGCGGAGAGACTTTCACCGATTTCCCGAATTAGGTTTTCAAGAAAAACGCACAGCGACAGCGATCGCCGAAAAGTTAACTGCATGGGGTATTCCTCACCAAACAGGGATAGCGCAAACGGGGATTGTCGCGATAATCGAAGGCAAGAAAAAAAGTAATCCCAACAACAAGATTAATCAAAAGGTTTTAGCAATCCGTGCGGACATGGATGCCTTACCAATTCAAGAAGAAAATATCATCAGTTATAAGTCCCAAATTGATAACATGATGCACGCCTGCGGTCACGATGGACATACAGCGATCGCCCTAGGCACTGCTAAATATTTATGGGAACATCGCGCCGATTTTAGCGGTACGGTCAAAATTATTTTTCAACCTGCGGAAGAGGGACCCGGAGGCGCAAAGCCAATGATTGAGGCGGGAGTCTTAGAAAATCCTCAGGTTGATGCCCTAATTGGCTTACATATTTGGAATAATCTACCCCTTGGCACGGTCGGTGTGAGAAGTGGTGCATTAATGGCGGCGACAGAATACTTCCATTGCACCATTACTGGACGTGGTGGACATGGCGCACTTCCCCATCAAACTATCGATTCTATTCTCGTTACATCCCAGATTGTGAATGCACTCCATAGCATTGTTTCCCGTAATGTCAGCCCCCTTGAGTCGGCTGTAATTAGCATCGGAGAATTTCATGCAGGTTCTGCGACTAACATTATTGCAGATTTCGCCAAAATTAGTGGAACAGTCAGATTCTTTAATCATGAAGTTGGCGCAAAGTTAGCTAAACGGATTGAAGAAGTAATTGCAGGAATCTGTGCAGCGCATGGGGCTTCCTATGAATTGAACTATACGAAGCTCTATCCTGCGGTAATTAATGACTATGCGATCGCTGAGCTAGTGCGCTCCGTTGCTGAAAACGTCATCGAGACTCCCGAGGGGATCGTTCCCGAATGCCAAACGATGGGCGGCGAAGATGTATCTTTCTTTTTAGAATCTGTCCCCGGATGCTATTTCTTCCTCGGTTCTGCGAATCCTGATAAGGGTTTAGCCTATCCCCATCATCACCCCCGTTTCAATTTCGATGAGATCGCCCTAGCCACTGGTGTAGAGATCTTTGCCCGTTGTGTCGAGAAGTTTTTGAACTAATCCCATCCCACCCAAGAATTAGTGATGCGGCGCTTCGCGTCGCATCACTAATTCTTGGTTTTTAATGTCTATTTTTATACGGGGAAGGGAGTATAAGTAGCATAGACTAATACCAATTTTCCTAAGTGAGCCAACACTTACTACTAGCCTGATGCAACCAACCCAACTACCGCCAAGTATCAATTCCACTCAAAAAGTGCGTGTCATTGCCCCCAGTGGCGCATTACGAGAATGGGAACGTTTTGAACAGGGTGTCAAAGTTTGGCGCGATCGCGGCTACGAACTCGTAATTCCCGAAGATCTTAGTCAGCCTTGGGGCTATCTGGCAGGAACCGATGAGCAACGCTGTCAGCAATTAATTGAGGCATGGAATGATCCTGAATGTGTGGCGATCGCCTGTGCGCGGGGTGGTTACGGCTCGATGCGATTATTAGAAAAATTAGATTGGCAACAACTAAGCGATCGCCCCAAATGGCTCATTGGTTTCTCGGACATAACCGCCTTACTGTGGGGATTTGCTAAACATAAAAATATTAGTGGCTTACATGCTCCTGTGCTGACCACTTTAGGTAAAGAGCCAGAGCGATCGCAGCAACAATTGTTCGATTGGCTAGAAGGTAAAGCTAACGAGATTACCCTAACTGGCGAAGGATGGGGGCAAGGCAAAGCCACAGGCGTTCTCTTGCCTGCCAATCTCACTCTCGCCACGAACTTTATTGGTACGCCAATCTGTCCAGATTTAGACAATGTAATCTTAGCGATCGAAGATGTGGGCGAGGCTCCCTATCGGGTCGATCGCATGTTAACCCATTGGCGCTGGTCAGGACATTTGCAAAAGCTCAAGGGAATAGCGATCGGTCGCTTCAGTCAGGCGGAGGTGTCCACGCCCAGTTTCAGCATGGAAGAAATATGGCGCGATCGCCTAGGTGATTTAGGAATCCCCATCGTGATCAATTTGCCCTTTGGACATGATGGCGAAAATGCACCCTTACCCGTGGGTTGCTATGCTGAAATTAATTCAGCTAATGGAACTTTGAGCTATAGCAAAGCTTAGGGCGGCGCGAAGCGCCGCCCTAAGCTTTGCTATAGCTGTTGCCATTCTTATTAGGACACAAAACCAGAAGTGAGTTGCGGCGCGAAGCGCCGCAACTCACTTCTGGGGTTTTGATTTGTCTTAATGCAAGTGACCACAGCTATAAGTACTTGTGCAAAAATTACCAAAACCCATAAAGTTGCGCCCCTGTAGGGGCGCAACTTTATGGGTTTTGATTTGTCTTAGTTACTTATGGAATGGTAAGAAAATTGTCAAAATTTCGCCATCGTAGGCGGCGGTGCTAGAGTGCATTCTCACTGTGAGCTTTCCGCCTAAAGCTTTTAATAAAGTCTTGGTCGTGGGTAAACTCAAGCTTAAGGTTCCAGTCTCAGGTTGGAGCATCAGCCATTGTCCTACGGCTTTGAGCAAAGGCAAATCACCACTGCCTTGACTGGTTACTTGAGATTGAAATTGGAGCTTGAGGTATTCCCCTGCACTGGTGAGAATTAGTTGAATATGGCTGTCGGGCGGAAAGCTACGAACTAGGCGATCAACTAAGCCATTGAGAACTTGAGATAGAAGTAAAGCGTTGCTAGAAATAGGAGGAATTTCCGTGGGTAAAATCATTTCTAAGGAAATCTGTCGTCTTCCTGCATGGTCTTGCCAACGCATAAATCCATCACTGAGAATCTCTTCGATTTGTGTTGCCTCTAAAATAATTGGATAGCTATCCAATTGCGCCGCCTCAAAAATCAAATTGAATCTTTCAATCTGTTCTGTACATTCCGCATCCACCCGATCTAAGCGCGTTTTAACTTCGGTGGAAATATCTTTGCGACGTTTCAGCGATCGCACTAGCATCCGAATCGTTGTAAGCGGAGTCCTGACCTCATGGGTAATCGCCTTGATGATATCGACTTCCTGAATTTCAGGAATTGGCAAATCTTGATGAATCGAACTTTGAGCCATTAAAATCGCGCCAAACCTTGCCATGATTTGATAGGGAGGCATGGTTAGCGGAAATCGCTGTAATGTAGTTTGTAATAAATTCTGCTGTTCCGACCGACGCACACGGGCTATTAAAGTGGCGATCGCAATCTGAATCGCTTGAGGATGAAATGACCAAAGGCAACTATGGCTTTGAGGAGAAGACAAGACCAAAACACTAAAGGTCTCGGTGACTAAAATACAAAACCATTCCTGATTGAGTACATCGGACTTTAATAGGGACACAACCTGCGTATTTCCAACGGGCAAAGAACCTGTAGGAAATAATGAAGATTTGCTGGTGGTAAAGACCCAAGTTTGTAAATCGGGCTGGCGAAAGGCTGCCTTTGGGAAAATATAGGGATGATGAGTGAGTAAACAACCATTAAGTTGTCTCTGGAGAGAAAATTGCTGGAGCATGGCGATCACTCGATGCCAAAACTCCTGCGCGTCAGTTTGGTGCAACTCTTCGACAAACTCACGGATTTGTGGATCTTGCTGCAATGCTTCGTATAGTGTCGCCAATCCTGTCGCCAATTTGGGATGTCCTCACATTAGTTGCGGCAAGCAGGGGCTAAGCCCCTGCTTCTGACGATTTAACGTCCTTGAGCAAGAGCCGTTTCTGCACGGTCAAACTCTTGTAGCAGGCGATCGCGCACTTTTGCAGGAACAGCCCGTTTGACTGTGCCATTGTAATATCCCGCCAAAGTATTCAGAGCCGTCAACATTGTTGTGTAGGAGTACATACCGCTCTTTTCGCGATCGGCTCGATAGCGAGATACATAGGCGTTGATCTTATATCTAGCCGAAGTTTTTACAGCCGCCCGATTTTCCGCAGTTTCAGGGAGGTTAATCGCATCCCGTAAAGTTTGGATGGTGTCTGTCGTATCAGCCACATAATTACCTGTTAACCCAGCATTGACGAGTGTTTGAATTTCCTTGGTAGAAAGTCCATCGCCTTTTTTGCTAAATAAAGCTGCGTTTGCATCTGAGGCAAAACCACCGAAGATCACTAATCCTACTAAAACAAAGGCGATCGCGGAACGACACAAGCTCTCTAAATAACCTTTACCAACATTACTTAAAGACTTAAACAAAGACTCGTATTTTGCCTTCATATCTATAAATTTATAAAATTACATTTTTTGTTGTCCCTCTAATCTTATTGCTTTTCGGACAACCTCCCCCAGTATCCAAAGGAGGGGATCGTTATGTTATAATTTCCTGACATATTGATCCCGCCTCTAAACTGATGACCTAAAGGCTATAACAATTACAGGTATTTGGTTTTGGCTAAGTATTTGTACTTTAAAATTTGTGATAAATAGCTAAAAGCAATAGAAGATAACCCTTTCAGCCATTGACCATCTCAGAAAATTTGGCAAAATGTATTTAGCTACAGTCCGATCCCTCAGTTGCTCTGAACTCGGGTAGACATTATCACAAGCAGTTGGAGGTTAATTGTATGGCGAGGGAACGTCCTCCCCTAGAAGAGATGACCTTGCGTCAGCTTCGCAAAGTAGCAGCAGAACTAGAAATTTCTCGCTATAGTCGAATGCGAAAATCTCAGTTATTAGCTGATATCCAAACCATTCTCTCGGCTAAAGGCTCAGCCTCAACCCAAACAGATAGCACTAATTCGGAGACACAAGAAATCGTGGAAGCATCAAAGTTTAATTTGGGTAGTGAAGAAACAGAAGAAAATCTAGAACCACTTGCCGCTATTGACAAAAGTATCGGCGAGCTACCAAGTGGATATGGTGAAAGTCGGATTGTCCTATTACCTCGCGATCCCCAGTGGGCTTATGTGTATTGGGATGTTCCTAATTCTCAAAAAGAAGAATTGCGTCGTCAAGGTGGACAGCAATTGGCTCTACGTCTATACGATGCCACGGATGTTAATTTAGATTACCAAACTCCTAACAACTTACAGGAATACAATAGCGACGAATTAGCGCGTGAATGGTATTTACCTATTCCCATTAGCGATCGCGACTATGTAGCCGAACTTGGCTATCGCTGTGCTGATGGACGTTGGTTGGTGCTAACCCGTTCTAAGGTTGTGCATGTTCCCCCTGTATTCCCTTCGGAATGGGTAGAAGACAACTTTATTACTGTACCTTGGGATCAAACCCTCAAGGGTCAAACCTTCTTCACCTTGGTTCCACCTGAGAAGAAAGTAGCTCCTGCTCCTACGGAAGAAGTAGCCAAGCCCGATACTTCCTACGATGAAATCTTCAACATCGCTCGCGAAGCTGAAGTGCAACGTATCTCTGGTTCACTCTATGGCTCCATGCAGCATGAATCAGGGCTTGGCATGGCTCCTGAATCCCTTAGCTCCTACATCTTCCCATCTGGTGCAGGCTTATTTGCAGGTGCAGCAGGTGCAATTAGCGCTAGTGGCATTAATTACTCTGGCATCGGCATGGAGTCTAGCTATAGTTTCTTCTCTAGCGAAGCGCCGATCCGTCCTCGTCAATTCTGGCTAGTGGCTGATGCGGAGTTGATTGTCTATGGTGCTACGGAGCCAGATGCTTCGGTCACTATTGGTGGTCGCCCCATCAAGCTCAATCCCGATGGGACTTTCCGTTTCCACACTTCTTTCCAAGATGGTATCCAAGATTATCCCATCTTCGCTGTGGCTGCGGATGGCGAACAAAATCGCGCTATCCACATGAAGTTTGAGCGTCAAACCCTTGAGCGTCGTACTAATACCAAGGAAGAAGCAATTCCTGAGTGGATTAGCTAACTTAAAGAAAAAACCTGCTATGCAGGTTTTTTCTTAACAAAAAAATAGATTAGATGCTTAGCATCTAATCTATTTTTTTGTTAAGAAGCGACAGATAAGAGTGCGCCTAAGAAATTCGTATCATCAAGCATTGCGCCTGTGGTATCAGCATTCCGCAGATCCGTCCCGCGCAAATCTGTACCCCGTAAATCAGCCCACTTTAAATCAGCATATTGGAAATTTGCACCACGCAAATCTGCGCCTCGGAGATTGGCATACTGGAAGTTGCTATAACTGCAATTACTACCATTGAGAGCAACACCACTAAAATCAACTTGCTGAAGATCGGCTTCGGCAAAATAAGCAGCCCTCAAATTTAAGCCCGCAAAATTACGCTGTCCTAGATTGTATTGATGGATTAGCAGATTAGTGTTAATCAATCCAAAATTAGCGATCGCCTCTTTATTACTGGGAATCATATTAGAAGCATGGGGCTGATTAGTCGTGCCATTAGATTTACTAGGTTCTGGATCAAGGCGATCGTCTAACTCATCAATAATTCTCAACACGCCGATGATCTTGCCGTGGGGATCATGGACTAACACCGTAGACATGTTTACATTTACCCAGTTGCCTTCACGCACTTGGAAGGACATCTGGACTGCTTCAAGGGATTTACCCGCTAAGGTATCCAGAATTGCAGTTTGTAATTCAATACTTTGGGTTTCCGAAATGTTTGGAACCGCCTTACCTAAGACTGAAGCATTATTCCACCCAAACAGTCTTTCGGATACAGCATTCCATAGTAAAACTTGACCATCGGGACTAATAATATCGATCGCCACAGGAACCGATTTAATCACGGCTCTCAATAGCTCATTAGTGCGTTGGAGACTAGACTCCGCTTCTCCTCTTTCGCTAATATCGATGCAAACTCCATCGGCTAAGATCCCGCCATCCTCAGTTCTGTAGTAACGAGTGATATTCTGTACCCATTTCACCTCTCCATTGAGGGTAATAATCCGAAACTCATGGCGGAATGTGGCAAGCTTATCAAAACCTGCTTTGACTAATGCTTTAAACTGATCGACATCTTCTGGATGAATGAGATCAAGAAGCTGATAGGGATTCCCAATAATCTGTTTGGGGCTAATGCCGACGAGATCAATTAGCCCATCACTGATGAAGGGGATAAAGATTTTATTGTCATTACCCATGGCAAGTCGATAGAGAGTTGCGGGCATACTCGAGGCGAGGGTAGCTAATCTTAATTCACTTTCTTTCAAGGCGGACTCGGTGCGCTTGCGTTCGGTAATATCGCGAGAATTAATCACCAAGCCTTGCACATTTGCATCTTGCAAGAGATTGCAGCAAACTGATTCTAGGTAGATCCAATCGCCATTAATCCGTTGATGGCGCATGATAATTGGTTTGGACACAGACAGGGCATCTACGGATTGGGCAAGGAAGTCATGGAAAATTGGCAGATCGTCAGGATGAAGGAACTTCACGAATTTTTTGCCCAATGCATCTTCGGGCAAATAGCCCAAAGTTTTAAATAGAGCAGGGCTACAATAGTGAATTGTCGTGTCAATATCGAGAATATGCACAATATCCGATGAATGTTGCATCATTGCTCGCAATTTTGATTCATTACGGGCAAGATTTTTGGATATGCGGCGCTGTTCATCTCTCTCTACCCGAATCTGACGATCCATTAAGTTAAGCTTGGCATTCATTTCCGCAACCCGTATTTCTAGCCGTTGATGGGACTGTTGCAGTTTTTCAGTTTCCTGCTTGCGCTGGGTAATGTCTTGAATCCACCACCGCATTCCGATAACTTTTCCATCTAGAGCGCGGATGCTGATAATCGTAAAGCTGGCATCAAAGGGTTGCCCCGTGGGGAACTGCATCCGAAAGTCTAAACTTTTAATATTTTGACCCCGTTGAAGTTGTCCAATCAGTCTTTGAAATTGTTCTTTATAGGTGGGATAGACAAACTTTTCCAGATTTTGACCAATGGGATGGGAACCAAACATAAGCGTGGCGGCGCGATTTGATTCGGTGATATCACCATCGGCATCGGTAACAAAATAGCCGTCAGGCGCAAAGTCAAATAGTTCGCGATAGCGATCTAATTCCCCCAGTAGCGATCGCTGAGCAATTTCTAGTTCTGTTAAGCTAGATTGCAGATTGCTAATCGTATCTTGTAATGAAAGATGCTGAGATTCAATTTCGTCAGAAGATGATGCGGGTAATGCAGCAATACCTTCTAGCTGATGTAGTTGCTGAATTGAGGTTGCAAGCAAGTCGAGACAAAGTCGCATTCCCATATACAATCCATGTTTTTATCAGTCTTCTAAGGATTATTATATTAACATATAGCTTTTTTCGGGCTTTTGAAAATCGCTATAAAATTATCGTTTGCATACTAATCTACTGATTTGTGCCAATTGATATCAACCGTTTACAGCAAGCCTTAAGTATCGAGGCTGAGAAAGGCTTTTCCAATTTGCAGGGAAAGCAATTTTTGTTTGCGGATTTTTTGCAGGTGAGTTTACAAGAAGAATTGCCTGAAGCATGGGAAATGAGCGATCGCCTCCAAGCCCAGACCCTTGCCAATCAATATGCCCAATACCCTGAACTGCCCTTAGCGCGAAGGCAGCACCTGATCGCCGAGACACGCCGCCTCCTTTACGAAGTTCGCCGCCGTGAGCTTATAGATACTAGTGCCTCACCTAAACCTAAAAAGCCCAAAACTGAAGCGATCGCGGCGACAGAACCAAAATCTCCCAAAAAGCTAACCCTCGAAACTGAGTTAAAGGATATCGAAGACGTTGGCTCCTTCATGGCGAGAAGGTTTCAGCTTCTAGATTTATATACCGTGCGCGATGTGCTGAGTTATTATCCTCGCGATCATATTGACTACGCACGTCAGATTCCCATTCGCGAACTCAAAGATGGGGATACGGTCACGGTCATCGGCACGATTAAGAAATTTGGGTGCTTTACAAGTCCCAAAAATCCCAATCTTACGATTGTGGAAATCATTCTCCGCGATCATACGGGACAGATTAAATTAAGCCGCTTTTGGACAGGAAAGCGTTACTCCAATCGTGGTTGGCAAGAGTCGCAAAAAAAGCTCTATCCTCAAGGTTGCACGATCGCCGCTTCGGGTGTGGTCAAACAAAGCAAATATGGCTTGACCCTCGAAAACTATGAAATAGAAGTTCTAGAGCATACCCACGACACGATTCAATCGAAAACCGTGGGGCGGGTCGTGCCAGTTTATCCCCTCACCGAAGGGATTACGCCCGAAGCGATCCGTCGTCTTGTCGCCCAATGTTTACCCGCAGTTTCGCAAATTGTCGATCCGATGCCCGATCGCTTTTTGCGCGATTATCAAATGATGGGACTATCCGAGGCGATCGCCCAAGTTCATTATCCCGACAACAGTGAAAGTTTAGAGCAAGCGGTTATTCGGCTTACTTTTGACAAATATTTCTATCGCCGCCTTGTTTCCCTCTACCGCCGCCAACAGCAGAAGGCTATTCAGTTTATTCCCCAAAGTCAGGCGATCGCTCAACTAGAAAAAATCCTCCCCTTTGAGCTTACCAACGCCCAAAAACGGGTAGTCGCGGAAATTCGTGCTGACTTGCAAGGACAAACGCCGATGAACCGCCTCGTTCAAGGCGATGTCGGCTCAGGTAAAACGATTGTGGCGGTATATGCTCTTTTGACAGCGATCGAGGCTGGTTATCAAACTGCGCTGATGGCTCCCACGGAAGTTCTCACCGAGCAGCATTACCGCAAAATTGTCGAATGGTTTATGCAGCTAAATCTACCTGTAGAAATCCTCACAGGTTCCACAAAAACCGTAAAACGACGGGAAATTTTACGCCAACTGGAAACAGGGGAATTGCCTTTGGTAATTGGAACCCATGCCTTAATTCAAGATGGCGTAAATTTTGCGCGTTTAGGCTTAGCCGTCATTGATGAGCAGCATCGTTTTGGTAGAGATCAGCGATCGCGCCTCTTACAAAAAGGAACCGATCCCCATGTTCTGATCATGACCGCGACACCGATTCCGCGCACCCTCTATTTAACCAATTCTGAAATAGAAGTCAGCATCATTGACGAACTTCCCCCCGGACGCAAACCCATCCAAACCGTATTACTAAAGCCTTCTCAACGCAAAGATGCCTATGACCTCATCCGTCGCGAAATTGCCCAAAGTAGACAGGTTTATATTGTTTTTCCTTTAGTAGAAGAATCCGAAAAAATGGAAGATATCAAAGCTGCTACGCAAGAACGCGAACACTTGCAAAATGTGGTTTTCCCTAACTTCCAAATTGGCTTACTCCATGGGCAAATGTCCTCCAGCGAAAAGGATGAGGCGATTAATACTTTTCGTCGTGGCGAAACCCAGATCCTTGTCGCCACCACCGTTGTAGAGGTAGGCGTAGATATTCCCAATGCCTCAGTGATGCTCATCGAACATGCCGATCGCTTTGGCTTAGCCCAACTTCACCAACTGCGCGGTAGAGTTGGACGGGGAGCTGCCCAGTCCTATTGTTTGCTTTTAAGTAGTTCCAAATCGCAAACGGCTCAAGAACGTTTACAAGTTCTCGAACAATCACAGGATGGATTTTTCATCGCTGAGCGTGATTTCCAAATACGGGGTAAGGGCAAGGACGAAGGCACGGAGCAATCTGGTCATGCAGGTTTCTCCATTGAGGATCGATTACCCGATGAGGCAGCCCGTCAAGAAATCTTCCAAATAGCCCGTCAAGCCGCCGAACGCATTATCAAAAAAGATCCCACCCTCGATCTTTTTCCCTTACTAAAGGCAGAGTTTGATATGCATTATCAACGCTTACAAGGCGGCGCAATTTTTACCTAAACCTCCCCAAGATAGGTGAAAGCGCTTTCACCTATCTTGGGGGTTACGCAAATTGGAATTAATTATGCCAGACATCAAAACCCAAGAATGAGTTATGCGGCGCTTCGCGCCACATAACTCATTCTTGGGTAGGAAGCGAGTAGCAACGTATTACATCTACATCTGACTAGATGTAATACATAGTGGTAGCAATTTGGCGTTGGCGTTGCTGATCGCATAGATCCTTAAGGCTGCAACTATCTAATACGTTTGAAGCTGCCTTTTGAGCGGATTCCCATACCTCCCGAATTACCGAAAGCGAAGCCGTTTCATTATTTGCTTTATTACTTTTTTCGGCGATCGGGTCGTGACCTTCGATCCCTCGAATAATCTCTAAAACACTAATTTTCCAAGGCTCACGCGCCAAAATATACCCACCCTTAGAGCCACGTTGACTTTTAACTAAACCTTGACGCTTCAGCGTTGCTAATAACTGCTCTAAATAGCGATCGGGGATATTTTGTTGATGAGCAATCTGACGAATTTGCAGAGGCTGATCGAGCGCAAAGTGACTGGCTAGCTCAAGCATTGCCAAGATTGCATATTCACTCTTTAAAGAAAGTTCCACAACTGACCGTAGTGTTTTGAATTGAGGGTTGTGATAGGCAAGCCGTAAGCTTTACCTATTACTACATCATACTACGGTATGACACTGTAAATTATGGTTTTAATGAAAACATAAATGTCTAACGCTTTGTGATGCTACACATTTGTCTGTCACTTTCTGTGGCGTTGGGGTTATTAGAGAGATAGTCATTTAGCCATGCACATGCCTTAGTCATCAGGTTGTCAAAATTTAAATCCCACAATTTTAAAGTATGGTCATAACTACCTGTAGCGATCGCTTTGCCATCAGGACTAAAAGCAACACTCCAGACCTGTGCGCTATGCCCTTTAAAAGTTTGTAGTTCCTTGCCATCTAGACTCAGCAATTTTAACGTATTGTCTTCACTACCCGTAGCGACGGTCTTGCTATCGGGGCTAAAAACGACACTTCTGACAGGGGCGATATGCCCTTTAAAGGTTTGAACTTCTTTGCTGTTGAGGCTCCACAACTTCACAGTATTATCAAAACTACCCGTGCCAAGAGTTTTACCATCAGGACTAAAAGCAACGCTATAGACGGCTGAGCTATGCTCTTTGAAGGTTTGTAGTTCCCTACCCTCTAGGTTCCATAATTTCACGGTACTGTCATCACTACCACTCGCAACTGTCTTACCATCAGGGCTGAAGGCAACGCTATAGACAGTTGAGCTATGCCCTTTAAAAGTTTGTAATTCTCTACCATCTAGGCTCCACAATTTCACGGTACTGTCATCACTACCACTCGCAATTGTCTTGCCATCGGGACTAAAAGCAACACTATAGACTAGTTTAGGATGTCCTTTGAAGGTTTGCAGTTCCCTACCATCTAGGCTCCACAATTTCACAGTATTATCAAAACTACCTGTGGCAATAGTTTTACCATCGGGACTAAAAGCCACGCTATAGACAGTTGAGCTATGCCCTTTAAATGTTTGTAGTTCCCTACCATCTAGGCTCCACAATTTCATGGTACTGTCATCACTACCACTGGCAATCGTCTTGCCATCGGGACTAAAAGCAACGCTATAGACTGGTTTAGGATGCCCTTTGAAGGTTAGAATTTCCTTAGTATCTAAGCTCCATAACCTTACGGTATTGTCCGCACTGCTGGAAGCAATTGTTTTGCCATCAGGGCTGAAGGCAACGTTATAGACAGTTGCAATATGTCCTTTAAAAGTTTGTAGTTCCCTCCCATCTATATTCCACAATTTCACCGTATTGTCCCCACTACCTGAAGCGATTGTTTTGCCATCAGGACTAAAGGCAACGTTATTGATAAGGTCACTATGACCTTTAAAAGTTTGTAGTTCCCTCCCATCTATATTCCACAATTTCACCGTATTATCCCCACTACCTGTGGCAATTATTTGGCTATCAGGACTAAAGACAACACTAAATACTGTTGCACTATGACCTTTGAAGGTTTTTAGTTCTCTGCCATCTATATTCCACAATTTCATAGTGTTGTCTTCACTACCCGTAGCGATAGTCTTACCATCGGGACTAAAAGCGACACTGCGGACAGATCCTCTATGACCTTTGAAAGTTTGCAGTTCCCGACCGTCTATACTCCACAACTTCAAGTTACTATTAAAACTGCCCGTGGCAATTGTATTACCATCAGGACTAAAAGCAACACTCCAGACAGGGGCGGTATGCTTGAGAGTATGTATTGCCTTACCGTCTAAGCTCCACAATTTCACGGTATTGTCCCCACTACCCGTAGCAATCGTCTTGCCGTCGGGACTAAAAGCGACGCTAACAACGGGATCGCTATGCCCTTTGAAAGTTTGCAGATCTTTACCCTCTAAGCTCCACAATTTTACAGTATTGTCCCCACTACCTGTGGCAATTGTCCTACCGTCGGGACTATAGGCGATACTCATGACAGGATCTGTATGAGAAAATCGATTTTTTTCTTTGACCCCATAAACTAACTGCGACAAGTTGGATATCAGCAGCATTTGGGTATTGTTTTTAGACCAGAGTAATCGATCTACTTCCTGTAGCTTATGTCCTGCATTTACAGACTGCACCAAAGCATCAAAATCTTTTCCTACCTTAAAATCACCTTTAGCATCTATGCTTTTTAGACGTACGTCAGCAAGCGTACTTGTCAAGGCTGCATCGCGATCGGCTTGTTCTAGTTTTTGCTTTGCTTCCTTAACTTTTGTCTCTGCATCGACTATCTTCGCTTGGGCGATCGCCACCTGCGCTAAAGATTGTTGTGATACTTTCTCTAACTCCGACTTAGCGGCTTCCAAATTCTTTTGTTCCTGCTCGACTCTTAATTCCGCTTCTTTCCGCTTTGCTAGAGCTTCCCTAACTGATTGTGCTGCCAATTGTTTCTCTTTTTTAGAGTCTTTACGAATTGCTTCAGCTTGTTTCTGGGCATCTCCCACCGCAAGGTTCGCATCTTGCACTTTAGCTTGGGCATCATTCTTTGTCGCAATAACCTCTACTTTTGCTTCTTTTACTGACTTAGTAGCCCAAACTCCTGCACCCACAGCTAAAACAAGTGTCAATCCTAATACGGCTGAGCCAACGCGCACTCGGAGATTGGCTTTTTGATTGGCTTCTCCCAAGATTCGGACTTCTTCCTCGGCAATTTCTTGATGCTTTTGAGCAATCAATCGTTCTTTTTCCGCTACTTCTCTTGCCTGTTGTTCTGACTCTAACCTAAGATTATTTTCTAACTTTACCATCTCCCGACTATCACGCAAAAACTGCTCATCTTCATCGCCTAATCTTTTACCATTAGCCCATGCCTCAGCATCCTCTAGCGCTTGTCCTCGTAGTAAAAAAGATATTTTTTGTTCTTCAATTTCTTCTCGCCATGCCTTCAAAGCTTCTGCGTAGAAAGATGGTCTCAAATCTGCTAACGAATGATCACACCATAGGCGATTAAATACTGCTGCATAGATGGGATTATAAACCATCAACTTTCCATCTTTCTTAACAACTAACCCAGTTAAGCGCAACTGCATCTGTTCGCCACTCTCATCCGCCGCTATGCCATCAAGATCTAGAATCTGTTGATACAACGTTAACAATCGTCCCCGCACTTTCTCATCGCTTTGCAAGATCCTATCCCTAATAGTCTTCAAATGGGCTGGCATATCTTGCGCTTCCCAATTGTCAATAATTTTGGAATAGACAGATTGTTCCACTAAATCCTTTGCGGACTTTGAAAAGTCTACATTCTGTAATATTAAATTCAATAATTTCTGCGTCAAAAATGGTTGTCCGCCTGTCCAATAGAGAACTTCTTGTAGAATCGCTTGCGAATCGCTTACCTTTCCTTCCAATCCTCGAATAAGTGGGCTTGCTTCATACAATTGGAATCCACTCATCTCGATAGGATGACCGATATTAAAAGAAGATCGATCTAAACCCCGAATTAAATCGTAGGGGGTAGCCACACCCAAAAAAGCAAATGTGAGTCGATTGTATTCAGGCTTTTCGGCACGACGTTCATATAATGAGCGAATCAAAATAAAAAAGCCATCGGTGTCAAACTTTAGACTGAGTAGGTTATCGACTTCTTCCACAAAAATGATGATTTTTCTCGTAGTGTGGGGCAGTAACACACTATCAATAAACTCATAAAATCTTTCCACTACCGAAATCGATTGAGCATCCAGTTCTTTCCACCACTTCAAGAAGTCGATGTGTTCCTCAAGGTGTAGATCACCAATCAAGCGCTTGATGGTTCCCGCGTACCATTGGTCTTCGCGCAAAGTCGTTCCCCTCGTTTGCGGGTCGATTACCGTACAGATAGCCCCGTCTTGCTGTAGTTTTTGCATAGCTCTTACCCGCAAGCTCGATTTGCCCATCTGCCGAGAGTTAAATACAAAGCAATATTCACCTTTTTTGAGGCGTTCGTATATCTCCAGATCTGCTTGTCGTTCTACATAGGCAAGCGCATCTACAGCAAGGCTTCCGCCGACATGATAGCTAAAACTGGCAGATGGAGTCGAGGTAGTCATCTTTAAATTACAGTTTTTAATTGGTCATTTCTAAGTAATCTCTCCGCCTCTCAAGAAATTTACACCATTAAGTAGATCCTAAGCGATCGCAAAAATATTGACGGTACAAACTACATCTTGAAGTTACATTATTGTCGATCCTCACCACTAGCCCCATGCTATCGAGCTTAAATGCTTCCTCCGCCCGTAATCGAACGGGAACTTCAGAATTCACCACCATTTGCATCGCTTTGGAAAGATCGGCATGTTCTTCTAGGATGCGTAATAGCCCCAGTAAATGACTGCTATAGATTCCCGCTTCTGAGGGTGATGTTTTTATAAACTGCTCCAAAGAGATGTCTCCAGAAGCAATATGATAGAGCGCCGATCGCACTAAGTAAGGATGCCCGCCTATTAGATTCATTAGTTGGATAATCTCAAACTCAGTCCAATCTAATCCGTGTTTACCTACGAGGGATTGCACCTGTATTAACGTAAATTCTCCCAATTCAATTGGCAAACCTACATTAAACGGTGATTGATTGATATCTTTTTGAGCATACGATTCTTGAGAGTGAACGATAATAAGGCGTAGCTTACTCCATAATGGCTTGATCCGAGAGCTTTCATACCAACCACGTAGCAAACCGCAAAAATCCACTTCGACATCGGGATACTTAAAAATGCGATCAAAATTATCCAAAGCAAGCACAAGGGGGGGCTCGGACTCCATTAGTAAGTACTTTTCAAAATAATCCGTACTGTTGTCATTTGCTCCAAAAATATCATCCCAATAATCTTCGAGCTTAACCTTGACTCCAAGTTGTTTGCCGACGGACGCACAAAACCACTGCATGAACTTATCAAGGTCTGAAAATAGCTTTTGGCTTGCCTGATCTAAATTTAAAGCTACCGTGCGATAACCTTGCTGTTTAGCTTGATCGAGAATTCGGATCATTAAAGATGATTTACCCATGCGCTGCGGCGACTTAATGCGTAGCAATGAACCAGATTTATCAATCTCTTCATAGCATCGTTGCTCATAGGGAGAAAAAACATAAAAAGGTGAAGTAATATTCACCTGTCCTTCAGGCGACTCTAAACATAGTTCTTGTGGAGCATTTGCTTCGGAAATAAATGGATTACCATGAATGACCGTAGCCTCATCGTCTGAATTTTGTTCTAAAAATTCTGCGAGTGCTTGTAAGGCAACAGTCGCATCTTTGTACCTTTGACGATAATCGTAGCGCACCATACGTTCGAGGATAACAGCAAGCCCATCTCGAATGTCAAGTGCGACCTGATTATCAACTATTTGCTTGCGACACAAAGCCCAAGTGTATTCTCCAGTGTAGTTGTCTTTTAGGAATTGCTTGGGACTCAATCCAGTTAGCGCTTGAAAGCAAAGCATTCCTACGCCATATATATCACTGCTAAAATTCGGCTGTCCAGCCATTTGCTCACTGGGCATATAACCTTGAGAACCAATCGCTACGGTTAATGTACTAGTCTGCCCTAAGGAGTTTACAGATTTTTCGCTGACTCTTTTGACAGCCCCAAAGTCAATTAAGACAAACTTGCGATCGCTACTGCGTCGGATTAAATTTGCAGGTTTAATATCCCTATGAATCACATTTTGTTGGTGTACGAACGCCAGTACTTGTAGTACATCTTGCAAAAGCTTGATGACCTCAGTTTCGTTGAGCCGCTTACTCGAGGCAATTTCTTTGTCGAGAGCTTGACCTTCGATATATTCTTGGACTAGATAAAACTCACCATCTTGCTCAAAGTGTGCCATCAATCGTGGAATCTGATCTGTACGATCGCCGAGATGATATAAGGTTTCTGCCTCCCGATCAAATAATCGCTTAGCTATCTGCAAGGTTTCGGGATCATTTGCGATCGGTTTAAATTGTTTGACTACACACAAACCGCTTCCGGGAAGATGAACATCTTTTGCAAGAAAAGTCTGCCCGAAGCCGCCACTCCCCAGATGCTCTATTACTTGATAATGTCCTGCTAATGTTGTGGGGATCACTTTTTCCATAAGGCATCTATGCTTTTTGATCGCAATTTTCTATAAAAACTACTTTTCTTCTAAGAAATCAAGATTTACTCCGAAGATTAAATAATAGGGGTAATTCTTAAGAATTACCCCTATCTTGAAATAAGGATTTCAAGTAATTTTTGATTAAGTCCTCTAACTCCTTATAACGTTTTCTAAATCACAAACATCACTGGTCTAGAAAAGCGCTATAAATTAGCCTTAAAACAAAAACTGAGTTCGCAATGCTGCTCCCCAAATTGTAGGATTACTACTGAAGTTATTAGCATTAAATATAGCAAACAAAGAAGGCACAAGAGTAATATATTCTGATATGGGATAGGAATAGGTCATCTCCACATCGTACTGAGTGCCACCATCGCCGTTCCCAGATACTAGGAAATTACGTCCAGAGAGGACTTGAAATGGAATGGTAACAGAAACAGTTCCTAAAGCTCCTTCTACAGCAAGGTCGGGAAAACCCAAACCAAACTGGAAAGCCTGAAGACTGAGGTTACCACCAGAAATTACTGGATTCACAGGCAGGATTCGGAAATTGCTATAGGAATAACGACCAAATAAGCCAAAGGATTTATCTAGTAGCCAATCAAAGTTAAAAACGAAATTATCGCCTGTACTATCTTGCAACCTACCACCCAAACCATCGTCTACAACCCCTCGAGCAGAATAAGTTAGAAAGAATGGAAAGTTTGGTTGACCGAGAGGTGAGGCTGGTGGGGCTTGATTGTAAGTACGACTATAGAGAAACCTGAGGTTCGTAGAATCGTTGGGGGAATAAGTGAGTTCAGTCAGAATTTGATTAGAACCACCAAACAATCCCCGATTGGGATTGCTAGAAGCATCACCACCAAAGTATAAAAAAGAAGCATCGTTACGGGCTAGATAGCCTGCTTTTAAGGTCAATTGACTGGACATCTTCCAATCAATAATCGCTCCTGCTCCTGTCAATCCACTATTGGCGATCGAGCTTTGATAAGAGTTTAGTCCCCCTGCTCCATTAAGAATGGAGGTGAAGCGATTGGCATCAAATTGGCGAAAAGGTAGAATACGAGGACCAATTTGCAATCTTAGGTTATCGCTAATGGGAAAGCTATAAAAGAGTTCAAACAACCCCACACTATTCGCTGGCAAGGGAACGACAGGATTAGAATCGGCATAGGGAACTGCAAAGGTGCTAGAAAATCCTGCCGAAGCAAAGGTACTAGCAGGTGGATTACCATTTCCCATTGCTAAAATAAGATTGAGAGTATCTTTCCCCGTAAATGAGGAAGTCAAAATTAGATAATTGGAATAACTTAAGGTAGTGTTGGGTTTATCTGTAACTACGCCTACAATTGGACTTCCATTCAAAGGATTGCGGAAGGCAAAACGCGCTACAGGGACACTCCCAAGAATCGGTACTCCTTCAGCGCGAATATCTCCGCCAGAGGAAAAACTACTTAGGTTAAATGAACTAAGAACGTTGAGCTTTGTAATAGGCGAGAATTGCTGAGATTCAATTCGGCTAGTGTTTACCTCAATTGTATTGACCCTACCTCTTAATACTGAAAGTTCGGAAGCAAATTCCTCTTGAAGCTTTTTAAGGGCAGCGAGATCTTCTTGTCTAACTTTATCTGCAAGTCCCGCACTCACAATTTCATTGATTTTATCTAAGCAGGAGCTTAGACCAGAGGCAAATTCGTATCTGGTTATTGCTTGTTGCCCTCGATAGGTTCGGTCTGGATATCCTGCGATACAACCATAGCGTTCAACCAGACTTTGCAAAGCAGTAAATGTCCAATCGGTGGCTTTTACGTCAGAAAGTTGAGATACAGAGGTTAACTGAGCAGCCTGTTGATCGTAAGAAGATGTAACAACATAGTTGGAGATGTGATTGCTTGATTCTGATGGAATCGAATGACTGGAAAGTGAGAGTGGTGTTACTTTTGTATGTGAATCGATTTCCAACGCTAATGCTTTATTTCCCAAATCCGTAAGAGCGTTGAAGAGAAACCCTATAGCTCCCATGACAAAGTAGATTTTGAAATTCATCCCTAGCTCCTGACTGCTATAACCAATAGAATTCAGAAACATTCTTGCATCTTTTTAATTTATTTTGAAAGTATTTTAATTTTTTCAATACTTTTAATGACGTTCTAACTTATAAAGTTATTTTTAATACATTTTACTTGCAAACAAACATAAAATACATGAGAGAAAATGGTCTTATTTTTTAATAAAATAAGAAGTGATGTAATCCTACTTTTTATAATCTGGGTTCTGTCTACATTTTTCCGCAGTTTCTATATATCCATTGCTTACTTCTGTCCAATGGCTACCCTTTGTAAGTTGTACCGTCAATTTGCTTTGCGTCACTTCAAAGTTATAGCGAATCTTCCCTAGGACGTTGAAATCGTACCTTATCGTACCTTCCCCGTTATCTCCCCCCGTATAATACATTTCTCCCTTAGCGTGCTTGTTGTCTCTTTTGATACATTCCAATACGGGGCGAGAAATATTATTTAGAGTAATCGATTCTCCCGCAGCTTGAGTAGGAGGAATAAATGCTAAAAATCCCCAAGGCAGTGTCATTACAACCACAACGTAGCAAAAGTGATTTGAAAGCATAGATTTTGAGGAATAAATCTCATTATAAATAGAGCTTGGTTTATTGTAATTAAAATTTATTTTGATGTAAATTTATTGTAATGTAAATTTAAGATTAGAGGTCTTGGATAGTAATAATTATAGAAATGTAGAAAAGTATATAAATCTTTGAAACTCTTCTTTTCCTAGTAGATAATTAGGGCTATACGGCTTTGTCACACGCTACTAATTATCTACTAGGAAAGCCTATTATATTGGTAGGAAGAGAGCGTTTATTTAACTACAGCCTTTTGCGGGTTTTAGGAAAGCCCAAAGCGCTGTAATGTCTAGGTATTTAAGAAAAGACGATAACTTTTCTTAAATACCCAGACATTAGCGCATTACTGGCTGAATGTAGCGACTATTGGCTCGGACATAGCAAACATCCTCGCTATTGGCTCCGCGTACAGGCATCCAAGGCTTACCACTACGATCGATTGGATTAATTAACACTTCATCGGAACCGCCGCGATAAACTTCCACTTCTAATAGCTCACCTGCTAAGTAAGTGCGAACGATGGGACTATTGATATTTGCCTGCTGACGACAATTTAGTCCATCAACTATGACGCGCCATAGGGAGCCTGAAGCAATCCGATTTAGTCGATTAGGCGCTTGCACAGGGGATTCATTACGATAATAATTGCCTTGGTCGTCGGTCGTTTGGGCTTGCACAGCTACGGGCAAGAACAAGAGCAGCATAGAATAGATGAGAGATTTGCAGAGTTTAGGCATGGCGATCGCAAGTATTTACTATGGTAAGGATGGGCGGCGCTTATCTTTACCTATTTAGGAAAGTTTAGTAAGAAAATCTATGGGAAGTTCTAAAGCGGCAACAAGTAAAACTGAAAATAAAGCTATAACTGTCAGTAGCTTGACGCAAGCTATCGGACTTTTGTTGCGCGAGGAAATTGGCGTTGTGCGCGTAACGGGAGAAATTTCGGGATATACAACTGCTGCCTCTGGACATCGCTATTTTACCCTCAAGGATGAATCATCTCAGATTGATTGTGTGATGTGGGCAAGTCGTAGTCTCTCATTTCGTCCTAAAAATGGAATGCAGGTGGTTGTGCAAGGACGGCTGACGGTATACGCGCCTCGGGGGCGCTATCAAATTGATTGCGATCGCCTGACTGCCGCAGGGGAAGGTGACTTATATTTAGCCTTTGCTGCTCTCAAGGAGGAACTAGCCCAACGCGGATATTTTGAGCCAGACCATAAGCGAGACATTCCTGCTTTGCCTCTCAAAATTGGGGTGGTGACTTCTTCTACAGGAGCCGTAATTCAAGATATTCTCAGTACCCTCAAGCGGCGATCGCCCCATTGCCAAATTTATTTAGCCCCCGCCACCGTGCAAGGCGAAACGGCTCCTGAAGAGATTGCCTTAGCGATCGCCTCTTTGCAAAATACCGATGCCGATGTGTTAATTGTCGGACGAGGTGGCGGCTCGATTGAGGATCTTTGGGCTTTTAATACTTTGCCTGTCGCTGAGGCGATCTATCATTCCCGCATTCCGATCATTTCGGCGGTGGGGCATGAAACCGATTTTACGATCGCTGATTTTGTGGCGGATTTACGCGCCGCCACGCCAACGGCTGCCGCCGAGATTGTCTCTCAATGCGATCGCGATACGCTTTTACAGCAAATTAGTTTTTGGAAAAATCGCCTTGCCCAAAGTGTGCAAACCGAAATCCAAAATTATCGCCAACGACTCAATACCCTCACAAATAGTTATGCCTTGCAAAACCTCGGCGATCGCCTCCACGATCGCATTCAGCAGTTAGACGAAGCCGAGCAGTCAATGCAAAAGTCGCTCTTGCGCTATCTCCGCCAATCCGCCACGAAACTGGAGCGCACTAAAGCCCATTTACAGTCGCTTTATCCTTTGTCCCCTTTGCGGCGAGGCTTTGCGCTATTGCAAGTAGGCGATCGCTATCTTAACGAAAATGAATCCCTGTCAGAATTTACAGATCCATTTGCTAAAGTGGAAATTGTGCGGCGATCGGAAGTAGCCCAAGTCAAAATCGAGAAAGTATATGAAAGATCTGACCAAGTTGCAGAATAATTTGCAAAATTTATCTTTTGAAGAACAAATGCAACGCCTTGAGGAAATTGTCGAGATTCTGGATGATGGGGAGGCGGCGCTTGATGAGATGTTAGCTCTTTATGAAGAAGGAATGCAGCGATCGCAATTTTGTCGCGATTATTTAGAAAAAGCCGAACAGAAAGTTATTCTGATTCAGCAAAAATCAGCCTGAAGAATTCTCCAACCCAAAGTGGCGACGCAAAGCGCCGCCACTTTGGGTTGGATAGAAGCCTAAAAGAAGCAAAACAGTCTTGATCAAATGGCAGACTAATTTTTATAATAAACTTGTAAATTTTCATAATTTATCTATGAATCCTCCTCAATTGCCTCTGCACATCCAACTGATGCAGATGATGACTGGTTATTGGGTTTCGCAATGTATTTATGTCGCCGCAAAACTAGGTGTTGCCGATCGCCTAATCGAAGCGCCTCAAACCTATCAAGCGATCGCGGACAGCACTAATACGAATGCAAGTGCTTTATATCGAGTTTTACGCGCCCTAGCCAGTATTGGCATTTTTACCGAAACAGAGTCAGGAACCTTTGCCATGACTCCCTTGGCAGAATATTTACGCAGTGACAATCCTCAGTCACTCCAGTCTACGGCGATCATGCTCGGCGACCCCGAACATTATCAAGCTTGGGGGGACTTACTCCATAGTGTGAAAACTGGCGAACCAGCATTTGATCATCGCTTTGGCAAAGGCGTATTTGAGTATTTTGGCAGCAATCCCGATGCGGCTCTCGTTTTTGAGAAGTCGATGAACAACTTCTCGGCAATGGAATTAAGGGCGATCGCCCCAGCCTATGACTTCTCAGAATTCAAAACCCTTGTGGATGTGGGTGGAGGCTACGGAGAGCTACTCGCGGAAATCTTGCAAAAATGCCCTCACAGCAAAGGCATTCTCTTTGATGAAAAATATGTCATCGACCATGCCTATTCCACTTTAGAAAAGCATGGCATTGCCGATCGCTGTGAATGTTTGAGTGGCAGCTTTTTTGATGCTGTACCAACTGGCGGAGATGCATACTTACTCAAACATATTGTCCATGATTGGGATGATGAAAGAGCGATCAAGATTCTCCAAACTTGCCAAAAAGCGATGAGTGAACAAAGCAAAATTCTCGTCATCGAGCAGGTAGTTCCTGCGGCTAATCTTCCTGCGGCTGCCAAAATGCTAGATATTAATATGCTAGTCATGTGTCCAGGGGGCAAAGAACGGACAGAAGCAGAATTTCAAAGTATTTTTGAGCAAGCAGGTTTAAAACTACTTCGCATTGTACCGACGGCTGAAGATATCCATATTGTCGAAGGTTGCAAAGCCTAAAAGAGAATGGGGCGGCGCAGTGCGCCGCCCCATTCTCTTTTGGGATATTCATTAAAAGACAAAATCAATCTCAATCTCTACATTTGGAAGTTGTTCTAGTTGAACCGTCTGTCCCTTGGTGTAAATTTGCATCTGCTGATAACCAGTTTCACTAGGTTGTCGATAGACTTCAAATACCTGTGCTTCCAAATTCACAATCCATAGTTCAGGAATACCCGCTTTCGCATAGAGAGGAGCTTTAACTTCGCGATCGTATTTTATAGTGGAGTCAGCAACTTCAATTAACAAGAAAATTTCTGAAGGATTAGGTAAACTTTGGGTATAGAAATCTTCTCGCCAATGCAAAATAGCCAGATCGGGTTGTGGTTCGGAATAGTCATTTAAACTAATGGAGTTTTGAACTGCAATAATCGCTTGATTATTAACTATTGCCGAAAATCTTCTATTCAACCGATTAATGCTACCAGCGTGTTTTGCTCCAATCGGTGACATTTCAGTAATTTCTCCTTCAATTAATTCCGTGCGTTCTTCTATGCCCAAAATACCAACTTCAGCCATTTTGTAATATTGCTCAACGGTAAAGCGATGCTTAGTTGGTGCTGATGATAGGGGTGATTTAGCGATCGCAATCATTACGGTCTATCCTCTACTGACAGAATCAGGGAAATTACGCATTGGTGTGGCTGGGCAAAGCCCTCACCCTACCTAATCAACGCAGTTCTATTTTAGTATAGTAAGGATGAGCGGCGCTTCGCGCCCATTCACTTATTTATCACTACTATGGCTGCCAAGGGCAATAAATCCTTTTTACCGAGCAAAGATTGTATAGTTTGCGGTAAACCTTTCTCATGGCGCAAGAAATGGGGAAGGTGCTGGGATGAAGTTAAGTATTGTAGCGATCGCTGTCGCCAACAAAAAAGTAATAGTTAAGCTATCCGATGTAGAGAGTGGCGGCACGAAGTGCCGCCACTCTCTACATCGCTTTAAATAGATACTATGATCAAAATCTACACACAACGCAAAAAAGCTAAGGCTTGGCTCAAAACCTATCGCGGGAAGCGTCCCGTATTTGCCTGTGTGCTAGGTTTCACCGAAACAGGGCTAATCCCCAATATTTCCGCCGCAGGTGCTACGCCTGAAGACCGTAAATATACGGCGATCGCTGATGCTGAATTTCTTGCCACAGGCGCAAACCCCAATTTCCCTTTGCCACCCCTAATTGCTGGTGCTTCGCCTGTTCTCATTTCCCGTGCGGTGGTCGATGCCCAAAAACTACCTCTATTCATTTTCAATGCTGGCTTAGCGATCGCGCCCACCGTTGAGACAATCAATCTCGATGGATTACCTGCAAAATGTGTAAGTACAGGTCATGCTTTACCTATAGAAACGGTACTGCAATTATTTGTCCAAGGACTAGTATGGGGCGAAAAATTAGCACAATCTGGAGCCTATGTACTTTTGAGTGAATGCGTAGTTGGTGGCACGACTACGGCTCTGGCTGTTTTAACGGGATTAGGAATTGATGCGAAAGATAAAGTCAATAGTTCTCATCCCACCTGTAATCATTCTCAAAAATGGGAGATCGTGCAATCAGGCTTAACCCATCTCAGTTCTAACCCAAATCCCTTTGAAGTTGTTGCCACCGTAGGCGATCCGATGCAAATAGTCGTCGCAGGGATGGCGATCGCCGCCAGTCGTCACAGTGGTGTATTACTCGCAGGCGGCACTCAAATGTTAGCGGTCTATGCCCTCACTAGAGCGATCGCCACCTATCAAAAACTCCTATGGAATCCCGATGCGATCGTCATAGGCACAACTCGATGGGTTGCCGAAGATCCCACAAGTCACACTGTCGATTTAGCCCTAGCAGTGCGGGATGTCCCATTACTCGCCACCCAACTAAGCTTTGCTAAATCCCAATTTCCCCAACTACGTGCCTATGAGCAAGGCTTTGTGAAGGAAGGAGTTGGCGCAGGTGGAGCCGCGATCGCGGCGCATCTCTATCAAGACTGGTCACAGGGAAAATTATTAGCCGCGATCGAAGCCCAGCTATAGCTGCGGTTCAATTCCTGCCGCCCGTAATTGGGCGATCAAGATCTCATTTTTTTTGCGCTCCTGTTCTGCCAGTTGGCGCTCTTGTTCAGCAATTAATCGTTCCTGCTTAACAATTAACTTTTCTTGCTCAGAGGTTTCCCAACCTGTTAACAGTAAATTGCCATTAGCATCCCACCAACGCAGCCAAGGCAGGTCAGAATTTTGGTAAACTCCTTGCCAAATGCCAAGTTCCACGCCTAACTCCTCAATGGGGAAATGCCCCCTCTCATTGGCAGGAACCAATTCAAAGTGATTGGTCACATGGCGATATAGCTCAATGCTGGCTTTTTGTACTTCGTAAATTCCATAAAAAGCAGGACGAATCACCTGCTCATAGATGAAAAATTTACCTGTCCAAGGAGTGCGATCGCGTTCTTCTTTACCAGTTCCAGACACAAATTCCAAAATAACTAGAGGCGCAATAAATTCTTGCCAAAGCACATAGGAGCGGCGCGTCTGACCATCTAAGGTTGGCGGCACATTCGGCACATAAAACCAATCGGGTGCTTCGGCTCCCTTTTCGGGTGGTTCTGTCATACGCCAATAGATGCCCGAATCCTGCCCGATCGCGTACTGTCCATCAGGATGATATTTTTGCAAAATCGGCTCAATCGAATCAGTGAGCAGGATACTTTGCGGATGTTCTTGAAAATTTTTCACAAACGTACCGTCAGATTCTGGAAGTTGAGTATGGTCGGGAAGTGTGACGCGATCGCTAGATGGATCTAAGGTAAAAGTCATAGTTTTTCCTTTCGCACAAATATACGCCTTGAGTCTGCACAATCTAAAATAATCATAACTCACTGCTTTTAAGTACCAAAACTAAAAATGGCTGTGCCATTTTTTAGTTTTGAAAAACCTTGCTGGATCGGCTTTTTGATTCACAAAAGTGTTGTCACACTTTCGTGAGTTGATAGGTAGCTGTAGTGACTTGCATTACCAAAGCCCAAGAAGAGAGGGGCGGCGCGAAGCGCCGCCCCTCTCTTCTTGGGCTTTGTGTCCTACTCCCTTCCCACCGAAGAAATATACATATAAAACCAAGAAATAGCTATGCGCGGCGAAGCCGCGCATAGCTATTTCTTGAGTGAGAAGGGAGTAACAAGACTGGTTATAGCTATAATTTACGGGTTTTAGGTGGATGTAGCGCGATCTTTGCCCCTCCCACAACCTGATACGTCCGCCTTGTGTTTTTCTTATGGGATGAGCTATAGAACTGAAGCATATATTTCCATTAACTGCTGATAATTGGTAGACCGAGTGTAAAGTTCTTGATAAGTTTGAGATGCATTCTTCCCGAGAATTGCCAAAGCTTCAAGATTTGTGCCGCACCAGTATAATTTTTCTGCCCATGCACTACTGAGAGAATCGCTGGGGCGATCGCTAGAAATTAGCAATCCATTATGCTCAGGAGTAATCAATTCCGATAGAGCGCCCAAATCAGAAGCGAGAACGGGTTTCTCACAGGCAAAAGATTCAACTACAACCCGCCCAAAGGTTTCATACCATTGTGAAGGTACGACGATCGCTGTTGCAGTTTGCATGATTTCTATGATTTTGGAAGGTGGTAAATATCCAAAAAATTGAACATTAGTTAAACCGAAATCCTTAACAAAGCCCTGTAAAGTAAGCTTCTCATCCCCTTCCCCCACAATATTTAACTGCCAATCAGTTCTATTTAATTCTGCCCATGCTTTTAATAAGTTGATTACGCCTTTTTCTGGCGATAATCGACCCACAAACAGAAAATTAACCGTATCCCTATGTCTAGAATTTATAACAATATCTTGATGTTCAGCATCATGGAGATTATTTGGGGGATTAATTACATAGGGTTTCACATAGAGGCGATCGCGAGGAATCCCCATCTCTATCAGTTTTCGAGCGGCAAAATGGCTAGGAGTAATGAATGCATTCACATCCTGCGTCCAAGTACGCCGCCATCGATTAACTGACACCATTGCCCACACTGCTATAGAAGCGATCACAGATTGGCGATAACAGCCATAAACTACCCCTCGCCAAGGATTTCGACCCACACAGGCTTCACAGATTTTGCCATCCTTGAGCAAATATCCATTTAGACAACCTAAACGGAAGTTATGCAGATGTTGGACTGTAGGGATATTTAGCGATCGCGCCGCCGCATGGACAGAGGGGGAAAATAGGGGAAAGAAGTTCTGTACATGAACAAGATCGGGCTGGAGTTTTTGGAACTGCGATCGCATCTCGCGATAAACTTGAAAATTCCAAGCCGTCTGGGCAAATAGTTTAAGTTTCTCAAATTGAGAATAAGCCTTAATAATGTCATTGTGAACCTCAATTAGTGTCACTTGATGACCATATTCGCGCAACAGTTCCACATCAGCATCAGTCGAGACATCCTCACCACCAACATATTGATAGCGATCGTGAATCATCACAATATGTAGTGGTTTAGACATAGAAACTTATTACCCAAGAAGTTGCTTTAATTATAAATAGTGGTAAACCAATTAAATAACCATATTTATAAGTATGATAATAAAACTGAGTGGGTAGATGATAGGGAGATTTATAGTTCCAGAAAATTGATTTAAAAGTATATTTTTTAAATTTTTGAATATAACTACTAAAGTTGTGAATTGGATCTTTTTCCTCGGCTAAGATTACTTTTGCATTTCCTAAAATATAAGCTCTAAATCCTGCCCTAGTTGCTTTAAGGGTATACATTCCATCCCCTGCATATTGACGAAATCTAACAGCATCAGGAGCGCCAATTTCTTTAAATATACTTGATTCCATACCCACACAATAACCACTTAACCCATCAACTTCTACTAATTCATTTTCTATAGCTTTTATTCTTTGTCGTCCTTTAAAACCAGTCTCTACTAACTCTCCTGTTTCCGACGCATAACAAGCTGCGCCAACAATTGAATTAGGATGCGATCGCAAAAAATCAATTAATAAATCTAAGGTATTCATTGCAGGCAAACTATCATCATTTAACCAAATAAAATAGTTTGCCCCTCTTTCATAGGCATAGGTCATGCCTAAAGCCATTGCCCCCGTCCACCAAAGATTTCCATCACCCCTAAGAATAATCACTTCGGGATAGTTTGTGGTAATTTCTTCGACAGTGCGATCGCTCGATCCATCATCAATCACTACTACCTGATATTTTTGCAAATCGCCATTGATTTTTAAATTCTCCAGACAAGCTAACGTAAGAGATTTGCGATTATGAACAGGAACAATGATATGAATAGACATCTCTATTACTCTTCCTTTAGAGCGCTTGTAACGCTTTAATAGTCACTACTTATTCATAAGATTATACTTAATCATCTCTCTGACGACATCCTTCATTTTATAATTAGCTTGCCACCCTAGTTGTGTCTTGGCTTTAGATGCATTTCCTAGACCTATTCCTAAATCGTTTGGTCGCATAAGTTGAATATCTATACTTACATAGTGCTTCCAATCTAAATCTAGGTATTCAAAAGCTTCTGAGACAAAATCTAACAGAGAATGACTTTCTCCTGTGGCTATCACATAATCTGTCGGCTCTGACTTTTGCAACATTAAAAACATCGCAACTACATATTCTGGAGCCCATCCCCAATCTCTTTTAATATCTATATTCCCTAAATATAAAGTTTCATTTGATCCCCTAGCAATACGACAAGCTGCTGAAACAATTTTTTGTGTCACAAATCTTTCTGGACGTAATGGGGACTCATGATTAAATAAAATTCCCGAACAAGCAAATAAACCATAAGCTTCTCGATAGTTTACTACTTCCCAAAATGCTGCTGCTTTAGCGACTCCATAGGGACTACGTGGACGAAAAGGAGTATTCTCGTCAGCCTCATTCTCATTAACGTTTCCAAAACATTCACTAGAACTAGCATTATAAAATTTCACTGGCAAGCCCAAAAAGCGAATTGCTTCTAGTAGATTCAATGTTCCCGTGGCAATACTTTCTAAAGTTTCTACAGGTTGCTCAAATGACAATCCGACCGAACTTTGTCCAGCGAGGTTATAAATTTCATCAGGCTTACATAAGGTTAGAGCTTGCAGAACACTCCGAAAATCATTTAGAGCCATTGATACCAGTTTTACTTTATGCTTTATCCCAATAGTTACAAGGTTATGGAAATTTGTCATCTGCGCATCACGAGATGTTCCCCAAATTTCGTAACCTTGATTCAAGAGCATTTGTGCTAGATAGGTTCCATCTTGACCTGATATACCACAAATTAAAGCTCTTTTCATTTTATTGAATCCTCAGTTAAATGAGTAACTAAAGTAATGATTTATAGACATTAACGGTTTCTGTCGTTGTTTTTTCCCAACTAAATTTTTGCACTTGCTCTCTCCCTTTTTCCAGCAAAATATCTCGTTTACTAGAGTTATTTAAGAGAACTAATAATTGATCGACAAGCTCATCCGTTGAAGTAGGATTAAAAAGTAACCCTGCTTCTCCCACTACTTCCGGAATACTAGATGAAGCTGAAGCAATAACTGTTGTCCCACAGGACATAGCCTCCAATGGGGGGATGCCAAATCCTTCGTAAAGTGAGGGATAAACAAGTGCAATACTAGAATTATAAAGTGTAGCAAGTAGACTATCACTAGCAGAACTGTAGCACTTTATATGATTAGCAAGATTAAGTTCCATAATACGTTTGCTTTCAGCTTTATTTAAACTAGCCCCAACAACGCATAGTAATATCTCAGGGAACTTAGTGACTATATGGCTAAAAGCCAGTAGCAATCTATCAAAATTCTTATAACTTTCCCGACTACCAACGTATAAATAATATGGTTTTTCAGGGACAAGATTGGAATGACATATGTAACTTTTATTTAGTTCGGTAGCAAGTAGAGTCACAGTTACGCGATCTTCTAATGAAGGATATCGCTCTAATAAGTCTCTCTTCGTATTTTCTGAAATACAAAGTATTGATTGAGATGAGAAAAGTGCTTTTTTCTTAAAGGCAACTACTTGTCTGTAGCCTTTTACTGATTCGGCAAATATCTCGTGGATCATGTCATAAACTGTAATGACAGTGGGACATTTATATTCGCTGATTTCCCTCCCTGTCATTAGTAAGTAATAAGTGGGATGGGCTATCTGTGGATGAAAATGACTGGAGAGAGACTGAAAATATTTATTTCTAAAGATCTTACTTATGGCTCTAGGACGGAAATTGAAATTATAGTAACAGAGTTTTAAGTTTGGATGATTTGGATGGCTTCCGTTACGATCGCGTGCAGTTGTTAATACAGGGTAAAAATTTTCAGGTAATCTACTAATTAAATTATCAAAATATCTACTGATGCCACCTACTCTATTGGAGTAAGTGGCATAAATCTCTCCGTCATAGAAAATATTCATCTACTCTTTTTTAATCCTTTGCTAATATAAATATGATCATCCAAGGATTTACTCTTATTTGGAAACTTAAACTCAAAACATAATGAAAGGATTTTTAGAAGCTTATACTTAGATATTATATATCTAAGTGTTGGCGACAGCTTTAAATCTGTAATAAGGTGCATACTTGGATTGATCATATAGTATGAAAGTTGTAATGAATCAGCTAATAGCTGTAAAGTTCTAGGCTGATAAAATGTTATATGTTGTCCAGTTTCAAAGGAATAATATTGCCAACTCTTGTCAGGAATTTGATCGTTTAAGAATGTTTCAGTAGAGAATATTAAAGTTCTACAATTAAATTCTTCTAATGTATTACTCAAAAAAAGTTTAGGATTTTCTATGTGTTCTAGCACTTCAAAGGCACAAAGTGCATTAGCTTTAAATCCTATTTCTGGTTCAAAATTATTTGCAAATATATTTGAACAATATTTATCAGTTGTATAAAAATCAAATCCCTTATCTCTCATCAATCTAGCTAAGATTCCATATCCACCTGATATATCAAGGAATTTTCCCTCTCCTTTAAATAAATTTCCAAGTAATACTTCAAGAAACAAGCTGTTATATATATTTCTTTGTAAAATTCCTGTGTCTGTGTTAGCTATGGGTGAAATATATGCTTCATCCAGCCAATAGGCAGTTTCTGTTTTTAATAAACCACTTTCTTCACAATAGTAGTAAGTAACCAGATATTTATTTAAAATAGTCTCAGCAAAGATCGGCTTCATTGATTTTTGAGAAATAGGACATACTATGTCATTCATCAATTATTAACTCCATTACTTATATCCAGATTTTATGTTAATGCAGCTTCAAGCATCGTATTAACTCTACTATTTTTTTAACTTAGATTTAATCAATTTCTTAATCAATTGAAACTTACTTGCGTAATGTTTTCTGTAGGTGTAGTTATCAGCTTCTAAGTTCCTAATCATAAAAGGAGGATGTTTAATTGAAATGATTTCATTGGTTTTCATATTAGCGAAATGACTCTCTTTATGAGTATGAGTAGCATCTTTGCCAAAACCAATATTGGAGACTAAATTAACATTTGGTAGGATCGTTAAGCCGCCCTGCGACCAACAGGTAAAAGTCCAAATATAGTCCCAAGTATCAGGTTTACCTTTTAAGAAAATTTCATCAAATATCATTTCCCAGTATTTATGTTCGTAGGGATCTTCACATATAGTTCTTAATAAGCCCATTTTATGAAATTCTATCCATTTTACAGGACTGCAATCCCAATATTTCCAAGCCCGCCGCCATGTCGCCCATCCCCAACAATGATTGTACTTTGAGAAGTAGTAACTATATTCATTTTTATGTTTTCCATTCTGAAAATTATTGCCACTAATTCCCATAATTCGTTGATCTTCACGATAGTATTCCAACAAATTTTGGCAATAATCAAAAAATGACAAATGGGGTAGACAATCATCTTCTAGAATAATAGCTTCTTCCACTTGGGAAAAAACCCAATCTAGTCCACTACTTACTCGCTTACGGCAACCAAGATTTTCTTCAGAATAGTTTCTAAACACCTCACAATCCCAATTAATAACTTCAGTTACAGCGCGAGCTTGCTGACATAATATATCTTCTGTCTCATTTCGAGCGCCATCAGCAACGATAAACAATTGTCGTGGCTGAACTTGCCTAATGGCTTCAAACACCTTAGACGTAAGGTCAGGACGACGGAAAATCAAAAAAGCGATCGGAGTTTTTAGCATTAGATTTAGACTATAGATTTAGATTGATAAAAAGCTTTTTGATAGTGGATATCAACTTTAAAATATAGAATTTACATCTAGTAATACAGAGAATAATAAAATAATTTTTAGGAAATAAATCGAAATGGTTATTTACAGTGTAGGTAAATATTTCTTCTATGAGATATAATTTAGCCCAACTCATATTAATTGTATTTACTTTTACTGGCTTTTGATCTAGTTTGTTTATTTGATAAACAATTCCTTCTTTAAAACAAAGTTTTTTCTTTCCATTTATAAATTCCATGCCATGCTCTTGGCAGAAGCATTCATCAAATGTTTCATTCTTTGATATATTTTGGAGTCGAATGCTATTTAGATTATTTGTTTTTCGATATTCATAGTATGCTCTCATTTCAGTAAAAGCATAATCTGGATAATCAACAAATTCCTGAATTTGTTTCTCTAAATAATTTGAGTCCATAAACAAATTATTAATTGTATCAATGTAACCTTTGACAATTTTTGGACTATTTACAAATCCATTCATACAACAGCCATTACATTGTTCGGTGCAGTCATAGTTTGAGAGAAGAGGTACATATTTTTGTAAGTCTGTAAATATAAGGTTGTCAGAGTCAAACGTCCAAAATTGTTCAATTGACTCAGATTGAATAAACTCAAAAATATGGAACCAGCGTTGAAATACAAATTGAGTCCACTCATTTTTTCCATGTTTATTCCCAGCAATAAACTTGTATACTTTTTTAAACAAAAGAATTTCTGAAGAATTGCTATATTTATCAAAGAAAAAATGCTCAATATTTAGATTGATATAGTGTTGATTAAGCTGATCACCTAATAGAATAATTCTAGTTTTAGGATTAAATATTCTAGCTGACTTGAGTGTATATCTTAGATAATCACTGTCACCATAATGGATAAATATAATAGGAATGTACAGTATCTCTTTCATAAAATATTGTTAAACCAAGACATAATTTTCTTGATTCTTATCAAGAATTTTGCAAGTAAGTTAGGTCTATTTATAGGTCTAAATTTTTGCCAAGGAGTTTTATTCAGATAATTATAGTATTCGTCTTTATAAGGATGCTCATAATAACTATGCCAAGGTTTTTCAGATCCAGTAAAATGAATGATACTAGGATCTAAACTAATATCTTTTAATTCTTGACACTTTAGTGTTGTAAAGTTGTAATTTGTCCAAGCAGAACTCATAAAAACAATCCAAGTAGCATTCCAAGTGGAATTAATAACTAACCATTGTGACTGTAATATAAAATTTAATACATCCTGATCCCATAATTGAATTTTATTTGTATTTTTATTTATATATTCCACAGCTTTTTCAGCTACGCTATTAGATCTCCAATATTCTAAATTTATCAACATAACACCAGCGTTAAAATAGTGAAAATTCTCTTTTATTCCTATAGAATCTTTATGAGCAATATCTACTCCATTTTCAATTGCCGCAGCATGGCTATAATTCGATACATCAATGCTCCATAGCTCGACAATATCTTTTCTAACAATTAAGTCACAATCTAAGAAAACAACTTTTTTTATTTCTGAGTCTAGAAGATCTGCTAAAAAGATTCGATAATAGCTAGCTAAAGTAATATGATCTGAGACTGGAAATCTTTTTAATCGCTTTTCATTGATTAATATAAATTTTACATCAGAGGTAAATTTTCTAATGTATGAATCAAGTTTTAATTTTGATTTATCATCAATATTGCTGTAAATAATTGATATTGATATGTTAGATGCTATTGTATTATTAAAAATAGATGTAATAGTTACTGCACAGTGTTGAATATAATTTTTGTCAATACAAAATGCTATATGAATGTTGTCATTTTTATTTGTAATGTTTATAGTAAAATCCATAAAATATTACAACTTTTCAAACATAATAATATTACTTAAGTAAAGAGAACTATCAAAGTTCACATGATTTTGTAATATTTTACTAGCAATAAGCAAAATCGATAGACGACGAGTTTTAGCAATTATTTGGTTTAATAAGCGAGCTAATATATTTCGACTTACTGGAGAACAGTAACAACTTGCCAATACAGTACCTATTACATCCCACCCATTTCCTGCTTTAACCTCATATAAGACTTTAAATCCATAGCGATCAGCAAAATACTTCAAAGCATAAGGTGTAGGTCTCCAAAAGTCATAAGGTTCTTCATGAAGCATATAAAGATGAGGGCAAGTTATAAATAACCTTCCGCCTACCTCTAAAAGTTTACTAAAATTATTAAATGCTATATCCCAATCAGCAACATGTTCTAAAACTTCGGTACAAAAGATAAACTCAAAAGATGCAAATGGAATAAGATTTTCTGGTAGTAATTTATCTATTTGCCAAATTATATCAACTGATTTTTCTAAATTTTGTTTTACATCTAAGCTTTTGTAGATATATCCAATTTCTTCAAGCTTTTCACGGAAAGGCTGACGACCACATCCAACATCTAGAACATGTGGGTTAGTAGATTTTGGTTTACTATACCTTGCCACTACCTCTTCGACTTGATTCCGCAATAAAGGAACAATAAACTTTTCTGGATCTCCAGATGCCTCATAAGTAAGACGATTCATTATAGTAGATCTTTGAGATGAAGATTTCACATCCATAATTAATAATATACTTTAACAATAAAAATTAGTTTCTGATATTCTTTAAAAGCTTGAACCAAAGAATTATTTGAAGTAGTATTTTCGTTATAATTCAACAAATTAAACTTAGTAAATAATTCTTAAAACGAACCCAAACAATTCCTTGTTTACACAAACGAAAAATTCGCAATGTATATATTTTAAAAACTATTAAATATCCTATTATTTTTCCATATTTTTCAAAAACTAATTTAGATATCAACTTAAGAGAAACATTAAATTTTTCAAAGGTAATTATTTGATCTGTAAAGGTATATTTAGAAAAGTCAACTTGGTTCCTCTCTAATAGTTTAGTATATATTTCTTGACTTTCGGAATTATTGAATTTAATTATTTCATTGACACCATTCTGAAATTTACTACTGCAATCCTTTTTAAAAGATATCTCATATCCACAAAAAGAATGCAGGTAATATAAAACATCATCTTGCAAATCAGAATTAGTATAATTTAACCACCAGTAATAGTTTTCCCCCAGTTTCTCGAAACAAAGAAAAAAGGAATCGTCCACGATAAAAGAGAATTCAGAGTTAATGGTTTTAGTCATTTTACACCAAAAGCCTTGAGGAGTATCTCCAAATACATTAGAATAAAACCTTATTTTTTCGATCAAGACTTTATTTATACTATTGCTCATATCAATATATTTAGCAATAAATTTTTGGATCTTAAATATTAAGAGTGGATGGAAGCCAAATTTATAAACAAATGAGTTAGAATCTAAGGCTATGTTTAAAATATATTTAAGAGTACACTCTATTTGCTTACAGTCTTGTAGGTTTATTAATGGGAGTAAATCTTCAATCTCATATTTGTTTAGAATTTGTATAGTTAATTTAGCGGAATCAAATATACAAAAGCTCCTAAATTTATTTGTTCCTTGTTCCTGATGTACTCTACGCAAGCAAGTATATTCCGAGATAAACAAAGCTGGATATCTCATCATAAGACGGAACCACATGTCATGATCTTGAGCGTATCGTAATTTTTCGTTAAATAACCCAACATTTAGCCAAGCAGATTTTGAAATGCATATATTAATACCCGCAATATAGTTGTTTTTCAACAATTGGACTACTTGTAGTTCAATTGGAGGTATTTCTTTTGATAAGTTAATCTTAACTTTAGTAAAACCATTAGTAGTTTCAAATAGCTGATAATAATTAGAGTAGAAAAATTTATAATCTGGAAAATCATTAATCCACTTTTGATGTATTTCTAATTTATTAGGTTCAAATAAATCATCTGAACTGAGCCAACAGATCCATTCACCTCGAGCATTTTCAAGTCCTTTATTTAAAGCTGAACTAACTCCACCATTTTCTTTATGGATCGCTTTAAAACGAGAATCTTTATTACAATATATTTCTATGATTTCCGCAGTTGTATCTGTAGAGCCATCGTTAATAATTATTGCTTCCCAGTTTGTATGTGTCTGCGCGATCGCACTATCAAGAGCCGCGCCCAAATACTGAGCTTGGTTATAGGTGGGGATAAGAATACTAAAAAATGGTTTATTGGTCATAAAGAATATCCAAGTAATATTTTGATAACTTTATTGCTCACGGATTCAACTAAATATTCTGGTGGAATAGCCCAGTTACTTGGTTCTGACAAAACTATTTTCACGCTACGCTCTATTGTTTCAGGCTCGGCTCCGCTTAATATATTGCTACCACATTCAATAGTTTCTGGGCGTTCAGTCACATCACGGATGGTGACATTTGGGATTTGAAATATACAGCATTCTTCTTGGACGGTTCCGCTATCGCTAAGTACACAGAGAGCATGGCGTTCTAGTGAAATAAAATCAAAAAAATTAAAAGGCTCACAAAAATAAATTTCAGAATTATGTATAGAAATACTATGTTGTTGCATCCAATATTTAGTTCGTGGATGCCAACTACAAACTATTGGTATTTGGTATTGCTTTTGAAGAGATTCTAAGGATTGAGTTAAAGCTATTAATCTTTCTTTAATGTCAACATTCTCTTGACGATGCATGGTAACTAAAAAATACTTTTGCGGCTTAAGGGCTAGATGTGACAAAATTTGAGATTCTGCAATTTGGGATGCATAATGTTCAATTACTTCAAATATGGGATTGCCTGTGACATAAATGCGATCGCTTGGTATCCCTTCTCGCAGTAAGTTAGCGCGACTTCTCTCTGTGTAGGGCATGAGAATATCGCTACTGTGATCGATAATTTTGCGATTAACTTCTTCGGGAACGCGATTGTCATAACATCTATTCCCTGCTTCCATATGGTAAACAGGTATTCCCATTCTTTTAGCAACGATCGCCGCAAGGCTGCTGTTAGTATCACCGAGGATTAAAATTTTATCAGGTTGTTCTTTATTAAATACTTTTTCACATTCAATAATAATTTTGCCTATTTGTTCGCCAAAGGTATCTCCACGAATTCCTAAGAAATAATTTGGCTTCCTTATTTGCAATTGCTCAAAGAAAACATCACTAAGATTTTTATCAAAGTTCTGTCCTGTATGAACTAAGACATGATCACAAAATTGATCAAGTTTATTAATGATGCGACTAAGGCGAATTATTTCAGGTCTAGTACCTAAGATTGTAATAATTTTCATTTATCTATAGTAAGAGTTTCAAGTGTTAATTTAAGAAACATATTTTTTATCTCAATAGCTCAGGCTGCAAGTCAGATTGTTCTATTTTGAGTAACTGATAGTCATACAAAAGTCTTTTTAATTCATTTTCAGACATTAAATAGTCGGCAGAGCTATATTCTTTGATGAGGTAATTACTTTCCTCTTCTGCTGTTCTTAATTCGGGTAGAATTGGCAGAATGACATAATAGCCATTTCTGGGAATAGTGCGATGGGCTTCTTCTTCGGAAACTAATATTTCGTGGATTTTTTCTCCTGGACGGATACCTGTAATTTCAGTCTTGATAGCGCGATCGCCGATCATTACTTTAGCAAGATCGGTCATTTTTGCGGAGGGAACATTAGGAATATAGGTTTCGCCTCGATAGCCATCTTTTACAGCAGCAAAGATCGTGTCAACTGCTTGATCTAGGCTTAGCAAAAAGCGAGTCATGTCTTCAGTAGTGATCGTAATGGGGCCACCTTGACGAATTTGCTCATGAAATAACGGAATTACGGAACCGCGCGAGGCGAGAACATTGCCGTAACGTACACAGATAAACCGAGTATCTGGACAGTCCAAATTAGCCCGAATAAATAATCTTTCCTGAATGGCTTTGGTCATGCCCATAACATTAACTGGCTTACAGGCTTTATCTGTGGAAATACCAACCACCAATTCCACAGAAAGGTTAAGTTCGCGGATTGCTCTGACTATGTTTTGAGGTCCCTCAATGTTTGTTTGGACGGCTTCAAAGGGGAAATATTCACAGGTAGGAACCTGTTTTAAGGCTGCGGCATTAAAGACGACATCGGCATTACGCAAACAGGAACTAACGCTATGAAAATCTCTGACATCACCAATGCGGAATTCGAGAAGCTGCTGAAAATTACGATAGATTACTTCATCGGTGACAACTTTTTTTTGCATATACTCGACACGCATATTATGCTGTTTGGCTTCGTCACGGGAGAAGACAATTATTTTTGCAGGCTTTCCCATCTCACCTGAGAGCAAACGTCTGATCAGGACTTGTCCTAGCGAGCCTGTTCCACCTGTGACGACAATTTTCTTGCCTGTTAGCATTTGTTTTCCTAATATTTTGCTTAAGTTATTTTGCGGCGGCGAGTTGTGAGATCATCTCTTCCCATGAAGGTGGAATAAAGCCTGTAAGGTCTCGGAATTTTTGGCTATTGAGGCTGCGATCGCAAATAAAGCTTTCATCCTTTTCAATAGTAATACCCAAGGTGAAGGCTTGATTTATCATATTAAGCAATTGATACTTTGTGGTTGGGTCTGACGAAATGTGCCAAACCCCTTCGAGATTGGGATATTCTAGGATAATTTTTTCAAGGATCTTGGCTAAAGCTGGAGTGGTAAAGCCTGTATAAATGGCTCGGTCATAACCTTTAACAGTTTTTCCTTTCTGTGAGATTAACCATTCAACGAGGCTATTTTGGCTATTGAGTTCACGTCCGATGATGGAAGTGCGGATGGTGAGGCAGTGGGGGGCGATCACTTCACCTAGTAGTTTGGTTCTGCCATAGAGATCGATGGGATCAGGGTTGTCTTGTTCGGTGTAATTGCCTTTATTTCCAGAAAATACGCAATCAGTACTGATTTGGATTAGTCTGGCGCTGTGTTTTTGGCAAAGCTGAGCGAGTTGGTGGGGAAATAGGGCGTTGACGGTAATGGAAGAAATTGGATCTTTGGCGATCGCTATTTGTTTAATAATGCCAATGCAGTTAATAACTACTGACGGATTGGCTAATTCTAATGCTCTAATTATAGTTTCAAAGTTTTCTGTAGAAACATAGGTTATTAGGCGATCACCATTATTAAATAGAGTAAATAAAGGATTTTTTTTTAAGAGTTCACTTCCGCCTCGATGAGAGATATAGACATCAAACTTTTCTTGCCATGTTTGCCAAAGTTGATGTCCTAACATTCCTGTCCCGCCAAGAATTAAAACTCGCATTTCTTCTATTGCCTTATTACTACAATTATGGTTAGTAGAGAAGAAGTGATGATGTGTCGCGTATGGCGCGACACATCATCACTTCTTCTAGCTCGGATTACTTATTATGCTTTCGTATAAACTAATATGTCGATTTACATAAAGCTTTGTATCATATTCTGCTCTAACTAGCTTTACAGCTTCGGTTGAAAGTTTTCCTCTTAAGTCTGCATCTTTTAATAACTTGGCGATCGCTTCAGTTAAGGCTTGAGCATTTTTATAGGGGACGGCAATTCCTGCCTTTGGAGCCTGAATCACATCACTTAGAGCCGTATTTTCAAAAGCAATTACTGGCGTACCACAAGCCATAGCTTCTACTGCCATCATGCCAAAGGCTTCAGCGATCGATGGCATCAAAAAAATATCCGTGGCATTGAGCGCATCACAAAGTAAGTCTTGATCGTGAACCCATCCTAGTTCGATAACTTGATATTTGTCTTTTAGTTTTTCCATTCCCCCTTTCTGGTCAAAGCTAACTAAATAAGTTGGCTTATCAATTTCTAAATCCATTAAAGCTGTTTCTAGCCATTGCCAACCTTTAAAAGATCCTGTTCCACTTTGATATCGAAAAGCTAATACTTGTGCATTTTGGGGAATACCAAAGCGATCGCGACATTTTGCCTTTTCGCGAGGTTGAAATAGGTTTGTATCTAATCCAAGGGGAATAATATGACAAGGTAAGTGAGAAAGAATAGAACTTTTTTTTACTCTTTCATACATCCACTGTGAAGCAACTACTAAGGTGATTTGCGAATGATGCATAATCCAATATTTGAGTTTCCATATCAAAGCAGTTGTATCATTTTTGATAGGGAAAGAGAGGGTTAAATCAGGGCATTTACCACATCCTGATAACCAGCGATCGCATTCTAATGAATATACACAATGCCCTGACAATAGCCAAGGGTCATGTAAAGTCCAAACAGTTTTTTTCTGTTTACTAATAATTGGTAAATTCAATAGGCTAAAAAAAGATTCTGCATGTATAAGCTGTAAATGAACTAAATCTGATTGTTTGTAATAGTCTGAAAAGTATAAACTATAGGCTGATAGGGGTAAAATCGCATGGAGAGATAAATTTTGTTCAATCCTCCTTAAACGTCGATCAATTTTTCTGGTCAAAGAGTTTCCTAATTGATGAATATTTGGCTCAGAAAATCCACGATTACTGACTGCCATATTTGAATTTTGACCTGATTTCAATAATGCTTGATGAATTTGATATCCATTAAACTGCTGACCCAAGTTATCCCAAGCTGTTATTTGTAGTATTTTCATCATCAATCATTTTAGTCTTTTTAGTTATTATTTGTTTACTGGCAATTTGATTTTATTAATCAATAAATTCTTTATAGAACGAAGAAATGGAAATTTTTGTTTTAACTTAGGTAAGATTGAATATTTTTTATAAAATAACCATACTTTCAAAACATCAATCATTTTTTTGAAAGATATTTTAACAATAGAAAGAAAGTATATTTTAATTACTAAATCCATCTCTTTATATGTTTCTTCTTCATTACTTGATACACCACCAGCATAAAATCTTGCAATTTTTATAGATAATAAGTCCGTTGTGTAATTCTTAAAAAAAAGACGAAACCAAAGATCTGCATCCATTGCAATTTTAAATTCTTCTTTAAATTTGCCACAATTAACTATACATTTTTTTTGAATAAGATTACCTGGATGGGTGACCCAGTTATAAATTGGAGGCCATAAGTCTAGTAATGAAGGTAGCCGTGTATTATATAGTAATTGGTTATTTTCAATATTAAAAACCTCTATCGGAAATATCATGAGATCTGATACTGATGTTTCAAGAATTTTAATAAACAAATCTATATCTAGTTCAGGATGAACTTCATCTCCTCCATTGAGAAACCATAGCCAAGCATCTTCAGCTAGCTCAATTCCATAATTAAAAGCTTTAGAAATACCTTGGGGAGCTTGATGGTAAATTTCAAGATTATTCTCATTAGTCGTCTTTTGTATTAATTGTTGATATATTTCTTGATCACTACTATCGATAATAATTTGTTTGACATTACAAAACTGTCTCAACATAATGGTACTTTGTAGATTTCTTTGAATACCTTGCAAGTCATTTTTAGTAATAGTTATAATAGTCAACATTTCTATATATTTGTATGGTTTAAGATAATTCTTGGTTCGATGACTATAAATTTATGAAATACTATTTATAGTCATCGATAAAGATTGAATTTATTTTATGATTTAATTCTTCAACGACCACAATTATATTCTTAAATATCATAGCAATTATTATTTTTTGGTATAACTAATTAAGAAAAGATTTCCATAACTCGACAAATGATCTAGCACTATCAATCTGTTTTAAGCGACTTATTTGTTTCTTTCCATTTTCAATATTGGCATAACGTAAATCTGAATTGCTTAAAAGCTGAAGAATAAGATTCGCAATTTGTTCTATATTTAAAGGCTCAAAGACAAATCGTGTATCAGCAATTGTTTCAGGCAAGGAGGTTACTGATGAACAAATTACAGGAACTTCTAATGACATTGCTTCCAACAAAGGAAAACTACCAGCTTCATACAATGTGGGAATAACCACTAATGAACAATTTTGATAAAGCCAGTGAAGCTCACTTTCAGGAACAATATCCATGAAATGTATCAACTTTGAGATAGGAGAAGATTCTAAATAATTTTCTATTTTTGAAAAAAAATCTGAATTTTTTTTTCCCGTGCAAATTAGGTGAACGGTCTTTCCTGTTTGACAGAAAATCAGTTCTAACGCTCTTATAAGAGACAAGTGATTTTTATGTTCCCACGTTTGTGCTGGATACAGCACGAAGTCTTGCCATTCATTGTATTTATTCTGGTAAACGATGTATTCCTCTTTATTAGGAGGAGATAGCTTGATTTTTGAGTATGGTGGTGGACACACTTTTATTTTTTCGCTGGGCAGACGAAAATATTTTATGAGATCTTTTTTTACATGCTCAAATGAGACAACTACAGCACTAGAACTTTCTAATGACTGCCAATAATATCCTGCCCTAGCTGCCCTTTCTTGAGGTGTAAAAAACTCTGGATAATGTAATTCCTGAACATCATGCATTGTAGTAATAAGTGGATATCTTAGTTGGTTGTAAAGACTTACTTGATAAGGTACATGGAGTAAATCAATATCTAAGCTATCAAACCAACAAAAACAAGGATCAAGATATTCAGGACGAATGATATTTAATTTAAGTATAATCTTATTTATTAAGCGTTTAACAAAATGGGGGCGCTTAAATAATTCAGGAATAACTAGTAACTTAGCTTGATACTGCTGTTTTTGGAGAAACTTAATACATGAGTCTTGAACTTTAGTAGAGCATAATATCAGTAAGTCTATTTCATTCGATTGCGATTGATTTAATATAGTTTCAAGAACACGCCACGCATAGAGAGATGATCCTCCATTTTCTAATGAAGCTTCTCCTAGCCAAAAACCTATAATCATAAAATTTATTGATCAAGAATATTTAGGTACAAATTCATGGTTAATTTTTAAATCTAGAAAATCATTAACATCTAGGGGAGTAGTATTTGTCTCTACATATACAGATCTCTCAAAAAATCTAATTTTTTCCGACTCTCTTTCAGCAATTACTCTTGTTGGATTCCCAGCATTTATTGTCCAAGGTTTAACATCTTTTGTAACGACTGAATTAGAGGCAACAACAGCCCCTTCTCCAATTGTAATACCAGGATGAACCACTACATTAGTAGAGAGAAAAGAGTGTTTCTGTAAATGAACAAATGAACGATAAACAGATCTATATTTCGCTGGAATAGTTGGATTAGTCAGACCCTCTCCTTTAAGCATCTCTGAACCAGTAATAAGCCTAACACCTGCGCTTAGTCCGACAAAATCTTCTAGAATACAAAGCCCACCACCTGAAATACTACAATGTGATGCTATATGGATAAAATTCCCTATAACAGTCTTAATTCCTCCATGTAACCAACAAAATTCGCTAATAATTACGTTGCTTTTTAAATAAATGTTCTGTGGGTTAGCAAATACTATGTATGGATATAAGGTTATATCCTGTCCCTTTTCTCCAAAAACAATGGAATCATACATTAATATATCTCAGCAATTTTCAAGGTTTGACAAATGAATTCTATATCTTCTTTAGACAAATCTGGATAACTTGGTAGATTAATTCCTCTCCATCCTATGTCTTCAGCAAATTTATGTTTTTGAAACTTAAGAGAATACATTGGCATAGTATGTACGGGATAAAAAACAGGTCTAGTTTCAATTCCAACTTTTTCTAAATGATCTCTAACATGATCGCGTCGAATAGCTTTGTCAACTAGTATAGAAATCATCCAATAGGAATGCAAGACATTGCCAACTTCTGGATGAACTTTATAATCTGTTTCCTTTAATAATTCTTTATATAATTCAGCAACTTGCCGTTTTTTAGTTAATATTTCGTTAACTCTTTCTAATTGAGCTAATCCAATAGCCGCACAAATATTCGTCATGCGATAGTTATATCCAATAACATCGTGCCAATACTCACGATATTTCGCCAAACCCTGACCCTTAAAATGAACTACACGTTCAAAGATAGTCTGGTCATTGGTAACTACCATTCCACCTTCACCAGTTGTTATAGTTTTGTTACCATAGAAACTAAAAGTTGCTACGTCTCCAAAAGTACCAACATGAATACCTTGATATTTAGAACCTATAGCTTCAGCACAATCTTCTATAAGGAATATTCGATATTCATTAGCTATTTCCTTAAGGGCTGACATCTCGCAAGGATGTCCGTACAAATGCACAGCCATAATTGCTTTTGTTTTTGGCGTAATACTTTTACGAACTTCTTCAGGATCTATTTGCCATGTATCAGGAAGAGAATCCACAAAGATAGGAGTTGCTCCTGTATAAGAAATTGAATTTACTGAGGCAATATAAGTTAAAGTTGGCACAATAACTTCATCACCTTGAGAAATCCCTAAAGCTAGTAAAGCTAAGTGCAAAGCTACTGTCCCATTACATACTCCAGTAGCATAATTGACATTCACATATCTGGAAAATTCTTTCTCAAATAGAGAAACATATTTCCCTTTTGAAGAAATCCAATTAGAGTCAAGACAATCATTAACATATTTTTTTTCATTTCCTACAAGTGATGGTTGATAAATTGGAATTTTAAACATATCGATTATTTTATTGAAACTACTAATTCTTGCCAAGGAAAATCAACAAGCACAATTCCAATATCGGCACCTTTATAAGCAGACATATTGCTACCTGTTTCTTCAATTTCAAAACTAATAAGAGATTGATAAAGAGATATAATTTCAACATTGGGTATATGCGCTCCCACGTTGACACTATAATAGTTAGGGGCTAAAAACAGAGGGGGTATCTCAACCTCTGCTTGATAGATGCCTACAGCGACTTCAGAAGACAAATGAAATGATCTGTCAACTGTAAAAACAGAGATTCCCGCAGAGTTAATAATTTTAAATCCAATTTCTAATACTTTAAAGCTGTGTTTAACTTGGTAGATTAGGCGTATTTTAATGGGATGTCTAACATCAAAGACAGAGTTAATATTTCCATATACATCAATTAAAGACACTTTTAGAAAACAGAATCGTTGATTCTTTTGATGTGTCTCACTAATAACTACTTCTCCCGATTGTTCAATACCGAGGTTTAAATATTTGCTAGTTACTTTCTCTACACTTCCTTGTAACTTGACTTGACCATCAACTAGCCAAATAGCTCTGTGGCAAAGTGTCGATATAGTTGCCATATTATGGCTGACGAATAAAACTGTTCTTCCTTCCTTATCGGAAAAATTCTCCATCTTCCCCAAACACTTCTTCTGAAATGACGAATCCCCAACTGCCAACACCTCATCCACAATCAAAATCTCAGGCTCCAAATGTGCCGCCACTGCAAACGCCAACCGCACATACATCCCTGAAGAATAATGCTTTACAGGTGTATCTAGAAACTTCTCTACCTCAGCAAAATCTACAATCTCATCAAACTTTTTATTGATCTCCGCCCGACTCATCCCCAAGATCGCGCCATTTAAAAAAATATTTTCCCGTCCCGTTAGCTCAGCATGAAAACCTGTCCCCACTTCCAATAAACTCGCCACCCTTCCCTTAATCGAAATCCTTCCTGAAGTTGGTTCGGTGATGCGGCTCAGGATTTTTAATAAAGTGGACTTTCCCGCCCCATTTCGTCCGATGATGCCAACGCGATCGCCTTGCTTAATTTCAAAAGACACGTCCTTAAGCGCCCAAAACTCCTCATGGGCGGGATCTTCAAACTTTTGATTAGAGTTAAAAATTTTTTGTTTTAATGACCTTGCACTATTAGCGATCACATCCCGCAATGTCACATTCCCATTCTGCGCCTGATGCCCAATCACATAGCGCTTACTCAGATTTTCGACCTTGATCACAGTATCCGACATATTTAACTAGAAATTATCTGGTAATAACTTAATCACAAAATTTAAAATCGAACCCGCTATATCTAACGCTTCTTCAGCCTCATATATCTCAGGCTCCATAGTATCACTAGGGTATCGAAACTCTGTTGCATAGGGCGTTAGACTATCTGCACTACTCTTCAAGTCTTGGAAACTAGGTTCAGACAAAGCGCATAAATCCACTAAAACATCAAGATCATGGTTTTTTCTAAATGCTACATTTTGATACGTCAAATAAGCCTTCAAAGATTTTTCAGCAGATTGTTGACAATGATAGACAACAGCATCTAGCAGAGACTCTTCCTGATTAATTAGCACCCAAGCAACTTTAAGATCTCTTTGACTTTTGTTAATCCATTGCTGAACCTCTTCATATTGGGGACTATCCATATAAAACCTTACCCTGATTCAGCACTTGATAAACTAGTGAGCTTCGGACATTAGCCTTACGTTCAACCTCTGCGCGAGTCATCACAATAATATCTTTAGCTATACCAATTCCACGCAAAGCCCTATAAGCTGGACGCGATCGCCGATAACGAGGTTCATCAGAGTGAGATACGATTACCATCAAGTCAATATCGCTATCCTCATTAGGTTCACCATAGGCATAGGAACCAAACAAGATTATTTGCTCTGGGTTCAGAGTTGCCGCTAATTTTTGGGTAATCTGCTCTAATAACTCAGTGGTTACTTGTTGCATCATCAAATCACTGTATAACTAACTAAGTCAAATTAACATCGCGTTCCAATACATTCGCGATAGTATAGCCACAATCAACAGGCATATCTGTCTCTGTCTCTGCGATCGCGTCTAATCTAGCAATTTCATAATTTTATACAAATATTCATCCGTTAAATAGCATTTTAAGCTTGGACTATCTTGTAAATAATCATTAATATGTAGTCTTTCTATTTCAATAGTTCCCTGCCAACTTCGTGATCTTTTTTGTGGTTAATAATCCCACTTTAGCAAATGATGCCCGATTAAACGGAGGCTACTCAATAGGCGATCGCGCTCACGTTTAGATAAGTCCCGCACCTCTTCAACTAAATTTTCGATATCTAGCTCTGCAAAGCGTCCTGCCTCGATCAGATCTGCCATTTGCTCAGCCCAAAGTCCTGTTCGTACAAAGTTTTGCTCATGACTTACAAGCTTCTATAAAAAGGTGAATCTAATCTTGTATTTTACTCCCTTCCCAGACCAAGGAACAAGATTTTTGTAGCGTGGCGATGCACAGCCACGCTACAAAAATCCTCATGGTGCTATAACAAAGGGCTTAAGCCCCTTGTCTTTCTCACAAATGAAATAGGATTGCTATATATCTCAGAGGATAGATAAATTAAAATAAAGCAGTAGCAAAAATGGGCAAATATGCAAATATCCTTAGAAAACCTTTTAGAAGAACTATCTGGCATAGAATCAATTACTAATCCTGCCCAAATTGCCAAACTTTCCGAAGATTATTCTCACTTTAGTCCCATACTCGTACCATTATTAGCTGGGAAAGTTGGTGATATTGTCGTTCGACCTAGTGACGAAAGCGAAGTTCTGAGAGTCGCTCAAATCTGTGTTAAACATAAAATCCCTTTGACCGTGCGCGGAAGTGGAACAGGTAACTATGGGCAATGTACGCCCATGCGAGGAGGTGTAATTTTAGAAACTTCGCGTTTGCAAGCGATTAAATGGGTTAAAGAGGGGCTCGCTTGCGTAGAAACAGGCGTAAAGATGATAACCCTCGATCGCAAAGCTCAGGAAATTGGTTGGGAATCGCGTATGGTTCCTTCTACTGTCAAAAGTGCTACGGTGGGGGGATTTATTGCGGGAGGAAGTGGTGGAATTGGTTCGATTTTGTATGGACAATTGCGCGATCGCGGTAATTTGAGAGCCGTGCGAGTGGTCACCCTCGAAGATGAGCCAAGAATTATAGAATTGCGGGGTGATGATGTTAAGAAGGTTGCTCATGCCTATGGAACCAACGGCATCATTACCGAATTAGAAGTTCCCTTAGCTCCAGCCTATGGGTGGTCAGAATTTATAGTTAGTTTTACCGATTTTGTGGCGGCTTCAAGGTTTGGACAAGCGCTTGGTAATAGTGATGGCATCATCAAAAAGATGATTAGCGTTCATGCGGCTCCCATTACTAATTATTTCACGGCTTTACAAAGCTATATTCCTAAGGATTCCCATTGTGCTTTGGTGCTAGTTGCCGAAAGCGATCGCGAGCCATTTCTAAGTCTGGTAAAGGTATTTAATGGTGAGGTTTGCTATGAGAAGACTCCTCAAGAAGCCAGTAAAGGTATCAGTCTCGTGGAGTTTTCTTGGAATCACACCACCCTCCATGCCCGTGCTGCTGATTCCAGCCTCACCTATCTCCAAAGTCTATTTCTCAACGATCCGCAATTAACCCTTGTACAGCGTATGTATGAGTATTTTGGCGATGAAGTGATGATGCACCTCGAATTTATTAAGGTCAATGGCACTGTGATTCCTGCGGCGATTCAGGTAGTGCGCTTTACAACTAGCGATCGCCTCAATGAAATCATTGAATATCACGAATCCCAAGGCGTATTTATCGCTAATCCCCATACTTACATTCTCGAAGATGGAGGAATGAAGGAAATCGATCGTGATCAGCTTAATTTCAAGCGCATGGTCGATCCCTATGGGCTGATGAATCCTGACAAAATGCGCGGATGGCAATAAATCCCTAGATAAAGGCAGGGCGATGCGCCGACTTTATCTATTTGGCTAGATTGGCAATAGCTCAAATCGCAAGCTACACTATTTACATAACTTTACAATGCGATCAACGTAGCGGCTATGACTGCAAATACTTTGCTGAAAGATAATCCAAACGAAGAGTTTACTCCTCCTGATCGTCAGAATAGTCAAATAACAACTCAAGAAGCGCAAGTTTTACCTGCGGGTGGAGAGGATCGCGATCGCTTTGATTGGCAAGAGGCATGGTATCCCGTCTTTTATCTGGAAGATTTAGATAAGGCGAAGCTAGCTAAATTTACGCTAATCGAGCGAGACTTAGTAATTTGGTGGGATCGCCTGAGTAATGCATGGAAAGCCTTTGACGATCGCTGTCCCCATCGACTTGTGCCTCTATCGGAAGGTCGCATTGCTGAAAATGGTTTATTGGAATGTCCCTATCATGGTTGGGCGTTTAAGGGTGATGGTAGCTGCGATCGTATTCCCCAACAGCCCGAAGGCGGCAACGCCCACCAATCAAAACGCGCCTGTGTAGAATCCTTACCCACTGCTGAGCGTCAAGGAATGTTATTCATCTACGCAGGTAAGCCCGAAAATGCGCCCCTTGTCAAAATCCCTATTATTGAGCCTCTAGAAACCGATACAGAAAAATGGACTCTATTTGGAACCTTCCGCGATTTACCTTACGATGCGATTACGCTCTTAGAAAATGTATTAGATGCCAGTCATCTGCCTTTTACCCATCATAAATCCGTTGGTAATCGTGTCAATGCTGCGCCAATGGTATTGGAAGTTCTCGAAACCAATAAAAATGGATTCCAAGGCACGTGGGCTGAGGGACCTCGTCGTGGCAAACTCGGACAACAGGACACCACTTTCATTGCGCCTTCGCTGATGTGGCATGACCTTACCTCAAAGCAGTTTGGGCGGACAATGACCGTGGTATATGCTACGCCCACTCGCAAAGGTGAATGTCGAATGTTTGCGCGATTCCCTTTTCAATTTAATTCCGCAATACCGAGATTTTTTATCGGCATTACGCCCCGTTGGTATTCCCACATTGGACAAAATGGAATCTTAGAAGATGACCAAATTTTCCTACACTATCAGGAACGCTACTTAACTCAAGCTTTAGCAAAGCCAGAGGTTGATGGTAACTATGCCAAAGCCTTCTATTTAGCGACTGCTGCCGATACCTATGTTTCTGAATTGCGAAAATGGGTTGTTCGCTATCAAGCCGATCCCTTTGCTGGTCAACGCTTAGCGAAGCCCTTAAGTAAAGAAGTTCTGCTCGATCGCTATCATTCCCATACATCTAAATGTGCCAGTTGTAGTCAGGCTTTGCGAACTGTGCGGAAGCTAAAAACCATTAGCTTAGCGATCGCCGCCATTGCTTGGACGGCTAGCCCTTTACTTGCCTTTTTCTTCGCTCCCGCTAATTTATTAGCCATTTTGTTCAGTGCAGTTCCCGCCGCGATCGCTGTAGCTATTTGGCTATTGTGCAGCAATCTCGAACGTAAACTCATCTACGGACAAGAAACTCCATTACGCAATCTTTAAAACCCAAACAGAGAAGGGAGTCGCGAAGCGACTCCCTTCTCTGTTTGGTGTAGTTTTTTAAAACTAAAAATGGCAGCGCCATTTTTAGTTTTCGTATGAGACTGTATGATCAAAAAGTTCAATATTTAGACTAGCCTCAAACTATGATTAAGCTCTATGGTGGTGCGCGAAGTCGTGCCTCAATCGTTAAGTGGTATTTAGAAGAATTGCAAGCTCCCTACGAGTTTCAACTTCTAGATATGTCCGCAGGTGAGCATTTACAACCTGATTTCTTAGCGATCAATCCCTTCGGCAAAGTGCCAGCGATCGCTGATGGCGACTTTCAATTATGGGAATCAGGTGCAATCTTGCTCTACCTAGCAGAAAAATTTGGCGAAGTCAAAACCATAGAAGAAAAAGCGATCGCCTCTCAATGGGTCTTATTCGCTAACTCTACTCTTGGCACTGGTTTATTTGTTGCCGAGTCGCGAGAAAAGGAATCTCCTCGTTTACTCAGTGGACTCAATAAGGTTCTCGAAAATCAAACCTACATCACAGGTGAAAACTTCACTGTGTCGGATGTCGCCGTAGCCACAATTCTCGGCTATGCGATTATGATGCTGAAAATGTCCTATGCCGATTATCCTGCCGTTGATGCTTACATCAAACGCATTAGCGATCGCCCAGCTTACCAGAAAGCAATTTTAGGAGTTTCGTAAATATCACCATAAAGAGCGTTGCGAAGCAACGCTCTTTATGGTGATTGAACTAGCGCAAAACTATTGGCAAACTGCTCAAAGATTTTTGCTGAACTATTCGCGGCAATACTAGATTTAGGTTGGTAATAGCTGACAGTGTAAATAAACCGATCCGTTTCTAGGGTTAAAACTTTTACTTGCCAAGGAATAGCTTCGCTAGAGTCATTCGGCGAAGTATTCGCGATCGCGATCGTAAATTCTTTTTTAGAGCCAGATTTCGCACCTTTAACTTTCGCATCAAAGGGAACCGTCACCACATCCTTTGCTTGAGAGGAATCATCCGAGGCGGCGATCGCCTTACCACCGATGGGCTGTCTGAGGACTAAGGCATAAGCCTGTTGGCTCTGGTAAAGCTGTTGTCTTAACTTCTCTAAATTATTTTCACCTGTCAAATTAAGCTCAGGACTTGGCGTAAAAATTACGGCACTGGCTCCTGAAGGTTCTAAACCGAGGTCGATCGCCTTCCATGTCGCAGGATAGCGCAATAGATAACCTGCGCCCGTATATTTACCTGTGGTGGCGGGCTGAGCATCTTCAGAGCGACAAATTTCGATTTTGCTAGCATCTTGATTAGTTTGCAAAATATAACGAGTATCTTCAGCAACTAGGGCGATTTCCCAACCCTCTTGGGTCGGTGTAGCTGTTTGACACAAATCATTAATATTGGCAGCTTGCGATTTTTGAGACTCCGCCACGATCGCTAAGCTTGGCGATAGACTCAGTTGCGATCGCAAATAATCAATAGCTTTATTATTAATGACTTTATTTGCTGCTGTTGGGGTAGGGCTGGGGGATGGAGTCGGCTGACAGCCCATAAACAAACCTGCGATCGCGGCAATTCCGATATAGATGGAAAACTTTGGCATAACATAAAACGAGATCTAGCACTCATCATCATAAAGGGACAAGCAATGGACATCAAAACTCTAATATTTCCTGCGATCGCTTCTCTCGGCGCGTTAATTGTGTATTTCGGCTTGGGGATAGCGGTCGGTGTAGCCCGTGCCAAATATAAAGTTCCTGTTCCCCAAACCACAGGTAATGAAGACTTTGAAAGAGTCTATCGCGCCCATCAAAACACCCTTGAGCAAATTGTGCTATTTCTGCCCAGTCTGTGGCTATTTAGTATTTTTGTAAACCCAAATTTGGGAGCAGTTTTGGGTGCGGTGTGGATTGTCGGACGCATCGCCTATGCTTGGGGCTACTACATCGAAGCTAGCAAGAGAGCCGCAGGATTTGCGATCGGCTCTTTAGTCACGATGGTGTTAATCTTTGGCACACTCTACAATCTCGTGCGCGGCGTGTTATTCCCCGCATAAGTAATAGCAAATTAAGAAATGGCTACGCCATTTCTTAATTTGCTATTACTTATCTAAGCAAAATTAAATATAAACCCAACCCCAAAACCTGTGGCGCACGCTGCGCGTGCGCCACAGGTTTTGGGGTTTTTAATTATGCATAGCTACTTACTTCAAAGCCTAACTCTTTAGCCAATCTTAAATAGGTTGAGGGAGTGCTTGGCGCACTCCCTCAATGCAATCCGTTCCTATAGACATATAGAACTAACCAGAAACTAAATGGCATAATCAATTGCGTATAAATACTCAGCAATTCAACAAAACTAGTAACTAGCAACTATGTCTAAACTTGTCGCGATCGCCGCAAGCATTTATTTTGTTACCCTTGCCTATTTTGGCTTTGCTCCCACCGCTTCCGCAAATTCTCTTACCCATTCTTTAAATTCTGCGATCGCAACACCTATGGCACTTTTTTCTTTTTCTGGCACACGTCCCGCTAACTTAGGCGTTACTGATAACAAACTGCTCGCTTGCCCCGACTCCCCTAACTGTGTTTCTAGCCAAAGCAGCGATCCAGAGCATCAGATTGCCCCCTTAACCTACACAGGTGATCCCGCCAAGGCTCTAGCCGATCTCCAAGCTTTAATTAAAAGTTTGCCTCGCACCAAAATCATCACTGCTGACGGTAACTATATCTACGCTGAGTTTACTAGCGCTTTTATGGGTTATGTCGATGACGTGGAGTTTTATCTAAATACCGATAAGTCAATCATTGAAGTTCGCTCTGCATCCCGTTTAGGCAAATCCGATCTTGGTGTAAACCGCGATCGCATTGAGTCGATTCGTAGCAAGTTTGCATAAAGCAAAAAAAAAGAGGTGCATAGCACCTCTTTTTTTTTGCTTTTTATTATTTACATTTGTTTATAGCCTTAATAAACGATGCATATCATTCAATCGATACCATTGAGATTTATGATGGAGACTGTTAAAAAACTAAGCCTAAGTTATTAAGAAACCTGTCAAAGGCAACCTTATAACTAGCTACAAGATATTTTTAGGAGCCAAGTCTCCATAAAGTATTAAAAACAAAAAATTTAAGATAATTATCGTTACTTATTGATTTATTAGCTGTTTTATTAAGCGCAAGGAGATTTTATGGGAATGGCAGTTGGTTTGGTTGAGGTGCTAGGACATCCTCCAGCACTTTCCGTCGCTGACACAATGGTTAAAGCCGCCAAAGTTACCTTTGTTGGCTACGAAAAAGTTAGCGGCGCTCGCCTAACCATCATCATTCGGGGGTCAGTTGGCGATGTCAAAAGAGCCGTAGAAGCAGGCGTAGAAGCCGCCAAAAAAATTGAAGTCTTAAGTTCCAAAGATAAGGCTCTATTTCTTTCGGCGACTATAATTCCCCGTCCCCACGAGAACGTCGAAGCGATTACTAAGACGATGCGCTTTAGCTCAGCACTTGAGCAATTCCGATAAACAATCAATAATATGTGCCGCGCGATCGCTGCATTGCTCACTACCAAAAAAATAGAGTATAGGCGACCCAATGCGCCGCCTATACTCTTAATCACGAGATACACAGCAAAAAATAAGCACAATGAAAATCTTGGTACTGCATGGACCAAACCTCAATATGCTCGGCTTACGCGAGCCAGAGATATATGGCAGCACCACCTTAGCCCAAATCAACGATCGCCTAACCCAAGACGCAACCGAGTTGGGCGCAGAATTGAGCTTTTTGCAATCGAATCACGAAGGTGTCCTAATTGATGCTATCCATGCCGCCTTTCAAGTACAACAAGGTCTATTAATCAATCCCGGGGGCTTAACCCATACAAGTGTGGCGCTAAGAGATGCGATCGCCTCAGTAAATATCCCCACCGTAGAAGTCCATCTCAGCAATATTCACAAACGCGAAGAATTTCGCCATCATTCTTTTATCGCCCCCATCGCGATCGGGCAAATTAGCGGCTTCGGCGCAGAAAGCTATCGCTTAGGCTTACGAGCTTTAGTCACACACTTAAGCTAATTGGTGAATTAAAAACCAAACCCAATAAGATAAAGGCAGCGCAATGCGCTGCCTTTATCTTATTGGGTTTGGGAGAAGGTAGTTTGCTTGTCTTTTCTAAGCCAGATTTCACAGTAATATGTACTGTAAGTTTTCCCTACTAGCTCGTGCGTTAAATAAATCAGCCTCATGCCAGAACCTTCGCATTATTGGATCGTTAATGTTCGGATTCCAGATTGTTTGATTGATAGCTCATTTCGAGAGCAAAATTTAGATCTTCCTCTCATTCCTACATTACAGCGCGATCGCCTTTTTCCTTGTCACCTCGAAATCCGTGATGGTCAGATTGCCAAGGTTATCGCCAACTCTCCAGATTCGATCGCCAACAGCATTGCTCTGGAAAGCTTGCCAATTATTGATGCAAAGCAAGGAATGCTGATTCCTTGCTTTAGCGATCTCCATACTCATCTCGATAAGGGACATATTTGGGAACGCAGTCCTAACTTGGATGGAACTTTTCAAGGGGCGCTTAAAGGGATTTATCGCGATTGCACAGAGCAGGGTAACTGGAGCTATGATGATCTTTATCGCCGCATGGAGTTTGGGCTGAAATGTAGCTATGCTCATGGAACCAGAGCAATTCGCACGCACTTAGATTGTCCTCCGCATCAGTTTGAAACTACTTTCCAAGTATTTAGGGAGTTACGAGAGAAATGGAAAGAAAAAATTACCTTACAGGCTGTTTCTTTAGTACCACTTTCTTTTTTTGTAACCCCTGAGGGTGAAAAGTTTGCTGATGCGATCGCTGATCTTGGTGGCATCATTGGCGGAATTGCCCATATGGTTCCTGAATTCGATCAGTTCTTAGCAAGGATTATGACCTTAGCGATAGAAAGAAATCTTTGCCTAGATTTTCATACCGATGAAAATAACGATCCTGAATCTCGCACCTTGTATCGAGTGGCGGCGGCAGCTTTGAAGCACGATTTTAAATCGCAAATTGTCTGCGGTCACTGTTGTAGTCTGGCGGTGCAGGATGAGGAAACAGCGAATGAAACGATCGCCCTTGTAAAGGCGGCAAATGTGGGTATTGTCAGCTTGCCTATGTGCAATTTGTATTTACAAGATCGGGTTGCTGAGAGAACTCCGCGCTGGCGTGGGGTAACCTTAGTGCGCGAATTGGATGCGGCTGGAGTAAACGTGGCGATTTCTAGTGATAACTGTCGCGATCCTTTCTATGGATTTGGCGATCATGACATGCTGCAAGTTTTTACGATGGGAACGAAGATTTCGCATCTTGATACTCCCTATGGAAATTGGATTGAGTCGGTGACGACGCGCCCCGCCTCTCTAATGGGCTTACCCACTGGGAATATTTCGGTCGGGCAAGCTGCGGATTTTTCGCTATTTAAGGCGCGTAGTTATAACGAGTTGCTATCTCGCCCTCAAAGCGATCGCCTTGTATTTAGAAATGGAATGAAGATTGATACGACTCTACCTGATTATGCTGAGTTAGATGATTTAATCAATTTTTAGCTTAGGAGCAATAGCGGTGCGCCGCACCGCTATTGCTCTGGGAAGTGATTAGTACTGCTCAAAGTGGAGAAGCTGTTCAAAACCCAAGAAAGGAGTTGCGGCGATTCGCGCCGCAACTCCTTTCTTGGGTTTTGTGTCCTAATTAAGAATGGCAACAGCTATACATTAACCTCAGGAAAAACAAGCGGTTCGCTCAGAGTTTGGCTCATATTGCCAACGATCGCTTGTAAATAAACACGCAGTTGTTGGAACTTAGCGATATTAGGCTGATATGTGCCATCAGTCTCCAACTCAAATAATCGTCCAGAAAATAGCTCACTACTGAGAGTCGGATCTTCCAGTACCACGCCCTGTTCCACTTCTTGCCAAGGGAAAAGTCCTTCAGGCAAATCTCCTTGCAAAATGGTGAGAATGCGATCGCGACAGGATTTGATATTAATGCCACGCATTTGTAAATTCTTTAGGAGTTGAGTGGGATTAATGGATTTAGTTAGATTTAAGCGACAAATTTCTTGTAACAGGAAATAGTCAGAATATTGCTGACGAGCCACATCGTGGAAATTAGGATAGAGTGGAGAAACTGCTAAGCCTGTGGCAACTATCGAAGTAGATACAGGATCAATAACTGCATTGGGGAGTTTTTGAGACAGCCAACGCGATAGAAGCGGGATATTTACCGTACTACCAAGTAATAATACTTGATGCACATCTTCTCCTAAAATCCCCGCATTACTGAGAATAAAGTTAAGTTCTCGGTTAAGTCGTTGAATAAATGGTTGCAAAATCAAGTTTTCCAATTCACGACGTAGCACCACAATAGGCTGCCCCAAGATTTCTTCATTCCATGTCTCAAGATTGCTATCTCTACCAAATGTAGCTTTGACGCGATCGGCAAGATCCATCATTTGTTGTCCAATTTGAGAACTCAATAGATACTGCTGAAGGAGGCTACGTTGCTGGGGTGCAGATACGCCAATCTCTGGAATGCTTAGATGATCGAATTTGAAAAGATGACGATTAGGATTAGTGATTAATTGCCAATGGGGATAGAACAACTGCACAATAATATCTTGACTAATACTTAGCCCTGCATAGTCCAGACTGCGTACATGAATCTTAGAGCGATCTATTGCTTGTTTATTTATCCCTTTAGTTAAGCAAAGACTGGTCGTAACAGCACCTGCATCAATTAACAGCGTAATTTCTTGAGAGAGTTTCTGATCGTGCAGTAAAGACACAACGGGGGCGATCGCCTGTTCGACCGACATTACCTGCTCTGGTTGCGCGACTAAGCCCGCCTTCAGAATTGCTTCGCGGACATTTAAGATATAGGTGTCCGACCAATTTGAGGGATAACCAAAGACAACTCCACTTAGCTTTAAGAGAATTAAACCAACATCAGGTAATTTGGGATGATTGGAACGAGTTTGAATTTGTTCCAATAGATTTTTTAGTCCCGCAATTAACCACCGAAGACTGACTTGGCAATTGTCTGTCCATTGAAGTATTGGCTGCCAAGTACTGACTCCTCGATAGGGAAGCCCTAATTTTAAGAATTGCTTGAAATGGACTAAAGCCATTTCTCCTTCTTCTAAACTAGAACTTTGATTCTTTTTAACAAGCACTCGAATCTCTTTATTTATGGGATCGTCAAGGCTATGATCGGAATCCCACACTAACTTACAGGGCATTTCATCAGCTTCATCTAGATAGAGCGGATATACTTTACCTGTATTCGCATTGAGTAGACTAACCCGAATGGCAGTGCTACCAAAATCTACACCTAAAATCCAATTGTCATTAAGGCTATAAACTTCTTTCTCTGGTGGTGCGGGAATTAAGGATTGACTACGAGATTCTAATACCAATGAATCAATGTCAAGAACATTATCTAAGGAGTCTGTAATAGGTGCGACGGAAGATAGCCCAAGTTGCTCGCGATGCTCATCCAGTAGTGGTTCTTTAAAATTAAAAGAATTGAGATCGTTAAGCAGGTTATCCCACTCATTATCAAATTTATTGTTTTGGGAATCCGCAAACTCATTGAGCAATAAGTCTTCATCCTCATCATTATCACTACCGAAATTATCGAGGTCACCATCTAAATCATTAAAGTTTGCCTCATCAATGTTGGCGATCGCTATATTTGAGGAAGTTGAGGAAGTTAAAGAAGAAGCAACCGATTTAGGCTTGTCTACAGAATCGGCGAAACTATTCAGCTTTTCATATTCTAAAGATGCGAAAAACTCATCTGCTGAAAGCTCTGCCGCACTTTCACTAGGCTTATTCTCAGATTTCTCCTTAGAAATTGGCTGGACTAGAGTTGCCTCTATTTGCTCTAAAACACTACTCCAATCATTGTCTTGAATGAGATTTTCTGTAGGGTCTTCTAAAACGGTTGGCGCATCTTCAATGGCAATAAAACTGGTTGCGTCTGAAGCACTACTTGTCATTTCAGTAGACGCAAATCCTTGCAGAATTGTATCTAACTCTTCAATAATTTCAATTGGTTCTGAAAAAGTTATCGAATCCTGTATTGTCTCTGCACCAAAATCAATACCTTCGCTCCTATCTGGTGACAATGATTGCATTACGGTATCAATATCTTCGCGGCGATGAGTTTCGGAAGTATCAAACTGATTGAATACATGTTCACTTTCAGTTACAGGATCAAACCCAAATAAAAGAGTATTAAAATTATTCTCATTTTCAAGGGAATTTGTGTTTGTTTTGTCTACGGATTCAGATTGGAGAGTGTTGCTAGAAAGATCATTGAGATAGTCTTGTTCAAGATTTGACGAAAATATATTAGCTTCAGAGACTTCAGGGACTTCAGCGACTTCAGGCGATCGCACAAATAACTGGTCAAGTTCATCATCACTGTCAAAGGGTGTGGGTGGTGATGTATGTTTGGCAGCATTTTCAGCTATTACCTCAGCAAAAATCGCATCCATATCATCACTAGATGCAGCTTCCGTTCTAGTATTTTCTCTTTCGTCGGCATTGGAATCGAATAATGAATCAGGATTATCAAATATTTCAGGTATTTCCTTAGATTCCGTATCAAAGGGTGATCCTAGAGAGTCTGGATTATCAACTTCTAATTGTTCTCTGGATTGAAAAATAAGTGAAGTATCGTCAGAAGAATTGGTAAATGAGTCCGCAAACTGCTCTATAAATAGAGCATTCGGATTCTCAATGATTTGTGGTATATCTGAAGACTCTAGAGACGATGGTTGGGGGGTAACCTCTTTATTCGGTTCTCCCACAGAGATATCAATGATCGTGGGATAGGACTCAGATTCTTCCGCATCCCAGCTAGTGAAAGCATAGGGTGTATTGCGAATAAACTGATCAAGATTAGCCGCAATCAATGGATCGCCCCCAATCCCAGATTCAAGACGTTCGAGGTCAGAACTGAGTTCATTAACTAACGAATCTTCCCATTCTGGAAAATCATTAGCATTGTCATTAGATTTATTAGTCAGTAGAATCAGCGATTCCTCTGAATCTTCCGCTTGATCGCTGAGAGATCGGTTTAGAAATTGCTCAATTGGTTCCGTAATTTTATAGTCTGAGCTTTCCTGAACTACGGCTATATTTTGATTACTTTCTTTGTTTAAAGTTTTTCGATCTTTATTACCCTTAATAAATAGCTCCGATGAAGGATTAAAAATAGGTTCTTGAGAGTTCTCTTGAGCAAAGTTTTCGCCCATATCCAGATTTTCACTGCCTATCCAAGACATTAAATCTTCATCTGGTGAGACTTCTACTATATTAATGGGAGTTTGTTCACTGCGCTCGTCTAACCACAACATAAGCTCAGGGGTGACAGGCTCAGTGATATCACCCATATCCATTTGCTGTAAATCTTGATCATATTCCCTGAAGAGGGATTCTTCCCTATCAGTTCTACGCATATCGAACATTTCAACTATTTGGGTTGCGGCTTCTACATCAAAGTCTGGATTTAGCTCCCTTGCTGCCAAAGCGCTTTGACGGTCTTCAATAATCTGACCATCTAGCGAAATATCAATTAAAGGGTTGGGGGCAGTATCTTTTTCGATAGACTTCTCAAAGAGAGTGTCTGGAGATGCTCCTAGTAAGCTTTCAAATTCAGTTACATTAGGCTCGATCTTGTCTTCCCTAGGGTTGACTGCGGCTATCAAAGATTCCAGTTCTGCAATATCTTCACGATAGCTAACTACCTCATCCGAGGCGCTATCTTCTCTAAATTCATCCAAACCCACTTCGGAAGATATGGAAATGTCTGAGGGTTCAATTTCGATAAAACCCACTTCGGAAGGCATGGCAATATCTAAGGGTTCAATTTCGATGAAACCCACTTCGGCAAGTGATTCCAAATTCTGGAGATCATTCTCTAGCTCGTTAACTTCAGATACTTCACTAATAGGTTCTCCAAACTCATTACCCGCTAATAAGGCACTAATGAGATTTTCGTCAGCAGGCTCAGTTACGGTTTCGAGATAGTGAATAGGAATATCATCGGGTAACTCAGGCAAAGAGGTTACGATCTCTGGGCTAGTTATAACTCTAGGACTAGGAACTTGTTGTTCCGACTGTTGGCTAATGCGATCAACTAAGGCGTTGATTAAGGCTTCTCCCTTTTGCTCAAGGGTTTCAATGTGATCTAGTTTTGCCGCGATCGAGCTTTGATAGCTTTGAATATCCTGCTCTAGCGATCGAAATGTGGAATTAAACATTTCGTCTAGATGTAATAAAAAGCGATCGGTTTGCTCTTGGACTTTGTTGACAAATTCAGCTTCCTGCGGTGAGACGGAGCTAGGCTCTATGGGGTCGGCAGTTGGGGATGATAGATTTATTAAATTATCTTGTAAGGTCTGAGCCACAGTCTGGTTTACAGTACTCGCTACTGTTCCTGCCATTGTCTGTTGCACTGTATCGGTTATTTGATCTCGCAAATAGTTATTAACTGATTGCAATGAGCGATCTAAGGATTCTTGATGGGCGCTTTGAAAAGCTTGAAACTGCTGCATCCAATTTGCCCGATCGCCTTCTAGTTGCGATATTTCGGCACTAAGCTTTTGTTTTTGCTGATTTAAGTTGATTAATTCTTGATTAATTTGTGATTGCTGCTGAGCTTCCACCATTTTATTGAGACTAGCAGAAATTTCACCCACCATAAGCGCCCTTTCGACGGCGAGAGTTTGGCTGACTACTTCCTGTACCGATAGCTGGACAGACTCCTTAACTACTTGTTGCAGCGTTTGTTGAATCGCTTGCTGGAGAGCAGCAATCATGCGATCGTTGACAAACGTAGAATTAGGTTCGGGTGTGCCATTTGTCATGGTGCTAGTCTCCATTACTAAGTCAGATTCAGCGCCAAATAAGTTGCTAATTACTGGGCTAACTAATAGGGGTGGCAATGTTTCTAGTTTATCTGTTTTAGATTTTTCTGTTGTGCGCTCTGTATTAATCTGAGCATTTACGGTAATTTCATAAGGCTCTTCACTATGGGGATAGGCTGGTCTTTGTAAGCGCGTTACCAAAGCTTGATATTGCTGCTCTAAGTTACCCAGATGAGCATCGTCTGTTAGGGTTTCAAGATGCGATCGCAACTGTTTGAGCTGCTCTCTTTGGTGAATTGTATCTTGGGATGCTTTCCTCGATACCGATCCTACAGGGCGGCTCAACAATGCATTGATTTCATCAATCAAACTACTAATCAGAACTTTTGACATAACGCCCCCTAGATGACCTCCATGACGATAAATATATAGACGGGTTTCGAGAATTTAGAGTGCAGAACATCATAAATCCTAGATTTCCCAAAAATGGCTGACAAATAAGAGCTTAGATGAGCTAAACTTTAAAGCCAAATTTGTTAGCAGACAATAGCACACATCTTTCCCAGTTTTTTGCTAATATCTTGGCGATTTTTCTATAAATTTTTTTGTGAGTTTCTGGCGAATATGACTATGAAAAATAACTCGCATGTTTCTTCGATAATTTCTATTGCTAGATATCTTCGGGGAGTGACTAATTGCTTAATGGTGTCAGCGATCGCCACTTTATCAACTTTAGCGATCGCCAGCAGTGCCTTAGCTGAGCGTCGTGAGGTGGATATTCGTTTGCCTGTCAATCAAGATGAAGGCTTTACGGTTATGACCCGTAGAGCGGAAATATTGGCGCGATCGGCAGCCCAACGCACTTTTGATCGCGAGGTGCTTGTGTCGGATGTAGCAGTAAAAGTTACCGCCCAAAGTCAAGATCAAGCAGCGATTATTTTGCAGTTGATTGTTTCTCGTGATGAATGGGCTAGTCGTCCCGATCCCAAAGTATGGGCTACCTATTTCCCGATGGCTAAAGCGCTCATGGGTATTAGATAAATAAAAAAGAGGTCACGATGTGACCTCTTTTTTATTTTTATTTTTTATTCAGCCTTAGAAGGAGAATACAGTTCTCAAAGTACCAACAAAGATAGTGCTGTTAGCGCTGCTGTTGTTGGGGTTGAAGATGAATTGAACATCAGGAGTGATTCTGATATTGCTAGACACTGGGAAGTTGTAGAACAATTCCAAGTTAGTTTGGGTTGCGTTGCCAATCTTGCTTTCGATGAAAGGCTGACCAACAGCAATACCTGCCATTGCTCCTTCCTTAAACAAGTCAGGGAAAGCAAATCCAAACATCCAAGTTTGAGGGCTCAGGCTGTTGGAAGTTACCCCAGCATTTACGCCAAGAGTACTTGCAAACGAACCTGCCGTACCAACTGCTGTACCACGATTGTCAATGGTTCCAAAACCGTAACGTCCGAATGCTGCAATTTTCTTGGAAAATGCCCATTCAAAGTTTACGCCACCTGAAGTGACATCAGCATTAGCGACTGCACCTCTGGTGAATTGAAGCTTGAGAGCAAAAGGTTTAGATTCGTCGGCTGCTTTAGGCGCATATTCAAGTTCAACAGTACCTTGGTAAGGATCGCCAAACAAACCACGATTGGTTGCGGCGGCTGTAGGCTGTGATGCATTACCAGCTAAGTACAACGCACGGAGGCTAAAAGCTGTCTTGTTGATATTCCAATCAATAAATGCACCAGCTCCACCTGTTTGACTATTAATCAAAACTTGGAGAGGGTTATTGATGAAGAATGTGGAAGAAAAGTCTACGGCTTCGTTGTTTGCAAAGCTGTTGGTATCAATGTGATCGTAGGCGTGCATTACAGGGCCCAAGGATACACGTACTTGATCGCCAACATTGAAGTCATAACGAAGTTTAGCAAGGGTGAAGTTGTTGCTTGCACCTGCATAGTCTTGACCGTAGGTATCAAAACCGATATTGCTATCAGTACCAACACCAAAGGGAGCTGCTGCACCAAATGTACCGGGTACAGAGCCGCTCGAGTTACCAACTTCGAGTCTGGTTTTCAACAAGTCACTGCCAGTGAAGCTGGTGTTGAGGTCGAGACGAACACGGCTAGTAACGAAAACATTGGTGTTAGTAGGAGCGAGTGTGTTGCCACTACCGCCTGTAACTGCCATGATGGCTTCGCCAGAAAGCTTAGTGGTGGTAGAGAATTGTTGAGCTTCGAGCTTAGCGGTCTTAGCATCAAGGGCATCTACACGACCACGAAGGGTTGCCAATTCAGAAGCAAACTCTTCTTGAAGCTTTTGCAAGGTGGCAAGATCTTCTTTGCTTACTTTGTCAGCTAGACCAGCAGAGATAATTTCGTTGATTTTGTCTAAGCAAGCGTTTAAACCCGCAGCAAATTCATAGCGGCTAGTTGCTTGCTTTCCACGGAAGGTGCGATCAGGATAACCAGCGATACAACCGTAACGTTCTACTAAGGATTGTAGTGCGGTGAAAGCCCAGTCAGTAGGCTTGACATCACTTAGCTGAGATACGGAGGTAACGTTTTGGGCTACTGGATCGCTGCTAATAGCTTGGCTAATTTCCGAAACGCCTGTGGTGGTTTCGGCGAACATTGGAGCCGCCGCTACCGCGCCAAAAACTCCAAGCAAGCCTAGGCTACCAGCCAAATTCAAAGATACTTTTTTCATATTCCACTCCTCACGAGAGTAAATTTAGGGTTTTGTGCAGATTAATCGATTTGATTTATAAGATTAACAAAACGATTAAGACAGTCTTATTAGACTAGGCTTATATAAAATAAGCTTTCATGCCTCTGTATACTGATAAGTTCGCTACATAAGTACAGACTGCGTTTGTATCCTAGCATACCTAGTTTTGATGTTAATTCATTCTATCGGGGCATCTTAAAATTTTATTGGAAGTATCGCTACAAATTGTTTGGTCTGAAATCTTCGCGCGACGGAACAATTTTAGTTTTTATTAAGTTCTGGAGCGTTACCATTGGTTAAAACTTTATAAATTTATAGAAATTTTTATGTCTTTACCTGATCCAAATCTAAATATAAGCAATATTGCTGAACAACTAGAGAGTGAAAATTCTCGCGATCGCCTACGGGCGTTGGTGTCTTTGCGAGATTTGGCTCCAGAGGAGGCTGTGCCTTTAATTTTGAAGGTAATTGACGATGAAAATTTGCAGATTAGGTCGATGGCGGTATTTGCCTTGGGGCTAAAGCATACGGAAGATTGTTTTCCTGTCCTAGCCAAGATTTTAGAGACGGAGAATGATTATGGAATTCGAGCCGATGCGGCGGGGGCGATGGGTTATTTGCAAGATAATCGGGCTGTAGAACCGCTTTTGCGAGCTTTTTATGAAGATACGGAATGGCTGGTACGATTTAGTGCGGCTGTTTCTTTGGGAAATCTGGGAGACTTACGAGCCTATGATGCGCTGATGCAAGCCTTAGATAGCAAGGAAACCATGTTGCATCAGGCGGCGATCGCGGCTCTAGGAGAAGTTGGCGATATCCGATGTGTGGATGCAATTTTACGTTTTGCTCAGTCTGATGATTGGCTGACCAGACAACGTTTGGCGGAAGCCTTAGGAAATTTGAATTGTGACAAAAGTTTGTCCGCTTTAAATTATCTAGTTAAGGATGCTCATCCGCAGGTTGCCTCAGCCGCGAGATATGCTCTGGAGCGCTTAGCACCCAATCAAGAAAGCCTTTAAAAGCGCTGCAAAGCAACGCTTTTAAAGGCTTTCTTAGTATTTGAACTTAAAAGGTGCTTCAGCCCCTTTTAAGTTCAAATTTTGAGGATTTCTATAAATGGATAGGATAAATGCTTAAAATAGCTAGTTTTGGTTTTAAGTTTAGACCCATACTTTGAAGGTGATTTTTCTGAAGATAGATGAAAAGTCCCAAATAAATAATCAATGATTGGTAGCTGAACGGCAAGATTTTTATTGGATAATTCGGGACTGCTGGCATGATGCCAACGATGAAATTCGGGCGTAGCAATAATCCATTTAATAATCGGTATTTTTATCTGAATATTGGCATGGATAAAAAAGGCGATCGCACTAGAGAAAATTGCATAAATTGCTAACGCTTGTGTCGAAAAGCCTAACCAATAAAGGGGAATCATTTGACAGGCTTTGGTTAAAATCTGCTCGAAAGGATGCACCCGTACAGTAGATAGCCAATCAATCTGCTCGGAACTGTGATGAATTACGTGAAACTTCCACAGCCAAGGCACAGTATGCATCAACCGATGCAAAATATAAAAGCTTAAATCACCGATAAAAATTGCTACGGGAACTTGCAAAATCAAGGGCTGCTGTGAAGTAAAACTTGTCAATATCGGCATCGATCCTTGACTCAACAATGCAACGATAATCAATAATTGAGTTGTCCCTTTACCAATAAAAAACCCTGCAAAGTAATAGCAAAGATCGGTAATTGTGCCATCACGCCATAAATTTTGTTTGTGCATTGACCATATTTTTTCAATGGGGACAAACACACAAATAAGTATTAATAGACCTTTAAAAACATCGGGTATTTCTAGCATTAGAGTTATCCAAAATCACAAAATGCATAGTCATTTTGTGATTTTAAAATCCTTACTGGGTTTAATTTTTAATTCACAAATTTATAGCTTTTCTAATACCAGAGCATACTCTGACGGTGATGCGATCGCTTGGTGGTCATCCTTAGCCCAGTTTTTAGGAAATTTGCAATTTTTAAAAGTTGCGCCATGCCAATCAACATCTGTAAGATTTGCCTTTGTAAAATCACAATTTTCAAGGTCAGCATTGATAAATCTTGCCTTAGTTAAATCCGCCCCATCAAAGGAAGTGATCAGTGCGGATTTAACTTTACGCAAGTGCTTTGTAAATGCTTGAGTTGCTAGAGCGGCGGGTAAAATTGCTAATGCGGCAAATAGAAGGGCAAAATGAATCTCTTGGTAACGGAGCCAACTGTAGCCCGATGAAATTGCTGAAGATACTCCCACTGCAATCCAGATCATTCCTATAGAGATCGAGCCTTTGCGATAGCCAAGGTAGATGCCAAATAAGGCGGCGACAAAGGCGGCTACCATAATAATAATGCCCATTACGGGGACAGCAGGGCTAAGAATAATTGAGGTAATGACCAATAGGCTAATAAGTCCCAGAAATGTTAGAAACATCCACCGAGAGGAAACAACTGTCGCTGCTCCAAAGCCCACAATCCAGAGAGGATTGGTGAACCATCCATAGAGGTTAGGTAAGTTATCACTCATGCCACATCCAAAAGAGACATAGTTAAGCTGCCATGATAACCAGCCGAGCGGAATACCCCAAAGGATATGTAAAGCTATTTGACTAATTTCAGATTGTATTTTTTTATAATCATGCTTGATTTCTGTTTTTGAGAAATCAGCACCCGTAAGATTTGTATTCTGAAAATCGCAGCCTGTTAGTCTCGCACCCGTAAAGTCAACGGTAGCTGGATTTTCTATCCGCAATTCTTCTTGAAAGGATTGATTGTAAAAATCTTGATAGCGGTAGTTTTTATCTTGCATAGAGCCATCTCCCGAGTAAGTATTATAAAGGGCAGGTTAATTCACCAACTTTGCGAGAAAACTTCATATTCTCGCTGTAGTCTACGGGGCAATCGATAACGGCTGGGATATTCTGTTCTAGAGCGTCTTTGAGGGTAGGAATTAGGTCGATCGCTGAGGTGATCCGATAGCCTTTGAGTCCCATGCTTTCGGCTAGCTTTACAAAATCAGGATTCCCAAATTTGACAAAAGCCGATCTGCCATAGTGAATATTTTGTTTCCACTCGATCAGTCCGTAGCCGCCATCATTAAAGATGAGAGTTACAAAGGGTGTACCGATGCGAGTCGCCGTTTCGAGTTCTTGCATATTCATCATGAAGCCGCCATCACCTGTGACAGCAACAATCTTGCGCTGAGGATTAATTAATTTTGCGGCGATCGCCCCCGGAATCGCAATACCCATTGCGGCGAAGCCATTGGCAATAATGCAGGTATTGGGGCGATCGCAGTGATAATGTCTTGCCATCCACATTTTATGTGCGCCCACATCGGAAATGACTACATCCTCATCCCCCATGACTTGGCGGAGGTCGTAGATAATTTTTTGGGGCTTAATGGGGTAGCCTTCGTCATGGGCGTACTGCTCATAGGTGGCAAGGATTTTATGACGTAGGGCGATCGCATGAGGTTCAGATCTGCCTGTGCGATCGCAACGATGCATAATTTCCACTAATGAATCAGAAATATCGCCCACTATTTCCACCTGTGGCATATAGCTACTATCGACTTCTGCGGGCAATTCACCAATATGAATAATGGGGATTGTGGCTTTAGGATTCCATTTCTTTGGGGAATATTCGATGAGGTCATAGCCAATGGCAATTACTAAATCCGTTTCATCAAAGGCACAATTAATGATGTCCCGTTGCTGCAATCCCAATGACCAAAGGGCTAAAGGATGGCGGTAAGGGATGACACCTTTACCCATAAAAGTATTAGCCACGGGAATATTTAAGCGAGTGGCAAAATCGGTGACGGCTTGGCTGGCATGGGAGCGAATTGCTCCATTGCCGACTAAGACTAAGGGATTTTTGGCTTTGGCAATTAATAGGGCGGCTTCCGACAGACTGCGATAGGATGCAAACATCGGTTGGCGATCGCCTTTAGTGGATAAAGGGTTGCCTGTGACTTCCATATCGGCAATGTTTTCAGGCAAGTCAATATGCACTGCGCCCGGCTTTTCGGAGGTGGCTAATTTAAATGCTTTGCGGACAATTTCTGGGGTAATGCTAGGACGGACTATTTGGGCATTCCATTTCGTGACTGGCTCAAACATAGCGACTAGATCGAGATATTGATGGGAATTGGTATGCATTCGGTCAGTTCCCACCTGTCCAGTGATCGCAATTAAGGGCGCACAGTCCAAATTGGCATCCGCAACCCCTGTCATTAAATTCGTTGCTCCTGGTCCTAAAGTGGAGAGGCATACGCCCGCTTTACCCGTGAGCCTTCCATAGACATCCGCCATAAAGGCTGCACCTTGTTCATGACGCGTCGTAATAAATTTTATTGATGAGTTCTCTAGAGCGTTGAGAACTGCCATATTTTCTTCCCCCGGAAGACCGAAAATATATTCCACTCCCTCGTTTTCTAAACATTTGACTAATAATTCGGCGGTATTCATAGTTGTTAATTCCTAAAATCTTTACAACTGAGCTTTATGCAGTTGTAAAGTGATTGTCGTTTAATCTTTAAGTCTTCGCAATTGTGTAAATCACACCTATAAAGTGATTTTTATTTAATCCTAAAGTCTGTAAAAGGGCGCTTCGCGCCCTTTTACAGACTTTAAGTAGCTAGAGTTGCGCCCCTACGGGGCGGAACTTTACAGGTTTGGGTAATTTATTTTGGACAAGCACTTATTTGATCCAAATAGTTTTGATATTGACAAATTCGCGGATGCCTTCGCAGCCTAATTCTCGACCAAAGCCTGATCGCTTAATCCCACCAAAGGGAACCCGCGGATCGGATTTGACCATCCCATTTACAAAGACTGCCCCAGCCTCAATTTGTTCGATCGCCTGCTCAATTTCTTGCTCATCATTACTCCAAAAGCTTGCCCCCAGTCCAAAGTCTGTGCTGTTTGCCAAGGCAATCGCCTCAGCTAAGCTCTTAACTCGAAATATGGAAGCAACGGGGCCAAAAAACTCCTGATAATAAGGCGGCGCACCTTGCGGAATATCTGCCAAAATTGTGGGTGCATAGAAATTGCCTTTGTCCTTGAGGCGATAACCACCGACAAGGATTTTTGCGCCTAAGTCCACAGAGGCTTTTACCTGCGAATCGAGTTCGTTGAGAATTTGCGGTGTGGCAAGGGGTCCCACATCAGTCTCAGGTTGCAGGGGATCGCCCACTTTTAAGGCTTTAAATTTTTCGACAAACTTATTAATAAACTGCTCGGCGATCGCCTCTTCAATAATGAAGCGCTTCGCAGCGATACAGGTCTGACCATTATTCATCACCCTAGCGGTCACGGCTGTATTGACTGCTAATTCCAAATCTGCGCTTTTAAAAACAATAAAGGGATCGCTTCCTCCTAATTCTAAAACCACTTTTTTGAGATGATGTCCTGCGATCGCCGCCAGACTCTGTCCCGCAGGTTCACTGCCTGTCAAGGTTGCCGCCTTAATGCGATGGTCAGCAACTAAGCCTGCCACCTTATCTGCCCCCACGAGCAGAGTTTGAAATGCGCCTTCAGGAATCCCTGCGGCATGAAAAATCTCGGCGATCGCCAAGGCACATTGCGGCACATTGGAAGCGTGCTTTAGTAGCCCCACATTCCCTGCCATCAGAGCAGGTACGGCAAATCGAAAGACTTGCCAAAAAGGAAAGTTCCACGGCATTACCGCCAGAATAATTCCTAAGGGCTGATAGCGAATCATCGTTCGACTCGCATCGGTTTGGGCGGGAGTATCGGCTAAATATTGGGGGGCAGATTCGGCGTAATAACGACAAAGATGCGCGCATTTTTCGATTTCGGAGATCGCACTTTTTAAGGTTTTTCCCATTTCGAGGGTCATCACGATCCCAAGTTCAGTTTTTTTCGCCTCAAGGATATCCGCAGCTTGATGCATCCATTGAGCGCGATCGCTAAAACTTGTATGTCTATAGGTCGCAAAGGTGCGATCGGCAAGGGCTAATTTATGTTCGATTTCCTGATCTGTTAAAGGCGTAAAGGTCTTTAACAATTCCCCTGTTGCAGGATTTACTGAGGCGATCGCCATGATCTTTTCTCCATTCCTGAGAAGATAGCTTTAGCAGTTTGCTTTTTGCGTTTACAAAATCACAAACCACTTACTATTCAAGATCATAAGCTTTGCCATTAACAAACAACCTAATAGTTCAAGTTACTTTATTATTTGGACAATTACAGCGCTTTGCGCTTGCTTAAAACCCAGACAAGTTAAAAGAAAGCTCGCGAAGCGAGCTTTCTTTTAACTTGTTCAAAAAGAGGCTTAAAAAAGCTAAAGATGGGCGACGCTTTGCGTCGCCCATCTTTAATCATCATTCCCAAAAATTAGCATTGAGCATCGTATCGATGTCGCGCCCAAACTGCCATGTATCAGGAAATTGATATCCTTTAGGCTCATAATGGTCGCGAACGGAGCCTAAAGCTAGATCCCAAGCATCATCAAAAATTTCATTCCAAACTGCCCTAAGGCTAGGAGTTTTTCTGAGTCTCAGAGCGATCCGTCGGCGTTGCTCTTTAATTGTGTTCTGCCAGCCATTAAAACAGTAGGGCAGGTCTACATAAACCCGTTTGAGGCAATGAGCCAACAAAGTTTCTAAACGACTTTCTAACTCATCACGGTAGGAACTACCCAAGCTCTCAATCTCCTCTATTAAATTTTCTAAATCCACATGATCAAAATCCTTAGCCTTTAGTTTAGCTACAGTATCTTGAGTCCATAGCAAGAAATCGGACTCATATAGAGATTTACGAACGATGGATTGAGTCATTTACTGCTCCTTGTCTATTCTTTTGGCGCTTTAAATTACTTGAAATTTAGGATTGTTTTTTAGAGAAGTGGCATCAAAAGATTGCGCCCAGAATAAAAACTTATTATTAATAATTTCGGTATTAGGTTCGATCAGCAACGCCAAATAATTACCCTGTTGCTTAATTACTACCGCCGTATAGTCCTTACCGTGAATCACCGCATGGGTAAAATTTTCCACAGGCAAAGAGGCGGCTAATAAAGACTTTAGACCCAGTGCTTGAAAAATCGGTTGAACCCAAATGATACTTTTGCTGCCATCAACAAGAGTGTAATATTCCTTAGGTAAACCGCTCAAATCAAAGGTTGCGGCTCCAAGGGTATAGGATTCAAATGATCGTTCTTCTAAGTCTGTCATAGTAATTCTGGCAGAATCGCTCATAGCATTTTAAATAATCAAGTCTGAGCGCATAAAAATTAACTTTTGGAGTGAGTATTTGCGTGATTAATAGTTTCAGGGATCTTATCAATTAAAAAATAGGTTTGCATCTCTCCTTTGCCCTTAATCATAATCTTGCCGCGATCAGCAAAATTATATTTTTTCTGCAAAATGCCATAAGTTGAGTCGGAAACTTGAATATTCCCTGCTAAGCCGTGAGACTCCATCCGACTAGCTACGTTAACCGTATCTCCCCACAAATCATAAATAAATTTCTTGATCCCGATGACCCCAGCCACCACTGGTCCCGTATTAATCCCAATCCGAATCGTAAAAGGCTCTCCTAGATCGCTAGCAAAATTGTTAATTACTTTTTGCATATCTAGAGCCATGTCCGCGATCGCCTCGGCATGATTGGGGCGATAGGTCGGTAGTCCCCCAACTACCATGTAGGCATCACCAATAGTTTTGATTTTTTCTAACCCGTACTTCTCGGCTAAATAATCAAATTCAGAAAAAATTTCATTCAGCAAGCATACTAATTTGACTGGTGCAACTTTAGACGACAGTTCAGTGAAATTTACAATGTCGGCAAATAAGACCGTCGCTTCATTAAAGCCATCAGCAATAATTTTTTCTCCCATTTTTAGGCGATCAGCGATCGCGCTAGGCAAGATATTAAGCAATAAATGCTCCGAAGTATCCTTTTCCTTTTGAATAATGGCTTCTGCTCTTTTACGTTCAGAAATTTCTTTAATGATGCGGGCATACATCTGATTAAAGGCAGCCATCACTTCCCCCACTTCATCTTTTCTCAAGGTTAGCATTGAGTGAAATTGCAAATTCATCTGCTCTTGACTGATCGAATCGGCTACAAGTTCCAGATCTTCACGCAGTTTTAAAATTGGCAAAATGACGATCGCCCCCAAAATCACCAAAGTACTAGCCGTCACAAACAGGGAAATAATCGCCACTAATCCAATAATTCGCCAAACATAGGCAACTAATTCTTGTTTAATAAACTCCACATTATGGCGAACAATTAAGACATACTCACTGCCGAATTGATTGCCATTCCATGCGACATCATAGCGATCGCCCTTATCACTACGGTGACGAACTATATTTTTGTCCCGAACATCGGCAGCAGTAAGGGTAGATACTTCTCCCATTTGCATGATGCGTCGTCCCGTATTATCTTCGATCGCCCAGCCTGCAATGTTGGTATCCCGTTTAATAGATTTGGCTAGATCTAAAAGCTGTGGCTCCGATTTCATCGATTGAGCCGATTGCAAAAAAAATCTTGCTTGAATGGCTGAGACATTTTCAGTTTGTTCCAGCAATTCCTGCTCGCGCCGAAAGTAAGACGGAACTAGAATAATTGCCTCAATCACAACAATACTGACAAAAATCCAAAAAGCTATCCGTCTTGATAATCTAGCTTTGGCTAAGCTCAGCAGTGCTTGCGATCGCTCTTCCATGAGTTCTCCCTGCTACTGATACTTATTGAATCGTAGCAACGTTATCATAGCAACCGTCATAGTGCTTAACACGAAAACTAAAAAGATGAGTTGCGGCGCGAAGCGCTGCAACTCATCTTTTTAGAAAAATAGCGCTTTACGCCATTTTTGTTTATCGAAGGGCTGAATTCTTTGATTTTTCGACTTCGCGATCCTTCTTGCCGCGCCAGATAAATCGGAGGGGCGTGCCTTCAAAACCTAGAGTTTTACGAAACTGATTTTCGATATAACGCTTGTAATTGTCGTTAAAGCGATGCGGATCGTTCACAAATAAAATGATCGTAGGTGGACTATCTGAAATTTGGGTGCAGTAATAAACCTTGCCCTGTTTCCCGCCACGACTGGTAGGCGGTGAGTGCCATGTGACCGCTTCGGTGAGAGCTTCATTTAAGATGGCTGTGGGGACGCGGCGTTTGTGTTGTTCGGCAGCAATATCAACGCGATCGAGGATTTGGGTCACACGCTGACCTGTCAGCGCACTTACAAAAATAATTGGCGCATATTCCACAAACATGAGGCGGCTTTTAACTTCGGCAGTGTAGTCGTAGATGGTGTAAGAATCTTTTTCGATCGCATCCCATTTATTGACCACAATTACGCAAGCTTTGCCTTCGTCATTGATCCGACCTGCCAGCTTTTGATCTTGGTCAGTCACTCCATCAAGGGCATCGATGACTAGCAAAACTACATCGGAACGCCCGATCGCTTTAAAGGCTCGGTTAATACTAAAAAATTCAATGCCGTAATCAATATTTTTTTTGCGGCGCACACCCGCAGTATCGATCAGGCGATATTTCTTGCCATCCCGCTCCACGGACATATCGATCGCATCGCGAGTTGTACCAGAAATTGGACTAACAATACTGCGATTTTCGCCGATGAAGGAATTCAGTAAGCTGGATTTGCCGACATTTGGACGACCAATAATTGCGACTTTGATTTCATCGCTTTCTTTAATTACTTCTTCGGGTGATGGTAAATGCTTAATTAATTCATCTAGCAATTCACCAGTACCATTACCATGAATTCCTGATAGGGGGATTGGCTCACCTAAGCCAAGATTCCAAAATTCGGCGGCTAACGACAGTCCATATTTAGAGCCTTCGCATTTATTAACAGCTAATAGCACAGGAATATTTTGTCTTCTTAGCCAGCCGCCCAACTGCTCATCGGCATCGGTAATTCCTGCTAATCCATCTACGACAAAAATAACGGCAACTGATTCACGGATGGCGATTTCCGCCTGTTCGCGAATCATAGGTAAAAATTCAGTTTCGTCGTCAAAAACTAACCCACCTGTATCAACGACTTGAAATTCATGTGCGCCCCAGAAACATTCACGATAAACGCGATCGCGCGTTACACCGGGTTCATCATAGACGATGGCATATTGTTCACCTGAGAGGCGGTTTACGAGAGTAGATTTGCCCACATTGGGGCGACCGACAATGGCAACAATCGGTAGCGGCATGGCTTTACAGTTTTAAAATTCCGAACTAACTAATATAGCTTTGTTTTTGTGTAATAGTCAATACTTTTAAGCATAAAACCCCAGAAAGAAGTGGCGGCGCTTTGCTCTGACACTTCTTTCTGGGGCTAAAGATCAAAAACTGTAGCGCACGCGCCGCGTGCGCTACAGTTTTTTTGGAGTTTTATATTTAACAGCGACTAGCCACTGAAGTTATTTCCAAATATTTTGCCAGAAAGGCGTTTCTACGGGATCAGGTAGACTCGAAATATTCATCTTGCGGCGAATATCGGCAATATTCCAACCCGTTAATTTGGATAGCGTTTGGGCTTCCTTCTCAAAACGGGGACGTAGCGATCGCCGATATTCTTTTCCAGCATCACAATTTGCTTCACCCGTAAAGGCATGTCTTAACACATAGCGTCCTTGGAATAGCTCTTGGTTAGAAGTTTCCTTAAAGGTGAGATCCTCAGGGAACTTATCGCGATTGTAGCGAATATGTAGGCGCGTGATGAATACTCGCCCATTGTTAGGACTGGGACGAGGGAGAATCCATCGCGATGATCCTGTTGGATTGGACGAATTTAGCCAAAATACTCCTGCTTTACGCAGTTCTTCTTGGGAGAGAGGTTCTGCTGAGCAGGGATCACAATTTGACATATCCCATGCATACTCTAAGAAAGCAACTTTGCGACCTTCCTTAGTATAGGAAGTTTGGAACATGGATTTGTAGAAATCGCCAAACTCATTTTTGACATAAACAGGAATATCCGCATCCGATGGAACCTTAATAGTGCGGTAGTTCGCAACTTCCGATCTTCCCTTTGGTGAGAGAATGTAAACTAGCAAATCCTGATCACCATTAGCGTTTAACATTCCTAAGCGAATGGGCAGCATAAACTTAGGAGATTCATACGCCATCATTAGCGGTCTGAGAACTTGAGAGCCAGTTTTGTTGAGTTCCGTGATATTCACCTTTGCCACAAAGAACTTCATGTTTTGGCGAATATAGGGCTGAAGTAAATCCTTTGCGCCTTGAGGAATTTTGTAATCATTATCAATCAGCCAAGCCTCTAATCCATCGGACTCTTTGGCGCTTAAGACGAGAATGTCATACTCACCAACAGAAAATTTGGCTTCGATGGTGACTTGATAATTGTCGCGCCTTGCCTTGGCTTCCATTAATGGAGCCGCACTTCTGGTAGCTCCTGCTGTTGTCATTACTCGATCATAGGCTTCATATCTGGCGCAAGGATCAGAGTCAAAATATTCCACTAGGCGAGGAGCGCTAAAGGAATCGAGGCGATCGATAATTTTCTGCTCACCGATGCGAACTTGTTCTTTTTTGAGAAGAACTGGCACAGGTACAACAAGGGCAAAGTCTTTGACATCGCCTTGATAGTCATTTGCCATGGTGAGAACCGTGCGTTTGCCATCGCGGGCGATGACTACTTGTGAGGCTTTGTTAAAGAGGCTAGCATCGGCTTGGGAGACATAAAAACCACAAAAAGCAAAGACCGCAGGAGAATAGGCAAAGACGACTAGACAAGCTAGAGCCGTATTAAGGATTACTCGCATCCAATTCTGAAAGTATTTCATAGGGAAGTTCTGAGCAAGGTTTTTAGAGAAATTCAGATATTAGCTAGAGGGTAGGGATTGATGGCGACGGTTTAGCCATTGGAAACGTGGCGCATTCCATAGGCGATCGCCTAGCACTGTTAGCGGCGATAGCAGGAACAGGGCATAAAACACCGCATCCGAGTTAAAGAACATATTCCGAAAGATAAAAGTTAAGAGAGCGATCGCTACTGCCCAAATTAATCGCGCTATCTTGGCATTGGGAATGGAACGCGGATCGGTAATCATAAATAGCGCAAATAGCAGGAGCGAACCACTGGTCAGCCGATGAATTAGCACATCCCAAGTCCAGCCTAGCCAGAGATTGCGGATTCCTTCGAGGACTGCGTAAGCAGCTAAAAACATAAAACTAGTATCCCAACGTCCTACTTTTTTGAGAACGATGCCACCTAAACCTAGAAATACTAAAGCATAGAGACTATCCTCGCCCCATTGTCCATTCGATACCCATGCGTGGTTATTCCAGAGATTATCTAGTAATAGAACGACAACTATGCCGAAGTTGGCAGGATTGAACCAATGTTTGCCATTAGTCCGAAAGATAAATTTGCTAGCGATCGCCAAAAAAGCCGCACAGGCGATCGCGCCATAGCTATCGGAACGCAATAGCAAACTCAAGCCTAAGGCGGTAATCGTGGCACTTTTAAGAGATAGCCACCGTTCAGCTTTTGGAGTAGACGGATTTGGAAATAAGCTGATCATTACTATTTGCGTAAGCCAACAGATTATGAAGGTAATCGCGATCGCGATCGGATTTAATGACCAGTCACGGGTACTTACACCAAGTAATAAAAAGACTGATAAAAAAAGAATTTGATAATCGCGGGCATCTTTGAAAATGGGGCTAATCGTGAAAGGCAATTTTAGAGACTGCATAGCTTTCTGACAAACCTAGGTTTAAGTTTTAATTTTCGGTTTAGTATAGCCGCCAAAATTTTAGAAATGATACTTGTTGCATTTTTTGTAACGATCAAAACTATAGCAATGTAAGTTTTGCTTAGGACATAAAACCCAAAAAGCGAGTTGCGCCGCGAAGCGCCGCAACTCGCTTTTTGGGTTTTGGTTTGTACTAGCTAACTCTTGCTTTGCTATAGAGACTCTCTTCACTATCCAAGAATTAGTGGCGCTTCGCGCCGCATCACAATTCTTGGGTAAGGGCAGCGAATGCTGCTATTAGCTAGTTTTAATTAGCTCTTGTACCCAAAATACGGCTGTAGCACTCAGAATGGCGATCGCCCACTCAATACCACTCAAAGGAACCGTTGCCATTAGCTCTCCGAACCAAGGTAATTGCACAAAGATAATTTGGCAAACCGCAATCAAAGATATGCCGATCAACAAAGGTAAATTGTGAAATATACTTTGACGTGCGATCGCACAGGCATGAAAAATTTGGCTAAAGCCAAGGGTCACAAACGCCATTGACCTAGCTTGCGAAAACATAGCTGTTTGTCCTTGATATTTAAGCCAAAATACCGCAGCTACAGCCGTAACGGAGGCGATTACCGCGAGCAAGATTCGTAGATAATTGCTAGAGCGGAGGATCGTCTGAAAACGTCGCGCAGGTTGAGCTAAGAGGATTTCGTGAGTAGGCTCAAAAACTAAAGGTAGAGAAACTAAAGGTGTGGCGATCGCGCCGATCCAAATTAACTGCAATGGCGGCATAGAAAACCCTGCGGCCGTATCCATGAGGGTGATTGTCGCCAAGGTAAAGGAACTAGAGGCTGTAAGCATGGCAGTCCGTTGCAGCCGATCAAAGATGGCGCGTCCTTCGAGAATGGCGATCGGCAGATAATGGAAGTCTTCCTTTGGCAAAATCAATCCTGAACTATCCTGTAGTTCTTTACGGCAAGTGCGATCGCTAATTCCCACATCCGCTAGGCGCAATAGGGAAATATCTTCCACATCATTACCGATTACTGCAACAGCTTGTGTAGACTTGGGACGATTTCCTTGCCATTCTCGAATCCTTTCTTGAGGTGCATCAAAATAACTATGGGTCTCGATGCCAATTACCTGACCAAAGGCTTGGGCATCTTCCTCAGAAGTACGGATTAATCCGCGCCATTCAATACCTGCGCGACTCAAGTTATCAAAACTAAGCACCACATCGGATTCCAGAATTGGCACGATGGTGGTGACCCTCGCTAGGGCATCTAAAACCGACGGAAATCTTGCCCAGATCCTTTGTCTGGCGAGATCGCCCATGCCCAGTAGTTGTACTTGGGTAGCGATGCGGAGCAAATTTTGCGGATAGGTACTCACGATTAAAGCCGCCGCCGTCATCGCATTGATGATGATCCCTCGCTGCCACGCGAAGGCGATCGCTACTACCGTAACAAAAATAGACAGTCCTAGCCAAAATCGTCGTAATTGACGCAGTTCTGCATGAATTACGGATAGAGGTTTTTCTTTAATGATCGCCGCCTGTTCTTGGGTGAAGCGCCCTGTTGCGACCACAATACCTTTGGCGTTCCCAGCAGCGACTTCTGTACCTGCGTAAACCATATTGCTGCAATCAAGGGGAGACACTTTTTCTTCAAAGGTCAAATCTGCTTTCTTAGGGCAAATCGCTTCACCTCCTAAGTTTGATTGATTAACTACAAAGTCTTCCGATACTTCGATGAGGCGCAAATCGACATTCGGGCGATCACCTTCCTTGAGAATTAACACATCGCCTAATACCAGATCCCGTGAAGGAAGTTCCATTTCATCGCGATCGCGTAACACCATCACTGAATTAGAAGGTTCATTTTGGCGGCGTTGAGGGCGATCGCGACTAACCTTCTCGCGAGTTTTCATCGACCATAGGGAAATCACTAAGCCACTCCCCCCATGCAAAATTGCCACTAAGATTAAAGCCCAGCCTTCCGCTCCATTGGCTTGAAGATAAATTGCGACTAACAATAGCAGGTAGGTTAAAGGATTTAGCCAAGGCTGTAAAAAGATCTTGCCAATGGGACGCGATCGCGGTGGTTTGTTGGCTCCCAAATGGCGTAATCTTTGTCTGGCATTCACATAGGATAAACCTTCTACCGAAGATTCCAAAGCCGTTAATACTTCCTCAACATTCATGTGATGCCAAGGTTTTTGGGTATCCGATAGAAATTCAAATTTGGTCATGATTCTATGTGAACGATAACGACTAAATAAATTTTTAAGGCAGCGCTCAGCGCTGCCTTAAAAATTTATGTCAAAAATTTATTGCAAAATATCTTGCAAAGTACTCACCACTCTTTCCTGCTGTTCGATGCTTAGTTCGGGGAACATTGGCAAGGAGAGGACGCGATCGCAAATATCTTCAGTTACAGGAAAAGAACCCTTTTGATGTCCTAAATTGCTGTACACCGATTGCAGATGTAGCGGCAAAGGATAGTAAATCATCGTGATGATATTCTGTTCGCGCAATTTAGCTTGCACATCATTACGCTTGCCTTCGCCAACGCAAACAGTATATTGATTCCATACACTTCCCGGACAATGGTGAGGTGTGACCACATGCGGAATATTAGCAGCTTTGAGTAAATTGCTATAGCGATCGCTAATTTCGCGACGTTGAGCATTCCACTTATCGAGATAGGGAAGCTTCACTTGCAATAAAGCCGCCTGTAGGGAATCAAGCCGCGAATTCATACCAATGTACTCGTGGTAATAACGCTTAGGGCTACCATGCTCACGCAAAATTCTTAATTTTTCATCCAGCGCCGCATCGTTAGTTGTCATCATCCCGCCATCGCCACAGCCTCCGAGATTTTTGGTGGGATAAAAGCTAAAACAACCAACATCGCCAATATTACCCACCTTCTCACCGTTAGAAACTGCTCCCGTCGCCTGAGCGCAATCTTCGATCACATAGAGATCATGCTTTTTAGCGATCGCCATTAACTTCGGCATATCCACAGGACGACCAAACAAATGCACTGGCATAATCGCCTTAGTGCGATCGGTAATCGCCGCTTCCAGTAAATCCAGATTGATATTAAAACTATGGGCTTCAATATCTACAAATACAGGCTTCGCAACCGTCAGGCTAATCGTTTCGGCACTAGCAAAAAATGTAAATGGTGAAGTAATGACCTCATCACCCTCCCCGATATCTAAAGCTCGCATGGCTAAATACAGCGCATCAGTACCAGAGTTGCAAGCGATACCATGCTTCGAGCCAATATATTGAGCAAACTCACTCTCAAACTGACTTACAGTTTGTCCGCCAATGTACTGCCCCGATGCCAACACGTCTAAAGCAGCTTGATTTAAGCGATCGCCAATTTGTTGATACTGCTGCGATACATCAAAGGGAGGAATTTTATTCACGTTGAAACGATGCTAGATTGTCTCAACCATTTTAAACGTTACAGCGCTTTGCGCCGACTTAAAACCCAGAAAGATTTTGGAAAATACCGCTTTGCGGCGCTTTCCAAAATCTTTCTAGACTGCTCAAATCCGCCCAAAAGCAGTGGCGCACCCTGCGGGTGCGCCACTGCTTTTGGGATTTTAATGGCAATTATTTTTTTTCGTGGCGCGAATAGTCATCTTGAAAGCGAATAATGTCATCTTCACCTAAATATTCGCCATTTTGGACTTCAATCAGAATCAAGGGAATGATTCCGGGGTTTTCCAGACGATGGGATGTACATTTAGGTACATAGGTGGATTGATTCGTGCTGATCATGGTTTCCTTGTCACCACAGGTAACCTTGGCTGTCCCCGACACCACAATCCAATGTTCACTGCGATGGTGATGCATTTGCAGGCTGAGGCGATGTCCGGGTTTGACTTCGATGCGCTTAATTTTATAACCGCGCCCTTCTTCCAAAGTGGTAAATGATCCCCAAGGACGTTCTACAGTTGCATGAGCCGAATTTCCATTCGGGCTAGCTATAGTTGCGATCGCCGCAGAAACTTCTTTTACTGGTGACATAACTGCTATTTAGAAAGCTAATTGCTCCTTAGAATAGCATTAATACCAAAGCGCAAAATGGCGTAGCCATTTTGTGCTTTTACTAATAACTGAGTGGTGCGCGGTGATGTCGCGCACCACTCAGTTATTCACTTCATAACAAATTAGGTGAAATGTACTATGGCGGAATTCTTACGGGTGGGCAATCCTGCTCCAGACTTTGAGGCTGATGCTGTATTCGATCAAGAATTTATAAAAATTAAACTTTCGAGCTATAAACATCAAAAATATCTAGTTTTATTTTTTTATCCCCTCGATTTCACCTTTGTCTGTCCTACGGAAGTTCTCGCCTTTAGCGATCGCTATGATGAGTTTGCCAAATTAAATACCGAAGTCATTGGTATTTCGGTGGATAGTAAATATGCTCACCTTGCATGGATTCAGACTTCATTAGCTGATGGTGGGCTTGGTGGCGATATTAAATGTCCGCTTGTTTCCGATATTACCAAAGCGATCGCTACCGACTTCAACGTCCTCGACCCAATCGCAGGTATCGCCTTACGAGGCTTATTTATTATCGATAAATCAGGAATCGTCCAGCACGCAACCATCAATAACCTAGCTTTTGGTCGCAGCATTGACGAAACTCTTCGCACTCTCAAAGCGATTCAGCATACTCAAGTCCATGAAAATGAAGTCTGTCCCATTGACTGGCAAGAAGGAATGCCAACAATCAAAACCCAGTAAGAGAATAGCTGCAAATCTTTGTTTATATTTGGTTAACTACAGTACAAAATCCTCTCTTTAGATAAGTTAATTTGTCTTAATCAGAACTTAAAGTTTGTAACTCATCTTGATGGGGAAGAAAAAAGAAGCATATGGCTGAGCAAAAAAAAGCTGTCTTAATGATTCACATCGACCAAGAGCAAGGGCAATTGTGGCAATCAGCTTTGGAAACTCAGCAACTAAACGTAGTTTGGGAAAGTTTATCCTTAGATCTAGTGCAGTATCTAGGAAATTGCGATCGCCAAAATCTACCTGCTCTTTTACTGTTAGACATGGCTGTAAAAAGCCCTAACTCGGAAACCTTGCAATCCTCATCGGTTTGCCAATGGGTAGGTAAACAACAAGTACCCACAAAGGTCGTTTTATTTAATCCCCGACAAGATCGGATTAAAGACATTGAGCATAGTTGGGCGTTAAGAAGGGGGGCTTCTGACGTGCTACCAAGGCTCTCACGGGAAAATCTAATGGCGGAAGTTGCGAGAGTAACAGCTCTGATCGGTTGTTCATTAATTTCTCAACCCCTAGAAAAAATCGCTCAAAGCTTATCCAGTACATCTAACAAGCTCACTAATGAAGGCAATACTCAAGCCTTAGAAAAGAAATCAGAATCAACTACGAAAAATAAAACTCAAAGTAACAGAGCCGATACAAAATCTGATGGAGATAACGTTGTGATGTATCGAGGTGTAAGGGTTAGACGCTAAAATTTTTATATGTCTAATTCGTCAACACTTCAGCCTGCATCGCAGGAACATAACTTTATCTTATTTGCTCAGCATGGTTGGGCTGATACCTATCATGATATTGCGTACTTAGCTAAGGCTCTAGCTAGCGAACAAACTATTGTCTATACGCCAGACCTTGGATGGACTAATACTTGGCTGACGATCGCCCCACTGATCGATAAAGTCGAAAAAATTGCTTTAGAGGCGATCGCTGCCTATCCTGATTTACCGCTACGCATCGTGGGACATTCAATGGGGGGACTAATTTGGTTAGAAGTATTAAATCGGCATCCCGAATGGCTAACCAAAGTCCATAGTTTAGTTTTGGTTGGCTCACCGCTTGGTGGCTCAGATTTAGGGAGGTTATTCGATCCTTTCGGTTGGTTTCCTCTGATTGCACGCGACCTCGGCACAAATCGCCGTCCCATTGCCGAGGCGATCGCTGCCCAGATTCCCACAGCTTCGATAGTTGGCGACATTGGCAACAATACTGATGGCACTGTACCAATCGGATGCTCTCAGTTCGCCCATGCCAACTTCTTTTGCCTAGATGGTTTGCGTCACCCCACCTTAAAAAATCATCCTAGAGTCGCCACAACTATTCAAAGCTTTTGGCAAAATCCTCAAATTGCTCCCCGCCAAACCGATACGGCTTCTCAACTAATCGCTAAACTGCGATCGCTAGATCTTACAGAAACCGATTTTCAAAACTTTTCCAAAGCGAAACTCATTAAAACCTATCCCGATCAAGTCAAACTCTGGCAATGGCAAAGCGCATTACAAATAACTCATGTATTCGTTAGCATCAGCGATAAATACCAAGATAAATGTATATATAGTGCTTATGCGGGATGGCGCGATCGGAAAAAATTAGCCGAATACCTTACCTAAAATAAATGAGTGGTAAGGTTAATTGTTGCCACTCATTTATTTGGGGATGATCACTAATTTGAGTTGTCTTTCTTGTTTTTCCAAGACTTGAATGCTTTACGCCCGAAATATAAAGCACCTAAAATACCAATCCCTACATTTGCCTCAAAATCAAATGGAACTGGTGTGCTAAATGTAGGGTCATCACCAAAATTAGCGTTGTCTAAGAAATTGCCAAAGGAAATATCCGTATTAGTAGTAGTAACTGCTATAGGCGTAGTAACACCTGCTGCACTTGTCCCATAATAATTAGGAGTAGTAGCAGTTAGCTGAGTTGCGATAAAGCCATAACGGAACAATCTATCCCCAGCAGTAGCACCAGTATTGAGAGGAATATTTAGCCCTGAAGCCAAAGAGGAGTAATTGACCCACCCATTATTGCTACCAAGAGCAGCAGGATTCAATTGGGTGGCAAATACTGCACTGAATACGTTATTGTCGTTGCCATTGCCAAAAATGCCATCAACTGAATCAGTAATTGTTACTGTAATTGCATTGACCTGAATTGACCCTGCCCCTTGACCATTGCCATTTTCTCTAGCCCGATGCCAAAAATTAAAATATAGCGGTGTATTTGCAGTTGCTCCCAAAGTTATGTCTTGAAATATGCCTTTATTCTGAGTTGCATTAACTTCCGCAAATTGGTTACCATTGTCTACATTTGCGCTTTGAACACCGTTAAAACCAGATTGCCAAAGCTCAATACCTACGTCAGTGGTTGTCCACCCATTAACGTTAGTTTCGGCAGTAATCACAAATCCTGGATTAGGTCTTGGGGGAGGTGCTGATTCAAAACTTGAATTACCAGGACTTGTAGAGGGTAAGTTTGTAACACTGTTTGCCTCAAAACTAGGATTGATGAGAGAAAAAGCCCTAGCTGATCCGATAGACAATGTATTAGATGCTATTAGAATCGGCAGACTTAGCAGACTTACATTTTTTAAAGATATAGATGAAATTTTCATTTTGATTTAGAAGGGGAAGTAAGTTTGATAAATGTATAATCTGACTCTCGCTAAGAGACGTATCTAATTAAGCATTGCCCATCATTTGCTTAAGGTGTAAAGATGATTAAAGTACAACAATACAAAGACTTATAACATACTCATATTGATATGAGCAAATAAGTTTGATGACTTTAGATTTTTAGAGTAATTGAAGATTAAGTATTACTCTATATAATGAACTGTGGCATTCTGAAAATCTGGGTAGATCTTAGAGAAACTAACATATAAAGCTTTCCGATTAAAGTGATTTAAGCCTGCGATTTGTAATTTATTACAAGGCTATTATCTTACTTTCTCTAGACAGTGATATAAATGACAACTCTTGATCTACTTAGATAGAGACAGATGGCTTAATCTCCTTGATCATATGGTTACAGGAAGATTATGGGTTCATTCACAAGGCCCAGAATTATCGTAGACGGGGAAAAGCTATATTGGTTCCCCCATTTCTGCTATTAATTGCTTGATAATTTGGGTGTCATCGGCATAGGGAAGTTGCTGTAAATAATTTTCGAGATCGATTCTTGCCTCGGTGTGGCGATCTAGTTGATAGCAAATTAAGCCGCGATCGCGCCATTGGGTTGGCACATCAGGATTGAGCATTAGCGATCGCTCGATTGCGGCTAGAGCTTTGGTGGGTTCGCGGCGACGCAAATAAATCAGCTTTAAATTAGTTAGTAGGCGATCTAAAATGCGACGCACCCCAACAGGTTGGAGATATTCTTTTTGGAGAGGGACTTCCCGACCGTATAGTTGCGCTAATTTGGCGGCGCAGTCTTCAGGAAATAGGATTTCTCCTTTGTTATAAGGATCGATAAAAATTTCTATATCAGGGTGTTGGGGGCGCACAATAAAATGCCCCGGAAAACTAATGCCTTCAATGGGAAATTTAAGGCGATCGCCAATCGCCATATAAATTATGGATAGGGATAAAGGGATGCCTAAGCGACGTTCTAAAACATCGTTAATGAAGCTATTGCGAGGATCGTAGTAGTCATTGTCATTGCCGATAAAACCTTGTTCCACAAATAAATATTGATTGATCTCCTGCACGATCTTGAGGGGATAGTTAATTTGGGCAAGGCGTGGTTGTAAATCGCTTACCATCCGATCTAACATTTCACGGTAATACCCAAGATCCATGCGGGGATATTCCTCCCATGCGATCGCCAAAGTACCTTCAATTAAATGGTCGATGGACATTTTAGAATCGGGTGTATGAGCAACTTGCCAGAATTTTTGTCTCGCTGGAGAAAGACTTAACACAATAGTCCTGATTAATTTTGGTAGTGCTAAATAGGTAAGAATGGGGCGGCGCTAAGCGCCGCCCCATTCTTTTAGTTTAATGTATATACCTGTCCGCTAAAAAGAATGCGCGTAATCCCCTTCTGGACTAGGTTAGGACGAGTGACATGGATTAAGTCACTGGGGAACTTGATAACTCGTTGGTTGTGGTGAGAAAACCGTCGCGCCACTCGGTGGTTATCAAAAATGGGAATGGTTTTGGATAGCAACTCTTCGGGAGGGATGACTCCGAGATCTTTAAAATCTTTAAGCGGGCGAGTGATGATTTCGGCAATGCGATCAACAACGATATAACAGATCGATGGCAATTCTGCATCGTTTAGGGGCAATATCTCAAGGCGATCGCTTGCCGCATGACCGCTATGGAGATCGGCAAATATAGACAAACTAGAATCTAGATCTTCATCAACAAAATCTAATTCATCTTCATCTAGTTCAAGGTTATCTTCGTCAACAAGATCGTCCTCATCCTCGTCATCGAGGCTATCGTCATCAAGATCTTCGGCAAGATCCTCTAGTTCGATATCTTCTTCTTCAATGCTATTGCCCAAAGTATTTAGATTGTCATCCATTGCGATCGCCGTTTCTTCACCTTCATCAAAACTATTACTAGCAACAGACAATGACAAATCATCAGCAATCAGCGCAAGCTGATTTATTTGATAGTTGCCAACGTCATTATTTTTGGAGCCTCGTTTACCCTTAGCCTGTTTTTGGATTACCAGTTGTCGATATTCCTCAACAGGTATTAGTTCTTGTAGCAGTCGTAAAACTGTACTCGTACTAATGCCAAACTGCTTAGCCAGTTGGGTCGTGGTCGCATCCGACTCACGATATAGGCGAAGTATTTCTTGTTTATCATCCAGCGCAAGTTTAACAGCCATTGATTTGGGATACCCCGAAACCGCATCTACGAACCAATCAATATCTTAACGCTTGAACGTATGGGTTAGAATTTATTTTAGCGACTGAGGCGCTTGGCGCTAGCTAAAATCAGTTTTTTGAAGGTGCTACTTTGCCGCACTTTCAAAGAATTTATGGGGATCTCGGTTTGAGAGCTATACTGCTAAATATTTATCAGAATTCTATGAGAACTAACTACTTTTCGGCGGTGCTGTTATCTTTGTTGCCTATGGCATTTTTAGGCAGTATTACTTTTGCGCCACAATCAGTAAAATCTCAGAATAATTTTGTTTTATTAGGTTCGGGGAAAGAAGCGGCACTTGGTTACACAATTCGCACTAATCGGGCTAATGCCCGTTTAAATACGATTAATTTTTTTGTAAAGCTGCCTAAAAGTAAGGCGATCGCGGAAATACAAATTCAGTATCCTCAAGGCTTTGGCAATGTTTTTAGTCCAGACAATATCAGAGTCATCGATCGCAATAATCGGAAGGAAGTCGAAATTAAAGAAGCTTCCATCGATCGCGAGGTGGGTACGGTGCGATTTCTGTTTAAGGAGCCGATTCCCTCTAGCAACAATCGGGAAATCGAAATTATTTCCTCAGGTGTAAGCAATCCTTCGCAGTCAGGGATGTATCGCATTGATTTGCAAGCGCTTGGTACTGAGGCGAATCCCTTATTTCAATTTATTGGTCAGTGGCTAGTAAATATTAACTAAATATTTTTCTTAATCCCTTCCCACTAATCCTTGGGAAGGGATTAGCATCAGGTTTAGCCATTGCAGCCAAACTTTTAAAATTACAAACCAAAAGCCATAAAGTTTCGCTCCGTAGGGGCGCAACTTTATGGCTTTTGGTAATTTATTTTGCACAAGTACTTAGCTATACCTCTAAAGCTCAATATAGATAGCAATGTAAGTTTTGCTTAGGACATAAAACCCAAAAAGCGAGTGGCGGCGCGAAGCGCCGCCACTCGCTTTTTGGGTTTTGGTTTGTACTGGCTAATTCTTGCTTTGCTATAAATTATTACATTTGACAATAATCAAACTTGTCGCATATTGATTGGTCGCTTTAGCAACTTCACCAAGGCATAATATAAAACTATACAAAAATCAAAAAAGATTAACTCATCCATCATGGCTACCGTTAACGACAACTATCTCAAACTCAAGGCAGGCTACCTGTTTCCCGAAATTGCAAGACGGGTAAACGCCTTTATCGAGGCAAACCCTGACTCAAAAGTGATCCGTCTTGGCATTGGCGATGTCACCGAACCCTTGCCCCAAGCCTGTCGTGATGCCATGATCAAAGCCGTTGAAGATATGGGCGATCGCAATTCATTTAAGGGATATGGCCCCGAACAAGGCTACGCATGGTTGCGTGAAAAGATTGCGGCAAATGATTTTCAAGCGAGAGGCTGCGATATTGACGCTTCCGAGATTTTTATTTCTGATGGCTCCAAGTGCGACTGCGGCAACATTCTCGATATTTTTGGCGATGATAATATTATTGCTGTCACCGATCCTGTCTATCCCGTGTATGTGGATACTAACGTGATGGCAGGACACACAGGCGACATCAACGAGAAAGGCGAATACGAGGGCTTAGTTTATTTGCCTGTGACTGCGGAAAACAACTTCACAGCCGAGATTCCTACTCAAAAAGTCGATCTGATTTATCTCTGCTTCCCCAACAATCCCACAGGCGCAACTGCTACCAAGGAACATCTGCAAGCATGGGTCGATTATGCCCGTGCCAATGGTTCGATCATCTTCTTTGATGCCGCCTACGAAGCATTTATCACCGATCCGAGTCTTCCTCATTCTATTTATGAAATCGAAGGCGCTAAGGAATGTGCGATCGAGTTCCGTTCTTTCTCGAAGAATGCAGGATTTACAGGTACTCGTTGCGCGTTAACCGTAGTTCCTAAGAACTTGATTGGCAAGGCGAAAGATGGCTCTGATGTAGAATTATGGAAGCTATGGAATCGTCGTCAGTCTACCAAGTTTAATGGTGTTTCCTACATCGTTCAACGTGGTGCAGAGGCAGTCTATTCTGAAGAAGGAAAAGCGCAAACTAGAGCCTTGATTGACTTCTACATGGAAAATGCCAAGATCATTCGTGAGAAGCTAACCGAAGCTGGTTTAGCAGTTTATGGTGGTGAGAATGCTCCCTATGTATGGGTGCAGACTCCCGCAGGGCTAACCAGTTGGGATTTCTTTGATAAGCTCTTGCAAACCTGTAATGTCGTGGGAACCCCCGGCTCTGGTTTTGGTGCAGCAGGTGAAGGTTACTTCCGTATTTCGGCTTTCAACAGTCGCGATAACGTGAATGAAGCAATGCGCCGCATTCTCGACAAGTTCAAGTAAACAAAAAAGCGGCACTTCGTGCCGCTTTTTTGTTTACCGATCGCAAATGTGACAATCAATTGAGCAAGTAGACTATTGCTAAAACCAAGCGTTAAACTGTCATAGAAAAACCTGTGAATTTGAGGGTGATGATTGTGAAAGCGAAGAATAATTTTAAAGCGATCGCCAATTACTTAAAACTGAAACCTCAGATTTTGCGGTCTTTTCAGATATTCATAGCTTTCATAGTTACATTTCTGCTCGCCGTTTCTCCCGCGCTGTTAAATGTCGTCGCACAGGAAAGTCGCTTCTCACTAAGGATTTTGCATACCAACGATCATCACGCCCATTTGGAACCTACCAAATATGGCGATCGCTTGCTGGGTGGAATAGCCCGTCGCCGCACGCTCATCGATCAAATTCGTGCAGAGAACAAGGCTAATCAGGAACCTTTGCTGCTATTGGATGCAGGGGATATTTTTCAAGGGACTCTCTATTTCAATCAATATCTGGGACAAGCGGATCTGGATTTTTATAACGCCCTTAACTACGATGCTAGTACGATTGGTAATCATGAGTTTGATCGCGGTCAGCAGGTACTCGCCGACTTCATCACTAAAGCCAAATTCCCCATCATTTCTGCAAATATCGACATTGCGCCCGAATCTCCTCTCTATGGCAAAGTTCGTCCTTGGCAGGTGCTGGATATGCAAGGCGAAAAGATTGGGATGTTTGGTTTGACGACTCCCGATACCGCAATTTTAGCTAGCGTTGGTGATGGTGTGAAGTTTACTGACCCGATCGCAGCAGCAAAAGCCTCAGTATCGGCTCTCAAGCAACAGGGAATTAATAAAATTGTAGCGCTAACCCACATTGGCTTTGAGAATGATGTCACCCTAGCGCGAAAAGTCCCTGACATTGATATCATCATCGGTGGTCATAGCCATACATCTGTCGGCAATATTCCCAATGCTAATCATCCCTATCCATTAGTGGAGAAGAATGGAACCAAGGAACCTGTGCTAGTAGTAACAGATTGGGAATGGGGTAAATATTTGGGTGATTTGTCCGTGAGCTTTGATCGCACAGGTAAGTTAATTGCTTGGGCAGGAAAACCCCATGTCCTTGATGCAAGTATCAAACCCAATCAAGAATTTGCGGATAAGCTCAAAGCCTATGCCGCACCAATTGAAGCATTGCGCCAGAAGATTATCGGAAAATCTTTGGTAGCTCTAGATGGCGATCGCGTTAAACTACGAACTAGCGAAACGGCTCTAGGTAACTTGATTGCCGATGCAATCTTGGCAAAAACAAAGGTGGATCAAGTTCAAGTCGTTCTAATTAATGCAGGTGGCATTCGCAATGGATTCCCTTTAGGTGATATCACGATGGGGAATGTGTTAGAAGCGCTTCCCTTCGGCAATACGATTACGCGGGTGGAGTTAACTGGCAAGCAGTTAACAGAAGCCTTAGAGAGTGGTGTGAGTATGGCAGAGCAAGGGGAAGGGAGATTTCCGCAAGTGGCAGGAATTCGCTTTGTCTGGGATAGCAAACTTCCCGCAGGTAAGCGCGTTACGAAAGTAGAAGTAAAAGACGCTTCAGGCAAGTTCCAATTGTTAAATTCTAATCAAGTTTACAAGGTAGCAACAAATAACTTTCTTGCCTCTGGTGGTGACGGTTATCGCGTTTTTGCTGAAGGCAAAAATCTGTTGGAAACTGGCTATCTTCTATCGGATGCGATCGCTGAATATATCAGTGCTAGTTCGCCGTTGCAGATAAAAATCGAGAATCGCATTGTGCGTCAGTAAATGTAACCCAATGATCGCAAGAGCCATATTTTGAGTTCGCAGCAAGCGATCGCAAATGGCTCGTAGGGGCGTTGCATTTGCGCGACAATTTTTAAACCCATCACAGAAATCTATATACGCAAATGCTGCGCCCTCTGTGCTTTTACCAATAAATTATCCCTGCGGTTTGGGGATTGGGGCGGATGACAAGGTTTAGGGCAGAGCATTCCCGTATTGAGGGAATTGCAAATTTTATAAATCTCTGCGGGAATGCTTTGCCCCTACCAGAATTTTTTCCTTTTTCCTTACCCCGCCATCGCTCTCACTTGTTCTAACAAACTCTGAACTTTGGCTGCATCGGGGGATTTGAGGTGTTGCAGGATGGTGAGAGATTCTTGGAGATAGGAAATCGCCGTTTGAAAATCTCCTTGCTCGTTTGCAAGACCGCCTAACCACCAGAGCGTCATTGCTTTACCATGAACATCTCCTATACGTTCTTGTATTTCCAAAGACTGATTAAAGAGATTGATCGCTTGGTCTACCTGTCCATGTTGGGCATAGATAACCGCTATTTGATGCAAGGTCGCGGCTTTGCCCTGCGCGTTGCCGATGCGTTCTTGGATTTCAAAGGACTGCTGATAGAGGGCGATCGCTTGCTCTACCTGTCCCTGATCGGCATAGATTCCTGCCATTTGATGCAAAGTGGCGGCTTTGCCCTGCACGTTGCCGATGCTTTCTTTGATTTCTAAAGACTGCTGATAGAGGGCGATCGCTTGCTCTACCTGTCCCTGTTGGGCGTAGATACCCGCCATACAATGCAAGGTCGCGGCTTTGGTCTGCACATCACCGATGCGATCTGTGATTTCTAAGGACTGCTGATAGAGGACGATCGCTTGCTCTACCTGTCCCTTTTGGGCATAGATACCCGCCATTTGATGCAAGGTCGTGGCTTTGCCCTGCACGTTGCCAGTGCGTTCATCGATTTCTGCGACTTGCTGATAGAGGGCGATCGCTTGCTCTACCTGTCCCTTTTGGGCATAGATACCCGCCATACAATGCAAGGTCGCGGCTTTGCCCTGCACGTCACCGATGCGTTCTTTGATTTCCAAGGACTGCTGATAGAGGGCGATCGCTTGCTCTACCTGTCCCTGTTGGGCATAGATAACCGCCATTTGATGTAAGGTCGCGGCTTTGAATCCAGTATTTCCAGTTCCTTTGTAAATTTCTTTTGCTTGTGTGTAAAGGTCGAGTGCTTCTTCAACTTGACCTTGTTTTGCTTTCACAGTTGCCAAGTTATGAAGGATTGTCGCTTTTTCTTCATCTTCTTCAGGACATAATTCCAAAGCTCTTTGATAGTGCTGAAGACAATCTTCCATAATGCCAAGAGGATCTTCAGCTATAGCAATGCTGTGTAATGTTTGATAATTTTCTGTAATGGAAAGGGTTGATTTGCAGATATTTACAACTTCTCGATAACGACTTTTATCATTCCAATTAGGTGCTAAAGATTGATTGATAGTAACCGCTATCTCTTTCTCATCACCCAACAAAGCCAACCGATGAATTTCTAATCTTTGCTCCTCAGTAGAAGACTTAGATTCTTCCCACCAAACTCGATAGAGTTCCCTTGCTGCTGTCGCATAAATCTCCTGCGTAAACTCTGGACTTAACAACTCCACCAAAATCTTCGGCACACGATAAAGATCGCCATTTACTTCTAACAAACCGATCGCCTTTGCCCGAACTTGATGCACCTTGAGATTCTCAACTCCCTCACATACCTTCCCAAACACCAACTCAGGCACAGGCAAATCGAACACCAAACCCAGCCTTAACATTTCCCGCAAATCTGGACTTTGCTGAGCCAGTAACGTCTCCGCGAGAATATGTTCGCGAAACTCAATTTGCTTCGCTATCATCCGATCCAAAACTTCCTGCTTTTGTGCCTCCGTCAACACATCATTCGGCAAAATCGCCGCCAACCACTCCAACAACCTCGGATTCCCATCCGCCACCGCGATCGCCTGTTTTTGCAACGCCACCAAAGGCTCCGCATCCTCACGCGACAACATTGGCAACTTAAACCCCGCAAGGCGCTCGCACTTCTTCTTGAGATCCACACCCCGCAACGAAAACAACGGGACACGAAACAGCCTTGCATTTAGGGCAACGTCTGGCAAATTAAAATCATAGCGACAGGTCACAATCAACCGATGGCGCAAACCAGAACGGGCGATCGCACTCACTAAAGCCATCAAAGGCTCCACCACCTCATACTTCAGCACCCATGCCCCAAACGCATTCTCTTCCAGATTCTCCTCAAAATCATCCAACACAAACATCAAACAGCGATCCTTATCGTTCATACCCTCCTTGAGAAACTTCGTCAACTTCTGCATGAGCGGTAACTTACCATTAAGAACCTCATGCCCCGCCTCAGAAATGCAATTTCTCGCCAAATCCTGCAACAGCTTCCCTTCATCAAACTGCTTGTAATTAAAAATCGTGTCATAGTTCGAGTTTTGCGGATCAGCCATCCGTTCCAACAACCGCTTCGCCACCGTCGTCTTACCCAAACCACCCATCCCATGCAACAACACACCCAGATCGCTCCCCTGCAATCGCCGCAAACTTGATTGCAAGATCCGCCGCCGTCCCACAAAATCCTCGCGCCGCACCACCCTCGGCGTAGTCGCATCATCAGGATCGAGAAATAACTGCTCGATCTCCGAACTCAAGGGCAACAGGCGATCGCCCATCGGCAACACCAACGCCGCCAAACTCACATCCAACTTGCCGCGCCCATACAACCGCAACAAATACCAATTGGGAATATTTTCCTCTCGCAATTTCTGATAGGTCGCCGCGATCGCCTCTACCAGATTTGAACCCGTTGCCAACGATTCATACAAACAAGCCGCCGCCTGAGTCGCCACATTATCCCCAATCGGACGACCCCAACCCAACACCGCCGCCAGTCCCAAATTTAACAAAGCCTCCGCCATCGATGGCGTTGCTCCCTGCGATCCCGCCTGACCCGTGCGACAGCCCGACAAAAATACTAAACGCGGGAATCGATACCGCAAAGCATCAACAATCTCACCCGCCTTCGCATCAAAGCGATCGCCCGTCTCCGTTTCCGTAATAAAAAACGGCTCGCCCTTATCATTTATCGAAGCATGACCCGTCAAATGAAACACATCAAAATGATTAGCCCCATAGCGCCGCCAAGTCTTTTTTAACTCACTCACACAGCCACTCTCCTCCACCCGCAAAGTCAGCGCCACCCCACGAGTCGCATCCAAGATCCGCCCCTCTTCCCCCTCAAAATTCAAGCGTGGCTCTACCCCTTCAGGATCGGTAGCCATAAACATCACCCGCAAAGGGCGATCGGCTGGCTCACTTGCTGCCACTTCTCCCTTAGTCCAGCGCACAGGCACAACTTTAGGAAAAGTGCGATCGATCAAAAATCCCTCGCGATCGTGCAGTACCTCCCAAGGCAAATGCGGTAGCTTCGCAAGATTGGCGATCGCCAATACCAATAACTCCCCCTGACAATCCGCCAAAGCACGACTCAACCAGCGCCCATCCCCATCCAACCAGCCAAATAATTTCTTCCCCATCGCCACAGGATCAGGCATAGATACATAAATATCCCTTTCCGCCAAAGCGATCAGATCAGCGATCGCGCTAATCTGCAAGATCTGCTTTTCATAGCCCTGACCATTCAGCTTTTGATATCGCAACTCAACCTTAGTCTCACTGCGAGGATGTAACTCGACATACAGGATTTGCACAAACTACTCCCAAGTTGATTACAAAATTTTTTCGTAGGATGTGTTAGCGCCAGCGTAACGCATTCAAACCTTACCTATTGGTGAGTTACGCTATCGCTAACAGCACCCTACAACTAAATCTCTAAGACCTTACGGATTTGTTCGATTGTCGAGCAGAAGGCGACAGGGTAGAACAAGCTATATTTAATTAATTATGGATACAATACAGTTAAAAATAGTGCTGAACCATGCAAATTACTGTAGAAATACCCGATGATATCGCCCAGCGTTTAGAACCTCTCAAAGACAAACTTCCGCAAATTCTGGCTCTAGGCTTACAAGAAATCACAGCTAACCCTACCACAGGCTTTTCTGGACTCACCGAAGTCTTAGAATTTTTTGCAAAACTGCCATCCCCTCAAGAAATTCTTGCCCTCCGCCCTGCTCCTAACCTCCAAACTGAGATTGAAAATCTTTTAGATAAAAACCGCACCGAAGGACTTAATGAAAGAGATCGCCGTCTATGGCAACACTATGAATTTGTCGAACATCTAGTCCGCATTGCCAAGGCACAGGCTCTACTCAAACTCCAACAAAGTGCATGAGTAGAACTTATATTTCGACAAATTTGCGTCGAATAGTTAGCGATCGGGCTAAAAATTGTTGTGAATATTGCTTGATTCCAGAAATATTAGTGTTAGTTTCCCATCAAGTTGATCATGTAATTGCTGAAAAGCATGGCGGGAAAACTATAGAGGAAAATCTGGCTCTCTCCTGCTCACTCTGCAATCAAGCAAAAGGTAGCGATATTGCCTCCATCGATCCTGAGACTGGTTATACCGTGAGGCTTTACAACCCTAGACAAGATATCTGGCAAGAACATTTTTATCTTGACTCGGAAAGTGGTGCAATTCAACCATTGTCAGAGATCGGGCGCGTCACCGTGAATTTATTGCGAATGAATCGATTAGCATCTTTACATTCACGTCAACTTTTTGCTCGCTATTCCCAAAATCTTTGAGTCAATGCAATCTCAACACTGTGAGCCATAAAGTTAACTCTCCAAAACCTTACGTATTTGTTCGATTGTCGCATTTTCTAACAAGAGGCGATCGCCATTACGCCCGACAATCAAAACCTTCGCGATTTTCTTGCCCGACTTACCCTGTTTATATTCCTGATACCACTTACGGATTTGTTCAGCAATCGCCAAAGCTCCAGACGCAATCCCGACAATCGAAGCGATTACCGCCAATACACCTTCGCGCTGAATCTCTTCATCCACATTATAGGAACCTTCAATTCCCTCCATTGCTAATAATTCTTCTGTCGCTGCGATCGCGCCATCACCTTCGATCGCGAATTTAATTTCTGAAATGATTTCTGACATGAGCGAGATAACCAATTGCGAATGTGATTAAAATTTTAGGCTATGTTTGATACACAAGTGATATTTTACTGGTGTTTACTCTCAAAACTGCTTGGGCTTTCTTTTATTTTCTGCGGAAAATACAATTTCTCTAATGCGTTTTTGCCTCGTCTCTTCCCTTTTCGCCAAGGTTATCCATTGCAAAAGATTGCGCTTGTCAGTTCGACTTAAATCTGATGTTACGTGGAAGGAAAACAGAGTAGAGTAAAGATAGACTCCGACAGAGGTTGAAAGGTATGGACAGAAAGTTCTTAGACCTATACTCAGATTACCTAATCAGTAGTTT
>NZ_JACJQA010000044.1 GCF_014696355.1 Pseudanabaena sp. FACHB-1998 | reverse complement strand
ATCATCAATACGCCGAACCATCCGATGTATAGACGGTTGTTGGTGCTGGTGATCCAGTTGCAAAACTGATCCCAGATCGAAGCGCTTTCGCGTCTTTGTACTGCTGTGGTCATAATTGCGAATAAACCTTAAGGAAATAAATGAATTATGGAAAATTATGATTAAGCTTTCGCTTACTAATTACATTAGTTGAAGTGTTGAGGAATGTAAATAGTTAAACCTTAAATCTATCTATAGTTCAATGCGATCGCTGACAAGTCCTAATCCTTTAGAAATAACCGATCAATTTGACTTCGGTTTCCAGTAATACCCCATAGCGATCGCTAATTACAGTTTTTATGTGTTCTATGAGACTGAAAATATCTTTGGCTTTAGCATTGCCCAGATTGACAATGAAGTTAGCATGTAGCTCAGACACTTGTGCCTTGCCGATTTGATAGCCTTTTAAACCAGCATCTTGAATTAACTTTGCGGCAAATTGAGGCAAAGGATTGCGAAATACACTGCCACAATTCGGTAAATGATAAGGCTGGGTAGAGTGTCTTGCTTTTAGTTTTGCTTCCGTATCGGTGGCGATCGCCTCGGGATTACCACCAGTTTGAAGATTTAAGGTTGCGCCCGTTACTAGTAACTGAGAATTCTGCAATGCTGAGGTACGATAGCTAAAATTTAAATCTTGCGGATAAATTAGTTGAGTTTGCCCCATAAAGTTTACGGTTTGGACTTCGACCACACAGTCCGCCGCACATCCTCCCTGCGCTCCTGCATTCATCACTACCAGGCCGCCGACAGTTCCGGGTATACCCACCGCCCATTCAAAGCCTGACCAACCATGAGTAGCAATTTGCATCGCTAAGCGAGCTACGGGTTCGCCTGCTGCGGCTTTAACTTGACCTGTTTGCTCATTAAAATCAATACCGCGAAGATGTCTTGTGCAGATTACTAACCCCTCTAAACCTTCATCGCTAATTAAAAGATTGCTACCTGCACCAATGATTGTGGTTGGTAAATGACGATCACTAGCCCATGTAAGACTAGCTGCTAATTCACTAGCCGAGCGTGGCGAAATAAAATATTCCGCAGCACCACCTACTTTCATGGAGGTTAGTGGTGCAAGGGATACGCGATCGCGGATTTGTAGTTGTTCAGGGGAATCTAGAGACATAGAAACTTGATTTGAATAGAATCTATCAGGACATAAAACTCAAAACACAAGTAACAGTGCTTTGCACTGTTACTTGTGTTTTGAGTTTTGAATCTCACACTTGGATAGCTGTTGCCATTTCCTGCATGGTTGGCGCGATCGCTTGGTTGAGATTACCAGCGCCCAGAAACACGGCAAGATCTCCAGATTGAAGGTGACTTGCTAAAAAAGACTGCACATCCTTAAGGGTCGGCTGATAATAAACTTGGTCACGCATGGCGGCGATCGCTTCAGCCACCTGTTCGCCATTAATCTTGCCATCATTAGTTTCACTAGCAGCGTAAATATCAGTTACCACAACCATATCGGCATCACCAAAGGATTGACTGAACTCTGTAAGGAATCTGGTGGTGCGGCTATAACGATGGGGCTGAAAAATAGCAATTACACGGCTATTAGTATTTTGCTGTCTAGCTGAAGCCAAAGTCGCAATAATTTCACTGGGATGATGAGCATAGTCATCGACAAAAATAATCCCATCCTGTACGCCCTTAATCTCAAAGCGACGGCTCGCGCCCACAAAATCTGGTAAAGCCTCAGAGATCGCCTGCCATTCCACGCCCACATAACGAGCGACAGCGATCGCGGCTAGAGCATTACTCAAATTATGTTTGCCTAGTAAACCTAAAGAAATTTCGCCCAAGGGTTGACCTCGCTCAATCACGATCGCCTTGGTATCGCTAGGGTTATATCGCACATCAGATACTGTGTAGTCAGCCGTGGCATCTTCCAAGCTATAGGTGATGTCCGAATGAATTGTAGATTTAACTGTGGGACAGTCAAGACAGCCAATCACAACTTCACAACGTTTCGCAAAGGTCTGAAATATTTCAACTACCTGTTCAAGGCTATGGTAATGATCGGGGTGATCTAGTTCAATATTGGTAATCACACCGATATGAGACAAAAATTTCACTAAAGTCCCATCTGACTCATCGGCTTCGGCTACTAAATATTTACCATTGCCAAGCCTTGCATTTCCCTGCCAAGCGCTCACCTCTCCGCCAATGATAATGCTGGGATCAACCCCTGCTTTGAGCAATAAATATCCTACTAAGCTGCTAGTTGTGGTTTTACCATGGGTTCCTGCAATGGAAATACCTTGAAACTGCTCAATTAAAGCGGCTAATAAATCGGAACGATGCAGAATTGGCAGTCCATTAGCTAGGGCAACTTGAAATTCGGGATTTTGTTGATTTATGGCGGTAGAGCAAACCAATTGGGGAGCATTCTCAAGATCGATATTGTCTTTGTGATGCCCTTGAAAAACTTTTACACCAAGATCTTGCAGCTTGAGAGTGATGCGATTGCTACTAAGATCCGAGCCAGAAACCGTAAAGCCTTGCTTTGCTAAGATATAGGCGATCGCCGACATGCCGATCCCACCAATACCCACAAAATGAAACGGTCTACCGCTGAAATCAACTGGATTCAGCATTTATACTTTTTACCTACCAAATAACGTGCCTCATCATATCAGATCAAGAGGTTACGCAAAGCGTTCCCCCTTGATTTACGCTCGACTTAAACCATCAAAGCCTCTAACCCTTCGGAGTTGAGAATACACAACACATCGCGATCGGGAATACGCTGAATTAAATTTTTTCGTTCTAGCTTCCCTAATACCCGAGTGACCGTTTCTCTAGCTAGTCCACTGAGACTACTAAGCTCGCGATGGGGCAAATTGGGGATTTCTACACCATTACTTCCCTTGGTACCTTGACCTTCAGCCAAAAATAGCAAAACATCAGCCACTCGCGAAGTACTATCAGCTTCACGCAAGCGTAGGCGACGATTGACTTGTCGTAAGCGTTTCGCCATAAGTCTTGCTAAATGGATGCCTGCAGCTGGCTCTGTCTCGATAAGATGGACAAAGTCAGAAGCAGGAAGGCTACCAATGGTTGTAGGTGTTAAGGTGATCACATCCGTTGAGCGAGGAACTTGATCGAGGGGAGCCATTTCACCGAACATCTCACCAAAGCCCAAAATATTTAAGGTGATTTCTTTGCCATCAAGGTTATAGGTGCGGATTTTAGCCCAGCCACTTAATATGAAATACACTGAGTTTCCCCAGTCATTTTCCAACAAAATTACTTGATCGGCTGGATGGGTGCGTGTGACCATATGGGCAGTTGCTCTAACTACTGCCTCATCAGGCAACCCCATAAAAAATGGGGCAGACATAATTTTTTGCTGAAGATCAGTTCCGTCGCGCATAGTAGCCGCTCTTAGCCCCTAAAAACTTCGCTGTAAAATTTTAATGTAAGTAAACACTTTATCTGAGTTTGTGGCGATCGGTATTGCTCCTCAGCACAAAGACTTAGGAATTTTGTTAGGAGTTTTAAAGATCCCAATAATTAATTTCGGCTTAACTATAACTGTAACTACTAAAGCCCATAGAGAATTGCGGTTCTTCGCATCGTAATTCTCTATGGAGTTTTGTTATAGATATATTAAGCAATTCTTTAAGCAATTCAATTATTTAGCAATTTATGTAGCCTGAAAGCAAGAGATTTGATAATACCATTGGTTTGAAATTCATCGGGGGGAACAATAGAGGCTTCGATATCAGCAACCACATCGGAGGGCAAATCTAAAATTCTTACTAATCTTTGGTATGCGGCAGCTTCATCAAGGTTGATCATGGGTTCATCGGGATTGCGACGACTAGATTGGATTACTTGGTAGCCAAGTCGAAGAGTCATCTTGCGATCTTCAATACTTTTGATGTGGGGGACGACTTCCTCGAGAGGAATATTTTGTCCTAAGTAGTCTCTAAGACGACTTTTGAGAGAATCATGCTCAGATTCAGACTTTGCAAATAGTACTGCAAATTCATCGAGCATAACGCGAATTTCATCAGGTTCTAGCGTGCCATCTGCCCAAGCCATAGCTGCTACAGCGCGAAGCATATCCATCTGACGGGGGCTAATCGGAGGTGGGAGTTCTTGAAGTGTCATAGATTTACCCTTGCATCAATTTTATGTGCCAAATTATGAACAAATCATAGGGCAAAGAACCGTGGGGATTTTATTAAAACATTCCATACTTCACTAATATTAATAACCAGAAAATTAGGTAATAAGTAGCTAGGCGAAATTAAATATAAAATCCTAAAACCTGTGGCGCACGCTGCGCGTGCGCCACAGGTTTTGGTTCTTAGTTTTTAATTATGCCTAGCTACTTACAAGTTCGCAAAAGTTTTGTCACACTTTTGTGAATTGACATTAGGTATTAAGTACCTCGGCTTAATAAAACCAAGAACCCAAATAAGCGGATTCGCCCGCTTCGCGGGCGAATCCGCTTATTTGGGTTTTATATTTAATTATGCCTAATTACTTACATATAAATTTCCAAAAAGCTGACTTCATCAGCTTTTTGGAAATTTATCTAGGTTTTCAGAAAGCGCAAAGCACTGTAGCTGTCTTCAGGCTTTTGGCAGAAAAGCGTTTAAAGATAGGACAGCTTTTGTTTGAGTAAAGTAGCGTTGGCAGAACTGAGATCGATCTGAATTTCTAGACGTTGTTTTTCATCCCTGAATAGAAGAACTGTATCGCCATTAGATTGGATGAGACTACCAAATTGGGGATCGCCAAGCTGAATTTTTTGGTAAACGATCTTGGGAAGGGTAATACGAAGTTGATAGCTTTTGCCCGAAGATGGCAAAACATTTAACTGTTGGTTGAATAGATCGAGTTGGAGATAGCCGACGGAAATATTACGCTCGTCTGGGCTATTAGGTTTATACCAATAGAGCGTGATACCTCGCAATGATGGTGATTGGATAGTAAAAGTCTCGTCTAGGGACTCTTTGCTCCAATCGATCGCTGCTCGATCTGTATTTTCAGTAATAGGACGTTGTTGCCAAATGATTTCTTGTCCCGCAAGGGCTGCCCACCACTGGGCGATGCGGGCAAGATTTGTCTCAGCATCAGGATCGGTGCTGCCAAGTGTCCAAGTAATGGTTGAGTCCATTAGTTTTTAGCGCTTATTTGTCATTTGCGTAGAGAATAAAAGAATAGCAGATGCTTTTGATTGAGGAGAAGTAAGCGATATGTTTGGAATTGGTTGGCCAGAGGTAATTGTAATTTCGTTGGTTGGTGTGGCAATTTTTGGGGCAAAGCGAATCCCTGAAATTGGTCGAAGCGTGGGACAGGCTTTGCGTGGGTTTCAAGATGAAGTAAAGGGGAAAAGTGACGATGTAAAATCTCAAGATGTTGATAGTTAAAGGATGATCGCGGCGCAATGCGCCGCGATTATTGCGAGAATTTAAAGCACTCAAGAAGTTTTATGTAAGTTTCACCATGAGCAATTAACTCGATGAGTCGAGTTTCGGGAAAATCTTCTGCCAAGTCTTGATCTAAGTCCCCCTCCCCTTCAAGATCAGAAAGACTTGGGATTGCTAGCTGATGTTGGGGAGATATTTCGGTAAGAGGCGTTTGGATTTGCTGAGGAGCTAGAGATTCCTCGACAACAGCAAGGTTGATGTTGAGATATTCAGGGGGAAGATTGGATAATTTGCTTGCCCATTCGATCGCTACTACACCCAACGGAAAATCCTCACCTCGCCAATATTCTTCAAGATGGAGACTGGCTACTTGCGATCGCTCGAGACGATAGAGATCGATGTGATAGAGGGGTAAACGCCCTTCGGTGTACTCATCAATTAGGGTAAAGGTAGGGCTGGCGATCGTTGTGTGAATGCCAAGAGATTTGCCAAAGGCTTGTATAAAAGTAGTTTTCCCACTGCCCAGATTTCCTTCGAGTAAAATAATTGTCCCTGCGGAAACTAATTGGGCTAGTTGGGTGGCGATCGCTTGAGTGGCAACAAGATTATTGGCATAAATATCGATCTTTACAGTCTCAGTCATATATTCGGGTAGACTTTTGTACTAGGGAAGAGTTTGTAGCCACTGCTATAACTATCTAAATCTTGACGGTAGCTACTTAACAGTGACGAAACTCTTCTATGAATAATTTTGATTTTTGTTTTTAATTTTATCGTGCTAATTTCGGCAAAGCTTTTATGGATACGGATTCTCTTCAGTCGCTCGCTCATCTTGATCAAAGTGGTAATGCTCAAATGGTGGATGTGACTCATAAACCGCAAACTGTGCGAAGGGCGATCGCTGTATGCGAAATATCCATGAAAACCACAACCTTAGATGCCATTCAAGCAGGCGACTTGCCTAAGGGGGATGTTTTAGGAACAGCAAGGCTAGCGGGCATCATGGCGGCTAAGCAAACGCCCAACCTGATCCCGATGTGTCATCCCTTAAATTTAACTAGTGTTGATGTCAAGATTATTTTAGATGAAAATATTCCTGGATATCAGATCGAAGCTGAAGTTAAGTCCAAAGCAGAAACGGGTGTAGAAATGGAGGCTCTTACAGCAGCAACGATCGCTGCTTTAACCATTTACGATATGGCTAAATCTCTGGAAAAGACGATGATCATTTCCAATGCAAGGTTATTACATAAGAGTGGCGGTAAATCTGGGGATTTCAATGCTGCTAGCCATGACTTTTAATCTATGACCAAAGAGTAGTACCGCAAAGCAACACTATGTCTTTTTTGAATTAAAAACCAAATCCAGTAAGGGTTTTAAAAGCACAAAATGGCGTAGCCATTTTGTGCTTTGGTATTATTGATTGTCTGAATACTAAGCAACTTGATGACCAGCAACAACTATTAGTTCGCGGATCTTTGCTTCCGACAACTGACTATCAATTTCTAGAGACTTAGTTGCAGAATCACCTGAAATCGTAGCTTGAGTATCAACAGCTTGGATCGCCTTGGTGATAGTCTCAATGCAGCTAGCACAACCAATGGAAGGAACGGATAGTTTAATAGACATAAAAAACGACAATATTATGGTTAATTGACAATACTGAATAACTATAGCTTGCGCCCCAAATCCAAAATAGCGCAACCTCAAAAAATTATTTAATTTTCCAAGACTCATTTAGGATTGCTATAGCAATCCTAAATGAGTCTTGGAAACAGAAACTTATAACAAGGGGCTTAAGCGCCTTGTCTTTCTCACAAATGAAATAGGATTGCTATATCAAGTTAAGCAATGTATCAAAATTATTAATTGATTGTAGATAAAGTAAGATCGCTACAGATATGTTTTAGCCGCAATATTTATTAGGGAATTGAGCGATTATGCAAAATATTCTAGATCATATTCAATGCGGAATTTTTGTTTTGGTAGTTACACCAAATACAAATTTGGTGAATATAAATCTTGCTAATGAACAAGATTTACTATTAGAATTTGCTGATTTAAATAATGCTTTCATTAATTTTTTACTTGAGGAAAATGTTAATATTAAAAGCTCCGATCTTATAGGCAAAGAAATATCTGAATGCTTGCCTATAGATTTGGTTAATTTATTAAACATAAACTGCAAAAAATGTTTGCGATCGCAGAAAATTATTGAGTTTACTTTCAGCCACAGCGATCCTGACACCTGTTTGTTGATTTCTTTAGCTCTTAAAATTGAAAATGATCTACCTAAAATTGTTGGAACTTGTCAAAATATTATTGCCAATAATAAAGACCACAAAAAACTTCAAGCACTTCCATTAAGTGATCCTAAGTTTAGTCATTTAATTAATGCTTCTTCTGATGCTTTGGTAGTAGTCGATCGCGAAGGAATTGTCCGCTATATCAATGAATCGGCGGAAGAATTATTTGGTTGTAAAACCGAAGATATGATTGGGGAAATATTTGGCTTGCCTATCGTTGTCGGCGAAAGTACGGATGTACATATTCTTAATCGCGGTAAAACCACTTCCGCAGAAATGCGCGTATCTGAAACTATTGATGACGATCGCATGGTTTATGTTGTTGCCTCCTTACGAGATGTCTCCGAGCGCAATCGGGTAGAGGAATCACTCAAATTACGCGAACGGGCGATCGCGGCCAGTTCCAATGGCATTGTGATCACTGATGCCACTAAGCCGAATAACCCCATGATCTATGTCAATTCTAGCTTTGAAAGGATTACGGGCTATAATGCTTCCGAGGTAATTGGACGAGATTGCCGTTTTTTACAAGGTGGCGATCGGAGCCAAATTGGCATTTTAGACTTGCATCAAGCCATTCAAGAACAACGCGAATGTCATGCCGTCTTACTTAACTATCGCAAAGATGGCACACCTTTTTGGAACGATCTTTATATTGCGCCAGTATTTAATGATCACGGTGAACTAACTAACTATATTGGCATTCAAACCGATATTACTGAGCAAGTAAAGTCTACCCAAAGACTACTCGAAAGCGAAGAACGCCTGCGTACCGTCCTTACTTCCATTAAAGAAGGAATTACCTTCAGCGATGACTCAGGCTATTTTTCGATTTTCAATGATGGGATGGAAAATCTAACGGGATATACCATTTTTGAAGCTAATGATAGTAAGGACTTTACTAACTTTTTGTATCCCGATCCTAACGAGCATTATAAAGCTTTACAGAGATTACAACATCTACAAGAAACTGGTCAAGCCATGACCATTGAAACGAGAATACGTCATAAAGATGGAAACTTTAAAGATGTTTTAGTTTCTACAAGAATTATGACCTATAAAGGCAAACGCATGTATTTGAGTAGTTACTATGACATTACTGAACGCAAGAAAGTGGAGACTCAATTACGCTATCAAAGTGAACGTGAACGTTTATTAAATGTCATCTTACTCAAAATACAGCGAGAGCTAAATCTCGATCAAATTCTATCAATTACCGTTAAAGAAGCCCAAGAATTATTGCGAATTGATCGAGTTGTAATTTATAAATTTCAAGATGATTGGACTGGAAAATTTGTGGTAGAGGCTGTTAACCATCCATCTCTATCAGTCATTGGCAGTACAATTAATGACCCCTGCTTTAACAAAGAAAATATACTACAATATCAAAGCAACCCTATTTCTAGTATTAATGATGTTGAATTATCAAATTTAGGTGATTGCTATAAAGAACTTCTGCAACTATTTAATGTAAAAGCCAATATAGTTGTAGCTATTTCTTTTGGAGATACTTTATGGGGATTATTAATTGCTCACCAATGTTACGCACCTCGGAATTGGGAAGATTTTGAAATTGATTTACTAAGGCAATTGGCAAATCATGTGGCGATCGCTATTCAGCAAGTACAGTTATTTGAGAGAGTGCAGGATCTTAATAAAAATTTAGAGCGTCAAGTTGCCGATCGCACTCAACAATTAGAGCAGAGTCTAAGTCAACTAGAAGGAGCCTTATTAAAAGAAAAAGAACTCAATGAGCTTAAGTCTCAGTTTATCTCTAGAGCTTCCCATGAATTTCGGACACCGCTTGCGACTATTCAGACAGCTAGTGATCTACTGCGTAACTATGGTCACAAGATGTCCGAAGACAAAAAACTAGAAAGAATTGATAAAATTCAACGCGAAGTCAAAGGAATGACTAGTCTCTTAGAAGAAGTTCTAGTAATTGGTAAAACTGAATCAGGTAAATTTGAGTTACAACCAGAAGATATTAACTTAGATGATTTTTGTTTAGAAATAATTGAACAAGCAAAGCTATTGGCTAGCAATCATCATCAGGTTATATTTAAGAATATTAATGCTCCTCCCCATTTGGTCATTGACACTAAGTTTTTTAAGCAAATTATTTCTAATTTACTATCCAATGCAATTAAATATTCTCCTGAAGGAGGGGAGGTCAAGCTTACAGTTTCTTTAACTAGTGATTTAACTCCTAAGTTACTGGTTAAAATTCAAGATCAGGGTATTGGTATTCCTCAGATAGATCAAGATAAAATATTTGAGCATTTTTACCGAGCGCATAATGTCGGCATGATTTCAGGTACAGGTTTAGGAATGGCGATTATTAAAAAATCAATAGATATGATGGGAGGAACAATTAAAGTTAATAGCGTTGAGAATAATGGCACAACTGTCCAAGTTAAATTGCCAATTAATCTAAATTAATCCTAACTGATTTGAGAAAGTGCCCGATTTGTGAATCTCTCTCTCAAATCAGTTAATCTTAGGGGGGGTGTTACTCCTCCACGCACTACTAGGTATTTACACGCGGAAGGGAGTAACTAAAAAGTACGGTAAAGTTTTTAAAAGTGCCGCAAAAGATATCTTTAAAAACTTTAATCGTTTTTATGGCAGCACAAAGCATTGTAAATATATTAGGAAATTTTTAGTCCATAGGTCTAATTGTAATTATGACAACGATTCTAGTCATCGAAGATGTAGAAGCTTTACGAGAGGAAATAATGGAAACCCTCTCTTACGAAGGGTTTGATGTACTAGGTGCGGAAAATGGAGTTGTTGGCGTACAGATTGCCAAAACATTTGTACCCGATTTGATCATCTGTGACATTGCAATGCCCGAATTAGACGGCTACGGGACTCTAGTGACTTTGCGGCAAGAGCCTAAGACTTCGATGATTCCGTTTATATTTCTAACTGCGATGACCGAAAAAGCCGATATGCGGCAGGCGATGCAATTGGGGGCAGACGACTATCTGACTAAGCCCTTTACTTCCGCAGAATTGTTAGGAGCAATTTCATCGCGATTACAAAAATATAATTCGGTAAAAGAACATTACTATGACGAAATCAAAGCTGTGGGCGCTAGGTTTGAATATCTATCTCACCATGACGGACTGACGCAGTTACCAAATCGCATCTTATTTCATGACTCCCTGACGCAAGCCGTACTTCACGCCAAAATTAATAACAAATCCTTAGCTCTACTCTTTTTAGATATGGATAATTTCAATATCATTAACAATACTCTTGGTACTGATATTGGCGATCAATTATTTAAAGCGATCGCTGAACGGCTTAGACGTTACGCTGCGCCGTGCGACATGGTGGCGCGAATTCAAGGAGATGAATTTGCGATGATTATTTCTGATATTAAAGATTCCCAAAGTGTTAAGCAAGCAACTCAAAAGATCTTAGATCTCCTCAGCCGTCCCTATAACCTGTATGGACATGAAGTATTTATTACTAGCAGTATCGGCATCACAATTTTCCCCGACGATCATGCGGAGGCAGATGGATTAATCAAAAATGCAGAATTAGCAATGTACTATGCAAAAGCTAATGGTAGAAATAGCTATAAGTTATTTAGCTCTGATCTCAATGTGCAGTCGTCGGAGTATATGGCTTTGGCTAATAGCTTACACCGTGCGATCGATCGCCAAGAATTTCGAGTTTTTTATCAGCCTTTAGTAAATCTTCAAACAGGGCAAATTATCGGAGCCGAAGCTTTAGCAAGATGGCAGCATCCTGAGTTAGGAATCATTATGCCTAGCAAATTTATTCCTGTAGCTGAACAGACGGGCTTAATTTTACGCCTTAGTGAACTAATGTTGTCATCAGTTTGCGAGCAGATGCGATCGTGGAAAGAATTAGGAATAAACTACGGATTTGTGGCAGTTAATTTATCAGGACAACATTTTCGACCTGAAAATAACTTGATAGAGATTATTAGCAATATTTTGATAGAAACGGGCATAGAACCAAGTGATTTAGAGATTGAACTCACGGAAAGCATCATCATGCAAAATGCCGAATTTACAATTAAGGTGTTATCACAGTTGCAATCTATGGGGGTTAAGGTGGCGATCGATGATTTTGGTACAGGATATTCATCTTTAAGTTATCTCAAGCATTTCCCTGTCAATGCCCTCAAAATCGATCGCTGCTTTATTCAGGACATCACCACCGATCGCCATGATGCAACTATTTCCTTAGCAATTATTGATCTTGCCCATAGTCTATCGCTACAAGTTGTTGCCGAAGGTGTAGAGACAGAGGAACAAGTTCAGTTTTTAAAAGAACATGGCTGCGATCAAATGCAAGGTTATTTCTTTAGTCCGCCTCTCCCCTCAAACGAATTTGAGAAAATGTTGATTGCAGGTAAATCCTTAGCAAAACCTACATCGTTATGAAGCCAAGCTGAAAGTGCCGCTTCGCGGCACTTTCAGCTTGGCTTCATAACAGAGTTAAACCTTATGGCTATGATTATAGCTATGGTCACTTGCATTAGGGCAAATCAAAACCCAAGAAGCGAGTTGCGGCGCTTCGCGCCGCAACTCGTCTTCTGGTTTTGTGTCCTAACAAAAATGGCAACAGCTATACAATCAATCTTTATAAGTTTTAGAGTTTATTGGGTATGCTAACGAGTAAACTTTTGTTGAGTCTTTACACCATACTTCATGAGTAAATCTAAACGCGCCTTAATCACAGGCATTACGGGTCAGGATGGATCGTATCTATCGGAGCTTCTACTCTCAAAAGGATATGAAGTGCATGGAATTATTCGCCGCACATCAACGATTAATACTGATCGCCTCGATCATATGTATCAAGATCCCCATTTACCAGAAACAAAATTGTTTCTCCACTACGGCGATCTTACCGACGGGACAACCCTAGGACGCATTTTAGAAGCAGTTCAGCCTCATGAAGTATTTAATCTCGGCGCTCAGTCCCATGTAAGAGTTAGCTTTGACTCACCCGAATATACAGTGGATGCTGTGGGCATGGGTACTTTACGTCTATTAGAAGCCCTGCGCGATTATCAGCAGAGGAATGGAGGCGATATTCGTTTTTATCAGGCAGGTTCTTCAGAAATGTATGGACTTGTCCAAGCTGTGCCTCAAAGTGAATCCACACCTTTTTATCCACGCAGTCCTTATGCCTGCGCTAAAGTCTACGCTCACTGGCAAACGATCAACTATCGCGAATCCTACGGCTTATTTGCTTGCAATGGCATTTTGTTTAACCATGAGTCCCCTCGTCGTGGTGAAACCTTTGTAACTAGAAAGATTACGCGAGCGATCGCTCGCATTGTGGCTGGACAGCAGAAAAAGTTGTATCTAGGTAATCTTGACTCCAAGCGTGACTGGGGCTATGCCAAGGATTACGTCGAGGCGATGTGGCTAATGTTGCAACAGTCTGAACCAGACGACTATGTAATTTCCACAGGAGAAACTCACTCGGTACGAGAATTTCTTGAAGAAGCTTTTGCCTATGTAAATCTTAAGTGGGAAGATTATGTAGAGATCGATCCCCGCTATTTCCGTCCTGCGGAGGTAGATTTACTATTAGGCGACTGCACTAAGGCTAAGCAAAAACTTGGCTGGGAACCTAAAGTTACCTTTAAAGGTTTGGTGGAACTCATGGTTGACGCAGATCTTCATGCCTTGGGGCTACCTAATCCCCGAGGAACCGAATCTCAGGACATTGCTACCTTAAGAAGCGCTCATCAAGCTTCAAATTGGTAATTCAAATTGGTAGTTCAAAATCTGCTTAGCAGGTTTTGAACTGGGTTTAAACTCACGTAAAAAATTTCTATGCTAAATAGCCAGACCTCAACACAAGCGATCTTACAAACCCAAGAGCAATTTAAAAATCAAAAAATTTTAGTAACTGGTGGTGCTGGCTTTTTGGGTAAGCAGGTAATTGCTCAATTAGTTGCCGCAGGCGCTAATCCCGATTTGATTACCGTACCCCGCTCTAAAGACCATGATTTGCGATCGCTTAGCAATTGTGAGCAAGTCGTACAGGGACAGGATTTAATTATTCACCTCGCCGCCCATGTAGGTGGCATTGGGCTAAATCGCGAAAAACCTGCTGAGTTGTTTTACGACAATTTGATGATGGGCGTACAGTTAATTCATGCCGCCTATCAAGCTGGGGTCAAGAAATTTGTTTGTGTTGGCACAATTTGCGCTTACCCTAACTTTACGCCTGTGCCATTTAAAGAGGAAGATATTTGGAATGGCTACCCTGAAGTTACTAACGCTCCCTATGGTGTGGCGAAAAAAGCTTTACTGGTGCAGTTGCAGTCCTACCGTCAGCAATACGGATTTAATGGCGTTTATCTTTTGCCTGTAAATTTATATGGACCAGAAGACAATTTCGATCCGCGTAGCTCCCATGTCATTCCTGCGCTGATTCGCAAAGTTCACGAAGCTCAACTACGGGGCGATCGCACTATTTCTGTGTGGGGTGACGGGACACCGACTAGAGAGTTTGTCTATTCAGAAGATGCGGCAAGGGGCATTGTCATGGCATCAGCCAAATACAATGATTCGGAACCGATCAATATTGGCACTGGCTCCGAAATTTCGATCAAAGACCTAATTCATTTAATCTGCGATTTGATGGGTTATGAAGGCGAAATCCTGTGGGAAGCTGATAAGCCCAATGGACAACCGCGCCGTTGTCTAGATGTCGAAAAAGCTAAACAAGCCTTTGGATTTACAGCCAAAGTGAGTTTCCGTGATGGCTTAAATCAAACGATCGCTTGGTATCGTCAACACGCAGCCTAAATATTTCATCATCATGGGTGCTTGAGCAAAATAAATTACCAAAACCCGTAAAGTTTCGCCTCTGTAGGGGCGCAACTTTACGGGTTTTGGTTTGTAATTAATTATGCCTCGCTACTTAGAAGGAGCATCCCAAAGTGCCGCCCTTTCTGTGCAAGCGTTAAAACTATAAAAAATAAATTTTTTTATAGTTTTAACGCTTGCATATGTACCAAGCTTTGGTATGATTAGATTCCGCGAAACAAAACGAGCAACTTGAACAAAGTTTTAGTTAGGGTTAAGCGAGGAGAGATGGCCGAGTGGTTGAAGGCGCAGCACTGGAAATGCTGTTTAGGGGAAACTTTAACGAGGGTTCGAATCCCTCTCTCTCCGTTAAAAAATTACCAAAAAAAGGATAGGCTCAAAGCCTATCCTTTTTTGATTTTTGTCCTGAGCAAAACTTGCCTACTCTCTTTCCACCCAAGCATTAGTGATGCAGAGCTTCCCGCCACATCTACCCAAAACCCAATAAATTCCCTAGCTTTGAGTAAAACCAAATTAAGAAATAGCTATGCTATTTCTTAATTTGGTTTTACTCAAGTTTTCTTGATGCTTTAAATCTTTCGATTTCTGAATCCATTTGCGTAGAAATTTCTTCAGCACTTTTTGAAGGAGCAGGGGAAGACGATTGCATGATATTGAGCTTGAGAGTTACTTGCTTCACCATTAGTTGTTGAGCATCGGCATCAATATTTACTTGCAGGACATTACTGCCAAGAATTTTGGAAATCTGAACATTCACCAGAGACTCGGTGATATTCTCAACCGTATGGTTGAATAATTGCTGATCGCCTAATAGAGAAGTCTTTACTAAATCTTCTAGATCGCTAAATTTTAGTGAGTCGATCAATTTGTCAGCGATCGCCATTACCTGAGGATCGATTATTTGGGCGATCGCAGCTTGAGCATTAAATTTTGATTCTACCTGTCGCACTAAAGAGTCAAATGCTAGTTTAGGAATCTGCATACCTTCTACTAACGGAAGAATGGATGAAACCATATCGGGCAAGTTAGCAATTTCCACCGATGGTAATTTCTGGACATAGGCCCTTAAGACTTGAATTACTTGACTTTCGAGAGTTGACTTCCAATGATTGACATTCTGAATCAATGTATCAGTAGTTGAGTCAATGATAGAATCCGCAACAGCCTTTGCATTAAAGCCATTGACAACCTGTTGAACTAATTCTTCGGCTTCAGTGCTAGCGATCTCTATAATTCCTTGCTTCTGCTGAAATGTCAAAATCGAACTAGCGATCGCAAGGAGTTCTTCAGGAGAATTCTGGGTCTCAAATTTCTTTACATAGGCTGTGAGATTGCTTAGTAGCGATCGCTCAATATCATTATTTGCCATGAAGTAATTCCTTAAACTAACGTTTTGATAGAGATTATATACAGACTTTTCTGAAAATTTATTTCTGTTTGATCAACAGTGCTTTGGGTAATGGTCATCTAAATTGCGATCGACGTATTTGCATTTTTTTTCTCTCGCCCTCACCTCCATCAAACAGCGATCGCCACTTCAACCACAAAAAACAACGATCGCCCCTCATTCCTACAAACCAACGATTGCTCCTTCAACCACACAAATCAGTGATCGCGCAAAACATGAATTGAATCTAGTTGAACAACTCTATTCATAATGACTCCACATCCGTAAAACTTTAACTATTCTTTCATCTGGGATAATTTGATAGATTAAGCGGTGCTGAATGTTGATTCTTCGGGAATAATAGCCAGATAAGTCACCTTTTAATTTCTCATAAGGTGACTGATAAGGATTTTCGGCTAAAATTGCTAGTAATGTTTCCGTTTGAGCTTTTAATCCTGCGGCGGTCAATTTTTTAGCATCTTTATTGGCTTGTTTTGTCAGAATTACTTTCCACATCACCATTCGATATTCTCAACATCAATACATTCTTCAATAGGAGTAGCTGCCTCCTGATGAATTGACTCGGTAAGCCCAGCAATAGACTGAATATAGAGGGTTTCTTGAATTTCGTTCCATTCTTGTTCAGAAATTAAAATTGCGTTACCTGTCGTTTCTTTAATGAGAATCGGCTGATGCAACATATCAGTCAAAACTTTTTCTGCGGAGAAAGCGTTGTATGGCGACCAAATTTCATAGGTTTTTCCATCTTCAAGAATAGCTGAGGTTTGTTCGTCTTTAGTTAGTTCTGTGGCTAAAAACTGGATGGCTTTAACTTTTTCAAAGTGGGATAGCTTTTGTAGTGATGGCAAGATCTCTGTTAATGTCATAGAAATACAGGAGAAATGTTAGTTAGATTATAGTGCGATATTTATCAAGTCAAAAAAACACCCCTCAAGTTTTAAACTCGAAGGGCTAGTACCATCTAATCTCGAATCAAACAGTTATTTTTTGTTCAGTAGTGTGTGTTAGCGGAGTGTAACGCACAAATATGAAAAAGATTTGATTGCGTTATATTTCATGAAAGCACCCCACCGAACTAACAGCAGTTAAGCCCATAATTTAATATTTGGGTCAAAAAATTGTGCGTTTGCAGGACGGTAAAGAAGATACTGTGAGACCCAACGACCATTTACCCATTTTGCTCCTATACGTCCTTCATATTTTCCTCCAAGTGGATTTCCTCTAATTCCAAACTCATCAAACTGATCAAGCATCCAAGGTCTTTGTCCCATTCTATTTAACTTGAACAAAGAACTAACGCTATCATTTTGACCTAACATAGATGCGAACAAATTCATGCCAGCGCCATGATTTTGAACTGGGTTAATTGGATTAATGTCATCATTAAACTCAATTGTAAAAGAGTCATCAGCAGTTGTAACTCGACCAGAATTACCGAAAGAACTTGTGTAAAAAGCCCAAGACCATTGGGAATTGGCACTAAAATTGATAGATTCTGAAGCATATCCACCTGGAAGTGCTTTAGCAGGATCAAATGCAATCAAGAAATTTACACCTCCTGAGATCCGCTTTGCAATCTCGGCGCTGGCGTAAGCCCCCAAACTATGACCAGCGAGATTAATTTTTAAACCGCTAATTCCCCAAGCAGTCAGTTTATCGGCTGCCCATTTGGAGGCAACTTCAATCCAAGACGCTCCAATCCCAGGCAAAGGAATGATTGCTTGATTGCTTTTAGCTGCACTAGACCAATCCAGTGCAAAGACCTGATCCCCATCCTCGTAACCGTCTATTGCCCGAGCTAAAAGATTAATATCTCCTCCATTAGGATTTCCATCCATTCCATGAATAACTACCCAAGTCTTTGTAGAACTGCTAACTGCTGTGGATGCACCATTCACTCGCTGAAGTCCAATTTGATGAGTAAGCGTTTGTCCAAATCCATTGATTCCTGAAATAGTTCCCCAATTTAGGTCAGCTAAAAAATTCAGAGCATAACTAGTGTTTACACTAGCCAAACCTTGAAACACTCTGACAAAATAGGAACCTGACTCAAGAATTCTGCTAATTGAATCTTGACTCGTTCCACCCGAAGTTGAACTAAATGTCTCATCGTAGGAATCAATAGCCCCATTCCCATTTCTATCCCAAATGAGTTGTAAATCAGCATCGGCACTCAGATTGTTCAGTGTCAGGTTAAAAGTATTTCTATTACTCAAACTGAAGCGATAGAAATCATTTGGATCGACGCTACCAATAAAATCATTAGCAGTAAAACTATATCGACCCTGACCATTATCAAATAAAGTCCCAAGATTACGAGCAGTACTTGCTGAGTTTCCAGCAGAATCAGGTGGTATGACGGGAATAGTACTGAAACTTAAAGCTGCTGCACCACCACGCTCATAGTACTCAATCTCAACATTGAAATTGCCACCATTACCAGCATTGAAAACTGCTGTATTTGTAGTGAAAGCCTGATCGACAAGACGATCAATGATAGTTTGACCATTAACTCTTACTCTTACACCATCATCAGCCCCTACACGAATTTCTTGAAGCCCTGCGGCAAAAGAAACTTGTCCAAAAATACGAGCCGAGAAATTGTCAGAGCTTACCCAACCAGAAGGTGAACTGTATCCCCAGTTGCGATCAAAACCTGTATTGGTGCGTCCAAAACTTTGGGCAAATACAACAGAGCCATTGCGATCGGTATTGTTGTAATACTGAGCCGTCCAAAAATTAGAACGTGCTTCATTGCTTGTAGCTATACTTTCGTATACCTGCCGCAATGTCGAATTATTAGCTAGTGCATTCACATAGCCCTGTAATCCACCCGCATCAGCATTACGCAGTAACACGTTCAGGTAAGCAGCATTGACATTGTTCCTAGATTCTTGACTGTTCGCAATACCAGATCGTACTTGAGCGTAAGTCCATCCAGATAACATTGCATTCGCCCAACCCTGCTGACCACCTGAATCTGGATCTCGGTTTAGTACATCTAAGTAAATCTGACGAACATTAGCCATATACTGGTCGAAGCGATTCTCTGCTCTCAAACGCAAAGTATAGTTAGTATCGCCACTGTAACGATAAACCCTTGCATAGTAAGTGCCAGCCCCTAAATTATCTAGATTGATTGATTCTGAACTATTACCACTCCGTTTTGACTCGCTAATAACAGTCCCAGCACTATTCAACACCTGTACATCTGCATCAGCACTCAATCCAGTTAAACTCAATCGTAAGTCGCGAGTACCATTAAGGTAAAAACCATAGTAGTCATCCTTGTCTACATTACCCACAGAGTCAATATAGCTGGTGTCACTAGTGATTAGCGTCCCAATGTTACGAGCAGAACTTCTATCATTTCCTGCATAATCCAAGATTGAGTTTATAGCCAAGTCATATCTGCTATTGCCGCTGTTTTGGGTGTATTGCTTAACTTGAATATAGTAAGTACCAACACCTAATTGCCGAGCAATACTATCTTCAGACCTTCCACCATTTGTTGAAGATTGAATAATATTGCCATTAGAATTTAGAAGATATAAGTCAACGTCATTTTCTAAATTCATCAGCCTTAAATCAAGCATTGCAGGATTAGTAAGCTGAAACCGATAGTAGTCGTTGGGAACCCAGTTATTACCCCACCATTCTCGATATGTTCCCACCCAACCGCTTCTCCCTATACAAACTGAGTTTAGAATTCCTAGGTTGTCTGCAGTCGCTAGGGTGTCATTTTTTTCGATAGCGAGAGATTGTCCATTCAGCACAATAATCCCACTATCATCCTCTGATTTAATGCGAGTTAGTTCAGCGCTACTCAGATTAGAGTTAAACAACAAATTCCGACCAAGTTCCCCTTCATCCCCTTGCGTATCTGTACCAACACGATCATCCAACCAATGAAAAGTTTCTTCAACTAGAACACCTACTGCTCCGAATAATGAATTTGTTGGCGCAGCATTAGATTGAAATAGTATGTCAGATAGATAAACTGTCTGAGTATCATGAGCGTATAGTCCAAACGCACCCTTTGTAATATCAGCAGAAATAACTTGTACGGATGGCAACTGACTAAAATCACCGATCGCCCATTGCTTGATTACAGATTGCAGTTCAGATGTATTTGCCTTATCCCCAAAAACTTGGGAAAACAAATCGGGATTGCTAGCAGCTTGTTGGAGTTTTGCCTTAACAATACCAAAGACATCTGGGAGCGGATTTGTGCCAAAAGTTGAAGTATCGACACCACCACTCATGCCAAAGGCATAGCCTGCATTCTGGTTCTCAAGCATGATATTTTCCTTTTAAATGATTTAACCCCGTATCTTTTGACAGCAATATAAAAACTAGCTCGTCCCCCCGTCATAATGGCAATTTCTTGTTACTATGCGATCACTAAATTCTTGTGCTTTTGCTTGTCTATTCAAAGAATAACCTAAACAATCGGAATTCAAACACAGGAAAGTTATCAAAAAGTTATATAAAATTTTCGCTAATCAACTTATACCAATTCACACAAGTATTGTCGTATTTTTGTGAATTGAAAATCAAACCCCGTAATGGTTTTCAAAACTAGAAATGGCTATGCCATTTTTAGTTTTGGTATTAACTGTGTGAGCTATGTTTTCTCGCGGGCGATCGCTACGCCGTGGGATGTGCCTAAACGAGTAGCACCTGCATTGATTAAAGCGATCGCTTGCTCTCTAGTGCGAATTCCCCCCGAAGCTTTGACTCCAACTTTACCGTGCGAGATTTCCTTGAGGAAATTCACCATTTCTACGGTTGCGCCCCCCGCCCAGCCTGTTCCTGTTTTCAAAAAAGCAACTCCTGCATCCATACATACTTCCGCAGCAAGCTCTTGCTCGTCAGCAGTTAGCAAACTCAGTTCTAAAATTGCTTTGACTGCTTTTCCTGATTCTTGACATATCTGAGCTAAATCTTGATGCAACAGATTAGTTTGTCCTGTTTTGAGCCAACCAAAATTAATAACTACATCTAATTCCGTTGCCCCATTCTCTACCGCTTCCATTGCTTCATAAAGCTTTACATTAGACGTGGTTGCGCCACTAGGAAATCCAATCACTGTGCAGATTTCCACCTTGGTTTTTAAGAGCCGCTCCGTAGCTCGCTTGACGTTGCAAGGATAGACGCAAACACTAGCAAATCCAAAGCGATCAGCTTCTTCACAGGCTCGATCCACCTGTTCATGAGTGGCGGATGGATCTAGTACGGCGTAATCAATATAGGGGATGGGATCGAGATCGGTTTGGAGCATAAAACTATACACACTTAAGTAAGCAAGAGGTTACATTAGGAATTAGTGACTATAACTTCTTATAATTACTTATTCATGGTCATTTTCTTGGTCATTTCGGATGGCTCAATAGCTAATCGATTAATTACATATTAGTTACATACAAATACTAGGTAAATTTTAAGTAAATATATATGCATATTTCTGAATTAGATGAATTAGAAGCTTCAGTCAGTGATTTACTGACGATGGCTAAGGTGGAGTTAGAACAAAATCGGCTTCAACAACAACGCGATCGCCAAATTCAAGAGGCTGTATCCCAAATTGAAGGACGGTTAAAACCCCTGTTGGCAAAGGTTGAGCAGATGTTGGAGGAATATACTCGTGAGGGGGGAAGCCCAGACAGTGAGACTAAGCTAAAACTAGAAAAAAAAGCCGCCGATATTCGACAGGAGATCGCCGAAGCTCCGAGCCTAGCAGCCCAGCTTGCCGATCGCCAATTAATTTTGAGCGAAGAAAGACTTCTAGATGAACGAATAACTGAACAAACGGCTCAGTGGCGGCGAGAGTTAAGAGCCGATCTGTTAGAGATGATCGAAGAGCAGCATGATTTCTTTAGTGCTACGGATGCCTCGATCGCTGTACGGGGATATGCCAATGACCTAAAAGCGATCGGTTCTCTGGAAGAGGTCGTCGAAGCGCTGATTAATCAAATAAATTCCCACAGCGAAGAAGGACCTGTAGCCCGTTTACGTGGTAGCCATGAACAAACACTGACATTTATTTACAATAAAGCCCTCGAAAATCGCTCCCGTGTTGATCGCGCCCCTGATGTACAACCTAACGCCCGACACCGTAAGACCGAAAAGCGCCCTGCTTTGTATACTGACCTAAGCGGTAAGGTATTGGTCTTTGGTGGACACGATCGCTTACAAACGGCTGTAAAAAATAGATTGCGAGATTCGGCAATTAATTTAATGTGGTACACCGAGCAGGATGGTTTGCAGCTCGCCGCACAGGGTGAGGCGCAAATTGCTGGTGGGGATTTAATTATTATCGTGACGGGTTATGCCAGCCACTCACTCACTGAGAGAGCGATCGAGGCTTGCCGTCGGGCTAACAAAACCTATGAAATTGTGAATACAACAGGTATGACCAGACTACTAGAAGTAATTGAATCGGGACTAAAAGCCAAACAATTAGCGCGTCATTGGAAGCAAGGATAAAAAAGCTAATATAAAATTTAGAAAGCGCCGCAAAGTGGCACTTTCTAAATTTTATATGTAATTATATGGATAAACAAGCTCTTAAAGCCCTCACACCTGAGGACATTGACCGCATTATCGAAATGGCATGGGAAGATCGCACCAGTTTTGATACGATTTATGCCCAATTTGGGATTTCGGAGACAGAAGTAATTAAAATCATGCGTAGTTCCATGAAGCGCTCTTCTTTTTTGATGTGGAGAGAGCGAGTAAGCGGTCGTAAAACCAAACACGCTAAGAGTTCAATGGCGCAAAGATTTCGTTGCGGACAACAAGATAAACTCAAGAATAAATAACTATGCGCTTAATTCGTAGTTTTGTAAGGCTCGGAATATTGCTGGCGATTGTCGTTACGCCAACGTTGATACTTACAAAATTAGCTGCGAAATCAGAATTTAGCGCGATCGCTCAGACAGTTGCTCAATCCCCTGCTCAATCCTCTGAAGATTTGCGATCGCAACAAATTACGGAAGCGGTTTATCTCAAGCAATCGGGATACGATCGCTTACAAAAAGCCGATCCGCAGGGGGCGATCGCGGATTTGCAAAAGGCGCTGGAACTGTTTCGGAAATGGAAAGCGACAGGCGGCGAGCTTGATACCCTGAATATCTTAGGTGATGTTTATTTGACAACAGGGCAGTATGACAAAGCAATGCCCTATTTTCAGCAAGCACTGGTAATTGCAAAGGATCTCGCCAAGTTTCCCGATGGCGATCCTGTAAGTGTCGGTTATACCTTGCAATATATCGCTGATGTCTATGACAAACAGAGGCAATATGCCCAAGCCTTGCCCCTTTATCAACAGGCTCTGGATATTTTTCGCGATCGCCTTAAGGCAAAAAAAGGCGATCGGGATAGCCTCTTAACCAGTGAAAGCGTGACCCTTTCGCGCATGGCTTCCATTTATTTCAAATCTTCGCAATACGATCTTGCCTTAGCTAGCTATCAGCAAATGTTACCCAGAAGTGTTGAGCAAAAAGATACTATTGGGAGAGTTCAGACTTTAAATAATATTGGTGTAATTTATGCCAATCAAACCCAATATGCCCAAGCCTTAGAATCCTACGAACAGTCTCTAGCCCTTGTAAGAACGCTCTGTTGTTATCGAGGTGATGAGGCAGCAATCATTAACAATATCAGCGCTCTCTATTACAGTCTTGGACAAAATCGCCGTGCTTTGGAATTAGCCGAACAAGCGACCAAGATCTATTTCAAGCTCACTCCTGAAGATTTTGTCGGCTTAAAGAAAACAGAAATAGAATTACTCCATGATGTCCTTGGGGAAGATAACAGCAATCCGACCTTGACGAGTCGAGGTTTATCAGTACGGGCTACGGTAGGAGATACTGCCAACGATAATGTCACGGTCAAAGCGGGACAAGCTAATAACCTCAATAATATTGCTCAACTTTACAGCAACAGTGGGAAATATAAAGAAGCTCTGAACTTCTTTCAAAAAGCTAAAGTAGCCTATCAAGAGATTGGCAATGATTTGGGAATTGGGATTACCCTCGACAATATTGGCAGTACCTACTCTCGCCTCGGGCAATTGGAACAGGCGATCGCTTTTCATCAACAGGCTTTAGCACAGTACGAAAAGGTCAAAGATTTATCGGGTACAGGCGTGGCGCTCAGTAATCTGGGTCGCGCCTATGCCAATTTAGGAAAGCAAGCCGAGGCGATCGCGTCCTATCAACAGGCGATAAAAATTGCTAGAGAAGTACGCGATCGCAGCACCGAGTCCGTTGTCCTTGCCAATATTGGGGATTTACTTACTCAGCAAAAACAATTTGAAAGTGCGATCGCCTATCTTAAAGAATCCATCAATGTCCGCGAAGCAATTCGTCAATCCATCAGGATGTTACCCCGTGAAGATCGCTCGGCATATAAGCAAAGCGTTTCCTATACCTATCGCAACTTAGCAAAATTACTTCTCCAGCAAAATCGCATTAATGAAGCAATTCAAATTCTGGATTTACTGAAGGTTCAAGAGTTACAGGACTATCTGCGTGATGTCAAAGGCAACGATCGCACGGCTATCGGCATCACCCTTTTTGACGCTGAAAAAGCGCTCATTAATACTGATGTAAAAATCCTCCTAAACGGCTCACCTCTAGTAACTCAAATCCAGAATACAGCCGCACGGGAAAGCCTGAATCTCGCCACTTCGCGATCGCTCTTGGCGAATGTCCAGAGATTTGGCGATCGGGCTTCATTATTTTATCCATTATTATTTGAAGATCAGCTTTTTTTAGTGCTTCTTCCCGCCAAATCAGCCCCTATTTTACGTTCCCTTAAAGTTAATGTGGAGGAATTCACTAAACTATTACAGGATTTTCGAGCCGATTTACAAGATGCTAGTTCTGCTGATGTTAAAGAATCCTCGGCAAAACTTTATCGATATCTCATCAAGCCGATTGAAGCAGATCTGCAAGCTGCCAATATTGACCTTCTGCTTTATGCGCCTGATGGCAAATTGCGTTATATCCCTCTCTCCGCGCTCTATGATGGCAAAAAGTGGTTAATCGAACGCTATGGCTTTAATTACTTAACTGCTTCTGGATTTTTAGACTTCCCATCCGTCGCTAAAGGTTCTCTTAAAATCATTGCGGCAGCCTTTACTCAAGGGGATGTCAAGTTTGAAATTGGCAATGAGAAGTTTACTTTTAAAGGACTACCCTTTGCTGGCAAAGAAATTGATAAGATTGCCACAACTTTTCCAGACACTACCAAATTAGTTGATACCCTCTTCAATCGTCAAGCGATCGTTTCTCAATTTGGTAACTATAGTGTGATTCATTTGGCAACCCATGCGGCTTTTGTCAACGGAACTCCAGAGGATTCCTTTGTATTAATGGGAAATGGTGATCGCCTAAATTTGCGAGAGTTGCGCGAATGGAAGTTACCCAATACTCAACTAGTTGTTTTAAGCGCTTGTCAAACTGCCCTTGGAGGGGTTGTGGGTAGTGGGGAAGAAATTCTTGGCTTTGGCTATCAGATTCAGCGTACGGGAGCTAAAGCTGCGATCGCCTCACTATGGACGGTCAGCGATCAAGGAACACAGTTATTGATGAGTAATTTTTATACGCAGTTGCAAAAGGGAAGTAATGTGATTAATTCTCTTCGCCAAGCCCAATTAGGTCTTCTGCAATCCCCTCAATCTAATTTACAACATCCATATTTTTGGGCTTCTTTTATTTTGATTGGCAATGGCAAATAAAAAAGATTACCAAAACCCGTAAAGTTGCACCCCTACGGAGCGCAACTTTACGGGTTTTGGTTGGTAATTAATTATGCCTAGCTATTTATTAATAATATTTGGAAATATCTTCACCTTTATCAGCAAGATAACTTAGCGATCGGAATCTTAAGCCCACTAGTTGATCGTATAGAGGATTGATTTCGCACATAGCAGGAATATGCATGATTTTGCGTCCAAACAAGACAATATCACGCTCAAATGGACATTGAGCAGGGACAACTTTACAGATTAAATTAGCAAGTTTGGAATCATGAATATCCATGTGATCGAGCCATTCTTTAACTGGTTCTAATAAATCAGGATGGTGTTCCTCATGGTGGGAGGCGGAAGCTAATTTCTCCCGTAGATCATCGATCGCTTTTACTTCTTGATTAAGGGCTTTACAAAATCCTTGAATAACGAGATCTTCCGTATCTGTATATTTTCCATCGGCAAGAGCCATCATTACTGCCATCCGCAGGAAATTCTGCCCCACAGCATAATCACTACCTAATGCTGTTGCTAAATCTTGGGCGCTAATTGGTTCAAAATTAGCGATCGTTACTTCTTCACCCCATTCATCACTATGGCTGATTTGATCGAAGAGGCTACGCTCTTGGTCACTATAATCATTGTCTGCGAGGGCAACACTCATCAATCCCCGCAACCACGCTGAAATCTGTTCTTGTGTATAAGTCGGATGATCTATTTTCATAGCAAACCAGTCTACAGGCTGACTAAATCATAGATTGCTTTTACTTGCTTTACTACTGTTCCAGCATTAAGGAATGTTTAATAATACAAGTATCGGGCAGGTGTGGCGCGGCGTTGCCGCGCCACACCAATCCTTCACTAATGCGACTACCTCCGCCTAGGACGACGCGCCGATCGCTTAATTGGTGGTTCATCATCGTAGGACTTAGGGCGATCGCCTCTATCATCACGAAGATCATCTTTGTCCCAATTATCGAAACCATCCACATCGCCTTTATAAGCATTTTTGGGCGGATCTAAAGGCTCCGCATAGGGATCGTTGTAATTATCTTGATAAGAATCTTGATAAGAGCGATCAAAGTCACTATCTCGATCAAAATTAAAGTCTTGAGGTGGACGGGATTTGGTGCGGGGGCGGCGCTTAGTTTTTTGGCGAGGGGCGCTATATTCGTCTTCATACAAATCACGCTCTTGGCGACTTTGATAGAGCTTTGTGGCTTGCTGACCTGCTTGGTTAAAGAGTTTGCCTAGCTTTTCATCGATCGCAAAACCTTTGCGGGTTTGAATAGAAATCGTGCCACTAATGCGATCGTGAAAGGCTTGACGCTTTTCGTTATCAACGATCGCAAAGGCGGCATCGGCAACAAAGGGAATCCAAGCAAAGACAATGAGGGTCGAGGTGATAGTTTTAATCAGAAAAATGGCACAGACAAAGACAAAAATCTCCCGCTTCATAAATGCGCCCAGTCCAGCCGTTTTGCCAAATTCCGCATCAATCACCCGAATACTCATCAGCCATCTACCAAAGCTCTGCCCCTGTGCGCGGGCGGCGATAAACACCCGAAAGACAAACCATGTCGAGATAAATATAAATAGATGCAGAGGGTTCGCTGGGTCAATCGATAAGATCGATACGGTTAATTCGGAAATAAACCAACAACTTAAAAAGTCTACGATGAGCGCTCCGAGGCGTTGATTGACCGTAGCAAGAGGGTAGCGGCTATAGGCTGGCTCGAAGTCCATTGTGATTGCTTGTTGTGATTGCTTGATTCGTGGTGAAGGCACAGAGTTATATTCTATGCCTTTATAATTGCACTTACAGCGCAAAGCGCTGAAGGAAAACCCAAAGAAATTTTTAGAATCGCCGCAAAGTGAGGCTTTCAAAAATTTATTTGTATTATTTAAAGCTTCAATAGACTTTAGAGCAAAGGAGCAAAATCAAAATGACGCAAGCTATAACTCGTAAATCTTTGTATGAGTCGGACTTTTTGCGATGGACTGAGGAAACTGTAGCCAAGCTTAAAGCTAAAGATTTTGACCATGTAGACTTGGAAAACTTGATAGAGGAGATCGAATCATTGGGACGTTCTGAAAAAAAGGAGGTTAGAAATCGACTAAAAACTTTGCTAGAACATCTAATTAAGAGGATCTATGTCGATATGCCCCAAGAGTTTAATGGATGGGAACGCACTATTAGAGAGCAACGCGCTGAAATTAGGGTTGAACTCAACGATATGCCAAGCCTAAAAAGGTTTTGGGAAGAATTATTTGATGTGGCATGGGGGCTTGCCTTGCTCAAAGTCAAGGATGAGTATGAGAAAAAAGGTTATTACATCCCTGAGCAATGGCAGTTTAGCCGTGAAATCGACGCGATGTTGAGTGTTAAGTTTTGGGATGAATAATCATTTAAATAACTATTTAGCGATCACTATTGGCAACACCAGAATTAAGGCAGTAATTTTTGGTAGCGATCGCCAAATTATGGAGGAATATGCCTTTAGGCATGAGCAATTAACAATCTTAGAAGCAGAACTTGCGGAGCGAGATTTTGTACATATTGCGATCGCCTCAGTTGTCCCTGAATTGATAACTATTTGGCATAATTTACCTCAAACCCAAATTATTAAAACTGCTGATGTGCCTTTGCGAGGTTTATACGCAACGATGGGATGTGATCGCGCTTTGGCGGCGTATGGCGCAGGGGAAATCTATGGCTATCCAGTTTTAGTAATTGATGCGGGGACAGCGATTACTTTAACGGGAATTGATATGAATAAGGCTTTAGTGGGTGGGGCAATTGTGGCGGGATTGCGATCGCAGTTTTTAAGTTTGTATCAAAGTACGGCAGCTTTACCCGATGTGCATATTCCCGAAACCTTGCCAAATCGCTGGAGCATGGATACGCGTAGCTCCATTCAAGGGGGAATTGCTCACATATTTTTATCAGGTTTACAAGCTTATATTGATAATTGGCGATCGCAATTTCCTGATGCCAAGGTGATTATTACTGGGGGAGATGGCGATCATTTAGTGAAATGGGGACTACAAGTAGATATAATTGATAAAAATCTAATTTTTTGGGGATTATGGCACTGCCATGAGTTTCAATCCAAGTCTTTGTCGCAATGAGAGCGAAGTCGAAAGTAAATTAATTGTTCAGTATCTTTTGCCTACGCTTGGTTATGATGCAAGTAAATGGCATCAAGAAGTTGCTTTAGGGAGTATTCGCTTAGATTTTTTAGCGCTCACTTCCCAAATTTTTCCAAGCGCTACAGATAGCACCCCTAAAGTTTGCGTAGTGATGGAAGCGAAGCACCCCAAGCAAAATCTTGATTCTCATGTGCGGCGATTGAGCCGTTATTTAACTCGTCTACGGGTTGTTTATGGGGTTTTAACTAATGGCAAAGACTTTCGGATTTATGAGCTTGTAGGTGATCAGGTTAAACTAAATTTCCAATGTCAAGGTATAGAAATTGACGACAAAATCGAAAAAATTAAGGATATTATTGGGAGAGATAAACTAGCTGAGTTTAAAAATAACAAGCCTATTGATTTAGCTAATTTAGTCAATCTGCCACAGAAGCCTGCTCCGCTAATTAGTGAATTAATTGTCTCGCCTTCAATCTCTCTGCAACTTTCTGATACTAATATTTCAAACCCCAAAAGCATGAAAACGATCGCAATCTATCACAATAAAGGCGGTGTCGGAAAAACGACGACGACTATTAATCTCGCCGCCGCTATTAGCCGCAAAGGTTTAAAGGTTTTAATTATTGACCTTGACAGTCAAGCAAATACTACCTATGCCGCAGGTTTAATGAAGTTTGAAACTGAGGAAGAAGACACGCTCAAAGATAGCAACATTTACAATGTTGTCTTCTATCCCAAATCCAACTATATTCCTGAAATTGCGCTCAAAAGTACTTTTACTTATCCCCCAGTGGATGTCATTCCCGCTCATATTAACTTGATCTGGCAAGAAGCAAGATTAGTGGATAAAGATAGTTCTAAAACCCATTTAGTCAAGAAATTAGAACTAGTGAAAGATGACTATGATGTGGTTCTAATCGATACGCCACCATCACTGAATCTCTATGCCAAAATTGCGCTGATAGCCTGTGATTATCTAATTATTCCTTCTGACCTAAAGCCTTTTGCCAATGAAGGTTTACGCAATGTTAAAAACTTTATTGAAGAAATTGATGAGTTTCGGACTTTTATCAATAAACCTGCGATCAAGGTTTTAGGTGTATTACCTTCCAAAATATTGACTAATGCCAATTACATCAAAGCAACTTTGCCTAAACAAGAAAAAGTTGTCGAAGAGCGCTATGGATTTCCTGTGTTAGAAACCAGAATTTTCCAGCGTGAAGACCTATCAAGGGCAATTGATAATTTTGTATTTGAAGGAGATCGCCAAATTCCTGATCCTAAGTCTATTTTTGACTTTAAGCCAGACTCCATATCTGCTGCTGAGTTTGAGGAATTAGCTAATGAAGTTCTTGAAAAAGTAGGATTAAGTGCATGAGCCTATTAACTTCTTCTATCGATCTAGATACAATCACACCACCAGCAATATCTAATTCTCAATTCCCATCTCATCAAGTTGAAAATCTAGCTAGTTTATTTTTAAAAGCTGGTGATACTGTTAGCCCCATCATTGTTCGCAAAATCTCACCGATTGCTTTTGAAGTTTTAGAAGGTCATTTTGAATATTATGCAGCTATTAAAGCTCAAGAAATTGATGAACAATTTACCGCAATTCGCGCTTACGTTGTGCCACCTGAATTAGAATCCACGATTCTTGAGCAGTATAAATTTCTGCGATCGCCTTCTGCCTCAACACCTATTCCCGCTCCTCCAGAACTGAATCATGAAACTTCTCCAGATTTAGCTAAGATCGAAGAGGCGATCGCTAATCGATTAGAGCAAAAACTAACTGCGGCGATCGAGAAGACCATTGAAGAACGTATCAGTGTTAGTTTGCAATTAATTGTGGGACAAGTTACTAAACAACTAGATGCTCATTTAAACGATTTTCGTCAATCTTTATCCCTCGTCCCTGTTCATCAAGTAATTGACACAAAGCCAGAAACTATACAAGCAGTTGCAGAGTTAGAACCTGAAAAAATCTCCAAAACCGATAAAGCTACTAAATCGAAAGCAACTGCTAAAACTACATCTAAAACTCCAACTAAACCCAAGTCTGAGAGTAAAAAAACTGCTGCGAAGAATAAAAATATTGATGATAATTCTCAAATCTCACAGGTACTTAGTGACTTTAATACTCTCAATATTGCTGATCTAGAAAACAAATTAAAACAGTCAGCTAAAGGAAATATCAAGTTTGCACGCCCAATTCATGAGCAGCGATCACAACAGCTATTTATATCAATAGATGATGTAATCTCTAGGGTAAAAGGACTTGCAGAAAAAACTATGGAAAGGATAGTTTCATCTTGGTAACTAAATCTATTGTCGTCTCTTTTGCTCATCTGAGGAAATAGGTGAATGAGCTACATCAGATTCCCCATTCAAGCGAATAGTTTGCATGTTTTGAATAAAATGCTTTCATGGACTATTTGATGAGATTGATTTAGCCAGACAATCGAAATTTGAGTTACTTGACCATGCTCAAGATTAACTAAAGAAAAATTGCGATGAAAACCGCTATGGGTTTGGATAATTCTGGGAGTTAGAGCCGAATTTACAAAAAATGTCCCCATAGCATTAGTCGCGATCGCATCACGGTTACGGCTAGATGTATGGCGTAAGTGGTGGTGCATATGCCCAAAGGTTACGAGAGGTACAGTTTTCGATAATTGATAGGAATAGGCGATCGCCTCGGCAAAGTCAGGATCGCCATAGTCGCCGCCTATGGGTTTCCAATCTTTACCGCAGATAGAATACTCTTCAGTTCCTAGTCCCGCAGGACCGTTGTGACCGAGAAAGATAATCGTTTCGTGGTCAGTACTGGCGATCGCCTGCTTGATGCGCTGGGTAGATTCGGCAAAGCTATTAATATTAAAGCGATCGCGATAGAAAAACTTTTTCTTCCATTTACTACCGCCCCAACTAAAGGGACGCGCACCAACTACCGAGAGATTGAACTCAGGAAAGTCTAGCCAGCTATAGCCCACATGACATTTGCCTAGCAAATCTAACTGCTGCTGAACGCGATCCTCCTTAGTGCGATCGTAGGGACATTGGTGCTTAGGAGGAGTTTTGCTATAGGGATCAGTGGCACTATACCAAGCATCATGATTGCCTAAAATCGCAGCTTTCGGTAAGTCTAAATCCGCGATCGCCTTGACAATTTCTATTGCTTCGTTGCCAAAATCTCCCACAAAAAGAACTAAATCAGCGCCAAGGCTATGTAAGGCTTGACGATCTTCTATGGGCTGCCAAAGGTCATGCACATCACCAATCACAGCTATTTTAATTGAGGATTTAACGGGTGATGCGCTTGACGACTGAGACATAAAACTAATTTTTGATGAATAGATAAAGATTGTGCTTACAGCACAACCTTTATCTATTCATTGTAGGCTTCGATGGGTAGACAGGAACAGACAAAATTGCGATCGCCAAAAGCATTATCAATGCGTCCTACGCTTGTCCAAAACTTATGCTCCTTGAGCCAAGGGGCAGGATAGGCGGCTTGACTGCGAGAGTAAGCATGGTTCCAATCATCGGCTAAGAGGGTTGCAGCTGTATGGGGCGCATTTTTGAGGGGATTATCGAGCTTGTCCATCGCACCAGAGGCGATCGCCTTAATCTCTTGACTAATTGCAATCATCGCCTCACAGAAGCGATCGAGTTCCGCCTTAGACTCACTTTCAGTAGGCTCGATCATCATCGTTCCAGCAACCGGCCAAGACACCGTAGGTGCATGGAAGCCATAATCCATTAAGCGCTTCGCAATATCATCTACTTCAATCCCTGCAATGGTTTTGCATCCCCGTAAATCGAGAATGCACTCATGGGCAACCAAGCCATTTTTGCCAGTATAGAGAATCGGATAATGGGGTGCAAGGCGATGCGCCATATAGTTGGCATTGAGAATGGCGACCTCAGTGGCAAGCTTTAAACCCTTTGCTCCCATCAGTGCGATATACACCCAAGAAATTGTAAGGATGCTAGCACTCCCCCAAGGAGCCGCCGAAATCGTACTGGGGTTTTCTGTGGTGAAGGGATGCTTCGGCAAAAATGGCACTAGCTGAGGCGCGACACAGATAGGTCCCATCCCGGGACCACCACCACCGTGAGGAATGCAGAAAGTCTTATGCAGATTCAAGTGGCAAACATCCGCACCAATATCTCCTGGACGGCAGAGACCGACCTGAGCATTCATATTTGCGCCATCCATATAGACCTGTCCGCCGTAGTAATGGACGATATCACAAATATCCCGAATGGATTCCTCAAATACGCCATGAGTGGAAGGATAGGTAACCATGAGCGCCGCCAATTCATGCTGATGCTTTTCGGCTTTAGTCTTAAGATCTGTCACATCAATATTGCCTTCATCGTCACAATTCACGGTCACCACCTTCATCCCTGCCATCACCGCACTGGCGGGATTTGTGCCATGAGCCGATGTGGGAATCAAGCAAATATGGCGATTGGTTTGCCCACGATGTTGATGATATTCTCTAATGGTGAGTAAGCCTGCATATTCTCCCTGCGAGCCTGCATTGGGCTGAAGCGATACACCTGCAAATCCTGTGATTTCGGCTAACCATACTTCTAGTTGTTGAAAGAGAATTTGATAACCTTGGGTCTGTTCTAAAGGTGCGAAGGGATGAATATTGCCGAATTCCGACCATGTGACAGGCAGCATTTCGGAAGTCGCATTTAACTTCATGGTGCAGGAGCCAAGGGGAATCATCGAGGTGGTGAGTGATAGATCCTTGGCTTGGAGGCGATAAATATAGCGCAGTAGTTCAGATTCGGAATGATAGGTGTTGAAAACGGGGTGGGTGAGGTAGGTGGTGTTGCGAGTTAGGGAATTAGGAATTGAGAATTGAGAATCAGGAACTTGTAATTTGTAATTCGTAATTGCTGATTGATCTTCAGAAAATATGTTAATTAGATCGAGTAAATCTTGCTTAGAGACTGTTTCATCAAGACTGATCGCGATCGCCCCATTTTCCAGATAGCGCAAATTGATTTTGTGGGCGGCGGCGCGATCTTTAATTTCCGCTAGGGAAGTTCCCTTGGGTTGAATGAGAATCGTATCAAAGAAGTCGGGATGCAAGACTTGATGCCCCAATTTTTCAAGGGATTGGGCTAGGGTTTGGGTAAGAAAATGCACCCGTTGAGCAATACTTTTAAGTCCTGCTGCACCATGATAGACCGCATACATGCTTGCCATAATCGCTAAGAGAACTTGAGCCGTGCAGATATTGCTGGTCGCTTTATCGCGGCGAATATGTTGCTCACGGGTTTGCAGAGCGAGCCGCAGCGCAGGTTGACCATGCACATCCTTGGAAACTCCCACCATGCGCCCCGGCATTTGGCGCTTGTAGTCCTCTTTGGTTGCCATATAAGCGGCATGGGGTCCACCATAGCCAAAGGGAACACCAAATCTCTGGGCGCTACCGATCGCAATATCCGCACCAAATTCCGCAGGGGCTTTTAATAAGGTGAGCGCCAATAAATCTGCCGCCACGATCGCTAAGCCACCCTGAGCATGAATTTGCTGGATAGATTCCGTATAGTCGTAGATTGCGCCATCACTAGCGGGATATTGTAGCAAGATGCCAAAGCAACTTCTATCAATGACAAATTCGTCATGCTTGCCTGTGATTACTTCAATTCCGAGAGGAATAGCACGGGTTTTAACTACGGCGATCGTCTGAGGATGACAATCACTGGAAACTAGAAATTTGTTGCCTTTATTTTTGGCAAGCCCTGCTGCCATCGTCATCGCTTCGGCGGCGGCTGTACCTTCATCAAGGAGGGAAGCATTAGCAATTTCTAAGCCCGTTAAGTCAATGATCATTGTTTGGAAGTTCAGCAAAGCCTCTAGTCTTCCTTGGGCAATCTCGGCTTGGTAGGGAGTGTACTGGGTATACCAGCCCGGATTTTCGAGAATATTACGCTGAATAATTGGTGGAGTGATGCAATTGTAATAGCCCGTACCGATGTAAGAGCGCCAAACTTGATTTTTTGAGGCGATCGCTTTCAGTTCTTGCAGTAGCTCGTATTCCCCACGCGCTACGCCTAAATCGAGGGGCTGCTTGAGCCTAATGGAGTCGGGTACAGTTTTTTCCACCATTTCCTCAAGGGAGTCACAGGCGATCGCCCTGAGCATGGCTTGGATTTCTGGAGAACTAGCGCCGATGTGACGGCGGATAAAGCTATCCGTAGGCGCAAAGGCATCTGGACTAAGACATTCCCCTAAATAGTCTTTAGGAACCTTCAATTCTTCGATTGCTGTGATTGATTCGATCAGCTCATCTTGAGTAGTAATAGTAGGTGAAGATTCCAACATAGTTTTCATCGTAGATATGATTACCTCCTATGCTATTACAAAATCATTACAAAATGTTAAGCGTAGCTAACAATCCCTGAATTGTCATTACGATGCGTTGATCTAGTAACGCCAGTCCCAGTTTTACCGTTAAACCCGAAGAAGTCGATTAGACCACATCAGAGTATGGCTTTGGACAAGGTGAGGGCAGGGTTTGAGACAGGCGATCGCGGTAAGTTGATCATGGCTTGCGGTACGGGTAAGACCTATACGGCTTTGCAGATTGCGGAGAAGTTTGCCATTGAGAAAGGTAGCGCCACGGTTTTATTTTTAGTGCCTTCGATCTCGTTAATGTCGCAGACTTTGCGGGAATGGTCGGCGGAGGCAACGGTGAGGTTGCAGAGTATTGCGGTTTGTTCGGATGCGAAGGTGTCGAAAAAGTCGGATACGGAGGATATGAGTGCCCGTGATTTGGCTTTTCCTGCGACGACGGATGTGGATGTAATTGTGGGGAGGTATCGGGCGCTTAATCTTCAAGTCCCCCTTTACAAGGCAGGGTTATTTCAAGAAAGGTTAGGAGGAACCAGAAAAAGGCTAGTGACAGACGTAGAGGTATTTTGTAATAATTTAATCTAATCAAGTTAAATAAGCCAGAAAATGAGTAATAGTCTAGTTGATTATCTCAAAGAGATACCAGATCCGCGTAAGGCAAAAGGAAGGCGAGATGAATTATGGCAAATCCTGCTGATAG
>NZ_JACJQA010000043.1 GCF_014696355.1 Pseudanabaena sp. FACHB-1998 | reverse complement strand
AGCCAGTACAAACCAAAACCCAAAAAGCGAGTTGCGGCGCTTCGCGCCGCAACTCGCTTTTTGGGTTTTATGTCCTAAGCAAAACTTACATTGCTATAGCTATAGTCACTTGCATTAGGACAAACCCAAAATAAAGAAGCAAGTGGCGGCGCTTCGCGCCGCCACTTGCTTCTTTGGTTTTGGGTCTTAACAAGACTAGCTATAGCTATAAGTTGTTTGAATTAAACGTAGGATGCGCTAGCGCACTCTTTGGGCTAAAAAATAGAGGCTCGCTCGCAAAGCGAGCCTTTATTTTTTAGGTGTTAGCGGCGGCAGCAGTTCTAGCGGCGGCGGCTTCATCGGGATGAATGCCTAGACGAGTTAGGTTAAAGCGTCCACGATTATCAATTTCGCGGATCTTAATTAACACTTCGTCGCCAACAGCAACTTCATCTTCCACTTTGCCTACACGACCTTCCGCCAATTGCGAAATATGCACCATTCCTTCCTTTCCAGGTAAGAATTCTACAAATGCGCCGATGGGAATAATGCGAGTAACTCTACCTAGATAAACGTCACCAGATCCGACACGACGGGTCATGTTTTCAATGATACGCTTAGCTTTGAGCGCACCTTCGCCACTCATGGACGAAATCATCACCGTACCGTCATCTTCGATATCGATCTTGGCTCCCGTCTCTTCAGTGATGCCCTTGATGTTTTTACCACCTGGTCCAATAATCATGCCGATTTGCTCAGGATCGATGCGAATTGTCAGTAGACGTGGGGCATAGGGTGATAGCTGCGGTCTTGGCTCAGGCAGAATTTCCAGCATCTTTTCCATGATATGGGCGCGACCCGTTTTGGCTTGGGTAATCGCCTCGCGCACCGTATCCATGGAAATACTGGTAATCTTCATATCCATTTGCAGGGCGGTGATACCTGTATCTGTGCCTGCTACTTTGAAGTCCATATCGCCAAGGAAGTCTTCAATACCTTGAATATCCGTGAGAATTCGTACTTCATCACCTTCCTTGATCAAGCCCATCGCTACGCCGCTAACGGGTTTGGAGATGGGTACACCTGCATCCATGAGGGCAAGGGTCGAGCCGCAAACAGACCCCATTGAAGTCGAACCGTTAGAGGATAAGACTTCTGATACAACACGGAGGATGTAGGGAAATTTATCTTTGGGGGGAAGGACTGGCTCGATCGCTCTTTCAGCTAAGGCTCCATGACCGATTTCGCGGCGACCAGGCGATCGCATGGGTTTTGCTTCACCGACGGAGTAGGGCGGGAAGTTGTAATGGTGCATGTAGCGTTTCTTGGCATCAGGATGGAGATCGTCTAACTCCTGTGCATCTCCGGGTGTGCCAAGGGTAACGATCGAGAGGACTTGGGTTAAGCCACGATTGAATAAACCACTGCCATGAACGCGAGGCAATACGCTCACTTCTGTCCAGATGGGGCGGACTTCATTGAGCTTACGTCCATCAATGCGGACACTTTGCTCAATGACCTGCGCTCGCATCAGCTTTTTGGTGATTTCCTTATAAGTGGCACTTACTACCTTTTTATCGGCAGCTAGCTTAACTGGATCTTCGTCGGGCAAAGCGGCGATCGCTTCTAAAAGCTCAGCTTTAATTTCATCAAGAGCCGCATCACGGAGACTGCGATCCTTTTGGCAACTTGCCACCACCTGCGCGACTTTAGCTTTGACTGTATCGCTAATAAAGTTTTCGAGCGTTGGATCGGTCTCAGGAGCAGTAAGATCTGGCGGCGCAATCCCTAACTCTTTAATCAGTTCTAACTGAGCTTTGATTAGTTCTTGAACAGCTTCATAGCCAAAATCGATCGCTTCGATCATGTCTGATTCTGGTAACTGGTTAGCCCCAGCTTCTACCATGATGATCCCTTCCGCAGTTCCAGCCACGACTAGATCAAGATCTCCCGCTTCGATTTCTGCATAGGTGGGGTTGATGATAAATTCATCACCCACTAAACCGACACGCACGCCCGCCATAGGTCCCATAAAAGGGAGTCCCGCAATTTGAGCAGCGATCGATGCACCTGTAACGGCTAAAACATCGGGTGGAACTTTATCGTCGATCGCCATCGTAGTCGCAACGATCTGCACATCATCGCGTAACCAGTTGGGAAACAAAGGACGCATGGGGCGATCGATTAAGCGGCAAATTAGGGTAGCTTTTTCAGGCGGTCTACCTTCACGGCGCAAGAATCCTCCGGGGATGCGCCCTGCTGCATACAAGCGCTCTTCGTAATCGACAAGGAGTGGAACAAAATCTACGCCGTCACGCGCAGGACCTCTGGTCGCTGTCACTAAAATTGCGGTTTCCCCGCACTGGACTAATACTGAGCCGCCAGCTTGAGGGGCAAATGTGCCAATTCTTAATTTAATTTCCCTGCCATAAAAAGGGATGGTTTTCGTTACGGCATCCATCTATAATCTTCTTCCGTTTTGACTTTTTTCTCGTTATATATCTCGCAATGTTAGCACTGATGTAGTAGGGTCTGCCGTTTCTTTAGTTTTGGCTTAATCTAACCGAGATTGCTACATTCCATAAATACCAAAGGCGAGCCCTACTTGCTTGTGCAAAATAAATTACCAAAACCCGTAAAGTTGCGCCTCGTAGGAGCGCAACTTTACAGGTTTTGGTTTGTAATTAATTATGCCTAGCTACTTGGCATCGCTTTTATTTGCTGATCGCAATTAATAATCTAGGGCGCACGCTACGCGTGCGCCCTAGATTATTAATTATGCCTAGAGACTTTAGCTCCACCTAGTTATAAATTTTTAAGTAAATTTTCGGGATATTTAAGATTGCAATTGAATTAACAGACGCTTAATAAGCATAATGACTGTTCGCTTTATAGAACTTAACAATGAGCGGATACCATTAAAACTACCCATCATTTTCCAAACAAATACCACCCAATACCATCCCTTAATGATCTCTCCCCAGAGGGTAATTTTTTCTGTTGGAGTTGTTTCTAAAGTTTGCTGGTCAATAGTTTGCCCATTCTCAGGATTAGAGTTTAATTCTTGGGACATAGATTTAATCTCACTCAATAGCTAAATTTCTGATCATATTTTGTGATCATATTTGTATCTAAGCATTTTGGCGATCGCTAAGTAGCTAAACACAATTAAAAACCCAGAACCAAAGCCCGTGGCGCACGCTGTGGGTGCGCCACAGGTTTTGGGGTTTTATATTTAATTTCACTTAGCTACGCTATAACAATCCCAAACTTACGGCGCTTTGCGATCAAACCTGAATCAAGAAAAATTTTAAAAGCGTTGCTTCGTAAAGATTTTAAAATTTTTCTTGTGGGGGCTTTTGATTAACAACTGCTGGCTAAAACCCCAGAGAATGGCGGCGTAAAGCACCGCCATTCTCTGGGGTTTTAGGGCAAGGCAATGGTGAGACATGTTAAAAATTAAGAAATTTAAATCTTTCGAGGCTCTTGATTACTAAAATGAAATAAAGAGAGACAAAACTCTTAAATTCAAAATCTATTATCCGAATTGCAGTGTTAGGTAGGAATTTATGTTTAAAACTGTTTTATTTCCTTTAAACAGAAGTCAAGAAACCCGCCAAGCTGTATCTATAGTCATCGACATTGCCCAAAAGTATCAGGCTGCGCTCTATGTGCTTTCAGTTACTGAGGCTGATGCTACCGATAGCGATCGCCAAGCTTCTCAAGATTTTATTAGCGAAATAGAATCTTATTTTGTGGAAGTAGGTATTTCCGTCAAATCCCAAATTTTGGAAGGTAAGGCTGCCTTTGTGATTTGTGACTTTGCGGATGAAATTAACGCCGATTTAATTGTGATGGGTTCGAGGGGAATGAGCCTAACCGATGAACATCCCGACGGTAGCAGTGTTAGCCAAAAGGTGATCAATCTTTCACCTTGTCCAGTTTTGATAGTTCCTTAAATTTGTCGTCACCACCGTAAGATAAAGAACAGATTTTGGATGGTGCGGCGAAGCCGCGCCATCCAAAATCTGTTCTTTATTAAATTTGGGAAACCTTATGGCTTAAGGATTTGATGCATAACTAACGATGTCCATTCCACATCTTCGGGAGTGGTGGATTTGCCAAGGGTAAGACGAATGCTATTTTTAGCTTCCGATTCGGAATAACCCATTGCTAACAAAACTGAGCTTGGCTCGATCGCCCCACTACTACAGGCTGAACCCGAACTAATCGCAATACCCGCAAAGTTCATCTCGCGGACAATTTTGCGCCCATCAAGATGTTTGTGATAAAAGCTGAGATGATGCGGCAGGCGATCGCTACCCATCATTCCCGTAGGGACAAGATCGCTCATATCCCCTAATAACTGATAAAGGCGATCGCGCAATTGCGAGAGTCGGCTAGATTCCTGAGTGAGTTCCTTTTCCGCTAGCTCCGCCGCTAAGCCCAGACCTGCGATCGCCGCAACCGCCTGTGTCCCTGAACGATAACTTCTTTCTTGACCACCACCTTGGATTAAAGGAACAATATTTCGTTTTTTATGAGTCAGAGGATTAATATAGAGCGCTCCAATCCCCTGCATTCCATAAAACTTATGAGCAGATAGGGATAGAAGATCGATGGGTAAAGCTTGCATATCCAAGGGAATCTTCCCGATCGCTTGCACAGCATCCGTGTGAAACAGCACATTAGCATTGCGGCAAATTTGACCTAGTTTATCTATCGGCTGAATTGTCCCCACTTCATTTTGAGCCGTGATGATAGATACAAGAACTGTATTAGGACGTAGCGATCGCGCTAAATCCTGTGGTGAAACTTGACCATAGCGATCCACAGGTAAATAGGTGATTTCCCAACCACGCTGCTCGAGAAATAAGGCGGGCAAGCGGATCGCTGAATGTTCCACCGATGAAATGATCATGTGCTGTGGTGTTTGATATTGTCGCGCCATACCCATCAACACCATATTGTCCGACTCTGTGCCTCCAGAGGTGAAAATCACACCTTCAGGATCGGCATTTAGTAGGCTTGCGACCTGTAAACGCGATCGCTCAATCACCATTGTCGAACGTTCACCCCACCAATGCAAGCTGGAAGGATTTCCCCATTGCGATCGCATCACTTCGGTCATTAAGTCAATGACTTCAGAGCGGGTGGGGGAAGTAGCGCCATGATCTAGGTATATCTGCATGAATTAATTTTATCGCAAGTAATCTAATCTCAACGCCAACAAAATCCCAAAGAGAGTTGCGGCGCGAAGTGCCGCAACTCTCTTTGGGATTTTGTTGTGATTTGCTAGGACAGGGCAAAAAGCTTAAATGCATTATCCGTAGTTTGCGCGGCAAAAGTCTCTAGATCGACACCCCGCAGTTTTGCCACATTCTCCGCCACATGCAGCACATAAGCTGGTTCATTGCGTTTGCCTCGTTTTGGTACAGGCGCTAAAAAAGGACAATCAGTCTCCACTAAAATGCGATCGCTAGGAACGATTTTGGCTGATTCATGCAAATCATGGGCATTTTTAAAAGTGACCACACCACTAAAGCTGATGTACATTCCTAAATCCACAAACCACTGTGTCTCCTCAGGATTACCAGCCCAGCAATGCATGACTCCCCGAATTGGCTCGGTCGGAGATTCGGCATTAATTTCTAGCAAAACTTCGCGAGTCGTCGTCGCCGCCTCACGGGAATGAATAATTACGGGCAAATTTAGCGATCGCGCCGTGCGTAATTGAGATTTAAAAGCTTCAATTTGAGCATCTTTACTATCCGACTTAAAAAAATCTAACCCCGTCTCACCAATTGCCACTACTCGCCGATCGCTACTAGCTAAAGCCTTAATGCGATCGCCAACTTCAGGATTCCAGCCCGTCCCATTCAAGTCTTTATCTAAAGGATGTAGCCCCACCGCAAAACTAACTTCGGGGAACTGATCGGCGATCACTTGAATCTGACCAAACTCATCGGGACTCACACAAGAATGGACGAGTCGATTTACGCCGTTATTTAGCCAGCGATCGCGTACTGCACCAAGATCTTCTTGAAAGTCCTTGAAGTTGATATGGACATGTGTATCTACTAATTGCATACCCTGAGAACCTAAAAATCAAAATCAATTTGAAAATCAAAGCAAGAAAATAGCGAGAAAATCAAACACTTACTCCGAAAGCAGTATTAATCTTCTCGCTTAAAACTATCATGATTAAAAAAATGTCCTTGGTAAGGAGCGAAAAACTTATATTTTTCCTGTAAAAAATAATTTACACCTCCCCAACTTAGACATTATGTAATCTTAAATTTTTACCTATTCATCTCCGTCATCAGCTTGATCGCTAGATAGCTGAATCAAATGAATGTGCTTATATCCCAGCTTAATTTCAAATTCATCACCCTCATTTAAGCCCATAGATCTGGTGTAGGTGGAACCAATCACAATCTGACCATTTTTATGGACACTAACGCGAAAAGTTGGTTCACGACCACGACCATCTTTATTCTGCTCGGGATTAATAGCAAAGCCTCTAGCAGCAAGGACTGCCTCATAAAATTCGGTCAAATTAACTCGATCTACACCATCTTTACCACGAGTGAAATAACCGCATTTCTTTGCTTGTTCACGCTTAGGTAAATTGTTTAGCTCTTTAGCTCTTTGAAGTAGAGCTTTTCCCGTTAAAGGAGCATTTACATTGTCTGTCATAGTATTATCAGGAATTTCAAGGTTTTTAGATTGCAAGCTTTTCTCTGAAGCTAGGAAAAGTCTTACAAATATAATGGAATTTTATCCACTTAGAATAACTTACCTATTCTCGTACATTTTTAAACATATTTGACAAAAGATTGCATAAATTCTAGAAATAATTTTGAAGCTACATGGAAACTTTTGAAACTCCTTATATAAAAGTCACTTTGTCCCCCCATTTATATAGTAACTGATATTTGGAAAGTGGATAATACATGGGAAAGCCTTTACTAAAGCTTATCTGTGATTAAAAATTTATTGACATCTCTTCAAATGACAATTATTTTAATAGCCTTTATCTACTTAACCAAAATAATTTAATTGTCAAAATTTCACAGTAATTAAAGACAGATTTCTTCACCCATATAGGTGATTTATTGATTTTATTACTGACCCAGATTGTTAAAATATATAGACAGACTTATGGTTGTCCAAAAATATCTATGATCTTTTCCCGATACTTAAGCTAATTTCGGCAAAGATTTTGGAATATCTATCTTAGTAAGTAGCTAGGCATAATCAACCTATTAGAGTAGGTTAGGGGCTTTTGATATAAATTTTGGTTCGTACATCTTATCCTGATCAATATAGTCAATTAGTTTGCTCAAGAGTTTTTGGATAACGCCGAGAGCTTAATCCATTTAGTGTAGTTATTGGATGGGATGAATATTTTTTAGATATACCTACTGAGTTACTGATGTCTGGGGAAATTATTTTTAAATTCCAAAAAGTTAAGTTGGCAATTTTTGATTTTTAGCAATTACCTAGATTCCTGAAATTTAATAAATTAATTCAGTTCTTACTACTCACTTCCCAGTATAAAAATAGACATTAAAAATCAAGGATTAGCGTTGCGTTGCAACGCTAATCCTTGGGTGGGAAGTGATAGGTAGCCCAAAAAGATAAGTGGCGGCGCGAAGCGCTGCCACTTATCTCGCTAAAAACCCAAAAAATCAAGGACTCAGGAGCTTGATTTTTAGTATCTATATGGAAAGACGTACTTAGCTGTTACAAGGCGGTATATTCCATTTTGAGGATTATCAATAGGTTGAAACTTGTAGTCTTTTACTGTGTCAAGCACGATATTAACTAGCTCTGAATCAAGGTCAACTAAATCTTTATTGCCATTAGCATAGCCAGCTAGTTGAATTTCTCCATAGGGAGAAACAATCCAATAGTAAATGATCGTACCTGTCTTGCCCTTAACATTGGTTACCTTGGGAGGAATCCATGCTACGCCCTTCTCTCTATATAGTTCAGGATTAGAGATTAGCGCATCTTCAGGAGCTAATAGAGTCTCCTTTAATAGGTTTCTATCACGTAAATTTCTAATTCGTTTATCAGTTGCTAAAAAATCCAGCAAGCTGAGCCCCGATCTATCAGTACTAGAAGGTGTTACGGCGGTTGGGGATGGAGTAGAGGGCGATGGGCTGCTGGGAGGGCTGGGAGGTGGTGATGTATTTGGGGAAGGCTGTGAATTTTGAGGAGATTGCGACGATTTGAAAATAGGTGGATTGTTGCGCGGTGGAGTTTTTGGCTCAGAGCTAGTATTTCTTGCCAGTCTATTATCAGGTGGTGGAGTATTTAGGTCGTTTCTTAAGCCGCCTTGAAACTCAGGTCTAAGATTACTGCTATTCGAGTTTTTGGGATTGCTATTGTCAAGGCGTAATACTTGCTGAAGTGGATTACGAATTTGAGGTTGAACAAATTGAGGTGGCGAAAAATCCTTAATGTTACTTAATAAGGGAGGAAAATCCGTTGGTAGCCCTGTGATAACGGGGGGTAAGTCATCCAATTTGTCCAGATTATTAAAATCTAAGGAGCGTAGAGGGCTGTCTGATAAGGCGCTAGGAAGTCCATTATTGAGGTTTAGGCTGTTTAACTTGTTGGGTGACGACTTCACAAATAGGCTATCTAGGAAAGACTTATCGGGCTTGGGAGGATTTATATTTACTTGTAGCTTATTAGGTAATTTAACTACGGGTAATGTCACGACAGGAATTTCTTTGGAGGTTTCTTTCTTGAGAGGACTTGGGGCGATGACAGCAAAAGCCGCATGAATCCCTAATGAGCCAATCACTAACACCCAGAAAGGATACTTTTTGAGCAGACTAACTGCTTTATGGGCAATTTTTCTGACAGGAGCATTTGACAAAGCTTTATGGTCAAAGTTGGACATAGATTTGTCTGCTGGACTTACAGTGAGTTGGCTGTTGGGTTTAGTCGGCAACATTTTTTCAGAGGGTATTATTGCTAAGAGCGAGATGTGGCGATCGCCACCCGATTTCCTGCGATCGCCCTAATTTCTGCAAGACGATTAATTACTTGTTGATAAGACACATTAGTATTGTCCGCACTGAGGACGACAATACCTTGGGCTGAAGTTTCTAGAAACTTGCGAATATCTTGCTCTAGTTGCTGAGGTGTTAAAACTTTTCCATTTACTAGCATTTGTCCTGAAGGATCGAGGGTGATTACAAAGAGATCTTCTTGCTTGAGATCGCTTGTACCCGAGTTGCCACTACTATTGCCACGCGCAATAACTGGTAGGTCAACACCGATACGGCTAGGTATAGTAAGTGCTGCTGACAATAAGATAAAAAATGCCAAGATCGAAAATACAACATCTAACAAAGCAGTTAGATTTATCTCTGCATTACTCGATGCTTGGTATTTTTTACGGACTTTCATAAATTGACGTGACGTATTAAGAACTAAATTGTTTCTTGAGGTTTGACGTAGTTTACTTCGACTACAGTATGGACATTGCCACGGGGGGTAAAGTCACCTTTGACATTGATTCTAATAGGATCGCCTGCTTTAACGAAGTCATCAAGGATTTGATTGACTGATTCCTCATGGGAAATAAAGCGATCGCGATAACTATTAATGTAAAGCTTAATGGCTTTGAGTTCGACTAATACTTGATTGGGGGTGTAGGTGATATAAATTGTGGCAAAGTCGGGATAGCCAGAAAATGGACATTTACAGGTGTATTCAGGAAGGGTTATTTGAATACTATAATCTCTACCAATTCTGGGATTGGGAAAGGTAGTGAGGGTTGCTTCTGCGATCGCTTGTTCGCCGTACTTAACAGTCATGTCTACTTAAATATAAAAATAAAAAATTAACTAAACTTCAGTCTAGTCTTCTAGCGTAACAAATACAGCCTAAAAAGTGCCAAGATTTCTGTTAATAGCTTAAACACATAGCGCTTTGCGCTCAAATCTAAAGCCAGAAATATTTTAAAAGTGCTGCTAAGCAGCACTTTTAAAATATTTCTGGCGCTAAAAAAGCAGGGGGCGCTTAGCGCCCCCTGCTTTTTTAGATATTGTTAATGTTTTTTGACATCATGGGGTTGGATTACGCCATATCCACCATGATTGCGTTCATACACAACATTAATGTCCCCCGTTTCAGCATTGCGAAAAACATAGAAGTCATGATCGATCATCTCTAAATGTTCAAGAGCCTCATCTACAGACATCGCAGGCATCGCGAAATACTTATTTCGCACCACTTGACTAGGCAACTCAACTACCCGATTACCATTAGGCAATGGGACTGGAGGTTGCTCAACCACAGCAACGCTAGTTTTAGCGGCTGCGCGATCAGTCTTGCGCTCTTTAAATTTCCGCAACTTGCGAGAAATTTTGTCTGCGACTAGGTCGATACTTGCATACAAATTCTCACTCTTTTCCTCCGCGCGGATTACCGTTCCATTTGCATAGACTGTCACTTCAGCAGATTGACTTGAAGCGATGCGAGGATTACGGGCTACAGATAGATGAACATCTACCTCCGTAGTTAATGTTTGGAAATGGCTAACCGCTTTGTCGATCTTTTGTTCAACATATTCGCGGATAGCTCCAGTGACTTCAATATTCTTGCCTTGAATTACAAGTTTCATCTCAATGACCTCGCTTTTATCTTCCAAACCAGCTAAGAAAATATGGAAGGCGCAATCTCGATTTTTATTACCCCATTGCGCTAAATAGCTGATTTGGCTATGAAATCACCATAACACTTTGCTGGTCTCATGAAGCAAGGTTCGATGTACTTCTTAACGTTGGCTTAAAGTTATAGCGCTTTACGCTTTCTTAAAGCCCAGATAAATTTTCAAAAAGCTTGCGAAGTAAGCTTTTTGAAAATTTATCTGTAATCCCCAAAATCTAAATAGGCGGTATGTATGAATAAGATCAAACAAGATCGCTACTTATCGCTTACGATTGGCATTATGCATCGTCTGTTTTAAGCATGTGAGGTTCGTATGAATTCGGCTGTGGAGTTATGGCAACGGTATCAAGACTGGCTGTACTACCATTCAGACTTAGGGCTTTATATAGATATCAGTCGCATGAGGTTTACGCCTGACTTTGTGACACAGATGCAACCCAAGTTTGTTAAAGCTTTTGAAGATATGAAAGCTCTGGAGTCAGGTGCGATCGCCAATCCCGACGAGCAACGCATGGTGGGGCATTACTGGCTAAGAACACCAGAGCTTGCTCCGCATAAAGAATTAGCTGACGACATTACCAAAACTCTTGACCGTATCGAAGTTTTTACCCAAAAGGTTCATGCTGGAATTATTAGTCCTCCTGTAGGGGGCAAATTTACGGATATTTTGTCAATTGGGATTGGAGGATCAGCCTTAGGTCCACAGTTTGTCGCTCAATGTTTTTCTAAAGCTGATGTCCCCCTCAAAATTAGCTTTATCGATAACTCCGATCCCGACGGTATCGATCTGGTGCTTGACCTCTTAGGCGATCGCCTCAAAACCACTCTAGTATTAGTGATCTCTAAATCTGGTGGTACGCCTGAAGCAGCTAATGCCATGAAAGAGGTTGAGTTTGCTTTTCAGCAAGCTGGCTTAAACTTTGCTCAACAGGCGATCGCCATCACAGGCGTTGGTAGCGCTCTAGAGAAATATGCGATCGGCAAAAACTGGCTCGATACTTTTCCAATGTACGATTGGATTGGTGGTCGAACCTCAGAATTGTCAGCAGTAGGGCTATTACCTGCGGCGCTACAAGGCATCGACATTCGCGCCATGCTCCAAGGTGCAAGCATCATGGATGCCGCTACTCGCATCGAAGATATTCGCCAAAATCCTGCCGCCCTCTTAGCTATGGCGTGGCACTTCGCTGGTAATGGCAAGGGGGAAAAGGATATGGTAATCCTGCCCTATAAAGATCGTCTGTTGCTATTCAGCCGCTACTTGCAACAGTTAGTGATGGAATCCCTCGGCAAAGAACAGGATCTCGATGGTAATTTCGTCTATCAAGGGATTGCGGTCTATGGTAACAAAGGCTCCACTGACCAACATGCCTATGTGCAGCAACTCCGTGAAGGTGTGCCAAACTTTTTTGCTACTTTTATCGAAGTGCTACAGGATTCGCAGAAACCTCATCCCGAAATAGAAGAAGGGGTGGTGACAGGTGATTATCTATTAGGATTTCTCCAAGGTACTCGGAGCGCTCTCTACGAAAATGGCAGAGATTCCATAACTGTAACTATTCCTTGCGTTTCGGAAAGTACGGTTGGCGCTTTGATTGCCCTTTATGAACGCGCCGTAAGTTTCTATGCTTCCTTGGTGAATATTAATGCTTACCACCAACCGGGAGTTGAAGCTGGCAAAAAAGCGGGAGCAAAGGTTTTAGCTTTACAAAAGCAGCTTATGGATGCATTGAAAGCTTCCACCGTTTCTTTATCTCTAGAAGAAGTGGCGGTCAAGTTAAATTCACTCGATGAAATTGAGGCTATTTATCACATTGCTAGACATCTTCATGCTAATGGCAAAATCTTGCTAGAAGGTGAACTATCTAAGCCTGCTACCCTCAAAATGATGTTACTCCCTGCCTAGAGAATAATTAGTTATGGGCGACTAACCACCCATAGCTAAATTATTCTCTAGATAACGTATAACGTCTGTTTAGGCTTTGTGTAGTACAGATAAATCTTAAAAAAGCTTGCTTCGCAAGCTTTTTTAAGATTTATCTGGGTTTTAAGAAAGCGCAAAGCTCTGTAACGCTTATAAAAATGGCTACGCTATTTTTAGCTGTGATGTTACTAACTGTTTCTTAAATTTTTTGACTATATTTATCTTTTTCGTAAAATAGTCTGCAAGAATATGTCTTCTTACTTGTTGTCCAGTTAACAGAGGTTAAATGTGAAGAAGATTTTACTTTTCTTTAGTGAACTCAATAATAATGATCTTGATTGGCTTGTCCAAAAAGGCAAAAAAGAGATAGTTCAGCCCGATCGCTTGTTAATTCGAGAAGGACAAGTTAGCGAGGCTTTATATATTGTCGTAAGTGGATCTTTTAGCGTTGTCATCCAGTCACAGGATCAAAAAGAACTTGCAAAAATTTCCGTAGGAGAAATTGTTGGTGAAGTGTCTTTTATTGATACGAGAGCGCCTCTTGCTAGTGTGCGATCGCTAGAAGAGTCAGTCGTTTTATCGATACCCAGAGTTCAACTTTTAGCCAAACTACAACAAGATATTAATTTCTCTTCCAGATTTTACAGAGCTATTTGCCTTTGTTTGTCCGATCGCTTGCGCGGTACTGTAAGTCGCCTTGGTTACGGATACGATGTTGCTGATTCACATCTCGAAGGTTTTGGTCAATCGATGCTCAGCAATTTGGAATTAGCAGAAGCGAAGTTTAATTGGCTACTTAAAAATGTACGAGGAGCCTAAAAAACAAAAATACTTACCGCCAAAAAGCAGAATTACTTAGGCAAATTTAGTCCGCCTAAGTGATTCTGCTTTTTGATAAATTACCCCTTCTTAGCAGCAATTATAGCTATAGCCAGTTTTGTTAGGATACAAAACCCAAGAAGTGAGTGGCGGCGCATCGCGCCACCACTCACTTCTTGGGTTTTGGTTTGTCCTAATGCAAGTGACAACAGCTATATTTTTGTTCTTTAGAAGCTTTGGAAAATTATAACGCCGAGAACTGCTTCTACCACAGTTGCCACAACTAGCCCTGTCCAAAATCTACCTGCTGTGCGATTGAAACCCAGCGCAGAATCTTCGCGGCTAGCAGTAAAAAATAATGACCAAGCTTGGTTTTCGCTAAGGCGAGCAAATTGATTAAAGTCTTCACGAAAAGCGATCGGGGTAAAGAGGTTATTACTGCTAAAGTCAAACTTTGTTTCCATAGTTGCAATTTCCGATGTATTTGTTTGCTGAAGACAGCTTAACAATAGTTAATAAAACTTTACACCCCTCTTAGGTTGCGTATTGAATTGCACAAAGGAATAGATGTTGCAAAAAAATCTTTTGGTTAATTCCTATAAATAGAAAGGGGCGCAAAGCGCCCCTTTCTATTTATAGGAATTAAATCGCTTCTACGCGCATTAATACTTGTCCATATTCCACTGGTTGAGTATTGTCTACTAAAATTTCGACAATCCTTCCAGCCGCTTCCGTTTCAATCTCATTCATCAGTTTCATTGCTTCGATAATACAGACAGTATTACCTTTTTTAATGGTGTCACCGATTTCTACAAATGGAGGTTCATCGGGCGCGGGAGAGCGATAGAACGTGCCTACCATGGGTGAGGTGATTTCGATTAACTTCTTAGCAGGAAGCGCATCGGCAATCGTGGTTGTATGGGTAGCAGGTGCGCTAGATACTGGATCGATCGCGGTTGGAATTGGTGCAGAAACCATCGGAACAGGAGCAGCTAAAGCTACCGTAGGCGCAATTTTGGTTTCACTTTTACGGATACTCAGACGCAAATCGCCTGATTCTAGAGTAAGTTCGGTGATATCCGTCTTGTTCAGAATCGTGACTAGTTCACGTAATTGCTCTAAGCTAAATTCCACCTAATTTTCACGCCCCAAATACGTGTCTTCACGAGTATCAATTTTGATGCGATCGCCAATATTCACAAATAGAGGAACGTTGATCGACGCACCAGTCTCTACCTTGGCGGACTTACTGCCACCCGTAGCTGTATCGCCTTTCAAGCCGGGGTCGGTTTCAATAACTTCAAGTACGACTGTGTTTGCCAACTCTACTTCAATGACTCTCTCGCCCCATCGAACAACGTTAACTTCCATGCCTTCTTTGATGTATTTGACACGGCTGCCAATCTGGGCGGAGGTCAATGTCGCTTCTTCATAGCTTTGCATATCCATAAAGACATAATCTTCACCGTCTTTATAGGTGTGCTGCATGGAGCTTTTTTCGAGAACCGCTTGAGGAACCATTTCCCCAGCTCTGAAGGTTCTTTCTAGGTTTTTACCTGTCATGGCGCTTTTTAGCGTGGTGCGGACAAAAGCTGAACCTTTACCAGGCTTTACGTGTAAGAATTCAACTACACGCCAGACTTCGCCATCGAGTTCAATTGTTACGCCGGGTCGAAAATCGTTACTAGAGATCATTGCGGATTGAGTAATAGCCAGTGATCATTCTAGCCTAGAGATGTAACATTTAAGACAAAGAAATATAAATATAGGGTTTTCAGAAAGCGCGAAGCACTTTCTAACAAAAAGTGATGTGCGTATAACAGAGTCATCCCTAATTTTTGGGCAAGTACTATAGAATTGAGTTTTTAAGGGAGCGATCGCCTCTATGTCAGTCAAAAAGCAATTTGGTAGTTTTGATGAATTATTAGCAAGTTCAGCAACACCTGTTTTGGTAGATTTTTATGCGCCTTGGTGTGGTCCTTGTCAATTGATGACGGGGATTTTGGATAGGGTGAGTGACACAATGAAAGATAAAGTACAAATTGTGAAGATCAATACTGATAACTATCCCGATCTTGCCTCTCAATATAAAGTCTATGCTCTACCAACTTTAGTTTTATTTAAAGACGGCGAACCTGTCGATCGGGTGGAAGGGGTTATTCAAGCTGATCCCCTGTGCGATCGCCTAGAGCATTACTTATAAATCACACCAAAACTAAAAATGGTATAGCCACTTTTGCCAGTTGGTATAAAAAAAGGGGCAGCACTAAGTGCTGCCCCTTTTTTATAGATTAGGTTCAATTCCTAATTCGCGTAACTTTGCGGCTAATGCTTCAGCACGTTGATATTCTCGTTCAGCAAGCATAACTTGACCTCTGATGATAAGAACTTAATTAGACGAGGCAACTTCCGAGATCTGCTAGTAGTTCTTCACGGTGTAAATTGCGTCCAATGATCACTAGCTGGTTATTGATGGATTTACTACGATCATCGGTTTTGAGTTCATAGCGTTTGCCGCTAAGCTGAAATACATAGCGATTGTCAATATTGGCAAAGTTTAAAATGCCTTTGGCGCGAAATACATCTACAGGCAATTTTTTATCCAGAAAGTTTTGAAACTTGTCGAGATTAAAGGGGCGATCGCTTTGAAAGGAGATTGAAATAAAACCATCGTTTTCTAGGTGATCGGAATGGTGATGCTCGTGGTGATGATGCTCGTGATTACACTCGGGATCGTGGCAATGTTCATGGGTATGAGTGTTGCGATGATCATGATGGGCGTGATCGTGATGGCTATGATCGTTGGACTCATGGCTAGCCTGTTGCGTCGAGGCGATCGCTGATTGGTCAATCTTTACATCCAAAACTAGCGGCAATGGCACGATGCCCATCTGCGATCGCAAAATTCTTGCCTTAGTTTTCGTCTTATTGATATAAGCTTCTAGCTCTTGGAGCTTTTCATCAGCTACCAAATCAGTCTTATTAAGAATGATAATATCGCCATACATGATTTGGGCGAAGGCTGCATCACTTTGAAAATGCTCAGAGTTAAAGGCTTCAGAATCCACAACTGTCAAAATCGAATCTAATCTGGTGAGATGCTGTAACTCAGTGCCTAAAAAAGTTAAAGCGATCGGTAAAGGATCGGCAACCCCTGTAGTTTCCACAATCATATAATCAATGCGATCGCCTCTTTCTAAAACGCTATAAACCGCATCGACCAAGCCATCGTTAATGGTGCAGCAAATACACCCATTGCTTAGTTCCATCATATTTTCATCAACTGATATCAATAACTGACTATCAATATTGATATCGCCAAACTCATTTACTAAAACCGCAACCTTTAAATCCTGCTGGTTTTGCAAAATGTGATTTAGCAAAGTGGTCTTGCCACTGCCTAAAAAGCCTGTGATGATCGTAACTGGCATACCCCGCTTGGGTACGTCCACATCAATAATGTCCTGATTGTCCTGTGTAATTGCTTCTGTAACACTGCGATCGGAAGTGAGCATGGACTTTATGCAAAAATAAATTAACCTTCATTTTAACAGTCGCGATTGCGCTCTGTAGATTATCATGTCAGTTCCCGAATCTTGCACTGCCTTGAGTATTGACGATATTCTCGCCTCTTTGGAAATGCGGCTAGAAATAGAGGAAGTATGTAACATCCAGCCTCTAACCAAAGCATTAGAGCAAGGTTTAAGCTTTGCCAAAGATCATAAATTGACAGATCTGGCGGATGTTATCAAGCTAGAGCTTGAAGGTTATATGAATCAACCACCTAGCGATCGCTTTGTGCAACTAAGCTATTTCGATCATGGGGGGCAAATAATTGATGGACTAAATCAATATCGGATCTACCCTTTAGTAATAGGGGTACGTAAACTAGAATTGCATGTTAAAAATGGTTTGACTCTCATACTACCTAAACAGATTTTGAATTTCCTTTCTGAAGTAGTTGGACGTGAAGTTGAGAGTGGTCACATCTCGCCCGCAGAGATTAACAAAATTTTAGAAAGTATTCGCAATAAGTTCTTGCGGCAGTTTTTAATAATTAAAGGATAAATAAGCGATAAAAATTCAAAGAAATAAAATTAAGATTTTGTTATTCGGATTTAATTCCATTCTAATTTTAGGGAAGGCATTAAGCGTTGTAGATTTTTTAAAGACTTTCCCTGCCAAGGAATATTGTCTGCTCCTTTTACAGTAATGCTAATAGTTTCTTTTTGACGGACTTTAATTACAAATTTAGACAAAACATTAATTCCAGAACTATTTAGGAATTCTAATTGACCCAAGTTTAAGGTGATTTGTTTTGGTGAACCTTCAATCACTTGCTCTAATAATTGGACAATGGGAGCATATTCCTCACTTCCCGCCAAGCGTAAAGATCCTTGGCAATAGATACATTGCTCTAATTGGTCATACCAGACCCGATAATCATCTCCTTTAACTTCCACTGTTTAGATGCTCCTGATAATAGTTCGATCCATTTTTTACTAGAGAGGTAACTGTACCATTGTAGTTACCATTGTCACATCCGCATTGTTGTGAGCTTCTTCAAACTTCCATCCTAAGGATGCATCATAGTCCATCATCATAGTTAAAAATCCTAGTCCTGAACCCTGAGAATGATCTTCTTCAGCTACGCTCTTCTCAATTTGGTTGATGTACATTTCACTGACATCCCCAGAAATAATTTCTTGTAAGTAGGCTTGAAACTGATCGATAGATTTAGGACGTACACTGTTTTTAGATAAAAAGATGAGGCGATCGCGAAATAAATGTACTTCTAGGTTCACGGGTTGACTGGCGCTTTCATCGCTATATTTCATTGCATTTTCTAATAACTCATTGGCAATGAAACCGACGGCATGTCTTACTTCGGTTTGTTTATTTATGTCCGCCGTGGTATCTCCCGGGAAAAAATTGCGAACATAATCTCCTAGGAAGTCTGCTGAGAGTCCGTTAGTTTTCCAACGAATTTGGATAGGTAACGAGGAGGGCGAAAATCCGAGAACTAAAAACTCACTTCTATTAGAAAAATCTTCTGTGAATTCTCCAAAAACTTGCGCCATATTAACGCCATTTTTAATGTTGATTATTACTATGGAGATTTTTCTAGATTTAGCAACCTTGCATAAGTCTATTGCAAATCTCTAGACTTCTTTTACTATGTTTAGGGACGTAACGCAACCTACCACAGATAAACTGCAAGCTTGATTTAAATATTAAAGTGCAAAAAGTTTAAAGGAAAGGTTGCTACGCAACCTTTCCTTTAAATTACTTTGGAGTATTTATGTCCGATGAAATCAATAAATTAACTGAGCGCCTTAGTGCGCCTACATGGTTTATCTGTAAGCGGGAAAATGGTACTTGCGAAATTGTCCAAAGCCCCGATCAAGAATCAATACCTAATTCTCTAGAAACTTGGGGAGCATTTGCCTCTCAAGGTGAAGCGATCGCCAAACGAGTTGGGCTAATTCGGGCTGGCAAATGTAGTCCAATCTAAGGAAAGCAAGAGTTGCAGTGCAACTCTTGCTTTCCTTAGATTGCCTACAAGTCCCCGTGAGGCGCTACTATAATACGGGATTACTTTTTGTGGAATTTTTAAGTCATGATATCCGTTTCCGCTCGATTTGAAGAACTGCGAGCTAAGGGGCAAGCTGCTCTAATACCTTTTATTACGGCTGGCGATCCTAGCTTGGAGACAACAGCAAAGGCTTTGCGGGTCTTAGATCAAAACGGTGCGGATCTAATCGAATTAGGTGTGCCATATTCCGATCCTTTGGCGGATGGCCCCGTAATTCAGGCGGCGGCGACAAGGGCTTTGCAAAATGGCACGACCTTGGACAAGGTATTAGATATTGTCCGTGAGGTTGCGCCAGAACTGCGATCGCCAATTATTTTATTTACTTACTACAACCCAATTTTAAATATTGGGGTTGAGCAATTTTTAGAGCGGATCTATGCGGCAGGGGTGCGCGGCTTGGTTGTGCCTGATCTGCCCCTTGAGGAATCCCATGTATTGTTGGAACCTGCGGAAAAGGCGGGGATTGAAGTAATTTTATTGATTGCGCCCACGAGTCCTCCCGATCGCGTGAGTGCGATCGCCGAGAAATCTCAAGGCTTTATTTATGTGGTCAGTGCCACTGGGGTGACAGGGGTACGCACAGAAGTTGCTAAGGGCGTTAAAACGATGATCGAGCAGTTAAGGATTACGACCGATAAGCCGATCGCGGTAGGTTTTGGCATCTCTCAACCTGAACACGCGAAGCAAGTAATTGATTGGAGCGCCGATGGGGCGATCGTCGGTAGTGCGATGGTGAAGAAATTAGCGGAACCAGAGGGTGGTTTGCACGCGATCGCAGAGCTTTGCAAAACCCTCAAACAAGCCATTCGTAGAGATTAATAACGTATGAATATTTTGATTGGTTTGGCGATCGCGATCGCGGTTTTAGGCGGAATAGTTTTGCTGCTCTGGTTACTTTTTGAATGGCAATACAGCACTCGTCAAGGCAATGTGCTGGAGTTTGACAATGGGGCTTGGCAGTTTTTGAATTATGAGCCAGAGCATTATTCTCTAGAGCTAATCCTCACCGCTACGAATAAGACTCGCAATCTGGATATTTTCTTGGTGGAGGTCAATCCCGTCTTGTCGCTGCTTTCGAGTGGTAGCCTCGAAGGAATTACCAGCAAAGTCCAGTTACGATCGCGCCATGCCAACCTCTCTAGTCGCAATGACAACTATTGGGAATCCTATATTGTTACGCCCCATCACAGCACAGGCGTTGAAGTTGTCATAGATATCAATGGCAAAAATCTTGAAGAGCTAAAAAGCGCATGGGTACGCATCCACTACACCGTCTACGGGCCCGCAGGTCGCGAAGAAAAGGTCAAGCATTGCATTATTCCCTTGCAATTTCCTGATGCCAATCAAAGGGAACGGTGGCGACCTACTCCCGATGCCGATGTATTGCCAATCCGTACCCATATTCTCTCGGCAGGGGATACGCCCGTCGATGTGCTACAGCGCTATGTGATGAGCCACGCTCAAGCGGGAGATATCGTGACGATCGCCGAAACCCCGATCGCGATTATGCAGGGTAATTTCTATCATCCCAGTGATATTCAGCCCAAATGGCTGGCCAAACGCCTCTGCTATTACTTCAAAAGTACTTCCAGCCTTGCCACGGCTTGCGGTTTGCAATCTTTAATTAATGAGTCAGGCGCATGGCGAGTTGCCTTTGCCTTTATTATCGGCTCCTTTGCTAAGGCAATCTTCCGTATTTCGGGAGTATTTTATATGTTGGCTGGCGAACAGGCGAGATTAATCGATGATGTCACTGGCACTTTGCCCCCTTACGATCAATTCATCGTTCTGGGGCCCAAAAATCCGCAAGCCGTTGTCGATGAAATCAAGGCGGGTACGGGACTCGAAGCGGCGATCGTAGATGTAAATGATCTGCGCCGTGTGAAGGTTTTAGCCGCCACTTCTGGTGCTTCTGAAGAATTGCTCAATCAGGCTCTGCTCATGAATCCTGCGGGTAATGCGGCGGAACAAACGCCGATTGTTTTAATTCGCCCAAATACAGGTGCTTAGTTTTTTATAGGTGTAATACAAAAGAAAATGGCATAGCCATTTTCTTTTGTATTACACCTACTTTCTAGCAAATTTTTTAGTTAGTGTTTAAGTGCAAAGCACTGTGTTTCAAACGCCTTGAAAATAAGCAGTGACCCCGAAAATGATAAACAGAAAGCCCCCGATCGCCGTAATTACCCGTTCCGAAATCTTACCAGCAATCAGACGACCACCAATTACCGCGATCACTGTGCAAATAGCATGACCTAAAATCGCACCGAGAGTCACAAAAATTGGATTATAGGCTGCCGCTAAAGCGATCGTACTAATCTGAGTGCGATCGCCCCATTCTGCCAAAAAAGTCATCACAAAAGCCTGTGTCCAAACCCCTAACCAAGAATAGCGCGATAAAATTGCGCTTAAAAAATTGCCAAAAATTGGTAACTTAGCGATCGCCTTTGGTGAATCTTGATTTTCTACAGCTTCTTCCGCTTCGTGAACTATAGCTTCTTCTGATTTTGACGGCATCTGCGACGCATCATAAATTAACTTGATGCCAAAAATGAGAAACAAGGCGATCGCACCATAGTGCGTATAAACTTTGGGTAATAGTGCAACCGCTTGCCCTAGTAACACCGAAAGTACTGTCATCAAAGCCAGAGCCGCCAATACTGACGAAAACACGGTGCGATGAGAGTGACGCATCGCCAAAATTACGGCGATAAAAAAGGTCTTATCGCCCAATTCTGAAATTGTAATCAATAATAAACTTGCTGTAAAAGCTGTTAGCACTCTGTCAAACTCCTTCAGGTTTTGAAAAGCCCTGATTGAGCTTGAAGAGATAACCAAGACCTCACCAAGCTCACATCAGGTGTGAACTCAGTGAAAGTCTCGCTGCCAAGCTTTTAGATATCTCTAAATAAAACTTGTCACTTGAACCAGTCTTTTAAGACAGTATGTTGACTCAAGTGGAACTACTATTAATGCAAATTAAGTATTAATAGCAATTAGCTACTCCCTTTCATGTAGATCATAGTTTACTCTATTTATCGAACTTGAACAAGGTTTCGATCTTGTCTTTGTTTTCTCGATTAGCAATGTCTTAATCACTTAATCTCATTTAAGCAACCGTTAACACCTTCTCATACTCTTCTTCATACTTCTGTAAAGCATCCCAAAGATCTACCTTTTGCTGAAGATTGAGCCATGACTCAGGGCCATTGCCCAAAGCTTTCCCAATCCTAATTGCCATATCCACAGTCACTGGTCGATGCCCCCGAATAATTTGATTAACTGTTCGGCGAGACACTCCCAGCATTTTGGCAAACTGAGTTTGAGAAATTTCTACATCTTCTAAAATATCTAAGATAATCTCTCCAGGATGAGAAGGTCTAGTTTTTCTATTCTTTAAACTTTCCAATAAGTCATTCATAAAAGTACCTCTTCTTTGCGTTATAAATACGCTACTTCTAGAAATTAAATAGTTATTACATAATCCCTATTTAATTCTATTTTTAGTGATAATCCTCGTAATTTACGTCATAAGCATGACCGTCTTTAAACCTAAATGTAATTCGCCAGTTTCCAGTTGCTTTTATTGCCCAAACGCCTTTTTTATTTCCTTTTAGTTCATGTAAATCATATCCAGGTAGCTTAAGGTTTTCTATTTTTGAAGCTGAGTCGATATGTTCAAGTCTCTTTTGTAGTTTTTTTTGTTCTTTAGTTGTTGCTTGTATTTCACCATTTAGTAATTTCTCAAGCAATTTATCTTTAAAATTTTTTATCATTATTTGCTATTTCATTCCTAAGTACGACTGCTCAATGTATTCATTAAAACCTCTGATTTGAGAAATGGTTAACTATGGTTAAAAATGTAATCTTATAAGTTACAGTTGTCAACGTTAAAAAATAAAACAAGGTAAGAGAATCTTACCTTGCTTGTAGAAACTATTATTTTTGTCGAAATGTAGATAACTAAGCTTCAGCTACAGGTTCTTCTACTGCTTCAGCTTCAGCGACAACTTCTTCAGGAATTTCAGGCTCTTCCATTGCATCAGGAACTTCATACTCTTCCTCTTCAACTGCTGCTACAGGAATTTCCATTACGGCAGGAGGTGCATTCAGTTGTTCGCGATATTTCGCAGCCATCTCTTCAGCCTTAGCGTAAACCAGTTGAGGATCTTTGACCATATCTCCAGGCTCAGCTTCGAGTTGCTTGGTGGAGAGGGAAATGCGTCCGCGCTCTGCATCAAGATCAATGATCATCACCTTCACTTCGTCATTGACGTTGAAGACGTTGTGAGGAGTTTCGATATGCTCGTGGGAGATTTCAGAGATGTGCAGCAAGCCACTGACACCACCGATATCGATGAATGCACCGTAAGGCTTGATGCCGCGTACCACGCCGATGACGACTTCGCCAACTTCGAGCTTGTTCATCTTACGCTCAACCAAGGCGCGACGATGACTCAGGACGAGACGGTTACGGTCTTCATCCACTTCTAGGAACTTGAGTGGCAACTCTTCGCCAACTAGTTCTTCCTTAGGCTTCCGAGTGCTGATGTGTGAACCAGGGATAAATCCGCGTAGTCCTTCAATTCTGACCAATGCGCCGCCACGGTTGGTAGCAAAAATAAGCGATCGCACGGTTGCATCTTCTGCTTGCAACTGACGTACGCGCTCCCATGCTCTCATGTACTCAATGCGACGAATCGAAAGGGTTAATTGTCCTTCTTCGTTTTCGTCAGCGAGGATGAAAAACTCACGGGTTTCATTATTTTGTAAAACTTCTTCAGGTTGATCAACGCGATTGATCGACATTTCCTGAATCGGGATATAGGCTGCTGTCTTTGCACCAATGTCAATAAGTGCGCCTCTTGGCTCGATGCTGAATACTGTGCCTGCAACGATGTCGCCAGGGCTGAAGTGATAATCGTATTTATCTAAAAGTTTTGCAAAGTCTTCATGTGTGAAGCCGACATTGGTAGCTGTAGCAGTTTTGGCCCGATTGATCATAACTAAATTTTTCCTTGTTCCTGTTTTGAATTTATCTGGATTTCCTCCCAGAAATGTAAGAGCAGTAGCTATTTACAGCTTGGTGCGGTTTACATCCTACGCCTATTTGTGTCGTTAATATTTTTAGTAAAACCTATAGGCATAGGTTTGTAATTATAGCGTATTTAAGCTTCATCGCAAAAGTGTTAGGGAATATTTTTTTGATAACCTTGTAGGCGATCGCTATTAAAGACTCGCAATTAAGAAAGAACCAATTTTTTGTAGCGAAGCAAAGCCGCGCTACAAAAAATTGGTTCTTTGACGTTTTTGTAACTTCACCATGAAAAAGCCATCCATATCATGCTCATGGGGCAGGACTTTTATCCAGCCCCGATCGCTTGCAAAGTGAGCCGCAGGATTATCAGCATCGGGCGGGACAATTTGCCAATCAGGATAATTTGCTAAAAATTGCGTAATTACTTCTTCATTTTCCGCAGGATGAATCGTGCAAGTACTGTAAACAATTACACCCTCGGGTTTAACCCATTGCGTAGCACGTTCCAGAATTTCGGCTTGGGTTTTCGCAAGTTTATAAGGTTCATCAGGAGTTTGTCGCCACCGCGCATCGGCGTGACGATGTAATGTTCCTAAGCCAGAGCAAGGCACATCTAATAAAACGCGATCGCATTTTGCCTCTAACACTTTTTCCCCATCAAATTCGCGGGCATCGATCTCAACGGTTTGCACATTCGTGATCCCCAGACGTGCCGTATTTTGATCAACTTTTTTGAGTCGGTTAGCTAAGCGATCAAGGGCATAAACTTTACCCGTGTTTTTTAGGCGATCGCTAATATGCGTAGTCTTACCTCCGGGGGCAGCACAGGCATCAATAATAATTTCATGGGGTTGCGGATCTAGTAGATAAGTCACTAACTGAGCGCTAGCATCTTGAACTGACCACCAGCCCTCTTTAAATTTAGGCAATTTACTGACATCGCCCGACCCTTGAGCTACCCGAATCCCGTCGGGTAAATAGGGAATGGGGGCGGCTTCAATTGAGGCTTCGGCAAAGGCGGCGAGTACTTGCTCCCTTGACGCATGGAGCAGGTTAACGCGCAAATCAAGGTGGGGCGTTTGATTAAACCAATTACCAAGTTTGGCGATCGCCTCTTGACCAAATTCTTTTTGCCATAGCTCAATTAGCCATTCAGGGTAGCTATAAAAGCTGGCGGGATCACTAATATTTGCCAGAATATCTTCCTTCTCTTTGGCTCGGAGTATGGATCGGAGAATGCCATTAGTAAAGCCAGAGAGACCTTTTAAATTATTTTCTTTGACTAACTCGACGGTGGTATGAACGATCGCTGACGGTTTAATGCGATCGAGAAAACATAGCTGGTACACACCTATCTGTAGAATTATTAATAGATCTGGTGGTAATTTTGTGGTTGGTTTTTGTGAGAAGTTTTGCAAAACCGCTAACAAGGTCTTTTGGCGGCGTGTGCATCCATAAACTAACTCAGTAATCAGACGGCGATCGCTTTCTGGAAGGGTAATGTTATCTTGTCTCGCCCGTGAAAGTGTACAGTCAAGTGCAACGTCAGCATAAGCGTTTCGTCTTTGGATCAAGCGGAGAGCTTCTAAAGCAATCTGTCGAGAATTCTTACTCGTCATCGGGAATTTATAAAATCAAATTAAAGGGCAAATTCAAAAGCTGTTTAATGCCAATATTTTATTGAGTGCTTGGTGTCAGGGTGTAGGATTTAGCAAAACTCAATGATTTCGCAGTAGACAAATGCAACCATTATTTGGTATTTAAGTGCGTAGATTTAGGTAATTTTTAATTACCTAATACCAAAGCTGCATAACAGCTTGCGATCTGAAAGGAATATGACAGTTTATTGTGGTTATTTGGGTGTGAGGAGTGGCAATGGTTGATACTGGTGTAAGAGTTAGGAGAGCAAAATTCCCGTCAGGGAGTAGCCTAGCACTTGGGTTAGCAATTGGTTTAATAAGTTTAATCGTTGGTGTTGATCTTTTACTGAATCCTAATATAAGTTCAAGTCTTTTGCTTCCCTTTACCTTCGGTGGTGCTGGTGTTGCCATGCTTGGCACTTTTGCAGTACCAGTTTTACGCAACCTCAAGGCTGGACAAATCATCCGCGAAGATGGTCCCCAAGCTCACCTCAAAAAACAAGGCACACCCACGATGGGGGGGATATTCATTATACCCGTCGGGATTCTGCTCGCTTTGGTCTGGTCGGGTTTTAATGACAAAGTAATAGCCTGTAGCTTACTAACCCTATCTTTTGCCTTTATCGGTTGGCTGGATGATTGGAAAATTTTACGCCGCCACTCTAATAAAGGTCTATCACCTCGGGCTAAATTAATCTTGCAAGCTGGGTTTTCGGCTTGCTTTTGTGCGTGGTTAGCCTTCACTCAAAACTGGCAGGCGATCGCCACAATCAATTTGCCACTAAAGTTTGCTATTCCTCTCGGACTTTTATTTTTCCCTCTTGCCCTATTTGTGTTTCTGGGCAGTAGCAACGCGACCAACCTCACCGATGGTCTAGATGGCTTAGCAGGGGGTACGGGGGCGATCGCTTTGTTTGGGATGGGTTTATTACTATTCCCTGCCAACAAAGAACTGGCTATTTTCTGTATGTGTCTCAGTGGTAGCTATTTAGGATTTCTCTGGCACAATCGCTATCCTGCAAAGGTATTCATGGGGGATACGGGATCGCTTGCTTTAGGTGGTGCACTTGCCTCAACAGCAATTCTTGGTAATTTGCTTTGGGCTTTTCTGATTGTGGGGGCAATTTTCATTTGGGAGTCCATTTCAGTAATTGCACAGGTTTCCTACTACAAGGCAACTAAGGATGAAACGGGGATGGGTAGGAGACTTTTTAGAATGGCTCCTTTTCACCATCATTTAGAGCTAAGCGGCTGGCATGAGTTGCACGTAGTTAAAGCCTTTTATATAACTGGGGGCTTTCTGGTAGGCATCGCAATTTTAATCAGTAAACTTTAAACACCAAAAAAGAAGCGGGGCAATGTCCCGCTTCTTTTTTGGTTTACTTCATTACAAATTTACAAAAGTGTGACAACACCTTTGTAAATTTGTAATGAAACCCTGTAAGGTTTTTTAAATTAAGAAATGACGTAGTCATTTCTTAATTTAAAAAACCTTACAAATAAAATAGGATTGCTATCTCAACTAATGATTACCTTAGAAACAGCGATAAGTTTATAAAATATGGCTGCTCCAGATCGTTTAAAGCTTTTATTTGTAATTGTTTTCGCAAGTCTTGTCCAGACTAAAGAAGCCTATGGACAGATTATTCCAGACGCTACGACAGGCACACAAATAATACCGAATATTCTCATTCAAGGGGTTTTAAGCGATCTTGTAGAAACTGGAACTTTGAGAGGCTCTAATTTATTTCATAGCTTCTCAGAATTAAATATTGCGAATAATCGCGGACTTTATTTTAACAATCCTGCAACTGTAACTAATATTTTTGCGCGAGTTACAGGAAACAATCCGTCAAATATATTGGGTAGATTAGGAGTCTTAGGAAATGCCAATTTATTTTTATTAAATCCCAATGGAGTTCTCTTTGGCGAGAATTCGAGTTTATCTCTATCAGGTTCTCTATACGTCACCACAGGCGATCGCCTCCGCTTTGCCGACGGTACAACCTTTAGTACCAATAATCCCGAACCCTCGGCTCTATTGACCTCAAGTATTCCTATTGGCTTAGGTTTCGGCACAAATAATAGCAACGCTAAGGGCGCAATCACCGTGCGATCGCAGGCTGATCCGATTTTCCCCTTGCCCTTACCTCCAGAAATTTTGCCAGTCATCCGTCCGCCGTCAGGATTGATTTTGCTACCAAGTTCCACGATCGCCTTAGTGGGAAATGCGGTCAATGTTGAAAATAATGGTTCTCTATTTATATTAGGTGGAGAGGTAGAACTGGGTGGGGTACGTAATGGCGAAGTTGCCTTAAGTCCCTATGGAAATAGATTTACGCTCTCTTATGAAAATGTAAAGAAGTTTGGCAATATTCAAGTCTCAGATCAAGCATCGGTGAGTAATATTGGCGCACAGGAGGGACAAATTAAGCTGATTGGCGATCGCGTACTTATACGAGATAAAGGATTAGTGTTGACGACCTCCCTCAGTCCTCTATTCAATGGCAAAATTTCTGTGCAGGCGAATAGCCTCATCGAGCTAGTTGGTTCTAATAACTATGAAAAATCCGTTAAAGGATTAACTTCCTTTAACCCTGACTTAAAAACTATTAATGGATTATTTAGCTTTAGCGTAGGTAATGGTAATGGCGGAGATATTAGTCTAAAAACTTCACAGTTAATTGCTCAAAATAGCTCTTTTATCGTTTCTTCGATCTTATTTGACGGTAGAGCAGGAAATATTACGATCAATGCTCCCGAATCAATCACCCTGAACTCTGGAGCAATTTTTAGTGGAACGGCAGCTACGGCTACAGGCTCTTCTGGAAGTATTGGTATTCAAACAGGTCACTTGATCTTGCGAAATAATAGTGCAATTTCTTCCACCATTTTAGGCTCTGGACAAGAGGGAGGCAATGTAACAATTGAGGCTACGAAATCAGTTGAGATCTTTGGAAGTAGTCCCATTTTTTCTGCTCAAGATATTGCAATCACTACTGGCATTATTACAACTACTGTAAATAAAGCGATCGCTGGAAACATTACTGTTAATACTCCCTTTCTGTCTCTACTAAATGGTGCTGTCCTGACTACGGAGACAAGAGGAGGAGGAAAAGGTGGCGCAGTGACGATCTTAGCCGATCGCCTTTATTTGTCGGGAATCGATCCGAGTCAGCAGGTCCCAAGCGCTATTTTGGCGGTTACTAGGGAAAGTTCTACAGGTGATGGCGGTAATGTGAATATTACTGCCAAAGAGATTAAGATTCAGGATCGCGCAGGTGTCAGTGTGGCTAGTTTTGGTTTCGGAGATGCAGGGGGGTTAAGTATTACCGCTAATAATCTTTCTTTGAATCGCCAAGGTTCTCTTGCGGCTTTGAGTTTGGTGGGTGCAGGAGGAAATATTAACTTGCAAATCCGTGATTTACTTTCTCTAAACAATAGTCTTATTTTGTCAGCCTCCGAAGGAACTGAAAATAGCGGCAACATTAATCTAAATGCGGGTATTGTCGTGGGTCTAAACCGTAGCGAAATTAATGCTAGTTCGTTCGGAGGAAATGGAGGCAATATTTTTATTAAGACCCAAGGCTTATTCTTTTCTCCCGATAGCCTTATCACTGCAAGTTCTCAATTGGGAATTAGCGGTAATGTTGCTATCTCTAATCTCGACTTGACTCCTAAAAATGCCTTTGTGTCATCGGTAGAAAATTTTGTCAAAGTGGATGCGATCGTTTCCAATAGTTGTTTAGCTAGACGCAATGCTGCCCAAGGTAGTTTTGTAGTAACTGGCTCAGGTGGTTTGCCCGAAAATCCTTACAATCTCTTAGTTGCGGAATATCCTGCCACTAAAATCCAGCCAATTCCTAGCATGACTAAATCGCCCTCTCCAGTGTCATCGAATCCCGCCTCTATTTCCGATCAAGCTCTCGATCAGGATAATCACCCTTGGCAGCTAGGCGATCCGATTGTGGAAATTAGAGGACTAAAGAAAGGAACTAATGGAGAGATTTTGCCTGTAGTTACCTATGCAGATGCGCGCTCTCTAGGATGTACAGAGCAGCCCAACAAGGAAAAATTTTAAAAGCATTGCGAAGCAATGCTTTTAAAATTTTTCCTTAATTCAATATTACAAGGTGGTTGAATTGTCAGAATCCTATTTAAATCTCATTCTTGATTTACAAGATCGCCTAGAATCTCTGCAAACAGCGATCGCTTCTCAACCAGAACCCGCACCTGCGATCGCTCAAGATTGGCAGCGATCGCTTAAGGAAATCCAAGCTTTTTTTCAGCAGCAAATTGTAAATACCAGTTTAGAGGTCACGCCCCCTCACCTATCTTTGCAAGTAGAAATTGATAAGCAGCTAAAAATGCTAGGGGTGGACTTAAGTATGTTGCAAACTTCGCGTAGTCTCGCCACTTGGCAGAAGCGCCATCAACAGATAAGCGATCGCTTTGTCACTTTGCAAAAGTATTGTCAAATGCATACTTCATGAATATTGGTACGCAGTTTCGCCGCTTACCAATATTCATGATAATGGTAGTACTTTGTACCGCCAATCTCTGGATTAGATAGCCTTCTAGACACGAAGCGTTTTGATGTAAACTTTTAAAATATTTGATAGATCTTAATATAAACATAGTAAAAACTCTATAGTAGAATCAATGATCCTAGAAACAGCTTGGCTACTTCCTTGCTATGGTTTGCTGGGCGCAGGCATCACCCTACCTTGGTCACTCAGGTTAGTGCGACGGACTGGCCCACGTCCTGCGGCTTATCTCAATATGTTGATGACGGCACTGGCGCTAGTACATAGTTGTGTGCTTTTAACCTCGATTTGGGGTGAACCTGCGAAACAAGTTGAATTTACTTGGTTTCAATCCTTCGATTTAAATATTGCCTTCTCGTTTGATATTTCGGAAATCAGCGTGGGGGCTTCGGTGATGATCGCCACGATGAGCTTAATTTCGCAAGTCTATGGACTCGGCTCACTGGAAACTGATTGGGCGATCGCCAGATTTTGTGCATTAATTGGCTTTTTTGAAGCCGCAATTACAGGCATCGCCTTTAGCGACTCCCTATTTTTTAGCTATGCCCTCCTCGAAATGCTCACCCTGTCCACCTATTTACTAGTGGGATTTTGGTATGCTCAGCCTCTGGTGGTAACGGCGGCTCGGGATGCTTTCTGGACAAAGCGCGTCGGTGATTTATTTTTGCTAATGGCTGTAGTGACGCTATCAAATTTAACCGATAGCCTAAATTTTACAGATTTAAAGGAATGGGCGGCGAATCCGCAAACGATCGCCTATTTTGCTGAGCATCAACAATTCGGAACATTATTAGGACTAGCACTAATTGCTGGTCCTTTGGGCAAATGCGCTCAATTTCCGTTGCACCTCTGGCTCGATGAAGCGATGGAGGGTCCCAACCCCGCTTCGATTTTGCGAAATTCGGTAGTGGTGGGTGCGGGAGCCTACGTATTGATCAAGTTTCAGCCCGTTTTATCCCTATTTCCCGTGGCAGCTCAGGTTTCTGTGATCATCGGCGCAATTACGGCGATCGGGACTACGTTAGTGGCGATCGCCCAAGTCGATATGAAACGCGCCCTGTCCCACTCTACCAGTGCCTATCTCGGTCTGGTCTTCATTGCTGTCGGTATGCAAGAGCCTGAACTAGCCCTAGGCTTACTCTTTAGCCATGGCATTAGCAAGTCTTTGCTATTCCTCAGTTCGGGAGCAGTGATGATGACCACCGTGACTCAAGATCTTACAGAAATGGGCGGCATCAAAACCCGAATGCCTGCAACCCTAATGGGATTTATTGTCGGCTCCTTAAGTCTGGTGGCGATGTTGCCCTTTGGCGGATTTTGGACGCTGTTGCGTTGGGAAGAAACCTTCTGGAATAGCGAACCTTGGCTAATTGCGATCGCCCTAGCCGTTAATTGCATTACTGCCTTTGGCTTGATGCGGATTTTTGCCCTCGTCTTCCTTGGACCAATCCAGCCGAAAACCCGTCGCGCTCCTGAAGTTTCGTGGCAAGTAGCCATTCCCCTAGTTTCCCTTACGATCATTACGTTACTGGTTCCAATCCTCTTGCCATCTTGGAATTTTGTAGATATTGACTTAAATACAGTAGATATTTGGGGCAGTGTCGTACTTGCAGCTTCAGGCTTAGTCGGTTTTGGTATAGGTGCATATATCTACATCAAGCCCTATGAGACGGGAAGCTCCGTACCCATGCCACCAAAACTTTTGCGTAGCTCATGGAAAGCCTTACAGGACTTGTTAGCCTATGACCTTTATGTGCAAGCAATTTATAAATATACGGTAGTTCTTATTGTGGGTGGCGGTTCTCGGCTCCTTGCTTGGATCGATCGCTATCTTGTTGATGGCACGGTTAACTTCTTTGGCTTAGCCTCGATTTTGAGCGGTGAGAGCTTGAAATATACAGTCACAGGTCGCTTACAGCAATATGTCTTGACGATCATGATTGGATTAATTGTGATTGGGTTTGCCGCCTTTTACGGACTTAAATAAATGGTGTTATGTGCGCGTCAAGCCCTCACCCCTAGCCCCTCTCCCGTAGGAGAGGGGAATAAGGAAAAAATAGGGTTTTGCTCCCCTTCTCCTGCGGGAGAAGCGAATGGGAAATGAGGGCAGATCTGCGCTCTGCTTAAATTGAATTAAATAAAAATTCAGATTTTAAATTCATCATAAATTCTTTTTTCTTTTTTCCTTATGCTAAGTACCTTAATCTGGATTCCCATCGCTGGGGCGCTTTTGGTGGTTTTATTGGGAGGAGTTCTCGACTCCAAACAGTTACGCAAAATCTCCTTAGCGATCGCGATCGCCACCTTCGGCTGGTCATTATTTTTGCTCACCAAATTTGATATGGGTGCTTCCTCAATGCAATTGAGAGAATCCCTCCCTTGGTTAGATCAGATTGGCTTGAGTTATCGCCTTGGCATAGATGGCTTAGCCTTCCCGCTCGTACTACTTAACGGATTACTGCTGAGTATTGCCATTTATATCAGTACCGACATTCAACGTCCAAGACTGTATTTTCCTCTGATGCTGATCATTGGGGGGGGCGTGAATGGAGCCTTCTTAGCTGAAAATCTCCTCCTGTTTTTCCTTTTCTTTGAAGTCGAACTGATTCCTCTATATCTTTTGATCTCTATATGGGGCGGCGAGAGACGGGGCTATGCAGCTACCAAGTTCTTAATTTATACCGCGATTTCAGGGGTATTGATTTTAGCGGCTTTCTTTGGGATGGCGGCTCTAGGCAGTGGCGATGGCAGTACTTTTGCTCTCACCTTTAACTATCAAGACTTACATCTGGAAAATATTTCCCAAAGCACAAAAGGGATTTTGCTAATTTTGCTAATTATCGGTTTTGGTATCAAAATTCCGATTGTGCCATTGCATACGTGGCTACCCGATGCCCACGTCGAAGCTTCTACACCCGTTTCCACCCTACTCGCAGGGGTTCTCCTGAAATTAGGAACCTATGGACTATTGCGCTTTGGTTTAGGGTTACTGCCCGACGCTTGGCAAGCGATCGCCCCATTTCTCGCAGGTTGGGCGGTGGTCAGTGTCATTTATGGCTGTCTGACGGCGATTAACCAAACGGACATGAAAAAAATGGTTGCCTACAGCTCCGTTGGTCACATGGGTTATATTTTACTAGCCCTAGCCACCGCCACGCCTCTATCCCTTTTGGGTGCAACCTTCCAAATGGTCAGTCATGGCTTAATTTCGGCGTTGTTATTTATTTTGGTGGGTATCGTTTACAAGAAAACAGGAACCCGCAATCTTAACTCCCTCAATGGTTTGCTTAATCCTGAGCGGGGTCTACCCGTGACAGGTTCGCTGATGATTTTGGCGGCGATGGCAAGTGCGGGTACGCCGGGGATGGTGGGATTTATCGCGGAGTTTATAATTTTCCGTAGTGGATTTGCGGTTTTCCCTGTGCAAACTCTGCTTTGTATGATTGGGACTGGTTTAACTGCCGTCTACTTTTTGATCATGCTCGATCGCGTATTTTTTGGACGATTCTCAGTTCGTAAGGATGGCAGCGATCAGCCGATTACTTCGATTCCCTTCGCGCAGTGGCAAGAGAAATTTCCTGCGATCGCCCTTGCCTTGATCATTGTCTTCTTTGGGCTATTGCCTAACGTTGCCACCAACTTGATCGAGAGTTCTGCCAAGGCGATCGCGCCTAACCTCACCTCAGTTAGCCAAGTCTCCAATATTGGTTAACCTCAAAACCGAAAACAAAAGAGGCGGCGCTTCGCGCCGCCTCTTTTGTTTTCGGTTTTGATTTGCTATTAAATATCCCCCTAATCTTCCGCACCTTTATTCCTACGGTACTATTGCTTACTAACTTTATGCCTTTACGATCGCAAATACTAACAACAGCCATAAAACTCAAGCTAAACTAAGAAGAACGTCTTAACTAGTGTCAAGTTTAGCCACAATGACTTCATCATCGGTTTCCGTTCGAGAATTACCTCTCTTCCCTCTACCAGAGTTAGTCCTGTTCCCCGGACAATCACTACCTCTACATATTTTTGAATATCGCTATCGCATGATGATCAATACAGTGCTGGAAAGCGATCGCATGTTTGGCGTACTCATGTGGGACTCAGAAACAGGTAAACCTGCTAACGTCGGATGTGTCGCTCAAATCTTGCAATATCACCGTTTACCAGACGATCGCTTCAAAATTTTGACTATGGGGCAGCAGCGTTTTCGCGTATTGGAGTATGTGCGCGAAACTCCTTACCGTGTGGGCTTAGTAGAATGGATTCAAGACGAACCAAGCAATGATGCCCCCTATTTACTTGCCACCGAAGTCCGTGAATTGCTAAATGACGTAATTCGTTTATCTCAAAAGCTCACCGATCAAGAAATTGAGCTACCTAAAATTCCTCGTAGTCCCGTTGAATTGTCCTACTGGGTTGCCAGTAACTTTCAAGGTGCAAGTTTGGAGCAGCAATCACTACTCGAAACTTGCGATACAGCCGCTCGGTTGCGCCGCGAAGCAGAAATTTTATCTTCTACCAGAAGTCAACTAGCAGCCCGTACAGTTTTAAAAGATACTTTCAAAGAGATCTAAATTTTTAGGTTTTTAGGGGCTAGTATCCTTTACCTATGGTTAAGGGGGATGTTAGGAATTTATAAACATCTAAAAATCAAATTAACCTTCCAAAAATATAGGTTTTAATGTGATGGTATAGTTCGATTGTCTGTCAAAATCTTAAGAATATAGGTTTGCAAATTATCTAACTTTCTAATTAACTTGCGATTTCTACATTATTAAGAAGAAGTATGGGGGAAAGATGTTTGTTCTCTCGCAGCAACGACTAAAATCATTCCCACGTATCGTAGCGATTGCCATACTTGCCTTAATTTACTATGGCACAGCAGAGCTATCACGGCATATTGCCTCTACGCCGCAATCAGTTACTCCCGTTTGGCCGCCCGACGGCTTTGCTTCGGCGGCGATTCTCATTTTCGGCATCCAAATCTTACCAGGAGTATTAATTGGCTCATTTTTAGCAAATATCTGGGCTTTTTTTAATTCTGACAATTTATATACGGCGATCGCCTCCTGTCTACAAGTTTTAGGAATTGCGATCGGGACAAGCATGGGGGCTTGGCTGGGGAGCTATCTTTTAAGAAAGTCAATTAAAGGGCGAAATCCCCTATTAAAATTAGCGCACGTTTATCGTTTTTTGGCATTAACAGGATTTTTAGCGCCGACGATTAATGCCACGGTAGGAGTTTTATGTTTGTGTTTAGGGGGAAATTTATTTTGGGCTAAGTTCCCGTCCGTATGGGTGACTTGGTGGATTTCTAATGTCGCAGGAATCTGTATTTTTACGCCCATGCTGCTGAGTTTGTATGAGTTTTATAAGCAGAGAATTGACAATCAAAAGTTCTTATCAAAAACAGAACGACAAAAAATCCAAATAGTGATTCTTCAGAAATTTCCAGAAGCGATTGCTTTACTATTAATTGTCGTTTGGATTAGTATTTCTTCTTTTTATCAAAGCTTAAATTTAGAATATATATTAATACCTTGTTTGTTTTGGGCAATAATTAGATTCGGACAACTATGGGCAACTACCTTAATAGTTGTAATGACTACTATTGCTGTTTCGGGAACAGTTAAAGGCTTAGGTGCATTTACAAGCTTTGATGCTAGTTATTCTTTGATTTTATTACAGATATTTATTATCGTTATAGTCGTTACAACATTGAGTTTAGGAGCAGTTTTATCGGAAAAACAACAGGCGATCGCGAATCTATTACATTCGCGATCGCGACTAATTGACAAATCAATTCAGCTTGAAAATAGTAGATCTAGTCTGGATAGAACTACCTTAATGCTAGAGCAGCAAAATGTCGAATTGACTGAATCAAAAAAGATTGCTGAAGCCGCCAGTCGCACTAAAACTGAATTCCTCTCTAATATGAGTCATGAATTGCGAACCCCTCTAAATGCAATTTTAGGGCTAGTGCAGCTTTTACAGGATTCTAAAAACATGGATATCCAAGAAAAAAAAGATATCCAAACTATCTATGATTCGGGTAATCATTTACTAAATTTAATTGAAGATATTTTAGATATTTCTAAAATAGAAGCTGGCAAAATGGAGCTTTATATTCAGGAAATTTCTTTAGTTTTATTTCTCAATAATTTAGTAAAAATAATTCAAGTGCAAGCTAATCAGAAAAATATTGATTTTCTTTACCATTTCTCCTCTGATTTACCGCCTTTAATTCGTGTCGATGGCAAACGTTTAAGACAAATCTTGCTTAATTTATTGAGTAATGCCGTTAAGTTTACGAATAAAGGCTATGTTATTTTTCGGGTTTCTTGCTATCAGTCGGCGATCGCCGATGTAGTTTTATCTAATTCTTCGATCACCCTTAATTTTGAAGTAGAAGATTCGGGCATAGGGCTTGAAACTGAACAATTAGAAGCAATTTTTCTGCCCTTTGAGCAAGTGGGAGAAAGCAAATTTCAGGTTCAAGGTACAGGATTAGGATTAGCTATCAGCCAAAAGATTGCCAAGATGATGGATAGCAAAATTACCGTCACCAGCAAAAAGGGGGTCGGTACTACCTTTCGATTGTCTCTGCTGCTAGAAGTGCCCGATCTTCAGTCTTTTCCTTCTTTCCATACCTACCAAAGTTCTAAATCAAGGGAAAAGTCTATTTTTGATGAAGATTTAGCAAGAAAACTGCCCTTAAATATTCTATTAGCTGAAGATAATATCGTTAATCAAAAGGTAGCTTGTAAAATGTTGAGCCGACTGGGGTATACGGTCGATATTGCCGAAAATGGCTTAAAGGTTTTGGAGGCGCTACATAGGCAATTTTATGATGTAGTTTTAATGGATGTGCATATGCCTATGATGGATGGGTTGGAGACGACTCGCCATATTGTCTCTGAGATCGATGTGCCGAAGCGTCCTTATATTATTGCGATGACGGCTAATGCGATGGAGAGCGATCGCCTTGCCTGTTTAGCCAGTGGCATGAATGATTACCTTAGCAAACCCGTTAAGGTAGATCTATTAATAGCTGCACTATGGCGATCGCAACGACATCATCCACAGGAGAGACAAGAATGAGAATTGGTGTACCCAAAGAAATTAAGGATCGAGAATTTCGAGTTGGACTCACTCCTGCGGGAGTGGCTACCCTAACTGCGCGATCGCACCAAGTTTTTATCGAAACTAATGCTGGGGTTGGCTCTGGTTTTAGTGATGCCGAATATCTGCAAGCGGGGGCGAAGATCGTCGCCACACCACAGGAAGTCTATGCCCAGCAAATGGTGGTTAAGGTCAAGGAACCCTTACCTAGCGAATATGACTTACTGCATCCAGATTTAATTTTGTTTACCTATCTGCATCTTGCCGCCGATCGCCAATTAACCGAGGCTTTACTGAAATCTGGCGCAACCTGCATCGCCTATGAAACGGTGCAGTTAGATAATGGTCAATTACCTTTGCTCGTACCGATGAGCATTATTGCAGGTCGCCTATCGGTTCAGTTTGGAGCGCATTATCTGACCAAACAACAGGGGGGCAGTGGGGTTTTACTCGGTGGTATCCCGGGGGTGCGATCGGGGCATGTGGTCGTGCTTGGTGGCGGCGTAGTGGGGACAGAAGCGGCGAGAATGGCGATCGGCTTGGGAGCAAGGGTGACTATTTTAGATGTCAGTCTGCAACGACTAGGCGAGTTAGAATCCCTCTTTGGCTCTCGTGTACAACTCCTCTATAGCAATGCCTTCAATATTACTGAGTCGGTACTATCCGCAGATTTGGTCATCGGGGCTGTGTTAATTACGGGCAGACGCGCTCCGACTTTGGTGTCTCGCGATTTGGTGGCAAGAATGCGATCGCATTCAGTCATTGTCGATGTGGCGGTAGACCAAGGCGGCTGCATTGAAACGGTGCGCCCCACTTCCCACACCGAGCCTATTTACGAGGCGGAAGGCGTATTGCATTATGGTGTCCCGAATATGCCGGGAGCCGTTCCTTGGACGGCTACTCAAGCTTTGGTTAATGCCACTTTGCCCTATACCTGTGCCTTAGCTGATTTGGGGTTAGATGCGATCGCCCGCGATCGGGCTTTAGCCAAAGGCGTAAATATTCAAAATGGGCAAATTGTCTATCCTGCGATCGCCGAAGCTTTTCCCGATCTTTAATTGCCAATCCCAAAATCGAGTGGCAGCAATCGATTTTGGAGTTTGTATGCCCACAAAGCTGACGATATAGCACTTTGCGCTTTCTTAAAAATACAAGAAAAAATTTTTAAGAAAGCGGCGATAGTCTATAGCTATCAAACCCAAACAAAAAAAGCGGCGCGATGCGCCGCTTTTTTTGTTTGGGTTATGTAAAAAAGTGGACACTATTGGGTAACATCGCCTTGTTAGAAAACAGAGCAACTATCAAACTCAACAGTTGCCAAGAGACGAAGACCTAATAGGGGTCTAAGGTGAGGATAAATTCATGAAAGCAGTGCGATTAAATCTTGAAGATAAACAAGCTTGGCAGAAACTCCAACATGTGCTGACTAGCCTTGCTTCCGATTATATGGATCTCGTGGCGGCTGAGCAAACAGAATATAAGTTTGAGCAGCAAGTTCTTTCCATTGCTTTTACCTTATTTTCTGCCGATACAAATCGCGATCGCCTTAACGAATTCACCCAAAATATTGATCGATATTTCAATCGTTTGCAACTGGTGGGAGTGCGACGCATTGAATGGGAATTTTATTTAATTGGCGAATCTGCTCCTATATTAGCTCAGGGACGCGATATTCAACTTATTACGGCTCCTGCGCCATTGCCTAGTAATGCCCTAGTCCGCAAAGATAACAAACGGGCGATCGCTAGTCCAGCTAAAAATAATGCCCTTACTAAAGGCAAATCGCAAGTTGCGAACTTAGTCCAACGTGTGCGGGGCTGGCTCGTTGATCCTCAGACCTTAGAGGCGGCTCGCACTGGCAGCAGAATTGCCATTCGCGATCCTAGAGGCGCATTAGAAGCTGTCAAAAATACGGCGATCGCTAAGTTCAACGACACCATTCAATGGGTCGATACTTTCCCTTGGGAAAATTGGACTAAGGAGAAGATGCAGCAAATCAAACGTCGCCATCAACGGAATTTAGCCCGTGCGGTGATCGAAGATTTGTTGATTTTAGGAGTGATGCTCTTTGCGGCTTGGTGTTTGGTGGAGTCCCTCTCTGCGCCAAACTTTAATTTGGCTCTGCTACCTAAGCAACACATTGATACCAACATGACCGAGGCGCGTTATCGTTGCGGCAATCCTGCGGTATCCCTCAAAAATTATGTTTGTTTGAGCAAAGGAATGCGCTATGACGAGGTGGTGAATATTTTGGGGGGTGATGGTAAGCCATTGGGCTTTGATCTCAGATTTGGTGATCCCAAGGTAGTTAAAGACAAAGCGGTGATCGTGAGTTGGGCAAGTCCTGAACTAAACTTAAATATCACATTTATCAACGATCGCCTAGTTTCTAGAGCCTACCGCCAATATACCGCAAGCAAATAAAAAACAAATCAAAAAGGCGGCGCGATGCGCCGCCTTTTTGATTCAGTTAAAGCTGCTATACTGCACTGCTGTATGAACAGAGTCCTCACATATAATTTTCGGTCTAATTTCCAAATTTTGAGTTTGGTGGTGATGCTTGCCGCCAGCAATCTTTTTGTTGACAAGGTGATGGGACAAGCGATCGCCGTAAATTCTAAGATTAAAACTTCGCAAACCGAAACATCACGCATTGATAAACGCGCGGCTGATGAATACCGTCAACAGGGCTTGAGCTATCGGCAACAAGAACGCTTTGACGAAGCGATCGCCAGTTTGCAAAAAGCAGTTAACCTTGATCCCCAAAATGTCGATGGTCGCATTATTCTCGGCTGGACTCAGCATCTCGCTAGGAAACCCGATCAAGCCGCCGCTTCTCTCTGGGAAGCCATTTATCGATCACCCACATCTTTACAAGCCTTCAATGCGATCGGCATCGTCTATTTAGTGCGGGGCGATCTGTCCCAGTCCGTTCTCTTGCATAGCTGGGCAGCATTGCTCAAAAATGATAATGAAATCGCCCATTACAATCTCAGCCTCGCCTATCAAAGACTGCAACAATACGACTTAGCGATCGCCTATGCCCAAAAAGCAATGGAACTAGAACCAAGTAACCCGCATCCCTTTGTGGCTCTAGCGATCGCCCAATGGACATCAGGTGATCGAACTGGCGCGAAGAAAGTATTTCGCGAAGCCGTGGGAATTGATGGGCGCTATCGTAGTCCTGAATTTTTAAGCTTTCTCAACGAAGCAGGCTTTAGCAACGATCAAATTCAAACCGCCAAACAGGTTTTATTAGCGATCTAAGTTCCCCATTAATTCTCAAAATTATGATGCTTTCGATCATTTTACCTGCCTATAATGAAGCTCGCTCTATCCGATCTTCGATGGAAGAGATGAGAGTGAAAATGCCATCTATTTGTGCAGAAATCACTAATCATTTGAGGGGTGAGCTATCAACATCCTTTGAAATTATCATCGTCAATGATGGCAGCACCGATCAAACGGGAGAAATCGTACGCCAGTATATAGCCGCCTTTCCGAGCTTTAATTTGCAGCTAATTGAACTATCGGCAAATCATGGCAAAGGCTATGCCGTTAAAGTGGGCATCGAGTCCGCTAAGGGAAAATATCTTGTATTTATGGATGCCGACCTGTCCACATCCCTGATGGAACTTCCAAAATTGATCTATGCAATTCAAAGGGAGAAATCCATGGCGATCGGATCGCGAGGCTTACATCAATCTCGCATCGTCAACCATCAACCGATCTATCGCGAATTGATGGGAAAATTTTTTAATCTCTTAGTCAAGCTATTGGTAATTAATAATATTCACGATACGCAATGCGGCTTTAAAGCATTTCGTTATGATGATGCCAAACGTATTTTTAGCCTTTTACAAACCCCTAGATTTGGGTTTGATGTGGAAATATTACTGATTGCCCAAGAATTAGGAATCTCGATCCAAGAAATTCCCATAACTTGGAGTAATTCTATCTATTCTAGTGTTTCGCCAATTCGGGACTCATGGGAAATGTTTGGTTCTCTCTTGCAAATGAAGCAACGAGTCCGACCACGAGTACGGCGATGTCTACTATCCGCACCATCTGAAGAGAAAATCTTACATGGATAATCAACTTTATCGAGAGATGCAGCATGTTGAGCATCAGCATTGGTGGTTTCGGGCTAGACGCGAGATTTTGACTAATTTAATTGCGCGATCGCTACCGCAAGGCGCAATCCTTGACGTGGGCTGTGGAACTGGATTTGTCTTAGAACTTTTGCAATCTCAATACGCATCTCAGTATGAATCGTGGGGGTTAGATATTTCCGCGATCGCCCTTCAGTTTTGTCATGATAAGGGATTAAAAAAAGTCGAGCAGGGGGAAATTGATCGCAATACTTTGCCAGCAAATTACTTTGACCTGATCATGTTTCTCGATATTATTGAGCATCTTGATCATGATTTGGAAACCCTGAAACGAGCTAGGCAATATCTTAAATCGCAGGGACAAATCCTGATTACCGTCCCTGCCTATCAATTTCTCTGGAGCGCCCATGACGAAATCCATAATCATAAACGGCGCTATACGAAGTCCCAAATTGGCAAACTTCTTCAGCAGGCCGGCTATGAAATTAGTTTTATCTCCTATTTCAATACATTTCTGTTTCCTTTGATTTTCCTAGCTCGCAGCATGGGTAAGCTATCCCGCCGCCACCATGCATCCGATGTCAGCCTCCCTTCAGCCTTAGTAAACCAGAGCCTCTATCAAATTTTTAGTTGGGAAAAAAATTTAATTCCCTCAATTTCTTTCCCTTTTGGAGTATCAATTCTCTGCCTAGCTCGTAAACTCGAAATCCATGACTAGAGATAATTTGTTTGTTCGCGGACTTAAATTTTTCCTCCTCAGTGTCGCCTCGATTGTGCTTTTGCCCATCATCGTAATTGATTCTATACGTTCACTGTTAGCCACGATCGCGCGTTTTCTAGTTGTTCAAACTCATTCCGCAATTCAGAAATTATTAATTAATGCTTTTTTCAAACAGATATTTGCTCTAGTTATTACTGCGATCGCGAGCCTCAGCGCCATGCGACCGATGCTAGTGGGTGGCTATCCCTCTAATCATTCCTTTGTATTTAATACGAGTTGGATCTTTCAATATCAACAACAGTTTTTGGCGGGACAAATTTATCCCCGATGGTTAGAATTTTCCTATTTAGGTTTTGGCAGTCCCACCTTTGTGTTTTATCCGCCGATGTTGGCGATCGCCACTTTGCCCTTTAGCTTGAGCGGCATGGAGCTATCGAGTAGCCTGATCGGGAGCATGGTATTAGCAGCCCTCACCCTTGGCTATGGAGTCTATTGCTACGCAAATTTATTTTTTCCTTTGGGAATCTCTCTGCTAACTTCAGGATTAGCGATCGCCTCGCCCTACTTTCTCCTTGATATCTATCAACGGGGATCGCTGGGAGAAGTATGGGCGATCGCTATCATTCCTTGGATCTTATTTTTTACCCAGAAACTGATTAATCAAAGGCATCTCCCACAGATGCAACGCCATCATGCAATTAGCCTCGCCTGCTCATGGGGTTTGCTAGGGCTAAGTCATTTACCGACTTTGTTAATCATGTTCTTGACATGGTTAATCATGCCCCTATGTCTAGTCCCCTTCCAATCAACCAAAAACTATCTGCTCGAAGTTGGGCGTTGCTATCTCAGTGCAAGTTTAGGATTTGTAGGAATTAGCTTTTTTCTATTACCCGTAATTCTCGATCAGAAACTTGTTCAAATTCAGCTAGTTCATCTTTCGGCGGAATATTTCCCACAAAATCGGTTGCTCCTTGACGGCTTACTCCGCTTCCATCCTAAGCTGTCAACCCATTGGTTTGAGAGTATGTCAGGGATGATTCCCTATTTCTGGATTGAGATCGCCATCATCACTCTCGGTGCGATCGCTCTCTGGCGATCGGCTCGGCATGAGCATACGACTCCCCCCGAACTAACCCCATCAGAAAAAGAAATTCTGGCTCCGTCTAGCCAAGAGCGATCGGTTTTATTTTGGTTAATTGCCGTAGCGATCGCCATCTTGATGACCACCGATATTCTGTCATGGATATATCAAGTGCTGCCCATCCTCCAAAAAATTCAATTCTCTTGGCGATGGTACGGCTTAACGGTTCCAATCCTTCCCCTAGTATGGGGCTACATCATCCGCCAAACATGGCAATTAGGGAACTCAATTCAACTCCAAGCTTGGCAATCCATCCTTAAAAGTTTCCTCCTTTTCGCACTCCTCTCCACCACCGCAGCGAGCTACATTTACACCAATCAAATTATGTTTCGCGGCACAGGATTTGATGCTTCCAGAATTGAGAATTTCTCAAAAAATGCTCAACAAATCCAAAAACCGCACCAAATTTCTCAATCATCGGAAAAATCGACACATACATGGCAAAACTGGAGCTTTCCCAAAGAATTAATCATAGCTGACGCTCAGGAATATCTGCCTGTCAGGGTGATTCCATTTGCCAATTATTCTCTAGAGGAAGATCGTCCCTTAGCGGCTTGGCAATCCTCTGATCAAGAAAATATCTCCACAGATAAATCAACCGACATTCAAATTAAACGCTGGCAATATGGATTGCGCGAAATTGCAGTCAACAATCAAAATTCAGATCGACAATCTCAATATTTAATCTTGCGAATGTTTTATTATTCTGCATGGCATAGCTGGATTGATGGAAAACCCGCCAAAGTAGAGCGCTCGTCTAAGCAGCAAGCGCAAATAGCAGTGCCAGCAGGTCAGCATTCGATTCTAGTGAAATATAGTGGCACTGCCGCAGAACGATGGGGCAAATTAATTAGCTACGCTGGGATAATTCTGGCTATATCCAGCTTGGTGCGGCTCCGCCGCACCAAGCTGGATTAAAGTCTGGAAGATTGGGACTCTGCTACAACCTAAGGGATACCAAAAAAAGTTGAAAGCACGGCGGAGCCATGCTTTCAACTTTTTTTGGTTTTAAGTCAGCGCAAAGCGCTGTAAGTGTCACAGCACTTAAATCCAATCAAATCCTTTAATAGCACTTTTGGGCTGAAACCACATTCTTTCGTAGAAAGCAGTAGGAGATAAAGGTAAGCCCAACCAAATTGGCATAAAAAATATTTGAGATGATAGGATCGCGGCGATCGCCATCACAGGAATTGTCCTCGCCCAAACTTGCTTTTGTTGATAAAGAGCCGCCATGATCATGGCTAACGCCACGAAGCTAAACACCAAAGGACTCATATAGTGATAAATAAATAAGCAACGCTTAACTATCAACCAAGGAAAATAGTTAGCCGCATATCCCACCGCTACATAAATTAACTCGCCGCGCACCTTAGCGATCGCCCAAATAGCGATCGCCACCATCGCCAAAGATGATAACCACCACAAAATCGGATTACCTAATGCATGGACATCTTGCCAAATATCTCCATTGACATGGAAATAGTAACCCACAGGACGCATCGACAAAAACCATGAAGCAGGGCTAGAGCAGTAAGGATGGATCGGATGATCGGGAGAGCCGACGGAGCTAGGCGAAGTATTCCATAAATAAATATTCTGATTACTAATGAGGAAATGGTACACAAAAGCCTTGAGCCATTCCCACCCCTGAGCATTGGGCGCAAACACCTTAAGCACCATGATGACGTGAGGAGTCCATTGTCCAACATAGCCAACTATGGGAAGGACAATAAAGCAAACTAAATATTGATACCAAGGTAAATCAGCAAACCTCTTTAAAATTCCTAGCCTGAAGAAGAGGGGCGGAAATAAGAACTTCGCAATTAAAGCGATCGCCATTAAACTGAAAGTCATTAACCAAAAGCCCAGCCCATTCCACTTCACGCCCGCACAAGCACCGAGCATGATTCCTGAAAAGCTCAATAAGAGTAACCGACCTTTACCTTGACGCTCTAATCCCGCTAATAAAAAAATCTGCGAAATTAAGCCAAAGGCAACCAAAAAAACATTCATCAGCCCATAGCGCGACTCCACTAAAAGCAAGCCATCCGCAAAGGTCAATAACCCTGCTAAAACCGCCACTCCCGATCGCCGAGTCAATTGATAAACTAGCCCAATCACCAATAAAGGGATCAGCGACCCAAATGTCGCGCTAGCAATGCGGTAACCAATTTCATTGTGACCAAACAATAAAATTCCTAAAGCAATTAAATATTTTCCTAAAGGTGGATGTCCATCATTAGGTGGATTGCCATTTAGGTAATTTTCGGCAAATTTTGGGAAATGGACTTCATCAAATACTGGGTAAGCAAAGCGATCAAGATCCCATAGCCTTAATCCCAAAGAACCGATTAGTATTAATAAAGCCCCAGTTATTAATAACCAGTTTTTAGGGGTATAAGATATTCTGTTTTCGTTTATAGCCATAAATAAACCATATCTAAATATAATTTGGGAATAACTATGGAAAATATGTAATTATTGCGATTACAACCTAATCATTGATGGGTAAGTTATTATTACTTATCTCGTTTAAAATCTAAAAAATTTTGTTTGGGTAACGAAACGCCGAGGTCAGATAGTGGAAAATCCAAGAACATTTCGTATAGATCGTGGCATCGGTCAATACGACTTTAATGATTACTATGCCGTACTAGGCTTACCACTAACAGCCGAAGCTTCTCATGTGCGAAAAAGATATCTACTTATAGCAAAGTCATTACATCCTGATATTCACGGACGCACACCAAACGAAAAACAGATAGCAACCCAGTATTTATCAAAGCTGGTAAATCCGGCCTATGATGTTTTGTCACAAGAGCGAGAAAGAACAGAATATTCAGCAATCTTAAAACTACTGGGCAAGCGCTTGATGAAGCGCAACCAAAAATTTATCCCCCAGTCTGAAATTGCTAATCGATATTTAACTGCTCCTAAAGACTTAAACTACGAACATACGGTTCAAGAAATAGCAAAAATCCAATATCAACAACTTGAGCTATCCCTAGACAATATTGGCGTATTAAGCGAACTTAACTTAGTTTACATACTATTACAGGAAGGATATAACCATAGTCCCAGTGCTTCTATGAGCAGTTCGGTTGCACCTTATGCTTCACCAGCGCAGGGTCAAGGGATGATTAATAAGAATTCAACCGCTAGCAATTCCGCTATTACTGGCGGCTCGGTTCCTAATTCGATGAGTAGTGGTAGTAATACAAGTAATTTAGGCAGTGATAGAACCAAATCTAGTTCTAGTAATACTTATCAGATGCGAAGTGAGTCAAAGGTTCCGCCGCGTAATGTTAATAATTCGACCAGTAGCTCTGGTACTACTAGTAATGGTCAATCCAGCACTAATGGCGCGGTTGGGTCAATTAACCAATATATTCAACAGGCCGAAGAATATATTAATCAGCAGCTTTGGGCTTTTGCCTTAAAAGAGTTGCGTAATGCAATTCAGATTGATTGCAACCATAGTAAATGTCATGCTCTCTTAGGATTTGTCTATATGAATCAAAAGTTAGCTGGCATGGCAAAAGTCAGCTTTCAGCAAGCGCTAAAGCTCAATCCAGAAGAGCCTTTAGCCCTGAAATATATTACTCAAGTTGGTGGTACTACCTCTGTTAATGCAGACAAAAATCAAGCAAAGCCGAAGAGTGATAAAAAGAATGGATTTTTTGGTTGGTTAGGTGGTGGTTAAAGCAGAACTCAAACAAGCGATCGCCCAAAAAGCTTTGGATTTAGGCTTTAGCAAAGTAGGGATCGCGAAAGCGGAGTCGGGTATTGAAGCAGAACGTCTACGCGATTGGCTTGAGCTAGGCTATCAAGCCGATATGGAATGGATGAGCAATCCTAAACGTCAAGACATTACGCAGGTAATGTCGGGCGTTAAGTCTTTGATCTGTGTCGCTTTAAATTACTACACCCCTCATCAACACGCAGTTAATCAACCAAAGGATCAACAAAACGAGCAACCAGTGGGCAAAATCTCCCGTTACGGTTGGGGACGTGACTATCACAAGGTTTTATCTAAAAAGCTCAAAGCTTTAGCTACTTGGTTAGAATCCCTAGGCGAAGTCGATGGTATCAAAATCCAAGCTCGTTACTATGTGGATACGGGGCCGATCGCCGAAAAAGCTTTTGCTCAGCGAGCGGGGATCGGTTGGATTGGTAAGCATAGCAATGTGATTACCCGTGAATATGGCTCTTGGCTATTTTTGGGCGAGGTACTGACTAATCTCGACCTAGAACCCGATCGCCCCCATACTGACCATTGCGGTACTTGTACTCGTTGTATCGATGCTTGTCCTACGGGAGCGATCGCTCAACCCTTTGTAGTTGATGCAAATCGCTGTATCGCCTTCCATACCATCGAGAATAAAGCCGCCCAAATTCCTGAAGCGATCGCTGCCAATCTCCAGAATTGGGTTGCTGGCTGTGACATTTGCCAAGATGTCTGTCCTTGGAATCAGCGTTTTGCTCAGGAAACTTCAGAACTAGACTTTCATCCCTTTCCCCATAATATCGATCCACTTTTAGCAGATTTAGCCACCATGACCGAAGAGGAATGGGATCGCAATTTTACAGGCTCCGCTTTACGCAGAATTAAACGCGATCGCTGGCAACGCAATGCCAAACAAATTCTTGAGCAAAATCCACCCCCCAAGAATTAGGGATGCGGTTGCCCTGCCCTCGCATCCCTAATTCTTGCCTAGCAAAGGAATAAGCCATAGAACTTAGGCAAATCTAATCCAATGCGTAAGTCCTAAGCCATTTAACGTATCTAGATTTATTAAAAAAAACAGCTTAGATTAGAATCGTTATCAAAACTTAATTCATTAAAGTAGTAACTCCCTTGGCTGATCTAAGAATTGTTAAAAATATCAAAGACGGCACTGAGTGCTGGAATGCTTGGCGCGAAAAGACGCAACCAGCAGCAATTGACTTACAAAAAGTCGATTTGTCGTCATTAAAACTTAGTGGAGCTGATCTAAGTCAAGTCAATCTTAGTAAATGCAATTTTAGTAAAACTGATTTAAGCTATGCCAACCTGTCAGGAGCAACCCTGAGTGAAGCAATTTTTGTCAATGCTAATCTGAAGGGCGCAAATTTGAGTGGGGCGATTCTAGGGCAAGTTAGCTTTCGTCAAACCAATATTCAAGATATCAATTTAACTAACACCGATCTGCGATCGCTAGAACTAATCGGAATTAATCTGGGTAATGCAAATCTGAGTGGCACAAATATGAGTGGCACAAATTTGAGTGGGGCAAGTTTCAAAAATATTAATTTTAGTGGTGCAAATCTCAGTGGTGCGAGTCTCCAAAATACAGATCTGAGTGGTGCTAATTTAAGCAATGCTAATTTGAGCTTAGCCAAACTGAGCCGAGCCAAATTGAGGGGAGCCTTGTTAACTCGGGCAAATTTGTATGGAGCTTTACTCGACTTTGCGGACATCAGCATGGCGGGATGTTTGATGGCAAATTTCAGCGAAGCGATTTTGAATAGAGCCACTCTTAATAAAGCCAATTTGGGTGGCGCAATTTTAAGTGGAGCGCAGTTGGTCGGCGCAGAACTATGCGATACCTTCTTAGGCGATACTTTTTTAAGTATGGCAAACCTGACTAAAGCCAATTTAAGCAATGCCGATCTGAGCCGAGCCTCTCTCTATAAAGCAGTTTTAGTTCAAGCTAACTGTTTTGAAACGAAATTTCGTCATGCCGATTTGCAGGATGTAGATATGAGTATGGCTAATCTCAAAAGTGCCAATTTTTCTGTAGCTCAACTTCAGAATGCTTATTTAGGAGGTGCAAATCTTAGTGGTGCGGTTCTCATCGGGACTAATTTCCAGAAAGCCAATCTGGCGGGAGCGAATCTAACGGGAGCAACTATTGAAAGCACAATTTTTGATGAGGCAAATCTCCAAGGGGTAATTGGGCTAACCCAAAAATAGTAGGATGCTAAAAGAAATAGATTTTTTGTGACGAGGCGAAGCCTTGTCACAAAAAATCTATTCTTAATTTTATGGTTGCTATTTTAGAGACTTGGGAAAGAACAGTATGGCAAATATTGCTTATTTAGATTGTCCAACGGGTATTGCTGGCGATATGTGTTTAGGTGCGCTGGTGAGTGCGGGCGTACCTTTAGAATATTTGCAAGATATTGTTCGTAAATTAGGGCTAGAGTCCGAAGTTAAGTTATGGACAGAGCTAGTAATTCGGGGCAGCCTTGAAGCAACAAAACTCCATGTGGAATTGTTAAATCATACGGGTGATGAACCGCCAACCGTAGCCGCTAAGCATTCCCATGAAGTTCATAGCCATCATCACGAGCATAGTCATGGAGAACATGCCCATGAATCCCATAGTCATGAACATAATCACGATTCCCATGAACAAAATCCCCATGCTCCCCATCGCCATTTGCCAGAAATTGAGAAGCTCATTCGGGAGGCTAAATTAGCCCCACAAATAGAAGCTAGGAGTTTAGCCATCTTTCGTCAACTAGCGATCGCGGAAGGAGCAGTACATGGTATCGCTCCTGAAGCAGTACATTTTCATGAAGTAGGTGCAATTGATGCGATCGTCGATATTGTCTGCACCTGTGCAGGCTTTGCATGGCTAGAAGTCAAAAAAATTTATTGTTCCGCTTTACCTGTGGGGGGGGGGTATGTGGATTGCGATCATGGGAAAATGCCTGTCCCTGCACCTGCGACACTGAAATTATGGGAGATGCATAACGTCACGATCTGCGATAACGGAATTCGCAAAGAGTTAGTTACGCCCACTGGTGCGGCGATCGCGGTAACTCTCAGTGAGAAGTTTGGCGAAGTTCCCTTAATGAAAATCAAGAAAATCGGTTTAGGGGCTGGTTCTCAAGATTTAGAAATTCCTAATGCTCTGCGGCTCTGGATTGGTAAGAGTAAGAAAAAAAAAGCCTAAATCTGGAAGACATTCATTTCTCTAAGAGAGAATCTCTTCACACTACAGAAACGATCGCAATTCTCGAAACCCAAGTAGATGATATGACCGCACAGGCGATCGCCTTCACGATGGAGGAGCTATTGCGGCATGGGGCTTTAGATGTCTATACCCAAGCGATCGGCATGAAAAAATCGCGCACTGGTATATTAATTACGGTAATTTGTCTAGGTGATCGCCTTGCTATTTGCGAGGAGATTCTCTTTCGGGAGACGAGTACTCTCGGTATTCGATATCGCTTTCAGGAGCGCAAAATTCTCGATCGCGAAATCCATGAGGTGGAAACAAAATATGGAAAAGCGAGAATTAAAATTGCATGGCGTGATGGTTTTGCGACAATTCAGCCTGAGTATGAGGACTGTGCGAAGTTAGCGCGATCGCATCAGGTTCCATTAAGGCAAGTGCAGGAAGCGGTCAAACTCGCGGGAGATGCTAAAGCCAAGAAATAGCAGTGCGTGGCAAAGCCACGCACTGCTATTTCTTGGTTGGGAAAGGATTTTCAAATGAAGAAATGGCTACACCATTTCTTCATTTGAAAATCCTTACTGAGTTTGGTCTTTAATTCCCAAAAGTGTTGTCACACTTTCGTGAATTGATATTATTGCTTAATTTTAGACCAAATAAAAAGAGAAGCCTCGGAAAGCGAGGCTTCTCTTTTTTAGTCAAAAAAGTCAAAAAGTGCTATGCACTTTTTACACTTAGGCAGCCGCGAAGTTGTCAGCGACGAAATCCCAGTTGATTAGCTTTTCCACAAAGTTAGCCATGAAGTTAGGACGACTATTTTGGAAGTCCAAATAGTAAGCATGTTCCCAAACATCCATGGTCAACAAAGGAACTTGACCTTCGTGAATCAGAGGGTTTTCAGCGTTAGGAGTTTTGGTAATCTTCAAAGCACCGCCTTCAGCAACCAACCATGCCCAGCCGCTACCAAATTGAGTAGCACCAGCATTTTTAAATTCGGTCTTAAAGTTATCTAAGCTACCAAAGCTGGCATTGATTGCTTCTAACAAAGCACCAGTAGGCTCGCCACCACCAGCAGGCTTAATACCATTCCAGTAGAAGGTATGATTCCATACCTGAGCAGCATTATTAAAGATTCCTGCTTTACCTTCTTTGTAGCTAGTCTTGATGATTTCTTCTAAAGACTTATCAGCAAGATCGGTATCTTTAATTAGGTTGTTGAGGTTATCAACATAGGCTTTATGGTGTTTGCCATAGTGAAATGATAGGGTCTCAGCAGACATACCCGAAGCTGCAAGAGCATCTGGGGCGTAGGGTAAAGGTGGGAGTTCAAATGCCATTGTTGTTTAACCTGTTAAAGTTTGAAGTGATTTCTCAGCTTTAAGTATTGTTACAATTATAATCGAAATGGTAGATAGTAGTAACTGTTACTTTTTATGAAAACTGAAGATGAATGGAAACAAGTCCTCACACCCGAGCAGTTTCGCGTTTTACGCAAGCATGGCACTGAGCGAGCTTTTACAAGTCCCTTAGATAAGGAATATAGCAAGGGTACTTACAACTGTGCAGGTTGCGATTTGCCACTGTTTATATCAGATACAAAATTCAATAGTGGTACGGGCTGGCCGAGCTTTTTTCAACCTATCGAAGGGGCAATCGCCACTACCGTTGATATTTCCTTTTTTATGAAGCGCGTTGAAGTTCATTGCAGTCGATGTGGGGGACATTTAGGTCATGTCTTCGATGATGGGCCGAAGCCAACAGGCAAACGCTACTGTATGAATGGTGTTTCCATGAAGTTTATTTCCAGCTAATTTTATAGCTACAGCGCTTTGCGCTTTCTTAAAACCCAAATAAATAAAAAAGCTGGCGAAGCCAGCTTTTTTATTTATCTGTACTACCCAAAGCCTAAAAAGCCTCTATTGTCCTTCTTGATGTAACCAAGCAAAAAAGCGGCGCTTCGCGCCGCTTTTTTTGCTTTTTTTAAACTTCGCCAGTGTATTTCAATACCACTACACCTAGAGGAGGTGCGGTGACATCTAGAGAATAAGGCTTGCCATGCGTACCATACTCATCGGCATATTTGCCGCCCATATTGCCAAGTCCGCCACCACCATAAATTTGGGAATCACTATTGAGAACTTCTTTGTAGAAACCTTTTTTGGGAACGCCAACTCGATAATTATGATGTGGAACTGGAGTAAAGTTGCAGACCACCAATACAAAATCACCATTTAATCCCTTACGGAGAAACGAGATTACTGAGTTTTGGGTGTCATTACATTCAATCCACTCAAAGCCTTCAGGGGAGAAGTCTTGAGTGTAAAGTTCAGGAAGCGATCGCAAAAGTTTGTTGAGATCGCCGACATATTTTTGAAGTGTCTTGTGGTTGGGATATTGCAGCAAATGCCATTCCAAATCACCCCAAACGTTCCATTCTGCCCATTGTCCAATTTCCATGCCCATAAACATGGTCTTCTTACCGGGGTGAGTAAACATATAGCCGTAGAGACAGCGCAGATTAGCAAACTTCTGCCATTCATCTCCCGGCATCTTGCCAATCATTGGACTCTTACCATGCACCACTTCGTCATGGGAAAGCGCCAGCATAAAGTTTTCGCTGAAGGCATACCAAATGCTAAAGGTAAGATAATTATTGTTATGTCCACGGAAGTATGGATCAAGCTTGAAATAATCAAGCATATCGTGCATCCAGCCCATGTTCCACTTCAGGTTAAAGCCTAAGCCACCTGAGTAAGCGGGCCATGTGACCATCGGCCAAGAAGTTGATTCTTCGGCGATCGATAAGGCTCCGGGGTAATAGGTAAAGAGAATACTGTGTAAGTGACGAAATAACTCGATCGCTTCTAAACTTTCGCGACCACCATATTCATTAGCAAGCCATTCGCCAGATTTACGATTGTAATCGCGGTAAATCATAGAGGCAACGGCATCGACACGGATTCCATCAATGTGATACTTCTCAAACCAAAATAGAACATTGGCAATCAGGAAGTTTTTAACTTCACTACGCTTGTAGTTAAAGATTTTAGTTCCCCATTCCTTATGCTCACCGATGCGAACATCTTCAGGCTCATAGAGGAATGTGCCATCAAAGAAGGATAAGCCATGTCCATCCTTAGGGAAGTGAGCAGGAACCCAGTCCACAAGGATGCCAATGTCATTTTGGTGACACTTGTCAATGAAATACATCAAATCTTGGGGCGTGCCATAGCGGGAAGTCGCGGCATAGTAGCCTGTGACCTGATAGCCCCATGAGCCGTCAAAGGGATGCTCAGCGATCGGCATCATTTCGATGTGGGTATAGCCCATCTCTTTGACGTAGGGAATGAGGTCTTCCGCAAGTTCACGATAGGTGAGAAATCTTGCGCCCGGCTTGAGATCGGCTGCCGATACCGCAGGATAGCCACTGGCGGGAGGATTGGCACTGGAGGCGTGCATCCATGAACCTAGATGCATCTCATAGACAGAAATGGGCTTTTTCAGCGGATCTTCAGTGCGGCGAGTTTCGAGCCATTTCTGATCGCTCCATTCATAGGTGCTGAGATCGGTAACGATCGAGGCGGTCTTCGGACGTACTTCTTGGAAGAAGCCATAGGGATCGGATTTTTCGTAAATATGTCCTGCGGGACTTTTAATTTCGTATTTGTAGACTGTGCCAACCACTAGCTCAGGAATAAACAAGTCCCAAATGCCTGTATTACCTCTACGCATTTGGTGCTTGCGTCCGTCCCAGCTATTGAAGTCGCCAATGACAGAGACGTTACGGGCATTAGGAGCCCAGACAGCGAAATAAACGCCACTCACACCATCAATGGTGGTAGGATGAGCGCCCATTTTTTCGTAAATTTGATAATGCGTACCTTCACCGAATAAATAAGCATCAAATTCGGTGAGTAGTGGCGATTTAAAATAGTAGGGATCGTGGATTAGGCGATCGCTTTCACCAGACTTGACTCTAAGCTGATAACTAAATAGGTGGGGCGCGTCACTAATTATACATTCAAAAAAGTGAGGATGATGCACCGAATGCATCGGATATTCTTTGTGTTGGTCGGGCGTAACTACGGATACTGCCTCTGCGTCGGGTAGATACGCTCTAACCACCCATACCGACTTACCATCTTGCTCAATTTCATGGGGACCAAGGACTGTAAAGGGGTCGTGGTGTTGATTCCACACAATGCGATCGATTTGCTCGGTGGGGAGGGTTGGGGTCATATCTCTTTAAATAAACACACTTAATTAAATTACTGCATATTAATACTTAAATAGCGGCATATAACCTAAACTAAAGACCGATACACATTTTCTTGTATTTTTCGTGTGCTTAAAGAAGAGGCAAAATCAAGATTTTTTAGAGATATCGCGATCGCCAATAGAGCGTTGCAGACGAAAATAATCAATTTTTACCCGTACGCTATATAGCAAAGCTCACATTGCTATACAACCAAATGAAAACCTCAATAGGCTGTAATATTGTTAATGAAATATTTGTAGTTCATAGTGGAACAACTAACCGAAGAATTCTTAGCCGATGACTAACAATCTGAATGTCTTAATTGTGGAAGACTTAGAAGATGATGCAATTTTGCTTGTTCTGGAATTACGTCGGAGCGGATTTCAGGTTGACTGGGAAAGGGTAGAAAGCGCCGAAGACTTACAAACAGCACTAACTAAGCGATCGTGGGATTTAGTAATTTCTGCTTATCATTTGCCAAATTTCAGTGCGCCTGAAGCCCTAACCATCCTTAAAAATAGTCCATTTGATTTACCTTTTATTGTTGTTTCAGGAACGATTGGTGAAATCTCCGCCGTTGAACTAATGCGACAAGGCGCTAGTGACTACTTGATGAAGGGGCATTTGATACGGTTGCCTGAGGTGGTGCGGCGGGAACTTCGGGAAGTCCAAATTCGGGCGGAAAGAAAAAGGAATATTTTAGAACTAGATTATGTCAAAGAACGGTTAAGGCTGGCGATCGAAGGATCGGGCATCGGTTTATGGGATTGGCTAGTGCAGGCGGGGGAAGTAGAAATTAACGATCGCTGGGCGGCGATATTAGGCTATAGCCTTGAGGAACTACAGCCTTTAAGCGTTGAGACTTTCCATCACCAAATCCATCCTGAAGACTTTTCAAGGGTGAAAATTACTTTAGAGCAGCATTTTCAGCGAGAAACGAATAGCTATGAATGTGAATTTCGGTTACGTCATAAATTGGGGGGATGGGTATGGGTGCTTAGTAAGGGCAAGGTAGTGAAATGGGATGAGGACGGGAAGCCCTTGCGAATGCTTGGCACAAATTTAGACATTTCGGGGCGCAAGCAAAGCGTCGAAATGTTGACGCAACTCAATGAAACTCTCGAAGAAAGAGTAAAGCAGCGTACCCTTGAGTTAAAGAAAAGCGAAGCTAGCTTAAGAGAAGCCCAACAGATTGCCCATCTAGGTAGTTGGGAATTGAATATTCATACTCATCAAATTGCTTGGTCGTCAGAATTATTTAGAATTTTAGGCTTGGAATCTGATCTGCCTGAACCAAGCTATGAGGAATCGCTAAATTTTTTGGTAGAAGAAGATCGCCCCAAATTTCTTAATCTCATCAATGAAGCAATTCAGTTTCGCGAATCCAAAGAGATCGATGTACAGATTCGGCGGGTTGACGGGTCTATGGGCTATATCTTGTTGAGGGGTAAAGCCTTAGCGAATAGCGAAGGACTAGTCACTCATGTGGTCGGTATTGCCATGGATATTAGCGATCGCAAGCAAGTAGAGCTACAGCGTCAACAGTTATTACAGGAAGTATCTTCCATTAAGCTCGCTCTAGATCAAACTGCGATCGTGGCGATTACCGATAAAAAAGGCACGATCACCTACGCGAACGAGCGCTTTATTGAGATTTCGGGCTACAGCAAAGAGGAACTCCTCGGGCAAACCCATCGCATAGTAAAGTCTGGCTACCATCCCTCTAGCTTTTTTAAAAAACTATGGCGAACCATCTCCAGTGGAGAAATTTGGCGTGGAGAAATTTGTAATCGCCGCAAAAATGGTTCTCTTTATTGGGTCGAGACCGCAATCGTCCCATTTTTAGACTCACAGGGAACTCCATTTCAATACCTCACAATTCGCTTTGATATGACCGCTCGCAAGTTGGCTCAAGCAGCACTACACAAGGAAAATACTTTCCGTCATCAAATTGTGGAAAACATGACGGAGGGGCTATGTGTTTGTCATGAAATTGAGGAATTTCCATTTCTGCGGTTTACGGTTTGGAATCAACAAATGCAGTTGATTACAGGCTATAGCTTATTTGAAATTAATCGCTTTGGATGGGATCAATCTCTTTATCCCACAATCATCTCCTCGCCCCAATTTGAGCCTAACATCCATGCTCTGGAGTTGCAAACCAAGACTGGCGATCGCCCTACCGTGGAAGAGTGGGAAATTAAGCGTAAAGATGGACAAATTCGCAAGGTCTCAATTGCGAGATCGATGCTCTCCAATGAGGAGGGTAAAGCCTATTTACTTTCTTTGATCCAAGATATTACCGATCGCAAGCTCAATGAGTTGAGATTGCAGCAAAAAGTCAACCAAGAAAGTTTACTTACTTCGATCACGCAGCGCATCCGCGCTTCTCTCAACCTCTCCGAAATTCTTAATGCCACGGTCGAAGAAATCCATCAATGCTTACAGACCGATCGCGTGCTGGTCTATCGAGTATTTGCGGGTGGCACAGGATCTGCCATTGCGGAAGCAGTTTCCGCAGGGTGGACGCGAGTTTTAGATATAGCATTTCCAGAGGAAGTATTTCCTGAGATAAATTATGATCGCTATGTTCAAGGTCGCATCTATAGTTTGAACGATAGTCTAGATCCTGAGCAGTATGTTTTACCGTGCTTGATCGAATTTTTACAATCAATTCAAGTTCGAGCTAAATTAGTGGTTCCCATCGTTTTTAATCAAAAGCTTTGGGGACTATTGATTGCCCATCAATGCGATCGCCCGCGTCAATGGCAAAGTGGGGAGATTGATTTGCTCAAGCAAATTGCTACTCAATTGGCGATCGCGATCCAACAATCGATTCTCTATGAGCAGTTACAACAAGAACTTTCTATCCGCCAACAAGCAGAAGCACAACTTACGGAAACTAATCAAAAGCTGGCGATTTCCAATGAAGAACTGATCCGGGCCACCAGACTCAAGGATGAGTTTCTTGCCAACATGAGCCATGAATTGCGAACACCTCTTAATGCGATTTTAGGCATGACCGAAGGATTGCAGGAAGGCGTATTTGGAGTAACCAGCGATCGACAAATCAAGGCTTTGCAAACCATTGAGCGCAGTGGGATGCATTTACTGTCGTTAATTAATGACATCCTAGACGTAGCCAAAATTGAATCAGGTCAAATGACCTTAGATTTAGAGATGACATCGCTACAAATGCTATGTAAATCCAGCATTTCCTTTGTTAAGCAGCAAGCAGACAAGAAATCTATTCAATTAGTTGATAACATTCCTAACGCCTTACCAGATCTGCTCATCGATGAGCGAAAAATGCGCCAAGTTCTGATTAATTTGCTAAATAATGCCGTCAAATTTACCCCCGAAGGAGGGAGGATTATCCTCGAAGTAACGGTTACTCCTAGTTCCGAGCATCTCCCCTCTAGCTATGTGCAGATAGCCGTAATTGATACAGGGATTGGTATTTCTCCAGAGAATATTAATAAACTCTTTCAACCCTTTATCCAAATCGATAGCGCTTTGAATCGTCAATATGTGGGGACTGGGCTAGGGCTTGCCTTAGTGAAAAGACTTACCGAAATGCATGGGGGCAAAATCGGGCTAACGAGTGAGGTGGGTGTGGGCAGTTGTTTTATGGTGCGACTTCCCTATGACGGTCTTCTCAAGCCGGTTAATTCATCCACACCTGAACCACAGATTGCAGATTCCCATGATAGTGATAACGTTACTTTCTCGCCATCTCCACAGCAATTACCTTTAATTCTATTAGCTGAAGATAATGAGGCAAATATTAGTACGATTACTTGTTATTTTGAGGCGAAGGGCTATCGGATGATCTTGGCTCATAACGGAGAAGAAGCGATCGCTATGGCAAAAGAACATCACCCTGACTTAATCTTGATGGATGTGCAAATGCCTGTCTTAGATGGATTAGAGGCAACTCGGCAAATTCGCCACGAACCTGCTTTGGCAAACACGCCCATTATTGCGCTCACGGCTTTAGCGATGACAGGCGATCGCGAAAAATGCCTAGAAGCAGGAGTAAATGATTATTTACCGAAGCCCATCAAGCTCAAAAATCTATCCCGAATGATTCAAAGTTTGTTAAACCAACCTTAGAAATGGCACAGCCATTTCTAAGTTCTAGATTACTTGGACTAAAGGCTTAGCATCGGCGCGAATCGGAATAGAAATACACATACCTTCCTTCGCCATCACCGTACCCGCAAACTTTTCCTTAGCTAATCGACCAACCTCATCTAATTGATCATCACTATGCAAAGGATCATGGTGGAAAATTACAAGGGTTTTGACATTGGCAGCCTCCGCCACCTTAATCGCCTCTTGCCAAGTGGAATGTCCCCAACCCAGTTTTGGCGTTGTACTTGACCAATATTCCTCATCGGAGTAAGTCGCATCTAAAATCAACACATCAGCATTACGCGCCAAATAAACTAAATTATCATCGAGGCGATTTTCAAAATGCTCCGTATCCGTGGCATATACAGCCGAGCGATCGCCACAACTTACTCGATAGCCCGTGGCTTCCCCAGGGTGATTGAGTTCTCCCGCCTCCACTGTAACCCCATGCCCCAAATCCATTACACTCGGCACTTTGACATCAAAGAAATCCATACAAGAACCCATCACTCGCAGTGGTACAGGAAAGTTGGGATGATGCATTTGTTCTTCGAGACGTTCCTGCATCGTTTGTCCCGTGGGCGCAACTTTGCCGTAAATCTTAAACTTATTGCCCTTAACAAAAGCTGGCGTAAAAAAAGGAAATCCCTGAACGTGATCCCAGTGACTATGGGTAAAAAAGATACTCGCTTCTACAGGCATCTGCTTGAGTAAATGCTGTCCTAAGACTCGGATACCCGTTCCCCCATCAAAAATAATACGCTCACCGTGGCAGCGTATTTCTACACAAGGAGTATTGCCTCCATAGCGCACTGTGCTAGGACCTGGGGTGGCTATACTTCCACGTACACCCCAAAAATGAATAGAAAACTCGCTGTCAGAAATGGACATTAGCTAACTCAGTGTCAGAGAATTTTGAACCATTGGGGCAAGTCTAAAAATCTAGTAAATTTTTGACAAGAGTATTGATAAAAATCTCTAAGTTTTTATCTTTTTGTTAATTAGTGCGAATACTCATCGTAAATACTAGTCAGTCGGTAAAGCCTTGCTAAGATTTAGGGTCTGAAGATATTTTGCATAAATTACCTAGATTTAGGGGCTAGGATGAATAGTAGATAACACTATTTTCCTTAACTTAACCGAAATATCTTTAAAGTTTAACAGTCACCTATAGCAATCCTAAATCATTTAGAGAATCTACGTCCTAGGGAGCAAAGTCCTTAAGCATCTTGTCTTGCGACTGATTCATTTGAGATTGCTATCACCCAGAGCAAGAAAATTAGACTAAAGCCAATGCATTTAGACTTTGTATCCGAATAATTACCCAATCTATCAAACTAGATTTGCGTATATGCTAACCCTATGTACTGCTTTGTGGCTATCAGCTTTTAGTACTAGCTGTTTTTTTGCTAAAAAAGTACAGTGGCTGTGTAGCCATAAATGTGGAAATAAATTTGGGAAACAAGTTTGTGACAGTAACTCAATCAGTAGTAGCAACCCCGAAAGTGGAATCTAGCTCCTTGACTCTAGCGATCGCTGGCATGAAATGTGCTGGCTGTGTGGCTGTGGTCGAAAAGCGCCTGCTTGGCTGCAAGGGCGTACTTGCCGCTAGTGTCAATCTATTAACCGAAAAGGCAACGGTGATCTATGGCAATGACCATTCGCCGCAGGAGTTAGCACCACAGTTAATTGAGGCGATCGCCAAGGCGAACTTTCGAGCCACACTGATTGAGAAAGGCGATCGCGCCAAACATTCACCCAAATCTGGGGATGCGTTAACAGGCGCAGCTTTTGCCAAATCTCCCAAACTTTGGTTAGGAATTACGCCCGAATTAGCGATTCCTGCCTTTTTAGTTGGTTTAGCAATCGTGGGGCATGTGGGCTTAATTGGTATCGCTGATTTGCCCTTGATTGGCAATATGTACGCCCATTGGGTAGTCTCGACGATCGCCTTGGGATGGATTGGTCGCCCGATCTGGTGGGATGGCTTGAAATCTCTCTGGTATCGCGCCCCTAACATGAACTCCCTTGTGGGTTTAGGGACAATTTCGGCTTATTTAGCAAGTACGATCGCCCTATTTGTACCCCAATTAAATTGGCAATGCTTTTTTGAAGAACCTGTGATGCTGTTGGGGTTTGTGCTGTTAGGACAAGCTTTGTTAGAAAGAGCCAAGGGCAAAGCCTCGCAAGCAATTCGCGCCTTGATGGAGTTACAGCCTCCTAGCGCCAGATTATTAGTCAATGGTGCGGATGGCGAGATCCAAGTACCGATGGCGGTAGAAGATTTGCAGGTGGGCGATCGCATCGTGGTCTTTCCGGGAGAAAAAATTCCTGTGGATGGCGAAATTATTAGCGGTAGCTCCAGCATTGATGAGTCGATGCTCACAGGCGAATCAATGCCTGTGCATAGACAGGTGGGGGCGCAAGTGACGGGAGCTACTCTCAATTTGACGGGAGCAATGACGATCAAGGTGATTCAAACTGGTTCGGATACGACCTTGGCAAGAATTGTTTCCCTCGTGGAGTCGGCACAGGCGAGCAAAGCCCCAATTCAATTTTTAGCCGATCGCGTGGCGGGATATTTTGCCTATGCGGTCATGGCGATCGCCGCTTTAACCTTTATCGTTTGGTATGGACTACTCCATACAGAATTGATCTTTAGCTTACGCTTAGCGATCGCCGTGCTGGTGGTGGCTTGCCCCTGTGCGCTGGGATTAGCTACGCCGACAGCCATTATGGTGGGGACGGGCTTGGGCGCAGAGCGGGGAATTTTGATTAAGGGCGGCGCAAGTCTGGAAAAGATCGATCAACTTTCGGCGATTGTTTTTGATAAAACGGGGACTTTAACGACAGGCAAGCCAGAGGTAACCGATGTAATCACCAATGATTTATTGGTGTTCGGGCGCACGATGGTCGAGCAAACTACTTTCAAAAGTTTAGGCGATCGCGAAATTCCTGATTCGGCTCGTCGGGTTTTGCAAATTGCTGCGAGTGCGGAGGTGGGCGCAAATCACATTCTCGGCGCAGCTACAATCGCTAAAGCCGAAGATTTAAATTTGGCACTCCTGCCTACCGCTTCTTCGCAAATTGTGATGGGTTGCGGCGTAGAAGCCACACTCAGCAAGGGCGAAAAAATTCTCGTGGGCAATGGTGAATGGTTGGGCGATCGCCTTGTGGTAATTACTGAAGAGATGCAAACGCGATCGCAGCAATTGGCGGAATTAGGCAAGACTCCTATTTTTGTGGCTGTGGATGGTCGGCTATTAGGACTGATTGCCATCCGCGATCGCCTCAAGCCTGAAGCGGCAAATGTAGTACGTCAAATCGAAGCGATGGGTTTACAGGTCTGGATGCTCACAGGCGATCGACAAGAAACGGCGATCGCGATCGCCTCACAGCTAGGCATTCCCCCAGAACGGGCGATCGCCGAAGTCAAGCCCGACGGCAAAGCGGCGGCAATCCAAAACTTATTGGCAAGTGGTCAGCGTGTAGCGATGGTGGGCGATGGCGTGAATGATGCTCCCGCCCTAGCCAGTGCGACGGTTGGCATTGCCCTCAGTTCAGGAACCGATGTGGCAATGGAAACGGCAGATATCGTTTTGATGCGCCATGATATTAGCGATGTCGTCCCTGCGATCGAGCTTAGCCGCGCTACTTTTAGCAAAATTCGCCAAAATTTATTCTGGGCTTTCGCCTATAACACCCTTGCGATTCCCATCGCCGCAGGGATTCTCTATCCTAATTTTGGGATTACCCTCAATCCGACGATCGCTGGTTTAGCGATGGCTCTAAGTTCTGTAAGCGTAGTCCTAAGTTCGCTCTCATTACGAAAATAATTCAACGTTTTGCGCGTTTTATACCAAATAAAGAAATGGCGTAGCCCTTTCTTTATTTAACGGCAGCAATGTACAGAGAGGCGGCGCTTCGCGCCGCCTCTCTGTTGTTATAGACCATTGCCAATAATGAAAAAGGCTGACCAGTAGGCGGGGTGATTAAACTTAGTAGAGCCGATCGCTTTTAGTTGGGCGCTTTGCAAAGTTTCGGAAATAGTCAAATTCCCTTTTTGGAGTTCGCGATAAAAAGCCTCCATAAGAGCCTGCGTGCCGCGATCGTCCACTGACCACAACGAAGCGATCGCTGTTTTTGCGCCTGCTTTTTGGACTTGATAGCCAAAACCTAAAATTTCGACACCATTACCCAGCTTGCCCACCCCTGTCTGACAGGCACTCAAGACAATTAAGTCAATATTTTGTAAAGGCAGAGCTGATATTTCCCCTAAATTGAGAATATCGCCATTGCCAAAGAAGATGCGCGAATTATTGGGGCTACCTGTATTGAATTCGGCATGGGTAGCAAGATGGAGAATATTGTGCTGTTTCAGTCGCGATTCTATGCCTTGGCGACTGAAGGTATTTTCTTCTAGAGCAGTAGAGTTTAGCTGCGATCGCACGATCGCCCGAATCTCATTAATCGTGGCCGGGATGCCATATTGTCCAAACTTCAACTCGCCATTTTTGCCGCCAAAGGCTCCCGCGAGAATACTATGGGCAATTTTAGGCTTCGGACTAAAATCGCTAAGACTATAGGCGATCAGATTACTCACTCGATATCGCTCGATCAGCCAATTTTTGCCATCGTAAAGCGCGGCAAGGGGAATATAACGCAGTTGGCGATCGGGGGCATAGAGAATTGTCTTTGCTTTGGTTGCCACTAAGTCGCCTTCAATTGGCTCGATCAACAGCTTGTAAAGACGATAGCCTGAATCTCTGGCATCCTCAGAGGTGAAATCTTGCAAGTCAGACTTAAAATCTTGAATTAGCTCGCTCAAGTCGGCTTGGGCGATCGCCACGGCGCGATGGATCGGCAAGGAATTAGGAGAAAAGAGAACAATCTCAAGGCGATCGCTAAGGATCATCGGATAGAGCAGCACATGACCTTGAGGCAGCTTTTGCAGGTATTCAGGAACCCTGTTTATTTCAGAATTGGGTAATTGCCGAATTTGGCTTGCTAGACTGCGATTAAGTTCCGCAGTTTTCTCAAAGCTAAGGGTTAATAGGCGATCGCTAACTACTCGCTCTGGTTCTAATATCCGCACCCCTTGCGAAGTGCGATCGTTCCCTTGGATATTTTTGAGATAGTCTTCTAATTCTTGGATTTTGAGCAGATCGAGAATTTGCAGAGCTTCCATGACGCGCCCCTGTTTGACTAGCAAGTCGGCAAGGCGGCGATAACTACCAGCAATGGTGTTGGTATAGGATTGCTGCTCGGTTTTATTGAGATTTTTAATATCTTTGCGGATGGATTCTCTAACATTGACCGCTTGCTTGTAATAGAGAATGGCAAGTTCGAGTTGGTTCTGTTTGGCAAATAAATAACCCAGATTGTCGAAGGAAATACCTTCACCATCACGATCCTTGAGTTTCTTGGCGATCGCTAGGGACTGCTGTTGATAGGCAAAAGCCTTGGCATAATCGCTCAGAGAGGTATAGGCAAAGCCTAAATTGCCAATTACGACCCGTTCGCCAAAGCGATCGCCGATCGCCCGTTTGATTTCTAAAGACTGTTGCTGATAAGCGATCGCCTTGTCAAAGTCTCCCAATTCCCGATAGGCATTACCAAGATTATCTAGTGCGACACCCTCTCCGAGTCGATCTTTAATTTCCCGTAGGATTTTTAAAGCGTTTTGCTGATATTCGATCGCCTTGTTGTAGTTCCCCACCGCAAAGAAAACATTGCCCAGATTGCCTAAGGCGGCTCCCTCACCCAGCCGATCCTTGGTTTGTCGTAAAAGATCTAAAGACTCTTGGTGAAACTTGATTGCCTTGCCATAGTTGCCAAGAGACTTATAGGTATTGCCTAGATTTCCCAAGGCGATGCCTTCACTTTGGCGATTTTTGAGCAATCTGGCGATCGCTAGGGACTCTTGATGAGATTCAAGGGCTTTGCCATAGTTGCCGAGGGCTTTATAGGCAAGCCCCAGATTTCCTAAAGCCATGAATACGGCTTGGCGATCATTGATTTCCCTTGCGATCGCTAGTTCCTGCCCAAAAAGTTCAATCGCGCGTTCGTATTTACCAAGGGTTTCATAGGTGATCGCTAATTTACCTAATACGGCTCCCTCTGCTTGGCGATCGCTGATCTCCTTAGCGATCGCTAGTTCCTGTTGGTAATATTCGAGCGCCTTATTGTAGTTACCAAGTGCATTATAGGCATTACCAAGATTGCCGACAGATATCCCCTCTCCCTTACGGTCTTTAAGTTCTCGGTCAATTGCTAAGGCAAGTTGATGGTAGGCGATCGCTTGGTCATATTTGCCCAGTGCGTCGTTGGCACTACCGATGTTACCGAGGGCTTTGCCTTCACCCTCTTTATCTTTGATGACTCGATAGATCGCCAGAGCTTTTTGCCAAGACTCAATCGCCGCCTCAAACTGGTCGCTACGATATTGTTGTTTACCTAGCTCTAGTAAACGATCTGCTTCAGGGCGTGAGGTTGTCTGTGCGATCGCAGGTATTGCCATCGCGATCGGAGCGATCGCGATGGCGGAGATTGTGAGGATGGCGATTGTAGGGGCGGCGATCGCCGTAATTAGGAGTAATTTTAATCTTGACAGCATAGGAGCTTGGGTTCTAGCGAATGGAGGCTCTTAGCTGGCGAAGATTTTGACCGATCAGTTTGAAGTCTTCGTTTTTAGCAAGATTGGCGACGGCTTTAGGGTTGCTCTTGTCGATGACTTCGTTATAAGCCAAAAGGGCTTTATTCAGCTTATTGGCATCGACTTGGACAGCCGCACGGGTTTGAGCGATAAGGAAATTTTTGTCATCGATGGATTTAGTTTTAATTCCTGTTGCAGTTAGTAATGGGTTATCAAACAAAGCCGTTAGCTTAGTGGAGGGAAGGCTGGCTATGTCAAGATTAGCGAATAATCCACTCAACGCTGCTACTAGCCTCATACAGGCTTGGGGATCGGCTCCAGTACCTGCGAGAGATGCGGCTAGTTCGGCTTGCTCAATCGTTCCCCCCGCCTCCAAAATTGCGGCCGCCGCCGCCGCCGCCGCGAGAGGATCTTGATATTTAGATCGCCTTAATATAAGAGTTTTATCCCCAGCTTTGATGGTGATGTTCTCAGAAGCAACCAGATCCTTATAGATTATTTTCTTATTTTCAAATAACGCTAAAGCAGCATCTAAATTTAAATTACTAGTCTGCAAGCCGAGAATGGTTACCAGCTTGGCAGTATCACTACCACTCTTCAAAATACCTACCAGCGCCTGAGCCGCGTCATTTAAAGCAAGTTGCTGGGCTTCGGTGAGGATGACCGTTTTCTCAAGATAATTATTCTTATAAAGAATACTCAGCCCATTGTTGCCACTAGCCGAACCTGCTAGCCCCTTACTAGGCGACAAAATTTGTGTCGTCTGGGCAAGGGCGGCGATTTGAAAAGCACCCAAGGAAAGGGGAAGTAAACTGAGCGCGATTAGAAAGGGTTTGATTTTAGACATAATTTTGTAGGAAGTAATGAATTGGGCAATGGAGATTCGTCTTCTACCAATTCACGAAAGTGGGACAACACTTTTATGAATTAAAATGCAAACCCTTTAAGGTTTTTAAAACTAAGAATGGCGTAGCCATTTTTAGTTTTGGCACTATTTTGTCGGCAAGAAATTAAACCCATAGCTAACACCAAAAAGTAAAACCCTGCCACCAATCGAATTATCAGTAAGATCTAATCCTGAAATGGAGATGGTGAGAGGAATTGAAGTAACAGGAACGTAGGAAAAACCTAAATTTAAACCCACACCACTCCAAGCTGCCCCTAAGCCTATCTGTGGATGCACCTGTAAACCAACGCCTCCGAATACACCCGTACTCGCATTGCCCCTCCTAAAATTACCGCCACCCGCTCCTAGCGTAAAAGAAATGGGCATCTTATTAAATGAGTCATTGGGCTGCAATAGCGTATAGCTGCTCACCGCCCCATAGGCGGATGAAGGTCTTACCCCTTCATTGCCATACTGAGCAAAGGCATCCCAACCCGCCGCCACTGCTATCTGGGTTGCGCCCTCGCTATAAACTACACGGTGTAACTTCGCATCAAAAGTCCCATTTGAGCCAAAGTTTCGGATGCTACCCATATTGTAGACAACCTCTAGACCGACAGCGTTTCGGGCATCTCCCACACCAAACCCTGTACTGATGCTGCCATCCACTTGACCATCGCGAGACTTACCCGCCGTAGCGATCGCCGCCGAAACAAAGGCATCGCCCCAGCTTGCTCCAAAGGCACTAGGAATGCCAAAACCCAAGCTCGGTGCATTTACCGCAGGGGGCGTAACCGTCGGCAGGGGATCGATCTTGAGATTTTGGCGGAGATTGCTGTCTGATGTCTCTTGCGCTAGGAAAATCGACTTTGGAGAGTTAACTTGAGAGTCTAAACGTAAATATTTCGCCTGATTAACTGCGCTGTCTTCACTTTTTTTCGACACAGGCGCATTTTTGCCGATCGCCTGTTTACTTTGAGTTTTATCAGGGCTTTTATTGGAGACTTTAGTTGGGCTATTTTTAATTTGAGTTTTACTTGGAGTTTTACTTTGAGGCGCAGCATCGACAGCGATCGCACCACCAACTACCACCAAACAAGCGATCGACAATCGCAAGGAAACCTGAAACCAATCCTGCATCGCCACTCCTCACCTCAAATGGTTTTATTGTTTGTTCTTAAAAAATAACGGCAAAGTGCAAAATTATGACGACTCTTTTGCACTTTTGTATAACTATAGCTGTTGCCATTCTTGTTAGGACACAAAACTAGAAGGCTAGTTGCGGCGCTTCGCGCCGCAACTAGCTTCTTAGGTTTTGATTTGTTCTAATGCAAGTGACCACAGATATATATCGAATATCTAGATCGAAGCACGAGTGGGAAAACCTAGAAAGAGCATTTTGTATTGCATTACCAAATTTCACCACCAATACCCAAGCACTAAATAGCTACGCCATTTAGTGCTTTTAAAATCCTTATTGGGTTTAGTTTTTAATTCACGAAAGTGTTGTCCCCCCTTTTGGCTAGCCAATTTTTGCCTTGGCGCTAAGCCGTCCACCTAAAGAACTAAAGCCTTTGCTTCTTCTTTTCCCCATGAGGTTGAGCGGCTTTGCCGCTCAACCTCATGGGATTTTGGCTATAGTTGATGAAAAATTGAGTGAAATAATGGATTGGATTTATTTAATTATTGCAGGACTATTGGAAGTCATCTGGGCAAGCAACCTCAAATATACCGATGGCTTCACTAAACCCATTCCAAGCCTCATCACCCTTTCCACCCTTACCGCCAGTTTTATTCTGCTTGCTCAAGCCCTCAAGACCTTGCCCGTCGGCACAGGCTATGCCGTTTGGACAGGTATTGGCGTAGTTGGCACAGCGATCGTTGGTTCCCTCTGGCTGGGAGAACCCAAAGACTTACCGCGATTTATTTTTATTGGTCTAATCGTCTTAGGAATTGCGGGTTTGCGATTTACAGGATCGAAATGATAGGATGAGCGATGCCTAAGCCATGCCGCCATCTACCTATAAAAGAATGGATTCTAAGCCGTTGAGTGATAAATCTTTGAATGCTAAATCATTGTTACTAAGCATTCTCAGCTTATTGTCTATTTTATTTATTGTGCTGACTTTGCAAGCCAGTTGGAACAATCCTCAAGAACAAACCAAATTAGATTTATTGCAAACGGACTTGATCCTGCAAGCATCGCAAGTACAGGATCAAGCTCCCAATAACGCGACGGATGATCTCCTCCGTAATCTCATTGGCGATGCCAAGCCGCAAAATATCTATACTCAAGCTCTCGGTAGTTATCAAGAAGTCCTCAAAGCCAATAAGTCAGTATTAACTCGCCTCGATCGCCTATCTCAATCCTCAGATAACGACACCGAAGATTCTCTCCTTATCACCAAACAAAGGAAAAAGAAACAGGGTAGCATCAGTGAAATTAGCGTTCGCATGGGTTTGCTGCAAGTGCAAACTGGCGATCTGCAAGGGGCGATCGCCACATGGAATAGTGTTAGCGATCTAGAGGGAGAGACGATGTCTACTCATGGGCTAACGGCAAAAATTCTCAAAGGGCTATGGTCAGAACCAGTCCTCCTCTTTCCCAATGCCGAACCTCAACTTCGCCGTACCCTTGATGGTTGGTATCGTAAGTTAGCTCTATCAAAACTCTACGAATCTCAACAAAGAAATGAAAAAATCCCAGAAATAGAACAGCAGTTTCAAATAGAAGTCAATGCAGCCCTTAATCGTCTCCTGATTGTTAACTCTATTCCTCTTGCTGGGGGCGGTATGGGCATTTTGGTTTGGCTAGGACTACTAATTCAATGGATTTTCTTTCGCAAAGCTTCTCCTTTTTATAATCCCTCTAAAAATGAATCAGCAAATAAATTAGATCAAACTGCTCCTCTCACTCAATGGCAAGTACCTTGGGGAATTGATAAAACTTGGGAAGTGATGGTTCTCTGGTTTTCGGCTTTTTGTCTAGTTACCCAGTTAGTTTTACCCCTACTTTTTGAACTATTGGGCTTACAGTCCCGCGCCACTGAAGACTTCACTTTACAATCTCTCTTAGTTCTAATTCCCTATGTGTTGTCGGTTTTACCAATGCTGCCGATCTTGCAAGCCAGCCTATCCGCTTATCAACCCTTGCCCGATCGCTGGTTTAGCTTTCAACTCTTTCCACCCACATGGTTAGGATGGGGCATTTTAGGATATTTTGCGGCGGTTCCTCTAGTTCTATTAGTTTCCGTAATTAGCCAAAAATTTTTGCATGGTCAAGGGGGGGGCAATCCCTTATTACCGATCCTCGTGGATAGTCAAAATAATTTACCAAAATTTATCCTCTGGACAACTTTGGCGATCGCTGCACCCTTTTTTGAAGAATATTTGTTTCGAGGATTTTTGCTACCTTCGCTCACCAAGTCTTTACCTGTGTGGGGCGCGATCTCTTTAAGTGGATTTCTCTTTGCTCTCGCTCACTTAAATATTGCGGATATTATCCCACTTACGGTTTTAGGCATGGTGATGGGTTTTGTCTATTGGCGATCGGGTAATCTCTTATCCTCAATGCTTTTACATTGCCTCTGGAACAGTGGCAGCTTTTTCGCCTTGATCGCTCTGGGCGGCAAATAATCCCCAAACCAAAGAATCCCAAATTTTTGATAGAGAGGCTTCGCCTCGCCATCAAAAATTTGGTTCTTTGGTTTGGGCGCAAAGCATTGGAAGTCTTGGTCTCAAGCTTCGGGGATGTTAAGAATAATCCAAGGATGCTCCACATAAGCCGTAATATTGCCCTTAAAAGGTGCGCTTTGCGATCGGTTTTGGGCGGTGAATAATGCTAAAAATCTCTCTATATCCTCAAAATTAACCTGATGCATTAAATAGCAACCTAGAAATTGCCGCACAATTCTTCTTTGCAAAGCCAAGGGTTGCTCTAGCAAAAGCTGTCGATGCAATCGCGGAGAGCGATCGCTCCAAAACACCGATATCTCATCCTCAAAAAATTTACGCGCCTGTGACTCTAAATACATCACATCCCCATGTAAAAGTTCCGAGGTTTGGGCGATCGCCACTTCTAACTGCGGATTAAAATTGGCTTGCAAATAGGGAATCGTCTCCAACCGTAGGCGATTACGCCGATAGTCCAGATTTTGATTAGTGCTATCCTCCCAAATCGAGATCTGATTCTCGCGACAAAATTCGGCAGTATCCCGACGGCTGACATTGAGTAAAGGACGTACTAATTTAATTTTGTCCGTTAGCGATCGCTGCCAATTCAAAGAGGCTAAACCATCTGCCCCACTGCCGCGCATTAAGTTATACAACAAAGTTTCCACGCGATCGCTACGAGTGTGTCCAGTCACCACGTATTCACAATTATAAATATCTGCCATTTCTCCTAGCATGGCATAGCGCCATTCCCTCGCCATCGCCTCACTTTTGGGGGCAATTTCCGCTTTTCTTAAACAAAAATTAAGATCCCAATTACTCGCAATTTGGCGGACATGCTCAGCATTAGCAATCGAATCATCTCGCCACTGATGATCACAATGAGCAATTGTCAAACGCCAGTTAAATTTAACCTGTTGCATCCGCAACAAACTGGCTAAACATAAAGAATCTTGTCCTCCTGAAACTGCAACTAAAAGACTTGTGTTAGCAGGCAATAAATTATGAGGTGATCGTAAAACTGCATTTAACTCAGCCCGTAATTTCTTAGTAAAGGGTTTACCAAAGCTCAATATCTACCTCCCGTGCCTAATAATCTATGATTAAGTACCAATAGACTGTAAAACTATTCGCTTAACTAGTTTGACGATATAAATTTGGGGCTATTAAATTAATTATCAATACCTTTTAAAGATTACTGAGTAAGGATTTCAATTATTCCCAACTATTTTCTAAAGTAGGATTGAAATATGATTAGAAATAGTTATGATTAAACGATTGTAATATTTTAAGATTGTCAACTTGTTTGCTTACTTTTAGCCCCTATAAGTTAATTCGAGTTTTTTATTTTGAGACTTATTGTTATTGCTTTATAAGGATTTAAATAGTCTCAGAATCCGCAAGTTTAAAGGTTTGAATGAAGTTTACATGCTCAAACCCTTCTATTCCAAGTTAAATAGCAGTTAAAATTACCAATTAAGTCACTATAGACAATATAAAGCAGTTAATAAGACTTTAAGCTTAAAGGTGTACGTGCTACAGTAAAAATAGGGTATATTGTTTCACTAAGAAACAATCGCAATTCTGAAGTCTTAATTCAAAGTCAAAAGTACACAATTTCAGCAAAGTTAGCTTGTGGGTGAGGATTACAATAAATGTTAAAGAAAGTCTCTAGTATAAAGACTTTATTACTAGCACTTGCTAGTGGTATCGTTGGTCTTGGTGGAATTGGGCAAGTTAGTGAGGTAGCAGCTCAGTCTACTGTTGCTGAAAATAAGACTAGTATCTCTGCTAAAGATTTACAGAAATCTCAGCCCAGCATTTCCGATATTCCCTTATCTTTTAAGACCAGTTCGTCAATCAATATATCTACCAAGACCGATGAAAATCTTGTAGATATTGCCAAGTCAGCAGATCCAGTTATCGCTCAGTCGGGTACTTCAACATCAACCTCTCCTGACATTCTTCGCAATCAATTATTGATTCGCCCGATCAACACTCAGACTCAAAACGTCTTCATTAAGCGCATCTACACACCCTCGTTAAATGCGGGTACTCCTGTTGGTTTCGGTCTAGAAACAGGTGATGCCTTTATTGGTGTATTTGGTTCTACTGCTGGTAAGCAAAGAGACACCGTTGATGGCAGCATCTCGGTAGGTACTGGTTTAGGTAATGCTAGCCAATACTTTGCGGTTGAAGGTGTCTTCAACATGACTAGTATTCGTAATTTTGGCTCTAACGGCTCCTTTGACTTGAAGGTTCACCGTCTGGTGTATGAAGATTTCTACAGACAGGTAGGGGTTGCAGTTGGTTGGACAAACTTTGCTAACTATGGTCGTGATGCGGGTGGGGTTAGATCCTCAGTATATGGCGCTGCTACTATCTCCCAGTTGACCGATCCTGATAACTTGGATAGCCCTAAACCTCTAATTGCAACTGTTGGTGTTGGTGGTGGTGTGTATCGCAAATCTACCAGTAGAGATGGTGTTGGAATTTTTGCTAACCTTGGCTATCAATTCGATCCTCAGTGGGGCGTTAGTACCGCGTGGTCTGGTCAAGGTTTGAACTTTGGTTTAGGTTTCTTACCCGATCCTACAGTTCCTCTTAACTTGACCTTGACTTACTCTGATGTCACCAATAATAGTGACGCTGGGACTCAGGTTATATTTGGAATCAGCTACGGCTTCAACTATTCAGGTCGCAAGTAACTGATATTTTCATGACAATCTAGCATCTAACCAAAGCTATAGATGCTAGATTTCGGTAAATCAAACTGTCACACAACTCAGACAACTTTATGAAAAAAATAATCTTCCCAATTCTTGCTTCGGCTCTGTGCTTTACAGGTAGTTTGCCAGCTTTTGCGGGTCAAGCAAATCTGGGTGGTTCTAATCTGGGAGGAACCTTTGGTAACTCTGACAACATTCGTGTGTTTGACAATATGTCAAGGCTCAAGGTGTTTATTACCATTGAAGGACAAAGGCTCATTCTTGGTGAACTTAATGCCAACAGCTTACCAATTTTAAATCCCTTAGCTCAAAGCAATCCAGCTATCCAAGACTTTGTGTTCTTGTTAACTGGAGATAAAGGCAAAGTCAGCTTTAACAGCCCTGAAATCCAGAAATCTCAATCAAGCTTAATCGCTAAACTAACAAGTTTGGGTCTGGACTTAAGTGATGGCAGACCAGCAAGACAATTGGTTACAGCTCTAACTTTATTGATTCCTTTTGGGAACAACGCTACACCATCCGAAACCATTGGAGTTGCGGCGGTTGATGGGACTAAATTTTTCCAAGCCATTACTGCTTGGAATCAATTAATTGATGGTCTTGTCATCACTTCTCAAGGTACAGGACCTGATGCAGTTAAAGCTCGTGCAATCATCAATGCTTTATTGCAAGATGATACAGCTAAATCTATCAGAGAAACTCTAGCAGCATTAAGAGCACAACTTAAGGATAGAGAGCGGAAGGAAGACGACAAGTAATATAGGAATCAATATTTCTAGTATTTTTTAAAATAGGTGTGAGAAACCAAGTTTCTCACACCTATTTTTTAGCTTGTATTATTTACTGCAAAAGGATTGTCAATCGTAGAAATTTTTTCTTGCCGACTTGTAAGACCTTACCTGATAATTCTTCAACATTGGCAAAGGTGCGATCGCCTAATTTTTCCCCATCAAGCTTCACCGCACCATTTTTGATTTGGCTTTGGGCTTCACTGTTACTTTTGCAGAGTCCCGAAGCCTTAACTAGATAATGCAAAGGCGCAGGAAAATTAATTTGAGCGAGGTCAAATTCAGGAATATCACCAAGATCGGTAGTATTACCTGCCAGCACAATTTTTTCAGCATCCTGTTGAGCTTGTAGTGCTGCTTCAGGACTATGGTATTGACCAACGATCGCTAAAGCTAGTTGTTTTTGCTTTTCGCGAGCATTTTCGGGGAGAGTGGCAAGATCAATATCCGTAAGTAGCTCGAAATATTTGTCAACTAGAGCATCGGGAACTTTTTCGAGTTTAGAATACATACTCAATGGCTCGTCGGTAAGCCCAACATAGTTGCCAAGGGATTTAGACATTTTTTGAACGCCATCTAACCCGACCAGTAAGGGCAGCAGTAGTCCAAACTGTGCTGGCTTACCTTGACGATTGGAGTCTTTAAGTTGCAGGTCGCGCCCGACCAGAATATTAAACTTTTGATCAGTACCGCCTAGCTCCACATCGGAGTCGATCGCTACGGAGTCATAACCTTGCAAAAGTGGATAGAGAAATTCATGTAGGTAAATAGGATTGCCTTTGTCGTAGCGATCGCTAAAGCCTTCTTTGGCGAACATCTGACCGACAGTCATACTTGCCTGTAAGTTGATAATTTGCTGCAAATCAAGTTTATTTAACCATTCGCCATTACGACGCAACTCGAAGCGATCGCTAGAAAAGTCCAGAATCTTCTTAGCCTGATCGAGATAGGTTTCAGCATTGTAAGCAACTTCTTCAGGTGTGAGACGGGGACGCGCCTCTGAGCGACCTGTGGGATCACCGATTTGAGCAGTGAAGTCACCAATGATTAAGACTGCTTTATGTCCTGCATCTTGAAATTGACGTAATTTTCGCAGGGCTACTGTATGTCCGAGGTGCAGATCAGGACGGGTGGGATCAATACCTAGTTTAATACGAAGGGGGCGATCGCTCTTTTGGATGCGATCGCGCAAGTTGTCAGATTCGCTATTAGGAAATATTTCGACAACGCCTCTTTCTAAAAGGGTCGCTAAATTGGGTTGGCTTTGAGACATTCTAAAAAGTTACTTAAAATTTTTGTTAACTATAAATTTGTGAAATCACAAGGTTTTAATCATACTACGCTAAAGGTTTGAGGCTTTTAAAGCTTCTAACTCCGCGATCGATAAACCAGTAATTTGACAAATCGTGCGATCGTCTACAAGATTCAACATTTTTCTAGCCATTTCAAGCGTACTTTGCTGAATACCTTGTTGAATACCTTGTTGAATACCTTGTTGGATACCTTGCTGAATGCCTTGTTGAAGACCGTCCTTGATAGCTTTAGTGATCGCACCACGCTGATCTTGAATAAAGATCTCACTTTTTTCTTGATCTTCTAATTCATCAAGGGTGAGATTTGCCTGATTAGCGATATAAAAAGCTTTTTTGATTTCGGGAACTGCCCCTATGACTTCAGGAACTTCAGACAGAGATCGCGCTTGATTAAGAAAATAAAGCCACTTATCGACAATATTTTTTAGCTCTGGCAACTGCTTTTTAAACTTTGGCAATTCTACAAAGATTAGTTCAATGTCATAAATGGGGTAGTCGATGAGATAGTCTTTTTCTTTAAGAATAAATCTTGAGATGACGTTACCAAGTTCGGAGAACATCACAAAATCGGTAATTGTCAGAGCTATGACTGGATTAAGAAGATTGTAGCTTTGGGCTGAGGTAAGTTGCGTGGAATAGGACTTGGCAGCATTGTACAAAATCCGCTTTTCAAAGCCTTCTACGTTTAAGACTTGCATCTCAATGATCACAGTGCGATCGCTACCATCAGTTTCTTTAATTCTGGCTTTGATATCGAGATAGGTATCCTTAACGCCGCGAATTTTTGGTGCTAGGTAAGGATTTAGGATTTCTAAATCTTGAATGACGGGCTGCTCTTCATAAATTAGGGCATTGAGAAAGCTGATCAAAATATCTTTGCTATCTTCGGAGCCGAAGATTTTTTTGAAAGCAAAATCTATTTTAGGGTTAATGAAGATCATGGCAAATTACCGTTACACAACATTAGGAGCCTTTAGCCTATAGTATCAAATTGGCGAGAATGTAGCTGAGCATAACGTCCTGATTTTTGCAGCAATTCATCATGGGTTCCCGATTCGACGATTTGACCTTGTTCTAACACGATAATGCGATCGCTATTTCTAATCGTCGCTAAGCGGTGCGCGATGATGAATACTGTGCGTCCTTCCATTAAGCGCTGTAAGGCTTCTTGGACAAGGCTTTCTGACTCAGTATCGAGAGCAGAAGTCGCTTCATCAAGGATCAAGATTTTAGGATTATGGAGAACGGCTCTAGCGATGGAAATTCTCTGACGCTGACCGCCTGAGAGATTTACTCCTCTTTCTCCTACCCAAGTATCGTAACCTTGCGGAAGTTCCATAATGAAGTCATGGGCATTGGCAATTTTTGCCGCATTCTCCACTGCTTGGGCATCATAATCTTTCTGACCAAATGCGATGTTAGAGGCAATGGTTCCTGAGAAGAGAATATTTTCTTGGGGAACGAGAGCTAATTGATTACGAAGGCTTTTAATTTGGACATCGCGAATGTCATAGCCATCAATAAGAATTTGTCCAGAGTTGACATCATGAAAGCGCATTAGCAAATTCATTAATGTGGATTTCCCAGCCCCTGATGCACCAACTAAAGCGATCGCTTCGCCTTTATTAGCTATCAGATTGATGTCCGTAAGAACTGAGCGATCGCTTTGATAATGGAAGCCAACGTTAATATATTCGACTTTGCCTGTGACTTCAGGAAGGGCGATCGCGTTAGGCTTTTCAGTGACGACAGGCTGAATTTCAAACATCTCGAAAATACGATCAACAGAAGCTTCCGCTTGCTTGAGTTCGTTGTAGCTATTGGTGGTATTCGCGATCGGGTCAATTAGTAGCGCTACCCCTGCCCCAAAAGCAACAAACTGCTCTGGCTTGAGCCAGTTGTTAGAGATTAGCCAACCTCCTAATAAAAACAAAAAGCAGATTCCTGCGGCTTCCAAAAAGCCAACTACGGGGTATTGAATCGCTCGGACGCGATCGGCAGCATATTTACGGCGGCTATTTTGTTCTGATTCCTCTTTAAATCTCTCGATTTCATAGGATTCGGTGGCAAAAGCACGAACAAGGCGAATGCCGCTAAAGGTTTCGGATAAGAGGGCGGCGAGATTAGAAACTTGGTCTTGACTGCGGCGGCTGAGGCTCAACATGCGATCGCCAAACCATGCAATTAACAAAGCAATCAAAGGCGCAACCGCCAGAGTGGTCAGCGTCAAAATCCAATTCAAATAGATCATGTACGCCAATACAAAAATCAATTGCAATACTGACGGCACAAATTGATGAAAAAATTTGCCGATAACTTCGCCAATGCGATCAATATCTTCGGTGAGGCGATAGGACAAGTCCCCAGTGCGCGATTCGGCAAAATAGTCCAAATCAAGGGTTTGCAAATGGCTATACACATCAACGCGCAGATCCCTTGCTGCGTTTAGCGCCGCTTGCGCCATCATGGAGTCCTGCCCATACTGACCCAAGCCTCGAAATACAAACATGACTACAGTGAAAGCAGCAATCTGCAAAATGGCGTTGACATCACCTTTGCCTAGAGCCTGTGCGACGCGCCCCAATAATTCTGCAAGCAAAGGCATCGTGCCAATAAAAACTAAAGTGCATAAAAATGCTTTAGCAATCAGAAAACGTTGCGGATAAACGTAATCTCGCATTTGCCAATAGGAAGACCGCTTTGAAGATCGTTGTTTCAAACTTGTAGCTCAATTGTTTGCAATTCATCACTGTTAAGTCTCTCACTTTCCCGCCTATTTCAAGCAATTTCCCATCAAACGAACGCCGAGAAATTTTTTAAAAGCCTTATCTTGCAAAGCTTTTAAAAAATTTCTCGACGTTCAGGTTTAGCTGCAAAGCGATGTAAGGGCTTTGCCATAAGTACAAAAAATATTGCAAAACAGCATTTTAAAATTTAGATATTTCTAATTGTTAGCTTCTGTGTTAGTCTAGAAAAGCTTAATTTTTGATTTTTATAGCTAAGACTATGCCTAAAGCTGGAATTCACCCCAAGTGGTATCCCGAAGCAAAAGTAATTTGCAACGGCGAAGTAGTAGCAACCATTGGTTCTACTCATCCTGAAATTAATGTTGACGTATGGTCGGGCAATCACCCCTTCTATACAGGTACACAAAAGATTATTGACACTGAAGGTCGTGTAGAGCGCTTCTTGCGTAAATACGGCATGTTTGATGAAAACGCTAAAGACGCATAAAAAATGCCTGCTGCTTATCTAATTAAGAAACTTCAATCGGTTGAACAAACCTTCAATGAACTGACTCGTCGGATGGGTGATCCTGACGTGGCGACCGATCACGGCGAGTTTCAGCGCATTGCTAAGGTGCGTGCTTCTCTCGAAGAAACGGTTTTGACCTATGAGGCTTTTCGTAAAGCAGATCAGGACTATAAGGAAGCGCAAGAAATCTTCAAGGAGTCCCATGATCCTGAGTTTAAGGAGATGGCAGGGCTAGAAGTTGCAGATTTAGCAGCTAAATTGGAATATTTAGAGCAGAAATTACAGATTCTCCTCTTGCCCCAAGATCCTAATGATGACAAAAACATCATGTTGGAAATTCGTGCGGGGACGGGTGGCGATGAGGCTGGCATCTGGGCGGGTGACTTGGTGCGTCTATACACACGCTACGCAGAGCGTCAAGGCTGGCGAGTCAAGATGGTCAGTGAAACCCTCGCGGAAATGGGTGGCTTTAAAGAAGCCATCATTGAGGTACAGGGCGATCGCGTTTATAGCAAGCTTAAGTTCGAGTCAGGTGTGCATCGGGTGCAACGTGTACCTGCTACTGAGTCGCAAGGGCGGGTGCATACTTCAACGGCTACGGTAGCAGTGATGCCTGAAGTAGATGCGGTTGAGGTACATATCGATCCAAAAGATATTGAAATGTCCACCGCAAGATCGGGTGGTGCTGGTGGTCAAAACGTAAACAAGGTGGAAACAGCCGCCGACCTATTCCACAAACCAACGGGAATTAGAATTTTTTGTACTGAGGAGCGATCGCAGTTACAAAATAAAGAGCGAGCGATGCAGATTTTACGCGCTAAGCTCTATGAAATAAAATTGCGTGAACAGCAAGCCGAAATTACCTCAATGCGGCGATCGCAGGTCGGCACAGGTTCTCGCTCTGAAAAAATTCGCACTTACAATTACAAAGACAGCCGCTTAACCGAGCATCGTCTGGGGCAAAACTTTACTTTGCCTCCAATTTTAGAAGGCGATCTGGAAGAAGTAATTCAAAGCTGTATCTCGAAGGATCAGCAAGAGCGTTTGCAAGAATTAGCGATCGCGACAGGTGATGATCTAGTTTCTTAAAAACGGTAAGTAATGATGTGACTACGGAAGCGAAAGACCAACTAATTGCTGAGGCAAGAGTGATAGGCGATCGCTTATTAGTTCTTAGCTGTTCTATGGAAAAGTTAGAGGTTCCTTTTGATTCCTTGCCAACATTAAAGGGAGTGGCTACTAGGGAACGTAGTAACTTTACTATTGATAATGATGGTAGCTGTCTTTATTGGGAAGATGCAGACACGCATGAGCAGATTTTAGTCTAAGCTTGGAAGTGAGCATTTCGTGGGATCGGTTAAACTGATATCGATGGTTGATAGCTTGATAATCTTTGGAGGATTTGAAATGCTTGCCGATAAAATTTTGCGGGTTTCGCCTGAAACATTTCGGAATAGGTTAAAGAGTTATCCTGATTGGGAAAAGCCTACTCAGGTAAGTCTGGCTATGAAGTTTTTGGAGAAAAGAAGACAAAGGCTGGCTCAAATGTCTGAAGTAGATATTCAAGACGCGGAGCTTGCTTTTGAACGTTTTAAGGTAAGCATTAATAGCGATCGCCCTGATGATGCAAAGCTTTACCTATGATCGTCTTTTTAGATTCAGGGGTAATTGGATTACTGTCTAATCCTAATAAGCGCGATCAAGTTCTTGCCTGTGAAAATTGGTTGTACGGCTTGTTGGCTAAGGGTGTATATATTGTTAGTTCAGATATTTGCGATTATGAAGTAAGGCGAAATCTGGTACTTGAATCGATGCGTTTTGAGAAGCGATCGCAACCATTAGCAGCTTTAGATGAGTTGCATGAGTTTGTTGAATTTTTGCCAGTTACGCCACAGGTTTTGATTACGGCTTCGGATATTTGGGCAAAGTCGCGTTTACAGGGGCAAGCGATGGCAAATGCTATAAGTATTGATGCTGATGCGATTATTTGCGCTCATTGGGAGTTGTTGAAGGAAGAGTTTCCTAGTCGTTATGTGGTGGTGGCTACGACTAATGTTAGGCATTTATCGCGCTTTACGGAAGCGTTTGAGTGGGAGTCTATTCAGTTGTAAGAATTTTATTTATCTAGTAATATAGCAATCCTAAATGATTTGTGGAAAAATAGAGAAGAAGAAATCAAAGCAAAGACTTGGAAGAATTAACTGAATTTATAGAGAGTAACCCCAAGAGTAAGGAACTCAAAAGAG
>NZ_JACJQA010000042.1 GCF_014696355.1 Pseudanabaena sp. FACHB-1998 | reverse complement strand
CTATCAGCAGGATTTGCCATAATTCATCTCGCCTTCCTTTTGCCTTGCGCGGATCTGGTATCTCTTTGAGATAATCAACTAGACTATTACTCATTTTCTGGCTTATTTAACTTGATTAGATTAAATTATTACAAAATACCTCTACGTCTGTCACTAGCCTTTTTCTGGTTCCTCCTAACCTTTCTTGAAATAACCCTGCCGCCTTCGGCGGGGATATAACCCTTTCAATATACAACCACCCAAAAAGCTGTGTCACTCGTGTAGCGAGTGACACAGCTTTTTGGGTTTTAAGGCTAATTATGCTTAACTACTCTCTTGCCACCGAATAATTAGTGGTGCGGCGAAGCTATTACCATAGTCCTTGAACAGGCATCTGTTCAATAGGAGGTTGGGTGGAGTCGGGAATTGATGTGGGGGTTGAGATGGGTATTGTAGAAGAATTGGAAGGAAGAGATGCACTGCTATCATCTGGAACTACAGAAGAGACGGTCTTAGGTTGAAAAAATGACATGGAACCTACGATAGGAATAGTCGATGGACAGTCCTTTGTTTTAAACCAAACTCGTTTGCCTGACGACAAGTCTTCAGTTCCGTAGCGTTGAGAAATTAGGCAATCGCTACGAGAATCGTTGAGAGCGAAAGAATCCCCATTCATCAAGCTGGAGGAAGTCCCTTCAATATAACGATCGCGATAGATTCCTTGAACTATATTGCGATTGTAGAGGTTTGCGGAAGTGCCCACTTGAAGATTATATTTAGAAAACATCCAACTAGGGACATAGTAATTGTGGGACTCTCCTGATACATTTTTGAAGGTAACAATATTACCATCAATCTTTTCGATTACTTGAGGCGAAGTGCTGTCTAAATATTCATCAGTAGATTGAGCTTCGATAGAGGTTACGGCTGTAGTTGCGGCGATCGCGATCGAAAAGCCAGTAATTAAGAAACTAAGAATTAGTTTTTGCATGAGTTAAAATCTCCAAATTTGTATTCGATTAGGTGAGCTTTTCCTCTTGACTTCATTACTATATAAAGATCTACGATTGATTTAATAATTTAGTTGATTGACTACATTACAAAACGTATTAATGTTGGAGTTTAAGACAGATATTGCTCGAAAACCAGTTTTTACTTCACTGCAAATATGTTTGTTTTCTTCCTGCAAAAATAGACATTATTCACTCGAAAGAAAGTGAGAAGTTTTAAGTCGTAATCAATCAAATCATTCAACAAACCAAACATTAATCTATCAAAGTAACTATAGAAAATACTTCTTAATTATTTTGAAATAAATAAGCGACACTATAGCAATGCTTGAGTTAGAGCAAATCACAATCCAAAAGATGAGTGGCGACGCTTCACGTCGCCATTCATCTTTTGGGTTTTATGTCCTAATCAAAACTTGCATTGCTATAGATAGAGATTTGTAAATAAAAAAATTATTTAAAGCTTTTATGATTGGGGCTACTTTATATGAAAACTGATTACTTGATAGTGGGTAGTGGTCTGTCAGCATTGACTTTTGGAGCTTTGATGGCGCACTCAGGCAAAACTGTCCAAATCATTGAAGCTCATGAATATGCTGGTGGGTTTGGGCATACCTTTACGATGGCAAAAAAATATAAGTTTAATGCCCAATTTCACTATGTCTGGGACTGTGGTGAAGGACAAACCGTGAATCGGGTGCTAAAAAAATTAGGGTTAGAGAAAGAAGTTACCTTTGAAAGTTACGATCCTCAAGGCTTTGATCATATGCGAATGCCCGAATACGCAATGGATATTCCCTCAGATCCAGAAGAATTAATTCAGCGTTTATCTGTACTATTTCCAGAATCAAGCGATCGCCTCCGCCAATTTGTAAACGAAGTAGAACAGACTGGGCAAGGCTTAAAAAAACTATCTCCTCCACTTAATCCCATAGAATTACTAAAACATCCAATCGAAGTATTTTCTACGGTGCAATATCTCAATAGCACGCTGCAAGATGTATTTAATAAGTTTCAACTTCCGCAAGCCGCGCAAACTTTACTAGCTCTACAATGGCTAGATTTTTTATTGCCGCCCAACCAACTCTCTTTCTATGCATGGGTGGTGTTATTTCGAGGCTACCAAGCAGGAGCATATTACCCCACTCAGCATTTTGAGCATGTGATTAACTCATTGGTTAAGGTGATTGAATCCAACGGAGGGCAAGTACTCCTAAATCATGAAGTTACCAACTTTAGCGTGACAGATAGAACGGTGACGGGAGTTGAGGCGATGAATCTTCTAACTCATCAAACAGAGGAGTTTGTTGGCGATACGGTGATTTGCAATATCGATCCTAAAAAAGCTGCCAAGATGATTGGTGAGGCACAATTCTCTAAAGCAGTGCGCCGAAAACTCGACTATGAATATTCGGTATCTAACTACATGGCTTATTGTGTGGTTAAAGATATTGACCTGCGAGACTATGGCTTTGGTAAATGGAATCTCTTCCATACGGGGCATCAAAATCTTAATGAAGCCTTTGCCCAAATGTACGATCGCCATGACTTTTCTAATCCTAGTTTTGCGATCACTACTCCCACTTTACTGACAGATTCAAGCGGTGATTGCCCCGAAGACAGCCAGATCGTTGAATTTCTTACGGTGGCAAATTATGACTACTTCAAGCAATTACAAGTGCGCGATCGCCAAGCTTATAAACTCAAAAAGCAGGAGATTTTCGATTCCATTCTTAATGTGGTGGAAGAAAAATATATACCAAACTTTAGAGAACATCTGGTTTTTCATATTACGGGCAGCCCGACTACCAATGAGAGATTTTGCTGGTGTCCCAATGGTAATTCCTATGGTTCTAGTTTGACTCCTCGAAATATGGGGCTAGGACGCTTAAATCACGAAACTTCCCTCAAGCAGTTCTATTTTTGTAATGCCTCATCTGGCTATCCCGGTTTTGCTCCAACGATTTGGACAGGCGCTTTGCTGTATCAACGATTATCAGGTGATGTGATTTTAGGCGATCGCCCAAATCCAAAAAGCCATTAAAAATCTTACGCAGAAAGTTTTAAGACCCTCACCCCTAGCCCCTCTCCCAAAGAGGGAGAGGGGAATAAGAAAAATCCAAAAACGTCTCTTACTCCCCTTCTCCCAAGAGGGGAGAAGGGGCTGGGGGATGAGGGCAGATTCGCTATCTATATTTATTAATGGAGAATCCTACTATGAAAATCGCGATTATTGGCGGTGGCGCGAGTGGCATGGCTACAGCCTACCTCCTCGATAAACAGGGACATCAAGTTACTATTTTTGAGCGACAAGCGAGTTTAGGTGGACATATTCGGACATTGAACAAGAATGTGCAACCAAACCAATCTGATTGCCAAGAGATTCTAGAATGTGGTGTAATCGAATTTCCTACTGTATTTCATAACTTCTTAGCGCTGATGCAAGAGTTAGAAGTAGAATTACAACCTGTTGACGTTGGTTCGGCAATGTTTTTTAAAAATGGAAGTCATTATTTATCCAAAGTCACCATTCAGAAAAACTTTACAGGTATTCGTTATCTCATCGCCTATTTACGCCTTGATACTCTCTATGCTCGTTCCATAAAATTATGGCTAAGAATAAGATTTGCCACTAAAAAAGATTTCTATAATCAACCATTATCAAAATATTTAAAACGCCTCTGTACTCACAATACTTGGCTAAAGTTGCTAGTGATGTATAGCTACTCTATGCCTTTGGAGATGATTGATGATTTTCCAGCAGAATTAGCGATGCCTGTTTTACGAGATGATGTGGCGGTCAAATGGTTGCGAATTCAAGGCGGAGTTTATTCCTATATTGAAAAAATCTTGACCCAATTTAAGGGAAAGATTTTGCTAAATGTGGAAGTTGATCGCATTGTGAGAAGCCTAAATTCCATAAAGATTTTCCACTCTATTGGCGAAGTTCAGGAATTTGATAAAGTTGTATTCGCCACACCACCCGATCAAGTTATAGCCCTCTTAGCCAATCCCAATGCCTCGGAAATTAAACGATTTTCCCATTGGCAAGCTAATCATGTGGAAAGCATAGTCCATAAAGATGATTCCATTTACGATCGCTATGGCATCAAACATCCCTCAGAATTTGATTTCTTTCAAACGGATACCCATTGGGGCTATAACAGTTGTCTAAATCAGCTTTGCCATATTTCCTCATCCCAAAAATATTTCCTGTCTTATCAGTTAGAGCAGTTAATTGCTCGCGATCGCTTTATTCACATCCAAAAGCATCACACTCCTCTATATACAACGGATGCTTTTCGCTACCGAGAGGAAGTCGTAGCTACTAATGGAGAAAATAATACTTATCATGTAGGCTCATATCTGGGAGATGGGTTGCATGAGGGGGCGATCGCCTCAGCCTATCGAGTTGCGGAACTGGTTGGCGTAGATTACCAAAAACCGTAAAGTTGCGGCTCCGTAGGGGCGCAACTTTACGGTTTTTGGTTTGTAATTAATTATGCCCAGCTACTTATACATGATTTATGACATCAAGGTGTCAGAGTAGGCATTGAGTAAACTAATGGCGGAGTAGAAGATTGTGAGTGGACAAAATAAGCGTGCTACAGGGACATTCTCTAATCCTCAAGAAGCCAAAGGTGCTCTGCATGAGTTAAGGGACAGTGGATTTAATATGGATCAAATTTCGATCATCGGTAATCATATTGATCGCAATTCTGATCTGGCTGGGATTTCGCCGAGCGAAAATATCAGTGATCTGGATAATAAGGTAGGCGAAGGTGCGGCTACAGGTGCGGCTTCGATCGGTGCAGTTGGCAGTTTCACAGGCTTGTTAGTCGGCTTGGGATTGGTGGCAATCCCTGGAATTGGTCCTATCATGTTAGCGGGGGCTACCGCGACGACTTTGGCGACGACTTTAACGGGTGGGGCGATCGGGGCAGCCGCAGGTGGGTTGATTGGTGCGTTGGTCGGTCTGGGCATTCCCCAAGATCGTGCCAAGGAGTATTGCGATCGCCTAGATCAAGGTGATTACTTGGTGATGGTTGATGGTTCTGAGCCAGAGATTCTCCAAGCTGAGGTAATCTTCAAACGTTACGCTGTGCAGGAATGGGGTATTTACGATAACAATTAATTAAAACAAACTTCTCTCAGGTCGCCATATTCAACAAACCAAAACCCGTAAAGTTGCGCCCCTATGGGCGCAACTTTACGGGTTTTGGTTTGCGCAAGCACTTATGGAGTATTGCAGCGATCGCACATCCCCGTCACAATCACTTCGTAACTATCAATTTTTAAACCTGATCGAACTTGGCGCAGCCCTAACTGATCAAAAGCCTCCCACGCAATATCTTCGATCTCGCCACAACATTTACAGCGAAAGTGGTGATGGGGTTCTACCTTGGCATCATAGCGACATACCCCTTGCTCCAGTAACACCTCACGCACTAAGCCTGCATCCCGAAGAGTTTGCAGCGACAAATACACAGTGGCTTGCGAGGAAGTTGGGGCATCTTGATTTAAGTCACTCAAAATTTGTTCGGCGGTGGGGTGATCGTGACGCATCAGGAGGTTTGTATAGACGGCAAAACGCTGAGGTGTAACTCGCAACCCCTTAGCTTTCAATGTTTGTACGATCCGATCTGCTTGCTTTTGCATAATGATTTTCCTCGACTAATTCTGTCTTTGTTTCTTAAAGAGACTCTCTAGACAGAAGCTTTTAACCTTAAAAGAACACTTCTCAGCCACTATATAGCTTGTACAAGACTAGAAGACGATTCACAGCGCTTCGCGCCGCCACTCGCTTCTTGGTTTTTGATTTGTCCTCCTACAAGTGACCACCGCTATATTTATTTTTTATTTATTTTTTCAAGGACTTTGGCTGGAAGTCACGTTAATTACATATTAATTAATTGATTTAAAATCATAGCATCTCCATATAGGAACTACAACTATATTAAACTTTTTAAAATAATTGAGTAATTCTAGCTATTGACTAATTTCTAAATAAGAATTATTCTTAAATATGTTCAGACCAGCCCAGTGCAAACTCCAACAAGTTTGCTGTATTAATGGGTCTTTGAACAAATTTGCTTATACAAAACTTTTGACACCAAAGAAAAATATGGCAGTTATCGAAACCGTACCAAACGTTGTTTTTAAGACTCGTGTGCGTGATGAGTCCGTTGAAGGACCTAATCCTTACCGTTGGGAAGACAAAACCACTCAAGATCTCTTTGCTGGTAAAAAAGTAGTAGTTTTCTCTTTGCCTGGAGCGTTTACACCTACCTGTTCCTCCAATCACCTACCTCGTTACGAAGAGCTTTATGAAGAATTTAAAGCTCTAGGCGTTGATGCAGTTATCTGTATTTCTGTTAACGATGCTTTCGTTATGTTCAAATGGGGTAAAGAAATCGGTGCTAAGAATGTATTCTTACTACCTGATGGTTCGGGCGAATTTACCCGCAAGATGGGAATGCTTGTTGATAAGTCAAATATTGGTTTTGGTCTTCGCTCTTGGCGCTATTCCATGTTCGTAAATGACAGCAAGATCGAAAAAATCTTTGTCGAAGCTGGCTTCTCTGACAATGCACCTAGCGACCCATTTGAAGTATCGGATGCGGACACTATGTTGGCTTATCTGAAGGGATCTGCCCCTGCTGGCGTATCTACTCCTCGCTTAGCGTTTGAAGGCTAATCACTAAGTTAGGGAAGTGCGCGAAACGCCCTTCCCTAATTGCATTAACATAATTTAAAAAGCAATTTGAATGAGGGGTGGCTATGAAACTCTCTAGCAAAAATCTAAATGAGCGGCTTGATACTGTCTACGATGCGATCGTGGTGGGCGGCGGTATGGGCGGACTATCGGCGGCGATCTATTTAGCTCGTTATGGGTTGAAGTGCTTAATTGTTGAGAAAGGCAAAGGGCGATCGCTGTGGATGCAGGATTTGCGTAATTATGTTGGACTCGACCCCACTACCCCCGGGCGAGATATTCTCAATCATGGTACTAAGACTGCGGTAGATTGGGGAGCCGATCATTTGCGCGGCTATGTGGAAGATGTCGTCGATGAAGGTGAAACCTTTGCGGTGAAGGTAAAAGTTGGTAAGCAGAATAGTGTTTATCCCGTATTTCGTAGTAAGTATTTAATTGCCGCTTCAGGAATTATCGACAATTTGCCCCAATTGGAAGATATGCAAAATGTCTATGATTATGCAGGTTATACGCTTCATGTCTGCATGATCTGCGATGGTTTTGATATGTGGGATCAGAAAGCAGTTTTGATTGCAAATACCGAAGGACAAATTGGTGCAGCCTTCGTTCTGAACTGGTTTACTCCTTATATTTCCGTTTTGACCCATGGATTATGTGAAGTCAGCGATAAAACAAAACAGAAGCTTGCAGAGCATGGCTATCCATTGTATGAAGCCCCGATCGCTAAGTTTCATGGTGAAAATCATCATCTTAGTGGCGTAGAACTTACCGATGGCACAATTGTGGAGGCGACCACAGGTTTAGTGGGTATGGGTTCGATTTACCATAGTCAATACCTTAAGGGGATCGCAGGTCTGGAATATGATGGGCAGAACCTAGTGACTAATGATATGTGCAAGACTAGCCACGATCGCATTTTTGCCCTTGGTGATTTGAAGAAGGGCTTGAATCAAGTATCGATCGCTGTCGCTGATGGGACTTTAGCCGCAACACAGATCTGGCGCAATATCCGTCGGGCTAGCCCACCTCGCAAGTGGGAAGAAAATATCAAAGTACTATAAACAGAAAGTCCCGCTAAGCGGGACTTTCTGTTTATAGTACTTTCCGAGCAGACGAATTCCAATAAATTGGTTAAAAGTGTTACTAAGCAACACTTTTAACCAATTTATTGGCTTGGGTTTGGGCGCAAAGCGATGTAAATAGCTAAGAGATGTGTAAACTGTTTTTCTGGATAAAGAATAAAATATATTAGATTAAATTTTCTTAACATTTGGGCAATTGTATCGTGCTAATTCAATCAGAATGGCTCAAAAGCTTGAGGAGACGCTCATTTGACCTAGAGTTGGGGGCGATCGCGGTAATTTATTTTGTGCAAGGTGCGATGGCAATCTCACAACTTGCTGTAAGTTTTTTCCTTAAAGATGATTTAGGGTTAAGCCCTGCGGAAGTTGCTTCTCTAGTTGGTATCACCATGTTGCCTTGGACAATTAAACCTCTTTATGGTTTGGTGTCCGATGGCTTTCCGATATTTGGTTACCGTCGTCGCCCCTATCTATTACTATCAAGCATTTTGGGCATATTCGCATGGCTTAGCATGGGGCTGTGGGTATCCACACCATTCTGGGCGATCGCGATGATTGCCGCAGGTTCACTATCGCTAGCCTGTTCTGATGCGATTACGGATGCCCTAATTGTGCAACGCGCTCGCTTAGAGCCAGAGGGAGATGCGGGATCTTTGCAGTCCTTTAGCTGGATTGCCTCCTCGGTGGGGGCGATTATATCCGCTTATTTGAGTGGCTATTTATTAGAGCATTTTGGCGCAAAATTTGTATTTGAGATTACGGCGTTTTTGCCGCTTTTGGTGGGCATCTCTGCCTTTGCGATCGCCGATCCGCCTATGTCAATGGTTTATATCGTTGCGCCTAGTGCTGATCCTGCGGCTACGCCTACAAACTCTGAATCTACTAATCCTGAATTAGCTAATTCTGAATTGGCTAATTCTGAGGTTTTATCCCGCAATTCACAGTTATGGATGTCCTTAAAGTTTAACTTTGAGCAATTGCGTAAAGCCTTTACCAATAAAGCGATTTGGTTGCCCACTGCCTTTCTATTTATTTGGCAAGCCACGCCTAGCTCGGATACGGCTTTTTTCTATTTCACTACTAATGAATTAAACTTCAATCCCGAATTTTTAGGGACAGTTAGATTTTTTGCAAGTTGGGCGGGGTTACTAGGCGTATGGCTATTTCAGCGATTTTTTAAAAGTGTACCCACGCGCAAAATTTTCTTTTGGACAACAATTATTTCCACAGTTTTAGGGCTGACTAGTTTGCTACTAGTCACCCACCTCAATAGAGCGATCGGTATTGACGATCGCTGGTTTAGCCTTGGTGATAGCTTGATTTTGACCGTTGCAGGACGGATCGCGTTTATGCCTGTATTAGTTTTAGCAGCAAGGCTATGTCCTGAAGGAATCGAAGCAACTCTGTTTGCTTTGCTGATGTCGGTACTAAATATTTCGGCTCTATGCTCATTTCAATTAGGGGCCGTGATGACCCGTGTGTTCGGGGTCACCGAATCTAATTTTGATAATCTGTGGTTATTGATTGTGATTGCCAATATTAGTAGCCTGTTGCCTCTACCCTTTTTAAAATGGTTGCCTGACGAGAAAAACAACTTTTCGTCGCCTACTCAAACCCCAGTTTTAGCCGAAGCGTCTTCGGTTGAGGTAACTGGATTAAAGAATGATCTAGCTGGCGATCGCCCTGAAGTTCTCTTGCAAGAGAATCAGTAGGGATGGAAATTGATTACATCGCTTTATTTGTTACGAATGTAGAGCGATCGCTGATTTTTTATCGCGATGTGTTAGGGTTTCGATTTGACAAGCCTGCTAAGCCCGATAGTGCCGAGGGCTATAGTGGCAAGCTAAAAATAGGACTTTATGATCGGGCTTGGTTGCCCAAACTCTTTGGTGATCGGGGCGAGCAGAAGATTAGTGGCAATCCCTTTCTCCTATCGATGAGTGTCGAAAATCTCGATCAGGTCTATCAAGAACTAAGCGATCGGCAGTCTCTTTATCCAGTAAATATGATTGCGCCACCGCGAGTGATGCCGTGGGGACAGAGAATTTTATTTTTGAGCGATCCTGACGATAATCTTCTGGAAATTGTGCAGTCTTCAACTGCATCGACGGACAACTAAATCAGTGCCTCATAGAACCCAAACAAGCTGATTCGCCCGCTTCGCGGGCGAATCAGCTTGTTTGGGTTCTATATTTAATTATGCCTACCTACTTACTATTTCGATGATTTTTTGATAGCAATTTTGCCAATTCCCCACGCTAAGCCAAAAACCACTAAAGTTCCCGTCACACCTGCTAATCCTGTCGCCGCCCTTTCATGGGGAATGGATTTTAAAGAATATTCATCGAAAATTTGTGAAAATGGAAGCTTCTTATTTAGAGGTTCTGTCGTCGATTTTTCTTCAAATTTTAAATCCTTAGAAACACGATCTAAGCCGTCAGGATCTTTACTGGCAAAAGGTGACATAAAAGCAGCAATACTTAGCGCCAAAGCCAAGCCTGTTAATATCAAAATTTGATTTTTATTCATCATCTTGATTGACAGAAATATTTGCCAAGTCTTGACTTACCGTACTGTAGATTAGCTCAGGACGGGTTTTCCAGATAAAGTTAGTCACCGATAAAGTGATCAAAGCCTCGCCAATACCAATCATCAAGTGCCATGACAGCATAGCCGTTAGTCCCACCGATAAAGGCACAGTATCCGATAGATCCAGTAAGAGCGCACATACTGCTGATGCAACCACGACACTCGACCATGAAGCGATCGCTGTTCCTATGCTCATACCGAACCAAGTATTTTTGCCAAAGAGATTTCTCAAAAATCGATAAAGATAATAGCCTCCAAAGGTTCCAATTAATCCCATAATCGTGATATTTGCGCCCAATGCTGTTAGTCCCCCATCCTGAAACATTACAGATTGAACAATAAAAACCACTGCCATCACCAACGATCCCGCCCAAGGGCCCAACAAAATGCCTGCAAGAGTTCCGCCCATCAAATGCCCTGACGTGCCGCCAATAATTGGGAAATTTACCATTTGTGCTGCAAAGATGAACGCCGCACTTACGCCCATTAAGGGAACAGCGCGTTCTTTATATTCCGCCTGCACCCGATTAAGGGAAAGAGCAATTAGGGCGATCGCCACACATCCTGTTGCTAAGCTTACTGGTAAACTCAAGTAGCCATCGGGAATATGCATGGCTAGATATATAGGCAAGGCAAGCATAAAATATGTTGAACAACTAGCATAATTATGCTTTATTGCTAGCCAATTTAATCAAAAAGTGTTGTAGGGTTACTTCTTAGGAGCTTCTGGAAGTTGGGCGATCTCTACTCCATTGCGTAATTGGAGAATACCAGCTACAACGATCTTGTCATTAGGCTTTAGCCCTTCTAATACTTCCTGTTTATTGCCCGTGATTTTTCCTAATTTAACTGCCTTTTGATTGGCAATTAATTGCTTATTTCCATTTGTAGTAGATTCTTCAGCTACAAATATAAAGTCTTGTCCACCTAATCGAGAGATCGCGGAAGTGGGTACTAAAACCCCTGAACGGGAAGACCAAATCAATCTCGCTCTCACAAATTGATTTGCCTTAAGTTGATTATTACCATTATTAAAAGCGGCTTTGACTAAGACCGATTGAGTTTGAGCATCAATATTAGGAGAGATAAACGCAACTTTTCCATTGACGATCGCCTTATCCTGATTATCTAGCAACTCCACAGGCATACCAATTTTCAGTTTGGGCGCACTTTCTAGAGGTACAGCAATCTGTACCTCTAAAACCTGATTTTGAGTAATGGTCGTTAACTGCGTAGTACTGCTGACATTATCCCCAACCTTAATGGGAATGTCACCGACAATTCCTGTGAATGGAGCAGTAACAGTATAAAAGTCTAACTGTACTTCCTGTTGAATAGCGCCAGCACGAGAAGCTTCAATGCGAGTTGCGGCGCTATTAATGCTCGCTTCTTGGGCGGAAATTTGCGCCTCGATTTTACCTAGCTCAGCCCTTGCATTTCTCAAGTTATTGGCGACTTCATCGAGCTTTTGCCGCGCGATCGCTCCCTGAGATGTCAAATCAGAATAGCGTTTATATTCTTTTTGATTGAAATCAAGGCTAGATAGGGTTGATTCTTTAGAGGCTTGTAACTGAGCAAGCGTAGCTCTAGCACTTTCAAAGTCAGCCTGCGAAGTTGCTACAGCCGCAACCGATTGTTGGACGGCAGCCTGTTGTTTAGCTGGATCAATTCGGAGAATTGGCGCACCTGCTTCTACGCGATCGCCTGCTTTAACATAAATTTCTTGAATATAGCCATCAACCCTTGGTTGGAGCGTCACTGATTGTCGAGATTGTAAATTTGCGACGTAATCAGAACTATCTGTGACTGTTCCAGAGTCTACCGCAGCGATTGGGACAGGAATAGCACGCACACCGCCAGCCTGTGGAGCATTTCCAGAGCAAGAAACTAGCAACACGCTAATTAAAGCACTTAATGCTCTATTCGATGATTTAGGGTTAAAAGCGAGTGGCGATCGCTTATTTGGGAAGGGAAGTTTCATCATGAATATTCGCAAATTCTCTTTGACGTATCGGTACGTTTTAAATCTGGATCATAAACAATATTCATCATCTCTAAATCACCCTGTAGGTGCTATTTCTAAAAGTTTTGGATAAGAAGGTCTGCATAGAACACTCTTATCGCCCTTTTCAAGCAAAGCTTTGTCTCATTGCCTTCGGCAGGGAGACAAAGCTTTGCTTCTCTAAATACCTGCGTGTCCCATGGCAATACCCGCGACTAGCATCCCAATCACCAGAAATGGCTGAGCGCTAGCTTGATATTTGACATCGTTCTTAAGGGGATCGCGGAGGAAATACATATCTTGGAATGTAATTTGCGGAATCACTAATAGCACAATCAAACTGGCTAATAATTGCTCTCCGACAGTGACTAAATAAACAGCAATCCCAATTTGGAAGACATCGATCGCCGTTGCTGATAGTAATGCTGCTTTCTGGACTCCAAACATTACAGGCAAGGATTTCAATCCCAATTCGCGATCGCCTTCAACGCTTTTAAAGTCGTTAACCACCGCAATCCCTAAACCTGCAAGGCTATAGAACAAAGTCACGGCTACGACTGTCCAGTTGAGATGTCCATAGAGCGCGTGACCCGCCCACCAAGGAAGCGCAATATAACTTGCTCCAAGGGCATAGTTACCCAGCCAACCATTTTGCTTGAGTTTTAAAGGTGGCGCAGAGTAGATATAGGCAACAAAGGAGCCGCCTAACGCTAATTTTGTCATGATAAAGTCGGCATGACCTGCCGTGATATCAAGGATCGCCGCTACTGCAATGCCGCCGAGCAACAAAATCCAAATCTGAGCAATGACTTGATTGAGGGGAATGGCTCCCGATGGAATCGGACGGTAAGGCTCGTTAATTGCGTCAATCTCGCGATCGTAGTAATCATTAATCGTCTGGGTATAGCCTGTTAGTAGGGGACCTGACATGAGCATACAAAGTAGCGATCGAAACACATTTTCAATCGACCAGATAAATTCACCAGAGGAAGCTGCGCCGCAGAGTACGCCCCACATCAGGGGTATCCATGTAATCGGTTTCATCAGTTGCAAGCGGATCTTCCAGATCGAAGCTTCTTTAATGTCCGCACCTTTCATTCCGAGCATTTGGCGGGTACGGGCTTCGCGAGACTCGCTCGCTGGTACGTCAGGGGTTGGAGAGGACATATTTACAAAAATTTATAGACTTGCGGTTGATTATAGCTTTTAGGCAGATCTATTCAGCAATTAACTGTTTAATAAATCTACCGAGATCAGTTTCTAACAACTCTTCATTAGTCATTTCTTTAGCCATTCGCCAGTTATCTGCTTTACTCCATCCAAATTGAGTTCTATTTTTGAGGTTTTCGTAAGGAGCTAATGCAGAAAAACTATCTCCTTTAACTGCCTTAACAACATGATCTGGAAAATAATTTTTAGTAGCTCGATACTCAAGCACATGACATTTAACACCAATTTCTTCACACATATCTGCAAATCCTTGTATTCTGGGACATAAAGATTCCTCTGGAAAACTTTTTTCACTATCAACTAATGCGTATATATCATCTGAAATACGTTTTACCTCTTGTAGCTCATCTCTAAAAATTTGCGTTGATGAGGCTACCACCACCTAGAGGCAGCAAAAGAATTTCATGATCTTTCCCAAACTTACGCAAAAATTGTTGAATTGCCTTAACTTCTGTTACTCCTTCAACAAGAAGAACTTTATTAAAGCCAAATTCTCGGTATGCAGAAAAACTTAACTCGCCAAGAAATTCTGATAAATATTTTGAGCTTTTTATGCTATCAAATTCAATTATTTCACTGCCTTTATATTTATCTACTTTACGAACTACATAAATTTGCTCGGCACTTGCTCTTGCTAGACCAATACTATGCGTATTGAAAATAACTCCTTGACTAGCATAGTTACCAAGAGTAGTTAAGAAATCTAGTTGAAGTGAAGGATGTACCTGGGAGCATCTCAATTAGGCACTGAGTAGAAATACTTAGGAGAAAAGAGAGATAAAATAGAAAAAAGTTATCCAGACCAAGCAAATGACACCAGAAGAAAGAGGAAGACTCGAAGCCTGCACCAGAGAGATAGCAGAAATCCTATATCGGGATGCAGAAGCCAAAGATGCAGAGCAATTGAAAACGCTAGAAGGCATAGAAATAGCCGTGAGAGAGCAAATGTTGGAGAACGTGAGTCCAAAGGTGGGAATTTTTTTGTCGAAAAAAGCAGTGGGACAAAAGCAGGAAAAG
>NZ_JACJQA010000041.1 GCF_014696355.1 Pseudanabaena sp. FACHB-1998 | reverse complement strand
AAACTACTGATTAGGTAATCTGAGTATAGGTCTAAGAACTTTCTGTCCATACCTTTCAACCTCTGTCGGAGTCTATCTTTACTCTACTCTGTTTTCCTTCCACGTAACATCAGTTAGTAAAGGTTATTTCGGGAATGGTTGTCATGTTTTTGATCTGCTAAACACTTGAATTTATTATATTTCAGCTAAATCGCATCAAAACGCTTCGTAATGATTGCTATTTCAATGTTCGCTGTCGTAATTTATTTCGTTCCACGACTGTAAACATTCCTGTTAATTTCAAATCCTTTTCGTTGAGTAACCGAATTAGATGCTGGGCAGGTTCTACTGGCGTTAGAGGTTGATAGCGAAAGTAAATGACTCCTATGGGTTTTGGTAAAAATCGCCGAAAAATTAATTCGCCGTAGTCGCGATCGAATGTCAGGATAATTCTATTTTCACTAACTGCTCTTGCTAAGACTTCCGTATCTTTGATCCCTGAAGAATCTTCCATGATGGACGCTATGTTTAAGCCGAAATCTCGCAAATTTCTAACACTGATTAGGGGGAAATTCTCGTTTGCTAAAAACTGCATTAACTTGCCTTCAGGGGTGTTGGAATTGTGTATAGCGTCATGTCGCGCATACATTCGCTGGTAAAGGCAAATACGGCTCTGAGAGAATTTTGGTTTAGGTTAGGATAGTTTTCAAATATTTGTTGTTCTGTCCAACCTGCGGACAATAAGCCCAAAATAAATTCGACGGAAAGCCTTGTGCCTTTGATGACTGGCTTGCCGACTAGAATATCAGGATCAGAGTGGATATAGGTTTCCCAGTTCATGTAATCGCTCCCTAAGTGCTAATTTGATTCTAGCGTTTGTAGTATGTCTTCAACGGTTACGCCTAAAATCTTTGCTATTGCTTCTAACAGGCTCTGGTCTTGGGTGACTTGATAGATGCGAGAGAGATTTTGAAATACGAATGCTAATCGGTTCTCATCTTGAAATTCCTTAGAAATTTGTAGATCTTGCAGATGATTTGATTTTGCTTCTTCTAAATCACCTAACTCTTCAGCTAATAAACCAAGTTGAGAATATGTTCTGACTTGGGAATAGCGATCGCCAAATTCGATTTTGATCGCGAGAGCCTGTTGATAGTTTTGCTGCGCTTCTCCATATTCTCGCAATTCTTGGGCTATCATTCCCAAGTTGTGGTATGTTTTGGCTTGGGAGTAGCGATCGCCAAGTTCAATATAGATCGCGAGAGCCTGTTGCAAGTTTTGACGCGCTTCTTCATATTCTCGCAAATCTTGGGCTACTCCTCCCAACTGGTGATATGTGGTGGCTTGGGAGTAGCGATCGCCAAATTCGATTTTGATTGCGAGAGCCTGTTGATAGTTTTGACGCGCTTCTCCATATTCTCGCAATTCTCGGGCGATGTTTCCCAACTGCTGGTATGGGTAAGCTTGGGAGTGGCGATCTCTAAATTCGATATAGATCGAGAGAGCCTGTTGATAGTTTTGCTGCGCTTCTTCATATTCTCGCAATTCTATAGCAACTGAACCTAATTTGATTCAATTCGTTGTATGATTTCTTCCACAGTTACTCCCAATACCTCAAGAATTTTAGATATTGATTCCAGTAAATCAAAGTCTTTGGTTGCTAGATAAAGACGATGGAGACTGGTAAAAGAAAAAGTTTGTAGCTTAAATTCATCGTTAAATTCAAACCAAATGTTCAAAGCTTGCAAGAAATTTATTTTTGCTTCTGAAAACTCTTTCAACTCTTCTGCAACCATCCCCAATTGCTGGTAAGAATCGGCTTGACTGTACCGATCTTCATATTCGATATAGATTGAGAGAGATTGTTGATAATTTTGCCTTGCTTCTGCATATTCCTGTAATTCTTGGGCAACTCTACCCAAATCGTAGTATGCCTGCGCTTGGGAGTAGCGATCTGCAAGTTCGATTTTAATAGCGAGAGCATTGCGATTGTATTGCTGGGCTTTAGCAAATTCTTTTAATTTTAGAGCAAAACTTCCTAACACTTGATAAGTCATGGCTTGTCTGTAACGATCTTCATATTCGATAAAGATCGCAAGAGCCTCTTGATAGTTTTGTTGTGCTTCGGCATATTGGGTCAATTTTTCGGAAAGAATTCCCAACTGGTAATATACGGAGCCTTGAGAATAGCGATTACCATTCTCGGCATAAATTGAAAGAGCCTGTTGATAGTTATGTTTCGCTTCTTCATATTCTCTCATTGCTTCAGCGGCTACTCCTAAATTATGGTAAGTATCGGCTTGAAATATTGCAACCACATTAGAAAATCCCATAGAGCCAAGTTCAAGATAAATTTCTAAAGCCTTTTCATAGTTTTGACTCGCTTCACCATATTCGCGAAGTTCTTGAGCAAGATTCCCTAACTGGTTGTAGACAACTCCAAGTTCACCTTTCACTTGCCATTCAGACAAACCTGTGGAATTTAGGCATAGCTGAGTGACTTCTTGATAAATCTCTCTTGCCTTTTTATGATCCTTGGTTTGCCAATAGCTATATGCCAAGCTATCCATTGCAATTACAACATCATACCCTCTTATCCCTATACGAATTTCGGGAGGGTATGCTTTTTGTTCTTGAACCACAAATTTTGATAATTTAAGTTTGCTTCCAATATCATTAATTTTCTCAAAGTAATTATACAAACAAAAGAAAATATCAATGTTTTCTTGGTTATCCAAACAGATTTGTAATGCATAATAGAGATTTTCATATTCAACCCGACAAAAGAAGTTTCCTGCCTTGATAGCTTGTGCATCTTTCGATCCCACTAACTTATTGAAGGAATTTGCCAAAACTTGATAGTGATTCTTAAAACCTTCTTGCAGAGCTTTGCGGGTCGCTTCAGCTAAAGTCGCTAACTTAGTTTTTAGGAAATAGGGAAAAATTGGTTGAATTGTCAGCAGTCTATTTGACTCATCCATTCCTTCCAACAAACCCCAATTAATCGCCTCCTGAATCGCCGCATCAAAATTCGCAAAATCGTAATCCTGAAACGGTTCTAACTTTTGTAATTGACTTGCATAATTGGGAATCTCATCACGCCAAATAAACCCCGTAAACGGAGCGAGACAAATCAATAACCTTTGAGCATCGGGCGACAAATTACTGTGGGAATATTCCACACACTTCAAAATACTCTTGGTTTTATCCTCACTCCCACTATCCAAATCAAAATCCGCCGCCTGCAACGCATCCAAAACCTGCGATGGCGATTGACTTTTCAGATTGGGCAACACCACCTCCAGCGCCAACGGATACCCCGCCAACACCTTCATTAACCTTGTAAACTCTGGATCGGATTCGATCGCCTTCACCCTCTGCGGCACATGACGCGCCAAAATCCTTTGCGCCAACAGCGTCCGTGCCTCTTGGTCTAGCCCCCGCAACCCATATACATTTTGCTGAAAAGTCGCCGACTTTAACCATTCCTCACCACAGCGCGACCCAAAAATCACCCGCGTCTTGCCCCCCGCTAACTTCTTCAGAAAATCTCGCAACTTCACCTGTTCAGCTTGCGGCAAAGTATTCGGAATCGCCAAAGGTTCCCCCGTCACCGACTCCAAATTATCTAAGATCAACACATGACCCGCACCCCGCAACAACGCCACCATCTTTGGTACTTGCGCCGCCTGACTCATCGCCTGAAACCGACCCATCTCAAAGCGGTCATAGAGCCTCTGTCCCAACGCAAACAAAATCTGCTCTAGCGTCCAAGCCCTCTCATCGTAACCAAAATAGAAAATCTGCTCCCCTTTCTCACCATCCGCAAAATGCGTCTTCTCCCACCATTCCCGCAAAAAATTTAACAGCGTCGTCTTACCCGTACCGCCCATCCCCTGCAACAGCAGCATATTGTGCCGCGCCAACGCCTTCTCAATCCTGAGAATATCTAAATCCCGACCCACAAACTCATACTCAGGCTGCGTAAACTGAAACGCCCGACCCAACGACTCAAAATAAGCCTCCTCTTCTTGAGGCGTAAACTCTCGCAAATTCAAATTCACCTGCTGAGAGCCATACACCACAGGCAACAACCAATCCTCCAACGGAATCTGATAATCATAATAAGCTTGCCGTTCCTTTTGGTTAAACAACTCGCGCCGCCCCAACCGCACCGCATCTTCCAATAACTTCCGATTGAAAATCTGCTCATACACCGCCGCCATCATCACCTTTGCCGCCGTCACCGTGACGCTATAGCCCATCGCTACCACCATCTGCATACCCGCCGCCATCAACCGACTACCCAGACTCGTCTCGCGATAGTCTTCCCCCTGATCCGCCGCCGCCTCAGATCCCAACTGTTTCCCCGACTGACAAGCATTCAGCATACAGACAGGAATCCGCTTCCCCGTCAGCAACGCTGCCAACTCCGTTGCCTCCACCAAATCCTCCTCCCCATCCACATCACTTTCCAACACCACAAACGCCTTTACTCCCTGATAGGGCGCAAGCGGATTTCTGCCATAGCGTTGCTTAAAGGTCAAACCATTTCCACCCAGCATCACCCGCTCACAGGTTGCATAGGGCAGCAAAGCCCCATGACAATCAAAATGAATCATGTGATAATGCCCCGCCCCCTTCTCCTCTAAATGCTTCGACAAAGATTCAAAGGTAGCAGGACGCAATAAATCGATCTTCACAGGCAACTGACTATTCGCGATCGCCTCAATCAAAGGACGCGACACCACCCGATAAGCCACATCCTCTTTAAAAGGTCGCGCTGTCACCATCAACAAATTCAAAGTCGGCGAAGGATTCACCGCCGCCATCACAGGCGTTGGTAGTGTACTTTTCCTTACCATCACGCAGTCCACCGCCAAAGGTCGCGGCAAATCGCGATCGCGCAACGCCTCCCAATGCAAAGCCTGAAACTCTGGATTACTCCCCTCAATCTCAAACCGCAATGTCCCCAAATCGTCACGCAATCGTGAATAGTCCGCAAAAGCACGGCGATCGCCAAACACTTGGTCAAACAAACTCTCGCCATAGTCCCTAATGCTTTCAGTCACCGCCGCTGCCGTAGCGATACCCGTAGTCGGATGCTGCAACCACTGCTCGAAATACCACTCCCACTTCGCCTCATCCGCTGCCGACACCAAGGGAGTACTAATCGCGATCGCATAGTTGCGCCCCTCAATACTCAAAGTTGCCCCAAAGCCCGAATCCGTCTGTTGTCCTTCACGAATCGTAATTACAGGCATAACACCTCAAAGTGCAGCAATGACTTATGAAAATAATATCCTAACGCCCCAAAGAAAAGTATCGCCGCTACTTTTCTTTGCCCTCATCAGCGATCGCCTATTCAGGCAAAAATTCCTCATCAAGCACTTGCTGAGGTGTAAATGGATAGATCTCAGGGAAATAATCTAAAGGCAATCTTGTTTCAATTTTGACTTGCTTTCTGGCATCCACATAACACTCATTAAAAGTCTGCTGAAAATAGTTTCTTAAACTAGGACTATTTTGAAAAATTTTCCTAATCCGACGACGATGTTCGGCGATACTTTTTTCCCAACTTCTGGTGCGCTTATTTGGTTGATATTGCCATTTGAGTAAATGTAGTAAAACCACCACTAAATCACTACTTAAAGCGAGCTTGTTACTATTTCCCATTGACTCCACTTCTTCAAGTAAATTCACCACATCTAGCTCTGTTAATCTGCCCTCACGCAATAATTGGGCTGTTGCCTCAACCCATAAGTTAAAATCATTCTCATAGAGATTGGGTAGCGCATCAAGAGAAGTATTCGAGATCGCTGGTTCGTGGATATCCTGTGTCTCTAAGTAAGCCTGTGTCATCAGCTTTTCCTCAAAGTTTTATTTCGCAATTAATCTTGAGCGTAACATACAGCAATTGCCAATCAAACGAACCACAAGAATAATTTTGAAAGTATCGCTTCGCTTTCAAAATTATTCTTGTGGTTCGGGTTTGAGCGTAACGCGCTGTAAATTGATGAGACAGTCCTTAACGCCTCCAAGATGAAAGCGATCGCTAGAAAATACCCTCATAAATATCTGCCATCGTTAGCGATCGATTTATTGAATTTAAAACTAATATATCCTCATTTCCCAAGACTTCCATTGTCCAATTTCCTTTCAAATCTTGTCGATAAACTTCCACTTGAATTTTATCTTGAGAAACTAAAACATATTCCTGCAAACTCTCAATCGTTTGATAATTTACCAATTTCTCGCGGCGATCGCTTACTTCCGTGCTGGGTGACAACACCTCAAAAATCGCACAAGGATAATTCACAAAATACTTATCGCGATCCTCAGGATTGCAAGTAAATAGCACATCGGGATAATAAAATATGGTCTTATTTTGATTCGCAGCCTTTAACTTGACCTTCATATCCGACATAAAAACATCGCAAGCGTTACCCCGCAACAGAGAACGTAAAAGACTCGCAATATTTAACGTAATCATATTGTGAGCCTTACTTCCCCCAGCCATCGCAAATACCTGTCCGCCCAAATACTCATGACGAATTTCACTCTTAGACTCTGCTTCTAGATATTCGGCAACTGAGAAAAAGTGAATTGGCGATCGCATAATTTTTGCTGCAAAGTTGCTGATAATTATACAACTTTAGATAGCGATCGCCCAGAGCCGCCGCGCCGCACCATAATTAACTCGGCAACGATGCTCACGGCAATTTCCGCAGGGGTTAATGCGCCAATATCTAAGCCAATGGGAGCATGAATAGAAGGCAATTCTTTAATAGAAACTTCGCGTTTGACCTCTGCCAAAACTTGCTTAACGCGGCGATCGCTGCCGATCATGCCGATATAGCAACAGGACTTTTGACGCTCTAACAAAGCTTTGAGTGCTTCCAAATCATAGCGATACCCCCTTGTGACTAGGGTAACATATAGCTCTTGATGGTGTGCTAATTCGGTTAGGGCTTGGGTAATGGAACTATAGATAAATGCTGCCTGTGGATAGCGATCGCGATTTGCCCATTCAGGGCGATCGTCTTGAATGGCAATTTGGAAGCCGCTTAAATGCGCTATCTTTGCCAATTGTTCACCCACATGACCCGCACCGACGATTAAGAGCATCGGCTCAGGTTTGAGAACTTCTATAAAAGAATCTGGTTGTTGTGATAATAGATGGCGCGGAGAGCCATCTATTATCACATTTTGAGGTAAAGGTGTAACTAAGGTGATTTCTTTTCCCGATCGCAAGTTTGTAATGATCTCTGAAACTAAAGCGATCGCCTGTTCTCCTTGCCATCGTTCTAACAAAACCTCCATCCAACCGCCGCAAATGCCTTCTGTTGGACGATCATGATTAGCTGCACCCGTTAAATCAATTTCTACTAGGGTTTTAATACCTGTTTGTAATACTTCTTTTGCCTTAGCGATCGCCTTTGCTTCTCCCGCACCACCGCCGATGGTATCCACACAGCCCGAAGCCGTAATTAGCATTTTTGCTCCTACTTCTCGCGGTACGGAGCCTTTAACCTTAATTACAGTGGCGACGACGACGGGTTCTTTTTGGAGTGCTGCTAAAAGATGTTCATAAATCATCTAGGCTATTACTTTAGAGATAGAAGTTGCTTTCACAGACTCGATCGCCCAGAGAATTGCTTCGGGTGTGGCGGGAATCGCTAAATTTACGGGTTGCTTGCCTTCACCGAAGGCAGCGACTGCTTCGCGAATGGCTTCGCGGACAGACATCGCTAACATGAAAGGTGGTTCGCCCACAGCTTTACTGCCAAGAATTACGCCATCTTGGGCGGCGCGTTCTAAGAGATGAATTGTGAACTGTTCGGGAATTTCGCTCACGGTCGGAATTTTGTAAGTGCTGGGGGCAAAGGTGAGTAAGCGTCCCTGCTCATTCCATACCAATTCTTCCATCGTCAGCCAACCCATGCCCTGCACAAAAGCGCCTTCGATTTGACCTTTATCTAATAAGGGATTAATGGAAGTTCCGACATCATGGACAATATCCACTTGACGTAGTTTAAATGTGCCTGTGAAACCATCCACTTCCACTTCACTCACAGCAGCACCATAGGCAAAGTAATAGAAGGGTCTGCCCTTATTTAATTTGGCATCCCAATAAATATTGGGAGTGCGATAGAAACCATTGGCAGAAAGGCTAATCCTCCCGCTGTAGGTCTGTTTGACCACTTCATCAAAGCCAATTCTGGCGCTGGGATAGGTGCGGCAGTAAATCCAATCATTCTCAAAGACTAGATCTTCAGGGGCATCAAGATTGAGCATCTTCACCGCAACCGTAGCGAGTCGTTGGCGAAGAGTTTCGCAAGCATTTCTAATCGCCTGTCCATTCAAATCAGAACCACTGGAAGCGGCTGTTGCGGAAGTATTCGGCACTTTGTCGGTGCTGGTGTGCATCATCCGAAAGCGATCAATATTTACACCGAGGGATTGCGCCGCCACTTGCAGCATTTTTGTATGCAGTCCCTGTCCCATTTCTGTACCGCCATGATTAACTTGAATGCTGCCATCGGTATAGATCAGCACTAGCGCCCCTGCTTGGTTATATTCGATCTTATTAAAGGAAATTCCGAACTTGACGGGAATGACCGCTAGTCCTCGTTTTTTGTAGGGACTGGTTTGATTGAACTGAGCGATTTCTGTTTGGCGATCGCTAAAATTAGCATTGACCTTAACTTCATTCCAAACCCGTGCTATCCGATTTTGAATGATTTCCTGTCCATAATGGGTAGTGCTAGTTTCCCCTGAACCATGATAGAAGTTCCGTTCGCGCACAACTTCGGGCGGTAAACCGAGAGTACGGGCGATGCGATCGACGATTTCTTCACAGATAACCATGCCCTGTGGCCCTCCAAACCCACGGTAGGCGGTATTCGAGACGCAATTAGTCTTTGCCATCCATCCCTGTACTTCCAAATGGGGAATGTAATAGGCATTGTCGATGTGCATCATCGCTCGCATGAGTACGGGCGGCGTGAGGTCAAGACTCCAACCACCTTCGGCATAGAGTTCAGTTTTGAGTGCGGTAATCATGCCTTCATTGGTGAAGCCCACCTGATAGCGTCCCAAAAAGTTATGACGCTTACCTGTGATGATCATGTCGTGATGTCGGCGCAGACTCACTCGCGCAGGACGACCCGTTTTGTAAGCTGCCACTGCTGCCGCCGATGCAAAGGGATTTGACTGTGATTCTTTGCCGCCAAATGCGCCGCCCATCCGCAAACAGGTCACGACCACGCAGCTATTGGGCAAGCCTAAAACCCTTGCCACGATTACCTGTGTTTCGCTAGGGTGTTGAGTGGAGCTATAGACCTTATAGCCACCTTCGCCATCGGGAATCACCCAGCTCGTATGGGTTTCCAAATAGAAGTGATCCTGTCCACCTACGACTAATTCCCCTGTGATGGTGCGATCGCTAGTTTCTAAAGCGTTATCAGGTTCACCCCGTTTGATCACTTTGGGATCAAGATGGAAGCTTTGGGCAGCGATCGCTGCTTCAATGGAGAGAATTGCGGGTAAGGGTTCATATTCCACAACTACCTTGGCGGCTCCTTCACGGGCAGCATCTTCCGATTCACCCACAGCCCAAACCACCACCTGCCCCCAATAGCTCACCTCATCGGTGGGCAGCATCACTTCATCATGGATGATTACCCCCGTATTATTTTCCCCCGGCACATCATCCGCCGTGAGGATCGTCACTAAGCCCTCAACTTCATAGGCGGCGCTACAATCAATCTTGATAATCTTGGCTCTGGCATGGGGCGACAGAACTGGATAGAGGGAAAGCATTCCCACAGGTAAACGCTGATCGTCGGTGTAGACTGCCTTCCCGCTAACATGGGCGATCGCGCTTTCGTGGGTTTTCTGGGGTTTGGATTGAGATTCTATTTGGGTTTCGGTGATGCTCATTGGAGATTCCTATCATAAAAAAATTATACAAATCAATAGTGGTGCGCGGCTTCGCCGCGCACCACTATTGATTAATTAGAAAAAGTTTGTTCCACAAAAAACTTCTCAAATAGATTGCCAACCAGCAACTTGCGATAGTTAGCACTACCGCGCAAATCATTGAGAGGCGTAAAAGTTTCATGGAGCATCGGCTTCACCGATCGCACAGTTTCCATGTTCCAAGGCTGACCGATTAACGCCTGTTCCACAGCGATCGCCCTGATTGGTGTTGCTGCTACGCCGCCATAGGCAAGCCTTGCATGGAGAATGTTTTGATTTGCATCTAAATCGATCGCAAAGGCAACCGCCACAATACTGATGTCATCTGTGCCACGCTTACCGATTTTGTAAGAGAAACTAAGACGCTGAGTTGCTCCCTTACTAATCGCTTTGGGAATCGTTACCGCCGTAATAATTTCACCCTGTTTTAGTTCCGTTTGCCGATAGCCCTTAAAGAAATCAGCTAGGGGTAAAGTGCGATCGCCATTGATATTTGCAAGCGTCACCGTGGCATCAAGAGCCAATAACACGGGCGGTAAATCGCCAATGGGAGAGGCAGTGCCAATATTGCCGCCAAGGGTAGCGCGATTGCGAACCTGTCGCGCCGCGAACCAATGCAGCATTTCATCAAGGCTCGGAAATGTTCCATGCAGCACATCTTCAATATGACTAAGGGGAACTGCCGCCCCAATTTGCACATAGTCTTCAGTTTGGTGAATCTGCTTTAAAGACGCAATACCCTCTAAGGAAATCAGCACGGGATAGTTACGCCGATGCCAACTCATTTCTAAGCCCAAATCTGTCGCTCCCGCCACCAGAGTTGCTTCGGGATAGGTCTGTAATAGTTGCAGAGCTTCTGTTAATTCGGTGGGGCGATAGAACTGCTGCTCGTTGCTGGTGTAGGCGATCGCTTGTAAATCTGGATTTTTTTCAACAAGCATCGTACTAAAGCGATCGCTGGGTGCATTTTCTCCTAAGTCAGCCAATAACTTTTGGGCAGCCCTACGAATTGGCAAATAGCCCGTACAGCGACAAAGATTCCCCTCAATACAAATATCATCCTTCAATCCGCCATCATAGTAAGCTGCAAACATACTCATGATAAATCCGGGGGTGCAGTAGCCACATTGGGAGCCTGCGGTTTCCACCATCGCCGCCTGAACTGGGTGCAATTGTTCTAGAGGTTGCGCCGAAAATTGTCCATGAGATTTCGCATCTGCTAAACCCTCCGCAGTGATCACATCCCGTCCCGCCACAGCGCCAATGGGAATCAGGCAACTATTTGCCGCCTGATATTGGGGTTTACCTTGGGCATCTTCACCTGCGATCGCTACAGTGCAAGCGCCACAGTCACCATCGCCACAACCCTCTTTTGTGCCGACATAGCCTTGCTGTCGCAGGTATTGGAGCAGGGTCATTGTGGGCGCAATGTCTTTAACAATTGTTGTTGTACCGTTAATCGTAAAGGTGAAATGCTCTACGGTATTTGCGAAGGTATTTGCAGAAATGGGGATAGCCTTTTGAGTCACGGAAGTTTCTTTGGTAGATCTAGCTTAAAAAATTAGCCGACGGAATCAATCTTAATTAATTAATGTCTAGGGCTTAAATTAAGTATGCCAAGATACATTCACCACAAAGCCGCCAATGGCTACACTATTGGCGGCTTTTAAAAGCTTTACTGGATATGATTTTTAATTCACAATTTTAATTCCCAATAATGTTGTCAAATTTTTGTGAATTAGTATTACTAAAAATTAATAGCGGCGCAAAGCGGCGCCATTCATAAAAAAAGAAGGACTGCTTTGCAGTCCCTCTTTTTTGTTTTACACCGCTAAAGCAGGTTGCTTTTCGGTAATGGTGGGATAGTCTAGCTCAGGATAAAGTGGGAAGCGATCGCAGAGAGCTTGAACTCTGGCAATACAATCAGCTTGAATCTCATCACTATCAGGACTTAAGAGGCGATCGGCGATGATGTTGGCAACTTCGGTAAAGTCCGCTTCTTTCAAGCCACGAGAAGTCATTGCAGGTGTGCCAAGGCGTAAACCACTGGTCACAAAAGGCGATTCGGGATCAAAGGGAACCGTATTTTTGTTCGCGGTGATATTTACACCACTGACTAACAAATCAGCAACTTTGCCCGTCATACCAATGGAACGCAGATCGACTAGTACTAAGTGGTTATCAGTGCCATTGGAAACCAGCTTGAAGCCACGCGCCTGTAATTGCTGGGCAAGGGTTTGTGCATTAGCAATTACCTGTCCAGAATAATCCTTAAACTCAGGACGCAATGCTTCACCAAAGGCGACAGCTTTAGCGGCAATCACATGTTCAAGGGGACCACCTTGAGAGCCGGGGAAGACAGATTTATCAAATTTCTTGCCGAGCGCCGCATCACGGGTCATGATCAAGCCACCGCGAGGGCCTCTGAGGGTTTTGTGGGTGGTGGTGGTGACGACATCACAATAAGGGATCGGATTTGGGTGATGTCCAGAAGCGACTAGTCCCGCAATGTGGGCAATATCAGCCATCAAGTAAGCCCCAACTTCATCGGCGATCGCACGGAACTTAGCGAAATCAATAATCCGAGGATAGGCGGAATAGCCGCAAATAATCAATTTGGGCTTATGTTGCAATGCTAGATCACGAATTAAATCAAAATCAAGCTGCTCAGTTTCTTTATTAAGCCCATAATGAACCTTGTTAAACCAAAGCCCCGAAACATTTACAGGCGAACCGTGGGTTAAATGTCCACCGTGAGACAAGTCCATTCCTAAGAAGGTATCCCCCGGTTTTAGCAGAGTGAGAAATACGGCAAAGTTTGCCTGTGCGCCTGAGTGGGGCTGGACATTGGCATGGGCTGCGCCAAATAATTCTTTGATGCGTTCAATGGCGATCGATTCGATTTCGTCTACAAACTCGCAACCGCCGTAATAGCGCTTGGAGGGTAGCCCTTCGGCATATTTATTTGTCAGTACCGATCCCTGTGCCGCCATAACTGCAAGGGAGGTAAAATTTTCACTGGCAATGAGTTCGATATTATTGCGCTGTCTCTCGATTTCTTTACCGATAAAGCCTGCAACAAGAGGATCGGTGGCGGCGAGGAGGGAAAACAAGTTGGTCATTTTTGTGAATTGATATAAGGCTATGCTGGGTTACCGCGAACAAAAACACCCATCAAATTATGCTAACACGCAGCGTAAAGCGATGTAATTTATTGGATCTGCTAACTACCTTCCCAGTTAAGAAGTTGTGGTGGTGGGCAAAGCTCACCACCACAACTTCTTGTCTTTAGAGCGATCGCTGATGTATGACCAAACCGTACATACTACCGAGCAAATACCACAACAACATACTAAGACGTGGCTCGTACAAGACCAGATCTAACCAACAGGATAGCCAAAATAAAATAATACTAATTGCAGTAATTGCCATAGTTCCCTCGGTATCTTTGGCGATCGCCGATCGCACTGATATCCAGATTGTCCAAATGATAATTCCCAGCAAGCCTATTAGGGCGGGAATCCCTGACCCCACGGCGATCGCTAAAAATAAATTATGCTCATGGGGCAAGCCTCGCAAATCAAAGCCCATCGATTGGGCAACTAGGGGAAAATTGCGTAGACCCCAACCTTGCAGGGGATGTTGAGAAATTAAGGAGATGGCAAATTGCCAAGCATTGAGGCGATCGGCGGTGGAGGCATAGTCAGCCAGTTTCGGATCAACGGTACTCGCTAACCGATTGACAAATCCTTCGGGCAGTAGCGATCGCAAAGCTTCGCCGCCCAAACCGTATTTCTGTCCAAATACCGCCCACGCAATTAGGATTAAAACTATTCCCATTGCTGATACTAATTTCCATTGGCGGTAATAGATCGCAAGCGCTACGCCGCCAAGGATCGCCAAACCCCATGCATTGCGCGAACCCGTCATAATCAAAACGCAGGTTCCCAAGGCGAGGGCTAAGGCGGCGATCGCGCGTTGGGATTTAGAGAGACTTTTGACTTTTCCCAAGGCAAAATGACAGGCGATCGGCAAAAGCATTAATAAATAAATCGCAGTTTCATTAAAATGACCAAAAAAAGATTGAATGCGGCGATCGGCACTAAAGCCCATGGGTATTTGGTAGCTATCAAAAATTACTTTGGGAAATATTAAATCGGGACGATTGAGAATGGCTTGTAAAATTCCAAAGCCACTCACGAGAATGGAACCAGTTACCAATAGCCAGAGAAAATGCGTAAATTGGGAGGGGGTACGAATAATCACGCTAGTAATGGCGGCGAGGAAAAAATATGGCAAAAAATTCGCTAATCCCCCTGCGGCTGTCCCCAAATCAAAGGCGATCAACGTAGTTAAAATCATCCATACCGCTAAAATCCCGTAGGCGATATTTATGGGGGTAGCGATCGCTTTCCAGCCATTCCGAAATAACACTTTAAAGGCTAAGAGGGCGGTGAGAATTGGCATAAATACATTGCTAATCACCAAAAATAGCGCCAGAAACTGCTGCCATAGCCATTCCCACTGCAAATCATTCTTTAATGCATCGTCAAAATTCTTTAAATCATGATCATCAAGCGATCGCCAAAACATCTTTACCCCTCTATCCATCAAAAGCTTTTGCGTTGCCATAAAAGAAAAGGGAGTGCATTGCACTCCCTTTTCTTTTACTTAGATTTGATTATTAATAATCAAAGTCTCCACCGTTAGCCATTGCACCGCCGCCGCCAGCGCCCTTATCTTCGGGCTTATCGACAACGATACATTCAGTGGTCAAGATCATGCCAGCGATCGAAGCGGCATTTTGCAGAGCCGAGCGAGTTACCTTCGCAGGGTCAACAATACCAGCCGCAAACATATCTTCAAATTCGCCAGTGCTTGCATTGAAGCCAATATTGAAATCCTTCTCGCGAACATGTTCCGCAATAACAGCACCGTTAAAGCCAGCATTCTGAGCAATGCGCTTTACAGGAGCAGCTAAGGACTTGGAAACGATGATTGCGCCAGTCAATTCTTCGCCAGTCAAATTAGCATTTGCCCAAGTGAACAACTCAGGAGCGAGGTGAGCCAAGGTTGTACCACCACCGGGGACGATGCCTTCTTCGACTGCTGCCTTGGTTGCATTGATTGCATCTTCTAAACGAAGCTTACGATCCTTCATTTCGGTTTCAGTGGCTGCGCCAACTTTGATGACGGCTACGCCACCAGAGAGCTTAGCCAAACGCTCTTGAAGCTTTTCTTTGTCGTAGGAAGATTCGGTTTCTTCGATTTGACGACGGATTTGATCAACACGAGTCTTAACTGCAACTTCATTACCGTCAGCAACAATGGTGGTGCTGTCTTTGGTGATGATGACGCGACGAGCTTTACCAAGTTGGTCGAGCTTGACTGCATCAAGGCGAAGTCCTGCATCTTCGGTGATGACCTGTGCGCCTGTGAGGGTTGCCAAGTCTTCGAGCATCGCTTTGCGGCGATCGCCAAATCCGGGAGCCTTAATTGCAGCAACGTTAAGTACACCGCGAAGACGGTTAACGACAAGAGTAGCAAGAGCTTCTTTTTCGATATCTTCAGCGATGATGATTAGAGGACGACCTGAACGAGCAACTTGCTCAAGCACAGGAACGAGTTCTTGAACGAGGGCAATTTTCTTGTCGGTGATCAAGAGAACTGGCTCCTCAAAGGAAGCTTCCATGCGCTCAGCATCAGTCACGAAGTAAGGAGAGATATAGCCCTTATCAAAGCGCATACCTTCGGTAACTTCGAGTTCGGTAACCATAGACTTACCTTCTTCGAGGGAAATCACACCTTCTTTACCGACCTTGTCCATCGCTTGAGCGATCATTGCGCCGACTTCTTCGTCGTTACCAGCAGAGATGGTTCCGACTTGAGCGATCGCCTTAGAATCTTCAATGGGCTTAGCGTGTTCTTTGATCTTGCCAACCAAGAAAGCAGTTGCCTTGTCGATACCGCGCTTAAGAGCGATCGAGTTAGCACCAGCCGCAACGTTGCGGAGTCCTTCTTTAACAATGGCATGAGCCAATACAGTTGCGGTGGTGGTTCCATCACCAGCAGCATCATTGGTCTTAGAAGCAGCTTGACGAATCAAAGCTACACCAGTATTTTCGACGTTATCTTCTAGTTCAATTTCCTTAGCAATGGTGACACCATCATTAACAATTTGAGGAGAACCAAATTTCTTCTCAAGAACTACGTTACGACCTTTGGGTCCTAGGGTTACAGCCACAGCTTCTGCCAAGATGTCCATACCACGCTCTAGGGCGCGACGTGCATCTTCGTTATAAATGATTTTCTTAGACATAATTTTTTTGGTAATTGATAATTGGTAAATATTTTGATTTTGGAGAGTGCGAAGCACTCTCTAAAATCAATTAGGAAACGATCGCTAAAATATCTTTTTCAGCTAACAATACATACTCATCTGTGCCGAGTTTGATGTCAGTGCCAGCATATTTGGAGTAAAGAACTTTGTCGCCAACCTTGACTTCTAGGGCTTGGCGCTCGCCTTTGTCATCGAGTTTGCCAGGTCCTACGGCAGCGATTTCGCCAACTTGGGGCTTTTCTTTTGCGGTCTCAGGTAAGAAAATTCCACCTGCGGTCTTTTCTTCTTTAGCGCTTACTTTGATAAATACGCGATCAGCTAAAGGCTTTACGGTAGTTACGTTTAAGGTCGTGGTTGCCATTGATATTCACTCAGTTGACTAGCATTTTTCGGCTTTGTATTAGAGTGTTTTAGCACTCTAGGTGACTGAGTGCTAATTTAACCGAAAGGGTTGCAATGTCTATAGTGTGGTTTACCGAACTGAGAGACGACAAATAGAGGGTTGTAGCCCTTTGCGACACAACTCTCTGGCAGGATAGGAAAATAGCGATAAAATGAAGAAAAACAAATTGGAATTTTTGCATGACACGAATTTGTATTCTTGGTGGTGGTTTTGGCGGGTTGTATACTGCGCTTAATCTCGCACGCCTGCCTTGGGCGGTCATGCCTGAAATTATCCTTGTCGATAAAAGCGATCGCTTTTTATTTACGCCATTTCTCTATGAGCTAGTCACCTCAGAGCTACAGGAATGGGAAGTCGCGCCTTCCTTTGCGGAGTTACTGGCGGATACTGGGATTCAGTTTGTGCAGGGACTAGTTACTAATATTGATTTTGAGGCTAAGCAAGTAGAAGTCAATATTGGTCAGCGTAGCTTTCTCGAATATGATCGCCTAGTTTTAGCGATCGGTGGTGAAACGCCGATGAATTTTGTGGATGGAGCTTCAGAATATGCGATTCCTTTTCGTAATCTCCAAGACTTCCATCGCCTTAATAGCAAATTAGAACTATTAGAAGCATCCAATCGCGACAAAATCCGAGTATGCATAGCGGGTGGTGGCAGTAGTGGGGTTGAGCTAGCTTGCAAAATTGCCGATCGCCTTAAAGATCGGGGTCGAGTGCGCCTAGTTGATCGCAATCTTAAAATCCTTGGAAACTCCACGGATGCTAATCGCCAGATTGCCGAACTTGCGCTATCACAGCGAGGAGTCTGGACGGATCTCAATACGCGAGTTTCCCAGATTACCGACAGCGAAGTCACCCTTGACTATGCCGATGGCAGTGATACTTTGCCCGTGGATATTGTGTTGTGGACGGTGGGTAGCACTTTCTCCAAGATGCTACAAAATCTCACCCTTGAGCATAGTCGCCAAGGCGCGATCGCCACAGATTTAACGCTGCAAGTTAAGGGTTATGCCGATATATTTGCGATCGGTGATCTGGCAGGATGTCTGGACTCCGATGGTCAGCCTTTACCTGCTACGGCGCAGGTCGCGTTTCAGCAATCTCAATATTGTGCTTGGAATATCTGGGCTAGCCTCAACCAAAAGCCCCTAGTTAATTTCAGCTATATTCCCCTTGGTGAATTTATTAGCTTAGGTATTGACGGGGCAACTGCTTCTATTTTTGGCAAGTTTAGTATTGACGGCTTCCCGGCCCATGTCATGCGGCGCTTTGCCTATTTGCTCAGAATGCCGACTTTGCAGCATCAATGGAAGATTGGCACGCATTGGGTAACCAAGCCACTAGTCGAGCTATTCAGAAAATCCGTATAAAAAAAGGCGGCGCTTCGCGCCGCTTTTTTTAACTACTTGGATCAAAAGCGAAAAGATAATTTGCGGCACAAAGCGCCGCAAATTATCTTTTCGCTTTTTAGTCATATTTTTTATTGAATTGCTTTTTGGCTTGCTCATAAACCTCTAAGGTAATGGGGTTGAAATTCTGTTCCTGAGCATACTTTTCAATCTTTTTAAAGGCAAAAGGTCGGACGAAAAAAGGGATATCTTTTAGCTTTGCCTCAGCTTCCGCAGTCCACACAATCTTTTCACTCATTACTTCTTAGCTTTTAGTTAGATAGTTACTTTACAAATTATTGCACTACAACCCTTGCTGAGGCTTTCAAATTCTTGCTTCAGCCTTTTGAGTAGAATTGCTGTAAAATCAGTCTAACTTATTGCGTCTTTCAGACCGTTACAGCGCTTTGCGCTGACTTAAAACCCCGAAATATTTTTGATTATCGGCACAAAGTGCCGATAATCAAAAATATTTCGGTACTACTTAAAGCCTCAATAGGCTGTAATACTCAAAAGCTTGCTACAGCAAAGGATCGGGCAATGAACGAATTAAGCAATGTGCTGGAATTAGCTACCGACGATGAGCTATATCAAATTGCGGATATCCTATTTCGGCGCAAGTTTAACCCCCTTGACTATGTAGCTACACCACCCATTCAAGAGTTGCAAAGCTGGGATCGTGAGGAATTAATAGAGGCGATCGCGAGACGTTTTCGATTTTTAGCTGCCGATGGTTTGACTGTATTGCGCCGCAAAACCGATGAAGTTAGCTATCGCGAAGTCCTAGAGCGCGTTTGTCAGCATCTCAATATTAAATATTCTCGAAATCAAACCGTTGAAGATATTGAATCTGAGTTATTTCTAAACTTGATTAGCAATTCTTGGAAAAAGCTATCTCCTCAAGAGCGCTCCACGATTGACGAGTCGATGCAAAGCGCCATAACAGAGTCTGATCTAAAAAAGGCTTTACCCCTCGATGCTCAACGTAATCCGATGAGCTTGCTGGTCAAGGGTGGTAGCGCGATCGCTGTCAGTACTGTTATTCGCTCCGCCGTGCTTCATACCCTCGCAAGGCAAATGGCTTGGCATTTTGCATCCTATCAAGTGGGTTATGAAGTCCTTAAGGCGGGAGGCACTGCGATCGCAACTAGATTAAATGCTTATGTCTCTACTTATCTGGCTAAGCGGGGGATGGCGGTAGCTGCCACCCAATACACTGCGGCAAGAACTGTATTTTCAGTGATTACGCCTGCTTTGTGGGGCTTATTTTTTGCGGATCTAGGATGGCGGGCGATCGCCACAAATTATGGGCGCATTATTCCTGCAATTTTTATCATCGCGCAAATTAGATTGCTAAGAATGTCCTAAAAATTTCATGACTAATATAGCAAACCCTAATAGGTTGTGAGAGTGCGGCGCACTCTCACAACCTATTAGGGGCTATAGCGCTAACAACTATATAGCTGTAATTCAAAAAAGGGAGAGCCGTTTAGCGGCTCTCCCTTTTTTGAATTACAATGAGAATATGTTACGGATTGTTAAGAGAAATCCTGTATGACCCTCATCTCACCAAAAAGCATCCAAATTCCTAATTCCCCAAACTCCAATACCCCAACTCCTGCTTGGAATCGCATCGAAGAACCCATGTGGCAGGGTAGCGAGGAGGATATTCGTAAAGGGTTGCCTTTTAATTTATTAGCCCCGACTTGGCAAATGTTTTTGATGGGCGATGGCGCACCCACCAGACATTTACAGCTATTGACCCAATCGGCGATTTCGGTCGATGTAGTTGCGATGACCGCCATCGGTGACGATGACGATCAAGCTCCTGCGGATATTGCGGCGATCGCTGCTCCACGGATTCGCCGCCAAATCTGGTTGCGATCGCAGCAAACGGGGGAAGTTTTTTCCCACGCGACTTCGTGGTGGTCGGAGGCAACCATGCAAAAATATCTCAAAGATCCTTCTTTACCGATCTGGGTCAGCCTCAATCAGAAATATACCGAACTCTATCGCGATCTTAAGGGGATTTATAAGGGGCGTTGTCCTAATGTGGCGGAAACCTTTGGTAGCTCGGAGCTTGACACCTATTGGGCGAGGCATTATTTGCTGTGGCATGGCGGCGAACCAATTACGATGATCTACGAAATTTATTCACCAGCGATCGGTAAATATTTGGGTTCCAGTAGCTTGTAATAAAAAATAAAAGATGACACTTTTACCCAGTAAAGGAAAGAGACATAATGGCTACGCCATTATGTCTCTTTCCTTTACTCCCATTCTCTCTTTTCGATTTCAAGTTGGGGTAATAATAGAGTTTCCTCTATCTGTTCGCGAATATTGGGAGTAACCTCACAGTTGCTATTGAGACAATCGAGCAACAACTGATTAGCATCGTAATAGCGCTGCAAAATTTGGTCTTGAGCAGTGTTAAATTGCCACTTATTACTAATATTGCGATGATCAGCGATAACGATTTGGAGTTGCTTGACCCAAGAATCATAATTTTGCTTACACCAGTTATCAAAGCCTTCCTTGGTGTAATGGGAATTGGGCAATTGATCTTGAAGTTGTTGGAGGGATTTATGAAATCCTAAATCTAAAACCACTCCTAAAATATTGCCCAGAGCCTCACTACAGGCATGGACATAGGCAAAATCTTTACTACTCTTCATGATGCATTCTCTTAAGAGTTCATCAAGAGCCGCATCCAAAAACTCACCTTGATCTAACGTGCAGACAAGGGCGAGATCGGGAGCGAGGTCAGGCGCTCGGTTTAGCGCTAGATAGAAGGCGCGACCTGTTGCCGATTTGGTTTCGGGTGAGTTAGCATCTGACTTTTGGCTAGCCCAAGCTAAAAACTCTTGCAAATAGGGATCTTCAGACACCAGCCCATCTATTTGCTGCTTCATTAACTCCACCAATCCATCGGCACTACGGAGCATCCCCGCTGTGAGCAGAAAGATTTCTCGCCAATGGGGATCGGTAATATGATCCACTAATCCTTGCAAAGACTGTCCTAAGGATTGGAGGTTGTGATTAGCGACAATTTTACGCGCTGTGAAGTATTCCTGTAGAGCCAGATAAGAGAAGGAGAAGATTCCTCTCGCTCTTTCGGCTAAAAGTCCATGCTGGGACTCGATCGCCTTTAATACACCTTCACTGGCTAATTGAATTTCGTCTGGCTCCTTGCTCGCCTCAGGTAAGCTTTCTAAATAATCGCCGATGTACTGCTCTATAACATTTTGCTCAAAAAAGAATTGTCCTTGCTCAAAGGTAGAAGCCGCAATTTGGCTCAATAACTTCAGCTTTTGAGGTAATTGGAAACCTCGATACATCTGATCCCGTTCAATTCCTCTAGCTTCATCCCATTTACCTAGCAATAGATCCATTCCTTGCTTATAAAATTCCGCCTTCTTGATCGGAAATCGATCTTGTCGATGAAAAACCGAACAAGCCAGATGCAAAAAAAGCGGTGTAGTAATCATGCGGCGAAAACACCAGTTTTCAGGCAATTCCAACTTCTCAAGAAATACTAGAGAATTAGCTGCGCCATCCTCTTTACCCGAGGAACTAAATGCAATAAACCATTTATGAGCAAACGAACTTATCTGTTCTTGGGTAAAGGGGGCAATCTCTACATCCGTAAATCCTTGGAGGGCGAGCTTTTGGGAGGCAGTCCGACAGGTTGCCACAAATTGATTTTTGTGATACTTCTCTGTAAATCGACGAATTTCATTCAAAACCACATTCTCAATTTCACTGCTAACTTCATCCATTCCATCCATCATCAGGAGGACACGACCTGCTTGCAATAGTTTTTTAAGGATAGAGGAATGGGTAATTTCCGAAGAGAGAAATTCTTGTTGAATAAATTCCAACAAGTTGATTTGCTGATTTTCTTGATAGCTTTGGGAAAGGTCGCGGAGTTTGATAAAGATCGGAACTTGACTATCTTTGATCTCTTCGCGATTACATTCGATCGCTAGATGCTTGAGAAATGTCGTTTTTCCAGAACCCGGTTTACCCAATACTCTAAGTTTGCTGTATTTGGCGATCGCCTGTGCGCTCGAAATTTGGCGTTCGACAATTTTTCCCAGACCAAAGCGATCAATATCTTGGGGGGGCAGACTATTGATCGCCGCAATTTCCATCCATTGCTGGCTGGCGATTTCCTCCAATATATTTACGTCAACGTAGATTTGGTCAATCGTCACAGGACGGCTAATATCCAGCAATTGCAAAATGCCGCATTGGTGAGTGATTTTGCCGCGCCTTTTGGCGCGTACCATCTGCACCAGAGCATCAATGCCCATGTTGGCAAATTCCTCTCTATTCTGTTGATCATCCTCGGGATCGATATAGTCCAAGGGAGGATTAAAGGCAATTTCTCGCCAATCTAAATCCAATCTGGTGCAGATCTCAAAAAACGTATAACGCTCGATCGCTTGCCCCGCAAAGAAACGCCAAATTGGTTGTCTGGTTTTAATACCTACTTCACTAGCGAGATATTCTTGAGTCCATCCTTTATTGGCAAAATGCTGCTTGGCTTTTTTAATCCCTGCTGGAGATGCTTGTAAAGATCGCTTTGCCATAGGTTTATTAGCTTAATAGATGGTCGAAAGAACTAAGTTAGGCGGAAATACATTCTAAAGGATTTGGGAGCGATCGCCCCGAAGGGGCGATCGCTCCCAAATCCTTTAAATTTGTAAATAAAATAGGGTTGCTAAGTAGCTGAACAAAAACAAAACTGTGGCGTACCCGCTGCGTTTGTTATAGCTTTGGGAATTTTATATTTAATTTTGCTTCGATACTTATACAAATGATTATACAAACGATTGAAAGTTATACATGAATCGTTAATTGTTTGTATAACTTAATTGCTTACAACAATAACTACATAGATTGACCTTCAGAAGATAACCATAGCTATTTATTAATAATTGACGAGTTTGAAGCCTTACCTAGATCTGCCCACCCTTCTTTAAAAAAGATACAGACCCTCACCCCCCAGCCCCCTCTCCCATTAAGGGAGAGGGGGAGTAAGATTAATTTTTCTTATTCCCCTCTCCCAAAAGGGGAGAGGGGCTAGGGGTGAGGGTCTGTATCTTTTTACCCAATAGCAAAAGATTGTTTACAAATATTACAAACTAATACATGCAAACAATCTTTTGCTTAATATAGGAGCGCAAAGCGTTCCTATATTAACTTTTTCTTAATTGGGTAGAAGCTCGATCCCATGCATCTTTGACTGCATGTTTAGCTTGCTCCCAAGGGATATTTCCAGTTTGATTTGCGTTGTAATCACGCTGCAAATCAGTCTCAACTTCGCTATAAGTGCGTCCACTATGTCCATAGCGATCGTAACCTTCATAGCCAGTCCGATAAGCAGGTTGATAGTCCTCGTAGGTTCTATCAGTCTGAGTATAAGAACTGGAAGTATAAGTTTCCTGCCAATCAGTTTCTTCAAAAGTGGGGTTAACTTGCTCAGCGACATCTTTACCCGCTAAGCCACCTACTACGGAGCCAATCACTGCCCCAACTACCGCACCAACGGGTCCGCCAACAGCACCACCAATGACAGTAGCGACAGTACCCGCACCTGCGGCTCCTACACCTGTTCCTAATGGATGCGCTCCTACTTCTCCCGAAAGGGGGTCGAGGTTTGCATCCTCTTGTTGATCATGGTTGACGTTGCTATTAGTCATTTTGATTTGTCCTTTCAAATTATTTGCAATTTGTCCCAAATCTCAAAGCAATAAATCTCACTAGAGATTCTAAGAAGCCTTAATAAGACGAATTCCATACAGTAAGACCACTGCGCCAATGGTGGCAACAATCAAGCTTCCGATCAATCCGCCGCCTGTGGAAACACCAAAGGTAGTGAATAGGAAGCCTCCTAATAATGCGCCCACAATACCCACAAGGATATCGCCGACAATCCCGAAGCCGCCTCCACGGACGATTTGACCAGCCAAGGCTCCTGCTAATAGCCCAATCAATATAAACCAAATAAATGACATTTAATTTTCTCCAACTATCTGTTTGAAATTTATCGAAATAAGAGAATAGCCCGCGATTACGTTCTCTGTAAGAGCGTGTTTGAGAAGTTTTTTACCCCCTCTAACTCCCCCTTGAAAGGGGGAGGATTCAAGTTTCCCCCCTTTGAAAGGGGGGATTAAGGGGGGTAAAAGCAGAAATCTATGCTAGATAGAAGACTTCTCAAACACGCTCTAAGGTTTTTTTAACTAAGTAAATGGGACTACTGTTTTAAGAAGTCTTTGACAGAATCGATCGCTTCTTCAACTTTGTTGCCAGCTTTATCAGGCAAGCCTGAGGCTCCATTCTTCAATTCATTGGTGCGATCGCTTGCCATTTGCTTAGCTTTATCTACACCACCATCAACTTTGGATTTAGTATCCTTAGCCGCCTTTTTGGCTTTGCCAATATTTTCCTTAGTGCCTTCTTTTACATCTTTAGCTAAGTTTTTAGATGTTTCCGCAACTTTGTCCACTGGACTACCCATGTTAGCTAAAGGAGAAGCGATCGCCCCAGAGCTAAAAAAGGTTACTTGCATCATCACCACTAGAGCGAATCCGCAAGCAAACAGGAGTCCTTTTTTAACACCCTTAAAAAAAGCTGTAACTGGGTCGTTAAAATTAGCAGCTCTGCTACTGTCTAAAATATTAGCCATTTTACTTTACCTAGTTTTTTCTGAAATGACAGGGGGTAGCTAGGTATAATCAAAAACAAAACCAAAGTCTGTAGTACAGGTGCAGCGTGCGCTACAGGCTTTAGATTTTTATATTTGATTACGCCTAACTACCTAGTCAACGTTTAACTTAACAGGGGCTTGTTTGATCTCGTGTTTGACCAATGTATAAGTTGATTGAGTTAAACTAAAATTTAGATAAATCTTTACAATAAACTGTTCAGAAAAATCCATCATGGCGGAAAGTCAGCCCAGTCTTAATGATCCTTCGGTGACCGTTTCAATTTCCCGCAGGGTTAAGCCCGAATGTAAAGAAGAGTTTGAAGTATTTCTAACGGGGATTACTAAGGCTTGTAGTCAATTTCGAGGTCATTTAGGTAGTCATATTTTCCGCCCTGTCAATTCCGACGACCCTGAGTATCGGATCATCCTTAAATTCGATCGCCTCAGTAATCTCCGCCACTGGGAAGCATCGTCAGAGCGCCAAAAATGGTTTGCGATCGCCGAGTCTTTAACTTTTAAGCCGCCTGAAATCCAAGTCTTAACTGGTTTAGAAACTTGGTTTACCCTCTCTGGCAAACCTTCAATTACGCCTCCGCCTCGCTACAAAATGGCTCTAGTTACTTGGCTAGCCGTATTTCCTTTAATTACGCTTATTTCAGCAATCCTCCAACAGGAATTAGTTATGTTGCCCCTAGTGCTGCGAGTTGCCCTAGTCACTGCGATCGCTGTGCCGACGATGACTTATCTATTGATGCCGCAAATGACGAAATTGTTTGCCAATTGGCTCTATCCTCCTTTAGATATTCCCTCACCAAACTCAGAAAAATCCTCCCCAATACTTGAAGGCGTTCAACTTGCGACTCCTTTACCCGACCTGCGATCGGTCACCGAAGAAATTGAATCTGTTAATATTCGTTAATTATTTATTTTTGATACAATTATGCCTATCCCAGAGCCAATTTTAGTTATTTACAGCGAACCACCCAAAGCGATCGTGGCGACCGACTTGCGCCAAACTCGGATTGATGAATTTCTTGATTCAAGGTCATTGCAAGCTAAGAGTCGTAAAGCTTATCAATCGGATCTGAAAATATTTATGGATTGGTGTGAATTAGCGTGGGGGGATGTAACTCGGCGCAAAGTGACCCAATTTAAGAACTTTTTAGTAAAGGAGCGAGAGTTAGCCCTGAGTTCCGTGAATCGAGTCTTGCAAACCTTAAAGTCTTTTTATCGCTGGTTATTAATATCTGAATATGTCACGGCTGATCCCACCATTGGCATCCAATTAGAACGCTTGCCTGAGTCTGTCTCTAAGGATCTAGATGATGATGAGGTGTTGCAGATTTATGAAGCGATCGCCTTAAGCAAATATCCTGAACGAGATTTGGCGATATTTACGGTCTTATTGCATGGATTGAGGGGAGAGGAGTTATGTAACTTAAATGTGGGAGATTATTGCGATGGTGAACTGGTAATTCCTGTAGCGAAGTGGGATAGCAAGGGAGAAGTGCCTTTAACGAAACTGGGGCTATTACACTTAAATGCCTATTTAGATTGGCGCAAGGATAAGGGAGATGAGTTATTGCCCGAATCTCCTTTGTTTGTGTCATTCTCTAATCGCAGTTACGGCGATCGGCTCACTTATTGGGGAGTGAGGCATGTGATGGACGTTCTGGCTAAGAAAACGGGAATTGATCTACATTCCCATCGAGGTAGACATACCTTTGCGACAAATTTGATTGTGAAGTATGAGTTAGATCCCTCTCTAGCAATGGAACTGACCCGCCATCGAGATATCAGAAGTTTTAAGCGCTACACTAATCGCAAGAATAAGGTAGCCGCGAAACGTGCTTTTTTAAAAGCTTCCGAGAGATTAGATTACTGATATTACGTGGAACGAATATCGCCCTCACCCCCCAGCCCCCTCTCCCATTAAGGGAGAGGGGGAGTAGGACTAATTTTTGTTCCCCTCTCCCCTTTTGGGAGAGGGGCTAGGGGTGAGGGTCTTGTAATCTTTCACGTAACTAAAAACCAAATCCAAAAGGCTGTGGCGCACAATTGCGCCACAGCCTTTTGGATTTGGTTTTTAGTTTTTTGATTCTTAAGTTTTGTAACGAAATCAATCAATTTAAATATCCCACTTATTAACTCACTCATGGCTCTAGCAAAGTGGTTGAAGAAACCTGAAGGAGCGAATTCATGTCTATCTCAACCGATAAGAATGTGTATCCTACTGAACTCAACAAGGCGCATGGTCGCACAGTTGATACTGAGGGCTTGCTCAATAACTACGCGATCGAGCCAGAGGTATATATAGATGAGGGTAATTCTCTATCGGAGCTAATCAATAGAGTCACTGTGATTGATATCTTTGAATCTGAAGGAGACGCTAGAGGATCTGTCTCGGAAATGGAACAGAAAGGTCTGTTAATTTCTCATATTTCCATCGTCGCTAAAGACTACCAAGAACCTCAAAGCTCTTTGAATTGGGAAAATATTAGTGCATGTGGTGGCTTACCTGCCGTCTTGACCAAACTCGGAATTAGTGATCAGGCGATCGCGAGATTTGTGGAAGCTACCGATAATGGCAAGTTTTTAGTAATTGAGATGGGCAACGATCGCCAAGCTAGTCAGATGCAACATGTTCTCGCTAAAGCAGGGCATACCTTTCAAGCGAATTAATGCCAGAACAAAAAATGGTGTTGCCATTTTTTTGTTTGTAAAACTGCTGTTGCCCTTCTGGTTAGGACACAAAAACAGAAGACGAGTTGTGCCGATTCGCACCGCAATTCACTTCTTAGGTTTTGATTTGTCCTCCTGCAAGTGACCACCTCTTTACATGGAAGACTGTTTTCTTTTTGCCGTAGGCAAAAGGAAAATCGCTATATTTTTACAAAAGTAATTTACAAAAGCAATTAGAAGAGATAAATATGCCCAGAATTAAAATTAAACCTGTTTCTTTGGATGATACTAGCTACAAACACTTGGAGCATAGCTACCAAGAGCCTAGTGCAAAACAGCAGAACCCCTCCAAGAGGAAGGACAAAAAGCCAACTACCACTGGAAACAATCATCGTTCTGTAGAAGTAGAAAACATCTTTACCGTAGTGGATGTCTTCTCTTCGAGAGTAGAAATGAGAAATGCTATAGCTGAGTTCCAACGTCAAGGTTTAAGAGCTTCCCAGATAGTAGTCATCACTAAAAACTATCAAGATCATGAAGACTCCATGAACTGGGAATATATTACTAAAGATGGTGATTTACCTTCCGTTTTGATAGGACTAGGACTGGATGCACAGGACATTTTTAAGTTTGAAAATGCTGTTGCTAATGGAAGTTTTTTGGTCGTAGCCATCATTACCGATCGCTCCGTAAGTCAAGCTCAGCATCTTTTAGCAAATATTGGACATAAAGTAATCTCTGTTTACTAAAATGCCAACTTTCAACAATAAAGCCCAAAATGGTTCTGCCATTTTGGGCTTTATTGTTAGAGCAGAAGCATGAAAAACAGAAGCTTATATAGCAAAGTAAGAGTTAGCCAGTACAAACTAAAACCCAAAAAGCGAGTTGCGGCGCTTCGCGCCGCAACTCGCTTTTTGGGTTTTATGCCCTAATATGTAGAAATAAGTAATGATTTGTATCATATTCAATCAATTTATACATATAACAATACATAGCTTTGACATTCTAATGCTAACACTATTTTATATTGTGGTGTTGCCGCAAACAACACCACAAGTTTATCTACCTCAATCACTTTTCCTCTTTCATCAACGAAATAGGATGGCTATAGTTTTTAGTCTCAATCAAAATCTAATGGTTTAAAATGAACGATAATCAGCGCGATGAAAGTAATTTTGAAAGACGACAAGACTTACGGCAAGACGAAGAAACTTTTCGGTTGCGACAGGAAGAAAATCGTTTAGGAGTAGCACAGCGCAGTAACGTCTATTACGGGATAGTTAATAGTATCTATTGGCTAGGAGGAATTATCGAAATATTGCTAATGCTAAGATTCGTCTTGCGTTTATTTGGAGCTAATACTAAAAACGAATTTGCCATGTTTATTAACGGGCTAACCGCTCCCTTTATTGCTCCCTTCTCCACCCTATTTATCAGTCCCACTAGTGATGGTGGCGCAAATATTTTTGATGTGAATATTGTAATTGCAATTATTGCCTATGCAATTTTGAGTTACCTTTTAATTTCATTAGTCAGATTCATTTTTTATAACAGAGTCTAAATTGCTAGATCACTCATTTTTGTTCTACGGTATTGCTTTTTTTGCAATTATTCTCGCCAGATATTTTCTGGTGACGGGGGGAATGTATTTGCTCTTTTATGCACCCTTAGGGAAATCAGTCGAGCAGCAAAATCAAACTAACAAGCAATTTGGGGAATCGATTAAAAGGGATATTCAACTTTCTATACTCTCGGCGGTAGTATTTGCGATCGCCTCCGCATTAATCATCTGCCTCTACAGGGCTAATCTTACGCGCATCTACCTTAATCCCAACGACTATGGACTATGGTATTTAGGGCTGAGCTATGGCACAGTTTTAATTTTACAAGATGCTTATTTTTACTTTACGCATCGCTTATTTCATCATCCCTCGCTTTTCCGCTGGTTCCATCAAGGACACCATCGCTCCCGCCATCCTACGCCTTGGACTTCCTTCGCTTTTGATCCTTTAGAGGCAATTGTCAGCGCACTTTTTTTAGTTGGAATTGTCTTGATTGTCCCGCTCCATTTCATCACTTTAATAGCCATATTAACCACGATGACGATCTGGGCGGTACTAAATCATTTAGGACTTGATTATTTATCTCTATCTTTTCCCCATCACTGGCTAGGCAAGTGGTTTATTGGTCCTGCTCACCATTCCATTCATCATCTGAAATATAACCTGCACTACGGGCTTTATTTCACGTTTTGGGACAAGTTATTCAATACTCAAGATCCTAACTATGAAAAAGATTTGATGGGGAAATTGAAAACGAATGAAAAATCATAATTATATTTTATCTTGAATTCAATCAATTCATTCTATAACTTAAACATCGCCCTGTTAAATTGTTTTAAGAAGCCATAAAGCCGTTAATTCGACTTTCGTAAATGGTTGTCAAAAGTCATCCAATCAAATCAAGGAGAAAATGATGAGTTTAGAAAATAAAGCTAAAGCAACTTCTAAAAATGTTGAAGGCAAAGTTCAAGAAGCTGTCGGCGATCTAACTGGCAGCACCAAAACTAAAGCCGAAGGCAAGGCAAAACAAGCCGAAGCCAAGGTTCGCCAATCTGCTGAAGATGTCAAGGATGAAATCAAAAAGGCTGTTGACTAAATCTTTAAATTTAGTTTGCCCTATTTTAGTGTGTTGAAATTAATTTTTCTTACGCTAAAACAGTATAAGTGATTTAAGCTTTTCACATAGGTTTTTGTGAATTTAGGATCGTTTACAAAAGCCTATGGGATAACGTAATGATGATTTTAATTTTTTTCCTACACTTAATTAAAATCATTATTGCTATTGCAAATTGGCAATTACATTTTTCGAGATTTCAAGTCCCTATCTCATTTGTATTTCAATCATTTGACTTAATAGGTTTATACAAAAGCTAAATGCTGAGTTGTAAACCTGTTAAGTCAATTTAATATAAAAAATTTCCTCATTTAAGAAGGTAAATCCGAAAAGAATTTACTCTCTCTAATTGAGATAGATATTTTAATAAAAACATGTTAAATCTAATCTGGACTGGCGTTGGCGTACTAATTATTCTCTGGTTATTAGGATATTCTATTAATAGTGGTAGTGGTTTAATCCATCCACTCTTAGTTTTAGCCATCATTGGTATCGTCTATAACCTCTTCGCAGGTGAATATATCTAAGTATTTTCCCAGCAAAAAACAATAAAGGCGGCGCAATGCGCCGCCTTTATTGGGGAACGAAAGGTGAGAGGTGGGTGGATTTCTAGAGAACATCAGTTAGCAAAAGCAAAGGAATAAGTGCTAGCAATCGTAAGACAGTGGATATAAAAAATATACTAAAAATGCCTTCATAATGGGCGCTTTGGGCTAAAAGCCCACCTAGAGTCGTTCCCAAGGCGCTACTTATACCAGTTAAGGCGGACACTAATGCGAAGAAAATGGCGTGATGTTGAATGGGAGCCGCCTCAATTTGAATGTTATTACTTCCTAAATCAATCGCTGCCCAAGAGCCGCCAAGAAAAATATGGAAAATGACTAAATAAATCCATAGTTGGGAATGAACTTCGGTTACACCTGTGAATAGCCAAAATAAAGGCGTAATAGCGATCGCTAATCCTGCAAATATTAATAACTGGCGATTGCCAACGCGATCGCTTATTCTGCCCCAGACTAAGAGCATTAGCATATTTGCGCCACTACCTAAACTGCTGAAAAGCGTTACCCAAGTAATATCTATACTCAGATTTTCCAGCATATAGAGGTTAAAAAATGGTGTGCTGAGATTAACAGCAAATCCCCATAGGGAAAAATAGATTAAGAGAATAACCAAATTACGATTTTGATAGAAAAGGAATTTAAATTCCTTGGCAATAAATTCTTTGTTTATAAACAAAGAATTTATTGCCAAGGAATTATTGGGATCTTTATATTCCTCTTGGCAATCTGATTGATATTTTTGAGGGTTGATATCAATCATAAAATGCTGGCAAATCAAGCTTGCCACGCCTGCTAAGATACTAATTCCTAAAACAATGCCATAACCTGCGATCGCCCCTTCGTGCCAATGGGAAATAATAAAACTAGCAATAGGTAAACAGAACAGACTGACGATATTCCCCACCACATTGCGAATACTGTAATAGCGACCACGCAGTTTTGCGGGAACTAGTGCCGCTAACCAACTCATCCAAGATGCACTCCCTAAAGCCGAGAGAATGCTCGAAAATCCGACTAAAGTTAGAGTCACATAAACTAATTGCTCAGAAATATGGGAATTAGTCCTTCGCAAAATAAGCGGAACCAGTAAGATTAACCAAATTAATCGTGAAGGCAAAAAAGTCCATATGCCATAATCATGACGACTACTTGAGCGATTGGATAGTAAGGCTCCGAGGGGTTGTAATAGATTGGCAAGCATGGGGAATGAAGCTAACAATCCAATCTCAAAAGGATTCGCTCCCAAATTCAATAAAAAACTACTGAGTAATACTCCTCCTGTCACATTACTAAAAATCGTCGATAAACCACCATCAATTGTTGAAGCTTTGAGGCTATTTCGCACAGAGATGCGGACTGCTGGAATTGTCTTTTCAGCTAAATTTTCAGCCAAACCTTCAGATAAATCTTCTACGTAGGACAATAGAACTCCTATGCTTCAATGATTACGCGGATATTGCCACGTTTTTTATTGACCCGACAGGCGGTAGTTTCATCGTAGCGTTCAAATTCTAGATCGAGTAAGGTTTGTCCAATTCGTAAATTCTGGATTGACAGGTGATTAATGGAATCCAGCAAGCAGGGATCGATTATATGAAGTTGATTGCTATTAGCATTAGGAACAAAATTAACCATAATCGAAATTAGTTGAAAAATGGTTCCTGTTGCCCAAGCCTGAGGCGAACAAGCGACTGGATACTGCACTGGCGAAGTAAATCCATTGTACTCATAGCCACAAAAGAGTTCAGGTGGTCGGTGATAGGGTTGGGAAATAGTCATATCGATTAAGCCTTTAGCAATTCTTAGTGATTGTTTCACAAGACTATGCGATCGCATTCCAAGGGCGATCAAGCTATTATCGTGGGGCCAGACAGAACCAACGTGGTATCCCATCGGATTATAGGCTGGAGAAAGATTGCTGAGGGTACGAACTCCCCAGCCGTTATACATGTCAGGCTCATTTAGTCGCGCGGCAACTCTCAGCACTTTTTCGTGATCGAAAATGCCTAAATGCATACAATGACCCGCATTAGAGGTAATACTATCAATGGCTTTTCCCTCACCATCTAGAGCCAGAGCGCAATAGTCCTGTTCGGGCATCCAAAAATCTTTATTGAACCGTGATTTTAGTTCCTTTGCTTGCGCTCGCCAAAGTTCAGCTAAATCGAATAATTGCCTTTTCTCAGCCAATTCACTCATTCTAATCTTGGCAGCATAGACATATCCCTGTACCTCACATAAAGCGATCGGTCCCTTCGCGATTTCGCCTTTACTATTGACAATACAGTTTTCTGAGTCTTTCCATCCCTGATTGACCAGCCCTTTTGCCGAGGAGCGATGATAGTAGAGATAGCCAGTTTCTTTGCAGTTGCGATCGATCCAAGCCATTGCCGACATGGCATTTGCCCATAGCTGATCGATGGTTGTTTGGTCAGCAGTCCAAGCATAGTATTCGGCATAGAGCATTAACCACAGAGGTGTGGCATCTACCGTTCCATAGTAAGGATTGTGCGGAATTTCATGACAACGCGCCATTTCTCCCAATCTAATCTCATGGAGAATTTTTCCCCTCTGTTCATCCCGCCATTCATTATCTTCTTTACCCTGAAAATGCGCCAAAATCAACAAAGTATCGCGGGCGATCGTTGGATCTAAAACGAGCGTTTGAGAAGCGGAAATAATTGAATCTCGCCCAAACAAAGTTGAGAACCAAGGCACACCTGCGGAAAGGAAATTATTCTTTTCTGAAGTTTGCCTAAGCAGATAAATGTCCTGTACGGCACGATCGATCACCTGATTTAGCGATTTATTATCCGTTTGAATACGCGTGATTTGTTCCATCCACATCTTTTCGTCTAGTAGCTCTTCAGCTTTCGCTTGAAAAAAAGTATCAGGGACATTTACCACTGACGTGGGACGATTATTGGTAAATAAATGAATCCGATATCCCAACGTAATCGCCTCATGGGCGGCTAAATTAAGTTGCCAAACTCCTGTATAACCTAAGATTTGATCAGGTTGGCGCGAATTAAACTGGATTCTTGATTCCATTAATGATCCATCTAGTCCCTCATAGGCAAGCACTATTTCTTTAAATAGAGTTTCTGCGGATACTTTCTCTAAGTTGGGTAGATAGCTTAATAAAACTCCTCTTTTCTCTCGTTTTGCCCCCCTTACTTCAAATAAGTCCTGAAAATCAGCATCAAAGCTCAAACTGAGCGTAAAATCAACTGGATAAGTGTTGTAATTAGTTACTTGAATTTCTTCAAATAAACCACCTTTAATTACAATTTCCCGACGAATTCCAATCGTTTCTGAGAGAATTTGCTGACCCTCGGAATTATTGATAACAGGATTAGAACATAAAACCGACATTGCAAACCCTTTATGAGCCGTACTACTAAACGAAATAGGCGATCGCCCATCAATTTGTAATTCTAGACGGCTCAAAAACCTTGTATCACGGCAAAATAAGCCCATGCTGTCCTCAAAGCCGCCACTACGGCAGCTAAGGTCAGAGATATTTCCTAAAGTATCGGTAATAAGGAATAAATCATCATCTTTTAGAGTCAGCGTGGAAATTGGATGCTCACCAATCAAACATACCCAAGGGGCAATTTGAGTTTTATTTATGGGAATATATGTCCTTCCATCTACTTCAATAATGTTGGGTTCAGGTATGATTGATGGGTTTGTATTAGGCATATTATTAAGTGGATATTATTAAGTGGATATACTGAAAATAATTATTTTAGGTATTAGAGCGTGTTTGAGAAGTTTTTTACCCCCTCTAACTCCCCCTTGAAAGGGGGAGGATTCAAGTTTCCCCCCTTTGAAAGGGGGGATTAAGGGGGGTAAAAGCAGAAATTTATGCTAGATAGGAGACTTCTCAAACACGCTCTTAGGACGCATAACCAGAAAACAAGTTGCGGCGCTTCGCACCACAACTCGCTTCTTGGGTTTTAATTTGTCCTAATATCAAGTAATCTAAGCCGATCTCGTAATACTTGGCATTTTGTAATTCCACGCCTGCTCATGCATAATCGATCGCGCTAACACATGACGATAGAGTTCACTCAACTGAATAGTAACTCCTGTCCAGCTAAAGCGTTGATTCACATTCGCTGATGCTTGCTTTCGCATTTTTCTAACCCACAATTCATCAAACAAAATTCGATGAATACCATTAGCAAAAGCGACGACATCTTTAGGCGGTACTAGCAAACCCGTCTCTTCAGGAAGGATAGTAAAGGTCAATCCGCCAACATTAGAAGCCACCACAGGCACACCACAAGCCATCGCTTCAATTGCGACCAGTCCAAAGGGTTCATAGTGACTAGGAATTACGCAAACATCAGCCGCCGTATAGTAAAAAGGCAAAATATCATGTCCGATTCTACCCGTAAAAACTGTGCTATCTCGCAGCCCTAATTCATCGACAATGTGTTCAATCCTCTCTCTCTCATCACCATCAGGCATATTTGCGGAACTGCCACCCACAATCACTAACTTCAGGTGTGGTAGATCGTATTCCTTGAGGAGAGCGAAAGCTCTCACCAATGTCTCAATTCCCTTACGCTCATCAAATCGACCAACATAGAGAATAATTTTTTCTTGACTGCCAAATTTTAATTTGGCACGCGCCAAAGCTTTAGAGGTTAATCGAAAGTTGTTAGTATCAGTCCCACAGGGAATGACTTCAATTTGACCTTGAGTAGAAACAAGCGATCGCAAAGTTTCTTGTTCCTGCGGACTAGTTGCGACTACACAGTTAGCTCGTTCTAAAATCTCGCGTTCAATTTTCAATCGAGTATTGGCAATTTGCGGAGTTTTTGCCCGATCCTGATATTTAACCGCTCCTAAAGAGTGATAAGTATGTACCAATTGAATAGCACTAGTCTTTTGTAATTCCATTCCCGCCCAAGCGGATAGCCAATAATTAGTATGGACTAAGGGATAATTCAAGCCTTGAGTCCTTTGAAAAGATTGAAAAGAACTCACAAATTCTGGCATATGCCCAAATAATTGATCTCTAGGGATATAAGTTTCTGCCCCTGCTTGAAGTCGGATGGTGCGGCAATGGGGCGTATGCTGCACAATGTCCTCATCATCTGCATTAACCTTGCGGGTAAACATATCTACATGCCAACCCAAAGATGCAAGGGTTTCACCCACATGGCGGACATATACATTTTGTCCACCTGCCTCTTCGCTCCCAATTTCGGCCGCAGGATCAGCGTGATCAGAGATGAGGGCGATCGCCTGTCTATTTAAGCTCAACATGATATTTCTATCCTTTAATTTGAAAATTCCTAAGTTATAGCGGGTTCTATTTTGACTGCAAAAAAATAGAACCTTTAAACTCTTACGGTGATTGTTTTTTCGATTTATCAATGAGTGCCTACTCATTGATAAATCGATATAGTGAAGTCCTTACTTCTTTAGAGCTATCAAATTTTGGAAATTTAGAAGCACTTTCCAAAATTTGAGAGTTTTTATTGCATTACCAAATCGCGTTTCTGTCCATTACGAGAATACGCTGATCCTATAATCTTCTGATATACCGCTTCATAGCCATCTGCCATCCGCTTGGCAGTGAAATTTAGCAATACATGCTCTCGACATAGAAATCTATCTAGCTTTTCAGCCGAGGCGATCGCATCGATACACTCATCAACACTACGACATAGAAATCCACTTTTACCATGAGCAATTACTTCAGATACAGAGCCTAAATTCATGGCAATTACAGGGGTTCCTGTCACCATGGACTCAATCATTACCAGTCCAAAGGGTTCTTTCCATGTGATAGGGAAAAGCGTTGCCACAGCTCCACCCATAAGCACACTTTTTTGTTGATGATCTGCTTCACCGAGAAATTCAATTTGTTTATCACCAAGGTGAGGCAAGATTTGTGTCTCAAAATATTCTAAATCCACTGCATCCACCTTGCCAGCCATCTTTAGATGCCAACCAGAGCGTTTAGCAATCTCAATAGCTAAGTGCGCTCCTTTTTCAGGGGAAATGCGTCCCAAAAAAGCCAGATACGCTGGACGCTCTGGCTGCGGATGGAATTTATAAGTACTCGTATCAATACCGTTGTATATGGTAGATACATAGTTTAAACCTAGGCTATCATCCCTTTGGGAATTGGAAATACTAATGAAGGGTTGTGTTCGGACATGGGTAAATAACTTCTCATTATCGGGAGTAAAAATCCCGTGTAGAGTATGTACTGTCGGTGTTTTTACTAAATTTGTGTAAGGTAGTGCGACACAGCCAACATGGGAATGAATGATGTCAAATCTATCCGCATTCTCATATACTCGACTCATATTAAGCATGTCATAGATATTAGGATCTTTGACAGTAGTATCTAAACGTAAAGCTCTGGGATGTACAGATTCTAATTTAGCGGAGGTTTTGGAATCTCCTGAAGCAAATAAAGTAACATCGTGACCGCGACTGACTAGTTCTTCGGTTAGCAAACTGACTACGAGTTCAGTGCCGCCATAAGCGGGGGGAGGAACCTGTTCCCATAGTGGGGCAACTTGGGCAATTCTCATTATGAATCTCCTGTCTATAAATTTGTTCGCAGGCGATGATAACGACTAGTTCTAAAGTTAGTTATCTTGACAAGTATTTGAGCGTCATTAAAATCAGAGTTAAAACCTGTGAAGCAAGCTGTGCGTGCGTCGCGGATTTTTAAGTTTTGTATTTAATTGCATCTAAGTACCTATAAGAAATACTATAATTAAGCCACGGTTGAAATCATGTATAACTAAATTTTCGGATTGCATAAGTTGTATAGGATTGTCTTAAAACTTCATACATTCTTTCTTTTAGTCCCTATTTTGTCGAAACTGTGCTTGAGTAAAGTCTGTGTAGGCTTTGCGTAGTCCAGACAGATTAAAAAAAGCTTGCTTTGCAAGCTTTTTTTTAATCTGTCTAGCTAGGACGGAGAATGTCATTAATCTCGTAGGGCAGGAGATTATAGTCATTTTTGAATAGATAAGGCAAGTGATATTTTCTTTGGATATTTTTATTTGCGACCAATCCATTTTGAAGCGATCGCACCTACAACTGCGCCCACTACAGGATTGCTGAGAAATTTGACTACTGCGGGTTGATCAGCTAGAACTTCATGGAAAATATCAGGATGGGAATGGTAGGTAAATCCTGCTAGTTTGGCAACATCATCAGGGGTCATGCGGCTGGGATCATGACTGGATAGACCTAATTGCTTTTCTAGATCGCGATTACCTAGACCTCTCTTTTTGAGCTGACTAAATAGCTCTCTGGCTACATCATCTCGCTGACTGGGCTGAATCTTAGCAAGAGCTTGCTGCAATTCTGGCTCCATTTGTGCTGAAGAAATGCGATCGGGCTGGAAAAAATCACTAAATATATTACGACGTTCTTCACGGGAAGACCTTTGAGCAAAATTATCAAAATCCGTAAAGTTTTCTGACTCATCAGGGAGAGTTTCTCTACTTCCTCCCGATAAATCTTGCATGACTTGACGCTTATATTCATCACTAGTATTTGGCATAGCTATTTAGAACTCCATTAAAAATAAAAAAATTATGCGTCCAAGGCGGCGCAAAGCGCCGCCTTGGACAGCCTTTCAAATTAAGAAATGATGTTATGAGAAAGTTCTCAAGACCCTCACCCCTAGCCCCTCTCCCAAAAGGGGAGAGGGGAATCAGAAATTAGTCTTACTCCCCCTCTCCTTTAATGGGAGAAGGGGCTTGGGGGGTGAGGGCGATATTCATTCCACATAACATCTGTTAAGAAATGGCTACGCCATTTCTTAATTTGGTATTAAGTAGTTCCTGCTTGATCCCAAGCATCGCGAACTGCATCCTTGACTTTATTCCAAGCTAGTCCTGTGCCACTCTTTTGAGCTAAGAGAGCTTCATAATCTCGCTTGAGTTCAGTTTCCGCTTCATCAAAGCTTTTGCCCAAATAGCGATCGCATCCTTCATGTCCTGTCTGATAGGCTAACTGATAGTCTTCATAGTTAGATCCTTTCTCAACATACCGACAAGAATCATAATTCTGTCGCCAGTAATTATCATCGAAGTTGGCAATGGTTAGGGTTTGAGTACTCATGGTTATCTCGATAAAAATCTAGGTGGATCATGCGGAATTAACTTGCTTGCTGATAATCAATTTGTTTAGACTGATAATCATAGCGAGCCGTTAAAATCAATTTTTTGTCAGGAGCATAGATTAAAACGGTTAAATCTTGATTAGGAAAAGTATTCCGAAAGCCTTGGGTTAGGGATTGAGTTAAGGGCTTTACATCTCTAGGTAGAACTTGAGGGGAAATGATGACCCCTAATTTATTACCGTCGCGTACATAGGCATCCTTAATTAAGCCTTTGCTAGTCTGCATCACCCAAGCGCCATAATCTTGCCCTGCGGCAGAATTGCCTCGCGCAATTTGACTGTAATCTGAACTTTGATTGAGATTTACGGGATTAGAAGCTTGAGGAGATCCACAAGCAGTTGTGAAAGTCAAAACCACCATTAAAGCGATCGCTATTATGGTGGTTCGAGCATAGCGAAAAATGTTCATCTGTTTGTCCATTAATTTTCCAAAATCGTAATGGAGAATTCTCTTCATCCACTTTTTATACCAAATCAATAAATGGCGCAGCCATTTATTGATTTGAAAACCCTGAAAGGGTTTGGTTTTTGATCTGAATAAGGAGGCTTAGCTACCCGCTCTTCTCTCAGCAAAGTATTTATTTAAGAAAGTACTACAAAAAGAGAGAACGATAGGAGCAAGGATGAAAGCCAATAAGCCGTTCATCGTAAATCCTGGAACGATAATGGATGCTATCCATAGCAATATGCCATTGAGGATAAATGAAAACAATCCTAAGGTAATGAAAGTAAGAGGTAGAGATAAGACTTGCAGAATTGGTCTAATGAAAGCATTTACAAAACCAATAACGATCGCTGCGAGTAATGCCGAAGGAAAGTTGGAAATATCCACCCCCGGAACAATGATATCAACAATGAGAAGCCCTAAAGCAGTCGCTAGTATGGTCAGAAAATATCCAATCATGGTTTTTAACCTCGAGTAATAGTAAGGTGATAGTTAAGAGAGAAAGCGAACAAGCAAATCTAATTACTTGCCTGTTCGCCCTGTTTAGAGATTGCCCAAACAGCATGAATAATGCCAGGAACCCACCCTAATAGAGTTAGCCCAATATTGATTAATAGCGTAAGGCTGAATCCGTAAGCCAGAAAAACGCCAAGGGGTGGAAGAAGAATGCCGAGAATTAGTTTCATAGTTGATTACTCCGTAAGGAATTTAGTGTTTTTGGTAGATGTAGGGGAGGCATTGCTCCCCACATCCCCGATACGTTTTTTGTAGATGTGGGTGGGCATTGCCCACCCACATCTACAAAAAACGTGGTTTTGAAATTAGCGCTTAGAAACAGAATCTTTACCTTTCCACATTTCTTTTAAACTCTGCTTGATCTGTTCCTCTTTACGAGCAACTACCGAACCAAGTTCGCCCAAATTGTTCTCAATTTCGGTCTGTTTTTGTTGCAAAGGGATCACTCCACTGGCTTCTGCTTCAACTTTTTTATGGTCATACCAAGTTTTTGCTTTTTCCCATTGCTGCTTAATTTCTTGATAGCGATCGCCATAACGATCTGCTAACTTCTCATCGAGATTTGTCAGTTGGGACTTGAGTTTGAGGTACTGCTCTTGCAAAATGCCTAACTCGTGATGCTCTTGATAGGTATTGACCGCTAGATGAATTTCTTCAGAATCAGTATCTGGTAATTCCACGGTCTTGATATCCATCATGATGGCGCTGGATTCACGATCTAACTGTTCCTGCTGTTGATCCAATTGAATTTGAATCGCCAGTAATCTTTCTCGTCGCTCGGCGATCGCCTGTTGACGCTGCTGAGTACTTCCTGCGATCGCTCCTTCAATAGAAGCAGTAATTTTTTCTGACTTTTCCTTTCCGCCTCCCTTTAAATCAGCTTTTAAATCACCAATTACTGTAGAAATAGCATCTTTGACAATCAAGCCAATCTCATCGGAGCCTTCTTTTAGCTCAGCGACAGTTTGAGAAACTGCATCTTTGACTATTTCTCGAATATGTTCCGCCCGAATCTTGCCTTGGCTCTTGGCTCTGTCGAGATTGGTTGTAATCTTTTCTTTAACTAGATTAGACATAAGTTAACGTTTCCAGTTTGTAGATGGGATTGAAACAAGGGCTTACCATAATGCGCGTACTGGAGCAGATGGCTCATTTGTGGTGGTTGGAGCAGATGGCTCATTTGTGTTCGCTGGAGCAGATGGCTCATTTGTGGTGGTTGGAGCAGATGGCTCATTTGTGTTCGCTGGAGCGGTTTCTTCCATAGGTTGAACAGGAAAGGATGAAGTTAAATTTAGGATGGGGGTAACTAATGCTAGTACTTCATCTTTAGTGGCGTAGCCATCAAAAGCATCCTGATTAAAGGGAATCGGAGAACCTTGGCGATTCTCATTGTAGATAACTTCTCTATTACTAGCGTTAGTGGAGATCCAAGGACGGACAGATTCTCCTAGTAAAGTCTCCCGTAAGAATCTGATACCCGCAGCATGGCGAGCTTCTACACTATGAATTGCCAAAGCTGCCGCTAAAACTGGCTTGCCAGCATCACCTGCGGCAAGTAAGTTCTGTACTTGTCCTTTGTAGGCAGCTACGCCCAAATCTTCGACATATTGCCCAGCCAATAGGAAATCCCTAGGGTTAGCGAAGGGATCACGACCTAAGATCGCACTGTAGTTAGGATTTGTAGGGATTTTAATTGCTTCAGGATCTCCACCAATAGAACGTAGGGCGGCGGACAGATCGGTTACATGATTGGCTTCGTCTTCACCATAGGAAGCGATCGCATCTTTGGCAATTTGAGGCGCAGAGGCTAATCCTCCATTCATCGCTGCCATTGCCGCCCGTTGATAAAAGTCAGCTTCCAACTTCTCTAAGGTAAGCGCATATTCTGCTACTTGTCTAGGGCTTAAAACTGAACTCTGAGCGTATGCTGACGGGATTGGACTAAAAAATAAAAATCCGCATAGAAAAGGAATAAAAGCAAAGCAAATCTTTAAAGAAAATAACGCTGTATCAGCGACATTCTTAAAATTATCGAAAATAATTTTAAGTTTCATTCTCAACGTAAGGGGGTAAGTGATCATATTGGCGGTATCCTTCGGTATGAGTGTATTCACAAGTGTGGTGTCTAGCTAACGAGAGTGCCGCCAATAGGATTGTTAAGTACTTTTAGAGAACTCAATATCGCTACAATCTGTTTAGGCGTATACAGCTCGTCGTAAGCCTTACCTTTAAATAGATTGAGAGTGGGATTCAGGTTGGCATTATTAATTAAGCGATCGCGATCGGGTTCCGTGGTTGGCTTATTCAATAGCGCTCTTATTCCCGCCGAGTGTCGAGCTTCAACAGAGACAATCGAACCAGCCGCAAGGAGAAATGTGGGATTAGTCATACTCATACCTGCACCGTTATAGGCATGTACGCCCAAGTCTTCGAGCGTAACGGCAGCATTCAAGATGCGATCGCGGTTACCGAGAATGTCATTAAGGCTATAGGCATTAAAACTTAAATCTTTTGTTTCAAATAGAGCTTGATTTCCTAAAACATCGCGAAGGAATTTCACATGGGAAGATTCCTGAGCGCCTAAATATCTTATATATTCAAGTTCTCGACTATTGGTAACTTTGCCCGAACTAACTACGGCTGCATAAAAAACAGATTCTAGTTCTTCTAATAACAAAGCAAAGTTAAGAATGCCAATATCATTAGCATTAAAGGTGAGCATCTTGCCAGCAATGTTTGACTGAGCAGAGATTGCTTGAGGCATAGCCCCAATTGCTATACCGCCAATTCCATAAATCCCCCATTTGATTAGGGAACGACGAGAGGTAGAAGGCATCTTCTCGCTAATCATAGTTAATCTCTCCTAAATAGTGACGGATATAATCGCAGTAGCTGAAGCTGAAGCCTATGGCTTACGCCATAGGCTTTTTAGGACTTGCACCCAAACCCGATCGGGTAGCGCAAGTCCTAGAAGATCTATTGGGAAGCTGCTACTAGTCGCTGATCTTGAATCTTGCTCTTGGCAGTCTGAAAATCTGTCGCCAGTTGTTTCTGTTGGTCGTCGCCAAAGCTGCTACGAATCCGAGGGAACATTTCTTTCTCCTCTTCTAGCACATGGTCGTTTACGGCTGTCGATAGAAGCGCTACCGCAGCTTTAAAGGTCACTGTATCATTACAGTTCATCGCCTTGATTCGTTCAAGGGTTTGCTTCATTTCCGCCTGTTCGTCATACAACTTTTGAACGCTATTGTAGTAGGGACGTACAATTGGATAGACAACCTTCTCTTCGGCTTCAGAGTGGGCGCACAAATCTTGGTAGACTTGACCGAAAAATTCCTCTAGCTTTTGAGGATCGTCGGTGGCGGCAATCTGAGAAAACAGAGAGTATACCTTGGCGTGATCTAGACGAATCACATCACAGATATTTACCTCATGATCGTTGCGAGTGATGAGACTACCCGCAATGCCACTCAGAGCGGCGATCGTATCTTGGACTCTTGACCACAGCCCACTGTCAGAGGGCTTGCCCGTGAGTTCCAGAGTGCTGAGAGATTCTAGAATCCCTTTGAGCTGCTCTTCATGTCCACGATTTTCAAAGTTAACCGCATTGAGAGGGGCGATCGCTACGGCGATATCGGCTCCCACTACTTGACCAGCCTTGTGAACGAGAACTCCTGCCATTGCCTGAGTATGTTTAAGAAGCTCATGCTTGGCTACTTTATCAAACAACGATAGATCGGAGTCTTGCATCATCTTCCCGACTTCTTCGATCTCTACCTGCATTGTCGAGTTTGGCTCAGCCTTAATTCCATACTGAACAATGACATTGTCGATGATGCCTAAGTTCTTCTGATCATCCCTGAGAAATCCTTCTAAACGATTAGTGATTTCTCGATCAGGACAAGCTGAAATCAAACTTTTTTCATTGGCAATGAGCAAGTTTTGGGTTGCTTTCATGTCTGCCAATTTGACCGCGATCGCAGTACGTTTGTTGTCTTCGAGTGTTACTGACATTGATGTTAATCCTTATGTATAGTTAAGAGACAATTACTTCTCTCTATAAAAATCATGACTTTTGAATGTCCAACTACTTGAACGACTTGATGAACTTGCTTCACTATGAAATAAAAAGTAATAGAACTCACGCTCTACGATGTCTTATCTTCAGATTGGGAAGTAGTCAACCAAATGGTTTTAGCGAGGAATTGCCTTAGCCGCTCGATCCCACGCATCTTTTACTGCATGTTTAGCTTGTTCCCAAGGCAATCCTGCATGGTGATTGTTCTGATAATCACGTTGCAAATCGGTCTCAACTTCGCTGTAACTCCGACCATCTTGACCATAGCGATCGTAGCCTTCATAGCCAGTACGATAGGCGGGTTGATAATCTTCGTAGGTTTTATCTGGCTCAACATAGGTACTGGAAGTATAAGTCTGTTGCCAATCATTTTCTTCAAAAGTAGGATTAGCTTGCTCAGCCACATTCTTTCCAGCTAAGCCACCGACTACGGAGCCGATCACCGCACCAACTACTGCACCTACGGGGCCACCAACTGCACCACCGATAACTGTGCCTACAGTGCCAGCGCCTGCGGCTCCCACGCCTGTCCCTACAGGATGGGCTCCTGTTTCTCCAGAAATCGGATCACGGTTCGCGTCAGTTTCCGTACTAGGGTTTACATCTCTATCATTCATTTCTATTTATCCTCTAAAATAATCTATTTACAAAATCTATTTACAACTTGTACAAAATCTAGAAATAGAAAGTATTTTTCTTACTTCTAGGACTTACCCATCGGATAGATATGACATGGGTTTTGCTCTCGTTATATCTACCCAAACTTCGTAAAATGGCAATTTTTAAAGGAGCAGATATTCCTTTGAAAATTGCTATAACGGGTAATTAAGAAGTTCTATTAACTAAACGGACACCGTAAAGGAGAATCACTGCGCCAATCGTAGCTACAAACAAGCTACCGATTAAGCCACCACCTGTAGAGACTCCGAAGGTATTAAATAGGAAACCACCTAACAATGCGCCGACAATACCAACAATAATATCGCCCAGCACACCGAAGCCACCACCGCGAACTATTTGACCAGCTAAGGCTCCGGCTACTAGTCCGATCAAAATAAACCAAATAAATTCCATACATTTTTCTCTGTTTATCTATTTAAAATTGAGGGGAATGAACGAACAGTCATCGCCTTGCAATGACTGTTCGTTTACTGTATTTACTGTCCTAAGAAGTTTTGGGCAGAATCAATAACTTCATCGACTTTGTTACCAGCTTGATCGGGTAAGCCCTTGGCTCCATTCTTAACTTCGTTAGCGCCATCGTTTACCACCTCTTTGGTTTTCTCGACACCTTCACTAACTTTGCCTTTAGCGTCCTTAGCCATGTCCTTAGCTTTACCAAGATTTTCCTTGGTACCTTCTTTCACATTTTTAGCTAAGTCTTTAGCGCGTTTTTCTGCTTCTTTGGCAAGGTCTTTAGATGTGTCCGCTAGTTTGTCAATCACCTTGTCGGTTCTTCCATCGCGAAGATCGCGACCGATTTCCTTAGTAATACCTGCGGCTTTGTCGATCGCCATGTCTGTTTTGACACCTTGCGTTACTTTGTCCACTTGATCACCAAAGATATTAGCCAAGGGAGATGCGATCGCCCCAGAACTAAAGAATGTCACTTGTAACATTAGAACCAACGCGAAACTGCAAGCCAAAAGGAATCCTTTCTTGATACTATTTAGTACCGCAGTAACTGGAGTCTCAAAATGATTGGCTTTGCCACTGTATAAGATATGAACCATTTGTTTTACCTAACGTTTTTTGTGTGGTTTCATGAGTCAACATTCAAACTAACAGGCGATTGTTTGATCTCATGGTTAGGTAATGTATAAATTGAGTGAATTGCACTAAAAGTAGATAAATCTTTACTATAAAATCTTCCAACCTTCTAAATTTTGACTAGATTAAAAAGTATTTATTATGTGCGTCATATCTTTTGATTATATTTTTGGCGATCGCTACTAAAAAATCATCCAAACACTTTTATTAAATAATTAGGCATAATTAAAAACATGCCCAAAAGCTATAAATCATACTGTACTTCTATTACAGTGTTTAGATCTTTATATTTAATTGCATCTACCTACTTAGAAAAAAAGTGATTACTGTAACAATTTAAATAGTTTTAACCCATTTCATGCAACTCATTCAGTTTTTTATATTTGTCTATACACGATTTATGACATTCAGGTGTAAAGATAGTTGCAATGAGTAAATTACTGATTGATATTCTACTCATTAAATGGAATCAAGCTTAAATATTTAAGTATCTCAGTATAGTTAACAACCGAATCTAAGACCTATCTCCTTCCATAGACATAGATTTTCAGATTTGATATTTAACTGAGACTACTTACTTAGTCAGCCTTATATCTACATAAATTACACAAAATAATTGAGTGTCAAATTATGTTTTTTCACAAGAAAGATCCCATTCATACCGTTCAAGTAGATAAGGCTAATCCTCGTTTTGCACAACTCTTACTAGAACAATTCGGTGGAGCCACAGGCGAACTTTCCGCAGCTTTACAGTACTGGGTGCAATCATTTCATATTGAGCTTCCAGGCATCAAAGACATGTTGCAAGACATCGCTATTGAAGAGTTTGGTCATTTAGAAATGGTAGGCAAGTTGATTGAAATCCATACTAAGGATGTCGATCAAACGGAAGCCTATAAAAGCACTCTTTTTGCTGTGAAAGGCATGGGACCACACTTTCTGGATAGTCAAGGCAGCGCGTGGACTGCTAACTACCTAAATGAAGGCGGCGATGTTGTGCGTGACCTCAGAGCTAATATTGCGGCTGAGGCTGGCGCTCGGCAAACCTACGAAGCTTTGATTAAACTCGCCACGGATGATGGAACTTTAAAAACATTGCATCACCTGCTGACTAGAGAGATTTCTCATACGCAAATGTTTATGAAAGCTTTGGATTCTCTCGACAAGTTAACTGATCCTTTCTTTGGGAATATTCAACCTGACGAAACTGTGAAGCTTTACTACAACCTATCAACGGACGGCAGTGGTAAAGACGAAAGAGGTTCTTGGAATTCAGAGCCTGACTTTGATTACATTGAAGATCCCCTAAAGCATTCATCTAAATCAGTTTCTAAGTAACTAGTGTTTCTGCCGCCGAAGGCGGGAAAAACACCATTCAAAACATCTTCTGAATAACTAGTATTTCTCTCGCCTTCGGCGAGAGAAATACTCTTCAAAACATCAATTCATTAACGGAGAAAAGATTATGATCGGACAAAACAGACGTGCTACAGGTACATTTTCGACTCACCGCGAAGCTGAATCAGCATTGGGTGAATTGAGAAGTAGCGGATTCAATATGGATCAAATTTCGATCATTGGCAACAATGTCAATAACAACTCCGATATGTCTGGCGCTCAAACAGGCGAAAACCTCAAGGATCTGGACAACAAAGCCGATGAAGGCGCTAAGAAAGGCGCTGTTTCAGGTGGTGCGGCTGGAGGACTTACGGGCTTGCTCGTAGGTTTGGGACTGGTCGCCATTCCTGGAGTTGGCCCCGTGATGTTGGCTGGTGCGGCGGCGACGGCTTTGGCGACGACTCTCACTGGTGGTGCGATCGGTGCTGCGGCGGGTGGTCTCGTAGGAGGCTTGGTAGGTTTAGGTATTCCTAAAGACCGTGCCAAAGTCTATAGCGATCGCGTAGACCAAGGAGATTACTTGGTAATGGTTGACGGCAATGATCAAGAAGTTCGCCAAGCTGAAGAGATTTTCCAACGTCACGGTATCCGTGAATGGGGTATTTACAATTCGGATAGTGCTTCTACGAGAACAGGCGAGACTTCTTTGAGATAAAGCACCCTGTGCCTTCTTAAAATTCAGAGCAATTTTAAAAATTGCTCTGTAAGTAGCTAGGCAAAATTAAATATAAAAACCCAAGACCTGTGGCGCACGCTGCGCGTGCGCCACAGGTCTTGGGGCTAGCTACTTACTAACCCCCTACTAAACAGACTGTAATCAATTAAGGAATTCTTGCTATGAATAGAAAAATTACTTCCCTGCTGCTAACTAATTTTCTTTTAGTTACAGTGGTAGCCTGCACCGATGCTCGAACTTCCGCTGATGCTCCTAACCCAAACTCCAACCCTACTAGTGGCAGCACTTCATCGCAGAATACTCAATCGACTAGCAGCCCCAGCGCTTCACCACAAAACACTCAAGCGGCTGCAAATGATGCTCAAGACGAAACTCGCAAGAGGCAATTGGAATCAGATATTCGGGCGCGTGAGCAACGCACGGGTGACTCCACAAATCGACCAGATACTGATCTGGCGAGTGAAGTTCGGAGCAAATTAGAAGGTAATATTCCTAAAGGGAATTTAACTATAGAATCCAAAGACGCAAATATTGTCGTCTCAGGCACTGTTCCTTCTATGGCTGAACTTGATAAAATCAAGGCTTTAGCAATGGAAATCAAGGGTGTTAAAACCGTCACGATTAAAGCAGTAGCTACTTCGCAGAATAATTAATCCTAGAAGGATCGGTGTAAGCCACCATTTCTTCTTTGGAAAAATCAATTGAGAGAGTGCGCCCCTTTGGGGCGCACTCTCTCAATTGATTTTGTAACAGATTGTTTCTTAATAAACCAATTAAATCAAATCATTCACGAAGTCAATCATTAGGCTGACAAGGTATAGATCTAGAAAATTTTTCATTTTTCTAGACAATTAGAAACTGCGAGGAAATATATGCCTAGACTTGTAGGAAAGAAAAGTAATTCTCTTCTGTATACGGGCTTAGCTGTGTTGATAGCTGGTGGTGGAGTGGTAGCACTAGAATATTTTGGAGTGATTGACTTCATCCCTAATTTTGGTAAAGAAACTGAAGTAAGAAGCACTTATACTAACCAACCTGCAAAAAACACCAAACCTATCAATTAAGGTTGACTTTCACCAAATTTAGGAGAATATCTAAAATGCGTAATGGCAAAGGAATGATTGGGAAGCCTATAGTCGCCTACGACTCTGGGGAAGAGTTTAAGACCATTGTCGATTTAATCTTTGATCAAGAAAAGAACCAGCTATTAGGTTTCCTTGTGGATGAAGGTGGATGGTTTAGCAATGCGTTGGTACTACCTTTGAGCAAAATTCAAGCGATCGGTGCTGATGCTGTAATTGTCTCTTCTAGGAATGCTATAGATTCTGCTGCGGAATTTCCTGCAATTCAAAGCATTTTAGAAAGAGATAACATCTTAAAGGGTACAAGAATTATGACCGTTGATGGTCGTGATTTGGGAACAATGGTAGACCTTTATTTTGATGATACTACGGGCGTGATCGAAGGATATGAGGTGTCTGGAGGCATTTTTGCAGATGCTTATTCTGGGCGCTCTTTTGTGCCTGCCCCTGACACTCTTAAAATCGGTGAAGATATTGCCTTCGTTCCTTCGGAAACTGCTGACCTAATGCAAGAGCAAGTCGGTGGAATTAGAGGTGCGATGCAAACAGCCAGTGGCAAAGTGCAGGAAATGGCTCAATTTACAGGAGAGAAAGCTCAAGAAGCTGCTCACTTTACAGGCGAAAAGTTTCACGAAGCTACTCAAATGGCGAGTACAACCTTTACAAATGCTGTTGTGAATCCTGAAGAGCAAGAGGCTTTTGTATTAGGAAAAGTTGCTCAAGAAACTATAGAAACGAATGACGGTATACCTTTAATTCGCGAAGGACAGGTTGTTACTCAAGCGCATATTCTGGCGGCTCGAAACTGTAATATGATTGATAATCTCTATCATGCGACAGGTGGCAGTGTCAAAGATCGATTAGGAGAAAGATTATCTGGAAGTGTCGCAGGTATCGGTGCAAATATTGGCATTGAACAAGCGCAAGGACGGCGAGTTAACAAAATGATTTTCACGCCTGAAGGTTCAGTAGTGGCAGTGGAGGGACAGATTGTCACTTCACGAGTAATCGAAAGAGCCAAAACTCATCATCAAGAACAAGCCTTATTGGAAGCTGTTGGTTTAACTACAGGTGATGCTTTGAGAGTTACTGGGTCTAATGTCGGACAACAGGTTAAGGATGGCGCTAAGGGACTATGGGAGCAGGTGAAAGAAACTGCTAGTAATCTCCAAGATCATGGTAACCAAGCCATTGAAGATAAGAGAATTAAAGGTGCTTTGGGTCGTCCTGTAACTCGCGTTATTCTCGATCGCAATGATGAAGTAATCCTCAATGTCGGGGAATTAATTACCCACCAAGCGATCGCTATTTCGCGTGATGCGGATGTTTTGGAAGTCTTGCTGGATTCTGTTTATACAGACACACCTACTCTATCTTTAGAGGATTTACGCGCTCCTGACGCTGGTAAAGCGGCTCTAACTTAGAGTTATAACAAATTAAGAAAGGGCAAAGCCATATCTTAATTTGTTAGGCGTAGCTAAACCTGTAGCCTGTGACCCACAATGTGGGTCACAGGCTACAGGTTTTAGTTTTTTATATTTATTGCGCCTAGCCATTTAGCTGTTGCCATTTTTCTTAAAAAGAGGAGTGGCGGCGCTTCGCGCCGCCACTCCTCTTTGGGTTATCTATCTCTTTAGGTCAATATTTAAGAAATACTCATGCAAATCAGACGTTCTCAAAGGTTCTGCAACCCTATTTCCATCATGCATATGTAATTCTATTGGAAGTCGAAAGACTAAACAAATTTTTGAATTTTGGAGAAAGAACTATGCAAACTAATACACCACAGGCTGAAGCCGCAAAAGCAATGAATCGTAACGCTTGGATTGCAGGAATCACACCGCAAGCAGAACTCTGGAATGGTCGCTTAGCCATGATTGGCTTTGTATCAGCGATCGCGATCGAGCTATTTACCCATCAAGGCGTTCTCCATTTTTGGGGTATCTTAGCTTCAGGAACAGTTCCAGTTTCATAGAGTAAATTTTCTGGGCTATTAAGGTTTATTTCTTAATCAATCAACTCATTCAAGAAATCAAACATGCTCTTGTAATAGTAGCCTGAGAAACGTTTTACGATGCTAATTAGACTTAGGAGAAACTCTATGAAACTCATTCAACTTTTTAAGCGGTTACTAGTTATAGTTGCTGTTTTGGTATTGGTGACATTTGTAAATGTTGCACCAGTGAGCGCTGTTCAAAGTGACACAAATCAAATCATTGACAACCTCCCTATGCCCAACATTCAGAAAAAATCTGAAGATATATTAAAAACTAGTCCCTACGATACTAATCCAGAATATACATCTGGGGATGGGTCGAATCAAGGTTTAAATGAGGTTCAGGGAACTGCTGATTTCGACAAAATGAATCGTAGTCGGAATGAGAAAACCCCTCCAATTGTGAAGCAAGCAGAAAAAGCTTTTAACAAAGTGGGAGACAAAATGAGTTCGGCTGGCGAAGACACTAAAAATGGTGTAGATAGCGCTTTAGATAAAGCTGGAGATGCCATCAACTCACTTACTGGGAAAGCATCTGATGCGGCAGAATCCATCAAAGACAAGATTAAATCTTAACCCAAATACAAAAAGCGGTGCAAAGTACCGCTTTTTGTCTAAATAATGAAAAATTATCCACAGGATCAATAAATGAGTAGTCTAATTGCTGTTGGCTTTGATGATGAGTTTACTGCTGAAGCAGTTATGCTAGAACTCCGAAAACTTCAACAAGAGCATCTAATCGATCTGGAAGACGCAGCGATCGCCATCAGAAATAAAGAAGGAAAAGTGCGGATCAAACAGACTCAAGAACTTACTGCCGCTGGAGCATTGAGTGGAGGATTCTGGGGTTTGCTATTTGGATTTATCTTTTTTAATCCTCTCTTAGGATGGGCTGTTGGGGCGGTAGCTGGAGGCTTGTCTGGAGCATTTACGGACATTGGGATTGATGACAACTTTATTCGAGAGATTGGTAACACAATTACTCCTGGTACATCTGCAATTTTTGTATTAGTAAGGAAAGCCACTTCTGACAAAGTACTCGAAGATCTTAGTAAATTTAAAGGCAAAGTACTTAAAACTTCTCTATCCAACGAAGATGAAGCCAAGTTACAGGCAGTTTTAGCAAAAGCGTAATTTCAGTTCTATTTTCAGTTTTCAGTAACTGAGAATAGAACTTTTTATCATGATAATTACTCAACACTTATGCACTATTTAATACTAGCTACAGATTACGATGGAACTTTAGCCAAGGATGGAAAAGTATCTGAGGCGACCCTAGATGCTCTTAAAAGATTACAAAAATCGGGACGGAAGCTGATTTTAGCTACAGGTCGGCAACTAGAAGATCTTATCCAAGTATTTCCTGAAGTCAACTTGTTTGACTGTATTGTAGCTGAGAATGGAGCCGTCATTTACTTCCCTCCCACTCGCGAAGAAATATTGTTAGGTAGTTTGCCACCTGAGAAGTTTGTGCAGGCTTTGCGATCGCGTAATATTGAACCCCTTGCCGTTGGCAAAGTGATCGTGGCAACATGGGAACCTAATGAAATGGAAGTACTCACCGTAATTAGAGAACTGGGATTAGATCTACAGGTAATCTTTAATAAAGGTGCAGTAATGGTTTTGCCAGCAGGCATAAACAAAGCTTCGGGACTAAGTGAAGCTCTTGACCGAATGGGATTGTCTGTCCGTAATACTGTGGCAGTTGGTGATGCCGAGAATGATCTATCTTTTCTCAAATTATGTGAGCTTTCGGTAGCCGTTGCCAATGCCCTCCCATCAGTCAAGAGTGAAGTAGATTGGGTAACGGACGAGAATCGAGGTGAGGGTGTAGTTGAATTAATAGAGAGATTATTAACTCTAGACCTGACAGACGATCTTCGAGAGTCTTCTATTTTGCCCGATCGCCATCGCATCTTATTGGGTAAACTTGATGGCGATCGCGATGTCTATATTCAGCCACTTAACCGCAATATTATGTTGGCTGGAATCTCGGGGGGCGGTAAATCAACCTTAGCCACAGGATTAATCGAGCGGTTTATTGATAAGAGCTACCAAGTCTGCATCATTGATCCTGAAGGAGACTATCAAAGTTTTGATAAAACAGTTATCTTGGGCAATGCTCAACAGATTCCGACTTCCGCAGAAGTGTTAACAGTTTTAAGTAAGCCCGAACAAAACTTAATCGTAAATTTAATGGGAGTGAAAATCAATGATCGCCCCTTATTTCTCGCTCAATTATTACCTTCTCTATTAGAAATGCGGGTGCGAACTGGACGACCTCATTGGATCGTTATTGATGAAGTACATCATATGTTTCATGCAGATTGGAATGCCGCAGTTACTTTGCCGCAGTCTGTTAATGGCATTTTGATGGTGACAGTTCATCCTGAGCATGTGGCAACTTCGGCTTTGTCTCTTATTGACACCGTGATTGCTGTCAAGTCACCCATGCAGACCTTTAAAGATTTTTGCACCACGGTAGGACATCCCCTACCTAATGATCCCCTTTCCCTAGAACTGGCTTCAGGATCGGCAGTTGCTTGGTTTCTGACAACTGAAGATCAACCATTTCAATTTGAAGTCATCCGCCCTCTGCAAGAACGTCAGCGTCATATGCGGAATTATGCGGAAGGGAATTTGGGCAACGATCGCTGTTTCTTTTTTAGAGGCGAAAATAATCAGCTAAACCTCAAAGCGCAGAACCTAATTATGTTTATCCAATTAGCGGCAGGCGTAGACGATCGCACTTGGTTACATCATTTGCATCTCCAAGATTATTCCAGATGGTTGCAAAATTCGATTAAGGATAAATCCTTGGCGGCTGAAGTCAGCGAGATTGAAACTGACACCAATCTCTCCCCCACTGATAGCCGCGATCGCATTAAATTAGCGATCGAAAAACGCTATACTTTACCTGCTTAAACTGAAAGGCATTACATTCTATTTCATATCAAATCAATTTAATCAAATCATCCACAAAGTCGAACTCTCTATTAATAATCTAGTTTTTAGAGCGAAACAAAATTATTTGGGAATGAATCATATGACAGTATGTAAGATTAAAGACTTTGATCCAAACTATCAAAAACACTTTGATGGCATTGATTTGACTGGATTCGATGTCTACACTGGACAAGAAAAAGTCGGCTCTATCGCAGATATTCTGGTCGAAGAAAATGGAAGTTTACGCTATTTGGTAATTAATACGGGCGTATGGGGACTGGGCAAGAAGGTTCTTCTACCAATTGGGAAAGCTAGGTTTGATCATAAATCTAAACGGGTTTATATTGATGCTTTTAGTAAAGCCCAAGTGGAAAGTCTTCCTAACTACAATGAAAACGATGTAGTTGATCGCAGCTACGAAGAGAAAGTGAGAAACGGATATCGTCCCACTGGCATGAACTCCACTGCATCATCTGCGGGAGCGGGATTTGTAGCACATCCTGCTGATGAGCAAGAGAAAGATGCTGCCATGTATGAATTGAACGATAGCGATCATCAAAACTTGAAACTCTATGAAGAGCATCTGATTGCTGACAAACAACGCCGCAAGACGGGAGATGTGATTGTCGGCAAACGTGTTGACACCGAAAAAGCAGCAGTCTCGGTTCCTCTTGATAAAGAGAGAGTGATCGTGGAGCGAAACACTCCCAAAGATGCTCATGTAGCAGTTACAGTCAATGCAGGAGCCTTTCAAGAAGGAGAAATTGCGCGGATGGAGGTTTTTGAGGAATCTGTTGACATTCGCAAAGAAGCCTTTGTTCGCGAAGAGGTAAATGTGAAAAAGATTGTTGAGAAAGAAACTGCCACTGGAGAAGAGCAACTCCGCAGTGAGCATGTAGAAGTAACAGGTGATGGTAAAGCTATTGTTCGAGATGATGCTAAGACTGCTGTAAAAGCTAGGCAGTAAATCCACCAGAATTATTGCGATCGCCCTTACAAAGCCTTTTGCGGAAATAAAGCCCAGATTTTTGTTCAAAGTGTTGCTTGGCGCTACTTGGAACAAAAATCTGATTTAATTTATATTCTCCAATATTATGGATGTTGATAAAAAAGACAATCTAATTCCACCTATCTCTTTATTAGAGGAGCGTTTAATTGCTTGTATAAATAGACATAAAGTGGGAGAGATAATTATTCGTAAAGAAGTTGTGACTCAGATTATTGAGATTCCTATTCGTCGCGAAAAATTAATAGTAGAACAAATTTCTCCTGAGCATAAACAAATTGCGATTATTGATTTGGATAGTGATCAAGATTCATTGGTTCAAATAAATGAAACAACTATTTCCGAGTCTTCTACGCTAATAGTCAAAAGTGAGTTCGACTCTATTAAGTTAGCGCATAAGTTTTTAGAAGCGATCGCGAATTTACCTGACCCAAGAATTACAGGGCTAGATATTGAAATTAAAGTAGCAGATGCTTTTACGCAAAAAACCTGTCAAGAAGTGTTAACAGATTCTTTATTATGATATTAGTCCCACCTTCTCCATTCTCCTCTAAGCAAAAGTTTGGTAGCTTATTGCCGATTGTCCAACTATCTAGTTATGAAGCAACCGATCAACAATTTGCTTGGCTGCTCACCCTAGAAAATTTAGACGAGCAGGTGAAAAAACAACCAAATTTGATTGAAAATTTTGAAAAATTTCTCTCCTTAGCTTTAATTGAAGCCTATACAGAAAGCTCAAATTCCGAACAAGCAAACTGGTTTTTGCAGCGATCGCTATATAGAATCAATCGGCTCAATCTGTTTTGGTTCGATTCTTTACAGTTATATACCAATGAGCGATCCACTTATGTAAAAGAAGTCCGCGATCGCATTGAGTCAGTCTGGCAAGCATGGGAATTAACCCAAGTGGATATTCAAAAAATCCCGCTATCAGAGGTTAAACCAGCTTTGCAAGAACGGGCTGAGGTCGATTTAAATCCGTTTATATCTGAGTCAAAGCGGTATCTACGAGAGGATATAAACTTAATGGGATATCGCCTATTGTTAGCGATCGCCTCTTTAGATGGATTAGTGGAAGCTAGTCGCCTTTCAAGGATTTTGGGTGGCGCGAGTAACGAAATTCAGTCCACTCTGATGCGCGTACTGCTCGAAGAATATGGCAATGGTCGACTTTCGAGAAAGCATTCTACTTTTTTTGCTCAAATGATGGCGGAATTAGGTTTGAACACCGAACCCGAAGCTTATCTGGATCTTGTGCCGTGGCAAGTTTTGGCAAGTATCAATCACAATTTTTTGTTAACTGAGCGCAAACGCCATTTTCTCCGCTACAACGGTGGACTGACCTATTTTGAGATAGCGGGACCCGCAATTTATACCGATTATTTGGAGGCAGCGAAACGAATGAGACTTTCAGATGCGGCTATGGGCTATTGGGAATTGCATATTCGGGAAGATGAACGTCATGGGCAATGGATGCTTACCGATGTAGCTCTACCCTTAGCGGAGATGTATCCCGATGATGCTTGGGAATTAGTACTGGGCTATGACCAAGAAAAATTTATGGGCGATCGGGCGGCGGCAGCAGTCACGACGCTAATTCAAAACTCTAATTTTAAATAACTGATTTTACGTGGAACAAAATCACCCTCACCCCTAGCCCCTCTCCCAAAAGGGGAGAGGGGAATAAAAAATTAGTTTTACTCCCCCTCTCCTCTAATGGGAGAGGGGGCTGGGGGGTGAGAGCAATTTAAATTTTGCGTAAGTCCTAAATTATTCAACCTAGAGAAAAATTTATGATCGTAAATCTGACTACAGAGGGATGGGAGGTGATTTATCATCGCGCTCATGCCTTGTTAGCCGCTCAACTAGGAGGTCAATGGCAACGCGCTAACGTTCCCATTCGCTTTTACGAAACTCTTGCGGCAATCTCGCATCATGATGATCTCGAAAAAGAGTGGCTCGACAATCACTTAACCGAATGCGGCGCTCCCTTAGACTTTACTCTCGCCCAAATACCTCCCGAAGTATCTTTAGAGAAGCTAAAAAAGCACCTTGAGAATTCTTGCTATCGCGGTCGATGGGTAACGATGCTAACTTCTATGCACATTTGTTTTCTCAATCAAAACAAAAAAGAAGTCTCCGATGAGTGGCATGATTTTTTGGAAACTCAAATAAAAGACCAAAATCAGTGGCAAAAGGAGTTAGGGATTTCTAAGGAAGAAGCAGAACGCAGTTATCAGTTTATGCAATGGTGCGATCGCCTGTCCTTAATCTTGGTGCAAAGACAAGTGCCAGAAGATGGGCGAGCCGTAGAGATTACCAGTGGTATTCGCCAGCAACGTTACGATCTGCGCTGCTTGGAAAACAAACATTTAACGGTGGAGCCTTGGCCCTTTGAGGAGAGAGAGTTTACCGTAAATGTGGAATGCTGCCATCTGTCCGATCTTAAATACGATGACAATCAAACCTTGATCAAAGCTCTCAAGCAAGCGCCGATCACCAGCTTGGAATGGATATTTTCTAAAAAATAAATATTGAGAATTATATGAATAGATCTTTATTGCGTTCTAAACCAGTCAAAACCTACACATCCGAACATGTACCTGAACACATCCCTCAAGAGATATTTTTCTGTCCTGAAGAGTCACTGTTCTATTCTCAATGTCTCGAAAGAATGGTGTTGAATACTTGCGAAGATTGCAATTCTATTGTGGAGTTTGGCGCAGGAGATGGTAGCCCCGTAATTAATAGCCTCCTCAAGAGTCAATTTAGTGGCTTAATTCAGGGCTATGAGTTAAACGCTAAATCCTGTGAAGTGGCTCAGTTTCGGATTGACCGCTATAAGCTTAGTGACAAATATGTTGTGCATAATTCTTGCTTTTTCCAAAGTAATTGGCAATCCGAAGGCAATTACTTGATCTCTAATCCTCCCTATCTGCCAGCAATCAACAATGATCTCTATATGCCTGCTTTGCATGGTGGAACCGATGGGTCATCAATAACTAAGCAACTTCTTGGGATGAAGTGCCAAAATGCAATGCTGATGATTTCCGCATATTCTGATCCTGTGGACACCATTGAGTATGCGATCGCTCAAGGTTATCAGGTGCAGGATTTTATTACTTCACCGATGAATTTTGGGTATTACAGTTCTGAACCTCAGGTAAGGCAGAGAATATCCGAAATGCATAAGCATGGCAAGGCTTTCTATTCTTCAAACATCTATATTCTCGCGGGTGTTCTGTTTAAGAAGTACGCTCCATGGAATGTAGATTTGTCTTCTGAGTTGATTAAGATCATGACTGCATTATGAATCTATTCATCTTGATGTTTTTTATTAACATTTGAGAGCTATTTATACAAAATATACGTTCTCATTTATTCTATAACCTGATTTCTATCACTGATGTGTAATTCTAGAAGGAAGTCGTAAGACTGAATCAATTTTATAATTTTGGAACAACTACTATGCAAACTGAAACACCTACAACTAGCACATCTCAAACAATCACCCCACAGGCTGATAGAGTTAATGGAATGTCTCGCAATGCTTGGATTCTCGGATTTACTCCTCAAGCAGAACTTTGGAACGGTCGTTTTGCCATGATCGGCTTTGTATCAGCGATCGCGATCGAATTGTTCACCCATAAAGGTGTTCTTGCGTTTTGGGGTATTTTGTCCTCAGGCGCAGTTCCACCAGTTTCCTAAACTGAATTACACAGTCCCAGAATAAAGCAAAAAGGAGGGGGAATCCCCCCCTCAAAAACATCAAATTACTTTGAGGTTAAACATTTTAAACCTCCATTAAAAATATTTCCTATGAATCTAACTTCAGAAAATTCCGACCCTTCGATGCATCCTCTATTTGATGACTCGAAAATTGGTATGACTGGAGTAGCGATCGCTCTATTGATTATTATCATTTGGGCGATTAGTTTTTGGTTCTTATTGAATTCTGTATCTATGGAACGGATTTCTTGGGGTTGGCTAGGAGCGATGATAGGGTGGCAAACTTTTCTTTGTACAGGGCTTTTTATCACAGCCCATGATGCGATGCATGGCGCAATTTTGCCAAAGCATCATCAAATTAACAACTGGATTGGTTCTTTTGCCCTCTTGTTGTATGGTTTCTTCTCCTATGAGCAGATATCAAAAAAGCATTTGCAACATCATCACGCTCCCGCTACAGATTCTGATCCTGACTTTCATGATGGCACACATAAAAATGCGATCGCTTGGTACATCTGCTTTATGCAAAGGTATTGGAGTTGGTGGCGATTAGCAGTTTTACTGATTGCCTATGTAAGTATGCATAGCTTTCTGAATATTGCCTATGCCAATTTAATTCTATTTTCAATAGTTCCCACGATTTTAAGTTCGATTCAGGTTTTCTATTTTGGGACTTTTTTACCCCATCGCGAACCAATCGGTGGTTATCAAAATTCTGCTCACGCTCAAAGTATTTATCGTCCTCTCTTGTGGTCATTGCTAACTTGCTATCATTTTGGCTATCACCAAGAGCATCATTCACATCCCAATATACCTTGGTGGAAACTTCCTTCATTACAATTTATTTCATAATCAACCAAATCATTCAATAAACCAAACCCTGACTTGTGATAGTTAGCGTAAGGAAATACCTTCCAATTCCAAGTATTAAATTAGGAAGATATTCTATGAACTTTGCACAGTATTTTCACGCGCCAGTTCTTAATTCGCCATGAAAAATCTATCTGAAAAACACGCCTCCTTTTGGATTGACTCCACTCCCGCAACTACCTATCCTTCTCTTGAAAATAGGGTCACAGTGGATGTAGCGATTATCGGCGGCGGTATTGTCGGACTGACCGCAGCAACACTGTTAAAAAAGGCTGGAAAAACTGTCGCGATCATTGAGTCTAGACAGATTGCCGCAGGTGTCAGTGGTCATACAACTGCGAAAGTGACAGCATTACATCAATTAATTTATGCTGATTTAATTAAGCAAATTGGAGAGCAAAAAGCAAAACTTTATGCAGAATCTAATCAAGCTGCGGTTGAGCAAGTGGCAAATTTTGTCGCTGATGAGCAGATTGATTGTGATTTTAGTCGTCAAAGCGCTTACACTTTTGCGGAACCAGATAGCGAACTGGAGCTAGTTAAACTTGAAGTGGAAGCTGCTCATAAATTAGGACTTCTCGCCAGCTTTGTTACCGAAACATCATTGCCCTTTGCGATCGCAGGAGCAATTAAGCTGGATAACCAAGCTCAGTTTCATGTTCGCAAATATTTACTCCATCTTGCTAAAAATATTACTGGCGATGGCAGTTACTTATTTGAGAACACCAGAGTTCAGAAGGTTGATGAAGGTGATTCCTGTTACGTTGTTACCGATCTGGGGGTAATTACCGCCAAGGATGTAATCGTCGCAACGAATCTACCGATTCTAAATTTAGGACTTTTCTTCGCTAAAACCTATCCCGAACGCTCCTACATCGTGGGCGCAAAAATTGAGGCTGCGATCGCACCCGAAGGAATGTATATCGGTAGTGGCGAAAATTCGCATTCGATTCGTACTACTCCCTATGAGGATGGACTACTCCTATTGGTTGGCGGTGAAGGTCACAAAGTTGGCACAGTTACTAATACGGAAGAGTGTTATCAAAAACTAGAATCCTATGCTCGCGATCGCTTCAACATTGACACCTTTGCTTACCGTTGGTCAAACCAAGATATGGTGTCATTTGACAAGCTTCCTTTCATTGGCAACTTGACTCCTTTTAACAAGCATATCTATGTCGCCACAGGATTTAGTCTCTGGGGCATGTCGAAGGGAACCATGTCTGCGATGATCCTGACTGACTTAATTCTCGGAAAAGAAAATCCCTACGCAGATTTATATGACTCGCTGCGGGCGACTCCATTTGTAACAGTGGAATCGGTCAAACAAGAAGCTGATGTGGTAACTCGCTGGATTGGCGATCGCTTTAAAGGGTTATTGTCTAATTCTTTTAGCGAAGTAGCTAAAGGTGAAGCAAAACTACTGACTATCGACAATGAGAAAGTGGCTGCTTATCGCGATGAAGAGGGAACTGTCCACTCTGTCTCGGCGACTTGTTCTCACCTCGGTTGTATCGTGAGTTGGAACAACGCTGAGAAAAGTTGGGATTGCGCTTGTCACGGCGCAAGGTATAGCTGCGAAGGCAAGGTGATTCAAGGACCTGCTGTCAAGGACTTGGAGCCAGTCGTTAGCTAAATTCACCATCAAGTATGTGCTTCTAAAAACATTTTATATTTAGGAATTTGGAGTCAAAAATGGAAAAGTATATCTGTAAAACTTGTGGATATGTCTACGATCCTGCGATCGGCGATCCCGCCTCAGGTATTGAACCTGGTATTCCCTTTGGAGCCTTGCCCGATGATTGGGTTTGCCCCAATTGTGGAACCCCCAAATCTGACTTTGAGCCAGAAGATGCACCCGCAACCGATGTTCCACTAATGGAACCAGCCCTAGTCTAATCTTCTATTTATTAAAGATCCCCCCAGTCCCCTTAAAAAGGCATTCATATACTTGACACACCTAATATCTAGACCCCCCTCAGTCCCCCCTTGGAAGGGGGAGAACTCAGACTTCCCCCCTTCCAAGGGGGACTGAGGGGGGTAAGAATTTGGTAAAGGGCGTCAAGTATATTAACGCCCTTTTTAAGGGGGATTGAGGGGGATCTCTTCCAGTCTTTAACCAACATCATTTATTAATTCAAGGAGATCTATTATGAAAAACATCAACATTGGACTAACCGAAACTCAACGTCAAGGCGTGATCGACCTCCTTAACAATGACTTAGCCGATAGCTATTTGCTCCTCGTCAAAACCAAAAAATATCATTGGGATGTCGTGGGACCTCAATTTATGACCTTGCATAAACTATGGCAAGCGCATTATGAAGCCCTTACGATTAATGTCGATGCGATCGCCGAACGGATTAGAATGCTCGGTGGTTATCCTGTCGGCACAATGGAAGGATTCCTGAAAATCTGTTCTCTCAAAGAACATGCTGGTAAAATCCCCACTACAACAGAGATGGTATCGTACTTGCTAGATGATCACGAAAAAGTTATCCGTAACTTGCGTGATCATATCGAGAAATGCTCTGAGAAATACAAAGATGATGGAACTGCCGACTTCTTAACAGGTTTAATGGGACAACATGAAGAGATTGCATGGATGCTCCGTTCTTTTATCGAAGGTGAATCTTTAGAATCTAATGGTGCAAAGCCAGAACCTAATAAGAAAACTGTCGGAGTTTAAGAAACTCCAATGTTGAACAAGAAGGGGCAATTCATGAATTGCCCCTTCTTGTTCAACTTGTATAGCTGTCGTCAACCCAAAAAAAGGAGTAGCGGCGCTTCGTGCCGCCACTCCTTTTTTGGATTTAGAGTAAACCAATAATTAAATATATGTCTATTTTCCCCCTAGCTCCCCTAATTATCATACTGCTCGGAATACTTTCTACAGCATTGCTTGGTTTCGGCTTGTATTTTGTCATTGGTTGGTATCTGGGTTGGATTACAGTGGTTGCTCTGCTTGTTACAGGCATTGTCATGCTAGTTTTTAGCCTATTAGGACGCTTTATCATCCTAGCGTTGCTAGCTAGTCCCGCCGAAAATGAACCCACACCTTCGCGTTCCAGAGAAGTTGAACAAATCCATCGACCTGATGGAACCAATATTCACGTTGAATTTTTTGGCGATCGCGATGCACCACCGATCATTTTTACCCACGGATGGAGTTGTAATAGTACGCATTGGTACTACATCAAACAAGCTTTAGAAAATGAATTTCGTTTAATCCTATGGGATGTACCGGGAACAGGGAAATCTGGAGAAGTTCCTGATAACGACTATAGTATGGAGAACTTAGCGACTGATCTGGAAGCTGTCCTCGATTTAGCAGGCGATAAACCAGCGATTATCTTTGGACATAGTATGGGTGGCATGATTTTGTTAACATTCTGTCGTCTCTTTCCTCAGCATTTAGGAACGCGGGTAGCGGGGCTTGGTTTAGTTAATACCACTTTTACAAATCCTGTGCATACGGCTCCCCTCACAAACATTTTGCGAGCCTTACAAAAGCCACTATTGGAGCCAATCCTTTACATAATGATTGCTTTATCGCCAATTGTTTGGGTGCAAACATGGTTGAGCTATTTGAATGGAACTTCACATATTACTGGAAGACTTTCTTCCTTTGCAGGTCGCCCAACTATGGGGCAGTTGGACTATTTAATGAATCGCTCTGCACGAGTCTCACCTTCAGTCTTAGGGCGACAAATGTTAGGGATGATGCATTATGATGCCACTGGAGTTCTAGAGAAGATTCAGATACCAACCTTGATCATTTCTGCAAATAAAGATGCGGCTACAGTTGTTGAGTCAAGTCACTATATGCATGAGCAGATAAAAAACTCGGAATTAGTAGTTCTCGCACCTTCGGGACATATGAGTATGATGGAACAACATGAAGAATTTGTTGAAGCAGTAGCTAGTTTTGCCCGTCGATGCACTCGTTCGACTTATTCTTCTGTAAACTAATGGAAAACATATTTTTCATTAAAGGCTAGGCAATGTTTAAACTACCTACTAAGTTATTTGTCGCTCTATTAGCGATCGCAACCACATTCCTAATGCTCTATTTGCAGCCATTGTCAGCAAAGGCTATTTTGTCTAATTCAGTGACTACTCCTCAACCTAAATTGATTGCAACTGCGGCAACTGCGCCTCGCCTCGAAAACGCAATTTTGGGTGGCAAACCGATCAGTGTTCTCTATATAACTCGTAATAGTGATACGGTGTTGGTACGGTGTTATCCCAATTATCAGCCAGTCATGAAGATTCGGGCGATGGGTAGTAAACCTAATGCAAATACTCAACAGGAAGGGGTTATGACCTGTCAACCTACTTCCACAAAATAAGAGAAAATTTCATGATCACCGTTCATCACTTAAATAACTCCCGTTCCCAACGGGTACTTTGGCTACTAGAGGAACTGGAACTCCCCTACGAAATCAAGCGCTACGAACGTGATCCCAAAACCATGTTGGCTCCCCCATCTTTACGGAAAGTACATCCCCTCGGTAAATCACCTGTGATTACTGATGAAGATCTAACCGTGGCGGAATCGGGAGCCATTGTCGAGTATCTAGTCGATCGCTATGGCAATGGACGCTTAAAACCTGCGCTAGGCACGCCAGAACATTTACGCTACACCTACTGGCTTCACTATGCCGAAGGTTCGGCGATGCCGCCGCAATTACTGAAGCTTGTCTTCGATACAATTGACAAGACTCCTATGCCCTTCTTTGTGCGCCCGATCGCTAGATCAATCACAAATCGCGTCAAAAGTTCATTTATTGATCCTCAGATCACTCTGCACCTAAACTATATGGAGGCAGAGATTGGGAAAAGTACATGGTTTGCGGGTAATGAATTTACCGCCGCCGATATCCAAATTAGCTTTCCATTGGAAGTAGCAGTAGCACAGGGTAATCTCAGGGCTAGTCGTCCCAAGCTTGTAGCATTTTTGAAGAGTATCCAAGCACGTCCAGCCTATCAACAAGCCCTAGAGCGTGGTGGAGATTACGATCTTTTGAGTTAAGCCAAGCGCTGTCGTTATTTTTGGACTTTTAAAAACCACAGAAGAGAGAGAAATTTAATGGGAAATACAATATTTGATCAAGTGTTTCGCGATCGCGAAGGCGAAATTGTTCTTGCCCAGATGCCGAATTTGCCTATCATTGTTTGGATTGTAGCTACTGTATTAAAGCTAATTTTTACAACAGGTAAAATTTCTATCGGATTAGAAGTAATCGCTTTTGGCTCTTTATTTACTTGGGCTTGGGAAGAATTATTTCAAGGCGTTAATTACTTTCGGAGAGCCTTAGGACTTATTGTGTTGGTCAGCCTGATCCTATCAAAAATTCAATAACTGTAATCGCAATACATACAGTTAAAATCCCGACAAATCCCTAAGAAGTCTTCTTTGCAGACTTCTTAGGGATTTGTCGGGAATACACAAAATCATACCCCCCACTAAATAAAGACGGCACTTCGTGTCGTCTTTATTTAGTGGGGGGGGTAATAGATCCCAACTATCAGCATTTTAATCGTAACTTATTGTAAAGATTTGTAATGTTTCTATACAGATCATTCAACTTCTACTTAGCTCAAACATGATTTACATCATCAAAATGACATGGTGATACTTGTAAACAGGATTTAGTAAGAATTTCAGAAGATCTACTTTAATTTTATTAGTGTGGGAGAATATTATGGAAAATGAAATTAAAGATAGTTCCAGTACAACTGATACATCGAATCAGGCGGTAAATACTAAAACCACTCCTCTTAAAAATGCACTTGATCAAAACGAAGAAATCAAAGAAAATGTCCAGCAAGCTGCGGGTCAGCTTAGTACAGTAAATGCAGTTCTCAAAAATGATGAGAAAATTATTCCTCCATTTCCAACCATCGAAGAAGTAATTGCTCAAAACGAAGAAGCTGAGAGAAAGGTGGTAAAAGCTGCGGAAGATCTACATCAGGTTAATACCACACTCACCAAACAAGTGGCTGATAGAATCAGAATTGAATCTGAACTGAAGCAAACCCAGAAAGATCTATTCGAGTTGCGTACCGATTTATCAAAATCCCAAGCCAAAGAGAAAGATGCGCTACATATCGCACTTCATGATTCACTAACAGGGCTTCCAAATCGTTTATTACTGGAGCAGCGTCTTGATCATGGCTTGACTCAGTCAAGACGACATGGGTGGAAACTTGCACTCATGTTTATCGATCTCGATAAATTTAAAAATATTAATGACTCTTATGGTCATGACATTGGCGATAAGGTCTTGATCACCGTAGCAAAGCGTTTACAAGATTTTGTGCGCGGTGAAGATATCGTTAGTCGATGGGGAGGCGATGAATTTATCTGCATTTTATTAGATGTCAAACTCGAAGATGAAGTCATTAACCTTGCAAAAAGAATGATTGCTCGAATTTCTGAGGACTGTGATTTTGACGGAATTATTGTTTCTATAAGTGCCACGATTGGGATTGCTATATGTCCTCAAGATGGAGAAACGGCTGAAATCCTCTTTAAACAGGTTGATAGAGCGATGTATAGATCGAAAGGTACAGACCAGAGCGTTATGCTTTTCAATGAAGCCATTTTGGATGTTCCCAAGATTGAATAGGTAAGGACGAGAAAAAATTTATGACAAAATCTCTACAGGTGAGTCGATCCCTGTTTCACACCGCCAAGTCCGATATCTGTAGGTAAAGGTTTGTATCGTAATCAATCATTTCATTCAAGAAATCAAACAGTCCTCTGTCATAGTCGCTCCATAAACCAGAGGGGTTAATTCCTCTCTAGTAAATATTGTCCAATCTAGGAGTACATCAATCATGAGTTTAGAAAATAGAGTTAAAGCTGCTGCTAAAAATGTTGAAGGCAAAGTGCAAGAGATTGTCGGTGATGTAACAGGAAATACTAAGGATAAGATCGAGGGCAAGGCTAAGCAAGCTGAAGCAAACGTGCGTAATGCTGCTGAAGATGTCAAAGATGAAGTCAAAAAAGTCATTGACTAATTTGTCTAATTGCCATTGCCTTGAGGCGATCGCTATATAAGTATAAGAATTCTAGCTTCTCTAAAGAAGCTAGAATTCTGGTTATTGGTAAGTTTAGAAAGCATTTAAGAATTACTTCTTACGGTCAAAAGCCTTAAGAGATCTCCCCCAATCTCCCTTTTTAAGAGCGTTAATATACTTGACGTACCAAATATTTAGAACCCCCTCTAACTCCCCCTTGGAAGGGGAGAACTCAGACTTCCCCCCTTCCAAGGGGGGACTGAGGGGGGTAGGAATTTGTAAAGTGCGTCAAGTATATGAATGCCTTTTTTAGGGGGCTGGGGGGATCTAGACAATTCTTAAATGGTTTCTTAAATAGAATTAGGAGATCATTATGAATCTAATCTGGACTGGTATTGGCATCCTGATCATTCTCTGGATATTAGGATTTTCTATTAACATTGGTGGTGGATTAATCCATATTCTTTTGGTTTTAGCCCTGATTGGGATTGTCTACAATCTGTTTGTAGGACGAAGTATCTAAATTTTCTTGATCCTTTTAATCGATACCCTAGGAAAAAATCATGCAAAGCGATACTCCAGCCAAATTTGAATTAGATGGGAAAATTATTGGCAAGATCAATAAAGGATCTGAATTCCCTCAGTCTCCTGATCATCCAGAACCCATTGGAAAATTAAATACCAACGTCTCCTTTGAAGGGATAGTAATCGAAAATTCCAATAAAGTGATTTTTAGAATTACTGAGGTAAATGATCACGGAAATGAGCAGGTTGAGCAGATGAGAGAGAAAGGAATGCAAGCAATTACCGTAGGTCAGATTTTTTCGGTTGATGAACTAACTGGATGGGATATCAAACCTATTTAAATTGAGAGAGTTTAGCATGGCGTTAAAACATAAAAATGCGATCAGTATATTTCCCGATCGCCAACGTATTGAATCCGCGATCGCCCAACTGCGAAAGACTGAATTTCCAATGAGTAAAGTTTCGGTAGTTGTCGAGCATCTTAATGCAGAAGACACCACCATAGGAGGATTAGTAGAGCCAGTTGTGCAGTCTGAGAAACAGTTTGCCCAAGATCGTACCAGAACTCAAATCGGGCATGGTGCTTTAGACGCTGGAGTTTTAGGAAGTGTTGTGGGTGGAGTCGTTGCAGGACTCTCCACCCTAGCTTTTCCCGCAGGTGGTGGTGCGGTTTTATTAGTTGGGATGGCAGCAGGAGCCTTTTATGGAACCTTATCGGGCGGATTGCTCGGAGGTGCGATCGGTGCGGGTATTTCTGAAGACCAAGCCAAACACTACAGCAATCTTTTAGCGCAAGGAAATTATTTAGTAGCGATCGAGGGAACTGATACTGAAATCGATATGGCTGCATTAGTTCTGAAGACGGAAAATATTCAAGATTGGATAATTTTTGATAAGTTCTAACATTAAGCCTTGGATTCAGATTGACCTCTCCCCACAACAGACTCAACCAGAGTCCAGTCAGTCTCTGAGTTCATCCACATCTCTTACCCGATAGGTAAAGAGGGTCGGCGCAAAGCGCCGACCCTCTTTTCTTGGGAACAAGACTGGCTATAGCTATAAAGTTCTAAAAAACACAAAATGGCTAAGCCATTTTGTGTTTTTGTATTAGTTACGCCCTATAGCAAAGCAAGAGTTAGCCAGTACAAACCAAAACCCAAAAAGCAAGTTGCGGCGCTTCGCGCCGCAACTTGCTTTTTGGGTTTTATGTCCTAAGCAAAACTTACATTGCTATATAAAAAACATTCTTAAATCTAAATGAACATTAGGCTAAGCTCCAGATGATTGCTTTAGCCTAATAACAACGCACAAAACCCAACCCTTTCATTAAGCATTGAGGAATAATTAAATACCTATGCTGGAATACCTTCCGCCATTAAATGACCATAATCTACCTTATCCCGATACAATTCATCCGATTGTGGTGCATTTTGTTATAGCGATGGTGTTATTTGCCGTAGTATGCGATGCGATCGCCTATTTCACGCGCAATCCTCGCCTATATGAAGTTAGTTGGTGGAATCTGTTTTTTGCCACGATTTCTATCTTTATTGCCATTGTCTTTGGACAAATTGAAGCTGGACTTGCAGAACCTTATAGTTCAGTAGAACCTACTTTAAACCTCCATACAATCATCGGCTGGTCATTATCGGGGATTATTGCGGCGATGACAGGATGGCGGTATGTCTTGCGTATCCGTGATCCCAAGACTTTACCTGTTTCCTTTCTCTTTGCAGGTGTACTATTAACAGGAATAGTTCTGTTTCAAGTTTATTTAGGTGATTTATTGGTTTGGGTCTATGGGCTGCACACAGTTCCCGTTGTCGAAGCTTTAAGGGAGGCTAGTTTGAAATGATTGCAACTTTAATCGATCAATTACATGGTCAATTGGGAGTGAATGGTTTACCCTACAGCATTCCCATCCATCCGAATCTCGTTCATTTGACCCTCGGTCTATTTATTGTGGCGATCGGCTTCGATCTGGTGGGCGTATTTTTTGTTTTGGAAAAGCCGCTATTCAAATTTATGGCGATTCCTGCGGCGCGATCAAACTTTTTTGATGTCGGCTGGTACAACATGGTCGCCGCCGCGATCGTTACTTTCTTTACTGTCGGCGCAGGTTTTTACGAAATATTACTCGCTACGCCCGATGAGAATGTCAAAAGTGCTTGGGGTTTTCAAGCAATGGAGACGATGATTTGGCATGGAGTGGGTGGAGTGCTGTTATTAGCTCTAATTGTGGGGATGACAGTCTGGCGAGGATTTCAACGCTTCCTCTGGCGCAAGGATATGGGACAACAGGTGCAATGGAGCTATTTGTTAGCAGGACTCGCTATTTTCGTGATCATGTTTGCTCACGGGACTTTGGGCGCACAGCTTGCCTCAGAGTTTGGCGTACATATCACCGCCGATCGCCTGTTACGCATGGGTCAAGATCTTAATTCGCTATAGGGATAACCATGAAACTTCGTACAATTTTAATCTTAGCGGTTGCAGCGATCGTGATCGCTCTCATCAGTCTCTGGATGGGGCAAGCCGCCTATACATGGTTCCCACCCCAAGCTTCGGCGGAATCAGTATTAGTTGATAACCTATTCAGCTTTTTGGTGACCTTAGGAACTTTCATCTTTCTCGGTGTGTTTGGCACTTTGACCTATTCGATCTTGTTTCAACGCGTCGAGAAATACGATCTTAGTGATGGCCCTCACATTGAAGGTAATGTCAAATTAGAAATCATTTGGACAGTGATTCCCTTTGCTTTGGTAGTTTGGATCGCGGTTTATAGCTATCAAATCTATGACCAGATGTCGATCTTAGGACCAATGGATCATAGTCACGGAGCGATGATAGCATGGGCTGATGCAGCTAAAATTAGCGACTCTAAAACCTTAGAAACCGAAAAAATCCAAGTCCTAGCGCGGCAATGGTCATGGGAATTTCGCTATGGCGATGGCACAGCCAAGGTCAGCAGTACAGAATTACATTTACCTAATAATCGCCGAATTAAGCTAGTTCTCCATTCTGAAGATGTACTGCATGGCTTGTTTATCCCTGCTTTTCGGATAAAGCAAGATGTAATTCCCGGACGTGATATTGATTTTGAATTTACGCCTATCCGGGAAGGCAAATATCGCTTGCGCGATTCGCAATATAGCGGTACTTATTTTGCAGCGATGCAAACCGATGTAGTAGTAGAATCCCCTGAAGCCTATCAAAAATGGTTGGCAGATGCTGCTAGTGCTACGCCTGCTATTGCCTACAACCGCGCCGCGAGTGAGTATGCTAAACGCGCCAATGCGAATAATTGGGCAACAGTTATCCCTGCGGCTCCACCTGTGGTGAATTATTCCAATTAAATATGGAGGTCAACTTATGTCTGATCTATTAGAAAAAAATCTAAAAGAAGGTTCTAGGAAGAGAAGCCCTAAACGAATTATTGCATTGACTGCTATTGGGGCAATTCCCGTGGGTATTGGAATTTGTTTTATTCAAGTTCCGATCGGTTGCGCTTGCGGTAATCCGGGAATTCAAGCGTCTGGTACTTATCTGAGATCCCAAGAAGCTTACTACCTAGAGCATCAGACTTTTAGCAAATCTTTCAAGTCCTTGAAGATTGCACCGATTCCTGACACAACAACTCGTTATCTCTTCTCTACAGAAGTAATTAGCGATCGCGTTTATATCCATGCAACCCCAAGGGAAGTGCCAACTGACCTATTTGGGCTAGGACTCACTAAGGCAAAGATATATGCTCTTGTAGGTGCTGTTGCCTATGACAAGAAACGGAAAGCAACTGATTCAGTTCTATGTATAGCTGAAGGTAGTACTTTCGATAAGCCACCTAAACCTGTATTCAATGGTGGGAAATTTACTTGTCCAAGTGGATTTTATGCTAGATAGCGATCGCTGGTAATTTCAACGATAATAAAGGCTAAATGGTCTAGAAATATTTTTGGCAGGTAAAATTTATGGAAGTTAGAGAAATTAAAATCTGTGTGGATGCAGAATCGGCAAAAATTTATGAGTCAGCTATCTTTGCCGATCGCCAAAAGCTTGATGCTCTTCTTAGCTTAAGGTTGAAAGAATTTGCCAGAAATCGCCGACCACTAGAGGCGGTTATGAGTGATATCAGCCGTAAAGCTCAGGGTAGAGGATTAACTCCAGAAATTTTGAGTAATTTGTTAAATGAATAAAGTGCGATACGTTTTTGATACCAACGTGATTATTAGCTCTGTGCTATTTGAGGGGAGTAAACCTGACTTGGCAATTAGGTATGCACTCCAAAACGGTAACATTTTATTTTCATTAGAACTAATAGAAGAGATTGACGAAGTTCTCAGTCGTGCAAAATTCAGAAAATATATCACAGACGAGGAGCGAGAAGAATTTTTGGATAGCTTCATAGATAGAGGCATATTGATTGAAGTAATAGATGTTGTTAAGGAATGCCGTGATCCCAAGGATGACAAGATTTTAGAGTTATCGCTTAGCGGTAAAGCGGATTTGATTATTAGTGGAGATAAGGATCTATTGGTTCTCAGTCCATTTCGCTCAATACAAATACAATCTGTTGAGCAGTTTCTAAAAAGTGTCGATTACTATCCGCCCTAACCAGATGCGTAGCAAATCACTGCACCCGACCATAAAACTAGACTGAATCTTATGTCTAGATTCAACAAAGGCGGGGAAATTCAACCGTTAAACTTTTCAATCTATAAATCATGGCAAATATCTCTATTGATGCGATCGCCGATCTTCCACCTCAGTCTGAGCAACCCGAAGACTGGCGGCGATTTTTTGGGTTTAGTACCGATCATAAAGTGATTGGGATTCAATATATTGTTACTTCCTTTTTCTTCTTCCTCATTGGTGGCGTTCTGGCAATGGTGATAAGAGGTGAACTGATTACCCCTGAATCGGATTTAGTTGATCGCGCTGTGTATAACTCCATGTTCACGATGCACGGCACGATCATGCTGTTTCTCTGGACATTTCCTGTGCTTTTGGGAATATCCAATTACCTAGTGCCATTGATGATCGGCGCTCGTGATATGGCTTTCCCTAAGTTAAATGCAGTTGCCTTTTGGATGGTTCCTGTGTTTGGCGTGATCCTGATGGCAAGCTTCTTTGTGCCTGGGGGATCTTCGCAATCGGGCTGGTGGGCTTATCCGCCTGTGAGTTTGCAAAATCCTACGGGAAATATTGTTAACGGTCAATTCCTTTGGTTAGTTGCAGTCGCCATTTCGGGCGTGGCTTCGATTATGGGCGCGATTAACTTCGTGACTACCATTTTCCGAATGCGAACTACAGGTATGACTTGGTTCAAAATGCCTGTGTTTGTGTGGACAGTCCTTGCCGCGCAAATCATTCAGTTAATTGGATTGCCAGCCCTGACCGCAGGAGCCGTGATGCTCTTGTCTGATTTGACTTTTGGAACCAGTTTTTTCGATCCAGCCAAGGGCGGCGATCCTGTTCTCTTTCAACATTTTTTCTGGTTCTATTCTCATCCCGCCGTCTATGTGATTGCTTTGCCAGTGTTTGGGATTTTCTCAGAGATCTTCCCAGTCTATGCGCGTAAGCCTCTCTTTGGTTACAAAGTCGTGGCAGTATCTTCCTTAATCATTACGGGATTAAGTGGCATTGTGTGGGTGCATCATATGTTTGCTAGTGGCACGCCTAGCTGGATGCGGATGCTATTTATGGCGACGACCATGTTGATTTCTGTGCCGACGGGAATCAAGGTTTTTGCATGGGTAGCGACCATCTGGGGCGGCAAGATCAAGCTAAATACAGCGATGTTGTTTGGCTTAGGTGCGATGGTGATGTTTGTATTCGCAGGGATCACTGGCATCATGCTGGCTTCTGTTCCCGTAGATATTCATGTGAATAATACTTACTTCGTGGTTGGACATTTCCATTATGTAATTTACGGCGCAGTGGTAATGGGAATCTATGCAGGGTTGTATCACTGGTTCCCAAAAATGACAGGAAGAATGTATTCCGAAGGTTTAGGAAAGCTCCATTTTATCCTCACTTTTATTGGTACAAATGCCTGTTTCTTTCCAATGCATCCCCTCGGTTTGCAGGGAATGCCTCGCCGCGTTGCCTCCTACGATCCAGAGTTTGCCTTCTGGAATGTGATCGCTAGTTTAGGCGGTTTTCTCTTGGGCGTATCAACATTGCCATTCTTGCTCAACATGATTGGCTCATGGGTACAGGGTGAGAAAGCTCCCAAAAATCCTTGGCGAGCGATCGGTTTGGAATGGCTTATTTCTTCGCCGCCATTCCATGAGAACTTTGAGGAGTTACCGATTGTAATTTCCGAACCCTACGGCTATGGCAAAGATGAACCCTTAGTTTCTAATCCTGATAAGTTGGAGATAAATCATGCAACCAGTTGACACTTCTGTTAGCAACAATCCTATTTTGGAAGTTGCCCACGAATCGACTCATAGTGAGCATCCCGACAATCGGCTATTCGGCTTTGTCGTCTTCCTACTTTCCGAAAGCGTCATCTTCTTGAGCTTTTTCGCCGCCTATATTGTCTATAAAACCACTTCTCTCAATTGGCTTCCTAATGGTGTCACAGGTTTAGAAATTCGCGAACCTGCGATTAACACAGTGATTCTAGTTTCCAGCAGTTTCACCAGCTATATCGCTGAGAAATTCCTCCATAAAAAGCAGCTTTGGGGCTTTCGCGCCTTTTGGCTCCTGACGATCGCTATGGGTAGTTATTTCCTTTATGGTCAAGCAGTGGAATGGAGTGGTTTAGCCTTTGGCTTCGGTGATGGCGTGTTTGGTGGTAGTTTCTATTTGCTGACAGGATTTCACGGGCTGCACGTTTTAACGGGTGTGCTGTTGCAGCTAATCATGTTAGTGCGATCGTTCTTTCCTGACAACTACGCAAAAGGAGAATTCGGAGTGGAATCCACTTCACTATTTTGGCATTTTGTCGATGTCATTTGGATTGCTTTGTTTACTTTGATTTACATGTGGCAATGAGCTAAAAACTCGTTCAAACTACTAATTAATTAGGACTTGAACGAGTTAATAATTATTTAAATAATTTGAGATAAATAAAAATAAATGAACAAGATATCGGTGATCAATGGTATTAGAGGAATATCTGCACTGTGGGTAGTAATTTCACATTGTTGTATCTTGGGAGGATATACAGGATATAACCCAAATGCAAAAGTGGCAGTAGATATATTCATGATGATATCTGGATTTCTTATGATGTATACTAGTGATTATATTGATATAAAAGAACCATTTGAAAACAAAAATAATTGGATAAGATTCTATTTAAGAAGGTTTTTTAGAGTTTCGCCTGCATATTATTTAGCGCTTATTGTTGCAATATTTTTAGTGGATTATTTTGTTCCAAGCTTTAGGGAACTTGCTTTACTCAATAACAATACAGTACTAGCCAGTATTCCAGTAGACTTTAGTGCGTGGAATATCCTACTGCATATTACCTACACTTTTGGATTTTTTCCTAAACAATCCTTTTCAACCCTTTTACCCGATTGGAGTTTGTCTTTAGAAATGCAATTTTATTTGATTTTTCCTATAATTTTTCTGTTTTTTAAAAAGACTCGTAGCTTAATTAAAATAACATTGTTTACTATTTGCATATTATTATTAAGTGTGATATCAAAAAAATATTTTATTCCTCATTTTCTAGAACCTTCATTGATATTTTATCAAATGCCAATATTTTTGATTGGTATTTTTATATATCTTGGAACGAGTAAATTAACTGTATTTAAAAAGCAAAGAATTGTTTTTCTTGTAAGTGCTTTGCTGCTATGCATTTATGCCATTCTTACAAAAGACAAGCGAGATAATTTTTATTTGCTATTTGCTTCAGTATTATTGACAATCTGCTGCCTTGAAAATTTTTTCAGTCAAAGAATAAATCACTTTTTTGATAATAAATTCTTCAAGACTTTATCAGATTTATCTTACTCAGTATATTTATTTCATATGTTTTTTCTGTCGATTATAGGTGCTTATATAGAGCGTAATTTATATGCATTAGGATATTCGCCTAATCAATGCGTAATAATAATAGTATTTACTATAATTCCTTTAACATATGTAACCGCTTATTTCTTGTATAAATATATAGAATTGCCTGGTATTAGGCTTGGGAAAATTTTGATTAAAAAATTCAAATAATTACAAAATAATTTAGCGACGACAAAATTATGATTATTGATGACAATTATTACGATGTGATTATTGTGGGAACTGGTGCGGGGGGCGGAACCCTTGCCTATAAACTAGCTTCCACGGGTAAGAAAATTCTGATTCTGGAACGCGGTGACTTTATGCCTCTTGAAGAACAGAATCGCAGCAATATCGACATCTTTCAGCGCGATCGCTATCATGCTCCTGAACAATGGTATGACCACACAGGCGAGCCATTTTCACCGCAGACTAACTATGCGATCGGTGGGAATACTAAAATCTATGGCTCGGCTCTCTTGCGGCGGCGCGAGAAGGACTTTGAAGAAGTCACCCATCAAGCAGGAATTTCGCCAGAATGGTGCGTGAAGTATGACGAATTTGAGCCTTATTACACCGAAGCTGAAAATCTCTATAAGGTGCATGGTGAGTCCCAAACTGATAGTACTGAGCCAACTCACAGCACTGATTATCCCTATGCTGCGGTGAGTCATGAGCCTGAGATGCAGAAGATCTATGAGGCGATCGCTAATCAAGGTTTGCATCCATCGACCATTCCCCTCGGCTTAACCCGTAAAGATGATGACCCCACTAGCGACTCTGAAGAAAGCTGCCTTGTCCCCGCCTTGCAATCGGCAAATGTCACCTTGAAAACCCAAGCCAAAGTGATCAGTTTACATACCAATCCATCGGGGCGATCGGTGAAGGGAGTAGAAGCGGAAGTGGGCGGACAGTCCTATCTCTTTTTAGGTGATATCGTCGTGCTTGCCTGTGGGGCAATCAATTCGGCGGCGTTACTGTTGCGATCGGCAAATGATTCCCATGCCAAAGGGCTTGCCAATAGCTCCGATCAAGTGGGACGGAATTTGATGAAAAGCCTGTTGTCATCGGTAGTTCAACTTAGCACTAAGCCGAATAATGGTTCTTTCCAAAAGTCTATTTATGTGAATGATTTCTATTGGGGTGATGCGGATTTTCCCTATCCAATGGGACATATTCAGAATTCGGGTGGACTGCTCACAGACATCATTTTTGCAGAATCCCCCCCTGTATTCTCGATTGTGGCGCGGCTCATGCCCAACTTCGGACTGAAGCAGTTAGCGACCCATTCCATCGGTTGGTGGGCGCAAACGGAGGATTTGCCAGATCCAAATAATCGGGTGCGTTGGGAAAACCACAAAATCCATATTGATTACAATCCCAACAATACGGAGGCACATGATCGCCTAATTTATCGCTGGACTGATGTTTTAAAAAATATCGAAAAGTCCCTAGATGGTTTCCGTACTGGTTTCATGCATCCTCGCTCTGAGTCACCGTTGCAAGTGGTCGCCAATCAATGCGGAACCTGTCGCTTTGGTGACGATCCTTTAACTTCCGTTTTAGATCGCGATTGCCGCACCCACGATCTCGATAATCTCTACGTTGTAGATGGCAGTTTCTTTCCCTCTAATGCGGCGGTGAGTCCTGCTTTGACGATTATTGCTAATGCTTTAAGAGTAGGCGATCGGTTAATTGAGAGGTTGAAATAATTTTTGTAATGCGATGTGCAACTACTCTAATTTATAGCCCCATTATTGTCTTATCTGATTGAAATTGTAGTTGACTAGCAATTCAGAAGAGAAAGTCAAGGCTTTTAGATTTGGGTTTCACATCGTACTTACATTACAAGAGTTTGGACAATTACATTGATTTTTATGATCACTATTTTTTACAGTCCATTCTTCCCCACACCATAAGCAACAATACTCACGAGGATAAGGATTCTCACTGCCTAATTCCCAAGTTTTAGAATTCACACCTGCTCTGAGCGTTTCAGTATATCTCTCGTAATTTCTAGATTTTTTTGTCAAAAGCTGAAATGTTCTCTTTAGACTTTCTTCCACTTCTGGACTAAGTTCTCCGCATTCTTTCAAATTATCTCTAAAGTCAAGAAGAGCATACAGTAAGGGTGCAGCGTCTCGGTTGTCTTGTATTTTGCCCATAATTCTGAGTTTATATTATAGTTTTTCCTTAAAAATATTATAGATGACAGACTGTTACATCACTTTCCAGTCATTAAAGATTAGTTGAACAGATATCTAAATCGACACCAGTGAGTGTTATCATATTATTGCCTGAGGGAATGAATGGGCGATCGCGCTTTTGTGATTGATTGGGCGCTCGCATTTGACTTAAAGTAGAAATTTGCGATATTTTAAGCCAAACGAATAATTTGTACAATATTTGCAATGAAACTGTAAATTATGCTTAAAGTGACGAATACACACACCAAATTCCTAATCCATGTCTCTGCTTTGCTAGCTTTTCTTACGATTCATGTTTTAGATGTAGATGCAAGAGTAAGAGTCCGTTTTCGTGGTTTAGGGCTTCGCAATAATATCCAGAATTCAAGTCCAGTTCTCTCCCGTGAGCAACTTCGTTCATGTGTTAGACAGCAAAATCGTCTCAATAGCGACAGTGTTCAAATTGAACAAATGAAGTCAAGGCTAAAACAAAAATTGTCTGAACTTGAACGTTTTGAGCAAATAATTTCTCAACGTAAACCGTTCATAGACAGATATAGCCAAGAATCGGTAGACAGTTTCAATACACTAATAACAAACCAGAGAAAACTTGCATCTTCATATAACGAGGAACTGCCCACATACAATGCACAGGTAGATAAATATAAAATATTACAGCAGAGTTTTAACACTACCTGTGCTGGGCAGTCTTACTATGAAGACGATATGCAGGCAGTTATTTCAGATAAATAATTCCAACAATTCGACCGTGCTATGTTTGTTTACCTGTAACCGTCCAATGGGGTAATGAAAATTAAAGATCAGAGAGGACAAAAAGAGACAAGTTAAAAACTATGCCAAAAGAAATCAATCTATAGAGGTTTTGTTAGGGGGATGATTGGGCGATCATGTTTTTTGTGGTTGGTTGGGCGATCGCGTTTTTTGTGAGTGAATGGGCGATCGCGTTTTTGTGAGTGGTTGGGCGATCGCGTTTTAGGTGGGTGAATGGGCGATCATGTTTTTTGTGAATGGTTAGGCGATCGTGTTTTGGGTGATGATTGGACGATCGCGTTTTGGGTGATGATTGGGCGATCGTGTTTTTTGTGAGTGATTGTGCGATCGTGTTTTTTGTGGGTGAGTGGGCGATCGCTTTTAAGGGAAAAACTTGTAAATATCCTTACGGTGCAAAAATCTTACAAAAATTACTTCATTTTCCAAAACTTCTATCCCTATCCTGTAATCACCTAGACGAATGCGATAAAAACTATCATATCCCTGCATCTTTTTTAGGTTATTGATTTCCCCCACCGATTCAGCTTGCTTACAGGTCAAAATCACCTGCTTCAACCTTGCCAAAAGATTACGATCCTTGACTAACTTCAAGTCCTTTTCAAACCTAGACTCAAACCTAACATTCATGCAACATCACCATCCAGAAGCGCAAAGATATTCTCTTCAGGAACAAATTCATTTCTTCTACCCTCAGCGATCGCATTCCCCAAACCGACCTCTTCTAAAGCATCTTGGAATATTTCCGCAAAAAGCTCCTTTCTAGTCTTAATCAAATCAATTAAGATTTCCGTAAGCATTTCTCTTGTCTTCTCATCGTTAAGGAGTATTTGCATATTGAAACTCTCATGAACAAACCAACTTTATATAATTCTAACTCAATAACATCAAACAGCTTGTGGCGATCTCGTCTTTTGAGGTAATTGGGCGATCATATTTTGATGAGTGTTTTGGCGATCGCGTTTTTTGTGGGTGAGTGGGCGATCGCGTTTTTGTGGATGGTTGGGCGATCGCGTTTTTTGTGAGTGGATGGGCGATCGCGTTTATAAAAAGCAACTCAACCCATTACCCTTTCTTTCGCCTTCTCATAAGCATGATCATGAATATCGAAACTAATCACCCTTACCCTTTTCGGGGCAGGCTTTTCAAAAATCCGATAGACCAGCCTATACTCGGCCTCATCAAAGCGAATCTCCAAAGCGTGATAACCACGCAAACCACCCTTTAACTTATGGCAACTCAAAATCCCACCAGTATCAGGGTATGACTGCAAAATCGGCTTGAACAAACCCTCAAAATCAGTCCTCAAAACCATCAGCAAAATTGGCAAATCCTCTGATATCACAAGCGGATGCACTTGCAAAAAATACTTAGCGCGTATAGCCACGCAACTTAATCTCCCTATTCACCTGTTCCAAATCAAACTCCTCATCTAGAGTTCCTATCGTCACCCACTCATCTTCCTTAATAGGTTTAGCAATGCGATCAATTGCCTTAGACTCAGCAGAACTCAAAACTAATCGGTTTTCCCGTTGCAACTTCTCTGCGATCGCTTCCCGCAACCAATTCATCCGCCCCTGTGAGGGCAAACTACTAAAAACATCAGACGTTAAAGAAACTGTGACGCGCTTAGTTATGCCTTTTGCCTTCACTTAACTACCTCTCCAAATCAGTCCTTTTAAATATTCTATCCTAGCGCAATAACCATAGGCGATCGCTTTTTTGTGGATGATTTGGCGATCGCCCTACATTAGTTCTGTTTAAATACTTGCTCAATATCCTTTGAACCATGAAGCAATCGAATCACATCAATACCACCCTCAATCTGCTGATAAAACACAACATAATTACCAATAGGAAAGCTCCGTAAATCTGGCAATAACTCTGGTCTTTTCCGTCCCAAACCTGAATTCTGAGCTAAAGTCAACAACTTACCTTCTATTCGGTCTAAAAAATCATCTGCTCTATCTGGACTATCATCTGCAATATAATCCCAAATATCCAGTAAATCCAACTCAGCAAGCGGACGCTTCAGAATGATTGCCATCATTGCACCTGCTTCTGTTGCTTGCGCTGCCGTGCTTTTGCCTTCACTGCCTGTATATCAAGAGGCGTAGCATCACCACTATTTAAACCTGCCTGAATATCTTGACGTAACTCCTGCAAACGCAACTGCTGGAGTTGATCCCGTTCTTGCAACAATCTCAAACCCTCACGCACAACCTCACTAGCAGAATAGTACAAGCCAGTACTAACCTTTCCTTGTATAAAGCTTTCTAGCTCAGGCGTTAGAGACACATTCATAAATTTAGTCCTCTAATAATCTTGATATTAATATTCTCGCTGCAATAACAGTAAATAGCAATAACTGTTATCAAATTTATTGAGAGATCGCGTTTTTTGGGGATGAGTGGGCGATTGTGTTTTTGTGGAGGGGTGGGCGATCGCCTTATGCTACACACATTTCTTGTTTTTGCAGTAAAGTAAGTTTATTATCTCTACATGGACTTACGTTTATGACCGTAGAATTTGCACCAATTTTTGAGCTAGGACTTTCAGAAAAGCTACAACTTCTTGAGGATTTATGGGATAACATTGCAACTCAACCAGCTAATGTTCCAGTATTAGACTGGCAAAAAGAAGAACTAGCTAAAAGAAAACTATCTCACTCACAAGACCCTAGTTTAGCAAGTTCGTGGGACTCAGTAAAAGCAAGAATTCGTAATAATCAAAGAAATGGCTAAGAGTCTTATCATTCTCCCAGAAGCGGAACAAGACATTACAGAAGCCTATGATTGGTATCAAGAAAGGGAACTTGGATTAGGAGAAGAGTTTTTGAGATGTATTGATGCTTCCATCCAAACTATTAAAAGAAACCCTGAAATATATGTATTTGTCCACGAACAATACCGCAGAGCCTTAGTGCGCCGATTCCCTTACGCTATTTTTTATGAATACTTTGAGGACACAATAACTGTTTACGCTGTCTTTCATTGTTCTCAAAACGCTAAAAAATGGCGTAATCGTTTAAATTAGACGACTGATTGGGCGATCGCTTTTTTTGAGGTAATTGGGCGATCGTGTTTTTGGTGGTTGGTTGGGCGATCGCGTTTTTTTGAGGGGATGAGTGGGCGATCGCTATTTAATAAACCTCATCATGACTCCCAACATCAACCAAAAAAATCACCATCTCCAATAACTCTTCATCGTCAGAAAATCTAAAAACAATCCTACAATCATAAGCCACAGAACAAGACCATAATCCAGCTAAATTTCCTCCCAACTTATGAGACTTTAATGAAGGCGTAAATGGATCATCTCCCAACAGCCTTAATGCTTTTACAATTGGCTCAGTTAATTGCGGATTTTTCTTTGTAATTTTTTTGAAAGACCGTTTAAATCCATTACTCCAAACAACTTGCATCATCATCCCCCAGTAAATCAGCAATCAAATCATCTACACTTCCTCTTTTTGCTGTTCCCTCTTTAAATGATTTCCTTACCTCCTCAGAATTAGCCAAAATCTCCTGCCGCCGACTTTCAATTCGTCGCTTACGGATTAGCTCAAACAAATAATCCTGATCTTCTATTGATAAACCCTCAATAGAATCAATGATTTGCTGAAAGACCATCATAAGACTTCCTTAACTATTACAAAATTTCTTAACAACTATATTCTGGATATTTCTCATTCTAACTCACTAACATCAAACGACTCTAGGCGATCGCGTTTTTTTGTTGAATGGTTGGGCGATCGCGTTTTCTAAGGGGAGTAATTGGGTGATCGTGTTTTTGAGATGGGAAAGTGGGTGATCGCGTTTTTGTGTGGGATGGTGCGATCGTGTTGTACTTTTTTGTGAGTGAGGGGGCGATCGCTTTGATACAAATTTATGGCAGAGTTGTATGTACACTTGTACACACTATAATTAGATAAAGTATCAATGGGACAAAAACAAAGACTCATCAAACCTGCAAAAACATGGCATTGAGTTCGCCGATGCAGTATCTGTATTTTCAGACGATCTCGCCATCACCATTCCAGACAACAGATTTGATGAAGATCGATTTGTCATTATTGGCATGGATGCCTTTGGCAGAATTTTGGTCATTGTTTTCACATGGCGGGGTGAAGACATTCGCCTAATTTCAACACGTTTAGCAGAGTGTCGCGAACGTAAACAATATGAAGAGGATTAAAAAACATGGAAACAGAATATGACTTCAGTAAAGGAAACCGTGGCGCGATCGAGCCAATCAAAGGCAAAACTCGTATTACAATTCGGCTAGATGATGAGATCTTAGAATGGTTTCGCGCAGAAGCAAACAACAAAGGTGGCGATAATTATCAAACATCCATCAACGAAGCCTTGCGTCAACATATCCATCAACAAACTCAAGAACCTCTAGAAAGTATATTGCGTAGAGTATTGAGAGAAGAGCTTGCTCAAAGTCAATCTAATTAAAATCGTTCTCGTCCAGACTTGTGAGTGGTTGGGCGAGAACGTTTTGGTGGGTGATTGGGCGATTGTGTTTTGTTAAAAGGATGATTGGGCGATCGCGTTGGACTTTTAGGGGGGTGGTTGGGCGATCGCGTTGGATATTTTGTTTTTGCACTACTATTAAGATTATTACTTCTACCTAGAATTCATCATGGTTCAGGCGATCGCAGCAAAAGATGTAACTTTCAAGGAATTAAAGCAAAATTTTGGGCTTCAGATATCTCAAGATCCTATTTTTTTTACGGAATGGTTGGATGATTTTACACCATTAAGACAAGAAGATCTCCATTTATTAGATCGGGTGAAAGCTAATTTTTTAGAATTGATGGAAGATCCACCAATGTTAGAAAATACAGTCAAGATGGTAGTGCTTGCACCATTGTTAGATCTCGCTGGCTTTTATCACAAGCCATTTCGGATCGAGACAGAAACCGCTATAGCCTTAGAAATGAAAGATGAAGGAACCATAATTCGAGGGCGGATCGATGTATTGGTAATAAAGAATCAGCTTTGGTTATTAGTCATTGAATCAAAGCGAAGTGATTTTGCCGTAACAAGAGCGATTCCACAAGCTTTAGCTTATATGTTGAGTAATTCGGAAACCGTTCAATCAACATTTGGCATGATTACCAATGGGAATGAATTTTTGTTTTTGAAAACTTCACAAAACGAGTATGCAAATTCGCGATTATTTTCTTTGGTAAACCCTAATAATGAGCTTTACGAAGTATTACAAGTACTAAAACATTTAGGCTCAAAAATATGTATGTAAGCTTGGAGATCACGTTTTGGTGGGTGATTGGGCGATCGCGTTTAGTAAACCTCTAGGCAGTCTATATTTACAGCATCTTTCAACCCATTAATCACTCCACTCCCGAAACTTAATATTTGTTCGACCTGACTCGTTGGCACATTTCCACAACGTAACCAAATCACCTTTGGAGGCGAACCACACAAACAACTTCTCTCTGCAAAATCCGCATCTTGAGTCACGATATAGAAATTATTGATTTCAGCAAAATCCCATATCTCAGTATCAGTTTTATCATCTAAATCATGAAACTGAACATTGCTGCAATCAGGAAAAATATCAGCTAATCTTCCTTCCAACTTACGATTCAAATTTTGATCAAAAAGCAACCTCACGCAGCACCCACAAAAGCCATCAATCTATGTTCTCTATCCGCAGCAAACTCTAAACAAGCCCTAATATCCTGCTCTGTCAATTCTGGAAAGTCATCTAAAATTTCTGCATGGGACATTCCCGACGCTAACCATCCTAAAACATCATACACAGTAATACGCATCCGCCTAATGCAAGGCTTTCCACCACGCTTATCTGGCTCAATTGTTATGATGCTTCGATAGTTCATATTTGCTTACAATCACGCTGCTCAAGCTTAGCATAAGAGCTATTTCATGTGAGTAATTGGGCGATCTCGTTTTTGGTGAGTGGCGGGACGATCATGTTTTTTGTGAGGGGGATAAATTGGCGATCGCCTTATACTTTTTTCTCAAAAATCAGCTATATAATATGTGTACAAATTTATTTGTACATTTTGTAATGGCGTATGAGTCTTACAGTCAATTACGATCAAGCACTCAACCAATTCTCAGAAATTTGCGATCGCGTGATTGCAGAAAACAACTTTGTCATTTTGGAACGTGGCGACCGCGAAAATGTGGCAGTGATTTCAGCTAAAGAGCTATCAAGTTTGCTTGAAACTTTGCATTTACTTAAATCTCCTAAAAATGCAATTCGTTTATTTGAAGCTTTAGAAGAGGCGGATTCGAGAACAGTTTTGCCAAAAACTTTGAATCAACTCAGTCAGGAGGTGGGACTTGGCAGTGCCAAAGAAACCGCGTGATGCTGTTTTTGTGTCACAATTCAGACAAGATCTAGTGTATTGGGTAAATACGGATCGCAAAATTGCTGTTCGAGCGATGGAACTAGTTGAATCGGTTCTTGATGATCCATTTAAGGGAATTGGCAAGCCTGAACCTCTCAAATATGTTGGTGAAAATACATGGTCAAGAAGATTAACTCAAGAACATCGAATGGTCTATCGCATTAAAGATGATCGCATTGAGTTTCTTCAAGCTCGTTATCACTACTAGGCGATCGCGTTTTTTGTGGGTGGTTGGGCGATCGTGTTGTACTAGTGGATGATAATTGAGCGATCGCTACCTAATAAACCTCCTCATGACTACCACCCTCAGATGCTGTCAAGTTTAATTGAGAAATTCCTTTGGTAGGGTAATCTCGTCAGTTCGTTAGATCAGCTTATAGAGGGAAGGGAAAGTCTCAACAAACTGCTATAGTCCATAGACTTTAGATCTTTCGGATAATTTTTTTGGACGTATCTAAATTAATGAACTGTAGACCTTTTGCTAAGCAAGTGTGCCTGAGCAGGCTTTTATCCTAACCGTTTACATTATTTTCAACTTTAAACCAATAGGAAAACGACAGAGATGAATACCCGCCTCATCATCAACCCCACTTCTGGCCCTGCTGACAAACCTGATCAGTCAACTGAAATTGTCGATGCTTTGCAAAATCAAGGCATCGAAGCTGAACTCTGCACCACTTCTCCTGATGAAGATGGTGAGAATCTTGCGGCTGAGGCTGCTCAAGCAGGTGCTGAACTTGTGATTGTAGCGGGAGGTGATGGCACGATTGAAGCCGTAGCGCGAGGATTAATGCATACTCAAACTGTGTTAGGCATTATTCCGATGGGAACCCGTAATAACATTGCCGCTAGCTTAGATATCCCCAACGATTTATCTCAAGCCATTCAGACTCTGGTAGAGGGAACGCGTGGTCGGTTTGATATGGGCAAGGCAAACGATCATTACTTTGTGGAAGTGGTCGGCGTGGGTCTAGAAGCCACACTTTTTCCTTGTGGAGATGAAGTCAAAGAAGGAATCAAGAAAAATTATTGGACTGCTTTTAAAAGTATCCTGTCAGGTATACAAACTTTTTTGCAATTTAAACAGCACCGCTTAGTCTTGCGCCTCGATGGCAGACGGATGCGACGTTTACGCATCTTGCAAGTCAATATCTGCAACAGTCCTCGCTATGGGGTGCAATTTGCCTTAGCGCCTGACGCAAAAATGAATGATGGAAAGCTGGACGTAATATATATTGATAACCCCTCCAAATGGGATCATCTGTGTCACTTCTTTAAAGCTATGCGGGGTGAACGCCTTCCCCATGAGCGGCTCAAGACTCATCGCGCTGCTAAAATTGAGATTAAGAGTTATCCACCATTAGAAGTTCATGCCGATGGACAGTATCTAGGCGTTACCCCCATCATTGTGGAAGTGGTTCCAAATGCTCTTTTAATTTGTGTTCCTACGCCTGAGTTGCTATTAAAGTTTGCTGACGAAAACAACAGCTATGGTTTGCCAGAGCAAGTGGGGAGCATTTCCACCGATCGCCCATCAATCTCTGCTTAAATTCCACTAATTTGAACTAGTCCGTATAAGCAGGATGCAAGCCATATGCCGCCAGCAACCCATCCACTGAGGACATCTGTGGGCCAATGCACCCCAAAATACACTCGACTAAAGCCTACTCCCAAGGTTAAAAACCCTGCCAAGGGAGCAGTAATCCATAGAGGAATACCTAGAGACTGCGTCAAGATCGCCGCTAATAAACCGTAGAAGGAAATTGCACTCATCGAATGACCGCTGGGATAACTGTAATCCATTGGACGTTTAGAAGAAGCCCATAGATCGGGGCGTTTGCGGCGGAAGAAAGACTTAAAAATGCCGTTAAGCAACCATGAACCGCTTAACCCGATCGCTAAGATCAGGACTGGAACTGCCTCCTCGCGATAAATAAGAATTCCTGCGATCGCAATCAGTATAGGAATAGTAATTTCGCCCTGAGCCATCCAAGTTAGAGCCGTCATGTATCTATCTAGGGTTGGATTAGACCATTCTTTGAGAGTTATCAAGCATAACTCTTCAAAAGGTAGTAACCAATCCCATAGAAGGAAACGAGCAATGAAAACACCTAGCGCTAAAACAAGCGTGCCTGCTAGCAAACCTGCCAGCAGATAAGGAGCGAAAGCAATGAGTGATTGGAACAACCAGTAAAGACGAATACTAACCTGCGCCATCGGCAATCTCCTAATATTAAAGATTAATGTAATTTTATAAGTATTGTAGGCTGTTCATTGCCTAGCTATCGCAATAAGAGAATTACTTAGGACAAAAAACCTCAGGGATAAAAAGTAAGGCTTTTCTGCTTTTGAGTCCCGTAAAATCCTTTTTTTTCTATGTGTTAAGCATTTACCATGTATTTTAGCTCACACCCAAAGTGGAATTGTAACGCAAAACGTTGCAATTCCACTTTGAGTAGGAATGGAGTGGCAATAATTGAGAGAACGCCCCCAAGGGGTATTCTCTCAACTATTGCTATATAATCAAACTACATGATTGCAAAACAGGTAACCCAATGGTTCAAGCCTTAGCGAAAACCCAATTAGTAACCTACGAAGAGTTTATCCAGTGGAAGCCCGACCAAGGTTTCTATGAGTTACATAATGGAATAATTATTGAGATGCCACAACCTAAAGGAGCGCACGAATCAGTAAAGGGATTTTTATCGACAGAATTAGTGTTTGAGTATAGGCGATTGAATTTGCCATACCTTATACCTAGTCAAGCCTTTGTAAAAGTTGCTGAGGCTGAATCAGCCTATTTGCCAGATATTCTAATCTTAAATCGTTCTAACTTAAGCAATGAGCCTCTGTGGGAAAACGAATCTACGGTGACTCAGGGAGCCTCGGTTATTATTGCGGTCGAGGTGGTGAGTACTAATTGGCGCGTTGATTATTTGACAAAAGTAAAAGACTATGAAGAGATAGGGATCCCTGAATATTGGGTTGTGGATTATTTGGGTTTAGGTGGGAGGAGATTTATTGGTAATCCCAAACAGCCTACGATATTTATCTATCAGTTAGTCGATGGAGAATATCAAGTTACATCGTTTCAGGGAGACGATCGCCTAGTTTCGCCGACTTTCCCAGAATTAAATCTCACGGCTAATCAAGTTTTTCAAGCCGCCGCCTAGGATTCGTAAGCTTCTTAAATCTAATAATTGTGTCTTCTCAAACCTTGCCACCACCGATTTTAGCGGGACAACCCTTCACTGCACTTGCGCCCATGCAGGATGTAACCGATCTTGCGTTCATGCAAATGCTAAGTGAATATGGATGTCCTGATTATTATGTGACCGAATATTTTCGCGTCTATGGGAACTCTAGTATTGACAAAAAAATCCTCAAATCCATTACCTTGAACACAACAGGAAGACCTGTATTTGCTCAATTAATTGGTGAGAGTATTCCCGATCTGTTGCGGATTGCTCAGCTACTTACGAAGTATCCGATCGCAGGAATTGACCTTAATCTTGGTTGTCCTGCACCGCGAGTTTATCGAAAGAATGTGGGTGGGGGGCTATTGCGCGAACCTGAAACGATTGAGCGAATTTTTGATGCTTTGCGATCGCAGATTACAGGACTTTTCACAGTGAAGATGCGGGTGGGATTTGATTCCATTGCTAATTTTGAGAAGCTATTGGAATTAATCAATCAATATCAAATTGATCTGCTCAGTCTGCATGGGCGCACGGTCAAGGAGCTATATCGAGGCGAAGTGCATTATGACTTAATTCGTCAAGCCGTGCAGACAGTAAATTGTCCAGTGTTAGCTAATGGGAATGTAACTTCCTATCTCAAAGCGGAACAGGTATTACAAGAAACGGGAGCCGCAGGGGTGATGATTGGGCGATCAGCGATTCGTAATCCTTGGATCTTTCAGCAAATACGCGATCGCTTTGCAGGGAAGCCCGTACAGGTGATTACGCTAGCGGATGTAAATCGCTATATCCAGCACCTATTTGCGATTACCAGCCGTGAAGATCTTCGTGAGAAATCCCATGTAAATTGCTTGAAAAAGTTTCTAAATTTCATTGGTACTGGGATTGATCCAGAGGGAAGTTTTTTAGCGGGAATGCGCCTCGTGCAATCTAAGCAAGAGCTTTTTGACCTATGCGATCGCCATTTACTAGCTGAACCTGAGCGCCCCTTTGCGATCGAACCCTATGAGAATTTGATTGCCCGTCCTAGTTGTGAAGCTGAGATATAGTCGGCGCAAAGCGCCGACTATATCTTAATGAAATAAAAAAATCAAAAAATATGCGAAACCTTAAATATTTACTAGTTAGTCTGCTGCTGAGTTTGGGAATAGTTATTTTGAGTGGATTGACGGCTTTGCCTGTCTTGGCAAGCGATCGCACATTTCTGAATGTCTCTCTAGACTTTATTAATGAATACCAATTACCGAAGCAGAAATTTGAAAATACGCCTGTTGGTGGCTTGTCGGGACTCGCTTACGATCGCTTTGAGAATATTTTTTATGCCATTTCCGATGATCGTAGCGAATTTTCCCCAGCCCGATTCTATGCGCTGAGGTTACAATTTGCGCCTAAATCCGCAAATCCTCAATTAGAGAATGTGGAAGTGATTGGTTTAAATATTCTCAAAGACAAAAAAGGTAATACCTATCCACAAGGCGAAATTGATCCTGAGGCGATCGCACTTACAGGCGATCGCACCGTATTAATTGCGAGCGAAGGTGTTGCTAGCAAAGGAATTGATCCCTTCATTGATGAATTTGATCTACTGACTGGTAAAAAGCTGCGGAGTCTGCCAATTCCCTCTCGCTATTTACCAAAAACGGAAGCAACGGAACCTAATCAAATCCCAAATTCCAAAGGACGTAACAATCCAGAAATTTTGCCCAGAGGCGTAAGAGACAATCTTGGCTTTGAAGCGATGACTGTCATTCGTGATTCTGTGGGCGACCCCTATCGCGTCTTTACGATTACCGAAAATGCCCTTGCTCAAGACGCTCAAACCGATACCAGCCAACCTTCCGAAAGTCGGTTTCTGCATTATTTAGTTGGTAATATTGCACCCCTGATCGTTGCTGAGCATCGCTATCCTGTAGAAGCCATGACTTCCCCAATTAATCAAATTGGCGTTAATGAAATTATTGCCCTCGATCGCGGAGGTCATTTTCTCACCCTTGAGCGCTCTAATGGGGCTAACGGACTCAGTGCCAAAATCTGGCAAATCTTTACAGGTAGCGCCGATGATACTTCATCAATCACCAGCTTTCGAGCTAGCCCTAATCTGCGATCAATTCGCAAAAAGTTAGTTCTCGATTTGGCAATCCTTGGGATTAAGTTAGATAATCTCGAAGGAATGGCGATCGGACCCAAATTAGCCGATGGCTCTCAAAGCTTGATTTTAGTGAGTGATGATAACTTCAGTAATGATCAAGTTACCCAATTTCTGTTCTTTCGTTTACAGTCACGAATTGAGTAACTGATGTTACGTGGAAGTTTGTAAAGCCCTCACCCCTAGCCCCTCTCCCGCAGGAGAGGGGAACAAGAAAATATGGATTTTGCTCCCCTTCTCCTGCGGGAGAAGGGGGTAGGGGATGAGGGTTCCACGTAACATCAGTTAAGTAAAGGTGGCACAAAGTGCCACCTTTACTTAAATTCTCTTTAGGGTCACCGCAAAAGTACTGCCTTTGCCAACTTGACTGATCACATGAATACTTCCTTCCATTTTCTGGACTAATTCATTAGCGATCGCCAGTCCTAATCCCGTACCTGAAATATCGCCATCCGCCTGTCTACCCCGAAAATTGCGCTCAAATAAGCGTGGCAAGTCAGCATCAGGAATACCGACACCCGTATCTTGGACATAGATGTAAACTGTGTCAGGTTTTACATCTGCGCCTAATAACACATAGCCACGTTCAGGCGTATATTTGAGCGCATTCTCGGCAAGATTGCCGATCGCTTCCCTTAGAGCCGACTCATTACCTAAAACTTTGGGCAAATGGGAAGGGATATTTGATAAAAATTGAATATTTCGTTCCTGCGCGATCGCGTTGGCAAAGTTAGTAATTCCATCCAGAATTTCACTAAGATCAATCTCTGTTAGTTCTATCGTTGCCGCAGGTAAGAGCGCCTTTTCATGTTCCGCTTCCGATAGTAAGAGTGGCGCAGGGCGATCGGCTTCGCTTAGCAAATCTTGGATATGCTGAGTTTCACGTAAAATTCCTGTCACAAATTTTTGATTAGGATCGTCCGCAACAATGCGGCGCGATAGTAATTGAGCAAAGGTGCGAATTGCAGTAAGAGGATTGCGGAGTTGATGTAGTAGTGAGGCTAAAAAATTGCTTTGTTCTTCATAGTTACGCTGTTGATTTGCGGCTAACCATTGATTGCGGCGATCAAGAGCGCAAGCGATCGCTAAGGTATTAGCAATTTGTTGAATTTGCGATTGTTCATAATCGAACCAATCCCGATCTTCCCGTCCCGTCATCAAAAAACCTAAAATTGCCTCTTCATAAATCAAAGGCAAGACAAAGCGGCGCTGTCTTACTAAGCCACTAGCCCCCATCGCCAACATGGGCAAAGATTCAGAAGTAAAAGTCTCTGGCAGAGCGATCGCCCCCTCTTCTGGAAACACAGCCACTTCGATCAAATGGGGCGGCATCCCATCCGCCACCGTCTCGGTGATATACATAGCGCTAGCGACTGCACCCAAGCTCTGGGTCAGTAAAATAATTTGCGATCGGGCTAGGGCTATAAGGTCAGGACTCGCGGAAAGCATGGGAAAATAACTAGAGAATCACATAGGACAAAGTCTTATTTAAATATCAGTATAACCCTCCGATGAGTTGATACTAGTAAATAGCGGGGACTTAAAATAAGAGTAAAAACCTGTGGCATACACTGCGCGTGCGCCACAGGTTTTTACTCTTATGATGGATTTTAAAGAACTGCGATCGCGATGAACGTTTGGGGGGTGTGCTTCAGTTAAACTAAAGGAAGTCATTTTATGAAAATAATTATATATGCGGTTAAGTGATGTCACCCATCCTAACCAGTTGCACGGTCTGACGATCTCGCAATTGGAATCTATTGCTAAGGAAATTCGGCAAAAACATTTAGAAACGATCGCCGCCACAGGGGGACACCTTGGTCCTGGGCTAGGTGTAGTCGAGCTAACGCTCGCTTTATACCAAACCCTCGATTTAGACCGTGACAAGGTCGTTTGGGACGTAGGACATCAGGCTTATCCCCACAAACTGATCACAGGGCGCTACAAGGATTTCCATACCTTGCGTCAAAAGGACGGCATTGCAGGTTATCTCAATCGTCGCGAAAGTGAATTCGACCATTTTGGTGCGGGTCATGCTTCGACCAGTATTTCCGCAGCCCTTGGCATGGCGATCGCTCGCGATTTGCAAGGCGAAAATTACAAAACTGTGGCGATTATCGGTGATGGCTCCTTGACAGGCGGGATGGCGCTTGAAGCAATCAACCATGCAGGACATCTTCCCAAAACTAATTTATTAGTTGTCCTCAATGACAATGAAATGTCAATTTCGGCAAACGTCGGCGCAATTCCTAAGTACCTGAATAAACTGCGCCTCAGTCCACCGATGAAATTCATCACCAATAATCTCGAAGGACAAATCCGCAATATTCCCTTCGTTGGTGAACAAATCAGCCCTGAGATTGAGCGCATCAAGGACAATCTCAAGATTGTGACGATGGTACAAAACAAAGTAGGAGCCGTATTTGAGGAACTTGGCTTTACTTATATTGGTCCCGTCGATGGTCACAATCTCAAGGAATTGATCGATACCTTCAAAATGGCGCATACGCTTACTGGCCCCGTGATGGTTCACGTCAGTACCACTAAGGGTAAAGGCTATAGCTATGCTGAAGCCGATCGCGTTGGCTATCATGCTCAAAATTCCTTTGATATTGCCACAGGCAAAGCGAAACCCTCAGCTTCCAGTAGTAAACCCAAACCTCCCAGCTATTCCAAGGTTTTTGCGGATACGCTGATCAAACTTGCTGAGCATGACAAACGGATTGTGGCGATTACCGCCGCCATGTCCACAGGTACAGGCTTAGATAAATTCCAAGCCGCATTGCCTAATCAATTTATTGATGTTGGTATTGCGGAGCAGCACGCCCTCACCGTTGCCGCAGGGATGGCTTGCGAAGGGATGCGTCCCGTCGCCGCGATTTATTCCACCTTCCTGCAACGTGGTTTCGATCAGATTGTGCATGATATCTGCATTCAGAGCTTGCCCGTTTTCCTTTGCCTCGATCGCGCAGGTATCGTTGGAGCCGATGGTCCTACCCACCAAGGGATGTATGACATCGCCTATTTGCGCTGCATTCCGAACATCGTCTTGATGGCTCCTAAGGACGAAGCCGAAATGCAGAACATGATCGTCACTGGGTTGACCCATAATGGCGCGATCGCCATGCGTTATCCTCGCGGTAATGGCGTGGGTGCACCACTGCAAGATGAAGATATCGAGCCATTACCAATCGGTAAAGCGGAAGTACTGCGCGAAGGTAAGGATGTATTACTATTAGCCTACGGCTCGATGGTTTATCCTTCCCTACAGGTTGCGGAACTCCTCAATGAGCATGGAATCAGTGCTACTGTCGTTAACGCCAGATTTGCAAAACCTCTGGATACTGAGCTAATTCTGCCCCTTGCTCAAAAAATCGGCAAAGTAGTCACGCTTGAAGAAGGTTGCCTAATGGGTGGATTTGGTAGCGCGGTACTTGAAGCTTTGAATGATGCGAATGTTCTAGCTCCTGTTTATCGCATTGGTGTTCCCGATATTCTCGTGGAACATGCTTCGCCAGAACAGTCTTTCAATTCTCTCGGTCTATCGAGTGGACAAATCTGCGATCGCATTCTCCACCAGTTCGCTTTTAATCAGCAAGCTGCGGTTACTAGTTAGGCTTACAATAAAGCCCCGAATGGCTCCGCCATTCGGGGCTTTATTATTACAAATAAAAAATATAGGGGTTGCTCTGCAACCCCTATATTTTTTATTTGCCGCCTTTCTTGAGAGCTAAAATAGCCTCAACTTCAGCAGACTCAGCGCTAGGATAGGCAGCCGTTACTGCTAAACCTCGAATTGAAGCAATTAGAGCCTTGACCTCCGCAGGAGTCTTTTCCTTTTCCGCAGGAGGCATAAAAGTTTGAACGATATTCCATGTCTTATCGGCATCAATATAGAAATAGCCAATATTATTAGCAGGTAGAGTGCTAACTACATCCTTGAAGGTGGGATCAGTCTCGATCGCGGTTGCAGGTTTGGGGACAAACATCGACACAATAGGCGAAGCAGTAATAAATACGGTGTCCTTTTGACTCCAACCGTGAGATATGATCGCCCCAGGCGCTCCTGTGACAGACCATTCAGTTACGGAGACACCACCAACATCTTTTTTGCTAACCTTGCCACCATTTTTAGCGACAAAATCGTCGAATTTTTTGAGTAAAGACTCACCCGCCGCCCGATTATTAGTTTGGAGCAAGAGAATCGGCGCAAGCCCTTGAGTTTGCGCGAGAATGCCTTCGGGTTTACCCGACACCGAAGCAAAGGCAAATTCTCCATCCATCCATCCAAAGATATCTTTGTCCAAATCGATCGCTAAAGGTGAAGATTTTAATTGAGTTCTCGCTTCTTCAATACTTTTCTTCACTTCAGGTGTATTTTCGGCAGACTTGACAAACTGTTCCCAAGAACTCTTGATATTGGAGCCAGTAATTAGGGAAAAGGCTTGAGAAGGAATCTGACCAATAATTTTATTGGGTGAATTTTTGAGAGCTGCGATCGCCGCAGGATCAAACTTACCAACTACCTTAAAGCGAATACCTGTGTCGTCAATGCCAAAGCCCATATTCATCGACTTGACCTTCTTCAATTGCTCCAAAGATTCAGGAGGAATAGTTTGGGCATTTGGATTAAGCGCCGATAGCTCCACAATGGATTCCCCAAAGTTGGGAATGTAAATTTGAGCAACGGAGTTTTTGAGTTTGAGATCGTCAACTCCAGCCGAGCTAGCTAGCGAAGCCTCACCCTTAAAGGTGTCGATCGCCTTTTGAGTGGTCTTTTCTTGAGGAGTGACAATCAAATAGTCGCCGACCATCGCTGTAGCGCTGGCGCTTGAGCCTTCGCCGTATTGCGTAATTTTTACCCCTTTGTAATCCGACTGTTTTTCTTTACCGCCTGATTTGACTTTGACCTTTTCTGTTAAAAACTTTTCCGCTCCAGCTTTATCTTTAACCTCAAGTACGATCAAAATATTGGGGGTTGCCTCCTTCGGGGCTTCTTTAATTTGAGGTGCTTGCACAAATTGAAGAGAACCTGTGTCGCTCATCGGCACATAACGGGGCTGAAGTGCGGACTGAGGTGTGGAAGGGCTAAGGCGAGCAGTTTTGCCCGATGGCAAGAAGGCAACCGTGACATTTTTGCCAACCCAAGGCTTAACATCTTTGTCATAGTCAATGTCACCCGATGCAAGATTGTTTCTGATCTGGGCGATCGCTTTATCATAGATTTTTTTGGTTTCTGGCGAGAGAAACTGCTCTAGCTGAGCCAAAGATGCTCCGTCGGTGGAAATGGACATCGCCATCAAGGACTGCTTAGGGACGACGGTGAGAGTTCCAGAGGCAGTACTACCGATACCTGTAGGTAAATTAACTGGTTTATTGAAGAAGAAATAAGCTCCTACACCACCAGCAACTACTACAGCCGCACCACCAATAATTGGCAATAAATTTGTTTTCTTTTCAGTCATAAAATGAGACCTCCCATATTTTTAGTTGCAAAATGTCAGTATAGGGCTTAACAAAAAATAGCCATAGACTTAATGCACATAGAGCCTGTGAGTTTGCTCACAGGCTCTATGTGCATTAAGTCTTGATTTCTTGATATATCAATATTTTCAAGCCCTTTAAATCTCTGATCAATAGACGTTGATTTGTCCAAAATCTCTCCAAAGACATAATAATGGTGGCGCACCAAACCACGTAATACCAAATGAAGAAATGGCGTAGCCATTTCTTCATTTGGTATTACGTGGCTTCTAGCCATGCGGGAATAATCTTCCATGCTTGATTGAGAGACTTATCCAGAGATTTGTAATTTGGCTCAAACTTACTGACTAAACCCCAAAATTTATCCGAGTGATTCATGTGAACCGTATGGCAAAGCTCATGGAGCAGAACATATTCCACCACTTTATTGTCTAAAAATAGCAACTTATAGTTAAGACTAATATTGCGATCGCGTGAACAGCTACCCCAGAGAGTTTTTTGACTGCGTACCGTAGTCGTGCGATAGGGCAGATGGTGGCGAGTACTGACTTGGCGTAACCAACTAAAGAGATGCTTCTCGGCTTTTCGCATTAACCATTGCTTTAAGAGAGCCTTACAAGCTTGCACATTCGCCACATTTCCACTTACGACTAGCAACATCGGCTCGGGCTGTTCACTAATGCTGATAGCATTTGAAGTCAGGGAAATCGCTAGATATTCTATGCGCCAATGCTCGCCAAGCGATCGCAGATTAATAGATTCAGGCAGTTCATGGGGAGACTGCGACTGCAAAAACGCTTTACGCTCATCTAATTTATTTTGATGTCGCGCAATCCAATCACGTTTTGTATGAACGATTTCGGGAATCTTACGGCGATCGTAATTGTCAGGTATTACTACCTCTAAACCATCTTCTACAGACAGCGAGAGGCGAACGCATTTAGCGCGAGAACTTACCCGCACCGTATAGTTTGGTAAATCCGTTAAAGATTCTATTAAAGATTTGGGAAGAGATACCATAAGTTTAATCTTGAATCAAAATCGTACCTGAAAATTGAGAATTTAAGCGATCGCGTTCGCGATGGGCATTACTGCGATTGGTATAAGTACGGACTTGAATATAGGATTTACCCTTAAGAATCGTAACGAAAGCATCAGGAGCGCTTTCACGGATCAGTTTCAAAGTGTTGGCATTACTGTTGGGAACTAAAACTCGATAGATGATTTTTTTAGAGCTATCAGGGTTTTGAGGATTTGCAGGATTATTGGGCGTTGGAACAGGATTTGGAGGGGCTAGATTATCAGGCGCTTTAGGGGCAGAAATTAGCTCAGCGCTGATAACTTGGGCAGCAAGCCCTTGATTGCGAAGGAGAACGGCACTGCTATTAGCACTCTGTTGGCTAAATAGAGGTGCGGCTAAAATCACCGAGCGGTTACTAAAAGTCGCAAAAACGGCTCCCTTCCCTGTGAGCGATCGCACTCTTTGAAGGACTGCATTAGGGTCATTGCTCGGATCAACCAGAATGGCAGCACCTTGAAGATTTGCAGGAATATCATTTACCTTGGCGGTGAAAGAATGAACGATCGCATCTAGTCCCAATTCCCGTAATTGGCTAGCCCGAAATGTGGAGGCTTGAGCATTATCAAAACCGCCAAAAAATGTCATCGAACCATTAAGATAAGTGCAGGGAACGGCGGCGATCGCTAAAAATTCAGGTAACTGGGGTAACAAATTTGCTGGTCGATCTAACAAAACCACATAGCGCCGATTGGTTAACTGGGGACAGGCGTTAGCAGGCTGGATAGACTGGGCAATTGAGAGATTAGGGGCGGCGATCGCGATTGAGTTCCCCATGCGATCGCTTAAAACGACACCAGCAAAAAATAGGCAAGCTACAAAAGTAGCACTCGACCCCGATCTTGTTCTAGGAGGGCTTAACACTCTCATATGGTTAAACTCACTGTCACTAGAGCCATCGTCTTATTTAGTTTGCTCATCATTCGATCACCATAATGATTGATTGAGATATACCACTTTATATTGCGAATTGTCATAACTGGATCAAACTTTTTCAGTCTTGAATTATTGTTAAGTTGAGGTGGTTTGCCTAGTTATTTAGAGCAGGTTGCTTAAAAGTAGATATCAAGAGCGAACGAACCACAAGAAAATTTTGAAAGCTTTGCTTAGCAAAGCTTTCAAAATTTTCTTGATTTGGGTTAACCAAACAAGTAGAGCGACAAAATAGTGGCAAATAAAGACCATCTAATTCAACTGCAAAAAGGGGTCAGTAGTTGGAATCTATGGCGATCGCAGGAATATCATATACAAATCGATCTCCGAGAAGCCAATCTTTCCTATGCAGAAGTGAGCAAAGCTAATTTTAGCGGTGCTGATTTGAGCTTGGCTAATCTCGGCGGTGCTAACCTCATTGGCGCAAATTTGAGGGAGGCAAACCTCACCTTAGCCAATCTCAGTGGCGCAAATCTTAGCCTTGCCACATTTCAGGATGTCACCCTCTGCATGACCAACCTTAGCGGCACAAATTTGAGTTTAGCTAATCTCAGTTCTGTCAATCTCAGCCTTGCCAATCTCAGTGGCGCAAATTTGAGTGGTGCAGTTCTTCGCAATGCTAATTTGATGGGGGTAAATTTTAGCGGAGCCGATCTGACGAATGCGGATCTCACTGATGCGAATCTTATTGGCGCAAATCTAAATGGGGCAAATTTAAGTAACTCTTCTCTTTGTGAAACAGAGTTAAGTGGCGCAATCTTGAATGGAGCGAATCTCACAAAGGCAAATCTAAGTGGTGCGGTGTTACGGAAAACCGATTTCAATGGGGCAAAGCTCAAAGAAGCCGATCTCCGAAATACCGATCTGCATTTAGCAAAGCTAGATGGCGCACACTTAGAAAACGCTAAGCGTTAAAAGTCCCAAGCATCTAATTTTCCCGCAAGGCGGGAAAATTAGATGCCTATTAAAGAGATCGCGATTGACTTAAAATCGCGACTTACGGTAACTTGTATTTGACTGAATAGAGACTACAAAAGGCTTCATCACAAACAAAGTTATGTCCCGCGTGGTTTTGATGAATTTAGCTACTGATGTTCGCACTTTTATGAGCGCTTTAATAACTTGGTTCTTTCGCAGCCTCTTGCGAGCCACTGTCCTTTTACCGATCGCTGGCTTTGTAGGAGTGATTGCCCTCTGGTGGGCGATCGCTTTATTTCGCCATGAAATGATGCCTACGCCACTCGAAGCGCTGATTAAAAATTTAGATTTTATTTTAAATCCATTTTATCAGCGCGGACCGGGTGATATCGGGATTGGCTGGTTACTGCTAGCTAGCCTCCGCCGAGTTTGTATTGGATTTTCCTTGGGGGCTGTAGTTGCCATTCCTGTGGGCGTTTGGATTGGGTTATCGCGTCATGCTTGGTTAGCAATTAACCCGATTATTCAGGTTTTCAAGCCTGTTTCTCCCCTTGTGTGGTTGCCGATCGCCCTTGCAATTTTTAACGCTGCCGAGCCTTCCGCAATTTTCGTGATTTTTATTACCTCCCTTTGGTCTACGATCATTAACACCGCCGAAGGTGTCAGTAACGTTCCCAAAGACTATTTGGAAGTTGCCCAAGTTCTCGAAATGCCCCGATGGAAGCAGTTAATTAAAGTGATTTTACCCGCTAGTTTGCCCTATATCTTTACAGGTTTACGCATCAGTTTAGGGATTGCATGGCTAGTAATTGTCGCCGTAGAAATGCTCACGGGTGGCATAGGCATAGGCTTTTTTGTTTGGGATGAATGGAACCGACTGAATGTAAGTGCCGTATTTTTAGCGGTCTTTGTAATTGGCGTAACGGGATTGATTTTGGACTATGCCCTCGCCAAATTGCAAGCGATCATCACCCGTCGCCCTGCCCAGTCCTAAGAGGCGGAGATAACTATGTACAGTTCGCGTACCAGAAGAGAATTTCTCAAGGGGATGACCGCTACTGCTTCAGCGATCGCTTTTTCCGCTTGCGCCCAAGAACAATCACGAAACCCCACTGGACTATCGGAAACAGCCCTTGCGGTCGAACCAATTATTAATCCTGCCAGTCTCGAAAAGCCTAACTTAACTGTCGGCTTTGTCCCTGTTAACGATTGCGCTCCCTTTGCGATCGCTTGGGAAAAGGGATTCTTTCGGAAGTATGGATTGAATGTGACGCTCAGTCGTGAAGCAAGCTGGGCGAATTCCCGTGACGGAATTATTTTTGGGCGCTTAGATGCTTCTCCCGTCGTATCAGGGGCTGTCACTAATGCAAGAACAGGTGCAGAAGGCGCAAGGCATTTTCCTCTGTGTGCAGCGATGACTATTCATCGTCATGGCAATGCAATCACCTTCAATCGCAAATTGTGGGAAGCAGGTATTCGTCCCTTATCTACTTATAATGGAGACTTAGAGAAGTTTGGAAAAGATTTGCGAGGCTATTGGCAAACAGCACCTGTCGAGGAGCGAGTATGGGCAACGGTTCTGAGTTCCGCTATCTATGAATATTTCCTGCGCTATCTGCTTGCGGCGGCGGGTATCAATCCCGTTACTGAGTTGCGTTCCATTATTACCCCACCACCTCAGATGGTGAGCAATATGCGAATGGAAACGATTCAAGCTTATATGGTTGCGGAGCCTTGGAATACAAGAGCGATCGCAGGTAATGAAGGCATAGGATTTACTTTTGCTCAAGGGCGAGAAATTTGGAATGGTCATCCTGATCGCTTGTTAGCTGTGCGCGAATCTTTCATTCAGGACTATCCCAAAACCTACCGATCGCTAGTCAAAGCGATGATCGAAGCTTGTCAATATTGCAGCAAACCTGCTAATCGGGAAGAAGTCGCTAAAATCATTTCTCAGCGCTCTTTTACAGGCGCAAATGTGAAATATACTCGCCCTGCCATTGTTGGAAATTACAACTATGGTGGCTTTGATCAGCAACCTCGCATCACCAACAGCATCGAGACAACGCTATTTTTTGAAATGCCCCCTTCTGTCTCCGAAGTTGCCCATGACCATTCCACTTTTCTCTGGCAATCCCAAAGCCTCTGGCTGATGACTCAAGCAACCCGTTGGGGACAAATCCTCGAATTCCCTAAAAATGCCGAAGCGATCGCCCGTCAAGCATGGCGAACGGATTTGTATCGAGAAATTGCTGCGGAAATGGGAATTAAATGTCCGTCGGAGGATTATAAAGTGGAACCTGCCTCAGCTTTTATTGATCGCAAATCCTTTGATCCTAGTAATCCCATCGGCTATCTCAGTAGCTTTGAAATTAGGGCAAATGCACCTCAATCCTTTTTTCTTGCGTAATTTTTCCTTGCATAATATTCTTGCTTAACCTTTATGACTACTCAACTATCGCTCAATTCTACTCCTCCCCAAGACAAGACATTTCTGGCGATCGAAAATGTCGTCAAAGCATTTCGCAAACCTGATGGTAGTCAATTTGTGGTTCTAGATGGCATTGATCTGGCGATCGCTGAGCAGCAATATGTCTCGGTGATTGGTCACTCAGGCTGTGGCAAATCAACCCTCTTGAGGATTGTCGCAGGGTTAGAGAAGCCAACATCAGGTTCAGTTACTCTGGAGGGAAAAATCATTCGCAAACCGGGGGCGGAACGGATGATGGTTTTTCAGGGCTATTCCTTGCTGCCTTGGTTGACGGTCAGAGAAAACATCCGTATGGCCGTGGATGAAGTATTTAAAACCACAAGCCGTGCCGAAAAAATCGCGGTAGTAAATGAGCATATTGACATGGTGAATCTCACCGCCGCCGCCGATAAATATCCCCACGAACTTTCAGGCGGTATGAAACAAAGAGTTGGGGTGGCGCGAGCCTTGGCGACTCGTCCTAAAATGTTGCTGTTAGATGAGCCATTTGGGGCGCTAGATGCCTTGACTAGACCTAAGCTCCAGCAACAAGTTCTAGATATTTGGGAAAATCATCGCCAAGCGGTGATGATGATTACCCATGATGTGGATGAGGCGATCTTTATGTCCGATCGCGTGGTGATGATGACCAATGGACCCAAAGCGACCATCGGAAAAGTGTTAGATATTTCCTTACCACGTCCCCGCGATCGCCACGAATTGCGGGAGTCTAAGGAGTATTACGAATTACGCAATCAAGCCTTAGATTTTCTGGAACGCTATCAATAAAAACCAGAAGGCAAGTTGCACTAGCCTTCTAGCTTTGAGGCGGCGCAAAGCGCCGCCTCTTGTCTTTTGGGTTTTATGTTAAGCCCGATAGATGGCAAAATAGCTTTTAACGTTGAGAGATAGAGGCTAAGCGATGTCCCTAAAAGCTGGCAAAGAGGCTTTATTGCGAAAGCACTACACCGAAGCGATCGCCATCTTGTCTGAATATAGCCAAGATAGTAGCAGCACGAAATCAAAAGACTATGTACAGGCGCAAATCTGGCTAGTTTCGGCATACAAAAAAACAGGACGTGCGGACAAGGCGATCGCCATTTGCGAAAAATTAGCCGCCTATACTGACCCGCAGATACAGACTTGGGCGCAAAAGTCTTTAATTACCCTAAATGCGATGCTAGATGCACCTCCTGACGATCGCATCCAGCGTAACCAAGAAGTCGCTTCTGTCGTTAAGTCCGATCCACGTCGCTATCGCAAAAACAATGTCACTCTATCGCTGCCCTCACGTTACACATATTTTCTGATTGCCGCCCTAATTCTGACGACTCTCACTATTCCCGCTTTACAATTTCTGTTGGGCTATGGGATCTCGCGATTCTTTACGGACTACTTTACCGATACTTGGTTTAAGACCGTGGCGATCGCCGCCAGCGTGATTAGCATTCTGCTATTTTTTATGTCACCTTGGATTATCGACATTACCCAAAAGCAATATCACCGCATTCAATGGATTACCTTGGCGGATTTGGATTTAAGAAGTCCTGAGTCCGTAGAAATAATTGAGGAATTTTGCGAAAGACAAAATATTTTTGTCCCAAGGTTAGGATGGATTGAAGATGACGCTCCTGTTGCTTTTATCTATGGAGTCATTTCCAATTCCGCCAGAATTGTGGTGAGTCGAGGTCTATTTGATTGCCTTGATGATGATGAATTGGCTGCGGTTTATGCCTATCAACTCGGGCGCATTCGCAATAAAAGCTTTGCCGTTTTAACCTTCATTTCTGCCCCCGTTCAAGTTCTCTATTACATTTATGTACTGCTCAGCCGCCGTAGCTACCAAGCTAAAAGCGCCAAGCAATTCTGGCAAGTTGCCGCAACTTTCGCGAATGTCATCTATTCTGTTAGTAACTACTTGCTGATTTGGCTATCCCATGCCAGTACGATTGTGAGCGATCGCTTTGCAGCGGAAGTTACAGGCAATCCCAACGCCCTCGCCCGTGCCTTGCCCAAAATGGCGCGACAAATGCTGCCCTATAATCAGCCCGCCATGCCCACTAATCGCCTTTTAGAATCCACCAGAGCCTTAGGGATATGCGATCGTCAAACCATGACTGCGATCGGTTTAGCTATGGAAATCGCCCATGCAGGACAAACCGATCAAAATCCTTACCGCGTATTTCTCTGGGAAATGTTTAACCCTTGGCGACGTTGGCTCGAAATTCATTCTACTCATCCCTTGGTCGGCAAACGCCTCCAGCTTTTAGCAGGATATTCTAAACAGTTAGGACTTTTAACGGAATATGACTTTGCTGAACTATTGAAGGAAGAGAAAAAGCTAAATAAAAAAGTTTTATATCAAAACTTTTGGCGCGATTTATTGATTCAGATTTCGCCTTTATTGGGAGTAGCGATCGCGCTAATTGCTGCTAGTTTTTTAACTCAACTCTATAATCGCTGGCTCTGGCTCAGTCTCTCCCTCATCGGCTTAGGTTTGGGATTTATGTATCAAGGTAGTTTACGCTATCCCGACTTTCGGAAAGTTGCAGACACCGATCTCGTTAGCTTACTTACTGATCCCTACGCCAGTTATGTTCAAGGCAAGCCCGTGCAGATTGCTGGCGAATTGCTAGGCTATAGCACCGATGAATTTTACATTGGTTACGCCTTGAGATTAGAAGATCAAGGGGGCTTAGCTTTTCTCAATTACATACCCAACTTCCAGCAGTGGGTTGTTGATCCTTCCAACTCCATTAAAAATCTCGAAGTATTACGCGATCGCTCGGTCATCGCTTCAGGCTGGTTTCGACGAGGCAAGTTCCCAATTGTCGATCTGTCAACTCTTCAACCGATTATGGAAGATCAGCCCAAAAAACGCGCTTCCCTTATTAGCTATCACCAATTCTGGAATAATATCGGAAGCTCTATTCTGGTTTTAGTCGGTTTAGCCAGTCTCATCTTAACTTCTCGAATTCTTTAGTCTACGCTATCAAATCCAGCAAATAATTTATGAACAAGGGGCTTAAGCCCCTTGTTCATAAATTATTTGCTGAAAAAAAGCCATATTTTTTAGATTTTAATAAATTTATACGTTAATGGTCATGCAATAATAGGTAAACATAAAAAATTAAGAAATAGAACTTCTGTCTCTTAATTTTTATTTTATGTATTTATCTATTTTATCCAGACACCATGCCTTCAAATTATACAATCAAGGACTATAGCCTAAGAGATGCTGACTACTACATGGATCGCATCCCTGAGGCTATCATTGAGAAATTGAGTACCGAAGAACATAAAAATATTAAAGATGTAATTTCCTCCGCCCTTCCCAAGCCTTCACCGAAATTGATAGATGTAAGGTTTGTGATTAACTTGCTCTTTGCAAGATATTTCTTTGTTTTATTGATTGGTAAAGATCGTTATAAAAAACGGATAAAAGTTCAAGATATAGCCGCACCTCATCACACCCGTCCCTTAACCAAAATCGCCCATCGCATTATAGCGTTATTGCTATTTTTTGCTATCAATCTATTAGTGAGTGGATTTATTGTTTTATTTGTCTATGTAACTTTAAGTTTCTTAGGAATTCATTTGTTTAGTAATTATCTCAATACAGCTTTGCGTTGCTAAACTCGAACATAGCTACAATACAAAATATACTAACTGGTTTGCCTGATTACAGGTAAGTACTCATTTGTGGCTTATCATCAGCATTAAGTGGAACCTCCTCCACAAAAAATCAAACAGCGATCGCCCCTTCAAAACCCCAAATCACGATCGCCACTTCACAACAAATCAAACAGCGATCGCATTTAGTAAACTGAAATACTAGAAGCTTGAAAATGGTTATCATGAAATGAAATTTAAGTTTGCAACTGTGCTAAAGGAGTTGGAGAGTATGTAGTATATTCTATATAAGATTTAATCTTCTGTCGAAAATCCGCACCAGTTGCTATAAAAAATTCAATAAATACTCATTTCTCTTTAACTTTATATGTTTACTAAAGATTTTTACAACATTATAGATGGCGAACTAAATGATCTCTTAGAAAAGTATAAAGATGATAAATTCATACAAAAACATAGAAATGCTATCAACAACCAGAAATCCTATGCTCTTTTAATTTGGTTTCTTGAATTTTATGGAAAGATATCTAGCTACACAAGTTTTATCACTGATGGAGATAATGATAGCTCTTGCGATATCGTCTTTGATAAGATAAACAATTACGGCGATAAGATTTTCTATGTTGTTCAGTCGAAGTGGAACAATGCGGGTAATTCGGAAAAAGAATCAGACAAAGATGAAATACTCAAAGCTTTGAGTGACTTTACCACAATTTTGCGAGGTGAGAAAGACGACTTTAATGATAAGTTGAAATTAAAAGTAGAAGAGTTGGATAAACATCTCAAAGAGAATGGAGAAGTTAAATTTATTTTTTTGACCCTTTCTCAATATAGAAGAGGAGCCGATGAGAATATTAAGGCGTTCATAAATAATGACGAAAAAATCAAGTTTGAAGTTATTGATATTAATCGAATTAAATTAGATTACATAGATAGAAAATATAAAAAAATTGAGCCTTTAAATCCTCTAGAAACCTATCAAAATCCAGAGGAAAGTCTCATTGATATTGAGATTGTACAAGGGAATGGACGTATTGAAATACAAAAGCCTTTTGAGGCATATATGTTTTTACTTCGTCCTAAAAGTATATATGATTTATTTGAAAAATATGGTTTTGCACTTTTCTATAAGAATGTTAGAAATCCTCTCCTACAATCAGAATTTAATGAGGAAATAGAAAAAACAGCAATTGAAAACCCTGCTTATTTTTGGTATTACAATAATGGTATTACTGCTATTACATATCTATTGCCTAAAATTGGGAAGAAGGCTGAAAAGTTACAGCTCACTGGGTTACAAATTATAAACGGCGCACAAACTGTTTATTCTATTTACCGAGCTTATAAAAATGCGTCTCCGACAAAGCGTATTCAAATGGATAGTGAGTCTTTGCTTACTTTACGTCTTTTGAAATCAGGAGGAACTGATTTTGATTTAAATGTAACTAGATACACTAATTCACAGAATCCCATATATGATCGCGACTTTTGTGCTAATGATGACATCCAAATTAGGCTGCAAAATGATTCATATCAAACTAAATTTTGGTATGAAAAAAGGCGCGATGAGTTTCGCGAACTTCCAGAAGGTATCACTAAAGTTACCAACCATATTTTTGCCAATGTATATCTAGCTTATCATTTGCAAGATCCTGTAAGTGTCATAAATAACTACAAGCATTACAAGGAAACTAGCAAAGAGCTAATTTTCGTTTCACATAGAGAACATCAAGATGGACTGTATGAAAAAATATTTAACGACAGAACATCATTTGAAGATATGTTATGTGCATTTTATATATTTGATATAGTTTGCGGCTATTATTTTTGCTCTTATGAAGATACATTTGAAACAGCTTATTATCATCTAATTGCTTTATTTAAGGTTTCTTTTACAAATTATTTGCAAGCGAAATTTGACAAAAAACTAAATGTAAATAAGTACATTATTAATACCTATGAAAAAAATGAAAAAGAGTCTATTCTTAAAACCTTTAAATTTATAGATCAATTTGTTAGGAAACAACTTGAAATAGAAAACAATGAAGAAAAAACGACAGATGGAATAATAAAATTCTTATTTAAACTATCTTATTACGAGAGAATAAAAGATGCTTTAAATGATTTGGATATTTCTGTAAAAGATATTGAAGATATTGTGCTGGAAGATGGCGATGAGATTATTGAAATGGACAATAGCGAAGATTAGCTCGATCATTTTCGGTAAGGGCTTTTGGCGATAGAGAACTGAGTTAATATCCGCTCCAGCGATCAGATCCGCAACACTTCAACAGCATGATCGCCTCTCCAAAAAAATCAAACAGCGATCGCCCCTTCAAAACCCAAAATCACGATCGCCACTTCAAAAAATCAAACAGCGATCGCCCCATCAACCCCAAAAAACACGATCGCCACTTCACAGAAAAGCAAACAGCGATTACTTATTAGAAATATTTTCTGTTATAGCTGTCGCCAAGTGTATTAGGACGCAGAAGCGGCCAGAACAGATTCCATGGCATCACGTAAATTGTCAGAATTGCGTAAAAGTTTGCGAATTCGATGCTTCAACCAAGCCCAACATTTTTCAATGCGATTGAGGTCAGGAGAATAAGCAGGAAGATAGACTAATTTACATCCAGCCGCTTCAATTAATTCGCGAATTCTACCACCGTGATGAAAGGTAGCATTATCGATAATTACCCACTCCTTGGGTTGGAGTTTTGGGATTAAACAAGTTACTAGCCAAATTTCAAAAACGTTGCGATTACAGGCTCCTTCAATAGTGAAGGGAGCAATTATTTGTCCATCCCGATAGCCAGCAATCATATTGATACGCTTTTTTCTAATCCCAGACTTTAGTCCATAAATCCTTTGTCCCGCCTCAGACCATCCATAACTGTGCTGATCTCTTTCATCCATGCCAGACTCATCGACATAGACTAAGTGTGCTGCTCTGGGG
>NZ_JACJQA010000040.1 GCF_014696355.1 Pseudanabaena sp. FACHB-1998 | reverse complement strand
AATTCATCTAGCAATTCTTTGCGAATATTCATCGGTTTTTGTGTTAGTTATTGTGTGGCTAGATTATCTCTCTGCATACATCCCAGACTTTACACATTTCACTTTACACTCTCAATCGCGAAAAAATACCCCTCCTGCTAGATGCCCGAATTGCTCCTCAAAAAATATTGATCAAGTTTTAGGCTAGTACTTGTAGCCACTTGATTTATTTGCAATTTAGTACCCTCAGTTAAGAAAATAGAACTACGCGGAAACCTATATCAGAGTCTCTATCAGCAGCAGGATAATAACCACGATAACCAGATCGGCAATTATCAGTGTAGCGATTCCAACCACCACCACGAACGGCTTGGCGATCTGAGTCTTCGCTAGTTAATAAATCTGCTTGACACCATTCCCAAACATTGCCGTGCATATCGTATAGCCCCCATTTATTTGGAAGCTTATTTCCTACTGGGTGCGGATTCTGTCCTGAATTATCGCCATACCAAGCATATTTATCTAATTCTTTATCATCATCACCAAAATAATACTTTGTTCTTGAATCTGCTCGACACGCATACTCCCACTCAGTTTCACTTGGAAGTCTGATCTTTCGTCCTGTGAGTCTTGATAGTTGCTTACAGAAAACCACTGCATTCTTCCAAAATACGCTATCTACAGGTAATTGAGCGTCACCTTTAAATTTTGATGGATTGCTGCCCATTACTGCTTGATATTGTGCTTGCGTAACTGGATATTTTCCCATCCAAAACTCTTCATCGAGGTTAATCTCACGACCTCCATCCATAATTAGTTGACCACTTGGAATCTTTACAAGTTCCAGTTTTTGGCTATTTGGTAATTCTAAAATAATTCCAGCAGAGTCTCTTCGATATTGAGATAATACTAATGTCTGAGTTGGTATAGATACTTGAGACAGCAAAATGTCTCTTTGTTGTTTCGGTATCAGAATTTCTAATATTTCTTTCGCAGACAATCGTAGTTTCGGGGCATCTACCAAGCAATTCTGAACAATCGAATCAAAAAGCTGAGGTAAATCCCCTTTAATCTTGATATTCATTTTCCAAATATCCGTCACCCCATCAAACGGCAACGCCCCCGTCAGCATTTCCACAATCATCACACCCAAAGACCAGATATCCCAAGCAGGAGAAACCTTCATTGGTGCATCTTCCGAATAAGCAGCATAAACCTCTGGCGGCATATAAATTGGTGTCCCCGTGAAGCTAGTCGTCATCGTGCCACTTTCTCGCCCCATCTGCCGCGCAATCCCAAAATCTGAGATTTTCCAAACATTCCCCACCCGCAACACATTCGCAGGTTTCAGATCCCGATGCGTTACCGACTGACCATGCAAATACACAAGTCCCGAAGCGATCGCCTCAACAATTTCTCTCACTTCACCAACTGGCAAAACCCGCGATGCTTGCAAATAATCCTCTAGCGTTCCACTCGCAATCTCCATCACCAGACCATAACAGTCATAATTAAACGCCAAATGCTTTAACCGTCCCTCCTCAGAAGTAATGCAATTAATCAAATTAGGATGTTTCAGCCTAATCGCTGTAACTAACTCCTTAGCAATAATATCCGAAGGCATTTTATCCTTCCGAATCGCCTTAATCGCCACCTCCTGAATTTTTGTACCACCCACCACCTCATCCGCCAAAAACACCGCTCCAAAAGCCCCCGCCCCCTTAAACTCCTTCAAATAATACTTATGGTTGAAGTAAGTCTTCTCGAAAATCTTGTAAAGCTCGTTATCCATAGAAATGCTTGCAGTGGCTAGATTACTGGCTGATCAGGTGGCACAAGTCAAATATAGCCTACCAATAAGCCACACATCAAAAAAATTAAGATTAGCTTGAATTATTGTAGCGATCGCCCTTATTTTGCTGAAAAACTTCGACTACACCAAACTTGTCTCAAGATGCGATCGCTGAAAACTTAATCTCAACCTTCTGATTGAGAGCGCCAGCAATTTTCTGCAACATTGACAGCGAATGCC
>NZ_JACJQA010000004.1 GCF_014696355.1 Pseudanabaena sp. FACHB-1998 | reverse complement strand
CCTGCGTTATACTCTGACCAGTTGCGGATCTGATATTGCTCTTTCATTGGCTGTTTTGCCATCCTTATTTATATTTAATCTACCCTTCCATCCCTCTTTTATGCAACAACGCCAAACCCATCTAAAATAAAAGCCTATATTGCTAAAGAAGACTTAATTAAATTAAATCAAAAATCTAGACACACGCGCTGCCGAACATTAGTAACAGCTAACATTGACCGAGAGTTAGGAATCAAAATTTCGAGTTTTGATACTGAAATCGATAAAATGAACCGCATTCAAGAAGCGATCGTCTACAGAGAAGAATTCTGATGTGGGAAAAGGATCATAAAATATTATCTGAATTAATTTCAAACAATGTAGAAATCCCTCTAATACCCTTACCAAACTCTAGCAATGAAGTAACGCTTACTGAAAATATTGATAACACCTCGTATTCCATTAAAATCAAAGGATTACCAAAAGAGACATTTATTCTTAAAGCTGATGAATTCCCAGCACTCCTCAATTTTTTTAAAGGCTTGCAAGGCGAATGCAAACGAGCAGATTATGTTATTTTTACCAATATTAAAAATAAAAAGATTGCAATTTTCCTAGAATTAAAATCAGGAAATCCCGATAATAAAGACAGCATCAATCAGCTTAAAGGAGCTTTTTGTTTGTACAAGTATTTACAAAAAGTTGGTCAAATTTTTTGGGGCTACACAAATTTTTTGATGGACTATGAAATAGAATTTGCCGTAATTAAAGAAATTCCTCAAAAAATTAAATTAAAAAAGCAATCGCCAAACTTTAGAAGAGAAAATCTGGTTAGCCAGATACCATTAGATAACTCGAATTCACTTGAGATTCCTAAATATTTTTTGTCATTAAAATATCAACAAGAAATATATTTCAGAACCTTATTATGAATATATCGTCAACGGCAAACCCGTCCTAGAATGGATCATGGAACGCTATCAACTCACCCGCGACAAAGATAGCGGAATTACCAACAATCCTAACCACTGGTCAGACGACCCGCCCTACATCCTCGACCTCATTAAGTGCGATCGTGCGCGTCAGTGTCGAATCAGTTGCGATCGTCAATAGCTTGCCACCATTGAATGAGCGCACCTAAACCAAAAATGCTAAAATATGCTTCACTTGCTTTGTAAGGAGGTTTCTGTATGACTAACGCAACCTATGATGAAATTTTTGGAGCAGTCTTAACCCTGCCACCACTTTACCGCGCCATGCTTGCAGAACATCTCCTTAACAGCCTTGATGAAATTAATCCCGAAATCGAAACAGCTTGGAATAGAGAAATATCTAATCGCATAGAAGCGATCGATCAAGGTAAAGTCACTTTAATTCCAGCCGATGAAGTATTGCAAAAACTAAGGAATCGATAATGTTTCTTGAGTTTGATCCTAATGCACAACTAGAACTTGAAGCAGCAGCTTCATACTATGACAGCATCAATCGTAAACTTAACCAAGCCTTTATTGATGCCGTTGAAAGAACCCTCAATCGCATTGCTCAGTTCCCGAATGCTTGGACACCAATGATCGCAGATGCTAGACGAAGCCATGTTGATGGATTCCCCTATGGCATTGTGTACCGAGTTTGGGGCGATCGCATCCAGATCCTAGCCGTTATGCATTTACAACGCAAACCAAATTATTGGATAGATAGAAACCAGACATAATTCTTTAAAGACATTGTTTCACTATGAAAGATCCTTCAATTAAAATTGAAAAACCATCCAAGGAAGCCCTCATTGCCTTACGCCGTTCTTCTAAAAAAATGGCTGAATTATTAAAAGCTCACGGCATTAGCGAAAACGAAATCATTGCCGAATTTGACGCTATGCGTAGCAAGGAAAGATGAAACCAAATAATGGAACAGCCAGAACGTAGAAATTTATCTTGGTAGTTAAATTATGCCTGAAACAGTACAGTACATAACCAACGAACAAGGCGATCGCATTGGCGTTGAATTAGATTTAGAAATACCAAAAGTTTACTTTCTGATGATGAACTCGATGAATTAGCTTCGTAGTAAGATAAGAACCCAGTTTTTTGATGGTGGGGCGAAGCCCCACCATCAAAAAACTGGGTTCTTTATTAAGTTGCAAAGCCCTTATCTCCTAAAGTGAATTGTAAATCGCCTCATTAGCCTTCGCGGAAGCAAATAGATCGACGACAGGGTGTGGATAGTCCACGCCTAGACGCACTTGAAAACGCTTCTGCTCAATGGGCAAGAGCTTCCACGGTTGATGGACTTTACCCGCAGGTAATTCTTGCAATTCTGGTAACCAATGTTTGACATACTCACCCTGCGGATCGTAGTCCTGAGCTTGTTTATTAATATTAAAAAAGCGGAAACCTCGCGCATCGTTGCCAACACCTGCGGTATAGTTCCAGTTCCCCCAATTACTACAGGGATCATAGTCAATTAATAGCGACTCAAACCATTCCGCCCCCATCCGCCAATCAATTCCCAGATTTTTGGTGAGGAAACTGGCGACATTTTGACGACCACGATTAGACATAAAGCCTGTGGCGGCGAGTTCGCGCATATTCGCATCGACGAGAGGAAAGCCCGTTCTACCCTCTTGCCATAGCTCAAAACGTTTCCAATCCTCTTTCCAAGGAATATCCATGTCTCTTAAGCCTGTGCGCTCAAAAATTCTATTGCCATGTTTTGCCGCCACAAATCGAAAATAGTCCCGCCAAAGCAGTTCAAATATAAGCCAGTAGGTAGAATCATTTGCCATGCGATCGCTTTCATATTGTTTGACTTGAGCGTAGATATAGCGAGGACTGAGACAGCCAAGGGCTAACCAAGGCGAGAATTTAGAGGAATCATCCGCATAAAGCATTCCATTGCGAGTTTGTTTATATACTTGCAGGCGATCGCTTTGCCAGAAATAATGCTCTAGGCGTTGCAATCCCTGACTTTCACCACCGTGAAATTGCAGAACTGCGCGATCGCAAGCTTCAGGTTCGGCAAGTCCTAAAATCGCAAGGCTAGGAATTTCACCCCAATCCAGATCCGTGGATAAGGTTGGTAATTTGGGAATGGGAAAGGGGGGGCGTACCAGCAAATCTGCTTCTACTTGCTTACGAAAGTGGGTAAAGAGTTCGGGTAATTTAGCGATCGCAAAGGGTAAGTCATCGGGATGTAAGAGAGTGCTACCCCAAAACTGTTTAAGATTAGTGGTTGCAGCATTTCTCGATTTAAGATTTTTATTCAGACTCTTTTCTACTCCCTTTTCTTCAGAAGTTACTTCCGTATGATAGTAAATAGAATTAATCTCTAATTGAGGAATTAAATCAGGAATAACCTCTTCAGGTTTGCCAATCCGAACAATTAAATTAGAGCCTAGCGATCGCAAGTTTTCTCGTAAATTTGCGACGCTCTCAATTAAAAATTTGGCGCGAAAGGCTCCTGTCTTGGGAAAGCCAAACTGGGTGTGGCGAAAGTGACGCGGATCGAAGCAATAAACAGGAAATATCTGTCCACCCGTTTTTTGAATAGCTAGTGATGCTTGGTAGAGAGTTTCGCAGTCATGCGATCGCAGGTCATTACGAAACCAAACTAAAATATTTTGATGGGACATACTAGCGTTCCACTATTTGGAATTGGCGATTTAAGAGATTCATGCTAGCCGAAATGGTGAGGCTGATCAGGAGATAGGTTGCCATGATAATCAGGATCACGTTTACAGGTCTACCAGTCTGATTAATTGTTGTGGAAGCAATGCGATAGATGTCGGTATAGCCGATCGCGATCGCCAGACTAGAGTTTTTGGCAATATTTACATATTGGCTAGTTAGGGAGGGAATAATGACGCGCAAGGCTTGCGGTAAAACAATTTTTCGCATTGTTTGGAAATCATTTAAACCTAAAGCCTTTGCTGCTTCCGTTTGCCCTTTAGGCACAGATAGAATGCCGCCGCGCACAATTTCGGCAATGAAGGCACTGGAAAACATAGTCAGTCCCAAAACTAAGGCGCAGAATTCGGAACTGAGGGTCATTTTTAAGCCAGTGATGGTAATCCCATCCTTAGCAATCGTGGCAAATCCGAGGGCAATGGGAGCGTTAACGGTCAAAAAGATTGCGGAATACCAGAAAAACATCTGGAGCAGTAACGGTGTATTGCGAAGTACTTCCACATAAATTCGAGAAATCTGTTTGAGTAACCAGTTACTAGATAAACGGGATACGCCTACAGTTACGCCCAATACTGTCGCAGCAATAATACTGGCGGCGATCGCTTTGAGGGAATTAACTAAGCCTACCTGTAGGGCTTTGGTATAACTATCGGAAGCTTTGTAGGGGAAGGGTGTATCAGCAATATCAAAGGAGGCAGGGTCGCCTAGAAAGTCAAAGCTAATTGCTAAGCCTGAGCTTCGCATATTACGAGCAAGGGTATTCCAAGCCAAGATGCTGCAAGTGATAACGATCGCTAAAAAAATCAACTGGGCGATCGTGCGCCAATTCCAGAAATTAATCCAGAATTTATGCCGCCAATCTGTTGCCATCTTCCCATTACCAGCAGCCATGACCCGTTTTACTCCCAAAATGGTTTAAATCTGCGATGAAGTGTAATTACACTTCATCGAATTATACTCCCTGCCCACCAAGGATTAAAATTGCGGCGCTTTGCGCCACAATTTTAAATTACTCTTGAAAATTGCGGGGATCTTGATCGCGGCGATGCCGAAAGGGAATCGCTTCGGGTTGGCGATCGCCCGCTAGCGCCGCCGTTTTTTCTAACGCCTCCCGTAAACGCTTAGCCGCATAAATTGACATATCACGAGGCACACTAATGCGATCGCGCAGATATCTCAAAGCAATATCGGCATCCGTGGGCGGCACACACACTTGATCAGGATTCAGCCCTGACATCATATTCGTTAAAGCACAACGCAACGCTTCATCAAACATCTGGTCATCGGCAGGATTAACGCGAATAATATTGCCCCGATGTTTTAGCACTCTTTGTAAAGCTTCCGCACGGGAGGTTTCTGGCTCTGGATAGGTGACATCTGGCAACTCAAACCAAGAGCCATGATCTACCTTTTGCTTATTAATCAGCATTTGTGGTTCTCCATTTTCCCAGCAACCTCCCATTTGTGGTGGCAAATCATGGGCATGGGTATGGAAATCACTCTGAGTACCGCGATAGGTAGGACGGCTTTCCATCGCATCAAACCAAGCGGACATACGCGGATTCTCTTCGCGCAGAGAATAGCCCTTGTAATAATAGAGACTCGCATTCATACGCTCAACATAGGGCGTAAAGATGACATCGGCAGTGCCGAACTCATCCAGAAAATAAGGACTAGAAGTACTTCCTAAAACTTCTTCCACCTTTTGCATTACTTCGATAAATTGTTTGCGATGGCGCTGCTCTTGTTGAGGAGAGGTCATCGGACGACATAACCATTCACACCATGCTCTAAATAGAAGACGCTCTAATTTTCTAATGGGCATAACTTGACTATCGAGCATTCCACGGTTGAGAACGCCAAAAGCCTTTTCTAGCGCTATTAGGATATCATCGCTTTCCGTGATTAACTTTCCATCTAACTCGATCGCTGGCAACATTCCCGAAGGAACTTTGCGCTTGTACCAGCTTTCCTTTTCGCCATAGCAAAACATGGTGATTTTTTCAATGCGATAGGGAATTTGCTTTTCCTCTAACCACAGCCAAATTTTTTGACAGTAAGGACACCATGCGTGATTATCGCGATATAGGGTCACTCGCACATCTGTTTCCGCATGTCCAAATAGTCGCAATCGAGATTGGGCATTAGTTAGCCCATTAACTAAATCGATTTGATAATCAGTGAGGGATTCGAGGGCTGTCCAACTTAAAGGAGCAATATTCATAATGCTTGTCATAGTCATAGCGTCAGATTTTATACCAAAAACGAAAATGGCGTAGCTATTTTCGTTTTTAGAACCCTTAAATAAAGGTTCAGCAATAACCAAACCCAGCAAGAATTTTTTTAATTAAGAAATGGCATACTCCCTTCCCACCCAAGAATTAGCTATGCGGCGCTTCGCGCCGCATAGCTAATTCTTGGGTTTTAATGTCTATTTTTAGACTGGGAAGGGAGTAAGTACCTCGGCTTAATAAAACCAAGAACCCAAATAAGCTGATTCGCACGCAAAGCGTGCGAATCAGCTTATTTGGGTTTTATATTTAATTATGCCTACCTACTTAGCCATTTCTTAATTTGGTATTATTTTACGGCGAAGCCCTAATTACTACATTATGCGGAAAGCATATTCAAGGGTGAGCAAATATAATTAGTTAATGATATATTTACTAAACATATAGCAATCTTAAATAAGTCAAGGGAAACAGAAGATTACAAAAATGTCAGTTAGTAACTCTTAAAAATGTTCTAAATCTTAACTCAAATTTGGGCTTTAAAACTAACTTAGATTATTAATTTGCACTATGTCGTAGAGCCTATACACTAAAAACAAGCGGGGAATCATCTATTATGATACTTGTCACAGTTGGAACTGAGCAGTATCCTTTCGATGCGCTGATGGATTGGATTGATTTGTTGATGAAAGAGGGGTTCATTAACGAAGAAGTTACCATCCAGTACGGCTCATCAACACGTTTACCTGATAATGTCAAAATTAGTAAAGTACTTCCTGAAACTAATTTTAAACAAAGCATTGAACAAGCAAGCACCATAATTGCCCATTGTGGAGAAGGGACAGCATTATTATTAGAAGAATATGAAAAGCCTTATATTTTAGTGCCTCGCACCGCCCGTTTTCATGAGCATGTGGACGATCATCAAATAGAAATGGCGGATGATCTCGAAAATCAAGGGGTGCTAATTGCACGATCGCCTGCCGATCTTGCCAAATTCCTCAAATTAGTGGCGATGTCCCATAACTCGCCAAACTTTGGGGAAGATACACCTTTATGTGAATACCTGAGCGATCGCTATCCTAGCCAAGACTACCAAAAAATCATGCTGGTTTGCTCTTCGGGGGGGCATTTCAAGGCAATGCAAGGATTGAGTCAATATTGGCAAAAATTTGCTCAACGGGACTGGATCACCTTTAAAACGGGTACTACGCAAATAGAACTCAAGGAAGAAAAAGCTTTTTGGGCTTTTAGTCCTACTAATCGTAACTTGCCCAACCTGTTGCGAAATTTATTCCTCGCCTTCAAAGTACTTAAACGCAATCGACCTGATTTGGTGATTACCACAGGTGCGGGCGTGGCTGTGCCATTTTTATTGGCGGCGAAGTTTTTTTGTGGAAGTCAAATAGTTTTTATTGAATCTAAAACTCGCATTCGTGATTTGAGCTTATCGGCAAAGCTTTTACAATCTCTTAAAGTTTTAGATCTTTTAATTGTAAGAACTGAAGAAATTGCTCAGCTTTATCCTGAGACTGTTTATGTATCGGCGGGAAATCAGCCACAGCCTCTAAAATTTGGGTTGCATGATGTACAGGTTACAAGTTTTCAAGACACGATTATCATCAGTACTCCCAAAAATATATTTAATCCTGAAGCTCGTAAATTAAAAGAAGATTTTCAGAAGTTATGTCAAGAAGAAGAATCACTCCGTAAGATTATTATTGACATGTCCAAAACTGAGTTTATGGATAGCTCAGGTATTGGGGCTTTGATTTCTTGTTTAAAGCTTTTACGCAACATGGATATGCAATCGGGTAAGTTAGAACCAACGGAGTTAGTCCTATGGAGCGTAAATCCACAGGTGGTTTCGGTTTTGAAGATGACTAATCTCGATCAAATATTTCATATTGAGCCAGCTACGCGCACTAACCGTCTGCCAAAGCAGATAGTCTTGCGATCGCCAGATCAGCCTCATCCCCTGTCGATGCTGTTATATCGCATCTACCAGTTTTTGCTCAAGATCCCAATTCTCGGGGCGATCGCCCATGGGATGTACTTTTTCTACCCTGCGATCGAGTTAGATCCTAAACTACCAGTTCATGCCTCGGTGCGGAGTTTTCCTAAACGGCTGATTGATATTGTCGGCGCTCTCGTAGGATTGACTTTTACGATGATTTTGTTTGTACCTCTAGCGATCGCCATTAAGCTAGAAAGTAAAGGACCTGTTCTCTTCAAACAAAAAAGAGCAGGGTTAATGAGCAAGCCCTTTGCAATTTGGAAATTTCGCTCCATGGTCAAAAATGCGGAAATGCTCAAGCAAAAGGTGACTAATGAGATTGCCAATTCCTCCGATGGCAAGCCGCGTCAGGCGGATAGCGGTAAGTTCTTTAAAAATAGTAACGATCCGAGAGTCACCAAAATTGGAAAATTTCTGCGTAAAACTAGCCTCGATGAATTTCCTCAGTTTTGGAATATTTTAGTTGGGGATATGAGCTTAATCGGTACAAGACCGCCCACCTTCAGTGAGGTGGGGCTATACGAACTCGAAAATGAATATACTGATGAGAAGATGACCGAGTGGAATCGGCTGGATGTGAGACCGGGGCTTAGTGGCGTTTGGCAAGTAAGCGGACGCTCTACGGTCAGAAGCTTTGAAGAGGTAATGGGTTTTGACCTTGCCTATAAAAAGAAATGGAGTGTGAGATATGATCTTTGGCTAATCTGGAAAACTGTCACAGTGCTATTTGAGAGTAACAATGGTGCAGTCTAAACCACTTAAATTAAAGGAATTTCGGAATGTTTTACTTGGCAAAACATTCCGAAATTCCTTTTTGCCATTTGGGGTACTTTTGATGGCAAAATGCTGCATCTTATCTGTGGCGATCGCCGATCCAGCCGTTGCCCTGCCTCTATCGGTTGGCGATCGCTTTCGAGTATTAATCCCTGAAGGCGAATTATTTAACGGAGTCTATGAGGTGAATGTGGATGGCAATATCCAAATTCCTTACCTCGATCCATTACCTGTAAAAGGGCTAGAGTTACATGAAGTAAAGCGATTAATCTATTACACCTTAATCGATCGCAAATTATTTCAGCCCCAGTTTTTACAGGTAAATGTGACTATCTTGCAATGGTCTGCCGTGCAGGTAAATGTATCAGGAGCAACCTTTCAAGCAGGAAGAGTATCAATTAACAATCGCTCGGCAGAAGAACGTAATTTACAACAAAACCAATCTTCAGGCGATAATCCTCCCGAACGTTACTTGACCACCGCCTTGCGTGCGGCTGGCGGCGTTACACCAAGGGCAAATGTAAAGTCAATTCGGATTATTCGCAAAGGATTGGAGCAAATTGTCGATCTTTCAGGTGTGTTTACGGGCGAAGAAGTGCAGGATGTGGCTTTGATTGCAGGCGATCGCATTATCGTTCCTGAATTGCCCGAGCAGCAAAATATGCTAGTGCGTCCTTCCCAAATTACCCCCCCCGGGATTCGCGTATTTCTTTCTAATTTGACAATTCCTGCGCCCAGTAATGCCACTTCTTCAATTAAATCCGATGGAGCCTCATTCCCCTATGGCGCGAGATTTTCTCAAGCCGTTATTTCAGCTAACTGTCTGGGTGGAACCGCCACTACAAATTCTTCACGTCATGCCGTTTTAGTGCGAACTGATCGCCAAACAGGAGAAACAAAAACCTTTGATCGGTCTGTAGAGGACTTGATTCGCAATTCCACTGATGACAAGAATAATCCTTTTTTGATGCCTGAAGATGGAGTAGGTTGCTATGATTCCACCGTAACCGATGTTCGAGATGCAGTACGGGCGATTACGGATATTTTCTTTACGCCTTTTAACTTGATCTTTCGGGGTAAATGAGGCATGACTATCAATCCCCCCAGTTCCCAATTGACAGTAAATATTGATGACGAATCTGAAGATCCTGCAAAGGAAAAAAGGAATCAGTTTTGGCGTTATGCCCGATATGCAGCGATCGGGTTGGCGACTAATGTGGTGCTGTGGGGAATGACTTTGACTTATCTCAAAACTGCAAAACCAGTCTATACGAGTGGTTGGGCAATCATCGTCCCGGGGGCGGGTTCGGGAGTCAGTGTGAATTTGCCTGAAATTGGACAGGCTAGCTCTTCGAGTAGTTCACCCTTTGGTAGCGCTTCGATGGACCCCAGAGCCAACTATCAATTTTTGATTACCAATGAATCAGTCTTAGAAGAAGCCGCGATCGAATTGAAGATTCCCGCCAAGCAACTCGGCAAACCCAAAGTGAAACTGGTGGATAATACTTCAATTATGGAATTTGAAGTCACTGGACCAACGGCAAAAGATGCCCAAATGCGATCGAATGCTATTTATAATGCCTTTCAAAGTAAACTTACGCGCCTGCGTTTAGAAGAAGTAGCCAAGCGAGAACAAGGTAGCCAAGGAACCCTTGTTTCTTCTAGGGAAAAATTGCAACAAGCGCAAAACAATCTCTCAGAATATAAAGCTCAATCGGGGCTGAGTTCAGGCGATCAAGTTAAGGATTTATCAAACAATATTGAACAACTTCGCAAACAAAGAGCCGAAAGCTATGCTCAAGCGCAACAGTCCACTGCTCGCTTAGAACAGCTTTCTTCCGACCTTGATGTAGAAGTTCCCGAAGCATCTCAGGCTTTCCTCTTACAAGCTGATCAATTGTTTCAACAGTATCTAAAGGATTACAACGAATCTAGCTCTACTCTAGTAGTCATCCAAGCAAAATGGGGGGATAACCATCCTTTTGTAGTAAAGGAAGCGACTAGAAGAGATGCGGCGCGAACGGCTTTGCTGGGTCGGGCTAGTTCTTTAGTCGGGCGTAAAATTACTTTAGTAACCCTACAGAAACTATTAATCAAGACGGAATCAGGGTCTAGTCGCGAAAGTCTATTTCGTGATTTAGTCGCTCTACAATCTGAACAACAGGGAATTGTCGCTCAAAATCAAGCCCTAACCAATCAAATTGGAGAATTAGAAGATCGTTTACAGGGACTTGTCCAGAAGCAAGCCAAACTCGATAAATTACAAAGGGAATTACAAATAGCGGAAGCAGTTTTTGCTTCTACGTTAGCCAAGCTAGATCTCGGAAAGTCCGATATTTTTATCTCCTATCCCATGACCCAGATAATTGCCGAGCCAACACTTCCCGATGAAAAAACCTCACCCAAGCCTTCCATTGTCTTTGTGGGCGCTGGTATTGCCTCCGTCTTGATTACTACTGGCTTAGTCATGCTGTGGTGGCGCAAGGAAACCGCCAATTACATTAAAGCCAAAATAAAATCATCCCCTGACCAAATTTTAGATTCATAAATTAAGTCATCGATTGAGAAAATTGAGAAGAAATGAAACCCCATGAAGAAAGCTACATCGCCTAAGCTTGAACCCCAAAACTTTGCTGAAAAAGCCATCTGGATTTCGATTATCTGGACTTATGCTTTTTATTTTATCGGTGGGCTATATATTTTAGGGGCAGTTTTGGCTTGGGTTCTCTTTGGACATCTTTGTATGAAGCTGTGGCAACAGAATAAAGATACGCCAGAAGAAGAGCGCATTACGATTCCTTGGGGAGTATGGATTTGGATTGTAAGTATGTTGGTGATGCAAGTAGCTCTGGTGATGGGACATTTGGACTTTGATCTGAGCTTGGGAGAAATTATTAAATCTACAATTGGTTGGGCTAAAGGTTGGGCTTTACTAGCTCTATATCCTCTGATTGGCTGTCTGAAAATCAGACCGCAGTTAATGTATCGTGCGGCTTCGAGGATTTGTGCTTTTACCCTTGCCATTTCAGTTCCATTTGTTCTTGCCTTTTATTTACGGTTGCCACAAAAACTCTATGTGTCTCCGCTTCGGGCGGTGGGAGGGCCGGGACCCGATTTTTTTGAGGTGATGTTATATGAAATCGATCCCGGAGAAGGGAAACCGCGTTGGCGATTGTTTACACCTTGGGCTCCTGCGTTAGGTTTTGTAGCCAATATCTATTTCTTTATGATTTTGCAAGAACGCGATCGCAAGTTACGTTGGTTAGGCATGGCGGGATGTGTGGTGATGTGCCAGATTTCGGCTTCTCGTTTGGCTTTGATTGCAATGCCTGCGGTGTGGCTAATTACTTTGTTTTTATCCAAACTAAGTCGTCCATTAACCCTGATTGGCTTAGGTATTACTAGTTTAGTAGGGAGTATTACTTTGAATGACATTATCGAAGCAGTAGAAACGTTTAATGAAAAATTTACGGCGGCACGAAAGGATTCTTCGAGGGTGCGAGCTGCCCTCGGAAGAATTGCTCGCTACCGATGGGAAAAGGAAGCACCAATTTGGGGACATGGAGTGGTGGAGAAGGGACCGCACCTTGTTGAGCATATGCCCATTGGCTCCCATCACAGTTGGTATGGACTGCTATATGTGAAGGGAATTGTGGGGTTTTATGCTCTGGCAATACCAATGGCTTGGAGTTTTATCGATCTCACGGCTAAGGCTCAAAAGAGTGAATCAGCGAAGGTGGGCTTAAGTATGGTTTTGGTATTGATGTTCTATACCTTTGGCGAAAATCTGGAAATTCTTGCTTATCTTTTTTGGCCAGGGTTGGTGATGATGGGAATTGGGTTTAATGCTAAGGATCGAGTAGTGGAGAATATTCCATCTCTAACAGCACAAAAGATTGACTCAAGAGAAGTTGTGGGGAAGTGAAGAAATTAGAGATTGCAACCAAGTCCTGAGCAAAGCTTTACTCCTTCTCATTGCTATAACATCCGAATTACCACTTCACTACCGCGTTGAATCCTGCCGAAAATGGGTAGCTTTTCCTTTTCAAAAGTCCTCTGCCCCCGAATTCCTTTTTTGCCTTAGGCTTGCTTTGGTCAGTACCTTGGCGTAATTTCGCTAATATAGTATCCATTTATTCCTTTTTCTTACTTCCCTACCTAACCTATTAAGCCTTTGTATTTAACAACTCACTGTAACTTGTGCCATGCTAAAGCCTGAAATTCCCGTCAATGAAAGCGATCGCCTAGTTGCGCTCGATCGCTATAAAATTCTCGATACCCTTCCAGAACAGGTCTATGACGACTTGACCCAACTTGCTGCGGATATCTGCGGAACCCCGATCGCCCTTATCTCCTTAGTTGACAAAGATCGCCAGTGGTTTAAATCGCGTGTTGGGCTAGATGCCACGGAAACCCCTCGCGATATTTCCTTTTGTGGTCATGTGATCGCTGATGGTGAGATCTTAAATATTTCTGACGCTACTCAAGATGATCGTTTTGCCGATAACCCATTGGTACTTCAAGATCCTAGTATTCGATTTTATGCTGGTATCCCCTTAATTACCCCAGATCTCTATGCCTTAGGGACTTTGTGTGTGATTGATCGCCAACCGAGAATCCTTACTCCAAAGCAAATTCAGCAACTTCAAGCCCTAAGCCGTTTGGCAGTCGGACAACTAGAGTTAAGGCTAAGCGGTGAAGAACTCGTAAAGCGTACCGCCAACCTCAAGGCAAGGGTCGAACGGGAGCAACTGGTCACCATGATCGCCAACAAGACAGCCACTTCATTGCCTTTGCCAGAAATCTTGGAAACTGCTGTGAAGAAACTGCGATCGCTTCTTGGTTGCGATCGCCTAATAGTTTGGCAGTTTCAGTCTGATGGTAGCGGATTAGTCATTGCTGAATCGGTGGGCGAAGATTGGCGAGTAGCGCTAAATGAGGCAATCAAGAATCCTAATTTCCGTGAAGATATTGCCCTGCTGCATCCAGATGGTCGAGCGATCGCCAAGGAAAACATTTTTATTGATGGTTATGCTGATGACTACCTTCAGTGGTTAGCAGCCTATCAAGTCAAGTCTAATCTAGTTGTCCCGTTGCTAGTATCTGGGCAGTTGTGGGGATTTCTAGAGGGACAGCAATGTATGAGTTATCGGGAATGGCAGAATACCGATTTGGTACTGATGGATGAGATAACAGTGCAGATTGCGATCGCGATCCAGCAAGCCGATGCCATGGCAGAACGTCAGCAACTCCACCAAGAACTAGAAACCAAGGTCGAAGAACGTACCCAAGAACTCTGGCGAGTCAATAGTTTACAACGGGCTATTCTGGATGGTGCTGATTATGCATTGATATCCACCGATTTAAATGGCGTAATTCAGACCTTTAACAAAGCTGCGGAGAGAATGTTAGGCTACAGCGCCTCTGAAGTAGTTGGTCAATGCACTCCAGAAATTATTCACGAACCGCAGGAGGTAATTGATAGAGCTGCCATCATCTCTTTAGAACTGGGGCAAAATATTCCCATTGGCTTTGAGGTATTTGCCGCCAAAGCGCGTCTAGGTCTGGCTAGTGAAAACGAATGGACTTACATTCGCAAAGATGGTTCTCGTTTTCCTGTGTTGCTATCTATTACGACTCTCAAAGATGCCAATCAGCAAATTATTGGCTTTTTAGGTATCGCTCAAGATATTAGCGATCGCAAGCTATCGGAAGAAAAGTTACGGAAGAGAGATATTCACCTAAAAACTGCTCAACGCATCAGTAAATTGGGCAGTTGGGAGTTCAATCCATATACCGACCAAGTTATTTGGTCTGACGAGGTATTTCGCATCTTTGGTCGCGATCCCGCAATGGGAACGCCTAGTTTTGATACAATCCAAGAGCAGATCCATCCCGATGATCGAGTCCATCATCTGCAAGTAGTACAAACAGCTATTACTACTATCCAACCCTATGACCTTGAGGTTCGATTCTATCGCTGTGACGGCTCATTCGGTTACTTCATGGCAAGGGGAGAACCAATTGTGGATGCTACAGGTCAATTAACGCAACTGATCGGTACAGTTTTAGATATTACTGATCGCAAGCTAGCAGAGCAGCAACTCAAACAACACCTCACGGCGATCGAATCTGCTGTGGATGGCATCGCGATCCTCAAAGACGATTGTTATGTTTACTTAAACTCGTCCCATGTTCATCTATTTGGCTACGATCACCCACAGGATTTATTGGGCAAAAGTTGGACAACACTCTACTCTCCAGAAGAACTACAACGGATTGAGCGCGAAGTTTTCCCCGTTTTAGGAGAGCATAGACATTGGGAAGGTGAAGCGATCGCGATCCGTAAAGATGGAACTACATTTACAGAGGGGTTATCCCTCACACTGACCGAAGACAACTTACTGATTTGTGTCTGTCGCGATGTTTCCGCCCGCAAAGAGGCGGAAAGACAACTACAACAAACTGCCGCTCAATTAGAAGCCTCCAATCAAGAGCTAGAAGCCTTTGCTTATTCTGTATCTCACGATCTGCGATCGCCTTTACGGGCGATCGATGGCTTTAGTAATGCCTTGATTGAGGACTATGGCGATCTCTTTGATGATGACGCTCGAGATTACTTCGATCGCATCCGTCGTAACATTCAACGCATGGGGATGCTCATCGATGACCTATTGCGCCTCTCCCGCGTGTCGCGATCGGAAATACAATATGGCGATGTTAACCTGAGTGCCTTGGTACAAGATCAAATCGATGAATTGCAAGCAATAAACCCTGAACGGCAGGTTAAAATTGTGATTGCCCCTAATATTATCGTCTCTGCTGATCGGACATTGATGCAGGTTGTGATCAGCAATCTGGTGCAAAATGCTTGGAAATTTACCAGCCACCATGACTCAGCCCTGATCGAGTTTGGAGTTTTGCAACAAGAAGATCGTTTAATCTACTTTATGCGCGATGATGGTGCAGGTTTTAATATGACCTTTGCCAATATGTTATTTGGTGTTTTCCAGCGCTTGCATAACACTAACGAATTTCCAGGAACGGGCATTGGTTTAGCCACCGTTCAACGCGCTATTCACCGTCATGGTGGCAGAGTGTGGGCTGAAGGAGTGGTGGAACAAGGGGCAACTATTTATTTTACTGTGCCCAATACATCTATCAAGAAAGGAGCATAGAAAATGAATATGAGTAAGATTATCTTAGTTGAAGACAACCCCGATGATGAAAGACTCACGCTACGGGCGCTCCGAAAGGCTAAGGTTGCCAATGAAATTCTCGTCGCCCGTAATGGTGAAGAGGCTCTGACGATGGTGTTTAACGCCAATCCCCTACCAAGCGTCATCCTCCTCGACCTAAAGCTGCCCAAAATCAGCGGTTTAGAAGTCTTGCGACAGATCAGAGCCAACGAACGCACTCGCCTTTTACCAATCGTGGTGCTGACATCTTCAAGTGAAGATCGCGATATTATTGAGAGCTATAATTTGGGTGCTAACAGCTATGTTCGCAAACCCGTTGAGTTCTCTCTCTTTACCGAAGCCGTGAGCCAACTGGGGCTTTACTGGGCTTTAATCAATGAATCCTTGCCAACAGGAGTTAATAACCCATGAGTGAGCCACTCAATGCTTTGCTCATTGAAGATTCGGAAGATGATGCGCTGTTAACCCTGCGAGAGCTAAAGCGTGGTGGTTTTAATGTTGTTTGGGAGCGTGTGGAAACTGCGGAAACCCTTCGCACGGTTTTGTTAAGCCGTCCTTGGGATATTGTGCTTTCAGATTACAACCTCCCCCCCAGCTTTAACGCGCCTATGGCTCTCGAAATTGTCAAACAAATCAATCCCAATCTACCCTTTGTGGTCATATCAGGCACAATTGGCGAAGCCTCGGCAGTCGAACTAATGCGGCAGGGAGCCAATGACTATCTGATGAAGGGAAAACTAATCCGACTCGCAGAAGTGGTACGCCGAGAACTTAGAGAAGCCGAAATCCGTCTAGAGCGTCAGCAATCGGCGCTAGAACTTGCTCGCACCAAAGAACGCCTACAACTGGCGATCGCAGGATCGGGTATTGGCTTATGGGATTGGGATGTTCCATCTGGAAATTTGATTTTTAACGAACGCTGGGCAGAGATAATCGGCTACAGCATCGAAGAACTGGAATTTCTCAATGCGGAAACAGTGCGGCAAAAGATCCATCCTGATGATCTTCAGATCGCTATCTTGGCTCTAGAAAAACATTTTCGCCAAGAAAAGGAGACTTACGAATGTGAAATGAGGATGTGTCACAAGCTCGGCGGGTGGGTGTGGGTTTTGGCGAGTGGCAAGGTGGTGGAGTGGGATAAGGATGGAAAGCCCCTACGCATGACAGGGACTCATCTTGATATCAGTGGACGCAAGCAATCCGTTGAGATGTTGCAAAAGCTTAATGAAACCTTAGAAAAAAAAGTACAGGCGCGAACGGCTGATTTAAAAAGAAGTGAAAACCAGTTGCGTGAAGCTCAGCAAATTGCCCATCTCGGTAGTTGGGAGTTAGATGTATCAACCAGAAAGAATTCTTGGTCAACGGAAGTTTTTAGGATCTTCAGGCTCGATCCTGATTGCCCTGAGCCAAACTATGAAGAGATGCTGGCATATTTTCCCATAGACGATCGCAGACGATTTCTTCAACTCATCGATAGAGCCATTCAGCTCGGAGAAACCTTTGAAACAGATTTACAGATTATTTGCGCCGATGGTTCTTTGGGGTATATTTTTGTCAAAGCGGAAGCGATCGCCAATGAAGGGGGACAGGTAACTCGACTATTTGGAATTCTCATGGATATCAGCGATCGCAAAGCTATTCAAGAAGCTCTTAAACGCAGTGAAGAACGTTCTCGCGCCTCTCTTTTAGCTTTGCCTGATATCGTTTATCGGATTAATAGCAATAGTCAGTATGTCGATTTTTTGGTATCGCCTCAGGGCAAAAATCTCGTCGATCCGCAGCAGGTAATTGGCAAATCTCTTTACGAAGTTCTGCCCTACGACCTCGCTGAAACTCAATCCTGTTTGATGCAGCAAGCCCTAGCTACCCAAACGACCCAGATTCAAGAACAGCTAGTTTTGCTTGAGGGTAAACCAGTTCATGAAGAAGTGCGTGTTGCTCCCTGTGGCAATAATGAAGCTGTCTTTTTTATTCGCGATATTAGCGATCGCAAGTTAACTGAACTTCAATTGCAACAAACCAATGAAGAACTGATGCGCGCCACTCGCCTCAAGGATGAGTTTCTCGCTAGCATGAGCCACGAACTGCGTACTCCCCTCAATGTAATTTTAGGAATGACTGAGGGACTACAGGCGGGAGTGTTTGGAGAAGTTAGCGATCGGCAGATCAAGGCTCTGCAAACTGTGGAAAATAGCGGTAATCATCTCTTGTCACTGATTAATGACATTCTCGATGTTGCAAAAATCGAGTCTGGACAAATGATCCTAGATTTAAGTGCCACCTCCGTTCAAAATCTCTGTAAATCGAGCATTGTCTTTGTCAGTCAACTAGCACTACGCAAACAAATCCAGATCATCGAACAGATTCCTCAAAATCTACCCGAACTGCTCCTAGATGAGAGGCGTATCCGCCAAGTCTTGATTAACCTACTCAATAATGCTGTCAAATTTACCGAGGTAGGAGGGAACATCACTTTGGCAGTCACGCTGTTGTCAGAAGCAGAGTATAAAGAAAAGCCTTTTCTACGGATTGCGATACAGGATACAGGCATTGGCATTGCTCCAGAACACATCAAAAAACTATTCCAGCCGTTTATCCAAATTGATAGCGCCTTAAATCGAAAATATGAAGGGACAGGATTAGGGCTTGCCCTCGTAAAACGGATCGTGGAAATGCATCATGGCACTGTGAGTTTAACCAGCGAGTTGGGCGTGGGCAGTTGCTTTACAATCGAGCTACCCTGTGGAAACGCCGTTCTTCCTACTCCTAAACCTGAGTCCCAATTCAACCCAGATTCTCCCCTTCAATCCATCCCCTCCACAGCGTTAGCACCACCCTTGATCCTTTTAGCAGAGGACAATGAGGAAAATATTTTAACGATTTCTAGCTATCTGGAAGCAAAAGGCTATCGCATCATAGTCGCCAAAAATGGTCAAGAGGCGATCGCCTCAGCTAAATCTCATCAGCCCGACTTAATCCTCATGGATATCCAACTGCCAGTTATGGATGGGTTAGAAGCCACTAAGCAAATTCGCCTCGATCCTGATTTGGTTGATCTGCCGATTATTGCTTTAACCGCCTTAGCGATGGAAGGCGATCGCGATCGCTGTCTAGCGGCTGGAGCTAATGAGTACATCAGCAAACCTATTAAACTCAAACAATTAGCTCTATTAATTCAAGAGTTGCTTTAGAGATCGAATTTCATCAAAATTAAAATTATTAGATGAAGATTTATAGTTTTCTTGATAAACTTCTTTTATAAAATTCTCTATCACAACCTGAGAATCTTCCTGACGATATGGAGAAGAGTATGTATTGGTAAAGTCGAGCGTTAAAAGTGCAATTCTCAAATGGTTCAAAACATTCTGATAATTATCTTTTCCAACTAAGGCATCAGGTGACCAATAAGAAGGATTGTGAGAGATGCGGCTATAGTAATTACAAATTGTAAATAGGCAATTCCATTGGGGCTAAGAACTGCACTAATTAAAGCATTAGTGTCAATGACAATAAATTTAGGATTCATCGGCTAGTAGCTCTTCTAAGATTTCTTCAGTTAATCCTTTAGATTGAGCTTCTTTACCAATTCGATTAAAGACGGTCAGGATATCTTCTTCAATAGTTTCAATAGTCAGATTTATGAGAGTGTCTTGATTAACTCCCATGCGTTGAATTGCTTCGACTATTTCGCTAATTTTGATTTGCTTGATTGTTTGTATCATGACACTAGATCCCATGGAACAAGGTTTGATGTGGGTTGGACAATATCGCCAATGATTTTGATTGTATCTTTTGCAAAACCAATTAGTGACATAATCTACTGCTGTATTACACAAAACTTCAATAAATCTAAAACCGTTCAAGATAATCGTTATCCAGTTACAAATGATTTCGGATTGCTGTATAAAAAACATAGGAGGATCTAGCAATGAAAATTAAAGTACTAAAACTATTGAGCGATCGCAATCTGGGGGGAGTTAACAAGACAATGGAGGGATTAATGAATTCGCCTCTAGGCGAAAAGTTTGAATTTCTGACCGCACCTGTAAGTGACAGTAAATCAGCTTTGAAAGCGCTAAAACCTGAATTGACAATTTTTCATGATCCCTGTAGTTGGCGAAACTTAACAGCATTGTGGGCGATCGCTAAACAAACCCGTTTGATTATTCACGATCACCATTATTCACAGGGATTCGAGCAGTATCAGGTTCCTTCTAAAGCGAGGTTTCGACTGATGCTAAAACTTACCTATGGGACTGCTCATCGCGTGGTGGCGGTGTCCCATGCACAGGGGCAATGGATGCGCGATTATCAATTGGCAAGCCCAAATAAGTTATCGGTAATTCAACAATCACCACCGATCGCTAAATTTCTAGAGGTTCCTTTTAAACCATGCGATCGCCCTTTAACCTTGGGAGCCTATGGCAGATTCAGCCAGCAAAAAGGTTTTGATATTCTCATCAAAGCCATGCGGCTAGTTCCATCTAGACAAGTGCAACTTATTTTGGGTGGTTATGGCGCGGATGAAGCAATGCTCAAACAATTAGCGGAGGGCATGGAAAATGTGCGGTTTTTAGGCTCGATTAGCGATGTTCCTGCTTTTCTATCCACCTGCGATGTGGTGATTATTCCTTCCCGTTGGGAACCTTGGGGCAATGTCTGTTTAGAAGCAAAGGCGGCTGGTAAACCCGTAATTGTCACGGCTGTTGATGGACTAGTCGAACAAGTTCAAGATTGCGGAATCGTTGTACCTGCGGAAAATCCCCAAGCCCTAGCCAAGGCGATCGCCCAAATCAGCAATCTTCCCGATGAAACTCTAGCCAATTGGGGGCAGAATGGTCGTGAAGCAGTGCGATCGTCTAGCGATGATTATTTTAATGCTTGGGAATCTTTACTATGGGAAGTTTTGGCTAAATAACATCAGCAAACATATGAAACTATATTCATGAAACTGAAAATACTCAATTTACTTAGTGATGAACGGATGGGGGGAGTTAAGACTAGTCTTAATAGCCTCGCGAATTCGCACTTACAGGAAAAATTTGAATTCGCGATCGCCCCCTTTAATCGCGTCAAAGCTAGCATTAAAAACCTAAAGCCCGACATTATTATCGTTCACGATGCTTGCTCTTGGAGAATCCTGCCCAATTTATTGATGCTTAAATTGCTCAAAGGGAAAGCAAAACTAATCATTCAAGATCATCACTATTCCGAAGCTTTTGAACGACTCAAAGTTCCCAATCTTCAGAGATTTAGACTGATGTTAAGGCTTAGTCATTGGTGTTGCGATCGCCTGTTATTAGTTTCCTTCGCCCAATCTGAATGGATGGCAAAATATCAACTAGTGAGACGCAAAAAAGTAACTGTAATTCAGCAGAGCTTAAATTGCGATCGCTTTCTCTCGCTACGTCCTAAAGCAAGGGGGAATCTGCCTGTTTTTGCAGCCTATGGACGCTTTAACGAACAGAAAGGCTTTGACATTCTGCTCCAAGCCATCCAATTAATTCCTCATGTTAACTTTCGTTTACTAATCGCAGGTTATGGCGAAGATGAAACTTCCCTTCAACAATTAGCCCAAGGACTTGCACAAATTCAATTTGTGGGCAAAGTTGATGATGTACCAGCATTTCTAGAACAAAGCGATGTGGTGATTATTCCATCACGTTGGGAACCTTGGGGGAATGTTTGTTTAGAGGCAAAGGCAGCCCATAAACCCGTCATTGTCAGTGCTGTAGACGGCTTGATCGAGCAGGTGCGGGGAATTGGCTGTGGCATTTGTGTCTTACCTAACGATCCTCAGATTCTGGCACAGGCGATCGCGCAATTTTGTCAGGAAGTAAATGCCGAATCTCTAAGCAGTTGGGGGAAAGAAGCAAGGGAATCGGTCAGAAATGCTTGGGAAGAACACTTAAACGCATGGGAGGACTTACTATGTCAGCTATTGGCAAAATAATCGATAAAGTCAAACAGAAATTAGCCGATCGCTTTCTTCGCAATCTTGGCTGGCTAGGCTTATCGGAACTATTTATTCGGATTTCGCGCTTGGCGGCGACTGTTGTATTAGCCAGACTGCTCTCGAAATATGACTATGGATTGGCGGCGCTAGTCCTGACAACCAACGAGTTTGTGAATGTCTTTACTCAAAATGGAGTTTGGGACAAGCTCATTCAATCCGATGAGCGCGATTTAAACCAACTTTGTCAAACCGCCTACTGTCTAAACTGGATGGTTTGTGGCTCTCTATTTATTATTCAGTGCCTCATTTCTGTCCCTGTCGCTCTATTCTATCAAGACAATCAGATTATTTTTCCCATTTGCATCATGGCTTTGGTTTATCTGATGATTCCCATTTCCCTAGTACAGGCTTCCCTAACTCAGCGTGAGAACCGACTCCATGTGATGGCTCTGGCTAACGGTTTACAGGTTTCCATCGATAATGTTTTGACGATCATTTTAGCGTTTCTCGGTTGGGGAATGTGGGCGATCGTCTTACCCAAGGTCATCGTTGCGCCAATCTGGGTAATTGTGCATTATGTCAACAATCCTTGGCGACCGTCCCGAGAATTTACATTGATTAATTGGCAGGAAATTATGCGCTTTGGACGCAATATTTTGGGGGTAAAGTTAATGAATACTCTCAGAAATAATCTCGATTATCTAATTGCAGGAAGATTTCTCGGAGTGGAAGCTTTAGGAATTTATTACTTCGCCTTTAATGCAGGATTAGGAATCAGTATGAGTGCGATCAATGCTGTAGATTCTGCTCTATTTCCGCATTTATGCGCCGCCCGTTCCGATCCCGAACAATTCAAAGACCGATACTTTAGCAGCCTGAAAACGATCGCTTGGATTGTGTTCCCCCTCGTACTTTTACAATCGACCCTCGCTCCATTTTATGTGCCAATCATCTTCGGTCAAAAGTGGCTCCCTGCAATTCCTATCTTGATTCTAATTTGTATCTCCGCAATCCCCCGTCCTTTTGCCAATGCCGCTTCTAGAGTCCTCTGGGCGCTCGACAAACCCCATTGGGATCTGCGTTGGAATGCCTTTTTTACAGCTTTCTTTGCGATCGCGCTTCTCATCGGAGTTAACTGGGGCATTATCGGCGTAGCAGCAGCCGTATTGCTAGCACATGGGTTAGCTTTACCGATGTATTCGATTTGGGTAACTCGCAATATGCCAAAAATTATGCGATCGCAAAATGTACTCAGCCCAGTGGAGGTCAATCCATGAGCGCTCCCATCATATCCGTAGTTCTACCCGCCTATAATGCTGCAAACTTTATTGAGCAGACCATCCAATCAGTTCTCAATCAAACATTTATAGATTTTGAGCTATTAATTATTGATGATGGCTCAATGGATAACACCTTAGAAATTGCTAATCAATATGCTTTAGGCGATCGCCGAATTCAAGTTATTTCCCAAACTAATCAAGGCGTATCAGCGACTCGCAATCATGGCATCCAATTAGCCAAGGGTAAATTTATCGCTTTTCTCGATGCTGATGATCTGTGGTTTCCTGAAAAGCTGGCGACCCATATCGAGCATTTTCGAGCCAATCCCAGCTTAGCAATTAGCTTTAGCCGCATTGAATTTATGACTTCCGAAGGGGAACCGACAGGGCAGATTTCGACAGCGAGACTAGTTAATCTCCAGCCCGAAGACTTCCTCTACGAAAATCCTACTAGCACCATGTCAAATCCCGTCGTGCGTGCAGAGGTATGCGCCCAAGTAGGAGGATTTGCGGAAGACATGAGCTATTCCGAAGATTTAGAATGGCTATTTCGGGTAATTTGTTCCCAAAGAGAAGATGGTACATTTTGGCAAATAGAAGGAGTCGATCGCATTTTAGTTTATTATCGCGCTAGCCTCTCTGGATTGTCGTCATCGCTCTACCGCATGGAGGCAGGATGGGATTTATTAATTGAGAGAGCTAAAAAGTACGCTCCTGCCCTAGTTAGTCGCCACTATGCTCTGGCTAGAGCCGTCCATCTACGCTATTTAGCCCGTCGCGCTTATCGTCTAGGTTTACCCCCAGAGGTGGGTTTAGACTTTATGCATCGGGCGATCGCTTCCGATTGGCACATTTTTTTCCGAGAACCACGCCGAACTTTTTTAACAATATTGGCAACCTACGGGAAATGGTTGTTAAGTAGGGGCTTCGCCATAAAATAAGGAACTGATAGAGGACATCTCATATCGGTTTCTCAAAAAGAAAGGATATTCACTCATTGTTTGAGGTTATTATGCCAAAGGTTTCTGTAATTGTTCCTGTTTATAATGTGGAGAAATATATTGAGGAAACTATTCGTTCAGTTCTCTCTCAAACCTTTACGGACTTTGAACTAATTATCGTTGATGACGAATCGAAGGATCGCAGTATTGAAATTTGCAAAAGTTTTACGGATTCGAGAATTAAAATTATCCATCAAAAAAATCGCGGACTAGCGGGAGCAAGAAATACAGGAATTCGCCATGCTCAGGGTGAATATTTAGCCCTTTTGGATTCTGATGATGTGTGGCGATCGTCAAAGCTAGAAAAGCATATCCAACATCTTGATCAAAATCCATCCTTAGGAATTAGTTATTGCAGTTCTGAATTTATCAATGATGAGAGTCAGTCACTGGGAATTTATCAAATCCCTCAGCTTAAAGATATTACTCCCGAAATAATTCTTTGTCGTAATCCCATTGGCAATGGCTCTGCGCCTGTAATTCGCCGAGAAGCTCTCGACGAAATTAAGTTCCAAAATAATTTCTATGGAGAAATAGAAGACTTTTATTTTGATGACCAGTTTCGCCAATCGGAAGACATTGAATGCTGGTTGAGAATCGCCATCCAAACTAATTGGCAAATCGCAGGTATTCCCGAACCTCTCACGCTTTATCGCGTTAATTCTGGTGGGCTTTCGGCAAACATGATGAAGCAACTCGACTCATGGGAAAAAGTAATTGCCAAAACTCGCGCCTATGCCCCCCAGTTATTAGCCAAATGGGAAAGCCTTGCCCGTGCCTATCAATATCGCTATCTCTCTCGTCGTGCGATTCGCAATCAGGATGGTAAAGCCGCCGTCCAATTAGTCAACCGCGCCCTCGCCTCAAATTGGAAAATTCTGATCTACGAACCCAAGCGATCGCTACAAACCCTTTTTGCGGCTTACCTAATCTGGATTTTGCCCCGCAGTTTCTATAACACCCTTGAGAATTTTGCCCTTAGCATTACTGCTAAAAAACAACGTAAGGCGATCGGCAAAAGTCAAACGTCCTAACCAAGATAAGTGGTGGGCGCGAAGCGCCACCACTTATTAGCCTATTGATGCTACAGAAATATTTTTGAAAGCGGCGCTTCGCGCCGCTTTCAAAAATATTTCTGGGTTTCAAATAAGCGCAAAGCGCTGTAAAGTCACATTCATTACTTTCTCAACCCCAAAATATGGCTAAATTTGAGCATATTCAAATCGTAAAGCCATGCTCGCCGCAAACCATTCCTACTACACAGTCGAAAACCTAAGCGCTGAAGCTGCGTTACAGGAGTTGCTAGATGGTAATCAACGCTACGCCCTCGATCATGTGGAGCATCCCCATGAAGGTTCACAACGGCGAGTCGATCTTTCGGTGGCTCAGCATCCTTTTGCCATTATCTTAGGCTGTGCAGATTCCCGCGTAGTACCTGAGCTAATTTTCGATCAAGGCGTTGGAGATTTGTTTGTGCTTAGGGTGGCGGGAAATGTGGCTGATGAGGCTGTACTCGCCAGTATTGAGTTTGCCGTGGAACATCTAGGAACAAGGTTAGTAGTAGTCTTAGGGCATGAGCGCTGTGGGGCAGTAATGGCAGCGATCAATCACGCATTTTCTGAAGGTAAACTTAATTCGTTGATTAGCTATATTGAGCCTGCAATCAAGGCGGGAAGAGAAGCCAATGGCGACTGTGTGGTTAGTGATACGGTCAAGGCTCATGTGCATCTGATGGTCAAGCAAATCCAATCCACAGAGCCAATTTTGTCCCATGAAGTAAAAAATAGCTCTTTAAAAGTTGTACCCGCCTATTACCGATTAGCAACGGGCAAAGTCGAATTTCTTTAAACAAACTAAAAAAGAGGGGTGATTGTTGCTGTGCAACAATCACCCCTCTTTTTTAGTTTTCGTAATTGCGTCGAGCCTTATTCGCCTCATTGCGAAGGGCATCCAGACGCTTTTCAATCAATGTACGCGATCGCCCCTTGGATACATCACTGAGCATAATTTTTAGCGCACTACCCAAACTCTTGTAAGCGGCTGGCAAAGGATAGCCATTGCGTACAGCGAGGCGAATTGCCCCCTGATCCGCTTCGATCAAATTGCGAATATCTTTTTTGCTCGTACCTTTGCGCCATAGCTGAAACCCAGCTACCCCGCAAATACCAAGGGCAAGCACAAACAGTAAACCATTTTGTACCCAGAGTTCGCCGACAGCACCACCCAGCCCGATCGCGAGGGCGGCTACTTCCCAGCCATCTTTGGGGACAGCATCGTTTTGGATGCGGGCTACTTCGTGCCAAAACAAGAGATTGCGCTGATCCTCTGCCATCCGTTCCCAGCGCACCATATCAACTAAAATCACCACCTCATCGCCGCCAGCTTCTTCGCAGCTAATTAGGGGAGGGCGGACACCATCGGCGTTAAGCACTTTTACCCATGCCTGTAACTCTGGCGGCAGCAGATCTTGCAGCCGACGGATCTCAGTTCTAGCAAAGGTATTTCGGAGGGAAGAAGTAGGAGATGGCATGAATCTTCGTCAAAGTTCAGTATTTCAGAGGATTTATTGCTAAAGCTAGTTAATGGCTCAAGCTAGTCAGTTAGGCAGTATATGACCTAATGTTCTAAAACTTTTGTTAACTAGATACAACTAAAAAGTTATTTTACGATTATATGCTCTCTTGGGTGACGACATAAATTTAGCGATCGCCGTAATATTTCAATTCATGAAATAAGAAGAGGCACTTTGCGCCTCTTCTTATTTTATGAATTAAAAAAAATGTTGTGTTGGGATAGGCTTAGAGTGCAATTCCTAAGACGCAACTATAATAAAGTTTGTATTTCGTGGAGATCTCGGTGAAGCGTAATTTTATGCTCTCTTTTTTGAGTCGTGGCTTAGCCGCAGCGATCGCTGTGGTAATGCTTGGCAATTTGCCAATTAGCTTGTCAATAGTACCGCAATCAATTTCAAAATTTTTAGGAAGTCAGGCTTTTGCTGCCCAAACCGATCTGGTTGCCCAAACTTCTACCAAACCTTTACCCCAACCCATTCGTAAAACTGATAATTCACTGACAGCAGATGTCGTTAAAACTGTTTTAGATAATGGACTAACGGTTTTAACCAAGCAAGTCAATACGGCTCCTGTAGTCAGTGTGCAGGTTTGGTATCGTGTTGGCTCCCAAAATGAGACCAAAGGAATCACGGGTATTTCTCACCAACTCGAACACTTGATGTTTAAAGGCACTAAAGAACGTCCCATTCAGTTTGGACGCTTATTTAGTGCTTTGGGCAGTAACTCCAATGCCTTTACCAGCTATGACATGACTGCCTATGTTGGCACAGCAGGTAGCGACAAGCTCGACGCAATGCTCCGATTAGAAGCCGATCGCATGGTGAATACGGTTGCTGGCGAGAAAGAACTCAAGAGTGAGCGTACGGTCGTTTTATCCGAGCTAGATGGCGGCAATAATAGCCCCGGGACGAGACTATATCGTCAGGTAATGCTAGCGGCTTATCCCGATAGTCCCTATGGCTGGCCAGTGATTGGCTATCGACCTGATGTAGAAAATTTCACCGTCGAGGATATTCAAAATTACTACCATAATTTTTATCGTCCTGATAACGCCACCCTAGTCATTGTGGGCAATATCGACACAGAGGAGACAATCAAAAAAGTCCAAGAGATTTTTGGCACAATTTCGGCTCCCCCTAAGCCTAAAGTTTTAATTACGGCGGAAGCGCAGCAGAAAAAGCCCAAGCCACCAGCACCAAAATCCGCTAAGGAGCCAATTCGTTTAAAAGAACCAGGTAGTGTGCCTTTTCTGCAATCGCTTTATCCTAATTTGCCCAAGGTTAATGATCCTGATGTGGCGGCGATCGATGTGATGGATAGCGTCTTGACCTCTGGGAGAAGTTCTCGTCTTTATCAAGCTCTTGTGGAGACAGGCTTGGCAAGTGGGGTGAGTGGTAGTTCTGCCTCACAAATTGGCACGGGCTGGTATTTGCTTAGTGCAACTCCCACGCAGGGCAAATCCCTTGAAGATCTCGATCGCCTACTGCTTGCGGAAATAGACAAGTTGCAAACTCAGTCCATTAGCCAAGAGGAACTCGATCGCGCCAAAACTAATATGCGAGCAAGCTACATTCTCGGCAATCGCGATATCAATTCACAGGCGATTCAAATTGGCTATAACCAAACCTTGGCTCAAGACTATCGCTATAGCGATCGCTATTTGCAAGCCGTCGATAAGGTGACTATTGCCGATGTTAAGCGGGTGGCGAAGCAATATTTAGCTAGCGATCGCCGCGTGGTGGGATACTTCGAGCCTTCGGTAATTACCGCAGGTGCAGGTACGACTCCCAGCAATGCCCATTCCTCCGAAGCTTTTAAACCTAGCGCTCCTGTTGATCCTGCGGAAGTCGCCAAATATCTACCAGAAAGCGCTTTAGTATCCAAATCAGAAATACCCACTGCGGTAAATCCCGATAAATTTACTCTATCCAACGGATTGAAGGTTTTGCTATTGCGCGATCGCAGTACTCCAACGGTCAATCTTGTGGGCGAAATAAAAGCGGGATCAGGATTTGACTCCCTAGCTAAAGCAGGGTTAGCAGGGCTTACCGCCCAAAACCTTACCAATGGCACTACCACTAAAGATGCCCTCACCCTTGCCTCCAGACTCGAAAATCTAGGTGCAAGATTAGGATTTTCCGCAGGACGTGAAAGTGTGGGTATTTCAGGTATTTCTCTTTCTAAGGATTTGCCTACGGTGATCGATCAATTGGCGGATCTATTACAAAATGCGACTTTCCCAGAGAAAGAATTTGAACTGAATCGTCAGCGCAATTTACTATCTCTAAAATCCGAGTTAGACAATCCTAATTCCCTAGCTCGTCGCATCTTCCAATCCGCGATTTATCCTCAAGGACATCCCTTTAGTGCGATGCGAACGGAAGAATCGATCAAGTCCTTAACTCGCGAAGATTTAGCCCAGTTCTATCGCACTTATTATCGACCTGACAACACAATTCTCACGATTACAGGAGATTTTGAGCCTGCTACAGTGAGAATGCTACTCGAAGAGAAACTAGGGAGTTGGCAAGCCACAGGCAAAGCTCCAAAATTCCAATTTCCGAAGATGGTCAAATTAGCGGCAACTACCGAGAAACAAGCAACTCTCGCTGGAAAAACTCAAGCAGTGACGCTGATGGGTCATTCCAGTATTTCCCGTTCCGATCCACAATACTATCCTGCCATCTTTCTCAATCAGGTCTTAGGTGGTGATACTCTATCTAGTCGTTTAGGTTCAGAAATTCGCGATCGCCTTGGCTTGACCTATGGCATTTATAGCTTCTTCCAAGCAGGGAGACCTCCACAGGGTGCTTTTATCGTCCAAATGCAGACTAGCGGCAAGGATACTCAAAAGGCGATCGCCGCTACCCTTGCTTTGTTAAGGGATGTCCGCGATAAGGGAATTACCCAAGCGGAATTTGATGTCGCGAAAAAGAGCTTAATTAATAATTTCACTACCGAATTTGCTGATCCTGATAGCATTACTAGCGCCTTGCTAAGTGATGAAATCTATGGCTTGCCCGTTGGTGATTTTTATAAGTTCCCCCAGCGTATTCAATCTATTACCCTAGAACAAGTCAACCGAGCCGCAAAGGAATTATTGCAACCTGACAATATGTTGATTGTTTCCGTAGTTCCTAAAACTGATAAGTAATTCTAATTCTCAAAATGGCAAAGCCATTTTGAGAATTAGTCAAACTGCGTTTGTCTTAGAGAACATCTCACTTTGGAACATTTGATAAAAACAAGGGGCTTAAGCCCCTTGTTCTAGTTTTAGCAAAATGGTGACTGCGCCCAAGGAGGTAACTTTAGAAAACAAATGGTAGTATAAATATTACCTAAAATTATGTCGTAGCGTTTCCAAATATGCCGCTAAGTTGGAATGAGATTAAGCAAAGGGCGATCGCCTTTTCTAAGGAGTGGGAAAGTGAGACTTCAGAGAAGTCGGAATCGCAATCTTTTTGGAATGAATTTTTTAATGTGTTTGGCATTTCACGGCGGCGGGTGGGGAGTTTTGAGCTACCGATTAAAAAGGCAGATAACAAGCAAGGTTTTATCGATTTGCTGTGGAAAGGGATGATTTTGGTGGAGCATAAGTCTAGGGGCAAGGACTTAGATAAAGCGACACAACAGGCTAAGGATTATTTTCCCAATTTAAAAGAGCATGAGTTACCGAAATATATTTTGGTGTCGGATTTTCAGAAATTCAGGCTCTATGATTTGGATACCGATGAGACTACGGAGTTTGAGCTAAAGGATTTTGTTAATCGAGTTGAACTATTTGGGGCGATCGCTGGTTATCAGAAGCGTATTTATAAGGATGAAGCACCTGTCAATATTGAGGCGGCGGAGTTGATGGGGAAACTGCACGATCGCCTCAAGGAGATTGGCTATACGGGGCATGACTTGGAAGTTTATCTGGTGCGGTTGTTGTTTTGTCTGTTTGCGGATGATACGGGGATTTTTGATAAAAATGGTATTTTTTGGGAATATATCGATCTGCATACAAAGGAAGATGGCAGTGATTTGGCAATGCATCTTGATTCAATCTTTCGAGTTTTGAATACGCCAAATGAGAAGCGTTTAAAAAATTTGGATGAGAATCGAGCGCAGTTCCCTTATATTAATGGAAAGTTATTTGAGGAACCTTTACCCAGTGCGGAATTTGATAAGGATATGCGATTGCAGTTGCTTGAAGCTTGTGCTTTTAACTGGTCGTTGATTTCTCCTGCAATTTTTGGGTCGATGTTTCAGGCGGTGATGAATCAGACGGAACGGCGTAATTTGGGGGCGCATTATACTTCTGAAAAGAATATTCAAAAGTTGATTAGACCGCTTTTTTTGGATGATTTGTATGTTGAGTTTGAGAAAGCGAAGGGTAATCGCAATAAGCTAGAGGAGTTACATCAAAAGATTGCAGATTTGCATTTTCTCGATCCTGCTTGCGGTTGCGGTAATTTCTTGATTATCACTTATCGAGAGTTACGAGATTTAGAGATTGTGATTTTGTTGGAGTTGAATAAGAATGGGCAGTTGGTGACAGATATTAGCTCAATTATTCAGGTGGATGTGGATCAGTTTGCGGGGATTGAGTATGATGAGTTTGCGGTGCGGGTTGCCGAGGTGGCAATGTGGTTGATCGATCATCAGATGAATGTGAAGGTGAGTAATGAGTTTGGACAATATTTTGTACGCTTGCCATTGAAGAAAGCGGCGAGGATTGTGCATGGCAATTCGTTGCGGATTGATTGGCGATTTTGTTCCCCTCCTTCAAAGGAGGGGCTAGGGGTGGTTCCGAGAGTATCTAAAACCTCTTCTAATTTTTCTGTGCAAGGAGAAAGATTAAGAACCTCCCCTAGCCCCTCCTTGCAAGGAGGGGGACAAGAGTTAGGAGGGGGACAAGAGTTAGGAGAACAAGTTCCTTATAAGGCGATTAGTAATCTTGCTAGCAAGAAAGAGTTTAGGCGAGAGTTACGGAATAATGCGACTCCTGCGGAGGTGACTTTATGGAAAGCTTTGCAAGGTAAGCAGTTGGATGGGTTTAAGTTTAGGAGACAGCATTCAATTGGTCATTACATTTTAGATTTCTTTTGCCCAAGTGCTAATTTGGCGATCGAGTTGGATGGTGGTCAGCATTTTACGCAGGAGGGTAGGGAATATGATGCGGTTAGGGATAAATTTTTATGGAGTGTGGGAATTACAGTGTTGCGTTATGCGAATAATTTAATTTTTGAAAATTTAGAGGGAGTGTTAGAGGATGTTAGAGAGCATTTAAGAACCTCCCCTAGCCCCTGCTTAAAAGGAGGGGAACAAGAGTTAGGAGGAGGACAGGAGTTAGGAGGAGGACAAGATAAGAAGTCTTACTCCCCTCCTTTCAAGGAGGGGCAGGGGGTGGTATTTGACTATATTTTAGGAAATCCCCCTTTTGTGGGTAAGCATTTGCAAAGCGCTGAGCAGAAGTCGGATATGGAGATGATTTTTGCTGGGGTGAATGGGGCTGGTGTATTGGACTATGTTTGTGCTTGGTACTTGAAAGCTGCCCAATATCTAAACTCTTGTTCCCCTCCTTCCAAGGAGGGGCTAGGGGAGGTTAAATGTGCTTTTGTGAGTACAAGTTCTATTTCTCAAGGTGAACAGGTAGGGATTCTCTGGCAAGAGCTTTACAATAAATACAAGATTAAAATTCATTTTGCCCATCGGACTTTTAGCTGGAGTAATGAGGCAAAAGGTAATGCGGCTGTGCATTGTGTAATTATTGGATTTGGTTTACAGGAAGTTGAAAATAAAAGAATTTTTGATTATGCAGATATCAAAGGAGAGCCAACGGAGCAGAAAGCCAAAAATATTAATCCCTATTTAGTGGGAGGGAATGATTTAGTTATTTTGAAAAGAACAAAGCCAATTTGTAATATTCCTGCAATGGTTTATGGAAGTAAACCTACAGATGATGGCAATCTTTTAATGACTGACTCAGAGAAAACCGAATATGTCCAACAAGAACCCTACGGAGAAAAATTCGTTAAACCTTTTATATCCGCAGATGAATTTTTAAACAATAAAAAACGTTGGTGTTTCTGGCTTAAAGATATACAACCTAATGAATTTAAAAGTTTACCTCTATTAACGAACAAAGTAGAAGCTGTTAAAAAATTTCGTCTGGCAAGCACTAAAAGCTCCACAGTCCAATGGGCGCAATTTCCAACTCTTTTTACTGAGATTAGACAACCTAATAGCGACTATATAATTCTTCCACTTCACTCTTCTGAAAACAGGAAATATATTCCAATTAGCTTGTTTGGTAAAGATAATATTGTTGCGAATAGCTGTAGTTGCGTTCCTGACGCTAACCTTTATATTTTCGGTATTTTGACCTCTGAAATGCACATGACTTGGGTGAGATATGTATGTGGAAGATTAAAGAGTGATTTCCGCTATTCCAATACAATCGTTTACAACAACTATCCATTCCCTGAAAACTTCAGCGACAAACAAAAGCAAAAAGTGGAAACTGCCGCGCAAGCGGTATTAGACACAAGAGTAAAATATCCCGATAGTAGCCTCGCCGATCTTTACGATCCTCTCACCATGCCGCCCGACTTGGTAAAAGTACATCAAATCCTAGACAAAGCTGTAGACCTTTGTTACCGTCCCCAACCCTTCGTTAGCGAACTAAACCGCATCGAGTATTTATTTAACCTCTATGAAGCCCTAAGTGCGCCATTACTCAAAGTTGAGCAGAAAAAGCGAGTTAAGAAAAACCCTGAAACATAGGAGCAATTCATGAATTGCTCCTATGTTTTTAATTGTCTGATGTAGCGATCGCTAATCTATCAAAATTCCAGCACCGCTAAACCCCTTAAGTGGCTTAGCGGAATGTCGGCTTTCTATTATGGGGGGGTTAAATTTCGTTGATCAATTGTAGCAAGGCATCGGTGGTGACCTTGCCACTCATATCCGTACCCTCTAGCAAACTATCTGCAAGATCGCGCTTGTGATGGTGTAGATCGACAATTTTCTCTTCGATCGTTCCCTTAGCTACGAGGCGATAGATCGTCACAGGGCGTTTTTGACCGATGCGATGGGCGCGATCGCTGGCTTGATCTTCGACCGCAGGATTCCACCAAGGGTCCATGTGGATGACATAGTCAGCCGCCGTCAGATTTAAACCCGTACCGCCAGCTTTGAGGCTGATCAAAAAGACATCGCCTTCCCCTGCTTGAAAAGCTTCCACTCGTTTTTTGCGCTCCTTAGCGGGAGTACTGCCATCGAGATATTGATAGCTAATTTTTTGAGAATCGAGATAATCGCGAATGATATGTAAATGATCGACAAATTGACTAAAGACTAAAGCCTTGTGTTTGTTGTCCAGTAATTCATTGACCACTTCTCCAAAAAGCTGGAGCTTGGAGCTTGGCAGAGGGATATCGGGACGGACGAGCTTGGTATTGCAGCAAGCACGGCGCAGTTTCATAATTTCCGCAAGAACCTGTAAGTGCTTCTGTCCTGCATTGGCGGGAGTATCCGTAAGTTTAGCGATCGCCTCTCGTCGTAGCGCTTCATAAAAGGCAAGTTCCTCTTTGCTAAGTTCCACTTGGAGAGTCACTTCAGTACGTGATGGAAGTTCTTGCAGAACTTGATTTTTGGTGCGCCGCAGAATAAAGGGCTGAATTAGCTTTTTAAGTTGATTGCGAGCCTCTCGATCCTGCGATCGCTCGATGGGATTAGCATAGTTAGTATTAAAGTTATCAAGGGAACCAAGTAGCCCCGGATTAATAAAGCGGAACAGATTCCAGAGTTCACCCAGATGATTTTCGATAGGTGTACCCGTGGTAATCATTTTGAAACTACTTTGTAGATTCATCGCTGCCTGCGATCGCTTAGTTGCAGTATTCTTAATCGCCTGTGCCTCATCCAGCACAATCGTTTGCCATTGCACCTTAGCAAGCATTTCGCCTACTTCCTCCTGCTGCATTAAGCCATAGCTACAGATCACCATATCAAAGGGCTGAAGATTGTCTAGAACTTTTTGGCGATCGCCTGTACCAAAGACAATCACATTTAACGTCGGCGCAAACTTAGCAGCTTCACCAATCCAGTTCATACAAACGGAAGTAGGCGCGACAATCAGCGTCGCACCGTGAGGGGCGCGGGTAAGAATCAAAGCAAGAGATTGCAGGGTTTTGCCCAAGCCCATGTCATCGGCTAAGCAAGCCCCAACTCCCCAATGCGCCAATCTAGCTAACCATTGGAAACCTTCGATTTGATAATCACGCAAGTCCGCTTGCAAGGTGGTGGGAAATTGGGGCTCAAAGTTTCGCATTTCCTTAATTTTTTTGACATGGGCTTTCCAATGCTTATCAACTTTGAGGTCGCCAATTTCATCGACAAAATCCTCAAGGGCTAAGGCGGCTAAGGGATGAAATCTAGTGCCACTGCCATGTTTTTCGGAGAGGCGGCGAAATTCATCGAGGCGCTTGCGAAACTGTTGCGTAAGCGCCAAAAACTGACCATCGCCAAGGGGAATAAATCGACTAGGGGTTTTATCCAGAAGTTCTAGAAGTCGCTGCATATCTAGCACCTTGTCATCGCCAAGCTGTAACTCACCTTCAGCAGCAAACCAATCGCGACTCTGATTAATCGACATCCTAAAATCGCCAAACCCAGCCCGATGACTGATTCGCATCTTTTCGCCTTCAGGCCATTCCAAGACAATGCGATCGCCTAATGCTTGCAGTTCCAATAATAGCTCTAGGCAAAACTCAGGATCATCAATGATCCATTCGCTATCATTTTCCTCATAGTTGCCGAGGGTAAGGCAAGCGGCGATCGCCTCATTAGCGAGCTTTTTCTCTTCCTTTAAATTGCGCGTTGCTTGTAAGCGCTTTCCATCAATTTCGGCTAATACGGTCGCGCCACCAGTTCCCGGACGATAGTAAGCCCCCGCATTGGCAAAGGGTCGAGCTAACACCGCCACCTTCAGCCCATCACCCGATGGCAAAATATGCACATGGGGCTTGCTATCCGATGGAACTTCCTCGGCATTGCTCACAACTCCACCAATATCGGAATGTACCGTCACAATCGAAGAAATACCATGAATCGCCGCTAACACTCTCTCCTTAGCAGCTACAGGAATCTCGAGGCGATTTTTTCTGCCAATAATTTCCGTAATGCGGCGATGGGATTCATTGACTAGTGTGACCTTCAGTCTAGTGGGACTTTCCTTTTCCACGACAAAATTCTGTCCATCCTTTAGCTGGGGCGAAAATTCTAAAATTAGGCGATCGCCTCTTCCTGTCTTCACCAATAGCTCAGGCTCACCCTTGACAATCTCGACGCGAGTTGTCGGCGAATCTTCCCAAAACACAAAGGGATGTCCGATCAAAGCACAGATGGTATCTTCATCAAATTCATATTGGCTCTGTCCATAATAGCCATGAAAGGAATAAATCTGGATATGAGAACAAACGATAATATCCTGCGGAGTCATGTAGGGAAACTCATGGACACTATCCTTAAGGCGCTTGACTGCAATATTTCGTCCTGCACTCCACACCCCTTTGGCATTAATCTTCTGCTCCCTTGGTTGGATGGTGCAGGTTCCCTTATTAAAGGTGATAAACCAGACTAAACGTTGCGGAGAGTTAGTTGCCGCCTTACTTTGCTCCTGTGGAGACTTACTGAGATTAAGTAGGGCATTGAGGCTAAGTTCCCAAGTTTCCTGTGGACGAATTAAATTAACGATTGTCGGAATTTGATTGGCTTGACGTAATTTCTGAGCGTGCTTTTGATGAATGGAATTAGGAGAGATTTGCCCTAGTAATTCGGCAGCTTCCATTGATAACCAGTGATAACCTGCGGCTACGGACTGCTTGAGTAAAGGTTCGAGAATCCGCGATAGTTCAATTCTTGCTTTTTCGGGATTAATCCAGTAGAGACAGAGCGCACTAAAAAAAGCTTCTAGGGTATGACTATTGGTGTGATCATGAATATACTCAGCACTAAGCAGTTCCTTTTGAGGAATATCACCCAGTTGAAACTTGAGTAACTTCTGAAAACGGCTATAGGTCACTTGCAGCCAGTGGTTAGTCTGCTTAGTCATGAGAGCTGCATAGCTTTCCGCTTCGCGCATACTCTCAGCAGTTCCCTCTTGAATGAGGGCAAGTATAAAAAATAACCCAGCCTCGCCACTGAAGTAAATCTGTCGCTTGCCCGTTGCCTTTTTGATCATCTTGAGGGATTGGCGGAACTGGGCGATCGCTAATTCCCGATTTCCCTTAATAAAGTTCAGCCAAGCAATGAAAGAATCCCCCGCCACTTTATAATCTTCCCCAAGGTGATCATAGGCAGCCTGAGCCGTTTCTAAATCTGCTCTTAACAAGCTTTGTTCGATCAAGATCAAAAGCAACATATCGGTGCAGCGATCGCTTGAAAGTTCTGCATCCTCTGAGGAATTCTTTGAAGTGGGATTGAGAAACTGCTCCTGAAAGGCATTTTGGAGCAACGTAAAAGCCTCATGATTGGGCTTTAACTTTATAACACTGCTATTTAAAATCGTGCTGAGAGCCATCTCATAGAACTCTGATTTTAATTTTTTAAACCAATTAACATCAAAGGGATTGGTACAGATTTGATGTAAAACGGTTTCTAGTGTGATCCGTTGCTGAGGATAACCATAGCGATAAAAATCTTCAAATTGCTTTGTGACAAATGTAAGATCTTGGCGATAGATGCCAATTCTCACCTCGCGCACAAATTGGGATTCACTTCTAAAACTGCGGGATTCTAGCTTGCCGTAGCTAGGCACAGGAAGTTGGGCTTCGATCGCTTTGACAATTTTCTCGAAGTTACCCGCCTTCACGGCATCTCTTATCGCAATATCGATCAAATAGGGATTGCATTGCAAACCCTGCGATCGCTCCTGTATCAGTAGCCCAATTTTTAAAAAGCGATCGACATAGACTTTTAATCCCCCTACCGTAAAATGCCGATCATCCTTATCCTTGAGTCCATACTGCAATAGGCAATCAAAAAAAACGCTGCGATTAGTTGGCTCATAGGCGATCGCTAATACTTGGATCATCTGGCGCTCTAGTGCTGGCAATTTATAATATTGAATTGCCAGTTTTTCTTGGATTTTGGCAGCATCAGCGAGAGAGTCAGGCATATCAAGATTTGTATTATGACTAGATGATCAGAAGAGTTTGCGATCGGCGTTAACTCATTAGCAACAACCTATAAGAAAAATTTTAAGTCAAAAATTTTTCTTATAGGTTGTTGCCAATTATTAATCTTAGCAAAAATTGCGGTTTCAACACAGATCTAAGAAACCATTTAAGAATTTTAGGACTGACGCAATGCTAACGAATTACTGTTTTTAGGGTAGATGTTGTTCGAGCAAGTTAAGTCAGTTAACCTTTCGGTTTCCCTACTAAAATAACTGACTCAGTTTTATATTTGGATGCTGTCGCACCACAGGCACAGATCTGGACTCCCATAACGTACACTCGATTCATTCCCATAAATCAATTCTGACCTTGGGCAGTACTCACGAGCGCGAGAAAGAAAAGAACGGAACTCAGGCGACAACCACCCGAAAACCGATATTGTTGTTGCTATTGTCCGCATTGTTCCTGTTGCGATTCGCCGAACGACAATTGATCGCATTGTTGTTCCACGAGCCACCCCGCAGAGCGCTGTCGATCTATACCTTCTCTGGCTACTTGATCGCGCTAATCGCTAAATCAAGATCACCAAATAACTGTTGCTGCAAGTGCCATGTATTGCCATGTTGCAGATGTCCCCTCCAAGCTTGTAAGGAGTTGAGAAGATAATTAAGATCATACTTCCCTTTACTCACATTTTTGCAGATGCAGCGAATTCTCTTTCTGCCACGACGGATGTTTTTTGAAAGAACTCGAATTTCTGATGGAAGAATGCGAAATCCGACAAAATTAGTGCTGAGTTTGGTGGCGAATAGTTGCGTTTTTTTAGGATGAAGGACTAGGCGTAAATCTGTTAAAAATTTTTGAATTTCTTGACGAGCATTTTCTAGAGTATCTTTGTCATCACTAAACAATGCGAAATCATCAACATAGCGTAAATATTTTTTGATCTTTAGGGTTTCTTTGATAAAGCGATCGAATTCATTGAGGTAAATATTGGCAAAAAATTGACTGGTTAAATTGCCGAGGGGCAAGCCTTTGCGTCTGGTGAGGGGTAAAAGCGGATCGTCATCAGGAAAGTAATGCTCAAATGGTTCTTGTAAATTACTGCGATCAATAATTGTGTCGATTAGCCAAAGTGTATTTGGGCATTTAATTTTTTTACGGATAATTTTTTTGAGAATTTCATGGTCAATCGTGGGGAAATATTTGCTGATATCGCATTGCAAAATATAGCGACTAGAACGGGTAAATTCGGTAAATCTTTTGAGGGCTTTGTGTGTGCCAAATCCGATGCGATTGGCGTAGGAGTCGTAGATGTAGGAACGCTCAAAGATGGGAGCGATGATGTTGCAAAGGGCGTGATGAACTACTCTGTCGCGATAGGGTGCTGCGGAGATTTGGCGAGGTTGGGGGTCGATGATTTTAAATACTGTGTATTCTGATGGTTGATATGTTTGGGAAACCAGCTCTTTTTGTAGTGTAATTATTTCGTTTTCCAGATTAAAATTAAACTCTAAAACATTAGGTCGAAAGCGTTTACCTTTTTGAGCGTTTTTAGTTGCCAATAAAATATTTTCAAAAGTAATTATTTGTCCCCAAAGATTACCAGCCCGTTTCATATTTTTATTGATTTATATACAAATAATCGTAGGGGTTTAGCATTTGCGGGACTATCTCTAAACTCTTCACCACTATCTAAATTTGCAAATGCTAAACCCTTTTCGCTATTTAAAGATAAATTGTCCCTATGTTGTGAGGTTTTGGGCAAAGCATTACCGAATTTAAATAATTGCAAAATTTGTAAATCTCTACGGTAATGCTTTGCCCCTACAGGATTTTGTCCATCCACCAATTTCGGAACCGATTTCTTGTAATTCTTTATTGAAATATTCGTAACGATTATTTAGTAATAATTCAAAGTCATGTAATAGGCGAATTTGATAGCGTAATATATCAATATTGGAGTTAAGTTCTTCTAAGATAGGAAGTTTATTTTTGTGATAGCGTGCTATGATTAATTTATCAAGTAGATCGTAAAGTGAAGTAATAATTCTGTTGCCTAACAAGTATTTATGATCGCGAGATAACTTATTAAGAATTGGCACTGTCCATTTAATGAGATCGTAGGTTTTTTGAATTACTGGCAGTTCGTTCATTTAATTTTCATTATTAATATTAAGAAATAAAAAAAAGTGCCAAAGGCACTTGGTTAGTGCAAAATATAAAGCGCAAAAGGGCTAAAGAGCAAAGAAGAAGCCCTCACGAGCGCGAGAAAGAAAAGAACGGAACTCAGGCGACAACCACCCGAAAACCGATAAAGTCGTCGCTATAGTCCGCAGGGTTCCTGATGCGAAACGCCGAACGACAATTGATCGCATCGCAGAACCACGAGCCACCCCGCAGAGCGCGTCTATTTTGTTCGCCACCAGTTAGCCATGCAGAGCCATCGGTGGGCGCACCATTATAATTTTCATGCCATACATCTTCGCACCATTCCCAAACATTGCCATGCATTTGATATAAACCCCATGCATTCGGGCTAAACCTATCAAAATTGACATCAACTGTCTTCTGTCGATATTCTCCCTTTGGTGCATCTACATAGGGATAGTTACCATCATAGTTGACGAGTTCAGTGGTTATGGTTTCTCCAAAATGAAAGGCGGTAGTGGTTCCAGCGCGACAAGCATACTCCCATTCGGCTTCGCTAGGCAACCTGACATTCTTGTTGATTTTTTCAGAGAGCTTTTTACAAAACTCCCTACAATTATCCCACGAAACATTGATTACTGGCTGGTTTTCGCCTTGAAACTTAACATCAGAGCTTTCCGATGGCTTCGTTCCCATCACTGCTTGCCATTGAGCATTGGTTACAGTATATTTCCCCATCAAAAAAGAAGGAACCTTTACTTCATGCTGTGGCGTTGACCGATCCAAATATGCTTCTGCCCCATTCCAATCATATTTCTTAGCATTCTCAAGCGCAATCTTTCGCTCATCTGCTGGCATTCCCATCATAAATTTCCCCGCAGGAATCTTTACTAGATCAAGAGTTACGCCATTACCTAGATTTTCACGGATATATTGTGCTTTTCCATTTTTACGATCTAACTCAATTTTCGTACCACCACCAATTCCAAGGAAACCACTCTCTTTTACCAATCTAACTTTAACAACTTCAAACTCAAACTCAGGTTGAGCAGGCTTACTCTGTTGCTGTTTTTTGACTCGTTCCGCTTCTTCCTGTAGCCGTTTTAGCCGATCTTCCTCCTCAGCCTGTGTCCTCAAACGTTCTAGCCGATCGCTTTCTTGTTTCTGCCTCTCCGCTTCAGCAACTTGTTGCAGCCTTAACCGTTCAGCATCTTCTTGCTGACGCTTCAGACGTACAGCTTCCGCTTGTCTTTGTTCTTGTTGCAACCTCTGCTCGTACTCAACTTGCTTATTACCGATTATCCGACTTTTAATTTCCTGCAAATCGGCATCACGCAAACCTAAGCGCTTTTCGTAATATTCTAACTGTGATTCCACATATTTACTAAAAGGGAATCCCTGAGAAACTTCTGACAATAAATCTTGTTCGTATTGTGTAAGCTTTTTATCATATTCCTCATAAGGACGAATAACTTCATTTATAATTGACTCAGATTCTAATTGAGATAATCCCAAATCTTGCGAATGTATTCCTAAACCCCGCTTAGCAAAAGTTGAGATTTTACCATTGCTATCACGAACAACGTTCTCAACCTCCTTCCGAAACTTCAGCTTAGGATCATCCTGCACTGCCTTTGCTAAAACAATCCGATGTCCTTCCTTGACAGGATAAAACTCTGGAGACATCAGATCGTTGACACTCTTCACCTTATCCCGTACATACTCATACAACTCATCAACCGTCACATCCCCATCATCATCACGATCCGCCGCACCTGTTCGCAATCCTTCTACCAAAAAATGTGTATAGAGAGACAACTCAAATCCTTCTTGTTCAAAAGCATATTGAGTCGAATCCGAAGCCGTCAAAATTGCTCGACCTTCCCCACCTAGCTTAGGCGATAGGTTTACCTTGCCAATATCCTTAGCAGTCATCCCCTTCGGAAAAGCCCCACTATGGCAACAGTCCAAAATTAACACCTGACGCTTAGATCCGCGTTGGTTCATTGCCTTCTGCACAAAATCAGAAGAGACTGCCGTAGACAACAAATCATTCTTGTCTGTTGAGATACCCGACAAATAAAAATCATTGCGGCTATCAGTCACACCATGTCCAGAAAAATACAACAGCACCAAGTCATCATTTTTACGATTAGCAAAAAGTCGAGATATCCCTCTGCGGATCGCAGTTTCGTCAACATCAGTCAACACCTCTACATCGCTGGCGGCAAAACCACCAATCGTAGGATCGATTAAAATTTCCTTCAATGCAGCTACATCCTTCACCGCACTGGGCAAAGGATTGAGATCTGTTATGTAATTACTAACCCCAACCAGTAATGCGTAACGTCCCATTATGCAGTCTCAAAAAATTCATTGGCTTTCTGAATCAAAAACTCTAACTCTTCTCGGCTATTAGCTGTCACTTCTAGCTTTTTGCCGTTTTTCTCCGCCTTTAAGGAGATCGGTTTATTGCCAAGGCGATCGCCCAAAAATCCTAAAACTTTCTTAGCATTTGCTGCGCTCACTTCCGCAGCCAAAACTCCTACAAAAAAACCACCAATACTTTTATTGCCATCAGGAGGATTGGGATCGCGCACGCGGTCAACGGACTCGATATCAGAGCGATCGCTTAGCTCATCTAATAACTGCACCACCTCCTCATCACGCTCCTCATTTGTCAAATCTGGATCGGTAAAGGCGATCGTCAAAGCAAACTGGTTTTTACTATTTTCTGAAGTCATGACTGCGGGAAATTTCGGTAACTTTTCGATATTGTATCGCATCCTTTATTTCACTTCGAGTCCCTAACATCTCAATTGCTATACAATACTAGATCTATTATTTAACCAAGCATTAAAAGATTTCGACTCATGGAAGACAAGTTGATGTTAATGATCCCAGGTCCAACACCAGTGCCAGAACAGGCGCTGTTGGCACTGGCAAAGGCTCCCATCGGACACCGTAGCGGCGATTTTAGCAAGGTCATGGCAGATGTGACCGCCAAGCTCAAGTGGCTACACCAAACAACAAATGATGTATTAATCCTCACCGCAAGCGGAACTGGTGCGATGGAAGCGGGCATCATTAATTTCTTAAGCAAAGGCGATCGCGTTCTAGTTGGCGATAACGGCAAGTTTGGCGAGCGTTGGGTCGAAGTCTGTCAAGCCTATGGTATCAATGCCGAAGTCATCAAAGCAGAATGGGGCAAAGCTCTTGATCCTGAAGATTTCCGTGCCAAGTTAGAGGCGGACACCAATAAGGAAATCAAAGCTGTAATCATCACCCACAGTGAAACCTCGACGGGGGTTTTAAACGATTTAGTTGCGATTAACCGCCATGTCAAAGCCCATGAAAAGGCTTTGATGATCGTTGATGCGGTAACCAGTTTAGGGGCAATTAATATTCCCATTGATGAACTTGGTTTAGATGTGGTTGGCTCTGGTTCGCAAAAGGGCTATATGATCCCCCCCGGATTGGGATTTGTAGCCGTTAGCCCCAAAGCTTGGGAAGCCTATAAAACTGCGGATTTACCTCGCTTCTATCTAGATTTGGGCAAGGCTCGTAAGGATGCGGCGAAAAATTCCACTCCTTTCACGACTTCCGTGAATATGGTCATGGCTTTGCAAGCTTCCTTAGAAATCATGCAAAGAGAAGGCTTGGAGAATATCTTTGCTCGTCACCTGCGCCATCGTGATGCGACCCGCGCCGCAGTCAAGGCGATGAACTTGGGACTATTAGCTCCCGATGAGGCTGCTAGCCATTCGATTACCGCCGTAGTGCCTCCCGAAGGCTTAGAAGCAGAAAAGATTCGCGCCACCATCAAGAAAAAGTTCGATATTGTCATGGCGGGTGGTCAAGATCACCTCAATGGCAAGATCTTCCGTATTGGACATCTCGGCTTTGTCGGCGATCGCGATATTTTGACAGCAATTAGCGCTCTCGAAGCGTCAATTGCTGCTCTCGGCTATACAAATTTCACCTACGGTGCTGGTGTGAAAGCAGCGATCGAAGTTCTCAATAGTTAAGAGCTTCGCCATCAAAAGTAAAAAGGAGTTGCGGGTGCTTAGCACCTGCAACTCCTTTTTTGTTAACCATATCTTAAAGAAAGCTTATCTATACCTTATCTAGATCGCTTATGGACTACTCGTAAAATCTTGGAGAAAAGTGAATCGGAAAAACAAGTTTCATGTCGATACTTCTAAATAAGTTGAGTGGTAGTGCTACTAGTACGACCGCTTCAGAGATTCCTGCATTCGATCCAGCCAGCGATCGCCTCTATGTCGTTGCCGCTAGTAAAGTTGATGTTTACTCCGTTAGCAACACAGGCGCTCTTACTTCTGCGGGAACCTTATCTCCCGGATTTACTCCCGCTTCTGGTGTGGCGGCTCCCAACAGCATCGCCATCAAAAATGGCATCGTGGCGGTTGCCTATGAAATTAAAGAGGCTCTCGCTACTAACCTGAGAGGTCGCGTGAGCTTCTTTAGAGCGTCAGACGGAAATTTTTTAAACTCCGTTGAAGTGGGATTCTTGCCCGACATGCTGACCTTTACCCCTGATGGGACTAAGGTTTTGGTCGCTAATGAGGGTGAACCCAACGAAAATTACACCGTTGATCCTGAAGGCTCCGTCAGTGTTATTACGATTAACAGTGTTGACCTAACTAATGGAACTCTGAACGCAACGGTTCAAGAAGCTAATTTTAATAGCTTTGATAGCCAAATCGCGACTCTAAAAGCATCTGGTGTCCGCATTATTGGAGATAGAATAATCTCTGGCTCTCCAGTTTTGACAACAGTTTCTCAAGATGTAGAGCCTGAATATATCGCGGTAGCACCCGATGGACTCACGGCGAAAGTTACTCTGCAAGAAGCCAATGCGATCGCCACTTTAGACATCGCCAGTGCCACGATTACAGGTATTACGCCCCTCGGACTCAAGAATTTTAATCTAGCGGGGAATGGTATTGATGCTAGCGATCGCGATGTCAATGGCACTTCGGCGGGAGGCGGCAAAATTAATATTAAAAACTGGCCCGTTTTTGGAGCCTACCAACCCGATGCGATCGCCAGTTACACAGCTAACGGTCAGACCTATTATGTGATTGCTAATGAAGGTGACTCGCGAGTGCGCCCCACAGCCGCTGGTATCATTAGTGGCACTGGAGAAGGTGGCGTTTTTAATGAAGAAACCCGTGTTGCTAGTCTTAACCTCGATACAACATTATTCCCCAATGCGGCTGATCTGAAGAAGCCAGAAAATCTTGGGCGTTTGACTGTAACCAACAAATCGGGCGATACCGATGGTGATGGTGACTTCGATCAAATTGTTGCTTTTGGAGGTCGCTCCTTCTCAATTTTGGACTCTACTGGCAGAATCGTGTTTGATAGCGGCGATCAACTAGAGCAAATCACCGCCAAATTTGCACCGACTTTATTTAACAGTGACGGTACTACGGGTACTTTTGATACCCGTAGTGATAATAAGGGGCCAGAACCAGAAGGCGTGACTACTGGTGTAATTAACGGACGTACCTATGCTTTTATTGGGCTTGAGCGTGTGGGCGATGTAATTGTTTACGATGTCACCGACCCAATTAAACCTAGTTTTGTCCAATATCTCAATACCCCCGAAGATCGTTCCGTTGAAGGGGTGACCTTTGTTTCGGCGGGTGATAGTCCCACAGGCAAATCCTTAGTGATTACAGCTAGCGAAGTCAGTAATACAGTTTCTGTATTTGAATCAACCCCAACCTTCAAATTGCAGATTCTCCATGCTTCGGATTTTGAAGCGGGTATTCCTGCCGTTGATGATGCAGTGCGCTTTTCAGCCATTGTCAATAAACTGAAAGATGATCCGAACTACAAAGCCAACACCCTGATTCTCTCTTCGGGAGATAATTACATTCCGGGAGCATTTTTAAATGCCTCTAGCGATCGCAGCCTTGACGGTGTGGGTGGACTTCCTGTAACTCCTACCGCCAACAACGCCCAACCAGTGATCGGACGTGGTGATATCGGGATTCTCAATGCGATCGGCATTCAAGCCTCGGCTTTGGGCAATCACGAATTTGATTTAGGCGTTAGACAAGTTCGCGATATTATTCGCACTGGTAGCGGTAACCCTGGTACAGCTTTTCCCTATCTCAGTACTAATCTCAATTTTCAACCCGAAATTACGGCTGGAAATCTGGGAAGTAGCGATCTTGCCACTAATCAAACTACCGCCGAAGCAAATTCGATCAAAGGTAAGCTTGCCAAAAGCACCGTAATTACAGTTGCAGGTAATGATGGAATTGCGGGGAATACCGATGATCAAAAGATCGGCATTGTCGGTGCAACAACGCCCACCCTGCCTAACATCACTTCCTCTGGCAGCATCATTGTTACGCCTAATAATCCCACTGACTACGCCGCCCTAGCCGCAGAAATCCAAGCGACAGTTGATATTCTCAAAGCTCAAGGCATCAATAAGATCGTTCTCCTTTCGCACTTCCAACAATTTGCGATCGAACGCGATGAGATTGCCCCTCGATTGAGAGATGTCGATATCATCATCGGTGGTGGTTCTAATACCTTGCTGGCTGATGAAAATGATATTCTCCGTGCTGGAGATACCAAGGCTGGTGACTATCCGATTATCAAAACTGGTATTGATGGCAAACCAATTCTGGTGGTCAATACCGATGGTAACTACAAGTACGTCGGGCGCTTAGTTACTGAGTTTGATGAGAATGGAGTTCTCCTTGTTGATCGGCTAGATAACAAGATCAATGGAGCCTATGCCACTGATGAGGCGGGTGTCGATCGCGTCTATGGCGCTGATGTAAATCCTCGGGATGTCGCTAACCCAAATGTTGTGGCAATTACTGACGGAATTAGAAATGTCATTTCTTCTAAAGACAATCTAATTGTTGGTAAGGCAAATGTCTTTTTGAACGGAAATCGCGGTGATGTTCGTACTCAAGAAACTAACCTAGGCAACCTCTCAGCCGATGCGAATTTAGCTTTAGCTCGCCAGATCGATCCTACCGTACTGATTTCAATCAAAAATGGTGGCGGTATCCGAGATAACATTGGAGCTGTAGCAGCAGCGTCAGGAGCAGTCAATGAATCTGATGTGGTGAAGTTGCCTACTCAGCCTAACCCTCTTGCTCCAAACAAGAAGGAAGGAGATATTTCTCAACTAGACATTGAGAACTCTTTGCGGTTTAACAATGACCTCTCTCTAGTTACGGTCACCGCTCAACAACTGCGTTGGGTCATCGAACACGCTGTCGCTGGGACTGCGGCTGGTGCAACACCCGGGCAGTTTCCTCAGATTAGTGGTTTATCCTTTAGCTTCGATGCCACGAAGAAGGCGATCGCCTTTAACTCGACTACTGGTGAAGTTACAACCGAAGGCGAGAGAGTTCGCAACCTTGTGGTACTTAATGAAGATGGCTCATTGCGAGACACCATTGTTAAGGATGGCGTTCTTGTCGGAAATAGCGATCGCACTTTCCGTCTAGTAACGCTCAGTTTCCTCGCTGGCACAAGCTCAACCAATGCTTTAGGTGGAGATAACTATCCATTCCCTGCTTTTGTCAAGAAAAATGCGACCTTAGCCAATCGTGTTGACTTGCGTGGTGAAACCATTGATTTAAATGGCAATGGGAAGGTCGATACAGCCCTCAACCTCAATGCAGGTAAATTTACCTTTGCCGCCGCAGGTTCCGAGCAGGATGCCTTAGCTGAATACCTAGCAGGTCAGTTCAGCACCACCGCTTACAATCTCACTGATGTAGGCGCAAGCAAGGATACACGGATTCAAAATCTAAGTGTGCGGAATGATGGTGTTCTCAGTAAATCTAGTCTCACCCAGATTTCTACAGGTGTGATTGGCTTTACTGGAGATAATGCATTAACACAACTTTCATTCAAAATCAATTCCATTAACTCTAGTACTACGGTTAATGAATTAGTTGTATTTGAGGTTGATGGAAGTACCGTTAATCTTAAACAGCTTTTGGAAACTGGCAAAGGTCGGGTAGTTTCCTCAATCCTCAGCAATCAACCCAATGGATTTAGCAGTGAGCCTCGGATTTTAGGCTTTGCCCCTAATGCTAAACTTGGATTTGCTTTGATCAAAAATGGAACAGCCGATCAAGTTTTAGCTGGTCAATCTAAAGAGATTGTTTTCTCAACCTCGACTAGCAATTTCATTTCCAATGTCACAACCGATAGCTTCAAAATTAGTTTTGAAGGTTTAGTTGTGGATGTCACAACTTCTAATGTTGTCCGTTCTCTTGGTGTTTCCCTACAAGATAATCAGCAAGGCGAAGCGATCGATCTTCGAGATCTCGCAGGTAAGATTAATGCTAACTTCACTGTTAATCGCGAAGCCGCTTTTAATAATTTTGTTGGCTTCTATCGAGTTGCGGATATTAATGGTGGCATCGACACGAACAATGATGGAGTTGCGGATATTCTGCCCGGACAAAGTGGTTACACTTTAGCGGCAGTTCAACGTCGTGTGGCGGCGATCGATCTCACTGTGACCAATCAAGGTACTGCACAGTTTAATGGCAAAGAGCTAATCGGTGGTAGCATTTTCGCTCCTTTCATTATTAGCAATGCTACGGTCGATCAAGTTTTGAGTGGTCAAAGTAATCAGGTGTATTTCTCTTATTTAGGAGCAAATTCCGATGGAGTAGATCACATTCGCTTGCTTGGAGATAATACCTTTGGCTTTGAGGATTTGCCTAGCGGTGGAGACTTAGACTATAACGACATCATCGTAAAAGTTAAGCTGGGTTAATCTTTTTGATTGGCGGCACGAAGTGTCGCCAATCAAATCCAAGATTTGATTTTGGCTTAAAAGATAAAGCGCAAAATGGCTATGCCATTTTGCGCTTTATCTTTTTCTATTAATTTGTTGAGGTATATCCATCTGGACAGATATATTCTTGCTCAAGCTTTTTGGGAGTAGATGGAAGTTCTTTAGTTGTGGTATTACTCTCACAAATTAAGGCTTTAGTTGCCTTTTCATTGGACTCATTAGCGATCGCATAGACAATTCCCGTATAAGCCTTTAAGCCATCTTTTAAGGGAATTGCATTATTCTGCACCATTAGTTCCACAGGATTATTGGTAGATAAATTAATGGTGTAATTATAAAAATCTGTATTTAGCTTTAAGCCTGATGTGACTTGAGTTAGCTCATTACTAAATTGTCCTTTCTCCTGAAATATTTGCTGCTGCGATCGCAAGATGGCTCGAATATAGGATTTACTCTCAGTTTGACGTACTAAGGCAGATGCATTAAGTAAATCCTGTGATTTGAGGACTTTGATATCTTTGTCCAGAACCGTACTTTCAGAAATTTTCGTTAACTGCTGCGCTTGCTCATCAATATTGTTAGGGCGATTTTGTTCTGGCAAGGCATTAGCGATTTTGAGTTTGCCATCCCGATCAATTTCATAAATAGTTCGAGTAGTTAAATCCTCAAATACTAAATCTAACTGTGGTGGGCTATTACCAGCATTAATCCTATATTTACCAGCGATCGCTGTTCGCCCCGTCGCTAAGTCATTCGTCAGCAAGTAGATATTCCCTTCAATATTGCCATTAACTTCACTCTTAGGCTCAAAAATTGCCGTCCCAGATTTACTACCATCGGCGTTCTGAAAAGCCCAAGTTCCCATTAACTTTTGGTCACTAACACTTGTAGCGCGATCGCTATTATTGCAACTAACTAATAATCCCAATAGTCCCATAGCGATGCAATAGGTGAATACTTTAGCGAGCGGCTGGGGCTTATTAATTAATCTCGTAATGAGGTTTGAGAAAGTTGCCATTAGTTAAGTTGCTTTGAAATTTTGGATTTTGAGAGCAAGTAATGAGCCAAACTAGTAAAATCTTTGAAATCTTTGCGAAGCAAAGATTTCAAAGATTTTATTTTCTTTTAGGTGATCCCAGATTTATAAAGGTGGTAAATAACCCATTGCATCTTTGACAGCATTTAGGGTTTTAAAAGCAGTTTCAGATGCTTTTTCACGACCTTCTTTTAATACGCGATCAAGATAGCCTGACTCTTTTACCACTTCATCATACTTAGTTTGAATTGGCTCAAGATGCGCGATCGCTGCATCAGTCAGCACAGTCTTAAAATCACCCCAACCACGCCATGTCGCCGCCTCGGATTGGACTTCTTCCTTGGTTTTATTTGCAAAAATCGCGTATAGACCGAGAAGATTATTTGCTTCAGGGCGATCGCTATCATCAAAAGCTAACTCGCGCACTGCATCGGTTTTACACTTCTTGATTTTCTTCACAATCTCATCAGGCTTATCGAGCAAATGAATTCGACTCATTTCTGAAGGATCGGACTTCGACATTTTTTTAGTTCCATCCGTGAGACTCATTACCCTTGCGCCTTCTTTCCGAATTAAGGGATTCGGCACTTTCAAAACTGGTGCAAACTGATCATTAAACCTTCCCGCAATATCTCGCGTTAGTTCTAAATGCTGCTTCTGATCTTCACCAACAGGAACTAAATCCGCTTGATATAGCAAAATATCTGCTGCCATTAATACGGGATAGTCCAGCAGACCCACGCCCACATTTTCGCCTTGCTTGACTGCCTTCTCTTTAAATTGGATCATTCGCTCCAACCAATTTAGCGGCGTAATGCAATTGAGAAGCCATGTTAACTCCGCATGTGCCGAAACATGGGACTGCACAAAAATTGTGGAAATACTGGGATCGATGCCACAGGCGATATATAACGCCGCAATATCGCGAGTATTGCTAGCTAAGGTTTTTGGATCGTGAGGGACAGTAATCGCGTGCAGATCAACAACACAAAAGAAATTTTCGTAATCAGCCTGAGTCTCTACCCAGTTACGAATAGCCCCCAAATAGTTGCCAATATGGAGATTGCCAGTTGGTTGTACACCAGATAGAACTCGTTTTTGCATGGAAAGTGATTAGATATTGAGATTACAGGTCGATAATGTATTTACAGGAACGGGGGAAGGGAAAACAATGGTGCGGCAAAAAGGCAAACTTACCTTTCCTAAATCCCGTTCAAAAGCTTTAGGTATTGTACCAATTAGCGTTTCGACTACACTCTTACGCGGATCAGATGGGGCGACCTGATAAATCACGCTCAACACATCATCGGGAAACCAAGCCCTCACTAAAGTCAATAGCTCCGAAGCCGTCAAGGGGCGATCGCGATTATCGGGAGTTAAGCGGATGCCCACCAAGCGATCGCCTTCAAAATAAATATTTGCCGTAAAGCCTCTGACATAAACTAACTGGCGATCGGGCAACGCATACAGCCCTTCTCCCCCTGGTTGTAACTGATGCACCGTAAACTCATCACGACGAATAGTGGCGATCGCCGCCCAGTTATTATCCTTAGCATATTCAAAAAACTGCGCCTCCAGCATCCCAAGATGCAACGTAGAAGGCTGTAAAGGTGGACGCGCTCTTGTCTGCAAGCTAGGCAAAGTCCTGACCGTACCTAACTTTTCATTAGCATCTTCCGAATTATTTGCTTGCGCCACATATCCACCAGCAATCATCTCCACCATGACTACCGCGATCGCCAATCCAGAAAACACACAGAGATTGAAATTAGTTGCCATACATTTACTGATACGGCTGACATTTTGAAATTTTCTTTATATTACCTTAGCAAAAGTTCTTGTTTAAAACGACTAAACCCGACAAATCCTCAAGAGACCCTAAATAATGGCGATGATGTGAAAATGGTGATGCTAAACGTCGCCCCTCTCCTTGATACCAAGGACAACAACTTTAATCTTTTTTAATCTTTGGTTTTGCTTTGGTCGTCACCTTAGCGTAGCAGTTTCATGCTATAGGTTATAATTAGCCGTTTCTTTGCAATTTTTTTAGTTTATGTCCCTTAACCCAGAGTCAGAGTCAGATCGTGGGAAAAATAAAGCTTCCTCCAAAAGTTTTGAGGCAATGCGGAAATTTTCCGAAAAATACGCAAAAAACACAAGTACATTTTTTTGTGTCGATCCGAGCGTAACTAATGCCGTCATTGAAGGTCTAGCAAAGCATAAAGAAGAACTAGGTTCTCCACTTTGCCCTTGCCGATATTATGAAGATAAGGAAGCTGAGGTCAAGGATACCTACTGGAATTGCCCCTGTGTACCAATGCGTGAGCGCAAAGAATGTCACTGTATGCTGTTTCTAACTCCAGACAATCCTTTTGCTGGCACAAAGCAAGAATTGGAAATTATAGACATTGTTTATGATGCCTAGTCATTCTGCAAAAAACCAAGAATAAGCTATGCGGCGCTTCGCGCCGCATAGCTTATTCTTGGGTGGAAAGGGAGTTGCAACATCATCGTGCCGCAACTCCCTTTCGTTTATGTTAATGGTACTGCCGTCTTAGCCTGAGAGCGTTGCCAGCAAACTTTCCCATTTGTAGCAAGATCTAACGACTCCGTTACTACTTCCCGCAAATTTTGCCATTTCACATCGCGATTCAAAAGGCTACTTACTTTAAGCAAAGCTTGCTCTCTTTCATGGCGAATTCGATAATAGATTAAAGGTTCAATTCGATGAAAATTTATTTTACGAACCTCTAGCATTGACTCATGAACAATAATTGCTACTTCAGAGCCAATATTCATTTGAGCATAATATCGTAAATGATTAATTCCCTTTTCCGCAGTTGCATACAAAGTCGGTAAGCGATTTAAAGTTCTTGCTAAAACATCTTCTAAACGAATAAATCTTAGCTCCGCAGGTGGAAAATTTTGAGCGCGATTTTGAGCCATCTTCATTACTAGTCTTTCCAAGGAATGAACTAAGTAATGGGACTCAAGCATATAAGTATCGTATTCTTTTTGCTTATTTTCAGGAGCAACACTTTTCCTTTGTAATGCTTTACTAGATTTACTCAGATAAACATTAGGGTTTATCCTCCTTTGTCCTAAAGAAGCATACTTATTTAGATTATGGATATTGCCAGAATTAAATTTACCGATCGCTGTTTCTAGACAATCTTCGATCGCCGCAGGTAGATCACACCACATCAGATTTTTCCAGCCCAAGATTTCCTGCGTTTTTAGGAGGGCATAGGGCGCATTAGCTAATTCAATGTCCTCTAGTGGTTGAGGTCGTCGTAAAGGATCTCGACGAACCGCTAAAAGTGCTTGACGGGTTATCTTAGTAATATTTTCCTGCATTAAAAAACACTCTCGTCTTTTGATTTGCAGATCTACATCAGTGGAGACAAACATAGGGGGTAGTCGATTTAAGGCATAAGCAACGACTTCATGAATATTATATTTATCTCTAATTCCCATACCTAAACTGTTAATTTGGGTATCTGCTTCCCTATAAACAAATTCCATAATCACATTTCGGCAAGATTCCATGGGATTGACTTCGTATATATTTGCCAGTTCTATCCAAGGCTAATTAAAAAATCGTAATTGGATTTTTTAATATATTTAATTGGGGTATACCAATTCACGAAAACGTAGCAACACTTTTGTAAATTAAAAACCAAACCCAGTAAGGGTTTTTAAATAAAGAAATGGCTACGCCATTTCTTTATTCGGTATTAGGTTTTTTTAAATAAAGAAACGGCGTAGCCATTTCTTAAGTTGGTATTACAGGGTTTTTAAGTAAAGAAACGGCGCAACTATTTCTTTATTTGGTATTACTCGGTTTTTAAATAAAGAAACGGCGTAGCCATTTCTTTATTTGGTATTACTCGGTTTTTAAATAAAGAAATAGCGTAGCCATTTCTTTATTTGGTATTACTCGGTCTATGAGTGCAAGATCGTCGATCGCAAAATATTTTCGGCTCTTAACAAATAAGCAGTTTCCCCCTTTTCTCTAAAGTACCCTTTCAGGTAAGGCTTTAATATCGCGGGAGCCGAAAAAATATCATGCTCAATTTGGTCGCTATCTAAATGCACCACCCCAAAAATCTTCGGAACAATCAAAGCCAGTGAAAGCTCTTGTACGGATGTCAGAATTACTTCATAGAGTCGAATATTTTGATCTAAAGGCTGTAATCCTAGTAGCATAGCTAAATCGATCGCCCAATACACGCGGCGACGACGGCTGAGAATCCCCAAAACACAGGATGGTTTATTCGGGACTGGCATGACCAGACTTGCTTTAAGCGTCAATACCTCTTGCGTAAACTCACTTTCTAGTAAGCCAATAGTTTGCGGATCGATCGCAAATTTTAGACAAGTATCAGAGTTGGCTTCTTTTCTGAAATCAGTTTTAAAATCTTGAATGCGATCCACGTTTTCTGAAAGCTTATACATGAAAATACATTAGCTCGAGTAATCATTAATCATGTATAGCGATCATCGCGATCGTTTGTATACAGCATTCATGCTGATATTGCTCAAAAAAAATAGAGGTAGCACTTTGCGCTACCTCTATTTTTTTATTAGACCGATGCTAAAGCTTCTTCTAATGAATGCTCAATGTCTGATAGCTGATATTCGCCATAGACCTCGCAGGAATTATTAGGGCTTTCGATAAGTTTGATGCTGTGTAACTTTGCGCCAATTTCGCGAATTGGTTGAGTGAGGACTTTTTGGATATAGACCGCAATATTTTCAGCAGTGGGTACAACTTCCGCAAAGTAGGGAATGTCTTTGTTGAGAAAAGTATGATCCATCGGATCGAGAACATACTGGTTTAGGGCTTTTTGAAAATCGCTCAGATCGGCAATCATGCCAGTACGCGGATCGATTTCACCAGAAATTGATACTTCCAGATGATAGTTATGCCCGTGACCATGAACGCGAGCGCATTTGCCATAGATGGCACTATTTTCTTCGAGAGAAAGGCTATCTAAAGCAAGGCGATGGGCGGCGGAGAAGTGAGTGCTAATCGTTAAATTTGCTTGCATGTCGTTACCTTGATAATCAGCCCAGAGTTCAGGATGTTCGTATAAGCGAATATTGACTAATGGCAAGTGGGGGATTAAACGTTGCCAAATCACACGAGCCATATTTTCCGTTGTAGGGAGGGTTTGGTCAAACTCTCCCCAAGCTTGATTGAGATAGGAAAAATTTAGTTGAGTGGTGACTTCGCGGGCGATGATGTGCTTAACATCTGAGAGATTTAGCACCATGCCAGTATGATCGATTTCTCCTTGCATTCCCACGTACAGTACATAGTTATGCCCGTGAGGAGGAAAGTTGGTACAAGCGCCAAATTTGGCGCGATTTTCCTCGTCTGGAATTTCAGGTAGCCAGTAACGATGACTAGCAGAAAATTCAGCGCGGCGATTAATTACACATTTAGCCATCAGGAATAAGTCACCAAAAACAAGTCTTGAAGAATTGTAAATTTATTTTAACTTTAAGCTTTATTTTACCGCGCTTTGCAGTTAGTTACAGAGCTTTCGCGATCGCTTCGGCTAAACCTTCTAAGGTATATTCCACGGCTTCGCAGTCAACTCGCCCTAATAATTCATGACAGGTTTTTGAGGTTTGGGGACCAATGGAGGCGATTTTGATCGGTTCTAGCCATTTTTGCCAAGTTGCTTGGGAAGCCATGCGATCAAGCAGGAGACAAAAATGTTTGACGGTTTTGGAGCTAGCAAAGGCGATCGCATCCAGATTTTGGCTTTGGATGGCAGCGAGAGCGAGGGGAGCGATCGCTTCAGGACAGCCAGACTCATAGGCGGGAACTGGCTCGACGATCGCGCCATGCTGCTGTAACTGCTCTACTAAAATTTCGCGCCCACCCGACTCCACTCGCGGAAACAGCATTTTTTTATCAGTTAAAACGTAGTCAGGAATTGCCAAAAATGCATCCATGAGGGCATCCGCCACAAAGTCCTTGGGAATTAAATCTGGCTTAATCCCATAGTTGGCTAATACTTCCGCAGTTTTGCGCCCAACTACGGCTACTTGGAGACTATGCAAGGCACGGCTATCTTTGCCTGATTGTTGCAATCTCTTAAAAAAGCTTTCGACAGCATTGGCTGAGGTCAAGATCAACCAATCGTAATCAGCCAGATTGGCGATCGCCCGATCAAGCATTTCCCAACTTGTGGGCGGAATAATCGCCAAGGTAGGCATTTCAATTACCTCGGCTCCTTGGCTAACTAATAAATCTGTAAATTGGCTCACCTGTGTGGCGGCTCTGGTTACTAAAATTTTTTTACCTTGCAAGGCTAGTTTTTCCTGTATTTGATCAGTTTGCTGTCCCAAATTTTCTAATAAATTTGCCGACAAATTTTCCTGCTGACCAAATATTTGTCCATGAAACTTAACCACTTCGCCCACAATGATCACCGATGGCGAAAGGGAGCCTTCGGGCAGTCGGGATTGAATATTTTCTAAAGTTCCTATCCAGATTTGCTGTTCTGGTCGCCCACACCACCGCACGATCGCGATCGCGGTATCCGCCGATTTGCCAATTTTTAGCTTTGTCAGCAAAGCCGTTAAATTATTTGTCCCCATCAAAATTACTAGGGTTGGGATTTCGGCGATCGCCGCCCAAGGCAAAAGGCTCAAATCATGGGCTGTCATCACCGCAAAACAAGGACTTGCGGATACTTCCGTCAGGGGAATACCTACCAACAGGGGCGCAGCGATCGCGCTAGAAATACCTGCGACCACTTCCCATTGGCAATTGGCAGCTTTTAAAGCCGTAATTTCTGGTAGCGATCGCCCAAATATCCAAGGATCACCACTTTTGAGGCGCACCACTTGCTTACCTTGCAAGCAATGCTGTACGAGCATTTGGCTAATATCGTCTTGTTTAAAACTTTCCTGTCCGCCTCGTTTACCCGCCACAATGCGATCGGCGTTAGCTGGAGCTAGGTCTAATAATTGGCGATCGACTAAAGCATCACTAATAATCACTTCGGCTTGAGCGATCAAATCCCTAGCGCGAACTGTCAAAAACTCAACACTACCGATCCCTGCACCAACAATAAAAACTTTTCCTTGCATAATTACAGCGCTTGGCGCTTATCCCAAAACAAAAAACACGCCATTTTTTGTTTTTAAAACTTTTACTGGGTTTGTTCTTTTATAGCTGTCGCCATTCAAAACCCCAGAAGCAAGTGGCGGCGCTTCGCGCCGCCACTCGCTTCTGGTTTTGCGTCCTAATAAAACTGACGACAGCTATTTTGTGATTAATAAAGAAGTCCGCCAATGGCGGACTTCTTTATTAATCGCCATTCAATTGCAAAATTGCCATAAATGCGGCCTGTGGCACTTCCACCGTACCAATCGACTTCATGCGCTTTTTACCTTTCTTTTGCTTTTCTAGCAATTTCTTCTTACGAGAAATATCGCCGCCATAACACTTGCTAAGTACATTCTTCCGCAATGCCGAGATATTTTCCCGCGCCAAAATCTTAGAACCGATCGCCGCCTGAATCGGAATCTGGAACTGTTGCTTGGGAATTAGCTCCCTAAGTTTAGAAACCAAAGCGCGACCAACGTTATAAGCCTTATCACGGTGGACAATACAAGCTAGAGCATCCACAGGTTCCTCATTCACGAGAATATCCACCAACACCAGATCATTCGGACGGTAGCCAATGACTTGATATTCCATGCTGGCATAGCCCTTAGTGCGTGACTTCATCTGATCAAAGAAGTCCGTGACCATTTCCGCTAAAGGCAATTCATAAATCAAAGTAGCGCGTTCCGTGGTGATGTATTTCGTGTCTACAAATACGCCCCGTCTCGCCACACAAAGCTCCATCAATGTCCCAATGTAAATTTGGGGAGTCATAATCTCCAATTTCACATAAGGCTCCTCAATTTCCTTTCGAGAATTGGGCGGCGGTAACTCGCTGGGATTGTCAATCATCAAAATTTCATCGTTGTTTGTCGTCACTCGATAAACTACGGATGGCGCAGTCACGATCAAATCAAGATTGTATTCCCGTTCTAGCCGTTCCTGCACGATCTCCATGTGCAGCATCCCCAAAAATCCACAACGGAAACCAAAACCCATCGCATTAGAGGTTTCTGGCTCATAATTCAAAGCCGCATCATTGAGCTTGAGTTTGGTCAAAGCCTCCCGCAACTCCTCAAACTGATCGGCATCAGTGGGGAACATTCCGCAAAATACCATTGGCTTAGCTTCTTCATAGCCCGGAAATGGCTCAGGAGCCGAGTCGATCGCGGAAGTAATCGTGTCGCCAACCCGCGCATGGGCTACGGTTTTAATCGCTGCCGCCAGATAACCTACCTCACCCGCGTGTAGTTCATCGACTTGGACTTGACTTGGTGCTAATACGCCCAATTCATCAATTACATATTCCTGACCTGAAGCCATGAACTTAATGCGATCGCCCTTTTTGACCGTGCCATCCATGACCCGAAAATAAACAATTACCCCACGATAGGCATCGTAATAGCTATCAAAAATCAAAGCCCGCAAAGGTTGATCGACCGTATCATCGGGAGGCGGCACTTTAGAAACGATCGCTTCCAAAATTTCCCGAATACCGATTCCCTGTTTCGCGGAAGCACGGATCGCGTCCACACAATCTAAACCAATTAATTCTTCAATTTCATGGGCAATGCGCTCAGGATCAGCCCCCGGAAGATCAATCTTGTTAAGTACAGGCACAATTTCCAGATTGTTTTCTAAGGCTAGATAGACGTTAGCCAAAGTTTGCGCCTCCACACCCTGCGACGCATCCACCACCAGCAAAGCCCCTTCGCACGCCGCCAAACTGCGCGACACCTCATAGGAAAAGTCCACATGCCCCGGGGTATCGATCAGATTAATCGTATATTCCTCGCCATTGAGGGCTTCATATTTCATCCTTGCTGCTTGCAGCTTAATGGTGATCCCCCGTTCACGCTCCAAGTCCATATTGTCGAGAAATTGAGCTTTCATATCCCGATCCGCCACCGTGCCTGTAAATTGCAACAAGCGATCGGCAAGCGTAGACTTGCCATGATCGATATGGGCAATGATCGAAAAGTTACGAATACGAGAGACAGGTACGTTGGTCATAGGTATCAAAACACTGAGGGCAAAACATTATTTGGAATAATTATCGGTGCGCGGCTTCGCGGTATACCAATAATTATTCAACTTCTTTGGAGGGGAAGGGAAGGGGGTAAGAAGAGAAGAGTGAAGAGTGCCTTTGAAAACACTCGGACTCTATCCGATCGTACACTAAAGTAAATTAATGTAAACGATAGAAAAAATGCCATTAAGATGATTCACACAAATCGTCTGGCGGAAAACTTGTCCACAAAGAACAATAATTTTCTTTTAAATTGGCATTTTATAGAAACAATTTAAAAAATTTCAGCTTTAATGGGGTAAATTGTGCATTTTTCAGAATCCTACAAATAGGAATTGCTGTAAAGTTAATGTACAAGTGCTAGTAAACTGAATGAGATTTTGCCAAAATTTTATGAGCTAAGTTTTTAACTACTCATATTACTTAGGTTGCATGAGTAATAATGGCTATAGTAGTTTCACTTAAAAAATTGAAACTACCTTGAAACCTAAATCTAGGCTAGCCTGCTCAAGCAGGAATAGCTAGGCGCTTCTAAGATTAACTATGGTCAATGTAATTCAGTCAATGTAATTCAACCTAGCAAAAGATAGGAAGCAACTTCTATGTAAATTCAACATCATCGTGTACAACAGTTACGCAGGGCAGAGTAAGCAATGAGTATAAGCAATCGAGTTCGACTCTATGAACTCTCACGAGAGCTAGACCTTGACACTAAAGATGTCATCGCAGTGTGTGAGCAGCTAAATATAGTTGTAAAAAGTCATAGTAGTACGATCACAGAATCAGAGGCGGACTTGGTACGCACCAAAGCGCCTCAACCCCATCCCAAAACTACCGATCCCAAGGCTGCTGAAAAAAAAGCTGCTGCCTCAGCATCAAAAAACAAAGAGTCCGAAGCGCGGATTGCCAAACAGCAAATTCTTGCCGTTAGTAAACCCACAATTCGTCTCCACACACCGCCCGCCTCTGTTAATGTAGGAGCTACACCACCTCCTAGCTCACCTAATCCACTTAGTAAGATTGCTGAGCCTAGCTCAGAGCCTCCTGCTAAAACTGCTGTTGTTAACCCTCCTTCTTCTTCGCCCATGCCCTCTGCTTCATCATTAATCAAGCCTCCTAGTCGCCCTTCTACTTCAGAAAGCGCTAAGTCCGAAACCACACCTGCATCTACAATCGAATTGCCCCCAGAAACAGCATTGACACCACCAGTGAATCCCAAAGCGATCAAAGAGTCTCAACCCGCTTCGCAACCAGCGACCAAGCCAGAATTAATCACACCTCCTACTCCACCGAAGTCCTCTGACAAGATTGTTGTGACTAACTCGGTCAAAGTTGCCGATCCAGAAAAGGCGACCACGCCTGCTCAGACTGCTCCGATCAATGTCAATTCGCCCAAAGAACAAGCTCCCAAAGAGCAACAGGCATCTCGTAAGGACAATCCCAAAGCGGAGCGTCCCCAATCTGAAAAAACTGATCGCCCTCCTGTTGCCAAACAATCCTTGATGAGTGTATCGCCGCCACAGGTTAAGTTAAATAAACCCGTTGCTCCAGAGCGTCCCAAGCCTCCTGTGAGCACTACGCCAAAAGCGATTATTGCTCCCAAACCTCCCGCAGCTAAGGCTGATGATGTGAATTCTCCCGCTAATCAAGGGAAAATTGATCAAGTCAATGGCGAACAGTTGAAAGGCGATCGCCGTGCTGTCACGGATACAAGCACTGCGCCAAAACAAGAACAACTCAAAACTAATCGACCTGAAAGACCCAAGCTCAATAAACCCGCAGAAGCACCAGCTGCGCCTGCGGCAGGCAAGCCTCAAAGTCGCGGGCCAAAACTGGTTAAAGACTCAGTATTGATTGAAAGAGGGATCACTGCGCCTACAGAACCACCTCATAACCTGCGTCCACCGATGCCCACCTTGATGCGTGCGCCCGAAAAGCCCGTTATCGCTGACAAGAGTGGCAAGAAGCCTGAAGCTGGTGCAAACGGATTTGCTCCCAACTTGCCAGAGTTGCTCGAAAAGCCAACCCTGCCTAACAAAGCGAATAAGCGTAAGGGTAAGTCCAAAGAAGAAGAAGAAAAGGATCTACTCGAACTTAAAGAAAAGAATCGTCTCAACAAGCCCAAGCGCTATCTGCGTGACTTTGCGGATGATGATGATGATTCTGCCGATCTTGATGCGGCGGCTGAACTCGCGCAGATCAGTCTATCTCTAGCACGTCCTGCGGCACGTCCTAAGGCAGCAGCAGTACCATCGAAGCCAACTATGGCAGCCGATATCAAACCCACCCAAAAAGGCAAACGATCTGCTCCAAGTCGCGATCGCCGCAATCAACAGGTGGAAATCGTTCCCGAAAAGCCCACCTCTGTGGAAATTGAAGAGGGCATGACCGTAGCCGTATTAGCTAAGCGTCTAGTTCTTTCGGAAACTGAGGTAATTCGTACCCTGTTTATGAAGGGAATCATGGCGAATATCAACCAGACCCTTGATGTCGGCACGGCAAAAATGGTAGCAACCGATCTAGGCTATGAAGTCCATGATCCTGAAGTGGTTGAGCTTGCGGTGAAGACGGAAATGATCGAGGTGGCTGACCTTGACAAGTTACAACGTCGTCCTCCAGTGGTCACAATTATGGGTCACGTAGACCATGGTAAAACAACCTTGCTGGATGCCATTCGTAAGAGTAAGGTTGCTCAAGGCGAAGCTGGTGGGATTACCCAACATATCGGCGCATACCACGTTGATGTGGAACATAATGGTCTAAAACAACAGATCGTCTTCCTTGACACCCCTGGTCACGAAGCCTTTACCGCCATGCGTGCGCGTGGTACAAAGGTCACCGATATTGCCGTACTCGTTGTGGCTGCTGATGATGGAGTCCAACCACAAACCATCGAAGCAATTAGCCATGCTCGAGCTGCGAAAGTACCAATCGTGGTTGCCATTAACAAGGTAGACAAGGTTGAGGCTCAGCCCGATCGCATCCGCCAAGAGTTAACTGAGTACTCCCTCGTTGCGGAAGAATGGGGCGGCGATACGATCATGGTTCCTGTGAGTGCCATCCGCCGTGAGAACCTCGACACCTTGCTCGAAATGATCTTGCTGGTTGCCGAAGTCGAAGATCTTCAAGCGAATCCCAACCGTACAGCGAAGGGGACAGTTATCGAAGCTCACCTCGACAAGGCGAAAGGACCTGTGGCAACCTTGCTTGTCCAAAATGGAACATTGCGCGTCGGTGACATCTTCGTTGCTGGTGCTGCTTTTGGTAAGGTTCGGGCGATGGTGGACGATCGCGGCGTACGTGTGGACAAGGCTTCGCCCTCCTTTGCGGTGGAAGTCCTTGGTCTGGGCGATGTCCCTGCGGCAGGTGATGAGTTTGAAGTCTATCTAGATGAAAAACAAGCTCGTGCGATCGCTGATCAACGCACGATGGATCAACGTCAAGCTCGCTTGGTTCAAGCAATGGCTTCTCGACGAGTCACCCTTGGTACTTTGTCCGAAAAGGTCAAAGAAGGCGATCTCAAGGAACTCAATATCATCCTCAAAGCAGACGTTCAAGGCTCCCTCGAAGCAATTCTCGGAGCATTGGCGCAATTGCCTCAGCGCGAAGTCCAACTCCGCATCCTGCTCTCGGCTCCTGGAGAAATCACCGAAAACGACATTAGTTTGGCGGCCGCAAGCTCGGCGGTAGTACTAGGATTTAATACAACCATGGCTCCTGGCGCGAGACAAGCGGCAGATGATCTCGGTGTTGACTTCCGCGATTACAACGTTATCTACAAGCTCTTGGAAGATATCCAAGATGCGATGGAAGGCTTGCTCGATCCTGAAATGATTGAGGAATACCTCGGTCAAGCGGAGGTTCGCGCCATCTTCACGATTGGTAAGGGTGCGGTAGCTGGTTGCTATGTCCAAAATGGTAAGCTGCTCCGTAACTGTAATGTCCGCGTTAAGCGTGGTAACGAAGTCGTACATTCAGCCATACTTGAATCGCTACGACGAGTTAAGGATGATGCTAAGGAAGTCGCCTCTGGATTTGAGTGCGGTGTATCTCTTGCTAAGTTCTCGACTTGGAAGGAGGGCGATATCATCGAAGCATATCGGATGGTCACGAAGCGTCGTACTTTAGCTACTTCTTAATCAATAAAAAAGCGCCCTTAAGGGCGCTTTTTTATTGCTATTTTAATTACCAAAACCCGTAAAGTTGCACCCCTTAGGGGGCGCAACTTTACGGGTTTTGGTTTGGCAAGCTCTAACTAGGTGCAACGCTCTCTGAATTTAAGTAGAACTTATTGAGTTAATAAACTAGGCTTAACCCGATAGTGTCGAGAAACACATAAGATGGCACATGTGTACCTCACGCTGATATGACATATACGTTTTCCAATTTCGATCTTAACTCCACAACTTCTGTAACTGATTGGCGGCGATCGCTCGAAGAAATTTATCGCGGTCGCACCATGCACACTTACAAAAGTGGACAAATCATTCCCATGTATCCCCATGAAGTTTGGGTGGTTTGTCGTGGTGTAGTTCAGCTAAATACTTTGCATCCATCAGGTGATGAAGTTCTAGTAGGCTTTGCAGTGCAAGCAATGCCTTTTGGGTTACCTTTAACCAATTTGGAGCCGTATCAAGCGATCTCCTTGTCCGATGTAGATTTAATGAGATTTACCTTGATTGAGCTAGAGCAATCCCCAATGCTTTACCAAGGCATTTTGCAACATCTTAATCGTCGCCTCCAGCAAACTGAGTCTTTACTTGCCTTGGTTAGCAATAAGCGAGTAGAAGAGCGCCTTCGTCAGATCCTACTTTTACTTAAGCAAGAGGTGGGTATTCCCCTTGATGGTGGGGGTACACGCTTAACTGTACGGCTCACTCACCAGCATCTCGCTAGTGCGATTAGCAGTACCCGTGTAACTGTAACTAGAGCAATGAAGCTATTACAAGATGAGGGCTGGCTTAAGGTTGATCGCGAGCGTCACATCATTTTGATATAAAAAAAGGGACGCTGAGCGTCCCTTTTTTTATATCAGAAAATCACTTGGTGATTTTATTTCTTGAGAATGGTAACTACCAGAGCAGTGCCTTCGGTTACGGGCTTAACGCCTTCTGGATAAGCAATTTCGCTAACGTGGATACCTTTGCCAATTTCCAGAGGAGCGATATCTAGCTCAAAGCTTTCAGGAACATTGTTAGGAGAGCAAGATACACGTACATAGTTCTTGATCGTATCAACGGAACCACCGCCAACTTTTACGCCTACAGGTACGCCTACAAAGTGGAGAGGAATATCTACTTCAATTTTCGATTGAGACTCGATCGCAAAGAAGCTAAGGTGATAGATCTCTTTTTTGTAAGGATGATTTTGTACTTCACGCAATAGGGTACGTCCCTTAAAGTCACCATCAGTTACATTTACTTCGATCATTGTGTTATTGATCGTGGCTTCGCGGAGTAAAGTAGTTGCTTCTTTTTCGTCTAGAGTAATCGAGATCGAATCAGCACCTTTATGTCCATAGACAGTCGCTGGAATTTGACCGTTACGACGCAGGGAACGATTGTTAGAAGGCTTACGGGTAGATGCGTTTACTTGTAATAGCATTTTGGTAATTGGTAATTGGTAATTGGTTATATAGCGATTAGCTAACAGCTAATTTTTTAATAAACCACGCTTAGGCCCATGAATGGGGTCTTCTACGATGATGGTTTGTCCTCGGCTTGCGCCTAAGGAAATAATTGCGATCGGAATCTCCATTAGATCGGCAAGAAACTTCAAGTAGTTTTTTGCTTCTTCAGGCAACTCTTCCTCGGTCTTACATTCGCTCGTGGAGCGTTTCCAACCTGCTAGGGTTTCATAAATGGGAACCGCTCTAGCAAAGGCTCGAGCATCGCTGGGGAAGTCGCGAACGACTTGACCATCGAGTTCATAGGCAGTACAAACTTTGATTTCGTCGAGATCATCGAGTACATCAAGTTTGGTGACAGCGAGGCAATCGAGTCCGTTTATGCGAACAGCATACCGACCAATTACGCCATCAAACCAACCACAACGGCGCTTACGTCCTGTAGTTGTGCCAAATTCGGCTCCACGCTCACCGATCAAGTTACCAATTTCATCATGTAACTCGGTGGGGAAAGGGCCCTCACCCACGCGAGTTGTGTATGCTTTGGCAACACCAATGACGCGATCGATGGAGGTTGGTCCTACGCCTGCACCGATACAAGCACCACCTGCAACAGGGTTAGAAGATGTGACATAGGGATAAGTGCCGTGATCAAGATCTAGCAAAGTTCCCTGTGCGCCTTCAAACAAAATATTACGACGCTCACGGATAGCCGCATCAATTTTGAGGGATGCATCAATCACATGAGGACGTAAGCGATCGGCATAACCACGATATTCTTCGATGATTGCGTCAGCATCGAGTGGTTCTAAATTATAAAGCTTTTGCAAAATAATGTTTTTTTGCTCGATCGCCCAACGAAGCTTTTTAGGCATCCGTTTTTCGTCCATCAAGTCGATGACGCGAATGCCAACACGCTCAGATTTGTCGGCATAGGTAGGACCAATACCACGACCTGTTGTCCCAATTTTGTGTTCGGCTCGCTGATCCTCTGAGGCGCGATCTAGCACACGATGGTAAGGCATGGTGACGTGGGCGGTTTCGGCAATAAACAGATTGTCTGTCGATATACCCAAATCCTTGAGTCGATCCACTTCTTCTAGAAGCACCTTCGGATCGATCACTGTGCCACTGGCAATGATGCATTCCGTTTTGGGATACAGGATTCCCGAAGGAATCAGGTGTAGCTTAAAGGTGCGATCGCCAACGACGACCGTATGTCCTGCATTATTACCGCCTTGATAGCGAACAACGACATCTGCGGAGCGGCTCAGCAAATCGGTGATTTTGCCTTTACCTTCGTCACCCCACTGTGCCCCAATAACAATTACATTAGCCAAGAGTCTTGCTGCTCAATAAAATCTCACAATCATCAATCATCTCAAAAGATTGTATCAATTGTCAATAATCTAGAAAGGCAAAGTTATGGGTTTGGGCAAACTTCTTCTTTCTTGTATAGCAAAGCAAGAGTTTGCCTGTACAAACCAAAAACCAAAAAGCGAGTTGCGGCGCAAAGCGCCGCAACTCGCTTTTTGGTTTTTACGTCCTAAGCAAAACTTACATTGCTATAGATTTCGCCGCCTGTGTTAAAAAAGCAGAAGAGATCAGCGGTGCTTTGCGTCGCCGCTCTTGTCTTACGGGTAAATCTTAGAAATAAGTCCCAAAATAATTTCGGTGGGCAAAGCCCACCGAAATTATTTTGGGTTTTACTTTAGTAACTCGATCGCTGATTCGGCGGCGGCAAGCCCTGAATTATAGGCAGCTTCAATATTTTTGCCAGCACACCAATCACCCGCACAAACTAGAGATAGGGGAATAGAGGTGGATAGACAAGAAACACCTAGAGAATCTTGGGCGATCGCATAGCGCCAACGGTGAACTTGCCACCACTCAGGACTGGCTAGCCATTTAGCAAGGAGCCTACCGACTTGATTTAGTAAAGGCTTACCAGCAATTTCTAGATCGGACTCCTCCATCGATTGTTTGGCGAATTCTGCCGTACTTTGCAGCACAAATACAGGTTGCAGAGCTTTATCAGGGTGTTTGCTGCTGTCGTAACTAATCCAATCAAGGATGGGGTCATCAAGGCATCTAATTGCTTGCCACTCGTTAGGAATTGAGTTACTGGGGTTATACCCAGCCATGATGGTGACACTGGGCGCAAATTTCACCGATTGCAAAGCTTGCAAGAAACTGGGGGCTGAGGCTAACACCTCTTCAAATAATGGCAAAAATTGGGGTGCGGGGATGGTGGAAACGATCGCTTTAGTTTCAAGGATTTCTTGGCGATCGGTGATTAGCTGCCATTTGATGTCGTTATGATTGACGGTAACGATGCGCGTATTGGTAATAATGGGGAGGTCATTGGCGAGGTATTTAGCGATCGCCGTCATACCTAGAGGACAACAGTAGCGCGTATGGCGATCGTCAGCATTGGGAGGTAATAAGCCTGTCGCGGATAGTTGATAGACATGGCGAGTCCATTCTTTGACAATTTGCTTTTCTTCTAACTTGCGAATAAACCTACCGAAATTGTCACTTTTTACGGAAATTAGCTGTGCGCCATGATCGACCCAAGTTCCTTGCAAGCGTCTAGTTGCCATACGTCCGCCCAATCCTGCGGATTTTTCCACAATGGTGACATCTAGCCCTGCTTGTTTTAGCTGCTGGGCGCAGATCAAGCCTGCGATCCCTGCGCCGATCACGATTACATCTTTCATAATGTTTCAGTTCATGTCTCTTGAAGAGCTTAGCTCATCTTGATCGCGATTTTAAAGTTAAGAAACCTCTAGATCCCCCTCATCCCTACTTAAAAAGAGAGGAGAAGTAAATTCTTTCCCCTTTTTAAGGGGGATTGAGGGGGATCTGTTTGAGTTTTTGACCGCAAAAAGTAATTCTTAAATGGGTTCTAAGATAGGCGTAGCCCACCTTAACTTTAAAGTGTATCTTGCATCTTTTCGCCATCATGGTATGCAGCGAACAATACGGGACAGGTTTTGCCCCATGAGATCGCCCCCGTCGCATCCAGACAAATTGCGCCAAAATCGCGATCGCGACTTTTTGCCTCATTAATCGATTTTTCAACCGCTTGCTGAAGTGTCATGCCATCAGTAACGCGCACCACCACTCTGGTAGCAAAGCCTTCATCGAGAATGTCTTCACCGACACCCGTACAGCTTACGCCTGCAAACTTGGTGGCATAGTTACCCGCAGGGGTTGCCGAGTCACTGACTCTGCCGATGCGCTCAAAGCCTCGTCCGCCTGTGGAAGTTCCCACACAAATACTGCCATATTGATCAAGAACTACCGCACCGATTGTTCCCATCGCCACATCCGCCATTTTGCGAGTGAAGTTAGTCTTGCGTTCCTCCACCCATTCCGCAAGGCGTTCATCGGTGAGGGGATTGTAAATCGGGATACCCAGTTCGCGAGTGAGTTCTGCCGAGCCATAATCAGAGAGAACGCGATCGTCACTAGTTTGCAAATGTTTAGCGAGATCAATCGGATTTTTAACTCTTGCGGTATTGATGACACCACTAAAACTTTGGCGATCGCCGTCCATAATTGAGGCACTCATCCGCACCTGACCATCAGACTGTAAAACCGATCCAGTCCCCGCATTAAAGCGTGGATCATCTTCCAACATTTGACAAGCCTTGACCACAGCATCGATCGCCTTCGCGCCATTAAGCAGCATCGGATAAACGGTTTCCAAAACTGCAAATAGAGATTTGCGGACTGGTTCATAGCCGCCTTTACTTTCGACAGTGCTGCCCGCACCGCCATGAATAATGATTTTTGGTTGCATAAATCTATAGTTCTCCAAATCCCTTTTTCTTTTTTTTCTTCTTGCCATAAACGGGATTGCCTGATGGTGCTTGGTTGCCCATGCCACCCATTCCAGGGAATCCACCGCCGCCCATGTTGGGCATTCCTGGGAAGTTGGGCATTTTGCCTTGTCCCATTTGCTGCATCAAAGCTCTCATCTTCTGGAAATCAGCAACTAGTTTAGTCACATCCTGAAGCTTATAACCAGCCCCATTAGCAATTCGTTGTTTACGGCTAGGACTCTTAGAAATCAGATCGGGATCTTTGCGCTCCTGTTTAGTCATCGAAGAAATCATCGATTCACAACGCTTGAGTTGCTTCTCAGCTTCTTGAATTTGGGCATCATTGATTTTCATCCCTGGCAGCATCTTCAACATTCCACCGAAAGAACCCATGTTTTTCATCATGCGGGTATTCTTCAGGAAGTCGTCAAAGTCGAACTTAGCGCTCAGAATCTTTTCTTGGAGATTAGCGGCATCGGTAAGGTCAATCTCTTCTTGAGCTTTCTCCACCAACGTCAGCACGTCGCCCATACCCAAAATCCGCGAAGCCATGCGTTCTGGATAGAAGGGTTGCAGTGCCTCAACCTTTTCACCGACACCGATAAACTTAATCGGCTGTCCCGAAATTTGTCGCACCGATAGCGCCGCACCACCACGAGTATCGCCATCCATCTTCGTCAAGATTGCGCCCGTAACCCCAATCTCATCATGAAAAGTTCGAGTCAAAGTCGCCGCCTCTTGCCCTGTCATCGCATCGACAACCAGCAGCACTTCATCGGGATTGATCGCATCCTTGACGCGCTTGAGTTCATCCATCATGTCGCGATCGATCTGCAAGCGCCCTGCCGTATCGACGATCACGGTATTAACGCCTAATTCCTTCGCCTTCGCCAAACCTTGACGGGCAATCTCCACAGGGTCAGCGTCCGTCCCCATTTCAAAGACTGGTACATTGATTTGTTTACCAAGGGTGATCAACTGATCGATCGCCGCAGGACGATATACATCAGTGGCTACCAATAACGCGGTGCGCTCTAGTTTGCGTAAATGCAGGGCTAATTTGGCGGTAGCCGTCGTTTTACCCGTACCCTGCAAACCCGCCATCAAAATTACAGTCGGCGCATTAGCAGCCTCAGCAAGTGGCACATTTGCCTCACCCATCGTCCTTACCAATTCGTCATAAACGATCTTGATAAATTGCTGATCGGGGCGCACACCTGCGATCACATCAGCGCCTTGAGCCTGTTTGGAGATTTCTTCGACAAATTCCTTGACAACTTGTAAGTTGACATCTGCCTCTAATAGCGCCCTGCGTACCTCACGAATCGCGCCTTGGATATTGGAGTCAGAGATTTTGTCCTGTCCGCGTAACTTTTTCCAAGCCGCCTCAAATTTATCGGCGATTTCATCAAACATATCTAGTTTTGCTTTTGCTGTTTTTGGTTCTAACTACTAATTTACATTCACCACCGTGACATTGATCCTAATCTGAGGAAATTATGGTAGCGATATAATTTGTTCAACCTAATTGCAGATATGGCTAGAATGTTAGATCTAAAGATAAAATACATTAGGGCAAATGGCTTTTTTCGCCATTTACGTTGAGTGTGGCTATGACTGAAAAATTAACAATTAAAAACTTTGCTGGTATTAAAGAATTAGAAATCGAGATCAAGAAGGTAAATATACTGATTGGACCTCAAGCTAGTGGCAAAAGTGTTTGTGCTAAACTTCTTTTTTACTTTAAGAGCTTTGTATGGGAGATTTTATCAGTTACAGAAAATGAGCAAACAAAGCGAAACCTAGATTCAAATTATTCTAAAAAGTTTGAGGAATATTTTCCTCCCGATTCTTGGGGGAAACAAAACTTTTCTATAAAATATGAAATATCTAACGTTTTTATAGAAGTCACTAGAACACAGGAAAACAAAAAAAGTAGACTGTCACTAAATTACTCGGATTTTTTTAAGAAAGAATTAGCAGATCTAAGAAATGTATTAAAAAAATCAAGAGAGAAGAATTCTGAAAAAAATGCTAAGTACGATAGTTTTGACAGGCTATATTTAACTAGAAGATTTTTAATGGATCACTTGATAGAGTCTTTAAGCAAATCTGTTTGTCGGGAGTCAGCTTTTAGCCAACTGTTTATTCCTGCTGGTCGATCTTTCTTTGCTAATCTTCAAAGCAATATTTTTTCCTTTCTTTCAAGTAACAATGCACTAGATCCCTTCCTTAGAGAATTCGGCTCAACATATGAAAGCATAAAACGTGTAAGGTTTAGAAGTAGAAGTAGAATTGAAGAAAAAGATACAAAAGATATCCAAGATGAGATAAACAGATTGATAGAAAAGTCTCTATGTGGGAAGCACATACATGAAAAGGGAAAAGATTTTTTAGAAGTCGCTGATGGAAGACGTATTAGTGTGGCAAATTCTTCATCTGGACAGCAAGAAACCTTGCCACTAACAACTATGCTGGCTGCGTTACCTTTTCTATCTACATCAACTGCTGGACAAACGGTATACATAGAGGAACCAGAAGCACATTTATTCCCAAACGCACAACGTAATGTTGTTGAACTAATTGCTACCGTACTTAACTATCGAAAAGAACAATTACAATTCTTTATAACTACTCATAGTCCATACGTCTTAACAGCATTGAATAATTTGCTTCAAGCTGGGTTGCTTTATGAAGAATCGAGTGCAGATATACAGACTCAGTTAGAGAAAATTATATCTAGATATAAAGCGTTAGATATTTCTGATTTATCAGCATATGTCTTAATGGATGGAAAGTGCAGTAGTATTGTGTGTTTAGAAAATGGTTTGATAGATGCACAAGTTATTGATTCTGTTTCTGATGACTTAGCGGTTGAGTTTGACAAACTTTTAAGCCTCTCTTGAATTTATATGAAAAGATTTCCAGCGTGTGAGGCAAATAAAATTGACAAAATCATTGTCTTACAAGAAAACAAAAGTAAGATATCTTTTCTGAACCCTAACCAAAATAATATACTGGTACTAGAGGTTGATGGGTGCGCGATCAAGGATAAGGAAACTTTGCGATGTGACTATGCTCTTGTTACGTTTGATGAAATTGAAATATACGTGGAATTGAAGGGTTGTGATATTCCACATGCAGTTAAGCAAATAGAATCATCTATCAAATTACTCTCAGATAACCCTCAAAAGACCAAGAAACTATGCTTTGTAGTATCGACCCGTGTTCCTAGACAAACAACAAGCATACAGAAATTGCAAACTGAGTTTAGAAAGAAGTTTAATGCTAGTTTTCGCATCAAAAATATTCAAGATGAGTATAATTTGAGTGATTCTTCAAGCCAATAGTTTATGGTTGAGGCGATCAATATTTGTTTAGATTGAGTTGGAGGCGATCGCTTTTTGATGGGTTGTGTTTTAGGCGATCCTAAGTTTTTAAAAGGAGAAATATTTTTATGCAAAATCCAATAACTATTCATCCAGACATTTGTAACGGCAGACCAATTATCGCCAACACTCGAATTACCGTGCAAACAATCATGGAGTTTTTGGGCGCAGGTGACTCCATCGAAGAAGTGCTTGAAGAATATCCATCCCTAAAAAGAGAAGATATTTATGCCTGTATGCAATTTGCAGCGAAATTAATGGCAAATCACTACGAAGTGAGAAAAGTCGCATGAATGGGTTTCTATTTGATGAGAACTTACCTGCTAAAGTTCTATTTATCCCATCTTTGCCCATCATCCATGTTTCAACATTAGGCAATAGTCCAAGCGATTCTCAAATTTGGCAATACGCAAAAGATAAAAAACTAGTGATTGTTACCAAAGATGTAGACTTTTCAGATCGATTGATGCTCGACTTATCTCCGCCCAAAGTAGTCCATCTACGCTTTGGAAATATGCGAAAAAGTGTATTTCATTCATTTCTAGCTAGTGTTTGGACTCAGATTGAAGATTTAGTCACTGATCATAAGCTAATCAATGTTTACTTGGATCGGATTGAAGCTTTCAAATAACTGATGTTACGTGGAAGGAATAGCCAGTTTTTGGAGTTGAGAGAAACTAGCCCTAATAGCATTGAAGTAGAGTTTAGACTTGAGAGCAAAGTGATTGAGTTTAGTTTTGATCC
>NZ_JACJQA010000039.1 GCF_014696355.1 Pseudanabaena sp. FACHB-1998 | reverse complement strand
AATTCATCTAGCAATTCTTTGCGAATATTCATCGGTTTTTGTGTTAGTTATTGTGTGGCTAGATTATCTCTCTGCATACATCCCAGACTTTACACATTTCACTTTACACTCTCACCCAAGGAGTGGGTAATTATCGATAATGCTACCTTTCATCACGGTGGTAGAATTCGCGAATTAATTGAAGCGGCTGGATGTAAATTAGTCTATCTTCCTGCTTATTCTCCTGACCTCAATCGCATTGAAAAATGTTGGGCTTGGTTGAAGCATCGAATTCGCAAACTTTTACGCAATTCTGACAATTTACGTGATGCCATGGAATCTGTTCTGGCCGCTTCTGCGTCCTAATACACTTGGCGACAGCTATAGCTATCATCTATAGCGCTTTGCGCCGTAGATGATAGCTACTCCCTTCCCAGTGAAGAATTAGACGTTGCGGCGCTTCGCGCCGCAACGTCTAATTCTTGGTTTTATATGTCTCTTAGGAAACTGTTAACTTCTCTATGATGGCAGCAGTTCGCATTCCCTGCTTGATCCAAGGTTCCACTTTCTGAATTTTGCTAGCGGAACCAACTAAAAAAGTAGTATGACTTTCCTGCATATCCTGACTATCTATACCTTCGGGAGATTCGCTAACTGGCTCAGTCCAATCCGTAGCACAGGCGCGAATATCTTTACCTGCCCATCGCGAAAACCATGCGGCAATGAATCCAGCCTGTAGCTGATGCCAAGGTAAATTGCTCGACTGTAAGCCAATTTCGCTACCAGTGGTTAAAATTGAATTCTCAGTAGTGACCACGATTAGCCCATGCTGGCGATGGCTAAAGTCAATAGAGATATTGCCCATGCCATGCACTGTCCAAAGTTGACGCATGGTCGCAAAGAACTCCACCGCATTAGTGAGCATAATCGTCTTTCCTTGATAGGATTCGATTTCGCCTCGAATGTGATCGTAAAAAGAACCACCCCAACTAAAGCCAAAGGTATAGAGTGCGAGAGTTCCCGCCTGACCTGCCTCCGACTGAAGCGCTCGATGAATACTTCGCAATAGAAAATCTGGTACGGCAACTAATCGATCGCCTTGGCGCGTAGACATTAACCCCGTTGCAGGATCGGATTTAACATAAAAACGAGGTGAAAAGTAATTGCTAGGAATTGAACTAGATATCATTGGCTTAACCATTGGTGGGCGATCGCAAGGTAGGGCATGAGCAAACTAGAATTTTCGCTAGGAAGATTTTCCTTTACGGCTTTAAGCAAAGAGCGATAAAGCACATCATTAAGTCGCTGCTTTTGCAAAGCCACCATGATATTTTGCATCCAATAGAGCAACCGATCCTTTAGCAAATCCGCGTCCTGCAATAGCATCGCCGTAGCACAATAGCGCAGCACCAGAGCCATATCCCGATTGCACTTATTAGCTCCTTCTGGAGTCATCTTTGTCACCATCTCAGGAGCCGTAATTTGAATCTGCTGCATTACCTGCGCCAAAATTACATTTTCCTTAGATTGAATCAAGTCATAGGTTGCCCGACGTTGCTGCCAAGAAGCGATCGCGCGATCTAAGGTTTGCAGATCTTCAGCCGCAATATAGGAACCATCGGCACGATCTAAAACATTTTCTAAAAGAGTAAGCATAGTTTTTAAATTAGATTGATATTAATAGAATTTAAGATTTAGAAGGTTCAAGATTCAGGAAAATTAGCGAGCAAATCCTCCAATAAAGTTAAATCTTCTTCCTTCGCTACCTGAATTTCAGAACTTTCCACTTTCCAATTAATTTGTCCAATTAAGTCCTTAGTGGTCATTACATCTAAATTAGGAAGATCCTCTAATCCCAGCAGAAAAGGTTTGGGACGATTTACGATAATTACATCATTATTTAAATGATCGAAATTTAGATGATCGAAATTTTCATCGTTAAAGCCTTCAGATTTAGGCGATCGCTCAAAAGTATCTTGCTCTAGATCGGCGATAAAAAATTCTCGCAAACCATTAACAACTCCTCTTACTAATCTAGTTAGCCAATGGAAAAATTGCTTAAAAAAGCTTACAAAAAAGTTTTGATTGCGCTTAGATTTTCTCAATTTACTTACCTCCCTGATTAGTAGAGCGAATTACCTCCGCATCACCTGCACCTGTATGATCTAGGAGTCTTTTCTCGATTTCTTGAGCCGTTGCTCCAGAGCTAAGCCAAAACTCCGCAGCCTTAATGCGAGTCTCTGAACCAATCAAAAAACGACAAAAATTATTACCCATTGAATAGCACTGAATTTCTGTACTACTCAAACCACGCTTTAACATCACCGAAAAAAATCCTGCTAGTAACCCCGCATACAGAAAACATACAGGCTTACCAATATTGCCCATCGACTTTGCGACTGCCGAGTCATATAAATCAATAAAAATAAAGCCTTCCCGAATCGAACTCAAATCCACATTCCACTTACCCCAACCTTGAGCCGTCAATGGCCACCACCAAGTCTCTAAAGCAAAACTGAGGCTAGATTTATTAACGCTTAACTGAAAATCTCTCTCAAACCATAGCTTAAAACTTTTGGCATCCTCCGCTCCCCAATCTTTACCGATCAAGTACATCAACCAGCCCGAAGCTTCACCCACTTCATGTTCTAAACCCTTGAGTAAAGAAACGATAAAGTCATCACTAGCCAACATGTATTTATGCTGATTCCAGTCGTGAATTTGTCCTTTAGATTGATTGAATTTAAAAAAAGTATGGCGGCTATAATGGCAGACCTGTGATAGCGACGTTAATGGAAGCAGAGTCTCTCCATTATTATAAAAAGTAGATTTTGTCATGGGGAATCCTTAGATTGCTTGATTTCAATACATAACCTCAGATCTTGAGTGAGATAAATCAGCCTTAAACTTGCTATTTATCTAATTATTCATCTAAAGCGATAGATTATTTTGGCGGTAATAAAATTTGACTTAAATCGGTGGCAAAACTGGAGTCAATTTCCGCCATTTTTTCTAACGCCGATCGCAAAATTAATTTGCCTTCTTCAACCAAAACTTCACCCGTAAGTGGATGAATTAAGTTATGTTGGGCGCGTCGTCCGATGAGGCTTTTTAATTCTCCGAGCGAACCAATATACATACCCTGTGGAACTTCAATAACTACCCCATCCTGCCAAACTCTAGCTTGGCAAGCCAAACGAGAATTTTCTTTAGATGTGGTAATGAAGCTCAGGGTTAAGAGTTCCTGTTCACTTTTAGGACTGAGAAAACTTTGACCATCCTGAATGTATACATGACAGGTTGCACATCTTCCCTGACCTCCACAGGCTTGAAGGACATTCATTTCCTGTGTTAGCAAAACACTGAGTAAAGTACTATCAGTTAAGACCTCCACATCTTGGTTTAAAGGTTGCAGCTTTATTTGTTTCACTTAGATCTATTTAACGGTGGCAATTAATTTGGAAACCTCAGCAGATAGAGATTTAGTCTTCAATATGCGTGAGAAATCAATAATAACCCTTTCACATTCTTTCAAGAAAGCCCTTACCCATGTTTGAACATCTTGCAACTGCTCGGCAGTCAGAGGCGCAATTTGTTCAGAAATGAAGGGACAGCTAATTTGCCCTTGATAATCCACTTGCCAATACTCTAGCGAGGGATGGAGGGAAACTAAGCTAGCATGGCTTTTTTTCCAGTAATTGCCGATCGCTAGGGGACCTAAATAACCAGCGCTATACTTAGTCAAACGATTCAGGGCAATTAAGGTTGCTTCCCATGTCAAGGTGTCGCTATTTTCTTCAATAATGGCGACCGGATTACTTCGCTGGACAGATGAATTTTGGAGGACAAGTTTAAGCGTATTACGAATTAAGACTTTCTGAAAGAGGTGTACATTTTGAGGATGAATACTCACCACGTCATGTATACCGCGATCAATTGCCCATTGTTTAAAGAATTCACCAACATCGAGTTGCTCAACCAACAAAATAATTGGCAAATCTTGCCATTTTTTGCAGCATCGACGACAGGCTTCTACCCAACTGATGTCTTCTAATTTACCTAATAAAATTAGATCAGAAGCTTGGGAATTAACTGTTTCTTCCAATTGTGAAAAATTGGAGCAAACGTCAGGAACCCAGCGATTATCCTTTTTGATTTCTTGAAGAATTGTTTGAGATATTGATGGCTTTGACTCCGCTAAAGCCAGATGAATTAATGGCTTTTGAGGGTACATAGACGAATCTATCAATTCTTCAAAGAAAGAATCAGAATTGTTCATTGTTAATGTATGCATGAGCAATTTTTAAAGTTGATTGTTAAATATGTCGTAATCCTTCAAGAATTGATATTGATTTGGATTAAATAAAAAGTTTTTTAAATAAAGTTCATTGATAATTAATTTGAGAATTTAATAGTTATTAAATAAGGTGAATTTAAAATGATTAAACAATTATAAAATAATTAATTAAAAAACAATTAAAAAATGGGTCTTTGTAAAAGATTTCGGATACTAATAGAAGAGAAAGTAAGTAGAGAAAGTTAAAAATAGATTTTTAGCTTACTCCATCTAAATTAATAGATAATTTCCTTACTACAGCAGAAACCTAAATTTGGACAGTTAATTAAAGATATAAGAGTAACTGATTTTGTGATCAGTTTATAACCCTTGGCTTAACAAGGTATTAAAAATTAAAAAAAGTATGTAATTTTTAATATAGCCATAGCCACTTTTGGTAGGACATAAAACCCAAAAAGCGAGTGGCAGCGCATCGCACCGCCACTCGCTTCTTGGGTTTTGGTTTGTACTGGCTAACTTTTGCTTTGCTATATCGCCCAAGAAAAACAAGGAGGTGCAAAGCACCTCCTTGTTTTTCTTGGGGGAATATCTTAAGCGTCGCTGAGTAAATTCTCTAAAATTTCTTGAGTAATTAAGTTTCCCTCTTGGATAAGTAACTCTCCAGAAAGAGGATGATAAATGTTGCGTGGAGCTAGCTTGTTTTTTAATCGGGAGAAAATCTGAACTAATTTCTTATCGGCTTTATTGTCTAAATAAAACACAACTCCCTCATCTACTACCGATGTTTGACAGGTCAGACGGTAGAGCGATAAATCCTTACGGGTATTTTTAAGGGTTATTTGTTCAAGGGTTTGCATGGGACTGAGGCTACTACCTCCTTCAAAAACTCTTAACGCACAGGTTCCACAAGTTCCTTGTCCCCCACAGGTTGCTGCCAATTCTACTTTGGCATGTTTAAGCGATCGCCATAGACCACTATTTGCTGAGACGTTGATGCTTATGCCGAGGGGTTCAAGTTTAATACGGGGCATAGAGTTGAGAGTAATTGTGCTTAAAATAACAACATATCATTATAAAAACCAAAAACTGTGGCACTCGCCGCGATCGCCACAGCTTTTGGTTTTTATGATTAATTGTGTCTAGCTACTTAAGTGCTTGTGCAAAATAAATTACCAAAACCCGTAAAGTTGCACCCAAAAGGGGCGCAACTTTACGGGTTTTGGTTTGTAATTAATTATGCCTAGCTACTTATAGGTATGCTTCAAGTTAAACTTTAGCTAGAAGAAATTGATAAAGGCTTATGCAAGGCAAATTTCCATTGTATCCTCCCATACGCTTTGGTACAGATGGTTGGAGAGGCATCATCGCTGATGATTTTACCTTCGATCGCTTAGCAGCCGTAGCGCCCATCGCCGCCCATATTTTGCGGGCTACCTTTGGTGAATCAGGTAGCAATACGATTATTGTCGGTTACGATCGCCGATTTATGTCCGATGCTTTTGCTAAACGTACTGCCGAAGTTGTTGCCGCGATCGGTTTTGATGTGTTGCTTGCCGATGACTTTGCGCCGACACCTGCATTTAGCTGGGCAGCCTACGATCGCAAGGCGTTAGGAGCTTTGGTAATCACGGCTAGCCATAATCCCGCGAACTACTCAGGCTTAAAAATTAAGGGCGCTTTTGGTGGCTCCGTCTCGCCAGATATCACCGCTAAGGTTGAGGAAATTTTAGAACGTGGTGATTTTGTCTATGAAACTCCTCAAAAGGGCAAAATCGAAACCTTTGATGCGTGGGCAAGTTATTGTCAAGCTCTGCGCGGCAAGGTGAATATTGAGGCGATCAAAGAGGCGATCGCGCAGGGAAAGTTGACGGTCTTTGCCGACGTGATGCATGGAGCCGCCGCAGGTGGCTTAGCAAAAATTTTAGAATTGCCAGATATTCCATCTAATTTGATGGAAATCAATAGCGACAGTGATCCTCTCTTTGGAGGGAATGCCCCTGAGCCTTTACCCCGTTATATTGCTGAACTCTTTCGCCAAGTTAAAACCTACCACCATGTTCATCCTGAAAAGACTTTGGTAGGTTTTGTCTTTGATGGTGATGCCGATCGCATTGCGGCGATCGATAGCGAAGGCAATTTCTTAAGTTCGCAAATTTTAATTCCGATTCTCTTGGAACATCTCGCCAAAAATCGTGGCTTTAAAGGCGAATTGATTAAAACCATTAGTGGTTCTGATCTAATGCCGAAAGTAGCGGCTCTCTTTGATCTGCCCGTTTACGAAACTCCCGTTGGTTATAAATATATTGCCGAAAGAATGCTTTCGGGAATTCCCTGTCTATTGGGTGGCGAGGAGTCTGGCGGTGTTGGTTATGGCAATCACATTCCTGAGCGAGATGCTTTGCTGTCGGCTTTGTATGTATTGGAGGCGATCGCGCAATCAGGTAAAGATTTGAGCGTTCTGTATGGCGACTTGCAGAAGCAAACTAATTTCTTTTCTCACTACGATCGCATTGATAAGAAGCTGTCGGGCATGGCAGCCCGTGAGAAGCTAGTGGCGACGCTTCAGCAGTTCTCGTTAACGGAAATTGCAGGACGCAAAGTAATTGATGCTCAAGCTCCTGATGGCTTTAAGTTCCGTTTGGCTGATGGTAGTTGGCTCTTAGTGCGCTTTAGTGGGACTGAGCCTTTGCTGCGGCTCTATTGCGAAGCCGAAACTCCCGAACTCGTGCATAAAACCCTCAATTGGATTGCCAATTGGGCTGAGCAGTTCAATTAAGAGACCATTTAAGAATTGTCTAGATCCCCCCAGCCCCTCTTAAAAAGGCATTCATATACTTGACACACTTTACAAATTCTTACCCCCCTCAGTCCCCCCTTGGAAGGGGGGAAGTCTGAGTTCTCCCCCTTCCAAGGGGGAGTTAGAGGGGGGTCTAGATATTTGGTGCTTCAAGTATATTAACGCCCTTAAAAAGAGGGGAGAATTTAATTCTTCCCTCTTTTTAAGGGGGATTGAGGGGGATCTCTTAAAGTTTTTGATCGCAGAAAGTAATTCTTAAATGGTTTCTAAGAAGTCTATTATTAAGGTCACCAGCAGAATTAGTAAAGCAGTTAGTTCCATAGAATTCAAGTTTGCCATTCCTTTTCGATTTCTTCTAAGTCTTTGATCGCACCGAGTTGTTGATAGATGGTTTTGGCTTTGTCATAATATTGCTGAGCAAGAGTGAGATTGCCGCGTTGTTTTTCGAGTAAGGCAAAATCAAAATTCCCTTCAGCAATGAGATATAATCCGCCTAATTCAGTAAACAATTGCAAAGATTGCCTGTAGAGAGATTCCGCCGCATCCCAATTGCCTCGATTACGCTCGATTTCTCCCAATGCTCCCCAAGAAGTTGCCATACCCGCGTGATCGCCTAATTCAGTAAACAATTGCAAAGATTGCCTGTAGAGAGATTCCGCCGCATCCCAGTTGCCTCGATTGCGCTCAATGTCTCCCAATAATCCCCAAGAAGTTGCCATACCCGCGCGATCACCTAATTCTTCTTTAACTGCTAAACATTGCCTGTAGAGAGATTCCGCCGCATCCCAGTTGCCACGAATATTCTCGATATATCCCAATGCTCCCCAAGAAGTTGCCATACCCGCGCGAACGCCTAATTCAGTAAACAATTGCAAAGATTGCCTGTAGAGAGATTCCGCCGCATCCCAATTGCCTCGATTGCGCTCGATTTCTCCCAACCGCTCCCAAAATGCTGCCTTACCCACGCGATTGCCTAATTCAGTAAACAATTGCAAAGATTGCCTGTAGAGAGATTCCGCCGCATCCCAGTTGCCTCGATTGCGCTCAATGTCTCCCAAATGCCCCCAAATCAATGCAATTCTTTCTTTATTATTTAGTTCTTCTCGCAATTCTACTAGAGATTCTTTATAAAGTGCTTCAGCTTTATCCCAATAGCCAAGAAACTTATACATATCAGCCAAACTATTTAGCGAATATATAAGATCGGATCTGCGTTTATATGTTTTTTGTATATCAATAGCCCGTAGGAGATATGTTTCTGCTAAAACAGTTTCTCTTTCTCGATCTTCCGTTTTATTTCCTCTAACCCTTTCTGCATAAAGCTTCCCTAACTGAGCATAAACTGGTTCCGTATTAGCGCTATCTTCACCCCAAGTCTTAATTGCTTCTGTAAGGGAATCTTCTAATTGTTTTACCGAAAGAACAGAACTTGAGCTTTGAGAAATATCGCTTTGGGCTGACACAAAATCTCTATTGTTACTAAACACCACCTTTGAGAAATCCAACTTCGCAAAGCCAAAGTTAAACACACCACCGCGCCAACTCCAAAAATCAGGCGCTTTTTTAGCAATCTCCACTAATAGCGCCGAAGGCAACCACAACACAATTGGCAGAGGATAACCCCGCAAAGCCTCCCGCGTCCATTGCAAATAGCCCAAAAAACTATCTAACCTTTCGCGATTATTTGCACCCAAATTACTTAACTTCTCTGCACCTAATACCGTAGCGATCGCCTGTGTATTTTTATCAATCTTGCCATCAATCAAAGCCTGTAACAAACTCGGCTCATCAGGATTTAACGCCAACCGATAGACCTTTACCCCCTCCGCCTCTAACTCCGCCTCATAGCGCCTAATCACCTCCTGCTTCAGTGCCGAATTATCACACACAGCGATCAAAATCTGCAACGTTCCCAATCCAGCCTCAAGGGATACGACCAAGCGATCGTAAACATTGGCATTTTCTTCATTGAGAAGGATTAGGTCGGACATGATTTTTTGCTACGTTTCAGAGTGGAGATCCCCCCCAGCCCCCCTTAAAAAGGGGGGAGAATTTTCTTTTCTTCTTCCCCCTTTTTAAGGGGGATTGAGGGGGATCAAATCATCTTCTCAATCTTTAACTGTTCCACAATCAAAGGATGGACATCATACCAACTCTCGCGATTGCGATATTCGATCGCAATAAGATTATGCAACAAATCAAGAAACTCCTGCTGTTTGGGATCGTCAGGCGTATAGTTTTCATAGGTTTGTAGCAAAATTTGGCGATCGCTCTTACTCAAAGTAATCTTCATATCATTGCGAATATTATCGAGAGCCTCAGCCAAAATCCCTTGATCAATTTTCAAATCATCGACATTTTGTTTTCGACGCATCTGCTGCCGCAACTTTACCAAAACTAAATCACAACATTCCTTCGTAATTCGCATTACTTCACGCAGCACACCACCACTATTCAGCGCAATCTGCTCCTCAACTCCTGCCTCAAACAAATCAGGATCGATCCGCCGCGTTAATACCGATTGCAAAATCTCGATCGCATTAGAATTTGGCTTTCCATGAGGTTTACGGCTTTCTCCCATCGGATAAAGCTTTAACACAGGCATTACAAAAATGCGGTTGCTCGTCTCATCTTCAATATATTTTTTTAACTTACCATCGCGGATCGTGGCGATCGGCACTGTGTAAATAATAATAAATTTAGGCTGAAGTAAAGCCTTGAGATTCTTTTGAAAAATATCATCGATTTGAGCCAAATCAGCCTTGTCCAGATCGTCAACAATCACCAATATTTCTAACTTAGTCGCCAGCTTAATTTCTGTAGCGATCGCATTCAAAGTATCAATCAAATCACGAAAATTTTGTGTGAACTTAGTCTTAATCTCTTCCTTAGTACCTTGTTCCGTTGAGAGTTTGCTCTTAATCACCTCAAACAGATTTATACCCAGACTCATCTGCCCTTTGATCTCAACAGTTTCCGTCTTAGTCCGTTCCTTAAACCAATCAAAAAAAGCTTGTTTTTTATCATCCGCAATGGTGACCTTATCCTGTTCCGCCTTTTCCATCATCTTTAAGGCGATCGCAAACAAAATATTAATATGGCTAATCTCTTTCATCTGAATCAAGTCAGAGATTGAGAAAAATACCGTAAAAAATTGTCCTTCCATTTGCTGAGCAAAATCACATAACAAAGTCGATTTGCCACAGCCGCGATGTCCCGCAAACACAAACTGATTTGTATTTTCATCGCAAACTAAAATTTTCTGCTCCAATATATCAATGCACTCGCTGCCATAATCCACCATAAACTTTTGGCGATCTTCGTCAGTCAAAAGAGGCTGTAACTGCAAATTACGCGAAGCTGCCTGAAATTGTTCGATGCGATCGCTCATACCTTTTGTCTCATGCACTCACAAAATTCTGATCGTGCCTAAAGTTTAACCCTATATAGCAAATTTATCCTACCAGCGATCGCTATGTATAAATTGTCCGCGACATAGTAAAAACCGACCTAGCCCAACATTGCGATTTATTTCAACTTGTAACCTATCCCCTCTATCTGCGTCAGCTAACTTAGCCATGATTTCCCTCAAAGCCATGCTACCAGAATCCAACACCCAAAATTCCAAAGCATTTCCCCAACTATTTAGTGGAATGCTTGCCATCGCGATCGCCCTAGTCGGTAGCGCCTATCTTGCAGGAAATGCCCTGCGATCGCTGAGGTCAAATGACAACCTGACGGTAATTGGTTCCTCAACCCGTCCGATTCGTTCCGATTTTGTGATTTGGCGAAGTTCCGTTTCTAGTCAGCAAGCCACATTGCCCCTTGCCTATCAAGAACTCAAACGCCATTCCGACAAAGTACAAGCCTACTTCAAGAGCAAAAATATTCCCAATGATGCGATTACCCTGAGTGCGATCGATACCCAACCCATTCCCGAAACCAATAGTAATGGCGCACAAACAGGTCGAACTATTGCCTATCGCCTAGTCCAACGCTTTGAAATTCGTTCCAAAGATGTCGATGCAATTACAGCGATCGCGCGATCGAGTACGGATTTGATTAATGATGGTCTGCCCTTTATCTCTGAGCCTGCGGAATATCTCTATACTGAGCTTGGCAAATTGCGAGTAGATATGATTTCGGAAGCAACTAAAGATGCTAAATCTAGAGGAGAAGCGATCCTCAATGTCTCAGGCAGTCGCCTTGGCACAATCCGCAAAGCCGAAACCGATGTCTTCCAAATTACCGCCCGATATTCCACCGAAGTCAGCAACAGTGGCGCATACAACACCACAACCATCGACAAAGATATCCGCGCCGTAGTCGCCATTACCTTTGCAGTTGAGTAATAAAAAAGGCGGCGCATCGCGCCGCCTTTTTTATATTCCCAATCTTTGATAAATCTGATCGAGATTCTTCAGATGCTTATTAGGGTCGAAGCAAGCGGCTAACTCTTCTTCAGAGAAAGTTTTCTGTACAGTTTCATCTTCGCTAATCAATTTACGGAAATCACCATCAGCTTTATTCCATGCAAGGTGTGCAGCTTTCTGAACGATCGCATAGCTATCTTCACGACTCAAGCCCTTAGTGACCAGTCCCAGCAACACCTGCTGACTGAAGACCACACCACCATAACAATAGAGATTGCGCTCCATGTTGTGGGTATGCACCAACAGATTTTTGGTCAAATCCGTGATTTCCCTGAGCATGAAATGGGTGAGGATGCAGCTATCAGGTAGCAATACCCGTTCCGCCGCACTGTGAGAAATATCACGTTCATGCCATAGGGCAACGTTTTCCAGAGCCGTGGTCGCATAGCCACGCAACAAACGCGCCATACCTGTCAAACGCTCTGAGCGAATCGGATTACGCTTGTGAGGCATTGCCGAGGAACCTTTTTGTCCCTTGGTGAAATGCTCTTCGACTTCGAGAACATCGGTACGCTGCAAGTTACGGATTTCCACCGCAAAGCGCTCGATTGATGCGCCGATTAGGGCTAATACTTGCGAAAACTCCGCATGACGATCGCGAGAAATTACCTGTGTCGAAGCACAGTCGGGCTGTAGTCCTAACTTTTGACAGGCGATCGCTTCAATACGTGGATCGACATTGGCATAAGTACCCACTGCGCCCGAAATTTTGCCGACGGCGATCGTTTTATTTAAGTTCAATAGGCGATCGCGATGGCGCAACATTTCCGCTAACCAGCCAGCGAGCTTAAATCCAAAGGTAATTGGCTCGGCATGGATACCATGCGTCCGTCCCGACATAATCGTGTAGCGATGTTGTTGGGCTTGGTAGCGAATGGCTTGGATTGCTTCTTCTAACTGGGCTTGGATGATTTCTAAACTATCGACTAATTGCACTGCTAGAGCCGTATCTAGCACATCGGAACTAGTCAAACCGAGGTGAATATAGCGTCCTGCATCACCTACATATTCATTTACGTTGGTCAAAAACGCAATCATGTCGTGCTTGACCGTTAACTCAATTTCATTGACGCGATCGGCATCAAAGTTTGCCTTCGCCTTAATTTCTTCGACAGCATCCTCAGGAATATATCCTAGTTCAGCCTGTGCTTCGCAAACTGCGATCTCAACTTGCAACCAAGTTTGGTACTTATGGCGATCCGTCCATAACCGACCCATTTCGGGCAATGTATAGCGTTCTATCAAAACTTACGCTCTTAAAATAATCACAATTTTTAATTATAGCAAGTTTTCCTAGCTATGGCTAAAACGCCAAAAATCGAAATTAGGAATCACCATTATCAAATAAATATAGCAATGTAAGTTTTGCTTAGGACATAAAAACCCAAAAGCAAGTTGCGGCGCTTCGCGCCGCAACTTGCTTTTTGGTTTTTGCCATAGCATAATACCAATTAAGAAATGGCTACGCCATTTCTTAATTTAAAAACCTTACTGGATTTGATTTTTAAATCACAAAAGTGTGCCAACACTTTCGTGATTTGGTATTACTTAGAGTGAAATAGCTCCTGTGAGGGCGATCGCTTAAACTAGATTAAGAATTGTTAATCAGTCATAGCTAGTGTTGAGTAAATCTAAACAAAAAATAATTGTCATTGGGGCGGGAATCGGCGGCTTAACGGCGGCAGCTTTGTTGGCAAAGCGGGGCTATGAAGTCGTTGTTTATGACTTGGCGATCGTGGCGGGTGGCTGTGCATCGACATTTAAGCGGCGCGGCTTTACATTTGATGTGGGAGCAACACAGGTGGCGGGATTAGAATCGGGTGGGATTCACGATCGCATTTTTAAAGAACTCGAAATAGAACTTCCTGAAGCGACCGATTGCGATCCAGCCTGTGCGGTATTTTTGCCCAATGAGACAGAACCGATTAATGTCTGGCGCGATCGCCACAAATGGAAACTAGAACGCCAAAGACAATTTCCTAATAGCGAACCATTTTGGAATTTTCTAGAAGACTTATTTTGGCGGAGTTGGCGCTTTCAGTCTCGCGATCCGATTTTGCCACCTCGTAATCTTTGGGATGTATGGCAATTAGTTAAAGCTTTGCGAATCGATACCTTGGCAACAGTTCCCTATACCTTCTCGACTGTGGGCGATGCTTTGCGTGGTTTTGGATTAGCAAATGACCAAAGATTACGCACCTTTCTGGATTTGCAATTGAAGCTCTATTCACAAGTGAATGCTGAAGAGACGGCTCTGCTCTATGCAGCAACGGCTTTAGCAGTTTCTCAAACTCCATTAGGGTTATCCCATCTTAAGGGAAGTATGCAAGTTTTAAGCGATCGCCTCATTTCAAGTATTGAGAGGGATGGCGGGAAAGTGTTAATGCAGCATCAAGTTAGCGCGATCGCTGATCACGGCAAAAGTAAACAGGTCAAAGTAAAAAATTTAAGAACAGGAGAAATCTGGTGGGATGAGGCGGATCATGTGGTGGCAAATGTGACGGTGAATAATTTTGTGCAGCTTTTGGGAGATGCTGCGCCTAAGGGCTATGTTAATCGAGTTGAGAATCTCAAACCTGCTGCTGTGGCGTTTGTGGTTTATTTAGGTGTAGATCGCGCCGCAATTCCCGATGGCTGTCCGCCGCATTTGCAATTCCTAGAAGCCTATGAAGAAGCCCATAAAAATAATTCCTGCACCAAACCCCATTCGTTATTTGTATCCGTGAGCAAAGAGGGAGATGGTCGCGCTCCAGAGGGTAAAGCGACCATTATTGCTTCGGAATTTACCGATGCGGCGGTTTGGTACGGTGGTGAGGATTATCAAGAACTCAAAAAGAGATTTACCGAACGGGCGATCGCGCAGTTAAGTACCTATTTTTATCTCAATGAGCAGACTATTATTCATGTCGAGGCGGCGACACCGCAAACCTTTGAGCGTTACACAGGACGCGATCGCGGCATTGTGGGCGGCGTGGGAATGCGCGTCTCTACTTTTGGCCCCTTTGGTTTTGCTAATCGCACCCCTATCAAAAATATTTGGCTAGTCGGTGACTCTACGCATCCGGGGGAAGGAACCGCAGGCGTAAGTTATTCTGCTTTAACGGTGGTTCGACAAATAACCATGTAAGGTGCGGGATATTTATCCAAATCGGTAAATATGTAGTATTATCCGTGCCAAGAAATTGATTTTTTCAGATTTTGTACTACATATTGGTTCGGCAATTGTAACGATAAGTTACAATACAGTGCTAAAGTTAGATGCAAATTAGTCTAAAAAACTCAAGAACCCTGTGCAAAAATCTTGAGAAATTTCTTGAGAGGGACTCCCATCTCTCCCAGCAGGGCAAAACCCGAGTAAAAAACTAAAGTGTGTTGAGTCCCATCCTTGCTCAGGGCTGGGCGATCGCTGAAGCAAATATTCAGTCGTGAGGAGCATTTTCTACCTGTGGCAACAAATCCCATTAATCTAGGTCAAAAATCGCGGTTGGCTAATAATCCATCTAAGAAAAAAAACGTTATCAGCCCTAAATGGACGATCTTTTTCGTTCTGTTTGTCGCGCTGTTATCGGGGGGATTAGGAGCAGGCTTAGCTTTTGTACTAAGCAGTAGACCTTTTCAGCAGCGTCAACTTTCGGCTGATGAAGCGGCTGTCTTTAATCGCAACTCCGACAGTATGACGGCGGCGATCGCAGGTGTGCCTACTCTGTCACGTCCTGTCAATATCCTAGTTTTAGGGACAATTATCCTCACCTCCGATCTCCCTGATGCTCAAACCAGACCTAAAGGCAAATATTTAGCTGAAGTTGACAACAATTTCAACGGCATGAGCGATGCCATGCTACTGATCCGCTTTGATCCCGCATCCCAAAAAGTTTCAGTTCTTTCAATTCCGCGTGATAGTCGCGTCAATATTCAAGGCGTAGGCACAACCAAAATTAATTTTGCTAACTACGCAGGTGGAGCCTCGCTATCGGCTCAGACCGTAAGCCAATTAGTAGGCGATATTCCGATTGATCGCTACATTCGCTTTAACGTCAATGGGTTTGGCAAGCTCGTCGATGCCCTTGGTGGGGTAGATGTATATGTCCCCAAAAAGATGAAATATCAAGACGATAGCCAACATCTATACATTAATCTCAATGCGGGGCAGCAAAAGCTAAACGGTAGCAAGGCTATTCAATATATGCGTTACCGTCATGATGATTTAGGCGATATTGGTCGCGTACAACGCCAACAAGCATTTTTTCGCGCCTTCATCGATCAAAAGCTAAAGCCTGAAAGTATTACCAAGTTTTCCGAAATCCTTGCCATTGTTAAGGACAATATTGATACGAATCTCTCCGTTGAAGAGGTTTTAGCCCTTGCTGGTTATACGTCTAAAATCGATCGCAAAAATATTCAGATGCACATGGCTCCTGGGCGATTTAGCAATCCTGGGGAATTTGACAACCTGAGTTACTGGATTTTGGATAATCGCCTGCTTGCCAAGATTATGTCCCAAAGCTTTGGCGTGCTTAAAAAGGCAGATGCTAGCTCTACCGATAGTAGTCCCCAATCTTTGAGAGTGGCGATTCAAGATAGTCTGTCTCAGCCTGAAGGAACCAAAAAAGCTACTACTACTTTGTCTAAGGCTGGATATTCACAAGTTTTTCCTGCTAGCGATCGCTGGACTAAGTCTCTACCGAAGACCCAGATCATTGCTCAAAATGGCGATCGCGAAACTGCGGAAAAAGTGCGTGAAGCCTTGGGGATTGGTGAGGTTTTAGTTGAGTCTACGGGGGATTTAGAGTCTGATGTAACGGTGCGGGTTGGTAAGGACTGGCTCCAAGCGAATAATATTCCGCTTAAGCCTGTGAAACCCACCCCCACTAATCAACGCTAATTAAAATAAGGGCTGCGCGAAGCGCAGCCCTTATTTATGGGAAGGCGATCGGGCGATCGCTTGCATCCGCACTAGTCACAATCTCTACGATCTTATTGTGGGCGGACTCCTGAAACAAAGCCTCCACTGTCACTTGGGCAACTTTAGTACGGGGAATACTGCCTTCAAATAGCTGATCTGCCCCAGCTATAACCAATCCGCCTTGCTTTTCATAATTCAGCAATCCCCTGGGGCGCACAATCGTATAGGTCAAGCCACTGGCTTGTAAATACTGCTCCGCTTGTTTTTTCCAAAACAGCACTAACCAAAAAAGATTTAAGGGGTGAAAAAATTTAGATACGCAAAGGGAAGAAACGATCGCGAAATGTTGAATATTTTTTGCCTTAGCAGTATTAACTAAATTCTTTGTGCCTAAATAATCGACTAGATAGGGTTCGAGAGCATTAAGACTTGGCTTTGCACCCGTAGCGCAGATCACCATGTCACAATCAGCGATCGCCGCGTTTAACGGGTCGGCAAATAGGACATTGCCTTGAACTAATTCCGCCTCGGGTGGCAAGATCTGCCTAGCTTGGTCTAAATTTCGGACTAAAGCCCTGACGGAAATATTACGTTTGATTAATTCCGCCACAATATGCTGTCCTGTTTGCCCTGTGGCTCCTGCGACAAATACTTTCATAGGTAATTAATTATTTATAGATTATTTAGATTCTATAGCGCTTTTCAAGTAAGCAAGGCGCAGAGAGTTGTCTTCTCCCCGTAGGTAAAAGCAAGCTTGTAACAAGTACAAGCTTGCTTTTGCAATGCCTAGCCTCAGGTAGAGCGATCATTGGTGAGCATTTTGGCGGTAGTCTCTCTGGTATAATCCATAACTGAAAAGGTCTGTTTTGATTCTGTTTTAACAAAGTGCTTTTACGGCAAATCTATTAAGAAAAGTTAAGAAACACTCAAGAAATATCTAAAGAAATATCAATGCAACTCACACACCGTCCTCGCCGCCTCCGCCGCAATCCTTCTGTCCGCAGTCTTGTTAGAGAAGCACATTTGTCGGTAGATGACTTTATCTATCCAATGTTTGTAATGGAAGGAGAGAATAATCGCGTTGAAGTTCCTTCGATGCCCGAAGCCTATCGCTTTACTCTTGATCTATTAGTAAAAGAAGTAGAAGAGAACTATGCGTTAGGTATTAAAGCGATCGCCCTTTTTCCTGCTGTGCCAGAAGAGAAAAAAGACCTAACAGGCACAGAAAGCTTTAATCCTGAAGGGCTAGCCCAGAGAGCCGTCAGAGCAATTAAGGCGGCAGTTCCTGAAGTGATCATTTTTACGGATGTTGCCCTTGATCCTTTCACCACCCATGGTCATGATGGCATCATTGATGACAATGGCGTAATTCTGAACGATCCTACTGTAGAAGTACTGGTAAAAATGGCAGTTTCCCAAGCTGCCGCAGGTACAGACTTTGTTTCTCCCTCAGATATGATGGATGGGCGCATTGGTGCGATTCGTCAAGGCTTAGATGAAGCAGGATTTGAGAATGTAGGCATCCTCGCCTATTCTGCCAAATACGCCTCGGCATACTATGGACCCTTCCGCGATGCCCTTGGTTCTGCTCCAAAATCTGGCGATAAGAAGACCTATCAAATGGACCCTGCGAATTCTCGCGAAGCCATTAAGGAAGTCTATCTCGATATTGCGGAAGGTGCGGATATTGTGATGGTTAAGCCTGCTTTGGCTTATCTGGATATTATTGCCAAGGTTAAAGACGCAACCAATGTACCTGTTGCCGCCTATAACGTCAGTGGCGAATATGCGATGGTCAAGGCGGCGGCTCAACTGGGTTGGATTGATGAGAAGAAGGTGATGTTTGAAACCTTGCTCAGCATGAAACGGGCTGGTGCAGATTTGATCCTCTCCTATCACGCTAAGTCAGTCGCCCAACTTCTTGCTTCGGGTTATCGTATTTAGTCCTTAAAAAATGAACGCAAAAGAACTTCTCGAAAGTTACGCTTTGGGCGATCGCGACTTTAGTAAGCGATCGCTCATAGGATTGATTTTGACTGGAGCTAACTTAGCTGGAGCCAACTTTATTGAATCCGATCTCGAAGAGGTGACGCTGGATGTTGCCAATTTAGAAGATGTTGAGCTAAATCTGGCTAATTTAGTGCGGGCTAACTTGAGTGGTTCAATTTTGATTCAAGCAAATCTGAATGGCACAATTTTGGAACAGGCTTCGCTGATTGGCGCTAATCTCTCCGAAGCTTTCTTAATTGAGGCGGATCTTAGTGATTCTATTTTGGTTGAAGCCAATTTTAGTAATGCATTTTTAACGGGCGCTAACTTAACTGCGGCAAGGTTATGTCGGGCTAATTTAGCCAATGCCTTTTTGACGGGTGCTTGTCTCAATGGAGCCGATTTGCGCGGCGCAAATCTCACCGAAGCGGATCTGACGAGGGCAAATCTTACTGGGGCAAACTTATCGGGCGCAAATCTCACTCGCGCTAATTTAACTAATGCCAAACTGAATTGGGCAAATCTGGCTAATGCGAAGCTGGTGGGCGCAGACCTTACGGGGACTTATTTATCAACGTTGAAAAGTATTGAGGGGACGGACTTTACCGATGCGCGTAATGCCCCTAACTCCGTTGAGCTTGTTAATATGGAAGAGTTAAACTCAATAAATTCACCAGAATAAATTTGAAAGTATCGTGGGCTTTGCCCACGATACTTTCAAATTTAATAAATTGGTATGTAAATTAAAAAAGCTTATGCGATTGTTTCGTTCAATTTTCCTCACTCAAAATTTTACTTCTGGGATTGCTTCTAGTTGTGCCAAAATCGCCTTGGCGATCGCAATCGCTGGGGGGATGACAGTTCCTGTATTGGTGCAAGTATCAGATAGCGCCTATGCTCAATCTAAAAAAGATGCAACCGACTGGATCAGACAAGGACGACAACTCTGGCAAAAAAATGATATCGCTGGGGCGATCGCAGCCTATCAACAAGCCTCCCAATTAGAACCAAAAAATTCCAAAATTCTTACTAGTCTAGGCTTTTTGCTGACCCAGCAAAATAATTATTCGGCAGCCATTAGTGTCTTAGAGCGAGCTACGAAATTAGATGCGACTAATGCCAAAGCTTTTAATGCTTTGGGTTTTGTCTATGTGAGGATTAAAGACTCGGGCAATGCACTTAATGCCTACCGTCGGGCGATCGCCTTGGATCGCCAAAATATTGATGCCTATAACAGTGTGGGCTTTTTACTAACGGAACAAAAAAACTATACGGAAGCTGCCAAAATCTATCGCCAAGCGATCGCGATTGCGCCTAGAAATGCTAAGAGCTACCTCAACTTAGGCTATGTTCTGAAATTAACGGGCGATCGCAAGGGAGCCTTTGAGACTTATAGTCAAGCTGATCGGATTTCACCCTTTGATGCGGATATTTTGGTGGCGATCGGTGGGCTATTTGCGGAGCAAAATCAATACGAAGAGGCGATCGCCAAATACAAAAGAGCGCTAGAAATCAATCCTCGCCATTCCCAAGCTAATCTCGCCATTGCCAAGGTATTTCAAAGCGAAGGAAAGTATAACGACGCGATCACGGCTCTGCGTCGGGCTGCTTCGGCGCGGAATATTGCCCCTGATAATTTTGTCAAAATTCAACAGGCGATCGCTGATATTTATATTCAGCAAGGTTCTTTATCTGGGGCGATCGTTGCCTATCGACAAATTATTGAAACTAACCCTGAGGAAGCGTCTATACATCTTGCTCTAGGAAAACTACTGATCACGCAGCAGCGCACTACCGAGGCACGCAAGATTCTGGAAAATGCGGAGCGTTTATTTAATCAACAAGGAAATATTGATGGCTTAGCCCAAACCCGTAAAGCTCTGTCAGAAATTAAGTAGGTTAAATTTTCGGCAGTGGTGCTGTCAAAACTTGATTGCGCCCTGCGGCTTTGGCGCGATAGAGAGCAGCATCGGCGGATTGCATGACGGCGCTACCCGTTGCGCCATGTTGAGGGAAACTTGCCACACCAAGAGAAGCCGTCAGATTGCCTAGATGTTGAGCATTATGGGTTAGAGAGATTTTGGCGATCGCCTCTCGAATCTCTTCGGCACGTTTACTAGCGATTTCCAAAGATGAATCTGGCAAAACGAGGATTAGTTCTTCGCCGCCGTAGCGACAGGCAATATCAGAACCACGCACATATTTTTTGAGCAAGGTTCCCACGGTTTGTAGTACGTAGTCACCTGCCTCATGTCCATAGGTATCGTTGAACTTCTTGAAATGGTCAATGTCCAGCATGATTACCCCAATTTGATGCTGCTGACGTTGGGCGCGGGATAGTTCTTGGTTAAAAGTTTCTTGGAGATAGCGGCGGTTAAATAAACCTGTGAGGGGATCGCGGATACTTTGCTGTTGCAGGGTTTCTTGTAAGCGGAGATTGGCGATCGCTAATCCCACCTGTTCTGCTAATGTTTTCGCCAGTTGTTGTTTCGATTCAGTTAAAGCGTTTGCATAATTGGTGCTGAGATGAAATAAACCAAGGGTTTCACCCTGAGCAATCATGGGGATACAAAGAGTAAGATCGATCGCCTCACCTAACAAAATATGATTGCAATATAGCCCTGACCTGTGATCTACAAAATGCACCCGACCTCGGCGCAAAGCCCAACAGTTATTAGGCAAAAAAGCAACTTCCGAATAAAGCGCTTCTCCCCAAAATGACATCATCTCAACGTGATCGCGAGAAGCACAGGTGAGAAAAATCCCACCTACACATTCGGGGAAGAGCGGTTCTATCAAATGACTCAGAGCCTTACAAGCCTCGTCTACGGTAAAACAAGCTTGGAGAAAATCAATGATTTCACTCAACTTCACCATTTCCCAATGGCGCTGGTTTAGTTCAGCAATATGCTCGCTAAGCCGCTGATTAGCAAGTTTGAGATCGAGTTCCACTTGTTTGCGATCGCGAATATCTCGCAAAATTTTCGATGCACCAATCACATTATCGTTCTCATCCCTAATCGGCGAAACCGTCAAGTCCACATCTATGAGACTGCCATTCTGATGTAGGCGTTGGGTTGCGTAAGTTTCTATTCTTTCACCTTGATGGATAGCCCATAAAATGTGAGATTCTTCAGATTGACGCTCCAAAGGAATCAGCATTAATACATTTTGACCAATTACATCTTGAGCGCTATATCCCAATAAATTCTCGGCTGCTTGATTCCAACTAGTAATAGTACCGTTAAGAGTTTTACTAATGATCGCATCTTGAGAATATTTCACAATGGCTGCTAGCTGGGCTAAGTCAAAAGTGCGAGACGCAACCTGTGCTTCTAAGGATGCTTTAGAAACTTGCAATTGCTCTAGCAAAGAAGCTTGATAGAGCGCAATACCGACATGGACGGCAATCTGCTGTAATCCATTAATTTCGTCAGGCAACCACTGACGTGGTGCAGTGCAATTGTGGGCAATCAGAAAGCCCCAAAGCTGAGATTGATAAAATATCGGGCAGACCAGATTTGCTCGTATTTGATACTTCGCGAGAAACTCCGCATGGCAGGGTGTAAGACTATGATCAGCGACAATATCTGTCCTTGTTGAGAACTGTCCCTGACGAAATGGTTCTAATTCAGCTTCTTCAAAGCAGAAGTCCCGCACTACGCGATCAAGCAAGGAAAACTGTGGCTCAGAAACCGACTCTACCACTACCTCACCCCTGCCGTCTGGATCAAACTGATACAGCAATACACGCTCACAGCCCAGCAGTTGATGAACCTCATCGGCAGTTGTTTGTAAAATTGTTAATAGTTCCAAGGATTCTCTAATCCGCAAGACAATCGTCACAATCAGATTTCCCCAGTCAACTTGAGATGGACTGGGGGCTGATAAATTACTTTGACCTAAATTCTTCATAGAGCGCTCGCAACTTAACTAGAACCTCAGAAGCGGCTATGTCCTAGCCTCTTGATTTTATCTTCCTACAACCGACGAGCTTGTTAAGTTAGTTATTGAATTATGTAAGTTCGTAGAAACCTGCCAAGCAGATTTCTACGAACTTAAGTAGCGAGGCGAAATTAAATACAAAATCCCCAAACCTGTGGCGCAGGCTGCGCCTGCGCCACAGGTTTGGGGGGACTTACATAATTTCGTTGGTAAACCACTAGTTTGGAACTGTAGGACTTTCTAAACCTGTGGCTTTACCTGCTTTACGGAGGCGATCGCTTTCGGGTTCCATCCATGAATAGACAAAATGACTGAAGCAATTAATCTTTGGCTCTTGGGCAAGAATCGCTCGCATTTGGATTTCAAAACTCGGATGTCCATCAAAGCTTTGTCCCCAAGTGCCAGCAAGCACTGGACAAACTAAAGTTTCGGGCGGCGATTGGCGGACAACTTCACTGACTTGATCGGCAACACATTTGCCATCAGCACAAAGAGCGTAGGTCATCGGATGGCGTTGCATATGGCTAGGGAAGCGATCCCAAGGTTGCATTCTTGCCTCATATTTTCCTGATTCCACACGATTGCCATTGGGGAAGAAAACTGTGCCGATGGGGAGATTATTTTGCTTGAGGGGATTAGTAACGACCGTGAGAAAATTAACTACGCCTTGATAGGCATGGTTTGTGGCGATATTCCACAGTAAGCCTTCCGCGATCGCCGCAGTTTCCGCAGGATTTTTAATATTATTGGGTTTGACCTTAGCGGCTTGGGCGAGTTGTTTTTCGGTCTGAACGACATCATCGGCAGTGAGGTCGCCATTTTTGAGATAGAGCGCCATCATCTCTCTCACATTTTTGTTGTCAATGCTATTAAGCAAAGCCGATCGCGAAGAGGCTCCGTAAATCCATAGCTGCTTGACGTTATCAATTAATTCACCAGTGAGATTAGTGGGATAACGCACATAGTCAAAGACCATCCCATCGGGATTACGCTGCATTAGAGCGTTGACTGCTGCTAGCAAGTCATTTTTGGCGATCTGGCTGTAGGGATCGACAAACAGATGATCGGATTCGTAGGCATCTTCATAAAAGGCGCGACCATTGGCAACCAGCTTGCGGTCAAAATTGGTATTGGCAATGCTGTTATCACCTTTGCCATTAATTGCCAGAGCCGCAGTCCGTCCGCGTACTTCGCTATAGCCATAGCCAAAATTCATTGCAAACGACCAGCCGTATACTTTGATGCCTCGTTCGCGCCCGATCGCGATCGCCTTTTGCCAGAGATCATAGTCCGCAGGCACTTCACCCGCCTTGACGGCTTCTTCCATCACTGATCGCCAAGGTGTGGGATTATTCGCCACAGGCAGTAATATCCGCCCATCATAAAAAACTTCAATAAAAACTTGGTTATAGCCCCGATTCGCCATCTTATCAAAGACATCTTCTAGCACCCCAGCCTTAACATCATTGGGATAGAGGCGCAGCCATGTCGCTTGGGTTTGAGGTGCGAGGCGATCGCGACAGGTTTGTAAATCTGATTTATGTTTTTGAATAATTCCTTGATATTGAGACTGATATTGCGCTTGGAGCTTAGGATCGGTGGCACTGACTAGGGCTAATTTTCGTAATTCATGTTTCCGTAAAATCTCCGCCGTACTTACATCGCAGGTTGGCTTACCCCATAAAATTTTGTCGGGCAAAGCTCCCGCGATCGCCCCTCCCGCAAATGTACTGAGATACCCCACGGACGCGATCGATAGCAAATTTAACCATGACAAATTTTTGATAGCTGCTTTCCATTTCATAGACTTCACGAAAACTGATAAAAATTATGTTTGCTTTTCTGGAGGCGTATTCAACCAATAAGAGTGGCGGCGCTTGGTTGCCACTCTTATTGGTTGAGAGCGACAAGATTTCCCGCTTATATAGACGGACTAGCCTTAACAATGTGGCACACTGACAAGTGTATTTCACGAATCGCTTAACCATGCTTCACAACCCCACCAGATTTAAGCCTAGTTCGATCGAAGCTGACTCCGAAAATGACGAGGAATTAGAATTTTATGATTTTAATGAGCCAGAACCCGGCAGTCCACCTGGGACATTAATCATTGATGAAGATGCCAGCATTCCGAATATTTTCTTGATTGATTACAATACGGATGAAGCACTGGGAGTTCAATTGGCAACTCCAGAGGAATGCTTTCCTTATCTTGATAGTCAGTCGGTGTCATGGGTGGATGTACAGGGGTTAGGCTCTGAGGATGTTTTGAAGCGCTTAGGCAAAGTTTTTAGTCTCCATGAATTGGTTCTTGAGGATATCGTGAATATTCCCCAAAGACCAAAGGTAGAAAGCTTTGAGGATCAGGAATTGATCATTCTGCACATGGTTACAAGTCGTGAAGATGGGCGGGGATTTTATGATGAGCAGGTGAGCTTAATTTTGGGGAAAAATTATGTCTTAACAGTGCAAGAGGAGCCTGAAAATGATGTATTTGAGCCAATTCGCCAGCGTATCCATCGCAATCGTGGGGTGATCCGATCGCAAAAAGCCGACTATCTTACTTATGCCCTCATTGATGCGATCGTTGATGGATTTTTTCCCGTGTTAGAAGACTATGGCGAGCGTTTAGAAGACTTGCAAGATGAAGTGGTGGATAAGCCCACGCGCCAAACCCTTGATAAAATCCATAAAATTAAGCGAGAATTATTGCTACTGCGCCGCGCCATTTGGCCGCAAAGAGATGCGATTAATTCTCTCATTCGCGAAGAGAGTCCCTTGATCGATCGCGATGTTCGGGTATTTTTGCGCGACTGCTATGACCATACCGTACAGGTGATCGACATGGTAGAGACTTACCGCGAACTTGCGGCTAACTTGATGGATATTTATCTGTCTTCCTTGAGCAATAGCACTAACGAGGTAATGCGTTTCTTGACCGTGATTTCGACCCTCTTCATTCCCCTAACTTTTGTGGTTGGTCTGTATGGCATGAATTTTGATACTAGTTTGGCGGGCAATATGCCTGAACTGAAAATGCCCTACGGTTATGTGGGTTGTTGGGTCGGAATGTTAGGTATTTCAGGAGGTTTAATCTTTTACTTCTGGAAAAAGGGCTGGCTCTTTAGCCCAAAATAAAATTTTTTACTTAAAGCAAAGAACAAAATGGCAATGCCATTTTGTTCTTTGCTTTAACTGGATTTGTTTTTTATAGCTGTCGTCTGTCTTGATTAGAAAACAAAACCCGAAGCGAGAGGCGGCGCTTTGCGCCGCCTCTCGCTTCGGTGGTTCCCGACCTAATTCAAGTGACGACAGCTATAATTCCCAAAATATGAATTTAAGGAAAATATGCTACTTCCGAAAACTCAAAGTAAAAATCAACTAAAAAAACGGAGATTGCAAAGGGTAACTTTACAAGCCCACCAAGTCACCCAAAATCTGCAAATTCATAGCGCGATCGCCCTCACTCCAGAGCAGAAACACTATTTAACCAACGTATTGCGCCTCGAACTGGGGGCTGAATTTATTGCCCTCGATCGCCAAGGTGGATGGTGGCTTTCTCAATTAGCGATCGCCGCCGATGGGGAAACTATTCAAGCAAAAATTATTGATCAACTAGAAAATAATTCCGAATTATTTGCCCACATCACCCTTGGCATCGCCATGCCTAAAGGCAGCAATATCGAGTCCATCATTCGCCAAACGACCGAGCTAGGGGTGCGCCAAATTTCGCCATTATTTAGCGATCGCACCGTTATCAAATCAGGGACAGATATTGGCACTCAAAAACGCGATCGCTGGCAACGCATTGCCGAGGAAGCCGCCGAGCTTTCCCTACGAAACTATGTGCCAGAGATAAATCCTCCCCAATCTTTCAAGGAATGGCTAAATAATTCCACGCAATTACTAGAGCAATCTCACAAATATATTTGCGTGATTCGTGCCGATGTCCCCCATTTGCTCAATGCTTTACAAAGCGTGAATTTACAAAGTATTAATGATGTCGAAGCGCGATCGCAAATATTTATGGCGATCGGTTGCGAAGGCGGATGGACAGAACGAGAAGAAGAAATGGCGATCGCCGCAGGATTTATTCCTGTTTCTCTAGGCGATCGGGTCTTATCAGCAGTCACAGCCCCAGTGGTAGCATTGTCTATAGTTAGCGCCTTTTTAGAAGCCTGTTGAAATTCATATTATGATTGCCAATCAATCCCAAATAGCCCAAACATTACAAACCCAACCATTACAAATGGTGCAGCAAACCATTGCTCTGCGTACCAACGGTAAGAATCTCCACAATATTACCCGCCAAGTGGAAGCAGTATTAACCCAATCAGGGATAAAGATGGGACTGTGTAACGTCTTTTTAAGACATACATCTGCCAGTTTGATCATTCAAGAAAATGCTGATCCCGATGTATTAGCTGACCTAGAAACATTTTTTAGTAAGCTTATCCCCGAAGATGCTAGCCAATATCGCCATATTTCCGAAGGTGTTGACGATATGCCATCCCACATTCGCAGCACCCTAACTAAAACCTCAGAAACTATCCCGATCGCCAATGGTAAACTTGCCCTCGGTACTTGGCAAGGGATTTTTGTCTGGGAACATCGCAATATGGGACATACCCGCGAAGTATTGATACACATTACAGGATGCTAGATGAAGACCTCCAAAAAGCCATCAGCGAGTCGATATCGCCCCACAACTAAACAAAAAAAGTGGCTGAGAGGATTCCAGTGGTTTTTGCCAGGATTGCTAGTCAAGCGATGGCTTTTTGTCAGCATTATTGGCATTATTTTGATCGTCTTAGGTATTGCCATTTCCGCCAGACTGACCCCAATTTTATTTCTATCGCGAGTAATTGGTAATACACTCGATTTATTAGTCTCGATTTTGCCACGAAATATCAGTGGGCCCATTGCCTTGGCGATCGGGCTGGGCTTGCTTTGGTTTGGTCAGAAACGAGCCCTTGGGTCGATTACTCAAGTACTGATGCCTGATCAAGACAAGGAACTCGTAGATTTATTAGTCTCCCATCGCAAACTCAATCGCGGTCCCAAAATTGTCACCGTTGGGGGGGGGACAGGCTTATCCAATTTATTACGGGGTCTCAAGCAATATAGCGCCAATATTACGGCGATCGTGACGGTCGCGGATGATGGTGGCTCGTCAGGGCGCTTGCGCCGTGAGCATGGGGTCTTGCCTCCGGGGGATATTCGTAATTGCCTTGCCGCCTTAGCGGATGAGGAAAAATTAGTTACTGAGTTATTTCAATATCGATTTAAAACAGGTGAAGGGCTTTCAGGGCATAGCTTCGGTAATTTATTTCTGACCGCCATGAGTGAAGTGACTGGGGATCTCGAAAAGGCGATCGCCGCGAGTTCACAGGTTTTAGCTGTTCGTGGTCGGGTACTACCTGCCACCCTCGATCACATGGTTTTATGGGCGGAGTTTGAGGATGGACGCTATGTAGAGGGCGAGTCCAATATTCCTGAAGCTAAGGGCAAAATCAAACATATTGGTTGTAAACCCGAAAATCCCAAAGGCTTACCTCAAGCTATTGATGACATTAATGAAGCCGATCTGATTATCATCGGACCCGGCAGTCTTTACACCAGCATTATTCCTAATTTGCTGGTTCCAGATATTTTACAAGCATTGATCAATCGGAATGTACCATCAATCTATCTTTGTAATATCATGAGTCAGGTAGGAGAAACTGACGGTTACACCGTATCTGATTATGTACGAGTTTTAGATGAGTTAGCTGGCGTACGATTGTTTGATGTGGTTTTAGTCCAAAAATATCCACCTTCTGAGCGATCGCTACAACACTATGAATCTTTCGGCTCCCACTTCACCTATTTAGATCGTGAAAATCTTGCCAAAATTGGTTGTCCCGTACTAGTAGCCAATATAATGCGAGAAAAGAATAATGGGACTGTGTGTCATGATTCCGAAAAACTTGCAGGGGTGCTAATGCGTTGGTATAACCGTCAATAAAGCTCAATTTTCAAAGCTCAACTTTTAAAGCTCAATTTTTAAATATCAGATTCGCCAAACGTTAAAAAATACTTTCAGTGTCACAGCATTATCATATCCAAGTTAACAGTGATATCTACGCTCTTACCAAGTTACAGGACTGGTTTGAGCAGTTTCAAACCATTTTGCCCAAAAATACATGGATGCAATGCAATCTCGTATTGGTTGAAGTGTTTACTAATGTCGTTTCCTATGCCCACGAAGCCATGCCAGAGGAAACACCGATTGATATTGAAGTACTCATCCATGAATCAGAAGGGAGCTTGGAGCTTAAAATCTGGGACTATGGCAAGCCCTTTGACTTTAAGACAGAAATGGATCGGCGCATGACCGAAGCCCAGCGAAATCAAAACTTAGAAAGTATTGACGACATTCCTACAGGCGGAAGGGGCTTAGTTATAGCAAAAACGATCGCGGATAACTTAAGCTACGAATCTGAAGCCGATGGTCGTAATTGTTTTATCATGACCAAAAAATATTCCAGTTCTTCAGAAATTTAATCTTAACCAAACCCCAAAAGCGAGTTGTGGCGCGAAGTGCCACAACTCGCTTTTGGGGTTTTAGTAGCGCTTTATCCATAACACAAAGGCAAACAAGGCGATCGGTAAGCTAATCGCCGCAAGGGAGATCGCATTCATTGCTTCTATGGATAGATCGTTAAGTGATGGTAATAATGGCGCAAGGTATTTGATTACAGCCGAAATGAGAGTTGAGTATACAAATAGCTGTAATACAAACAAAAACTGAGTGAATTTGGTTAGTGGCATAGTTAATTTTTCTTTTTACCACCTTCTTTGTCTTGAATTTCCGCAGGCACAGGGAATTGCTCAATCGGTTGCCCTGCTAAAGCTCTTTCCATAAACTTGCGCCAAATGGGAACGACATAAACACCACCCGTAACCCCATTTGCCATAGGCGAATAATCATCATTGCCGATCCAAATCGCTACAGATAATTGGGGTACATATCCCACAAACCAAGCATCACGAAAATCCGAAGTGGTTCCTGTTTTCCCTGCAACAGGTCGTCCTTCGCTAAGTTGCGCCTCAGTTGCCGTCCCATTAGTAATTACACCTCTTAACGCATCAGTTAAATAAGAAACAGCTATCGGATCAAGAATTAGCTCGGGTTTGGGCGTGTTATCTAAAACCAAGTTGCCATTGCGATCGGTTACACGAGCAATCAAAGTAGTTTTCGATTTATAGCCACCACTCGCAAATACGGCATAGGCTCCCGCTATTTCCATGGGAGTTACATCAGCAGCACCTAGAGGCAAGGATACTACGGGTTTAAGCGGGCTATTAATTCCCAGTTTGCGACAGATTGCAATTACATTGTCGTTACCCACCTCAATGCCTAACTTAATGGCGGGAATATTGCGGGATACAGCGATCGCCTGACGAATACTAATAGAACCTGAAAACTTGTTGTCATAGTTGCGCGGTACATAGGGTTCGTCCCCATCGGGAATCGTCATCGGACTATCATCGATCACCGAGTCAGGAGTATAGTTGCCTGTGGCAAAAGCTGCATAGTAAACGAAAGGCTTAAACGAAGAACCTAATTGTCTTCTGGCTAATACGGCTCGGTTAAATTGGTTTTTATCAAAATCACCAACACCTCCCACTAGCGCTTTCACAAAACCTGTACGCGGATCGACCGCTACTAAGGCTAATTGATCAGCATACGCTCCGCGATCGACCAGATCCTTATGCCCCTCTGCCGCAACTTCTTCAGCAATTCTTTGGAGTTTCAGATCAATCGTAGTCTGCACGCGCAAACCACCCTGCAACACCACATCTTTACCAAATTTTTCTTCTAATTCCGCAGTTACAGCCTGTGACACGTAAGGTACACGGCTAGCTTCGTAGGAGATCCCTTGTTTGCGAATGACAATTTTTTGAGCTTTAGCGGCTTTTACCTCCGTAGGTGTTGACCACCCCAGTTCTAAAAGTCGATCTAAAACTAATCCTTGGCGCTTCTTAGCTTCCGCAAAATTATCGACGGGGTTAAATACAGAGGGTGCTTGAATAGTCCCCGCTAGCATGGCGGATTCGCCGAGGGTCAAGTCAGCCGCCGATTTACCAAAGTAATTTTGAGAAGCGGTTTCGGCTCCGTTAGTGTTTTTCCCCAAAAACACTTGATTAAGATACATCTCAAGGATTTGCTCCTTGGTAAATACCTGTTCTACTCGCATTGCTAAAACTGCTTCAGCAACTTTGCGATTAAGACTACGTTCGTTTGATAAAAATAAGTTTTTAACTAATTGCTGCGTTAAGGTAGATCCTCCTTCTACGGTTCCTCCAGCATTAAAGTTGGCTAAAACTGCCCGACCGATCCCACTGGGATCAATGCCTTTATGGGTGTAAAAGTAGGCATCTTCCATCGCCAGAACCGATCGCTTTAAATGGGGAGAAATGCGATCGAGGGTAACGACTTCACGGTTAACGTCACCATGTAAGCGGGCGATTAACTCACCATTGATATCATAAATATAAGTTGTTTCTACGGGTACATAGCCTTTCAGAACCCTCACATCTGGTAGATCCCGAAAACTTAGGGCTAGTCCCACTAGTCCGCCAGCTACTGCTGCACCACCAATCATGATAATGCCCAGTAACGTGCCACCAACAGCTTTGAGAGTGCCTTTTATAATACTGCCAGTAAGAGACTCAGAACGCTCTACACTATTCGATGCCACAGCAATCTACCCTTTGATTAACTCATAGGTAATCTTACTGCATTATTCAAATAAATTAAAACCGATAAATGAAAGCAGGTGTAAAGCACCTGCTTTCATTTATCGGTTTTATAGCTGTTGGCATTCTTGTTAGGACACAAAACCAGAAGCAAGTGGCGGCGCGAAGCGCCGCCACTAAAAAAGAAATCCAGTAAAAAATTTTCAAAACAAAAAATGGCGTAGCTATGTTTTGTTTATAGGTTAGCGGCGTTGGGCTAGTTTGTCGTAGACCAATTGCAGATCGACATGGTGATGGGCGATCGCTACCAAGGTGTGATAAAACAAATCCGCTACTTCACCAGCGATCGCATCAGGATCATCATCCTTACAAGCCATGACCACTTCCGCAGATTCTTCACCTATTTTCTTTAAAATCTTATTATCGCCACCTGCAAACAATTTACAGGTATAGGAGCTTTCTTGCGGATGCTCGCGGCGATCGACAATTACGGCAAATAATTCAGACAGAGGATCATTCATAAAATCAAAGTACTTATGCAAAGTAATTGTGAAGTACTTTGTTTGTACCTCACTATCTTAATAATAAAGGCACGCTATGCGTGCCTTTATTTATCTTGAATGTCTTGCTTTGCAAGACATTCAAAAAAATTAGTTGTTGCCAACAATTACTTGATGGAAACCTTACCACCAGCTTCTTCGATTTGCTTCTTAGCAGCTTCAGCATCAGCCTTAGGCATAGCTTCCTTGATGGTCTTAGGAGTAGACTCAACCATGTCCTTAGCATCCTTCAAGCCCAAGCCTGTGATTTCACGGACGATCTTCAGAACGGCAATCTTCTTATCAGCAGGAACTTCATCAAGTACCAAGTCAAAAGAGGTCTTCTCTTCAACTTCTTCAGCAGGAGCAGCAGCGCCAGCAGCAGCCATTACCATACCACCAACAGGAGCAGCAGCAGAAACACCAAAGGTTTCTTCGATTGCTTTAACCAATTCAGAAGCTTCAAGAAGGGTCAAAGTCTTTAGTTCTTCAACAATGCTGTCAATTTTTGCGGACATAGGTTTTCTCTTTGATTTAGTCAGTTATTAGATTTTAGTTTTGGTCGCTTCAGGCGGTTAGCCTTAAGCATTTTGGAGAGATTGAGCTAATAGCTAGACGCTAATAGCCAATAACGATCTAAGCAGCTTCTTTTTCGGAAACAGCTTTGATAGCGCGTCCCAAAGATTGGGGAACCTCTTTGATACCGATCGCAATCTTGGCAGTAACAGCATTGATTGCACCAGCAATTTGAGAGATAAGAACTTCCTTGGAGGGGAGATCGGCGATCGCCTGCAAGTCTTTTGCAGACAACGCGCGACCTTCTAAGACACCGCCCCGAAGTTCGGTTTTCTTAGATTCCTTCTGGAAAGCTTGATAGGCTTTAACAGCACCACCAATGTCTTCCTTAACAAACAAGCAAGCAGAAGGTCCAGTCAAGAAACTTTCAAGAGGCTTCCATTCAGGAGTTGTAGAAATTGCTTGCTTGAGCAAAGTGTTTTTGGTAGTTCTGCACACTGTTCCTGTGGAACGAAGTGAGCGACGGAGCTTAGTAATTTCCGCCACTGTCAAAGTTGCAAAGTCAATGACCATGACCATCTGAGTTCCTTCAAACTCTTTTGCCATTTCACCGACTAAAACTTTTTTCTGGTCTAGGGTCTTGCCCATATATTTTTCACCTCCTTTTGTTTTTCGTAAGATTTAAAGTTGACTTATAACTTTAAACCTTGCTATAGAACCCTTAAAGCCATAAAAAAAGCCTTATCTTTTAAAAGACCAAGGCTCAAAAGGTATCCAAATTGGAATCCTTTGTAATCACCTCGGCAGGAAATTAAGCCATTAGCACCTGCTGTCTTTGGAGCTATTCAGTTGTAGAAATTTCTCTCTAGGCTTATAACAACAATTTAGATTTGGCTTTCTTATTTTTGTCAAAGTTTCAACTTTATGAAAGCAATAACTTTGACAAAAATAATGACTTTAAAAGGCTTTATAACTATGCTTCTGACAACTTGAGATCGCGCAGTGCAGCGACATCGACCTCAATCGCAGGTCCCATAGTTGCAGATACATATAGCGATCGCCAGTATCTGCCCTTCGCGCCAGATGGACGATTGCGGTCAATCGTTTCTTGCAAAGCTTTGAGGTTGGCAAGTAAATCTTCTGCGGAAAACGCAGCTTTGCCAAATAGGATGTGAACAATGCCTGTGCGATCGGCACGGAATTCTAGCTTACCAGCTTTGAACTCATTAATTGCACCACCCAAATCAGTAGTTACCGTACCACCTTTAGGCGAAGGCATCAAGCCTCTTGGACCGAGCAACTTACCGAGTTTAGCCACCTGCGGCATCATGTCGGGTGTAGAAATCAGCAAATCAAAGTCCATTCTGCCCTTGCTGATTTCATCAATTAGTTCTTCAGAACCAGCGATATCTGCACCTGCGGCTGTTGCTTCAGCAACTTTTTCCCCACGGGCGATTACCGCTACTCGAATGGTCTGACCAGTTCCTTTGGGAAGGGTTACGGTAGTACGCAATTGTTGGTCGGCGTACTTAGGATCTATACCTAAACGGACGTGAGCTTCTACTGATTCCGCAAACTTAGCTGTCGCTGTTGCTTTGACTAGTTCTAGAGCTTCAGTAGGTTCATAAGGACGCTCCTCAACTTTACTTTGAGCTTCCCTAAGACGCTTTGATACTTTTTTTGCCATGATTGCTCCTACGGGGTGCGATCGGAAAATTAATTTCCTCCCCCAACTAAAGTTTTGATTGTTGTGGTTGAGATACTTATTTAATTGAAGTTATAAGTATTTAAAGATTTCATCTAAAGACTTCTAAACTTAGGCAGTAATAGTAACGCCCATGTTTTTAGCAGTACCTTCGATAATCTTCATCGCCGCATCAATGTCATTGGCATTGATGTCTGGCATCTTGGTTTCCGCAATTTGGCGAAGCTGATCGCGAGTAATTGAACCAACTTTCTTACGGTTAGGTTCTGCCGATCCAGAGGTAATGCCAGCAGCTTTTTGAATTAAAACTGATGCAGGAGGAGTTTTGAGGATGAAGGTAAAACTTCTATCTTCATATACAGATATTTCTACAGGAATAACCATACCTGCCTGATCGGCAGTACGGGCATTATATTCCTTACAAAACATCATAATGTTTACACCATGCTGACCCAAGGCAGGACCAACTGGTGGAGTTGGGCTTGCTTTGCCAGCATTAAGTGCTAACTTGATAATTGCCGTAACTTTTTTAGCCATTTTCTTTTTTAGCCAATGATAGCCGTTAAAATTTCTACTAAAGACGCTAAAAACTTGAGTTTAAGCGAATTTAATTTTGCTTTTGTACCTGATTGAACTCTAGTTCTACAGGCGTATCTCTACCAAAGATCGAGAGAAGGGCTTTCAGCTTACTGCGCTCTGGGCTAACTTCAACCACTTCACCTTCAAAATCTTTGAAAGGTCCATTAAGCACTTTGATTTTGTCGCCTTGAGCCATATCAATTTTGACTACTGGCTCTTGCTCGACGGTGACACGGAAGATTCTTTCGACTTCTTTTTCGGTCAGAGGACGGGGCTTAACATGTCCGCGACCACGACCATAGTGACGTTTTTGTTCTGTACCCACAAAGTTGATTACATGGGGAGTGCTTTTTACAGCCAACCATGCATCGTCATCAACTTCTAGTTGTCCAGCTTCATTTTTGACAGTCTTAATCTGGATAAGAACATACCCAGGAAAGATTTTTTCTTCAGAGGTCTGACGACTACCATCTTTTCTGAGCTTGACTGTAGGTGTTTGCGGAATTTCGATCTGCTTAATCCTATCTTCCACATCAAGGGTCTTGATGCGTTGTTCTAGGCTTGACTTAACCTTTTTTTCGCAACCAGAGGCAATTTGGACGGCATACCATTGAAATAGTACGTCTGATTCCTCTTGGCTAGAATAATGGTCGATGTCTTCAGTAAACATTATTGAAACACCTGCAATGCTAGTGTTCTAAACAATGCATCAATTAGATAAACAAAAGTTGCAACCGCAACGATCATTAAAAGAACAGATGCAGATTCACTAATAAGTTGTTGGCGGCTAGGCCAAACAATTTTGCCGAACTCGGCTTTGGAGTCTGCAAAAAACTGAGATATACCAGAGATGTCAGATGTCGATTCTGAGTCAGACTTTGATATTTCTTTTGGTTGCTCTTTTAGTTCGTTTTTGGTCATAGGGGCAACTCTTGCGATCCTTTTGCAATCTTTATAAGTGAGATATGTTCAACTTAAAGCTTGAGCATATCTATATTTTAAGTGTGGTGAAGCGCGCCCTGAGGGACTCGAACCCCCGACATCAGGTTTTGGAGACCTGCGTTCTACCAACTGAACTAAGGACGCACGTATTGAAAACGCTGTTTTGATACGAAACCAGCTATATCTAATGTATCAAAAAAGTATTCGATAATTAGTATACCTGTAGATGGTTTTATAGTGGACGATCAAAACGTTGTTTAAGACGAGTTGCTTTACCAACAAGGTCGCGTAAGTAGTAGAGCTTAGCACGACGGACTTTGCCACGACGAATCACTTTAATGCTTTCAACTTGAGGAGAATGTAGCAAGAAGGCTCGCTCAACTCCAACTCCTTGAAATACACGACGAACAGTTATGACAGAGTTAATGCCAGAACCACGTCTTGAGATGATCACGCCTTCGTATGGCTGAGTACGTTCTTTGCCGCCCTCTTTGATCCTAACTCCAACCTTAACAGTGTCTCCCACATAAAGTTGAGGAAGATCTGTTTTGATATATTCCGCTTCAATTGAGCGTATGATTTCAACAGCGTTCATGAGGAATGCCAAAAAAGTCGCGATCATCTATGTTAGTGGATGATCGCGCTAATGTCTATATTTTTTGCAAAAAAAGTAAGGACAAGGCAGAGCAACTTGTTTAGGACTTTGCCGCGCCATCAAAAATCTTAAATGTTTTTGCGAAGGCTAGAGCTAGGGGGAAGGTTACTCTTATTCTGTTCCGTTTGACGGTTGGCGATAATTTCGGAGGCGTTGCTTTGTAAGGTGCGATCGCGGTAGGGGATCGCAGCACGAGTGGTGAGAAAGGCGGCTTCGGTGTCCGAGATGGGGGGAAGTGGGGTGGAAGGAAAGGAGGCGATCGTGCTGGGGGATTTGCGTCCGATGGGGGCGATTGCGCCAATTCGTAATCCTGCGGCAAGCATGGCGGCGCGAACGGCAGCGGATGAGGAGTAAGTGACGAGATAGCCGTCGGGTTTGAGGCAGTTGGCTAAAAGTTGAATAAATTCGACTGTCCAGAGTTGGGGACAATGGGGCGGGGAGAAGGGATCGAGAAAGATGGCATCTGCCCATTTTTGAGGGACTTGGCTAATAGTTTGCCTTGCATCGCCAATTAGTAGTTGGAGTGTGAGATCCTTGGTTTCGACTATTTGCTTTTCGGCGGCAGTGGTGAGAATTTGGGCGATCGCTGGTTGCCAGATATTGACTAAGCCTGCGGCGATCGCTTGTTGGGGGACATCAAGGTTATTTTCGAGGGCGATGATGTGAAGTTTGGCAGATGGTGTGGGTAAGGCGAAGATACTGGCGATCGCGGCTGCCGAGTTATAGCCTAAGCCATAGCAAACATCGAGAATGTGGAGATAAGTTTGCGTTTGGGCTTTTTCCGAAATCTTTGTCGGGATCACAAATTTTGCTTCGGCTTCATTTTTCGCGCCATGAGAGCTATGAAAGGTTTCTTGAAAGGTTTCTGACCAAAAGGTAATCGAACCATCTTCGGTAGGGAAAAGTGAGAGTGTATCCATAGTCTAAAAGAATACCTAATACGCGATCGCCTCTTTAATCTCTGTGTTAGTAAAGGGCGATCGCTAAAAGTTGAGTATTTTTATATACTTTATTTTCGTATAATCCTCATATGTGATAATGTATAGGCAAATATGACGATTAAATGATGTATTTATGGTAGATCCAGCTAAAAATCAACTATTTTACGGGGATAATCTTGAGGTGTTGCGGCGGCATATCAAGGATGAGTCGGTTGATTTGTGTTACATCGATCCGCCGTTTAACTCGAAGCGCAACTATAACCAGATTTATAACAATATTGGGAAGGAAGATCAGGCACAGGCGCAAGCTTTTATCGATACTTGGACTTGGGATGATATTGCTAATCAGGGTTTGGCGGAGATTCAAGAAAATTATCTAGGTCATTTTACTTCCCAAAGTATTGATCTCATTTCTGGTTTGGCTAAGGTTTTGGGGAAGGGAAGTTTACTTGCTTATCTGGTCAGCATGACGTTACGGATTGCTGAAATCTATCGAGTTTTAAAGCCAACTGGAAGTTTTTATTTGCATTGCGATCCCAGTGCTTCTCATTACTTAAAGATAATTACAGATGCTATTTTCTGTCCACAAGGTGGAGATTATAAAAACGACATTATTTGGAAACGTCAATCTGCTCATAGTGACGCTACAAAAAAGTTTTGTGATATTGCAGATATTATTTTCTACTATGTGAAATCATCAAAAACGGTTTTCCATCCACAATACGGAGAACATGATAGCAATTACGTTGAAAAATTTTATAGACATGACGATAATGACGGGAGGGGAAGATATAGACTTTCAGATATGACTAGTCCTAATCCACGACCAAATATGATGTATGAGTGGATGGGATATCCTTATCCAAGTAAAGGTTGGCGTTACCAAATAGAAACAATGCAAAAATTACATGATGAGGGAAGAATTTATTATCCTCGTCATTCAGATGGTAAATTCGACACAAAAAAACGTCCTCAGTTAAAGCGCTATTTGGAAGAGCAGGAAGGTTCGATTATTACAAATATTTGGACTGACATTCAATCGCTAACTCCTCATGCAGCCGAGCGTTTAGGTTATCCAACTCAAAAACCTGAATCACTATTAGAAAGAGTTATTAAATCTAGCAGCAAAGAAGGTGATGTAGTTCTTGATGCTTACTGTGGTTGTGGTACAACTGTTGCAGTTTCTCAAAGATTAAATCGTCAATGGATTGGAATTGATATCACCTATCAAAGCATCAGCCTAATTCTCAAACGCTTAGAAGATAGCTTTGGCAAAGGCGTATTAGACAACATCTTGCTAAATGGCATTCCCAAAGACATGAAATCTGCCGAAGCGTTAGCTCTTAAAAGCGACGATCGCACCCGTAAAGAATTTGAAAAATGGGCAGTCCTTACCTATTCCAACAACCGCGCCACAATTAATCAAAAGAAAGGCGCAGACAAAGGCATCGATGGCATTGCTTACTTTAGAAGCGAAAAAGACGACCCTGAAAAAATTATCTTGCAAGTCAAATCTGGCAAAGTCTCATCCCGTGATATTCGCGATCTGCAAGGCACAATCACCCGTGAAAGCGCCACCCTCGGCATTTTCATCACTCTGCAAAAGCCCACCAAAGACATGATCAAAGAAGCCAAAGAAGCAGGGATTTATAAGAGTCAGTACATGAACGCTCCCGTTGATACAATTCGGATCGTCACCGTCCAAGAAATCATCGAAGAACAAAAACGCCTTGATATTCTCCTTGCCCTAGAAGTCCTCAAATCGGCTGAAAAGCAAATGGAGGTTAAGCAAGGTAGTTTGGATTTCGAGTAAATAGCAATTTAGCCGCAATCTCATAAACTAAGCATTTGTTTGACATCATTTAAAGCGATCGCGATTTCGCTTTTATGCAAAAAAGTTAGAGAGAGACTTGCGATTACAAGCCTCTCTCAAGTTGCAATAAATTAGAACAAATCTAAATCAGTAACAGCACCTTTGCTGCTGGTCGAAACAAGGGTGGCGTATTTTGCCAAAACACCTTTGGTGTAGCGCGGCGCAGGCGCTTTCCAATTAGCACGACGGGCGGCTAACTCCTCATCGCTGACATTGAGTTGAATCAAGCGCTGATGGGCATCAATCGTGATTGAGTCGCCTTCGTTGACTAAGGCGATCGTGCCACCAACATAGGCTTCAGGGGCAACGTGACCGACTACCATGCCATAGGTTCCACCAGAGAAGCGTCCATCGGTGATTAAACCAACGGAATCACCTAAACCAGCACCGATGATTGCACTTGTGGGCGCTAACATCTCGCGCATACCGGGCCCACCCTTAGGCCCTTCATAGCGAATGACGAGAATATCTCCTGCATTGATCTTGTTATCAAGAATTGCGGCAAGAGAATCTTCCTCTGATTCAAAAACACGGGCTGGCCCTGTGATGATTGGATTCTTTACGCCAGAGATTTTTGCCACTGCGCCTTCTTCAGCGAGGTTGCCTTTGAGGACGGCTAAATGTCCTTGCTTATACATGGGACGATCCCAAGGACGGATCACATCTTGATCGGCGCGAGGTTCCGCAGGGATATCTTTGAGAACTTCCTCAACAGTTTGACCTGTGACTGTGATGCAGTCGCCATGTAATAAGCCATGAGCTAAGAGCATCTTCATTACTTGAGGGATGCCGCCTGCTTTGTGGAGGTCAGTAGCGACATAGCGACCCGATGGCTTGAGGTCACAGAGAACTGGGACATTTTGGCGAATGCGCTCAAAATCATCAAGATGCCATTCCACACCTGCGGAATGGGCGATCGCCAAAAAGTGCAAGACCGCGTTAGTGGAACCGCCCACCGCCATAACTACAGAAATAGCGTTTTCGATCGACTTGCGGGTGATGATATCGCGAGGACAGAGATTATTCCGAATCGCATTGACGAGGATTTTGCCAGCTAATTCCGTGTTTTCTGCCTTTTCGGGCGCAATTGCCGACATGGTGGAGGAATACATGGGACTCATTCCCATCGCCTCAAAAGCCGAAGACATTGTATTGGCAGTGTACATACCGCCGCAGGAACCAGCTCCCGGACAAGCATTGCGCTCTACGGACATCAATCTTACTTCGTCGATTCTGCCTGCACTATATTGACCCACAGCTTCAAAAGCGCTTACTACAGTTAGGTCTTCACCCTCTAAATGTCCTGGCTCAATTGTGCCGCCATAGATAAAAACAGCAGGAATGTTCATTCTTGCCATTGCGATCATCGCTCCTGGCATATTCTTATCGCAGCCACCGATCGCCAAAACCCCGTCCATACTTTGACCAGTACAGGCCGTCTCAATAGAGTCAGCAATTACATCACGGGAAACAAGGGAATACTTCATCCCCTCAGTTCCCATCGAAATACCATCACTAATGGTGATCGTCCCGAAAACTTGAGGCATCCCATTTGCCGCACGAATTCCTGCTTCTGCGCGTACTGCGAGGGGCGCGATCCCCATATTACAAGGGGTAATTGTGCTGTGGGCGCTTGCTACACCGACGATAGGTTTAGTAAAATCCGTGTCTTGGAACCCAACGGCACGCAACATGGCACGGTTAGGCGATCGCTGAACGCCTTCGGTAATTGCACGACTGCGGCGATTGTCAGACATAATTCAAATCTCTTTATTAGTTTAATCAACTAAAACATTTTAGAATTTTTGGACGCGAGAACAATATATTTGGACTATCGGCGACTAAACAATGCAACTTCAAAAAATCCTATCCCTTTCCTTGCCAAATTCTTTAAAGCGTTATGCTGTAATCACTGCAATCAGTATGACTATTGGGTTGGGGTTATATGGCTGTGGTGAAAGTAAGATTTCTCAATGTAACAAAGTTGTTACTGTTGCCAATAAAACTAAAGCCTTATCAGCGCCGCAGGATATTTCAGGCTTGGTTCCCCTAGCTGAAAATATCGATCAGATTCGTACAGAAGTGCAAGCAATTCCCGTGCAAGAGGCAAAACTCAAAGAGTTACAAGTGCAATTGCTAGGTATGTATGGTGATGCTTCACAAGCCCTGAAAGCGCAAGCTAAAGCTACTGAAGCTAAGGACAGCAATGCCTTGACGAAAGCTAAACAAGATCTAGAATCGGCGGCGAGCAAAGAAAATGATATTGCCGATCGCTTAAATGCCCTATGTGCTAAGTAAGAAAATAAGCGCAAATCTTACAAAGCAAGATTTGCGCTTATTTCCTGAGCTTTTGAAACCAAGATTGTAATAAATCTTGACATTCCTGTTCGCGGATACCAGCGATCGCCTTTAGTTTATGAAATGACAAAGGACTATCGGGTAAATTTGCCACTGTCCGAATCGCTCCCGCTTTAGGATCATCCGCCCCATAAACCAAAGTACTCACCCTAGCCTGCAAAATTGCCCCCGCGCACATCGGACAAGGCTCTAAAGTCACATACAAAGTACAATCCGTCAGATGCCAATCTTTTAAAAATTTTGCCGCTTCGCGAATCGCGACCATTTCGGCATGAGCCGTAGGATCTTGCGATCGCTCTTTTTGATTTACACCTGTGGTGATCGCTTGCCCTTCTTTATCTACAATCACTGCCCCCACAGGGATTTCTCCCATTTCCCCAGCATTTTTTGCTAAAGCGATCGCTTGATCCATCCAATATTGATGAGTTTGTAGGTTTTTCATTACTTTTGGTGAAAAATGTTACATTTACCACCATTTTTTTGCAAAATGGTATTAGCCGTGAATTGAGTACCCTATGACTTTAGAACCCATTGCTTTAACCACACCACTTTTTTACGTCAACGATCGCCCTCACATTGGCAGTGCCTATCCCACGATCGCTGCCGACGCTTTTGCACGGTTCTATCGCCTCAAAGGACATCCAGTTATGTTTGTGACTGGAACCGATGAACATGGACAAAAAATCCAACGCACAGCCGAAAAAAATCATCTATCCCCCCAAGAGCATTGCGATCGCACCGTAGCCGATTTTTATGCCCTCTGGGAAAAATTCAATATTCGTTTTGACCGCTTTACGCGCACGACCGCAGCAAAACATCAAGCGATCGTTAACGAATTTTTTCAAAGAGTCTATGACTCAGGGGACATTTACCTAAATCAGCAACAAGGCTGGTATTGCGTAGCCTGTGAAGAATTTAAAGAGGAACGAGAATTACCTGAAAGCCATCACTGTCCCATCCACACCAATGTTGTGTGCGAATGGCGCGACGAACCCAACTATTTCTTCCGCCTATCTAAATATCAAGAAGCCCTCGATCAATTTCACGCAGTCAATCCCCAATTTATTCAGCCCGAAAGCCGTCGTAATGAAGTCCTCGGCTTCATGAAGCAAGGCTTGCAAGATTTCTCCATATCTCGCGTTAATCTTGATTGGGGCTTCCCGATCCCCACCGATCCCAGCCATACAATTTATGTTTGGTTTGACGCTTTGTTAGGATACGTCACCGCTTTACTAGAGCCTGACGATGAGCCTACCCTCGCCAATGCCCTCAAAAAGTGGTATCCCTTCAATCTGCACATCATCGGCAAGGATATTCTAAGATTTCATGCAATTTACTGGCCCGCAATGCTGATGTCCGCAGGATTAGACTTACCTGAACGAGTATTTGGTCATGGATTGCTGACAAAAGACGGCTTGAAAATGGGCAAAACTCTTGGCAATACAATTGATCCCTACGATCTAGTCGATCGCTTCGGAGCCGATCCCATCCGCTACTTTTTTCTTAAAGAAATTGAATTTGGCAAAGACGGAGACTTTAACGAAGAAAGATTCATCGCAATTGTTAACGCCGATCTCGCCAATAGTCTTGGCAACTTACTTAATCGTAGCCTCGGCATGGCTAATAAATATTGTCAGCAAGTTGTGCCAGAACATGATCCCAGTGAAATAACTGCATTGGTGCAACCCATTATCGAACTAGCATCAAGTTTGGGCGATCGCGTAGCGATTGCTTACCAAAAATTAGACTTCCGATCAGCCTGCGAAAGAATTCTTGAACTAATCTGGAATTGCAACAAATTAATTGATGAAACTACACCTTGGAAAAAATTTAAGGAAGGTAAACAAAAAGAAGTCAATGAAACCCTTTACACCTTGCTAGAAGCAGTCAGGATCGCAGTTTACCTCTTATCACCCATCACCCCAAATCTCAGCTATTCCGCCTATCAACAGCTAGGGTTAAGGTTTGATGAAACTTTCTCCCCTGATTGGAGTCACGCAAACTGGGGAATACTACAATCAGGCGAATCGCTATCAACGCCAACGCCGATCTTCCAACGCATTGAAAACACTTAATATTTAGCTGAATATTTAGCTAATTGTTTATTGAGAAGTTTGAGTTTTGTAATTTTTTAACCATTAAAGCACCCTATATCTATGTCTATGAGTATATTTACTTATGGTGTATAATCTAAAATAAGCTATAAAGATAAGTTATTTATCAAAATAATTTTAAATAATTTTATCCCAAAAAAATCATTTTTATATTTCTAAATTTATTTTGAATTTGTCTTTTAAAGAGTTTTGGGAAAAGCTGACTCCTTATATTAAGGATATCTTTTAACGTCCACCGCTAGCCCTAAGCTATGCGTTAGTTTATTAAAGAGTTTTAAGAGGTTCTTCTGAATTAGGTAAACACTTAGGACGGTTTTTAAGTATCAATGCTAATACCAAAGCTTCATCCCACGGCACTAGATAATAAACGTTCTATAGGCAAAAACATGTTACCTTTCGAGCAAGATTCTGGCTTTAAGCCAGACCAAATTTTAGAAAATCGAGGGCGGGTTGCCATCTTCATAGATGGCTCTAACCTCTTTTACGCAGCCCTACAATTAGGGATTGAAATCGACTACACCAAGTTGCTTTTGTGCTTGACCGACGGCTCTCGGCTGCTTCGTGCTTTCTTCTATACGGGAGTTGATCGCACTAATGAAAAGCAACAGGGATTTTTATTGTGGATGCGTCGGAATGGCTATCGGGTCATTTCTAAAGAGCTAGTCCAATTACCAGATGGCTCTAAAAAAGCCAATCTTGACGTTGAGATCGCCGTAGACATGATGGCTCTCATCGGTTCCTACGACACGGCTGTGTTAGTCAGTGGCGATGGCGATCTTGCCTATGCTGTTGATGCGGCTAGCTATCGAGGCGTGCGAGTTGAGGTGGTAAGTCTGCGATCGATGACTAGTGATCATCTAATTAACGTTGCCGATCGCTACGTCGATCTAGAGGCAATCAAAGAGGATATCATGAAAATATCACGTCCGCCTTCTTCTTCCTCAGCGCCATCAATCGCAAGCTACGCCTATCGTCCAATTACAGGAATTGCCGCCCTTGAAAGCGACATCGATAGCTAAAGCGGAGGTCGCTTCGCCTGAATTATGCATGTAAGGGCATCGCTCATCCATAACTCTAGGACAAAGCTAATTTTAAAAATATTGACAGAAGTTGCCATTGTCAATATATTATAGAGTTCGCTGTAAAATATTCTGTCTTCGTAATTTGCTTCTGCTGAATTGTAGCTAACCCACTGCATAAAACGCACGCTCTCACGAAGATTGTGTTGTACAGCCATCTGCTCCAAAAGTTTATCTACAACTTAACCACAAGTTAGTTGGGATCGACCATACCTAGGGCAAATGTAACAAAATTGAAAACTGACAACAAATTGGGAGACTTATAGTGGCTCGCATTGCAGGAGTTGACCTTCCTCGTGACAAGCGCATCGAAATAGGACTAACGTACATATACGGAATCGGTCTAACTAGCGCCAAAAAAATCTTAGCAGCTACCAAAATAAACCCCGATACGCGGGTTAAAGAGCTTACTGACGTTGAAGTAACGACTTTACGCCAAGAGGTAGAATCCAACTTTCAAGTAGAAGGCGATCTGCGTCGTCTCGAAGGTTTAAGCATCAAACGCCTAGTAGACATCGGTTGCTACAGAGGTCGTAGGCATCGTATGGGACTTCCTGTGCGCGGACAACGTACTCGCACCAATGCTCGTACCCGTCGTGGCGGTCGTCGCACTGTTGCAGGTAAGAAGAAGGCTCCAGGTAAGAAGTAATTAAGGATTAATACGAAACTATGGCTCGTCAAACAACACGTAGAACTGGCGCACGCAAGAATAAGCGTAATGTTCCTAATGGAGTGGCTTATATCCAGTCTACTTTCAACAATACTATCGTCACGATCGCTGACACCGTAGGTGATGTAATCTCTTGGTCTTCGGCTGGTGCGAGTGGCTTTAAGGGCGCGAAGAAGGGTACTCCATTTGCAGCGCAAACTGCCGCAGAATCTGCTGCTAGAAGAGCGATCGAGCAAGGAATGCGCCAAGTTGAAGTGATGGTTACAGGACCTGGATCGGGTCGTGAAACCGCAGTCAGAGCTTTACAAGCTGCTGGTTTGGAAATCACTTTGATTCGTGATATTACCCCCATTCCTCACAATGGTTGCCGTCCTCCTAAGCGTAGAAGAGTCTAAATGAATTACGAATTAGCAATTACGAATTACAAGAAATTAATAGACAATTAATTCGTAATTCGTAATTCGTAATTATTTCAAGTCTTTTCCAATTTTGATTATTTACTCGTCCAATTCCCCTTTGATTTTCGTTTACTCTTGCAGACTAAGTCGGTACAAATATGGCACAGTTTCAGGTTGAGTGCGTTGCATCCCACACAGAAAAAGATAATAGCCAGTACAGCCAATTTGTACTGGAACCACTAGACCGGGGGCAAGGCATTACCATTGGAAATGCGCTCAGACGGGTATTGCTCTCCAATCTTGAGGGTGCGGCCGTCACTGCTGTTCGCATTGCTGGTGTCAACCATGAGTTTGCGACAATTCCTGGCGTGCGGGAAGACGTTTTGGATTTGATGCTCAACCTGAAGGAACTAGTGTTGAAGTCTTACAGCTCAGCACCACAGATCATTCGTTTGGTAGAGCGAGGTCCAAAACTTGTCACGGCAACTAGTTTCCATTCTTTGCCATCGGATATCGAGATTGTTAACCCTAACCAATACATTGCGACTCTCAGTGAGGGTGCAACTTTGGAGATGGAATTAACGATTGAGCGTGGTAAAGGTTATCGTTCCGTAGATCGCTCTAAGGAAGATCACAGTTCTCCTATTGACACACTCAAAATTGATGCTGTGTTTATGCCTGTGCGTAAGGTCAAGTATGAGATTAAGGACGCTCGGATCGGTGATGCGATCAATAAAGAGAGTCTTCAGATTGATATTTGGACTAACGGCAGCATTACACCTCAAGAAGCATTGAGCCAAGCGGCTAGTGTGTTGGTGAACTTGTTCTCGCCTCTTCAAGAAATTACTCTTGCTCCAACTCTGCCTCAAGAGCGTGATGAGCAGGATGAGACCAAGCAAATTCATATTGAAGAACTGCAACTATCGGTTAGAGCATACAACTGTCTTAAACGCGCACAGATCAATACTGTGGCGGATTTGCTGGAGTACACTCAAGACGATCTATTGGAAATCAAAAACTTTGGTCAAAAGTCGGCTGAGGAAGTTATGGATGCCCTCAAACAGCATCTTGGCTTGACCTTAACTGAGTCCAAATCATCTAAAGCTCTGTAAACAAGCTCTCTAAAGAGTTTTATATCCATCTAGTACACACCTATGCGTCACCGTTGTAAAACCCCGCAGCTAAATAGGGCTGCCGATCAGCGTAAAGCTCTTTTACGGGCTTTGACGACTGAGCTAATCCTCAGAGGCGAAATTAAGACGACCAGAGCTAAGGCTGATGCTGTTCGCACCACTGTCGATCACATGATCACTTTGGCTAAGGATGGTTCTTTGCACGCTCGTCGTCAGGCGATCGCCTATTTATACGATATCTCCGTCAAAGATGGCGAACCCGTAAGCGATCGTCCTCAGACCAAGACCAAACAAGAACAATTACCTGAAGAAGAGCGCGTAACTACCTTGGTTGACTTATTGTTCACCCAAGCTAAAGATCGCTATGCTGAGCGTAATGGTGGCTATACCCGTATTGTTCGCACGATCAGCCGTCGTGGTGACAATGCGGAAATGGCAATCTTGCAACTTGTATAAGGCTAGTAATTAGTTAAGTTACTCCCTTAGATTACTTAGTTGAATTACTTAGTCAAATTAATAAGTAATAGCCAATCCTGAACTATTGTCAAAGATGATTTTTGCTGTCGATCCTCAGTCTTCCCAACGTGTTGCTTTAGTTATTCAATATCTAGGTACACATTATTATGGATGGCAGAGACAGCCCAATCATCCCTCTGTGCAGCAAACGATTGAAGAAGCGATCGCCAAGATTTGCGGTAAACCAACCGTTGTGCATAGTGCAGGTAGGACTGATACAGGCGTTCATGCGGCGGCTCAGGTTGCCCACTTTGATACGCCTAGTATGATTCCACCCCATCGATGGGCAAAGGTGCTAAACACATACTTACCTGACGATATCTTAATCTGCGGATCGTCGAAGGTTCCTTCTGACTGGCACTCAAGATTTTCGGCAACATGGCGGCGTTATCGGTACACGATTTATACGGCGGCGATTCCGAATCTATTTGTAAAGCAGTTTAGTTGGCATTATTACCACGATCGCCTTGATGAGCAGCTTATCCATGAAGCCCTACAGCCAATGTTGGGCGAGCAAGATATGGCTGCCTTTCAAAGAGCAGGGTCAAGTCGTCCCCATAGTCGTCTTGAGCTTCAAGAAGCTCAATGCTGGCGAGAGGGTGATTTTGTCCATGTGGAAGTCCAAGCTAGTGGCTTTCTGTATGGCATGATTCGTTTGCTAGTGGGGCAGTTAATCGATGTAGGGTGTCATCGCCTGAGTATCGAAGCCTTTACCAGTAGATGGAAAGACAAGCGCCGTATCGAAGTTAAGTATGCTGCACCGCCGCAAGGTTTGTGTTTATTGGCGATCGGCTATGCTGATAACCCATTCGCTGAGTTCGCATCGTGCAAGCAGACTTTGAGCTTATTAGATAATCAAGCTATTAGTTTGATTTGACTGGATTTAAAAAGCCAAGCTCAAGTTTTCCAAGAAAAAAGTTTAATAGATAAATTTCGCTTGTAGAGAAACTAATGACTACAACTACTCTCACTCCTAATAAAAGCTACTTACCAAAAGATACAGATCGCAAATGGTATGTTATCGATGCGGAAGGTCAGCGCCTCGGGCGACTTGCTAGCGCGATCGCAGTAATTTTGCGCGGTAAAGATAAAGCTATCTATACGCCCCACTTAGATACTGGCGACTTCGTCGTTGTGATTAATGCGGAAAAAATCGCCGTAACTGGTAAGAAATCAACCCAAAAGCTATACAGAAGACATTCTGGTCGTCCAGGTGGGATGAAGACTGAAACTTTTGATAAGGTAATCGCCCGCGTACCTGAGCGCGTTCTCGAACATGCTGTTAAAGGTATGTTGCCAAAGAATACCCTTGGTCGTCAGCTTTTCACTAAGCTCAAAGTTTACAAGGGTGCTAGCCATCCCCATGAGGCTCAACAGCCTGAAACCTTGGTCATCAATACCATTCCATCGCAGAAGTAGGAGAAATAACCGATGTCAGATACTGAACGTTCTAATCGTGCTGTTTACTGGGGTACTGGTCGTCGTAAGACCGCGATCGCCCGTGTACGCCTCGTTCCTGGTGAAGGCAAAATCGTAATCAATGGTAAGCCCGGCGATTTATATTTGCAGTTTAACCCTAGCTACATTTCAGGTGTTAAGGCTCCTTTGGAAACCTTGGGCTTAGAAAATGAGTATGACGTATTGGTCAATGCTCATGGTGGCGGTGTTACAGGACAAGCCGATGCAATTCGCTTAGGTGTTGCTCGTGCGTTGTGCGAACTAGCTCCTGAAAATCGTAAGCCTCTTAAGGTTGAAGGGTATATGACCCGCGATCCTCGTTGTAAGGAACGTAAGAAATACGGACTTAAGAAAGCGCGTAAGGCTCCTCAATACTCGAAGCGTTAATATTCAAATCATAAAAAAAGGTCACTACGTGACCTTTTTTTTGTATCTACCCTAGTTTGCGAAAATGGGCAAACTTTTTTATAAATTAAAAACTAAATTTAGTAAGAGTTTTTAATTTGTTATTAGCGCTCAATGCCGTGATCTAAAACTTCGTAATAAAGGGGCAAATAGCCTGACTTGATGCCGCTATCTTCTTTTGCCTTATCGAGGTTGCCTTTTAAGGTGTGGCTATTGTGAACGCTGTAAATTTCATAGCGATCGCCAATAAATACATAATCAGCTACATCCGTAAATTCTTCGCCTTTGGTCAATTGCCAGCGATCGTTGACATAGACAAAATGATAATCTGCCAAGTCGGGGCTGGAAGATGGGCGCTCGACGGCTGCCGAAATTTCGGCGGTGTAATGGGGATTGCTATTAGTGGGGGGAATAATTTTGCTGGTGACGTTGCGATAAAAGCAGCTTTCATTATTGCAAAAGCGTAATTTTGCCATTTTATTTTTGATATTCTCAAAGCGCTCAATGATTTGATGGGAGTCAAGCTCATTGGCGGCGGATACTTTGTTGCTTAAGGAATTGGCAAAGGTGATGACCAGACAAATCACACAAATCAAAAATATTTTGGCAAGCGATCGCCATTGTTTGATGGTCATAAAAATTGTGTTTATATAACTTAATATTATTCCTTTGATTCTACTCTCTTATAGCGAATTTCCAATAGGTGCATAAGTGCTAAATCCGAAAAAATAAATGGCGAAACGAAGCGGCGCCATTTATCTTCAAAAAATATTGAGATGCGTCAGGAAGTGCCGCATCTCAATTAGATATTAAGCAGGATGCAGATTACTGAGGTTACTCATAGAATAATGACTAGCAAAAATTACATTTATATATTCTTCAGATAAATACCGCCGTGCTAACTACAGAGATTTCTTCAAATTGCGATCGCTTTCAGACTTCATTGCAGCAATGGACATGGCGAGGACATCAAATTCAATATGCTGTGATTGGTACGGGGACACCGCTTGTCTTGATTCATGGCTTTGGTGCGTCCATCGGTCACTGGAAAAAGAATATGACCGTTTGGGCTGAGGCAGGTTATCAAGTATTTGCCCTTGATTTACTGGGATTTGGGGCTTCTGCAAAACCAGCCTTAGATTACTCTTTAGAACTTTGGGAAGATCTGCTCAAGGATTTTCATCAAGAATTGGTGGCGCGTCCTGCGGTGTTTATTGGAAATTCGATTGGGGCTTTACTGGCGTTGATGCTGACGACTAATACCCCAGAAATTGCGAGCGGGGCAGTGCTGCTCAATGCCGCAGGGGGCTTAAATCATCGTCCTGAAGAGTTAAATTTGCCTTTGCGTTTGGTGATGGGTGCTTTTGCAAATTTGGTTAGCTCCGAAACAACTGGAAAATTTGTTTTTAATCAAGTGCGTCAAAAGCGAAATATTCGGAACTCCTTACGCCAAGTCTATCGTAATCATCAGGTGATCGATGATGAGCTAGTAGATATGCTCTATCAACCATCCTGTGATGAAGGCGCACAAAAGGTTTTTGCCTCAATTCTAACTGCGCCTGCGGGCCCACGCACGTCGGATTTGTTGGCAAAAGTGGAGAAACCTTTGCTAGTTTTATGGGGGGATGCTGATCCTTGGACTCCGATTAATGGAGCAAAGATATATCAAGAGGCGAGTAAGACTAAAGATATTGAGGTGATTGCTATTCCAAATACTGGGCATTGTCCCCACGACGATCGCCCTGAAATTGTGAATGCTCTTGTCGTTCATTGGTTGCAAAGGTTATTCGCTAATAGCTATTAGTCTGTAACTTTAAATCCAAAGAGAAAGGCGGCGCTTTGCGCCGCCTTTCTCTTTGGATTTATATCGGCGCTTTGCGCCGCTATTTTTGTTTTCTAGCTATTGAATAAATGTAAATTTGCCACTGTTGCCATCGGGAGCCATTTTGATTTGAGCAACATAGAATTGCTTCTGTACGATTTCACCTTCTGGGGTGAAAGAAATTTCACCAATGGGAGTTTCGTATTTACCTGCTAGCAAAGTTTCATTGAGCTTTGTTCGCAGTTCAGGTAATTGCAAAGTACTGAGCTTAGTTTGCTTATCTAGAGTCCGCAATGCTTCAACATAAACTTGCACGGCGGTAAAGGCTTGAGCGCTGAACTGAGGTGGTTCCTTCTTATTCTGCTCGTTGTAGAGTTTACGGAATTCAGTATTAATTGGATTATTTAATTCAGGGCTGTAGGCTTGCGCGATGATAATTCCATCACACAGAGTCTTACATACTGGCAAAAGATTGGAAGTATTTAGTCCATTACCTCCAATGATTAAACCCTTGTAACCAAGTTCCCGTAACTGTTTGACAAGGTTGCCTCCATCAGCCGATAAACCTGAGATGATCACTAGATCGGGTTTAACGTTAATGGCATTAGTAACTTGAGATTGAAAATCTGTATCCGTTGTTTGGAAAGTTTGTACTGTTGCGAGTTCTAAACCTTTTTGTTTGACTGTCTCTTGGAAAGTGCCTGTTTCTGATTTGTTGAAGGCATCATTTTGAGCGTAGAAAACAGCTACTTTTTTAATTTGCGGATTAATTTTTAAGGCTGCCTCGATCGCATTGGGAGCAACTACAGCTACGGGAGCTGATACTCGCGAAATATATTTTCCAAGTTGGGGAATGCCCTTAGCAGTGTTGGAGGCGGCGATCACGGGTACACCCGCACGCTCAGCGATCGGATCTGCTCCAAAGGCTTGTTGAGAAAGGGTGGGTCCCACAATGCCAACAACTTTATCTTGAGAGATTAAAGTATTAAAAGCGTTAATTGCACCTTGCTCATCCCCTGCGGTATCTTGTAAAACAAGGCGGATGGGTGTGCCATTAACTCCGTTTTGCTTATTAAAATAAGCTTCCGCGATTTTTGCGCCTGTAACGCCTTCTTGTCCGAGTAGCGCGACGTTGCTGGTTTGGGCAAAGGCAATGCCGATGGGAATGGAGGTTTGGTTGCCTCCTGTGGCAGGACTATTGGGAGTAGTTGGATTAGAAGTAGGACTTGTTGGGGTACAAGCTATTGCGAGTAAGCAAGTCATCAATGCTGCGATCGCATAGCCCAGTAGATTTTTGATAGGTTTTGGTATTAGTCTTAACATTAGTCAATGAGCCTCAAAAAGCAAGTTTTCAATAGTTTATAGTTTTATCATCTAATACAGCGCTTTGCGCTTTCTCGAATCCCAGATAAATTTTGAAAAAGCTTGCTTCGCAAGCTTTTTCAAAATTTATCTGTATTACACAAACCCTAAATAGTCTGTATGAATAATATGAAACGCAAAGCGTTTCATATTTAGTAGGTTTGGCATATTTCTAAGCGATAGAAAACTGCATCTACTAAATTAAATCCTTCCCAAAAGAATAGGGTCGGCAAATGTCCTTGAGGAGAAGCGATCGTAAAGGTTAGATTTTCATATTTGCGCCATACTTTCGGCGAAAAAGCAAGCTTAAACCAACGTGGTTTGCGCCAACCAACGCGATCGGCAAACCGCTCATAAACAACAGCAAATTCCCAATAATTATTTTCGCGATAAATTAACTTCCCTCCTAAACTGTCCCAAATTTGCCTTTGGGAAGTCCAACCAAAATGACCATTACTAGCTTCCATCCAAGCGCGATCTATTTCTAGCCAAAGATCACAGGGGATTTGTTGAATATCTACGGTCGTAAGTTGCGATATTTGAGTTTTTTTGGCAAGTTCAAGAATGATTTGATTGGTTAAGCGATCGCCTTCTTGCCATTGTCCTAAACTCAGAGCTTCTCTAAGTTCTCGCAATCCCTTAGAGCGTAAAGCCATGTTTGCAGAACTGGTAATATTTGTAATTTTAAGAGGCTGTAAATCCTTTAAAACTTCTTCAGCCGATTGATAGCGATTGACGATCGCCTTAGCCAAAAGCTGATCTACCATCTTTGCTAATTGCGTAGATATGGCATTAGGTAACTTCTCTCGCCAAATCCAGCGATCGCTAGCATCATCGTACAAATCAAAGGGAGAGATACCTGTTAGTAAATGAATACAAGTCACACCCAAACTATACAGATCGCTCTGAATTACTGCCTTGCCGCGTGTTTGTTCGGGTGCAATATATTCCGCACTCCCAATTAAAGTTCCTGTTCTTGCCGTATTACTTTTAAAAACTTTCGCCGCCCCAAAATCCACCAATACTAAACTCATCTTTCCCTTTTTCCTTTTTCCTTTTTTTCTAATAATATTATCTGGCTTAATATCCCGATGAATAACTTGGCGATCGTGAATAAACTGAAGCACAGGCAAAATCTCAGCTAGTAACTGATAGATTTTTGCTTCACTGAATACACCTTGGCGTTGCAGTTCATTGTAGAGATTTTCGCCTTCTATTAACTCTTGAACTAAATACCAACAACCATCTTCTTCAAAGTAGGCAATCAATTCAGGAATTTGAGGATGAGAACCCAGTTCTTTAAGTTGATTAGCTTCGCTCTCAAATAGGGCGATCGCTTTGGTCATTAACTTAGAGTCTGGTAATTGAGAATCGGCAAACTGCGGTAAAAACTGCTTAATTGCACAGGGTTGCCCCAATCGCCCCAAATCTCTCCCCCGAAAAGTGCGTCCCATGCCTCCCTGTCCAATTAAAGCGATCGCCTCATATAACCCTTTAAGCTGCAAATTTTTTCCACAATTCATGCAAAATCGACCCGTTTCGGGATTGTTTGGCTTTTGACATTGGGGGTTAAGGCAGTAGGGCATATTTCTGACGATAGATTTACATTTGTTTACACTAAATGTAAAGTTTATTTAATTAATATAAAACTTCTGTAGGAAATTAATTAATCATGGTATCTACACCAACCAAGACCCCAGCAAGCGACAACAACAGTTCTCCAACAGTTAACAAAACCGTCGGTCTTAATGTAAATCCTACAGGGGCAGGCGTATTTGGTTTTAGTAACTTTGCCGAAACATGGAACGGACGCATGGCAATGATCGGTTTAGTTGCTGGTTTTGCTAATGAAGTGATTACTGGTAAAGGTATTCTCGCTCAAGTAGGCATTACAGGCGGTATTAGTGTCCTGTTTGCGCTATTTTTCACAGGTTTCACCATCGCGACATTGCTCGGCTATTACGCTGTAAAAGCAACTAGAGATTCGTAGTAGCTTTGCTACTTTTACTAAAATATATAAACCCAAAGATGAACGGCAATGATTGACGCTAGTTTAGTTCTTTGGGTTTTTGTGTTTCTAAAGCATTTTTCCTAATCTCTCTACAAGCACTGAAAAGCTATTATTTAATCATTACTTTTATATTTATTGCTATGGCTAATGAGATTCTTTACTCTATTGGGGAGACACCACTAAAGGATTTGATCAAGGCAAAAAATGCTGATAAAGATAGCTCATATTATTGCCCAGACTGCAAACAACCCTTTATTCTTCGCAAAGGATTAAAGAAGCGTCCACATTTTGCACATAAGTCTGTTAGCCCTAATTGCACACCAGAATCAGCTTTGCATTACAGTTTTAAGACTCTACTGCACAATAAAATTCAATATCATCTAGATCAAAATCTACCTTTAAATATTCATTGGAAATGTAATATTTGTAATGATGTACACAAAGGGAACCTATTGAAGAAAGCAACAATGGTTAGGCTAGAGCATGATTTAGGAGTCTGCCGCCCTGATATTGCACTATTGGATAAAAACGGGAAAGCAATTGCTGTAATTGAGGTAGTTGTAACTCATAAGCCTTCACAGTCAGCAATTGAATACTATAGAAACAACAAAGTTATTCCAATTTTATACATCTTGAAAGCTGATCAAGATGTAGATCGTCTAAATTATGAATCCCTGAGACCTGACAGTATTGATTTATGCACTAATCCAAAATGCTCAAAATGTGGTCACTATATGCAAAAGAAGCAATTAATCATTGTCGATTCATCATGCTGGAAATGTCACTCACAGATGAAAGTTGCTCTTGTTATAGCTGATATTCAAATTGATTTGGATATTTTATCTTCTGAAGATATCCAAACTGCAAATGAACATGGGTGCTTTTTTAACAAGCAATACAGCCAATTCATAAACAATACATACTTAGCTAACACTTGTCGCAATTGTAATAATTTTATTGGAGAAAATTTTCTTCCAGACTATTTGTTATTTCCTACTCTTAAACGAGAAGTTATAGATATAGGTTTTTTTTGTCTTTACTGTGTTAATAAAATCAAAACTCAAAAATCTTAATATATAGGCATCGGCTTCTGATTTTGTAAATTCTTTATGGGGAAGCCTGAGCATGTAGTCATAAGTGGCTTAAGAGTAAAGTTTTAGATTTCTGTAAATCAGACAATAGTCATAAAACAGGAGAAATAGCTAGTTTTGGGTTGCTATGTTTAATAAATTCTTGAGACAGTAAATTTGAAATACTACTTTTTTTGCACGAATCACTAAGTTTGTGAGTATAATTTTGAAAACGATTATCATTTTTTGAGCAGCTTATGCTTAAAGCGCAAATGCTTGAAGTGCAAAACCTATCAGTGAGCTATCGGGAAATTATCGCTTTGTCGAATATTTCCTTTAGCCTGAGTTCTGGTTCATTAGTGGGATTGATCGGGGCTAATGGCGCAGGCAAAAGCACATTACTCAAAGCTATGCTCGAATTGATTCCCGCCCAAAGTGGTCAAATTTTTTTTGATGGACAACCTTTAAAAAAACAACGACATAAAGTTGCTTATTTACCACAGCGATCGCAAATTGATTGGGACTATCCCGTGACCGTGTGGAACGTGGTGATGATGGCACGGACTCAGCATAGCGGCTGGTTTGGCAAAGTCAGCCGTCAATCTAAGGAAATTGTCCGCCAAGCTCTAGAGCGGGTTGAACTGTATGAACTTCGCGATCGCCCGATCAAAAATCTCTCAGGTGGACAGCAACAGCGTGTATTTCTGGCGAGAGCTTTAGCACAACAGGCGGAAATTTTATTGCTAGATGAGCCTTTGACGGCAGTTGACAAAAAGACTGAAGCTTTGATGTGGCAAATTTATAGCGAGCTGAAGCAAGAAGGTAAAACGTTATTAATTAGTTGCCATGAATGGGGAAGCCCCCTTGATCGCTATGATCAATTATTGCTCCTCAATCGCCAGTTAGTCGCCAGTGGCACACCGCGACAGGTTTTGACCAATAAAAATATTCAGCTAGCCTATGGTGCGCCCTTTGCGCCAACTAATCAAGATAGCTTCGACCATACCGACGAACTTTTATTTTGTTAAACAAATTAGAGCGATCGCTCTAATTTATAGCTGTTGCCATTTTGGTTAGATCACAAAACCCGAAGACGAGTTGCGGCGCTTCACGCCGCAACTCGTCTTCGGGTTTTGATTTGTCCTAATGCAAGTGTCTACAGCTATATATAAAAATCTATAAATAATTAATCCCATTTACCGCAAGTGCAACTAATATAGTTAATCTGTTTTAACTAAACATATATTGCGGGCGCAGTAATGAAGAGATTTCGATTTTGGATAGCAATTTGCTTCAGTTTTTTCCTAGTCCTTATTTCCCATCCATTTATCGAAAGACTCTCTCCCCTAGCGGCTCAAATTCCACCAGCCCCCCTAATCAGCACGCCCAGCAACCCAGAAAAAGGTGAACTTCAAAGCTTTGATGAAGCTGTTAAAAATCATGAAAAGTTAACAGGACTATTTACCATTTATCGTCACAAAGAAACAGGTAAATACTTAGCCGAAATTAAGCCTGAGCAACTCGATCGCAATTTTCTGGCGGTAATGACCTTAGAATCAGGGATTGGCGAAAGAGGGCTTTATCGGGGCATTCCTCTGCGCGATCTTATTTTTAATTTGCGGCGCTTAAACAACAATTTACAATTTGTCCTGCCTAACACCAACTTTCGCACTCAGTTAGGAGATCCACAGGAGCGATCGCTCAAACAATCCTTTAGCGACTCGATTTTATTATCATTACCAATTCGGAGCATCCATCCCAAAACCAAAGCTTTTCTAATAGATTTAGAACCTCTGGTCGTCAGCGATGCATTACCCAACTTGAATCGCACCTTAGCAAATAGATTGGGAGGCAGTTTTATGCTTGATCCCACTAAATCCTATCTCAACAAAGCTCAAGTATTTCCTCAAAATATCGAATTAGAATCCGTGTTTGGATTTATGGGAAATCTATCGCCTCGAAGCGAATTTAATGCTCCTGATTTAAATAGTCTGCCCGACAGCAATGCATTTACCTTAAAGGTTCGCTACAGTTTTTCGCAACTACCAACCCAAAATGGTTATCGACCTCGCTACGCCGATGAGCGGGTTGGCTACTTCGTCACCGCTTATCAGGATTTATCTAAAAATTCTGGTAAGGTTCCCTTTGTGCGCTATATCAATCGTTGGCAACTAGAGAAAAAGAATCCTAGTGAGTCAATCTCGCCACCGAAGCAACCCATCACTTTTTGGATTGAAAATACCGTTCCCTTAGAATATCGTGATGCAATTCGAGAAGGGACTTTAATGTGGAATAGAGCTTTTGAGAAGATCGGCTTTAAAAACGCAATTGTGGTTAAACAGATGCCCGATCGCGCTAATTGGGACCCTGCGGATATTCGCTACAACACGATTCGCTGGTTTAACTCCATTGACGGCTTCTTTGCGATGGGTCCTTCGCGAGTCAATCCCTTAACTGGTCAAATTCTTGATGCGGATATTATTATTGACAGCAGCTTAATTCGAGCCATTAGACAGAACTATGAAAATGTTGGTCAGCAAAATAATTGGCAAAATATTCCATTTCTAGCACGTTTAACGGGTAATCCAAATCTATGCAACTATGGCATGGATGCTCGTCGCCTCAAGCTGGATAAACTCTCTTTGCTAAAAAATCAAGGTCGGAATTTAGAAAGCAATCAAAGTAATAGCAATCTATTTATGTCTAGTGCCAATGATCTCTGTTATGGCATGGAGGCAATGGAACAGTTCAAATTAGGTGCGATGTCTTTATCACTCTTGCAGAATGTACTGCCTAGTAGCGATCGCATGAAAGATTACATTAATCAATTTGTGCGTGAACTAGCCGCCCATGAGGTCGGGCATACCCTTGGCTTACGGCATAACTTTCATGGTAGTGCCATGCTTGCTCCTGAGGAATTAAATAATCCTGAAGTTACCAGTAAGCGTGGTTTAGCAGGTTCGGTAATGGACTACAACGCTGTGAATTTAGCTCCACAGGGAACTAAGCAAGGAGATTTCTTTGCCAGTAGAATTGGAGCCTATGATGAATGGGCGATCGCCTATGGATATACTCCCATTAATGCGATCATTCCCTCTGACGAACTGAAGGAATTAGGCAAAATCACCAGCCTCGCCGCCCAGCCAGAGTTAGCCTATGCTCCCGATGAAGATGCTGCCGCAGGACTCGATCCGCTGACCCAATCCTATGATTTGAGCAATGATTTAGTTACCTATACGCAATGGCAGTTTGATAATGCCCGTGTCATGTGGAATCGCATCGAAAAGCGTTTTCCCGGAAAAGGCGCAAGCTTTAATGATACTAAAATTGCTTTCAATCAAGTCTTTAATTACTATGCTAACAATCTATTCGCCTTAGTTCCCTATGTTGGTGGGCAATCCTTTAATCGTTATCGATCTGGTGATGCAGTCGGAAGGTTGCCCTTTGAGCCAATTCCAGTTACTAAGCAAAGAGAAGCCCTAGCATCTATTCAACGGAATTTATTTGCGGCGGATGCTTTCAACTTCTCACCCAATTTGTTGAATAAACTTGCGCCTTCCCGATGGTATCACTGGGGAACTTCGCCACAGTTTTCTTCTCTCGACTATCCCATTCTGGAACGAATTTTGTCTTTGCAAACTTTAGTATTGAGCGATTTGCTTTCTTCCGATCGCCTGCAAAGATTGCGCGATACCGAGTTAAAAACTAATGCGGGTGAAGCTCTCACCCTGCCTGAACTATTTGATACTTTGCAGCAAAGTATTTGGTCAGAAGTTCTCACCCCCACTAATGACATGACGCAAATTTCGAGTTTGCGCCGATCGCTCCAACGCCAACACATGAATCTATTAGTCAATCTCGCTTTACGCAATCGCCTATCCTTTGACAAAATCGATAACTTTCTTGATTTGATTGTGGGTATTCAAACTAGCAATCCGCCCGAAGATGCGCGAACTCTCGCTTGGTATCAATTGCGCCAACTCCGCGATCGCCTTGCCAATGTTTTACGCGATCGCGGCGATAAGCTCGACACCTATACCAAAGCCCATCTAGAAGAAGCTAGCGATCGCCTTACCAAAGCGATCGACGCAAAACTTCTATCTCAATAAAATTAAGGATGTGCGGCACGAATCGCCCCATATCCTTAACTACTTATGCCAATAATCCAATGGAAAATGCTTTAAATACTTTTAATGTCTTATTGCTTGTGCCGACAGGCATTAAGGCGGCGATCGGTGGTTATGCGGGGGATGCCTTGCCAGTGGCGAGAGCGATCGCTTCCATCTCTGATCACGTCATTACCCATCCCAATGTCTTGAATGGCGCAAGTTTATATTGGTCGATGCCCAATGTGCTGTACACCGAGGGATATGCCCTTGATCGCATGGCAAAAGGGGAATGGGGCTTACGAAAGGTGAGAGCTAATCGCATCGGTGTAATTCTGGATCGCGGCATGGAATCAGATTTAGAATTGCGCCATCGTCAAGCGATCACTGCTGCACAGGCGACATTAGGACTAAATATTAGCGACGTGTTGGTGACCGATTGCGCTCTTGGGGTAGAACTGCGATCAGGAGATTCAGGAGCGACATGGGGAACGATCGCCAATCTCGATAGTTTATTGAGAGCTGCCGAGAAGTTAATCAAAGTCTCCAAAGTCGAAGCGATCGCCGTAGTCGCCAGATTTCCCGATGATCCTGATAGCGAGGCTTTACAAAACTATCGGCAAGGTAAAGGCGTAGATGCGCTTGCGGGTGCGGAAGCCGTCATCAGTCATGCGATCGTGCGGGAATTTGCCATCCCTTGCGCCCATGCCCCCGCCTTGCAATCTTTGCCTCTGGATGCAACTGTATCTCCCCGCGCCGCTGCCGAGGAATTAGGATATACTTTTTTACCCTGCGTCTTAGTGGGATTAAGTCGCGCTCCTAAAATTATTTCCAATCGCAATTTATTGAAGCCTAGCGATATTACATCTGACGATATCCATGCGATCGTTACGCCTTACAGTGCTTGCGGGGGTGCAGGATTATTGGCGCTTAATCCGTTACCTCATGTCCAAACTATTTTTGTGAAAGAAAATCACACGACCCTTAATGTCACCCCTGAAATGTTGGGATTAAAGGGAATTGAAGTGGAAAATTATTGGGAAGCGATCGGGGTTTTATCCGCCATTAAAGCGGGAATCAATCCTCACAGTTTAAGATTGCCGTAACAAGTTAGGAATCAATTAGGCGATCGCCTCTTTAATCTCTGTGCAAGTAAAGGGCGATCGCGTATTGATATGTTTTAATTAGCCAAGAATTACGCTGTGTTATTTTTAAGTCATGCCAACGATTTTAAGGATTGGTGCATATCGTTTTTATTTTTATAGTCACGAACCAAATGAACCACCGCATATTCACATTGATCGCGATAATTTGACCGCTAAGTTTTGGTTACAGCCAGTTAGCCTAGCTCAAAATATTGGGTTTCCTGCTAAAGAGTTAAGGAAATTACAATCTATGGTGATCGAAAATCAAATACAACTATTGGAGGCATGGTATGAGTACTTTGGCGATTAAGACTGATGAGAGAGTTAAGAATGTTAGCTTCACGGAAGATACAATCAGTGTTGACTTGATGGATGGTCGGACAATTGTAGTTCCGTTGGTGTGGTATCCAAGGTTATTAAATGGAACTATTGAGCAGCTTACTAAGTGGGAAGTCTGTGGTGGTGGCTATGGTATTCATTGGGAGGATCTTGATGAGGATCTGAGTACTGAAGGTATGTTGCGTGGTGCGCCTGCTCCGATAAAGTCAAGAGCAATTAGTTAAGGCGATCGCCTTTCTAATCTCTGTGAGTAAAGGGCGATCGCCTAACTACCAGTTGCATCGGCGATCGCCAAGTCAGGCAATTGAAAAGATCGCTTCCAATCAAGCGATCGCCTAACTACCAGTTGCATCTCGAAGCCACAGGAGCATCCGAGCAGATATGGGACTTCCAATCAAGCGATCGCCTAACTACCAGTTGCATCTGTCAATGGTGACATCACCATTAAGTGTCACCCCCTTCCAATCAAGCGATCGCCTAACTACCAGTTGCATCGTTATAATTTTTCTGGCGCTTTGATAACTTCTTGCTTCCAATCAAGCGATCGCCTAACTACCAGTTGCATCGTCAATTAGTTATCCCCAAAACGTCAAGTTTGATGGTCTTCCAATCAAGCGATCGCCTAACTACCAGTTGCATCGCAAGAGTTAAAGGTATACCTGCTAAATGGTCGACTTCCAATCAAGCGATCGCCTAACTACCAGTTGCATCTTAAGGTGTTACCCCGCAATTCATCAAAATGAGGCTTCCAATCAAGCGATCGCCTAACTACCAGTTGCATCGTCAAAGTTAGGATGAGTTTCTAAGCTGTTGTATGCTTCCAATCAAGCGATCGCCTAACTACCAGTTGCATCGTGTAATAGAGAAGTTGGATGGAGTTTGCGTAGCGACTTCCAATCAAGCGATCGCCTAACTACCAGTTGCATCTCACCATCATTTTTGCCAGTATCGATCGAAACTGCTTCCAATCAAGCGATCGCCTAACTACCAGTTGCATCGGGCGAGACATAAACTGCATCGCCATCTACCAAGTTGTCTTCCAATCAAGCGATCGCCTAACTACCAGTTGCATCACATAGATGCGTCAGAACCCTTGCAAGATTTTACCCTTCCAATCAAGCGATCGCCTAACTACCAGTTGCATCTTCGCCTTGCTTAGGTAACGCGGCTTTGTACTCACTTCCAATCAAGCGATCGCCTAACTACCAGTTGCATCCTCAAGTCACTATTGAGCAAGAATCTTTAGCAAACTTCCAATCAAGCGATCGCCTAACTACCAGTTGCATCAAAATATTGGAGTCGAAGGTTTCCCCAATAATATTCTTCCAATCAAGCGATCGCCTAACTACCAGTTGCATCGATCAAGGTTTTGTCTGGCAAGCCTTTTAAACTAACTTCCAATCAAGCGATCGCCTAACTACCAGTTGCATCTCTGGTTATTACCGCGCTTTAAATTGCTTGCATTACGACTTCCAATCAAGCGATCGCCTAACTACCAGTTGCATCCGCGAATTAGTGGAAGGCTGCATGGTGAGATCATCACTTCCAATCAAGCGATCGCCTAACTACCAGTTGCATCTACCAGATAAAAACCTAGCACCCGTGCCAAGAATTCCTTCCAATCAAGCGATCGCCTAACTACCAGTTGCATCGATCGCTGAGTTAGCGATCGCATTTTATAAACTTAACTTCCAATCAAGCGATCGCCTAACTACCAGTTGCATCGATTCTATTTCATTGAAAGCAGAATCTAGAAGCTTGCTTCCAATCAAGCGATCGCCTAACTACCAGTTGCATCTCAGCACAATACGGGTCATCTGTAGCAGGTTTATACCTTCCAATCAAGCGATCGCCTAACTACCAGTTGCATCATCGCCTAATTACCAAATTACTAATCATGAAAATGCTTCCAATCAAGCGATCGCCTAACTACCAGTTGCATCAAAAACTACGCAAGCTCGTCGATCTCACTGGCAATCTTCCAATCAAGCGATCGCCTAACTACCAGTTGCATCACTGGATAAGCGATCGCCATCATCAAAAAGCCTACCTTCCAATCAAGCGATCGCCTAACTACCAGTTGCATCAACTTTACTTCATCAGCGCTAAACGGGCGCGGCGCTCTTCCAATCAAGCGATCGCCTAACTACCAGTTGCATCTCGCATCTTTTACGCCGCCAAAAGCACCCCGTTCTACTTCCAATCAAGCGATCGCCTAACTACCAGTTGCATCTTGGGACAATGTTCAAACTGCTTTTGAATATTCTTCACTTCCAATCAAGCGATCGCCTAACTACCAGTTGCATCTAAGGAAGGTGTATTAATTTCTTTATCAATAAGCTCTTCCAATCAAGCGATCGCCTAACTACCAGTTGCATCGCAACTTTCATGATTTGGGGAAACTTTCTACTAGCTTCCAATCAAGCGATCGCCTAACTACCAGTTGCATCCAAATTGAATGTAAGCCATTAGCTAATACCCCATCTTCTTCCAATCAAGCGATCGCCTAACTACCAGTTGCATCCGAAGATGCTGGTATCACTACCCGCATGGACGGGATCTTCCAATCAAGCGATCGCCTAACTACCAGTTGCATCCGCCAGATCCCAAAAACTAAGCTGAGAGCCAATATCAGGATCTACTTGCGCGGATCGTTTGCGAGATCTACGTTTTGGAGAATCAATAGTATCAGGTTGGAAATCTTGCCATAGCTCAAGGTCTCTCTGTGATTGGATTTCAAGGTTTGCGCGAATAGGTATTGGCGATTGTGGCTGCAAGTCGTTTACTGGTGAGGGTTTAATCTCATCAGCTATTTCTAAAGCCCCGCTTTCGCGGTTGATTGCGGGAGATGTTTTTCCTCCCGATCCTTTCTTACTCTTGCGAGTCTTACTCAGTTGACGTTTCTTCCCACTCGTTGAGCGATCCACGTCCTTGACTTCCTCTGATGAAGCAGAGTAGGGTATCAATACCAAGCCTTTAAATGCGATATTGCGGATAACGGTTGAAGCGTTGTTATCTGCGTTGTCGCTATGACCACAATTCAAGCAATTAAACACAGCTTGAGATGGACGAAACTTTTCAGAATAGTAACCACATTGACTGCAACCTTGAGAAGTGTGCGGTGCGGGTACTTTCTTAAATATTCTTTCTGATGCTTTGGATTTAGTCTCTAGCATCGTTTTTGTTTTGCCAATCGCCACATCATGCAACGATTTGTTTAAACCCGCCTTAGCCGCCGCACCATTGGGTAAAAAAGCACCATTTTCACCAGCTTTTGCTTTTGGAGCGCGAACCATATTTTTAACTTTGGTATCCTCGATCGCGATGCACTGATACTCACTCACATACTTTGAGGTGAGCTTATGGATAAACCTGTCTCGTTGCCGAGCGATCTTGAGATGGATTTCGGCTAATTTTTTGCGCTTAGCTTTGAGGCGATTGCTTTTAAGCTTAGTCTGCTTCTCATACTCCTCGGAGCGAGAAATAGATCGCTGAATACGAGCCAATTTCTTAGCTTGTAACTTGGCATAGCGCTTTGACTCGTGCCGTCTGCCATCACTATCAGCAATGGGAGCGACTACACCAAAATCTAAACCTACTTCTTGCTTTTTCGCAGGTTTTACAGGCTTCTCATCTACAGCGCTAGTGAACTGGGCATAATAGCCATCGGCACGTTTAACGATGCGTACAATCGTATGATTGCCAGCATATCTACGATAAAGTCCTTTTGCTTTAATTTGTCCTAATTCTGGATAATCGATGAAAGAATTATCGCCAGTCAAGGGTAAAATATGCACTAATGTCCGACCATTGCTATTAGAGAAGCTTTCTAATCTGTCGGTTTTACCTTTATATCGTGGTCTGCCTTTTTTGCCTTTACGGTACTGACTCCAAGCGTCAATTAAGCTATCCACAACAGATCGACGCGATTCGCGATCAATAGAGTGCAGAAACTCAGGACATCGTTTATTTGCGATAAAGCGATAGTTTTCAACGTGTTTGTATGGATCATCAATGTCCTTGCCCTGATGCTTGCGAATATCACAGCGATCAGGATGATAAGCACAGCAAAGTCCGTACTGATTATCAGGATTGGTATAGGTAACGCCGTCTATTTTGCAAGATTTACGATACTGCCATACTTCAGGACTAGGCTCTGTCCATTCATGTTTTTTGCGCCAATCAAGCTGTTGTGATTCTTCAAGCAAAGACAAACCAGCATTCCAAACCCACTTCAACTGAGCAAGCCACAAATCGATCTTTGCAGCTTGCTCAGTTGTTGGATATAGCCGAAATTCGGTTATTTTTTTGGTTTTTTCGCCTGTCATAACATCATTCTAGCTAGAAACTCATTATATGCCCAACTATTGCAATCATTGAGCCAACCAAAAACACTCACTTATCCAACTCCGCCAAAAAATCATCAACAGAACCAGATTTGAATTTTCCTTCTCGATACTCCTTCTGAACCTCTCGAACTTCCCCAATAACTTGCTGCCGTTGACGTAACTTCAAACGATTATTCAACACGTCAATTAAAGCAGTTTGATCATCTAAAGACAAAGCTTCTATGGCAGTGAGAGCTTCTTGAAACAGAGACGTTTTTAAGGCTTGACTCATAGGATTATTTATGAAAACTTACGCTGTAACCTCGGTTTTTATTGTACTTCAGAAAAAAGCGATCGCCTCATAAACCAAGCATTTGTTTGACATCATTTAAAGCGATGGCGATTTAACTTCACTCAACTTGCGATCGCTGATTTAGGTAAAAGCTATAATCTTTAACAATCTAGCAATCAATAGCAGATCGACAACTTTATGAATGCAGTTTCTTATGTTGATGCACAGAGCAACTTGGCAAAAATGATCGATCAAGTATGCGATCATCATGATCCTGTGATCATTACGCGCCATCAACAACCATCAGCAGTGCTTCTATCTCTTGAAGACTATGAATCCCTTGCAGAGACAGCTTACCTTTTAAAAAGTCGTAATAATGCCAAGCGAATTTTTGAGGCGATCGCCGAATTAGAATCTGGCGGCGGTACTGTGCGGGAGTTAATCGAGTGAAGATACTTTTCTCAGAACGTGCTTGGGAAGATTATATTTACTGGCAACAAACAGACAAAAAAATGCTCAATCGAGTTAATAGCCTGATCAAAGATATCCAACGCAATTCCTACAGTGGCATAGGCAAACCCGAACCATTGAAACATGGATTATCGGGATATTGGTCTAGACGTATTGACGATGAGCATAGGCTCCTTTACAAAATTGAGAATGATACACTTTTATTAGCTCAAATTCGTTACCACTATTAAAGTCTCAAGCAACTACTCAAATCGAGATTGAGCAACTATCCCATAAACCAAGTATTTGTTCATCATTTAAAGTGATCGCCATTCTAATCACAGTTTCACTTTTAGCTGAAGGGCGATCGCCCCAAACCATTCCAGACAGTTGTGTTACTCTAGCAATACGTTACTGGTTCTGTAAAACTATGAAACTACAAATTCAAGGCATTAAATCAGGACAAACGATTCAACTGTTAGATATAGTTAACATCCCTGATGGAGCAGTATTTCTGGAAATTGAAGCAGATAAACCTAGCGATAAAAGCGCCAGAATAGAAAGACTAAATCGTATATTTGGCACATGGTGCAACCATCCAGATATTGATCTAATATTCACCGATATTGACACACAACGTCATCGGGACTATGGGAGAAACATCGACTCCTTCGACTTCTAACTATTCATGTATTTACTTGACACCAACATCTGCATCGCACTACTCAAAGGCAATCCTCAAGTTATTTTGTCCTTTAATGCCTGTGCTGATGAATGCTATATTTCCACAATTAACGTTGCTGAACTTTATAAAGGTGTTTATTGCTCACAGCGCCTAGAACAGAACCTTGCATCACTTGAGCTTTTTCTACAAGATATGCCAATTATCAGTTTCGATCTATTAGCTGCTAAAGAATTTGGCAAAATCCAATCAGAACTTAGACAAATCGGTAAACCCACAGGTGAACTAGATGCCATGATTGCTGCTGTAGAGCGATCGCGTCATGATCGGGTAGTTACAAATAACACAAAAGACTTTATCAATATTTCTGGTTTAGGGTTGGAAAATTGGATCGTTTAGCGATCGCCTCATAAACCAAGTATTTGTTCATCATCATTTAAAGCGATCGCCATTCTAATCACAGTTTTACTTTTAGCAAAAGCGCGATCGCTTTGTGGTGATTTGAATGAGCGATCGCGAGTTATTGGTAATTAGTTGATAGACGCTACATTAAACGTCCGCATCTAAATTTATTACGAAGTAAAGGATTTACCTAAACCCAGAGCCGCAAGGCGTTTACGGAAATTAATAGAACTTTTATCGCCAGCGATATGAACCTCATCGGCTAAGCATATGGGCAAATCTTCGGGCCATTGCTCCTCAACGATCGCCTTATCCTCGTCAAATACTTGATGATTAAAATCAAGCGTATCTTGGAGCGGTGCATCCTTATCAAAATTTCGGCAAATTGGCACAAATACTCGCGTTTTACGTGCGGAAATTGGTGAAGCGGCATTGAGAACATGTAGCTTTCCGTGAGGGAAAAAGACTGTAAGCTTAGCGGTGAAGGGAAGGAACACCTCAAACAGTCTGCGCCATAAAAAATCAGGGGGCGCTAAATGCTTCATACCATGACCGTAGTTACTTACCGTGCTGATATAGTCGGCACGGAATCCAGAGGGAGTTTGCTCAATGGCATAGTCTGGGACTTCTGGATTATCCGCCTCACCAAAGGATTTAGCATGGATAAAGGCAAAGTGACTCACATCTAAAAAGCCTTCCACTTGTCGCCCTGCGGCGGCTTCTAAATTCACGGCTTCGGGTAATACCTGAATGTAATCAGGATCTTCCCATTCCTCTAGTTCAGGAAAGGGAACTAAGCCATTGTCGATTAATCTTGTCCACACCAGCCCATAGCGTTCTACCGCAGGAAAAGTCTTAAGTCTGAGCCTTGCGGGAATTTTGGCATTTGGCTCCGCAGGAATACAAACACATTGTGCATCGCGATCGTACTGCACGCCATGATAGGGACAAACGAGGCGATCGTTTTCAATCCAACCCAAGCTGAGGGGTGCGCCTCGATGCAGGCAAAGATCTTTGGCGACGATGATCGTACCATCGGAAACTCGATAAATTACTAAGCGCTCATCTAATAGGCGAGTGCCATAGGGCTTTTCGGCTGTGATTTCATGGGAGAACGCCACGGGATACCAGAAGGGGGCAAGCGCTTGCCAATCACTTGGGCTAAAGGTGCAATTGCGCGGCAAAGATACTTCTTGGGTCGCTACCATAAAGATCACTTTTGTATATAGGTATAAGTCCGACGTTACAACGAGATAAGGTTCTATTCTGTATAACTTTGCACGAATCCCTAACCCCCAAAGAGAATGACGGCGCTTCGCGTCGCCATTCTCTTTGGGGATTAATAAAAGCGGTGCGAAACGCTACTTTTTTTAATAAGGGGCGGCGCTTTGCACCCCACTTATAGCTGTAATCACTTGCTTTATGAAAAGCCAAAAACCAAGAAGTGAGTGGCGGCGCGAAGCGCCGCCACTCACTTCTTGGTTTTTGTATTTTAACCAGAGTGGCTATAGCTATATTTTTTTCTCTGCAAAACTTAGAGGGCTATAGATTTTCAATTAGTCCCAAAATTTATATTGAAAATCGCGGTAATTATGTGTAACAATCGTAGATCGCACTTTTAAGTAATCTCACAACTAAAAAAATGGCTAAAAACAAAGGTGTCCGTCTCGTTATTACGCTAGAGTGCACCGAATGTCGCACCAATGCCAATAAGCGTTCTCCTGGTGTATCTCGTTATACAACCATGAAAAATCGTCGTAATACCACCGCAAGATTAGAACTCAAAAAGTTCTGCCCTCATTGCAACTCTCACACCGTTCACAAAGAAATTAAATAGTTTCTAAAGTCCGTTAGTCCCCTAATTAAAAAAACCGCATAATCCCATCATGGCAATGAACTCCTCTTTTTATCGTAAGCGCCTCTCCCCGATCGCGCCTGCTGCCAAAATCGACTATAAAGATGTCGAATTACTGCGTAAATACATTACTGAGCGTGGCAAGATTCTGCCCCGCCGTATTACAGGTTTAACTGCAAAGCAGCAACGCGCTTTGACCACCGCGATTAAGCAAGCCCGTGTAGTTGCTTTGTTGCCCTTCATTAACAAAGAAGGCTAGAGAAATAGGCACAAAGTGTCATTTGTTAAAAAAAGAGAGTTGCTTTGCAACTCTCTTTTTTTGATTCTACAAGCATTGACTAATAACGCTAATGACCGATCGCGAAAGGCTGTTAAAGTCATAGCCGCCTTCTAGACCAAATAAAATTTTGGGGGTTATTTCTAAACACAACTTAGTGAAAGCACCAAAATCTTCGGGTTTCAGCAAAATACTTGCTAAAGGATCATCGGCATTGGCATCAAAGCCCGCACTCACAATTAACAAATCAGGCTTGAAATCTTGCAAAAATGGCAAGATCTGATTTTCAAAGATGGGCAAGTATTCCTTAATTGCGGAATTAGCGCGGATGGGAATATTTAAAATATTGTTATGTGCGCCCCTTTCATCGGCGCGACCAGTCATGGGATAAAAAGGTGACTGATGGGTAGACACATAGGCAATATCCGCTCGATCCCAGACTGCCTCCTGTGTACCGTTGCCATGATGCACATCCCAATCGAGGATGGCGACGCGATCCAGATTTAGGCGATCGCAAGCCGACATGGCGGCGATCGCCGCATTACCAAAAATGCAAAAACCCATTCCTGAATGAGCGCGGGCATGGTGACCGGGGGGACGTGCTAGCACAAAGGCGGGGCGACCTGATTCGAGAACTAAGTCTAGTCCATCGAGCCAAGCACTAACTGCCAGTAGAGCCACATCATAGGTTTGCGCTGAGGCGATCGTATCGCCATCAATATAGCCGCCGCCGCGATCGGTTAATGACTGGAGCGAGGCAACATATTCAGGAGTATGAAAGCGCTGCACTTCTTCTAAAATATTCAAGCCCGATCGCCTATGGGAATCGATTGAGGTTGGCTCTAGCCAATTTAATTGGGAGGCGATCGCCGAATTTTTAAGGGCTTCGACGGTAGCGGTGAGACGACCTGCTTTTTCAGGATGATAAGTCCCTGTATCATGCTCTAAAAATAGCTCAGAATAGATAATAGGAAATTTATCAGAAGGATTTAAAGTTGAGGAAATATTGTTAGAAAACATAAGTAATTTGGCTTATCTACAATTCTCGGAATATTTGTTGTCTCCATAGAGACTAACGTTATACTTTTAAAACTATAGATTTGTTTGAAATCTTTCTTAGTTCCACAGCAATTTTACTTGGGTTTTTCCTGTGGTCGATCCATCACAACCAACATATCCATCGGATACGGAAAAGCTAGCCGTGCCAAAGGAGCTTGCTTCATTGTTCCACGAGATCGTTAATCTATATCATCAACACCACAATCAACTAGTTGTTATTGATGGGCTAAACGATCTCATTACTGCTACAAAAGGGGGGAAGAATTATCCTCTTCTCCCAAATCAAGTCAGTCCACCTCTTCATAACTATCTAGATAACCAAGAGCTAGAAAGTGAGTCTGATTTTCTTAAAAGTTGGGATGATATATTCAACGTCCAAGTTTATATTGATACAGATATTTACGGTGAGTTAGATCCGCGACCACCTGCCTTAGTACAGATTGAAAATGGTAATAACGATGGGGAAACTATAATTCAACATACAGAGGCGACAGAAGCCTATGTTCAGTCATGGAAAGAGTTAGCGGAAAGTATGTCTTCATTTCCTGACGACTTATTTACGCGTCTATGGACAACGATCGAAATCGCGAAAATTTTAGAATGTTCTCCCAGCAGCTTGCGGCGTTCCCGTAGACATGGGCGCTTGCCTCTTAAAATTAAAAACCTGATTCTTGACTGCATTTCCCATGATGGAAAAAGAAGTTTATGGTTTGTCAGACCAGCCTAATAAACTAGGGACTGACTTCTGTTATAGCTATGGTCACTTGCATTAGGACACAAAACCAGAAGAGGAGTTGCAGTGCAAAGCGCCGAACTCCTCTTCTGGTTTTGTGTCTTAACAAGAATAGAAACAGCTATAGCAATGTAAGTTTTGCTTAGGAAATAAACCCCAAAAAGCGAGTTGCGGCGCTTTGCGCCGCAACTCGCTTTTTGGGGTTTTGGTTTGTACTGGCTAACTTTTGCTTTGCTATATAACAGAAGATAGTCTCTAGTTTTTAGTTATCCCAAATTAAGAAATGGCGTAGCCATTTCTTAATTTAAAAACTCTTACTGGGTTTGTTTTTTAATTCACAAAAGTGTGACACCACTTTTGTGAATTGATATTATAGCCTGTGGAGGTTTTATATAGTAACTGATGTTACGTGGAAGGAAAACAGAGTAGAGTAAAGATAGACTCCGACAGAGGTTGAAAGGTATGGACAGAAAGTTCTTAGACCTATACTCAGATTACCTAATCAGTAGTTT
>NZ_JACJQA010000038.1 GCF_014696355.1 Pseudanabaena sp. FACHB-1998 | reverse complement strand
GTAATGGCTTTGAATCAATTAAAGGCGCTATTGACTATTTTGCCCATAATTTACCCGCAATGTTGTCTTTGATTTCTTAAAGTCTCTCTACCTCTTTCTTGAAATAGCCCTGCTCCCAAAAGGGGAGAGGGGAGAGGGGAGCGAAGAAGTTTCTTGTTCCCCTTCTCCCGTCTTGGGAGAAGGGGTTAGGGGATGAGGGGCTAAATCTTCCCATCCGTAGGCTTCTAGAACGGCGTTGTCTAGTTCGTCGTGGATTTGTTTGAGGGTGGAGACTAGGGCTTTGTTGTTGTATTCTCTATCTTTGTCGGTGAAGTCTTCGCCTTTGCTGAGTTTTTCGAGGAGGTTATACATTCCTGTAATTGTGATTTTGGGATGTTGGGCTTGGACTTGTTTGCGATGGCGATCGAGTCTTTCGCCTAGTTGTCGAATTTTTTCTTTTTGTTCTAATGTTGCATCTGGGAAAGGGAACGGATCGAAACAAATAGATTTTACATATACAGGTGTTGGTCCGAGTTGTGCGCCACGAGCTAATGCCCAACAGAGATGAGTAGAACTTGAAAGAATTCCAAGATGGTAAGCATCGTCAATAGCTATTACTATTAATTTGTGATCTGGACGAACATCAGATGACACAAAAAAGAAGTTTCTATATTTACTGACTTCTAACGTAACAATATAGCGCTCCAATTTTTGAATTGCAGCTCGCATCTCAGTCTTATCACGACCAAAACGCCACCATTTTTTTCGACTTCCAGAATCTCGGCTTTCGTCTCGTTGAGGCTTTACATACTCAAGCAAGTGTTGAAAAGCTAAAGGCGCTTTGCATTGAGCCTGTGACTCATCAAGGGGATAAAAATCTATTACCCAATCAGTTAAGACTCCATTTATTAAGTCTCGCCCTGACAAAAAAGGATGACATATATCTGGTTCAATTTGCTTGCGTTTAGATTCATCAACAAGAAATCCTTTGCCAAAAAGAACTAATCCAACCGAACAAATAGAAGCATTAGCCTGTAAAGACTTCGCTTGATCAAGTTTTGCACCTCCACGAAGATTTGAATGTATAAACCCAACATTCTGATATTCAAAAGTTAAATTCGCTGTGTCCTCATCCTGTCGTTCCTCACGAATAACTCGAACAATAGTTGGTTGTTGCCTTTCTCTTTTTCCAACAACAGTCATAGCTATTCTTACAGCCGCACTTCCTTCTGTATCTACCCAAGGATGATCAGGTATCGCCCATAAAATCTCATATTCAGAATCATCTTTAATATTTTCAGAAATAACTTGTCTATTCAATATCTGGGTAATACTATTAGTCGTGATGAAACCGAATCGCTTTAATTTGTTCTGTTTGATTATGTTTATCGCATTAAACCACCAGTACATAACAAAATCTGCACCATCTGGCATCTGTGGATAAGCCTTAAATAAACACTCTAAATATTCATCTCCAAGTGCTGTCCTTCGTCTCGATTTCCCAATAAAAGGAGGATTAGAAACAATATAATCAGCCTCTTGCCACACCGCAGGACGCGGATTAATGTAGCGATAGATAGGAACCTGATCCGACGGATCAGGCACATCCTCACCCGTCACAGGATGCCTCATCATGCGCCCACCCCAACGACTCCGCACCTTACCCGTCTTCGCATCAATATCAAGCTCCCGTCCATCGTAAGCCAACACCGCATCCCGAAACTCGATATTGTGGAAATCCTGCAAAATTGGCTCAGGCGGCGGCGTAGTGCCATAGCGCTTAAAATGCCATTGCAAATAACCAATCCAGATCACTAACTCTGCGATCGCAGCCGCCCTTGGATTGATTTCAATACCCAAAAACTGCGAAGGATTCACCTGCTTTCGTCCCGCCAAACGTGGATCGAACTCTTCCAACAAATCCGTCGTCACCTTCCCCAACACATCCAACAACCGCATCTGCACCTCCTGCTCCAACGTCTTGATTAAATCTAACGTCACATACAAGAAATTGCCCGAACCACAAGCAGGATAAAGAATCCGCACCACTTGCAAACGCTCCAAAAACGCCCGAATCTCTACCTCCGCCTTATCTCTTTGGTCTTTTGTTGGTTGTTCTTGACCTTCCTTTAGTTCTAAAATCTTATCAACTACTTGCTCTAACGACTCCCACTCCTCTCGCAAAGGTTCTATTACCACAGGATAAACCAATCTCTCCACATAGGAGCGTGGCGTATAATGCGCCCCCAAACGACTGCGCTCCTTCTTCTCCAAAGCCCGTTCCAACAAAGTCCCAAAAATCGCAGGTTCCACCTCACGCCAATCCTTTTGCGCCGCCTCAGACAACACCTCAAGCTGTTCCCTCGGCAAATCAAAGGCGATCGCATTCGCAAAAAAGCTCCCATTAAACTGCGGAATCACATCAAAATCAAACTCGCCGCCCGTATTCATCTTCTTCCACAGCTTCTCAATCTCAGACTTAAATCGACTCGGTTCAGGAATCCAACGCTCCTTTAAATTCTTAGTGAAAATATCCCCCTGCAACAACCGCACATCCTCCGCAAACATCGTAAAAATGCAGCGCATCAAAAAATTTGCCACCTCCTGCGGTTCCTTACCCTGTTCCTCTAGCCACTTCGCCAACTTTGCCAAAGTCCCAGCCACCTCTCGCGTCACCCGCGCTCGATACTTCTCAGGATTCAGACTATGCGGATCACTAAAAATCGCCACAAAGCGATCAAAAACCTTCTCATCAAGAAGTCTCTCAAGCGCAATTACTTCACGCGCCCCATAGCCGCCATAGTTTCCACTAAAGCTCATCCATAGCTCAAAGTGCGAACCAATATCACAAGTCATCAAAAACGGTGGCTTGCTAGTCAAAAATAGCGTATAGCTCTGAGCCTGATAAAAAGCCTTCTCCATCATCCGCGCATAGCCATCAGTCCCCCGCCTCGGCGTACTTTGCTTAGAGCCATTACTCCCCTGCTTCGCCTCGATTAAAAAATAGCCCTCTTTATGGAAATCAATAAAATTAGAAGTCTCCTTGCGATCCTTATGAAAAACCGTAATCTCCTTATCAAAACAAAATGGATCACCCTTCACTGTCCCCTTAGGAATCGGACGCTCCACCCCCAACGCCCCACACAAATCATCAAAAAAAGTCTGATAATTAGCCCGCTCATTCCCCTGTGAGCCTTGCCATTTAGCTAAAAACCCCTGAATATTAGTGCGATCGCGCTCATCCATGATATCAACTGAAACTTTCGGATAATTCTAGCATTTTGGAGACGATTTGAGGCGATCTCTATTTTGGGGTGATGAATTTAGCGATCGCCATGATCTCCATTACAGACGCTTAACTTTACTTTTGAGAATCTTCTCCTCCACTTCATTGATTTGGACTTCTCGTAAGCGCGTGGCGTAGGCAGGGAAAGGGAAACCCACTAATAAAGGCGATGGAACTTCGGGCTGATGGATAAACATACTGCCAGACTTTAAAAGAAGCGATCGCTTCCGACAGGCTCCCGTCAAAAAGTTGTATTCAGGACGCTCTACTTCAGCAGAGTCAAGGCGACCAACGACGCGCACTGCTGCTTGTCCAACCACTCGCCGCTCGACTTCGGAAGCAGTTTGTTGTGCGCCGATTAAGATAATGCCCAGCGATCGTCCACGTTCTGCAATTTCTACTAACAAATCTTTAATCGGGCTACGACCTTCTTTGGGTGCGTATTTATTTAACTCATCGAGAACGATAAAGACAACGGGATATTGTCCGCGCTTTTCCTTTTCCATAAAAAGCTTTTGCAGAAGTACTCCCACCACAAACTTTTGAGCTTTACTGCCGAGCTTGTTGATATCCGCGATCGTTAACTGATATTCTGCCGCAAGGGGATCGAGCTTATACTTTTGCAACTCCTCCGCAGGCAGATCGCCGCGCACCAGATGCCCCATTTCATCGGCAATTCCCCACATCCGACGGGTGAGCGCTTCGGCAGTGGCTGGAGCATTACGCCCTAGCCATTTCTGATCAGGATTCTCCACCAACTTATCTTCGAGAAATTCAATCAAATCTCGAAAAGTCTCCACCTTATCCTTATTATCTTCACCATAGCGATCGTCTAAGTCCAGACTTGCCCTCGGTAAAAATCCTAACTTCTTATCATATTTGTCATTATCAGCAGCTAATCTCGCTAAACGCTCCTCGACAATGCTTGCCAAAAAGCCAATATTCCCTCGCTCTAAATCATCACCTGCAAACAAGAAACGGAATAGGCGATCGCGACAAAATTCACGCATACCCCAGACATAGGCGGAAATATTATCGGAGCGTTGATCGAGATGGGGCTCAATTTCCTGTGTATTTTTTTTAGGCGCAACGCAAAATCTGACATCGCGAAATGGCTCTACAGGCAGATCGAGCGTTCGATAACTCGCCCGATCCTCTTCCCGCATTTTGTTATTGGGCTTATCTAAGAAGAATAAATCTTCTCCCTTAACATTAAAAATCAAAGCCTTAGTATTCGCTCTCTTAGAACCTAGTGCCGCCGAATTAAAAATGGAATGGAGAATAAACAGGGCAAAAGAAGTCTTCGTCGCCACGCCTGAGATTCCCGAAATATTGACATGAGCGCCCTTTGTGCCATCGATAAATTCATAATTCAAATAGGCGGGACTACCATTTCGCATAATCCCAGCGGAGATACGCTGCTCCATGCCGTCAAAGTTCAGCGCAAATCGAAGATCCTCATCTTCCGCTAAATAGACAGCATCGCTAGGCTGGGGTGGTAAATATTCTTCAGGCTCGATGCGCGTAACTTGGATATGCGCGGCATAGGAGACATTCACGGGCATACTGCCACTAGTAACGAGAAATGTATCCGTATCAAACTGAGTTCCTTCATGGATAGTTCGCACATGATCGACCACACCATAGAAATTCACGACACCTTTTTTGTCAGGGCGATCGGTTTTCACCTGCACGACATCATCTAAACGCAGGACTTTGCCATCACTTACGGCTACCCAAAACTCAAGGGGTGTAGCATCTTTGGTTCCAAGTATGTATCCAATCGGGTCGATCATATGTCACTCTATAAACGAATAGGGAACGGTAGTCGCTCCCTCAATTATCATTATAATGTCCGTGCAGATGGTCTCTTCACAGCCTGTAAAAAATTATAGATTACCAAATTTTCCAGTCACCCCAATTGAGATTAAAAATAGAAGTATCGGGAAAGGCGATCGCATTGTTATTCTGCACCAGAGTTTGCTGCAATTTTGTCAGCAATGGATTTACTCGCGGCAAACTCTCCACCAATTGATAGGGCAGAATTCCTTCGGAGAGGGCAAAAGAAGCTGTCGTACCTGCGGCGGCTCCTACTGACCATTCGTAGGAATGGACGCGATAACCTGCGGCTACGATGTAGCTATAGGCGATATTTTTACCCGATACGATCAAATTATCGATTTTTTGGGGAATCAGCGATCGCAAGGGAATCTGTCCAGGAAAGGCGGCTCCATGTCCATTGCGAACTCCTGCTCGTTCTGTATTACCCGCTTTTTCGACAGGATACTCACTTAAGCAAGGGTGAAAATCGAGATAGTATTGAGCAATCCCGATCGCATCGGGATAAATGGTCGAACGAGTGCGACGAGGAATTTTTTGAGGTTCGGTGTTGTTTCTAATGGCGCTAGTTGCTTCTAGCCCAGCCAGAGCATTCCAGAGATGACGATAGCTTTGTGGTGAGAGGTTCTGTCGATAGAACTCCGTACTAAAATCTACTTGCGAAACATCAATCTCGGACATACTAAAGCCTTCGGGATAGCCATAGGAAGGACGACCGATAATTCTACGGGATTCTCGAATATAGGGATATTTCGATAATCCATGCATAGTTCCCATGGGCGAATCTATTCCCTGAAGTAAACGATGATTGGGAAAAGGTTTTTTCCAATTAGTTTTCTGTTGAGAATCCGTTGTGCCAGCAACCAACCAGTAATAAAAACCGAGGGCAATTTCTTCACCATTTTTCAGGGTTTCTTGGCGCAATCCGCCCATCCAGCCGTTCGCCTCCAACTGCCCCGATCGCTGTAATTGCTCCCTTGAATAAATCAAATTATCTTTATCCGTACCTCCCCGATAATCATTCCCCCAAACCCAATTTTGCATCGAAATATCCCCAGTCTTCATGCTCGAAACCCCAAAAGCATTTTTCTTAGGATTCGGAGCCTCAGCACTCCAAATGCGGCGATAGGTAAAGATATTGTCAAAATTGGCGAGATTTGGCTTAGGGTCGGAGCCGTAATAGGGTAAGTAGCGATCGTAAAAACTGGGCTTTTGCTGTGGTTGAGGCTCGGCGGTTTGTTCCATCGCAAAGGTATAAGTAAAACCTTGGGTGCAGTAAGCATCATTCTCGGTTACTGGCGAAGAAGGATTAAGATGCGATCGCGGATCGAGTCCTAGTCGATAAGGCACATCAGCCAAGGCAATAATTTCGCCTGTCTCTGTCGCATCAATCACAAACCAATCCGTAGGGCGTTTTTGTGCCTGCCCATCTAAGGGAACACTTAAGGGAACAAATTGAATGATTTCCTTTTGTAAACGAGGCGAATTTTCGTAACGATATGCCTCATCAATAATTGTCGAAAGTGGCTCAGTATTTAGGGGTGCTGTATTGGGTGCGGGACGATGCTGAATAGCGATCGCGCGATTAATTAATTTGCCATCGCTACTCAAATCAAGCTTTTTGATAATCGTATTCGGAAACCATTTCAACTTACCATTACCCTTACGTTCCGCTTCCTGCAACATCTCTGTCAGGATTTGCTGAGCAGTATTTGGCATAAAACAAGAAACACTTACCCAACAATCTCCCGCATTCAACTTTCCATATTTCTGTTCAATCCGTTTACGAAATCCCGTATAGCCTTGGGGAAAGAACCAGAGATTGCGTTGTTTTTTAGCTTCATCTAACGCTGAAGTTCCTTGAGAAGTAAGTTGTCCACCCACCCAATCGGTAATTTCAGTCATGCACACGGTGCGCCCAGCTAATAATCCTTCATAGGCGGAGGCTGTACCTGCGACTCCGCCACCGACGATTAAGATCTCGCAACCTTCAACTCGATCAGGATTTTTAGATAGATCTTTTGGGGTAGAAGTTTGGGCGATCGCCTGATCAGTTACTCCATTAGCAATGGCGACTATTCCTAACGCGATCGCAGGGGACAGATATTTGTAAGGTTTCATAGCAAGTTTAAATTTCATCTTCAATTCCATCTTCAATTCCCAAGGCACGTAAGCGTTCTGCTAAGCGATCGGCGCGTTGTTTTTCCTTAAGTAACTGCTCTGAGACATCCTTGAGACTGGTAAATTTTTTACCGTCAGGAAAATATAGCTCTAACTGTTCGCCGCTAAGATCGAAACGAATTCCTAAGCGAGGGCTAACCCAACCATCTATTACATCAATTACTTCTAGGTCTTCGCCAATCCGTTGCCATCCTGTCAGTTCGATACAGCTAGGATCGTAGAGATAATATTCCTCAACGCCATAACGCTCATAAAACTTTAGTTTCTTTGCCATTTCACTAGTTCTATTTCCGGGAGAGAGAATCTCAAAGACAACTTGGGGGGCAATGTCATTTTCAACCCATTGCATATAGGAACCACGTCTGCCCTTGGGTCTGCCAAATACCACCATCGCATCGGGAGCAGTACGGATCGTATTGTTGCCTTCAACGGGATACCACAGCAAATCCCCTGCCACAAAGACATTAGAATCTTTTGAAAAGAGAAGTTCTAAGTTCTCTTTAATGGTGACAATCCAATCAAATTGCTCCGTATTGTTGCTCATCGGTAGCCCGTCATCGTCTGGATAAATAATTTTTTGAGAGGGTTGCATTTGTAAAATCATGGCGCGACCTCAAAAATGTTTGCTTACGTTCACTCTAGTATAGGTATAGCGCTTAAACCCAGAAAAATTTTTGAAAGTATTGCTTCGCGATACTTTCAAAAATTTTTCTGGGTTTAAGTATTGTATAGATTGGCGACATAGGGCGCATAGCCGTTATACATCTGGGTAGCAAAGCGATCGCCTGTACCTAACATGCGCTCACTTGCCTGTGACCATCGAGGATGGGGAATATTAGGATTGACATTAGCCAGAAAATCATATTCTTGAGGAATGCGCGTATTCCAAAAAGTCGTAGGTTGGCGATCGGTAAATTCTATTTGCACAATCGACTTAATACTCTTGTAGCCATATTTCCAAGGTAAAACGAGACGAATCGGTGCGCCATGCTGTTTGGGTAACTCATGTCCATAGATGCCCACCACCATAAAAGCCAATTCATTCATAGCTTCTTTAATCGTTAATCCTTCGGTATAGGGCCAAGGCTCACTTTGGAGGATTTGCCGTCTTGCCTCCTTTTCCCTCAAAAAAGTTGTAAATTTCACATGGGTCGCCTTAGCTTGAGGCTCTACTAATTCGATTAATCGTTTAAGCGGAAAGCCTGTCCAAGGGACTGCCATCGCCCAAGCCTCCACGCAACGGTGACGATAGAGCCTTTCTTCGATAGGCATTTTGGCAATTAAATCCTCGATCGCAAATTTCTGGGGCTTGGCGACTAAACCAGTTACTTCTACAGTCCAAGGATGGGGCTGAAATTTGCCGACCTTTTCCCACACATCCTTATCACTGCTAAATTCATAAAAATTTGTATATACCGCCGCATCATATTCATTAGTGAGGGGGCGATCAAGGGTAAAAGCTAAGTTTCGCGATGCGTTAAATGATTGAAGTTGAGCGTCTTGTAATCTTTGGCTGACGATCGCTTTTTTCTCTTCAATGGTTTGACATCCTGCTAGTAGTCCTAATAGACTCAGGCTGCCTAGTCCAGACTTTTTAAGAAATCGGCGGCGATTTAAATAAACTGATTCTGACGTTGATTGGTTTTCAGGTAAAAACCAATCAGGGAGAATTTTAATCAGCGTCATAATTATTGAAGACCACAAATCTCTACCAAATATGCTATCCTTTCAGGGAAGGGAATAGGTAAAAAATTTACTCCAAAACAAGTAATAACCGTTTTTTGGCGGTTTTATCTTAGATTATGGGAAATATTTAGTCTATAGAAACCAAATTATTTTATGCAAGGGAATCTGCATATTGCTTTTCGTCCAATGGAATAGCTTCAGATCAGTGTATCTATTTAATCTTCAATCAATAGAATGACTTAACCTTTGCATACCTTCGGTAATGTCTCTTATTCATGCTCCCCCATGAAAATGAGGCAGGTCGTGAGGTACTTTTATCCTTCGCTACAAATTTTGAGATAGCTGTACCTCGCTTTTACATTACAAAGAAAGGGTTTGCAACGCAAACCCTTTCTTTATTGGAACTTCAGAAAAAACCTGATAGCTCGTATAGGCGACGCAAAATAGCCATGATCTTCTTGTCATAGTTGATGTCCTCAGCCCAATTACCACTCAATTGACTTAATAATGGTGCTGTGCCGCGCTTAACTAGACTAAAGCGCGGATCGACTAGGGGCAGCACAAGGGGCTGTCGAGTCGCATAGGCTTTGAGATGCTGGATTTGCGCTCTTACCCCAATGCGGCGATCGCTAAAGCTGTCACCCCTCACCCCGTTACCGATCGCCCCAATCCCACCGAAATTATTCTGCTCTGGTTTTACATCCCCATCAAATTGTAAAAACCCCGTTTCTAAACACATCTGACAAAAGGCAATGTCGTAGTTGACTCCCTCGGTAGTCGCTTCCTCACGATAAATGGTTGGTAGGTCACCATAGATATTAAGAGGGGCGTTATTGAGTCGCAATAATCTTAAGAGTTGGACTTCGGAGGTCATCCCATCCCCCATAATCCGATCAATCTTGCCCGTGAGTATGGGCGAACATGGCTGATTTTGACGAACAACCTGCGGATCGGTTACAAAATTTTGAGCATGGGCAGCATCTTGGCAAATGCGATCAAAGGCGATGAGAGCGATCGCACCCGAGCCTATCTGAAGAAACTGCTTTCTTCTCATAACGGTTGTGCTATGTCTTGCTATGTCTAAATGAGGTGGGCTTATGCCTAGCTAGGGATGTGAGCCTATGGGAATCACAACCGCCAACTTAGTCTTTGTAGATGTTAAGTAAATTTGTTTGCTTGTGGCAAGGGGGATTTGACGGATATTGAGTTCTTGGATCATTGCAACTAAGAGGATCTTGGGAATAAGCAGAGGCACTACTAGCAAAGGGCATCAATAAAGCAGACGCAGAAATAATCGATAGTAAAAGTTTCATAATTTTTTAGATTTGATTTTTAGATTTGAAATGGTTGAGTAGGATTTTTTAATTCTGGTTAATTCTATTTATATAGAAAACAGGCGATTTGTGGGCTTTAAACCAAATTTTTAAGACATTTAGCTTAAGGAATAACAGGATGATGTATCAAAAATTTAATAAATCTGATGTTTGACAAATTCAGGAATATTAATTTTTTGAGTGGAATTACTCGAATAGAGAAGGCTTTCGGATACTACCGAAATTAGATCGGGATCTTGGGTCGATTCTTTGGCTAACTCAAGAAACAAGCTCTCAATTTTTTGCATGGACTCAATCACTTGGTGCTTAATTTTGATGCGGTCGGCAGCTAACCAGAAGGATTTAGACTCTTCTTGCGAGCAGTCAGCGATTAATAGCTCAATCTCGTTAAGTAGATAATTCTGGTCGATTTCGCTATTTTCTGAAGAATCCCTTGGTGTTAGCCAAGACTCAGGATCAGCGATCGCTAAACGAGGCTGGAAATTATGCGAGTAAATGGGAGGAGTCGGAAAAGCGTCACTTTGCATATTCTCTCCCCCCTTAATTTAATGAAGCCTTGAAGGATGCCGAGGAATGATAGCCAAACGCACTATAGGAATGAGCTTTTTGAAACCTATGGCGATCGCTAAACTGACTCGACAACTGACTTGACAAATGCAGTTTGGGGTAGGGCAGATCCGCAAGGACTTCTAAAATGCGGCAAAAATCACGATGTTTGCGGCGGTCAGTTAAAAATTGCGGTACTTCCGATGGACAGGAAGAATTTTTTAGGCTTTGACGGAGGTTAGCGATCGCTTTCCAGAAATTGCACATTTCCTCATAGGTACAGGCTAGTAAAAAAGCCTCAATCTCATGCAGTAGCTGGGACAAGCGATCGGCAATGCTAGGTCGTACAGCTAAATGAGGCGATCGTGAGGATGTACTGGACTCTAAAGGGGAAGGACGTTGGGGCAGATGATGAATTGCGCTCATGTTTCAAGACCTCTAATTGTGAGGATATATGAGGAAAAGTCGTTTTTTGTCGGAAAACGTTATTTCCCTATTGCCTTATACACTTACCAGTGATACAAGAAGTAAATATTCCTTCATGTGAGGTTAAGTGAGCTTAGCGGTAGCCCAAAGGTAACGGAGATAGACAACTCGAATGAGTAAATCGACTTAGTAACCTTGGTTGGCAACCAGCATACAATCCAAAATATGATTTGCACACCTGAAAAAATAGTATTTTTTGTCAGTAAATGTATGGATAAAAGAAAAGACTTGATTGTAGGAATTAGATGCATATATAGGTCTTGTTTGTATGGATTTAAGTTTTTGATTTTTTAACAATTAGCAATCTATAAAATGCTATTAACTTATAACTAATGGATCGACTATGGGTTTTATCAATCAAGCATTTAAAAACAAGATTTTGATTTATTTTGTTTGCAAAAACAACTGTTTTATGTTTCTATTGACTGACTCTAGTTGACAAGCATTGACCCTATAACTTTTGCTAAGCAAGGTTTATCAGAAAAAACAAGAAAAAATTGTCATAGGTATTAAGCCAATGTCGGACTAAATCAGGATCTACTCAAAAGTTAGATAAATCTATTGCAAATACCAAAATATATGTTATCTATCTAACTTGAAAAAACAAGAATATGTTGACTAAATTATCTGGAAGTGTTGTGATTAGCCTTTAATTAAATATGATTAGTTGTCAACAAATCTTTTTTTAAAAGTATGCATAACTGTCATTTGTTAAGTCGTTAAAACACACATCATCCTTAGATACAACTAAGCCAATAACGAGACATTAATTAAGAGGAATTACGACTATGACTATTGAAGACGCACTTGCAGTTGTTGATGCGGCTCTCCAGCAAAAGCGCCTTAGCAACATTCAAGAACAACTATTTCGCCAAACATGGGAAGGCAAGACCTATGCTGAGATTGCCGAGATGTGTGGCTATGATTCTTCCTACATTCGGGATGTGGGCTATCGCCTGTGGCAAATGTTGACTAAGGGTTTTGGTGAGCGCGTCACCAAGCACAATTTGCAAGTGGTCGTCAGAACTCATGCTAAGCGTTTTCAAGATAGCGTCGAGTCTCAGCAGTCCGCCCATCCTCACAAATCCTTGAGCATCGTCAATCCTCACAACCATGCTCACAATAGTGTTCAACCTGTCTCCCCTACACCGAGCAAGCGCTGCGATTGGGGCAATGCGATCGACACCTCAATTTTTTATGGTCGTATAGAAGAGTTAGCTACGGTTAAAGATTGGGTGGTTAGCGATCGCTGCCGTTTGTTGGGAGTCTTTGGGATTGGCGGCATCGGTAAGACCGCTTTTGCCACCAAATTAGCGGAGCAGGTGCAAGGCGAATTTACGCTGATTGCATGGCGATCGCTCCGCAATGCACCCAAGATAGAAGTTTTGTTGGCGGATTTGGTCAGCTTTTTAACTAATCAAGCGATCGCCAATCTGCCCCAAGATTTGAATAGCCTCCAATTGATGTTTATCCAAGTTCTTCAGCAATCACGCTGTTTGATTGTGTTAGACAATGTGGAATCAATCCTCCGAAGTGGCGAAACCACAGGGCAATATAGCGAAGGCTACGAAGGCTATGGGGAACTGTTCCGTCAAGTGGGAGAAGTGCGTCATCAAAGCTGCTTGATTTTGACCAGCCGTGAAAAGCCTGCGGATGTGCTGCCTCCTGACATTAGCGATCGCATGGTGCGCTCTTTGCAACTGACAGGACTCAAGGAAGAAGCCTTGCAAATGTTTCAACCCAAATTGGCGATCGCCCCTGAAACTCGCAAATTAATCGACTTCTACTGTGGTAATCCCCTCGCGCTGACAGTGGTGTCACGTTCCATTAATAGTATGTTTGATGGGAATGTGCAGGACTTCCTTGATCAAGAAGCCAATGTATTTGGCGATATCCGCAATCTCGTCGATCAGCAATATGCGCGTCTCTCTCCTTTAGAACAACAGGTAATGCATTGGCTAGCGATCGAGCGTGAACCAATCACCACTGATAACTTGCGCCAAGATATTGTGCCAATGGTTTCTAAATCCCAAATTCTCGAATCTGTATTTTCCCTACGCTGGCGATCGCTGATTGAGAAAAAGGCAAATAGCTTCACGCAACAGCCTGTGATGATGGAATATATGACCGATCGCCTAATTGAATCCGCCTATCAAGCCGCGATCGAGCGTGATCCTGAATTCCTGATGAGCTACGCTCTTGTCCAACATCGCGCCGAAGATTACATTCGTGAAACGCAAATCCGTTATATTCTACAACCTTTGACTGATCGCCTATTGGCACATTATGGCAGTGCGGAAACTTTGCAACGGGAACTCCATGAGTTACTAGAAACTTTGCGCGATCATCAAACAGCGATCGGCTATGCTCAAAGCAATATCATGAATCTCCTCAAAGCCTCGAAAACTGACCTCTCCAAAAGCTTTAGCCGCTTTCCTGAACGAGTAACTGAATCTTCAGATTTAAAAATTTTGGGAAGATTGCTCGAAAGCGATCGGGCTGGAGGCTTGGCTACATGGGATCATCGCATTCCTTGGGCAAATAATCCCCTCGCTCAACAAACTTCCGAATCAAAAACCCAAATCCGCAGCAAAAATCTCTATTACCAATGGACAGAAGGCTCTCTTGAACAGTTGCAACAGGAGCTAAAGCAGCAACCTAAAATGCGTAAGCAATATCATGCTTGGCTAAATGAGACAGAATTTGCCGCGATCGATGCAGATTTTGAAGCTGTCCAAATCACTGATACGCTCAATCAGCCCGTTGAGGCAAGATTAGTCTTTATCAATGAGGTAAATGTAATTGAGCCTCCCGCCGACCTTCCCACTCCTGCCGAACGCCGCGCCCAAGTTCGTAAAAGGAAGCAAGAAATGCAAGCTAAGCGCAATAAGAAATTAGGTTAAATCTCAAAAAGAGAGGGAATAAAACTCTCTCTCTTTTTGGTTCCTAAGCAACGCGGATTAGTGAACAATTAGGCGTGCGTTACGAACTATATAACTTGCCTTTCTCACAAATGAAATAGGATTGGCATAGCTTGATGGCATAGGTTTTGACATCATTTTTTATCAAAATTTTGATGGGTTTCTAGATAAAGTGGTATATATGAATCGCACATTTCAATTATGGCAAAAAAGCGATCTCTTATCTCCAAATCAAGTCAATTACATAATATCCATTTTTTTTCATAAGAGGGGTTTATTCTTTTGGAGCTTGATCTACGAGGCTGACTAGAACTAAAGCACTAACATTGGGTTCATCTTCACGTACAGCCTTAATAATATCTTGTGTATAGTTATGGTAGTTCTCATTATCCTGTTTTAATGGTTTTAATCCACTATCTTCATAATAAAACCCCCGTGGTGGAGCGATATAAGTCCCCGTTGATATATCGATTATTCCTGCTGAAGGTTTAGACTCGATACTCCATTTGACTTTTACATCTGGCAAAACCTCAAAATCGGTACAATCGCCACAATAAACTTCAATGCTTGCACGGGTAGACAAATTTCTTTTACGTGGATGTCTTTGGTTATCTTGATCCTCATTCTCATCTTCACATTTTTGAATTTCAATTTTTCTAACGGTTTTCTTCCATGCATCTCCAAAAATGCCAGCGACAATCATATTAAGTTGTGTATTTGCGACTCGATTAAATAAACCTAAAATAAAAGCTAATGAGATTAGTACCTCCGAGGGCACACTACTCAATGCTAATGCAATTCCAGCAATATTCAAGTTCGCCATACTCAAAACCCAAAGTATCACCAAAGCTGTAAAAGGACTCTGAAGAAGAAAGTAATAATATTGAGGCTTGCGGCGAACCAAAACTTTAACGTCTTGTTTATCCCCTGATGATAAATGATATTCAGCTGTTTGTTGAATTATATAAAGCAGCGTACCAAAAAAACTCCAAAAAACAACTTCCAGCCATTTTCCATTACCTGTCCAGAACAAATTTTGTTCTAATGAATTCTCAAGAGATGATTCAAGATTCGCTAGACTTTTACTAGTATTAATAAGAAGTTGAATATTCTCCTGAATATTATCTTTCTTAAGATCTTTACTTTCTATCTCTTTCAGAAACAAAGATAAATCTTCAATAATCCGCTTTTCTTTGTTACTAATATTAGACTTACTTAGATCATCCTGCCATCTTTTAGCTGTTTTTTCTGCCAGTAAATTTCTTTCAGTAGATGTATTTAAACTCAAAATAACTTTATCAGCATTAGATTGGGTGCTTCTTGAACTACTAGCATCTTTAGCAGTTCCAGTTGAGCTGCCAGTACTTCTAGTGGTTTCAGTTTGGTTGAGTAGTGAAAGAACGGTACTTTCTTTATTCTTAATATCTTCTTTCATCAAACCAATTTCTTCTAAGATAGGCGCTCGTATTTTGTCATTCTGCCTCTTGAAAGAAGACAACGATGAGTTAGAAGGGATAAGTAAATGGCAACCAGTATAAACACTTAATCCCAAAATTAGCAAGATTACAAACTCTAGCATCGTAGCTGGCTTTTGGAGTTTAGCTACTTTTTGGGATTTACCTACTTTGTAATTTTCAAAATTTGCTTCACCAGCTTGCAAATTTTGAGCTTCTCTCGTCACCGATAGCCTTCTCTGTCCCTCTACTTGTGAATTTGGAGCTTGATTACTTGGGGTCATTGTTTTATAAATTTTGGATTGTTGGAATATATCTATAATTTTTAATTCACGAAAGTGTGACTACACTTTCGTGAATTAAAAATTAAACCTGATAAGGATTTTAAAAGCACTAAATGGCGTAGCCATTTAGTGCTTTCTACCTTGCAAATGCAAGTTCTCCACAAGGCAAAACGACTTAAAAATACACAAGTTGAGGGCTATAGGAAGTCGTGTTTATGAGAAGATACGTCCCCAACCATCATTACCTGCTGGAGCCCAACGCAGTTGCAGCATTGAACGAGTGTATACAGCACCCTTGCCATTAATTACAGATCCTGTGTAATCGTCATAAAACGAGCCGAAAGGATCGTTCACAACATAATCATTACCCTTCTTACCGATCGCAACAATCATGTGTCCCCCAGAAGGAGCAGCATCAGATCCCCTGTGGAGAATGCCAAGTACTACTGGCTTCCCTTTAGCCAGAGAGTTATCAATATCGGCAAAGGAGAGACGATAAGAGAAGGAAGAACTAATGCCATAACTATTGAGAACCTGTGTCTGTACATCATGATCAATTGTGTTACCGATCGCAAGAACCTTTTCAAGGTATGCATCATCACCAGTTGCTCCAATCAAAGTCCCAGGCTTGAGGAATTCAAGACACATTGCACAGGCGGATGAATTACAAGTACGTTCACCTTGGGTGTAGTTATCGACTTGACTAAAAAAGGGAACATTAAGAATAGGAGGCACAGGAGGAGCAGGAGGCTTAAATCTAACCCTGTACTTATTAATCCACTCTGCGTCCCCAGCACCACCTATACCATCATCAATCAAAAGTTCTGGGGGGATAGCTGTTTGTAGTGCAGTGACCGCTTGGGCATGATTCGCATTCTTTTCTGAGAAAAACTTGAAAAAGTTGTTTAGATCCACAGCACCACCGTTAGTATTGCCACCACGATAGGTAACAACCCACGGGGCTGTTTCTGTGAGAAGTTCGGGTGGAAGCGATGACTTCAAGATACCGATACTAGCAACATGATTAGGATTCCTTTCGTCATAGTACTTGAAAAAATTACTGAGATTTGCAACCATTTTGGGTTCTCCTTCTTTATCTAGTTCAAAATATTTTTAAATGTGAGAAGAAAAGTTAATTGAATATATGTAGTCAAACGACTGTTCTTCTGAGAGAGTTCTAAATTACTTGACTTGCTTTAGCAAAATAATTACGTCTATCTACATAACCATTTGGAGGATTTACGCCATTAACTCTTGCTCCTACTGCATCAACATTAGCTTCAGAGCTGCCATTGTCAGCAAGAGCATTGATATCGTTGTTCTTCCAGAAAAATCCTGCACTTGTGAAGGGATAGTTTTCGCCTACATAGCTTGCGCCTTGCATAACCCTCTGATCGCCAATAAAATTAGCAAAATCTTGATAATTAGCTCTACCAGTTAGCTGAATGAATCCACCACCTCGAAACCTGAAACCATCACCAGTTTGGGTATTGCCAAGATCTCGACGGGTTTCATACTTTTCCTGAACTGCTGTTGGTCCCCATATCTCAGTACGATATCTTAAAGCACCTGATTCATGGGCAATCTGTGCCAAAAAATGCCGAATGCGAAGTGGAGTGTTAATACTAAACCTTTTCAAGCAGGCATTTAAATCTGCAAGGTCTTTGGCATAAATTGAACCAAACACATGAACTGCCTGAGCTTTTGTGACAATTTCAGTCTCAATTGCAGGAGTTTCTGGGTTCCATCCAGATAATTTCGGATGAGCCAATCCAGCTTTCCATGTTTTAGCATCAACTGCCGATGCTTGTGGCAATCCAACATCCTTTTGAAATTTTTTGGTGGTTTCAAGAGTAGGCGAATCTAGATTACCTGTGATGTGTAATACAGGATAGCCGCATCCATTGAGAATGTTTTGCCATGCGGCTACAGAGCCAACTACATTAGGATCGTTTTCAATGGTCATAATAAAATACTTATGATTTTTTGTTCAAGAATTCAACCTTGATAGATTCAGTAATCGCTAGATGATTCCAATAAAAACGTTAGGTGGATAACTTCTTATCTAAATAATTTAGCGATCGCCTTTAAGCAATCAACTAATGCCAATTAGATAAGCATTTATACTTGTTCTTATAAAGACAACGCTTTATTTGATGTGTTTAGATCAACTTTAATTGGTAGTACAAATTTTAAAGGTCAGAAAAAGTCGGATCAAGGTCGGATATTTTTAGCGTATTTATGTAAATTTTTTTGACAAATGAATATTTTCTGGTCATAGTGTAATTAGTAGTAGGGTTTTAAGGCGAAAAATGACGGAAGAAGAGGCGATCCCCCTAGTTGAGGAATTACTAGGACGAAAACACTTAACCACAGTTCAAAATGTCGTATTTAGTCAATCTTGGGGAGGTAACAAATACTCAGATATCTTTGGCTATGATCTGGGCTATATCAAAGATGTCGGATCAGAATTGTGGCGATCGCTGTCTAAAGCATTAAACGAAAAAGTCACCAAAAATAATGTGCGGGGAGTATTGGAGAGATATGCTCAGCAACAGGCGACTAAATCAGGATTGAGTCAGTTTCACATGGGTGAAGCGATTGATGTTTCCAAGTTCTGTGGACGAATTCAGGAGTTAGAAACTCTTAGGGAATGGATTATAGGCGATCGCTGTCGGGTGGTCACGATTCTCGGTATGGGTGGACTAGGCAAAACTTCCTTATCAGTGAAAATTGCTGAACAACTGCAAGGAGAATTTGATTATGTGATTTGGCGATCGCTGCGCCATGCACCGACTTTTAAAGACAAGATGGCAGACTGTCTTACAATTCTGTCACAGCAACAAATTACGACCTTACCTGCTAACTTTCATGAGCAGATTACTTGTTTAATCGAATACTTCCGTAAGTCTCGATGTTTGCTGATTTTGGATAACTTCGATACGTTATTAGATCATAGTCAAGGGACAGGCTCCTATCTTGATGGTTACCAAGCCTATGGTGAACTTTTGTGGCGAGTGGGAGAAACCAATCATCAAAGCTGTGTGCTGATTACCAGCCGCGAAAAACCTTCAGAAATTGTGGCTCTTGAAGGGGATGGCTTGTCAGTACGCACACTTGCTCTCTCAGGATTAGAACTTGATGCAGGGAAAACAATACTAGCTCTCAAAGGGCTATTAGTCTCTGATGCCGAGGCTAGGCAATTAGTTGATTGTTATAGGGGTAATCCTTTAGCCCTAAAGATTGCCGCTACTTCCATTCGTGACTTGTATGAAGGTAATGTTAATCATTTTTTAGCCAGTGGCATAACTCTCTTTAATGGCATCAGCAATCTGCTATCTCAGCAATTACAGAGGTTGTCAGATATACAAAATCAAGTCATGTATTGGCTGGTGATCCATCGCGAGAGTATTTCTTTAACAGAATTACATAGTGTTTTTACGCCATCTATACCTAAATCGAAGGTAATAGAAGTTTTAGAGTCCTTGGTGAACTGCAATTTAATTGAGCGCGATCGCCATGGATTTACGCAGCAACCTGTGGTGATGGAATATGTAACGGAATGTTTGATTGAATTAATCTGTCAAGAAATAATTACTGAGTCACCGCAGTATTTGCTGACCCATTCTTTAGTTCAAGCCCAAGCAAAGGATTACCTTCGCGATAGTCAAATTCAATTAATTGTGCAGCCGATCCTTCAACGATTACAAAATAGTCTTGGCTCTACCGATCAACTTGAGAATAAACTGGGTAGACTGATTATCAATTTGCAAACTGAGTTAATAGCTTCAGATAATTATGGAGGTGCAAATCTTATTCATTTATTGGTTCATTTGGGAACTGATTTAACGGGCTATGATTTTTCGCGGCTGACGATTCGGGACTGTGATTTGCGATCGCTAAACTTACATCGTGTCAACTTTAGTCAAGCTTCCTTTCGAGATTGCCTGTTTGCCGCGACCTTTGGCGGTATTACCAGTGTTGCTTTTAGTCCTGATGGACTTTCCCTTGCCAGTAGTGATACCAATGGCGAAATTCAGATTTGGGACGCTGTTAATGGTCAGCAACTCTTTATTTGTAAAGGACATAACAGTTGGATTTGGAATGTTGCTTTTGCTCCCAATGCTCCAATTCTCGCTAGTTGTGGTCAAGATCATACAATCAAACTTTGGAATACAAATAATGGAGAATGTTTCCGAACCTTACACGGACATATCAATATTGTTACGGCGATCGCCTTTAGTCCTGATGGTCAAATTCTCGCTAGTAGTAGCACCGATCGCACCGTTAAAATTTGGAACTTAGTCACAGGCGAATCTATTCATACTCTGGAAGGACATAATGCTTGTGTCTGGTCAGTTGATTTCCATCCCAATGGTCATTTTTTAGCATCGGCGGGAGAAGATAACACGATCAAGTTATGGAATCTAGAAACAGGTTCTTGTGTGCAAACTCTGCAAGGTCATCAATATTGGGTCAAAGCGATCGCCTTCAATCCTGATGGCAAAACATTAGCCAGTGGCAGCTTTGATAGCACCGTGAAAATCTGGGATTGGCAAACTGGCGAATGTCTAAAAACTTTGCTAGGACATAATGCGGTTGTGACCTGCTTAGCCTTTAGTCCGCAAGGCGATCGCCTAGTAACAGGTAGCTACGATCAATCTGTCAGGATTTGGGATGTCGCCACAGGGAAATGTCTGGACACTCTGCACAAACACACCAATCGCGTGTGGTCAGTTGCCTTCCATCCCCAAGGAAATCTAGTGGTTAGTGGTGGTGATGACCATGCGATCAAAGTATGGGAAGTTCAGGGAGGGAAATGCATCAAAACCCTGCAAGGAAATAGCAATGCAATTTATGCGATCGCCTATAGTAATCAGTATGATCAGCAAAATTTACTTGCCAGTGGACATGAAGACCAGACGATTAAACTTTGGAATGTTAATATCAATGCGCCCCTAACTTTCGAGCCTGCTCTGCAACCTTTTCAAATACTGCGTGGACATAGCGATCGCATTCTCTCTGTTGTCTTCAGTCCTAATGGACAGATTCTTGCCAGTGGCAGCGCCGATCGCACGATTAAACTTTGGAATCCCCATTCGCATCTTCATACAGGCAAACCCATAAGAACACTTCAGGGACATCGAAGTTGGGTTTGGGAAATTGCCATCAGTCCTGACAGCAAATTCTTAGCTAGTGGCAGCTATGACCATACAGTTAAGGTGTGGGATTTAGAATCTGGTGAATGTTTACAAACCTTGCAAGGTCATCCTAGTTCCGTTCTATCGGTTAGGTTTAGTCACGATGGGAAGACGCTGTTTAGTAGTGGCTATGACCAGCTTGTGAAACATTGGGATTTAGAAACGGGTGAATGTTTATACACTTGGGAAGCGGACTCTAGTAACCGTATTTGGGCAATGGAGATCAGCCCCAATTCCCAGTATCTAGCGACGGGCGGCGATGATCACTCGATCAAACTATGGGACATAGAGACAGGAGAATGTTTACGCCTATTTTCTGGACATTCTCATCCCGTTGTCTCCCTCATCTTTACGCCTAATGGCGATCGCCTGATTAGTGGCAGCAGCGATCGCACTATTAAAATCTGGGATGTATGCACGGGAAATTGCCTTGAAACACTACAAGGGCATGGTCACTGGGTTGTGTCATTGGCTCTAAGTCAGGATGCAACAACTCTCATTAGTGGCAGTTGGGATGAAACGATCAAATGTTGGGATATCACCACAGGGAAATGTTTACAAACCTTGCGATCGCTTCTTCCATACAAAGGCATGATCATCAACGATGTCACAGGTTTAACTCAAGCTGAAATCGGCACTTTAAAAGCTTTAGGAGCATTAGACACCTAAAATTAGCGTAATAAAACGTACCACTAACTTTTAGGTTAGAAGGGGAGTAATATAGAAATCATATTTTTTGTCGTAGGCAAGTCATAACCGCCATGATGATTCACACCTTACCGAAAGTTACTACCTTTGATGAATTTGTGGAATTTCTTCCTGAAAATTCTGGCGTGCGTTACGAACTACATAACGGAAATATTGTTGAAATGGCTCAACCAGTTGGAGATCACGAAGAAGTTAAAAGCTTTTTGGGTGTAGAAATCCCCTTTGAAATCAAACGTCTGGGACTACCATACGGTATTCCTAACCAAGTTATAGTCAGACCTGAAGGCAAAGATTCTGGATATTTCCCAGATATATTAGTGATGAATCGCGCAAACCTACTTAACGAACCACGATGGAAAAAAGAATCAATTCTTAGTCAGGGTGCATCCATACCTTTAGCGATCGAAATCGTGTCTACCAACTGGCGCGATGATTATCATTTGAAATTCGCCGATTATGAAGAAATGGGCATAGCTGAATATTGGATTATTGATTATGCGGCATTAGGTGGACGGAACTTTATTGGTAATCCCAAACAGCCAACCATCTCAGTTTGTAATTTGGTAGATGGAGAATATCAAATTAGTAAGTTTCAAAATAGCGATCGCCTGATCTCGCAAATATTTCCTGAGCTAAATCTCACCGCAAATCAGATTTTTACAGCAGGGCTTCCCAATTAAAAACTACTTCAGGAAAAGCAAGAAGCGACAGAGTGTCACCCTGTTCATAGCGCTGCATTCGCTTATAACCTGATGCAGAGGGTTGCGTATATCCTTCGATAATTTGTTGATTGACATCAAAAAGCCACATTTCAGGAATCCCATTAGCAGAATATAAAGGCATTTTCACGTCGCGATCATAGGCGATCGTGCTATCTGCAACTTCGATAACTAATAAAATATCCTCTGGTGTTGGCAAGGCACTAGCATAAAAATCATCGCGCCATTTGAGGATGGCAAGATCTGGCTGAGGTTGAGAATAATCACCAAGAAGAATCGGATTTTGCGCCCAGACCAAAGCTCGATCGCCTAATGTGATTTGAAAAAATCTTGTTGTTTTTGTCACACAAACCGCATGCTTGATCCCAATTGGCGACATTTCTCTGATTTCTCCATTAATTAACTCATAACGATCGCCGACCGCAAACACACCCGCTTCGTGCATAAGATGGTACTGCTGCACTGTGAACTTATGGATATTGCTGGTAAAACTGGGCGTAACCAATTGGGCTGTGGTCATAATTTCACCTGAATCGGAGTTGTATTTTCTATACTAATTGTAAGAAGGCGATCATTGAAAATGTGGTTAATAGCGATCGCTTAAACCTTTAAGAGTCATATTTTGGGCGATCGCATCATGGGGAACTAGGACATATTGCCAAGGTTTACCGCCGTGAGTGAGCATATAGTCTGAGGCATTTTTACACCATTGAACTGCGACATCTTTTTTGGCAAGTACTTCGGGGTTGTTTGTTTCATTTTGAGCTTTCGGTTCGAGCATATAGATAATTTCTGCGGTTTCAGCGACAAAATCGGGTTGATATTCTGAATAGTTGCCATGCCATTTGTAATAAAGCTGAAATTGTCCTTTGGCGGGTTTAAACCATTTGATTGCTTCGCGTTCTAAGATTATTGCTAAAAGCCTTTCGGCTTCGGATTGAAATTTTTGCTCTTTGTAGAGGCATTTTGAGAAGCCTGTAAACAGATATTTAGACATATTGCTTTTGTCTGGTGGCGAAAAGCGATAATCAAGACGATTTTTGAGGCTGGTGTTGTAGGCACTATCTTTTAGAGTAGTGAAACCTTTACTGATTTTGACTTCATAATCGGTGGTTTCTTCCCAGAAGTTTTGCTGCATTTGATGATGGATAAAGTTAGCGATTTCATTTTGGCGAACTTGTAAAATCTTGCGGGTGTCATCTTCAGAATATTGGTTGAGAAAATGGCTGATAATTTGTCCCGCTAAGTCATAGAGCAAGTCAGAGTGTTCGTCATAGCAAATATCATCAAACTTGGCTAAGCTTTCGACAATGTAATTTTCTAGGCGTGATTTCTCGAAGTTTATTCTGGTGATTTCTAAGGATGTGGATTTATCAGTTGTGAGAGATTGAATATGTAGTTCTTCTTTGGAGGGAATGCCATAATTTAAGTCGGTTAGATTGATCGCAAAGGAGCGAAAGCCCGATCGCACTGTACCGATAGGAAGCACTAAAATTCTAGGTATATCAATAGTTTTCTGAATGACTAGGTTAGTGGTTTTGGCAATGATCGCTTCAATGTTTGGTGGTGGGGTTACGCCTTCGATTTCGATTTGAGCGGGTTGATATTCTCGCTTTACGGCTTCGCGGACGATCGCTTGGATTTTAGGATTGGCAAGATGCGCGGTGGTGGGAACTTTGTCGGGTTGGCTTTCAAGTTTGCGAATTTCTTGATAAGTGATTTGAGCAATTTTTTGTTCTATAGGTGTGGAGAATAGGAGAGGTTGAGTAACTTGCGGTTCGTTTGTAGATAAACCTTCGGATATTGGAGATGGTAAATTAGTTGCTGATTCTAAGTTTAGTCCTAGTGCTTGAGAGAGTTGAGATCGCGAAATTACAGGTTGTGTTTTTTGTTGGAGGTCTTCATCGGTGAGGATGATTTGTTTGAGGCGAATCTGGGATTCGGGTTTCTTGGCTTCATCGACGATTTCTTGGAATTTGTCATGGCAGACGATATTGAGGCGATCAACTATTTCTACGCCTGTACGCATTCCGTAGGGTAAACGTAAGCCACGCCCGATCGATTGCTCGATTAAGATTTTAGAATTTGCGGCTCTCAATGGCACGATTGTATAGAGATTGGTGACATCCCAGCCTTCTTTGAGCATATTTACATGGATCACGATTTCGGTAGGTTCATCGGCATCTTCAACTTTGAGCAAGCGATCGACCATTTCATCTTCCTGTGTACCTGTTTTGCTGGAGTCAACTTGAATGACTTTATTTTTGTATTCTCCTTCAGCGAATTCATCGGATTGAATTAGTCGCATCAAGTCTATGGCATGAGTAATATCACGGGCAATGATGAGCATGAAGGGTTTGACGATTTTTTTGCCTGTGGCGATCGCATAGGTTTCTAATTCAGCTTTGATATTTTCGTGGAGATAGATGCCATCTTCTAGTTTGATGCGTTCTATCGCTTCGGGTGACATGGAGGCGGGATTAAAATCTTTGCGGGTAACGACGGCGGGATCTTTGACGAAGCCATCGCTCATGGCGCGTCCGAGGGGATAGTCATAGATTACATTTTTAAACGGTACGCTTCCCTTATTGGTTTCGATAAAGGGTGTGGCGGTGACTTCTAAGCCCAGCAATGGTTTCAATTCGTTAATGGCGCGAACTCCTGCGGAAGCTCGATAACGGTGCGATTCATCCATTAAGATTACGAGGTCTTTTAGTTGAGATAGATAATCGAAATAGCTTTCGCCAATGTATTCAGATAGTCGTTTGATTTTGGGGCTTTTACCGCCGCGTACTTCGGAGTTAATTTTAGATATGTTAAAGATGTTGATTTTGCAGCTAATTTGCTCATCTAAAATCGTTCGCGCTCGCATTTCATAGTTATCACCTGTGATGATTTCGGGTGGATTTATGGCAAATTCCGTGATGCCTGTAAATACATATTTGGGTGTGTTGGGTGTGAAATCGGTAATTAGTTTGTTGTAAATGGTCAGGTTGGGGGCGAGAACAAAAAAGTTTTTGATGCCATGAGCGAGGTGTAAATAGCTGATAAATGCGCCCATGAGTCTGGTTTTACCTACACCTGTGGCAAGGGAAAAGCAGAGGGATGGAAATTCGCGATCAAAGTCGGTGACGGTGGGAAATTCAGCTTTAATGGCGGTGAGGCTGGTTTCAATGTCTTTGATATTTTGGATTGGTAAGAGTTCGCAAATGCGATCTAATATTTTTAATGAGTCACGTTGGGGATGACGGAGGCTGAGGCGATTAGCGATCGCATTGACATGATTATTCATAGTGAGTTTCTCTGAAGTTGTAATTGAGTAGGATGCGTTAGTGCAACGTAACGCATCATGTTTTCCTAATTGATGCGTTACGCTACCGCTAACGCATCCTACATTTAAAAACCTAACTCCAATTGTCCAAGTTTGGCAGGGGCTTTGGGGAGGTTTTCGATTTTGAGGCTGTAGTCATCATGTCCCCATTCACAGCGAGAGAGGATTTGTTTAGGGATTTTCTTGACAGTGAGGTTTGGGAAGTCGTCAGTTTTACCGCGAAAGGCGCTACATAGGACGAGTAAACTGCGTTCTTCGCCTACTTCTTCGGATAGTTTGGCGAGTTGCTCATGACTGAGGTTTTGGGTGGTGACGTAGATAAAGTCGCGTTCGGTGGAGTAGCCATGTTGCCAATAGAAGGTGTCTGAGGGTGCATATTTGAATCCTTCAATTTTACAAAGGGCTTCGGCAAGCATGGCGGCGTTATAGTCTTTGTTGATTACCCAGTTATCCCATTTGTCTTTTTCGAGCAACGATGGCGCAAGATGATAATACCGAAATCCACCGCCGCCTTTCCAGTTAACTGTTTTGCTAATCCCGCCTTGGTCTTCGCCGTTGATGACTTTTTGGATTCGGGGAATAATATGGGTATGGCAATGTTCGCCCAGTTCGATCATGATCCAGCGTCTTCCCATTTTGTGCGCGACTGCGCCTGTTGTGCCTGATCCTGCGAAGGAATCGAGAACAAGATCACTAGGTTTTGTTGCAATATCTAATATTCGTCGAATAAGCTTTTCAGGTTTAGGTGTAGCAAATGAATCATCGGGATTTATTGCTTTAACTTCTTCTCGCGCTTCGTGATTATTTCCTGCTTCAGTATGTAGCCAAATTGTCGCTGGAGGAGTTCCTGAAATTTTCAACTCACTTAAAAAAGTCTTTCGCGAAGGGTTTGCTTTGCCATCAGTTCCAAACCAAATTTCATCATTCTCATCTAGCTTCCGCAAGGTTTCAGCAGGGAATCTAGGCGAAGTCCCTTTGGGTGGCATCCATACAAAGCCATTTTTAAATTGAAATGAGAATGCTTGTTCTTTTTCAGAACCAGTTCTTTTTGCATAAATAGGGGTAGCTTTCCAGACTCCTTTAGGATGATTATCAGGATTACGATAGCGCTCATCCATTTCAGAAGTACGTCCAAGTCTATATGGTCGCCATAATTCTTTATTCTTAGCAAATATCAAAATATGATCATGATTTTCTGCCAACCATTTAGCATCATTTGCTACTGTATATTTCTTTTGCCAAACTGCATTTGCTACAAAATTAGCTCGTCCAAAAATCTCATCACATAATACTTTCAAATAATGAGCTTCATTATCATCAATCGTTATCCATAAAGAACCATCATTAGATAATAGATTTCGCAAAATTTCTAAGCGATCGCGCATCAAACCAAGCCAGATTGAATGCTCAACACCATCATCATAATGTTCAAAAGCTGACCCCGTATTGTAAGGCGGATCGATAAAAATACATTTGACCTTTCCTGCAAACTCAGACTCCAAAGCCTTGAGAGCCAACAAATTATCCCCAAAAATCAAGCGATTATCAAAAATATCATCATCACTCACCCGATGCGCCGCCGTATAAGACCTCTCAGGATCTTCCAACAAAATACGCGGCTCCAACTGCGGACGTACATCCTTCCCAATCCAAGTAAGTTCTAATCTTTGCTTTTTAGTCATAATCAATCTCAATCTCAAACTTTAAATCATCTATATTTAGGACGGCAAATGAATGTAGGGGCAATTCATGAATTGCCCCTACATTCACGAATTACTTCTTTGATCTAACTCCTGCATCACCCTACTCATCAAAGGTCTAACATCAGTTAAATTCTTGAAAATCGACAGATAGCTTTTGTTATCACTCGCAAATTGAGATTCTGCAATATTGTAAATCAAGGTTTCCAGATCGTTTAAAATCTGTGAAAGCTCATTTTTATCAGAATCTGACAAATTAATTTCTGACTTATTGAGCAACTCCTTATTTCGCCTTCGTCTTGAAAAAATATCCAGAATAAAGAATCTTCCATGTCGATAAAACATCTTTTGTCTACCTGTCGCCGCTCTCTCCGAAGCCGCAAAAATCCCATCTAAATATGCAAATATCCGCACATATCGACAAAGTGTAATCCCTGAAAGCCGATTGCTAAACAATGTCGAATAATAATGCTCCCGCTTGTAAAGCTGACTAACCTCTCGCTTTGCCGCCACCACTATATTCGTATCACCACTAAAACAAGCCAATGCGATCGCCGCCTGTTCAATCGTAATATCATCCTGACCCCGATCCGCCGATGGTCGATAGTGATATACCACGCCTGACACCATGCACTCCTGACGCAATCGCTCTTGATTCGGGTCTAGCGCCGCAAAATAAACATCCCGTACTGCATTTTGGGTGTTTCTTGCCCCAGTAATTTTTACCCCAATTCCATCAGTTACCGTCCCCACCTCAATGATCGTCACCAATAACTTAGCATCAGCCGATATCGAACTATTAGCGCCATAAACCGAAGCGATTGCCCCGACAGTCTGCGCCCCATTCACCACCGAAAACCCTTGCAAAGTAAATTTTGTTGACTTCTGATTATGACCCGATGGCAACTCAACCTTTGAGCAAGTAATTGTTAAACCATTATTCAAATAAAACAATTCCGAAGGCTGTTCTCTTACAGTTTCCGCGATCGCTGAATTAACATCCTCAGTCCCCAAATAATAACGAATATTCTTTTCAAACAGTCGTTTGTCATGCTGTTGATAAAGTACCGCAAGATCCGAAGCCTTCACCAATCCATAAAAAGCTTTGCGTGGCTGCTCCAAACAATGCCAATTTTCGAGCGTTAATTCCACATCAACAGGTGCGATCGCTTGTTTTGCCGTCAACCAACTATGCGTCTGCTCAATATTCAGATCCCGCCATTCAAAGCGTAGAGAAAATCTATTTAGTTCTTCCGTTAACTGATTAAGATCATTAACCACATGAGAGCCAAGATCACCTTCCAAATAGACATTACAACCAACTATTTTCAACCCATTGATATCTAAAGCAGCCTCCACATCTGGCTGTAATCGCGCAAAACCTTGATTAAATTTATCAAAACGTTTTTCGATTAAATCTCGAATTCCATCGCAAAACTTTTTGTTGTCGCCCATATTAGGCGCGTTACCTGCCTTAGCCTGCACTAACCAAAGAAAATTCTGACTACGATCAAAATAAATTGCATCAATCCCATTATCATTTTCCCCATTGATAATTGAGTTAGCCCCTTGAGCAGGAGTAACATCCGCCAGATTCGCGATCACAAATGCAGCCAGCGATCGGCTCAACCTATTTTTCTCATGTTGATTGGCTGTCCAATTCCTTGCAAGCTCAGGAATCATCGGAAAATAGTCTCGCTTTAACACCTCAATAACTTGAGTCTTTTTAGCACTGGCATTTGGCTGGGTCATTAGGCGATCGAGAATATCTTAATAATTTCTAAAATAATATCTTGTTTTTATTTCCAGAACTTCATAATAAGCAATATCTCAACGCCTAACTTATTTTTACCCTGTTGATCTGTCAACAGATTAGACCTTTCATGCTAAATGTTTAGTATTATTAAGATTCGAGATTAGTGGTCTTATAGATCGCTTGCTTCTTTATTCGCATATTTTCGCACATTGATTGATAAGTAATGGACACTAGATATAATCCCCAGCAGATCGAACCCAAGTGGCAAAAAGTTTGGGCCGAGAAACAACTTGACAAAGTAAGCAACGATGCAATTGGTGCAGACAAAAAGAAATTTTATGCGCTGTCAATGTTTCCCTATCCGTCGGGCGATCTGCACATGGGTCATGTCCGTAACTACACGATCACCGATGTGATTGCCCGTTACAAAAGAATGCAGGGCTATCAAGTGTTGCATCCAATGGGTTGGGATGCCTTCGGATTGCCTGCGGAAAATGCGGCAATCGATCGCAATACGCATCCCGCCAAATGGACTTATGCCAATATCGACAATATGCGATCGCAGCTTCAGCAAGTGGGTTTGTCCTACGACTGGGATCGGGAGTTAGCAACTTGTTCGCCCGACTATTACAAATGGACGCAGTGGATATTTTTGCAGTTTTTGGAAGCGGGTTTGGCTTATCAAAAAGAGGCAAAGGTTAATTGGGACCCCATTGACCAAACTGTAATTGCCAATGAGCAGGTAGATAATGAAGGCAGATCTTGGCGATCGGGCGCATTAGTTGAGAAGCGCAAATTGCGTCAATGGTTCTTAAAAATCACCGACTATGCCGAACAACTTTTGCAAGATTTGGACAAGCTCAAGGACTGGCCCTCTAACGTCAAGATCATGCAAGCCAATTGGATTGGCAAATCCACAGGTGCAGAGTTAAGTTTTCCGATTGTTGGCAGTGACGAAAAAATCACAGTTTTCACTACCCGTCCCGATACCGTTTACGGCGTGAGCTATGTCGTACTTGCCCCAGAGCATCCCTTAGTTGAGACTTTGACTAGTGCTGCTCAAAAAGAAGCGGTTAATAAATTCATTGAGGAAGTCAAAAATCTTAGCGAAATCGATCGCACCTCCGATGATCGCCCCAAACGTGGCGTAGCGATCGACGCAAGTGTGGTTAATCCCTTCACAGGCAAAGAAGTCCCCATCTGGATCGCTGATTATGTTCTATTTGAATATGGAACAGGCGCAGTCATGGGAGTTCCTGCTCATGATGTCCGCGATTTTGCTTTTGCAAAGCAATATAACCTTCCCATTCAAACCGTAATTATTCCAAACTCCCCTCTCCCTATGGGAGAGGGGCAGGGGGTGAGGGAATCTGCCTATACCGAAGCAGGGATCATGGTCAATTCGGGGGGATTTGATGGCTTAGATTCCGTAATTGCGAAAACCAAAATCATTGAACTCGCAGAAAAGAATCAATGGGGAACTGCCAAAATTACCTATCGCTTGCGTGACTGGTTGATTTCGCGCCAAAGATATTGGGGCTGCCCAATTCCCGTCATCCATTGCCCAAAATGTGGCATTGTTCCCGTACCTCATGCTGATTTACCGATCGCCTTGCCTGAAGATGTTGAACTCACAGGTCGCGGTGCTTCACCCTTGGCACAATTGGACGCTTGGGTAAATGTCCCCTGTCCGAAATGCGGCACAGCAGCTAAGCGCGAAACCGATACGATGGATACCTTCATCGATTCTTCTTGGTATTTCTTGCGGTTTGCTGATGCGAAAAATGATCAAGAAATAGGCGATCGCAATGCTATCAATAATTGGATGCCCGTCGATCAATATGTCGGTGGTGTGGAACACGCGATTTTACACTTACTCTATTCGCGTTTCGTGACTAAAGTTTTGCGCGATCGCGGTTTGCTCAATTTCGATGAGCCATTTACGCGATTGCTGACTCAGGGCATGGTGCAGGGCTTGACCTACATGAACCCTAACAAAGGTGGAAAGGATAAATGGGTTCCCTCTGCGTTAGTTGATCCTAAAGATCCTAAAGATCCAAAAACGGGCGAACCATTGCAAGCGCTATTTGCCACCATGTCCAAATCTAAGGGCAATGGTGTGTCTCCGACTGAGGCGATCGCAAAATATGGAGCCGACACTTTGCGAATGTTTACTCTATTCAAAGCTCCACCCGAAAAAGATTTGGAATGGGAAGATGCCGATGTAGAAGGTCAACAGCGCTTCTTAAATCGAGTGTGGCGCTTAGTTACTAGCTTTGCCGAAACCAAGCAGAATGGAATTTCTAAAAAAGTTGATAAGAACTTACGCAGAGCAATTCACATCGCAATTAAGGAAGTCTCCGAAGATTTCGATGGTGGCTATCAACTCAATACCGCGATTTCGGAAATGATGAAGTTGAGCAATGCTTTGCAAGATGCTGAAGACAAGAGTTCTGCTACTTTCCTAGAAGGTGTGGAAACTCTCTTAACCTTACTTGCTCCCTTTGCGCCGCACATCGCCGAGGAACTCTGGTCACTCATTGGACATGAAGACTCGATCCATTTACAGCCTTGGCTCACCTACGATCCCGATGCGCTCACCGTTGATGAGATTACCCTCGTCATTCAAATTAATGGCAAAGTGCGTGGCAGTCTTCAAGTTCCATCTAGCGCCAGCAATGACAAGCAAGCATTGGAAGAATATGCGCGTAGTTCGGATGCGGCGCAGAAGTATCTCGAAGGTAAGGAGATTAAAAAGGTGATTGCTGTCGTAGGTAAGTTGGTGAATTTTGTAGTTGTTTAAGTTTGTGGGTGGTGTTTATCGCCACCCTATCTATTTACTCAATAACGAGGCTATATTTTTATGGAAGAATTATTGACTCTGAAGGAATTGCTAGTTTGTGGTGATATTCCTGCGGCGATGGTTTTGGTTGAGGAAATGACGGAGATGAGTAAGGATGATAAAATTAGCAAAATTTTCAGCTATAGCATCATTTTGCTAGTTCATCTCATTAAGCAAAAGGTAGAAAAACGCTCGACGCGATCATGGGATCTCTCAATTTACAACTCGACAACTCAAATTCGGCGTGCAAATCAGCGTCGTAAGGCTAAGGGAACTTATCTTAGTCAATTAGAACTTAGTGAAACCTTAGCAGATGCTTATAATATTGCGCTTTCTAGTGCAGCGATCGAGGCTTTTGAAGGTCGTTATGAGGCGGATGAGTTAGCGGCAATGTGCGATCGCGATGAGATTTTGACAGATGCAGTAAAATTAATTGAGCAGGAATCAGTTAATTAGGCTTTTACAAGAAAACAACAGGAGTTTATATGCATTTGCAAAGAGTTCAGGTTCCTGATTTTCGGGTTCTAAAGGATGTAGACATCACTTTTGAGAAAGATTTTAATCCTAGAGTTTTCCCTCTTGGTAGTCAAAATGGTGGGGGGAAAAGTACTTTATTGCAATTAATCTTTGTATTGCTACATTGTTCAACTAATCCTCGTCGATTACCTGCGCTTAATAACTTGCTGAGTAGTTTTATGTTGCAAGCAGGAGAAGATAAGAAAGAATTAGCAGTTATTGATATTTGGGATGAAAATAAGACAATTCAATTAGATTTTTTCGTTGTTAGCGAAAGACATCTAAAGGAGTTTAACAAGAATTTAGATGTCAATCTTGACGATAAATTTGAGTCTTTAACAAAAAGGATTCAACAACAACAAAGTATAACCGAGGGGGAATCTCAAGAAGCATACTTCTTTGCAAACTTTCTTATAGATGAAATTATAAAATCTTTGTCTTTAATGGGTGATACTATTTTAATTACCTGTTATGTAGATATAGATGAGATGAATTTCCCTCGTCTATTGACTTTGCTATGTAATATAAAGAATTTAGGAGGATACAAACCTCATGAATTCTTGAATTGTTTGTCTAACAAAATATTTTTAGCAGCTCCATCGACTCAAGTTTTCTTATTTCTTGATGAAGAATCTATAAACTCTTTATTTAAAAGCAATTCTGTTTATCAGTCAAATTTAAAGAAGATCAACTCTATTTTGCCTAGCCTATTTACATATGATTTTTTAGCAACAGAACTGTTAATTAACTTCTTTAAATCTATTAGAGATAAAGATTTTAAGGAAGCTATTAAGACTGGTGAATATGGCGATAATTATAAGAAATCACTTCAAAATTTAAATCTTATAATGAATAATAAGCAAGTTAATCTTTCAGAGGATTTCTCCAGTATAACTTTTAAAATTATTGGATTAGATAATAGTATTAACCTCTACCCTCAAGATCTAAGTCATGGTGAGCTAAAACGACTTAGTATTTATGTATGGCTAAAATATAAAAATATCGAAGATTCAATTGTATTAATGGATGAAGTTGATCTTGCATTGCATCCAGACTGGCAGTATAAAATTACAACAGACTTGGTTGAATGGTCGCCTAGTAATCAATATATATTAGCAACTCATTCTTATGAAGTATGTGAAGCACTAACTCCGTCTCATGTGAAGATATTAAAACCAAAACTCACTGAAAGACGTACTAAATAATTATGAGTTTTAGTCAAGAAGAATTACAAAATTATTGTAAGTACATTTTAAAGCAAGAAAGAATTCGCGATAGGATTCTTGTTCTATGTGAAGGAAAAATATTAAAGGAAGAAGTTAGAATATCTAGATCCCCTGAGTCTTATCAAAATCAATTACCTCAAACTGATCAAGATGAAAAGATAACCCCAGATTCATCTTTTTATAAAAAATGTATTCCAGATTCTTGGTTTCAGTTTGATTTAGTCCCGAAATTTTTTAATTGTGGAAATTGTGATGATGTCATGAAAATTTATCTTACGCTATCAGAAATAATTTCTAAGGATATAAATAATGCATATATTCATCCTAAAGAAATATTTGCCATCATAGATTTAGATAATCAAATAAGAAAGATTAACAACTATCCATTTAAAACTACGCAAGAAATATTCTTTAATCTGTACGAAAACACAAAAATCAATAAAGACAATGCTGAAGCAAATCATAAAATATGGGTAACAGGTCTCATCCATAAAGAAGCTTATTTTCTAATTCCAGAACTTCAGTCATTTTTTGATAGTCATAAACCACAGTTTTTTTATAAAAGCAGCAAAATATTACTTCAAGATATTTATCATTCAATGATTCTTGAAATTGAGCAAGACAAAAATTTAGCTGCAAATTTAGAAATTATTAGCCCCCGCATAAAAAATTGTCTAGGACTAGATTTTAATAATTTAGATCAATTAAAAGATATTTGGTTAAATCTATTTAACAATGAGACTAACGAGAATAGAAAGCGCGAACTAATATTGAGTTTACTCACTGTGATAAAGGTTAAAGATAACTACTGGAAAAATATTAAGCCAGAGCAAGGCCTAAACGCTCATCAACATAGAGAACAACTAGAGTTAGAAATTGCAAGCAAGTTCTATGCAAAACAAACTGACGATGAAGCAGCGGCAAAATATCATATTCCCTACTTTTTTAAGATGTTGCGTAAATTTGCTTGATGAATTTGCGATTCCTTAGCCAAAAAGTCCACCAATAGACTGAAAGACGAATCCCATCTCTCGTTACCCTATTTACATCAACTTTATGATAATGATTATTATTCTTATATAACTAACACTATTAATTCTTAGTAAGCTTATGTACTAAAAGATATAGATATTGCTTGTAATGTCTCATAAATCTATTTCTACATATTGCCTAAATTATGTATGATGTAATTTCTTGTTTAGTTATTGATAATATTTTGCATTAGTATTTATATTTACTGAGGAAATTTTCTATGTCTCAAATTTCATCTCGACAGGTCTCGAAGTCTTTAGCTAACGCGATCGCTTTATCGGCGTTGGCGATCGCTACCTGTGTTAATTCTGATGCTTCTGCCCAAGTCATCAAACCTGCATCCACTGCAAATGAGCGATCGCTACTTCAAAACAAATCGGTCATTGGGCAAGACGTGATTGGACAGAATGTTACCTCTGTTTCTCAACTTAGTGATGTGCGCCCCACCGATTGGGCGTTTACAGCATTGCAATCCTTAGTGGAGCGCTATGGATGCATTGCGGGATATCCCGATCGCACTTTTCGCGGAAAGCAAGCGACCAGTCGCTACGAATTTGCCGCAGGGCTAAATGCTTGTCTGGACAAAATCAATGAAATTATTTCGGCTGGTTTAGCGGACAAAGTGAGCAAAGAAGATCTGGCAACATTGCGAAAACTGCAAGAAGAATTTGCCAGTGAATTAGCAACTTTGCGGGGTCGTGTTGATGTGCTGGATGCGAAAACTGCCAAATTAGAAGCGCAGCAGTTTTCAACTACGACCAAACTGGAAGGTCAAGCGATCGTCTCTATTGCCGCCAGTGGCTCAGGTTCAGATAATCTCGTAAATCCTAATGGAACTCTGTCAGGCAACAGTGGCAAGGCAAATACAACCGTAATTAATCGCGTCCGATTGAACTTCAATACTAGTTTTACAGGCGAGGATTTGCTGTTGACCCGATTGGAAGCAGGCAATGGCGGCGCTACTGTGGCAAATTCCCTTGATGGTGCGAATAATGTTTTTCGGGGATTTAGTGGATTAAAAAGTAGCTCCGTAGCTGACTATAGCGAAGTGGGTAATACCTTTTCTCTAGGGCGGTTGCGCTATGATTTTCCCATTGGTAGTGACATCAGAGCTTCCGTTGGTTCCGTGATCGCTTTAAATGATCATTTAGATAAAAATAGCTTTGCTAATGATGAATCGGTAGATTTTTCCAGCCGTATGTTTATCAATAATCCGCTTATTTTGCCTGTAAATGATGGTGCGGGTGCGGCGATCACTTGGAATATCAATCGTAGTGCCTTCACTTTTAGGGCGGGATATGTTGCCGCGAATGGAGCCAGTCCAAATGGAGCCTTAGATCCTAACGGCAATCCCATTAATCAAGGGCTATTTGGCGATGCCTATCAAGGCACAGTGGAGCTAGAGTTTGCGCCAAAAAATGCAGAAAATGCCGCACCTTTTGCTCTGCGATTGCAATATACTCGCGCCTCTGTTAATAATTTGGACTACAACATTGGCGGATTAAATGTTGAGTGGGCAGTGAATAAAGCGATCGCGATTTTTGGACGCTATGGCTTTGGCAATATCAGCAATCGCGGTACGGCGATCGCTAATGCGCTGAATACCTATATCAATGCAGGTTTTACAGGCGATTCCATTAGCCCACAAACATGGTCAGCAGGTTTCGCCTTTCCTGATTTATTTAAAGAAGGAGCCACAGGGGCGATCGCGATCGGGCAACCCTTTATTGAGAGCAAAGTTGGGAATGCTACCCAAACTAATTTGGAATTATTCTATCGCTTTCCAATTTCAACTAATATCAGCATCACTCCCAATCTACAATTTATCTTCAATCCTAATAACAACAGTGGCAATAGTACGATTACCATCGGTACTTTAAGAACTGTCTTCACCTTCTAAGCCCAAAGTAAGAAATGGCTCCACCATTTCTTACTGTATAGCTGTGGTCAATCTTGTTAGGACACAAAACCAGAAGACGAGTTGCGGCGCGAAGCGCCGCAACTCGTCTTCTTAGGTTTTGATTTGCCCTAATACAAGTGACCACAGCTATAATTCCCAATCAATTCGACAAAATAGGAAAAAGTTACAGTGTTGCTTCGCAACACTGTAACTTTTTCCTATTTTGTTCTTAATACTGCTTCGCTTAGGGCAACCCATTGGGTAACATCCAAATCCTCAGCACGCACCTGTCCATTAATTCCCATCGATTCCAAAATCTCAACTAAGCGATCGCGATCAATTTCAGGAATGAGATTATTTCTGAGCATTTTGCGTTTAGTCGCAAAACCCAAAGTAATTAAACGTTCAAGAAACTTTGGATCGCTAGCGGGAGTGATCGGCGGACGGGGAATTAGTCGAATTACCGCAGAAGTGACTTTGGGTGGTGGATAGAATGCCGAAGCAGGAACATCACAAATAAACTGACAATCTGCCAAATATTGCATCCTCACACTTAGGGAGCTATAAGCCTTATGTCCTGCCTTTGCCGCAAGGCGATCGCCGATTTCTTTCTGGACTAAGAGGACAATCTGTTCAAACTGGTGAATGGGTTCAGCTAGAGTTCCTAATAACTTTTTGAGAATTTCCCCTGTAATGTTGTAGGGAATATTTGCAATCACTTTATTGGTTTGCGGAGGCAGAGGAATATCGAGAATACTACCTTCGATTAAAAGAAAATTAGGCTGATGCATGGTCTTACGCAGTTTTTCGCAAAGATCGCGATCAATCTCGACTGCCGTAAGCGACTCCACAAAAGGCAAGAGTAAACGAGTGAGATTGCCTGTCCCTGGTCCAATTTCTAAAATGCGATCGCTTGGTTGCAATTGTCCCGCCCGTAAAATTTTGTTGAGAACAGCATCACTCTTTAGCCAATGCTGACCAAACTGTTTGCGGGGATAGATTTTGGGAGAACTTTTGCTAGAGCTAGGCTGATCGAGATTGGTCATTGCGGCGGGATATTTAGTCCAAGAAACTACTTCGTAAAATGAGTTACTTGCGTTATTATCGCTCTTACAGCGCTGTGCGCTGTCATAAATTACTTAATTATCGCTAAGCGGTTAACGCTAAACGTGCATAGACAATCTTCTTTTACTATTCGTCACGCCAGCTCTAGGGATGTCGGTCACGTTGCAGACATCTTAACTGAGAGTTTTTATCGGAGTCCCGAGGATCAAGTTAATTTACTGCTCCGTTGCTTTACGGACTTGGTATATCCCCTATTGCGCTATGGGATCATGCTTGACCTCAATAGCCGCTTTGACGATAAAACTCCCTGTTATGCTTGTCTAGTCGCTACTCATCCGTCAAATAATTTCCAAGCGATCGCATCCCTCGAAATCTGTATGCGCCATGTGCCAGCCAAATCCTATCGTGATTTTTGGCTATGGAGTGAGATGAATCAACATCCCTACATTTTTAACTTGGCAGTGCATCCTCAATGGCGACGACGTGGTGTCGCTAAACAACTATTGTTAGCTGCCGAACAAACGGTCAAGCAATGGGGATTTTCATCGTTATATATGCATGTGCTAGAAAGTAATCAGCCCGCCCGTAACCTCTACGATCGCCTTGGCTATCGACTGCATCACCATGAGGGGACGGTAAGTTACTGGATCTTGGGTCGTCCCCGTCGATTTTTATTACAGAAGATTTTGGGATCGAGTTACAATAAAGGCTAGGTTCGCCAGCAGACATTGACTGCTCTAGCTACCTTTATAAATTACTAGGAGTAAATCCACCCACTATGACAATCGCAACCGATATCGCTACCCCCGCCGATCTACATCTAAGTGAAAGAGAACAAGACCAAAGCTATCAAATGGTTCAGGCAGCCGTAGCTGCGGCTGACGATCGCAAGGGAGAAAATATCGTTGTGTTGGCGATCGGTGAAGTCTCCTCCTTAGCAGAATATTTTGTGATTGTGTCAGGCTTTTCTAAGGCTCAAGTCAAAGCAATTTCAGGAATGGTCGAAGAAAAGATTTCTGAACAATTTGGACGTAAACCCAGAAATATTGCGGGTGAGCAGGATGGCTCTTGGATTTTGTTAGATTACGGTGACTTAATCGTTCATGCCATGATGGACAAAGAGCGTGAATACTACGATCTAGAAGCCTTTTGGGGTCATGCTCCCAAACTAGAAGTAGTTTTACCAGAAGTCCCAGACTAAGTAAAAGGGCTGTGATTTAATAAAAGATCAATTTTTAGTGCCGTGGCGAAGCCACGGCACTAAAAATTGGTCTTTTATTTTCACTATCAAAGAAAGAGACAGACCCAAATGCTATTTCTTTCTTTGATAAATTTGTGTTTTGACGATTGATTGACCACCTAGACAAGCGATAATTGATACATATTGTTTACATTTAGATATATCGGAATATATGAAGGTTGGCGATCGCGTTCGTATCAAAACAACATTAAGTGTCTTTCACCATCCTGAACATAAGGGCAAAGCCTTTGACATTACAGGATTGGAGGGAGAAATTGTCCGTATTCATACGGAGTGGCATGGTCGTCCGATCAGTCCTAACTATCCCTATGAAGTGCGGTTTACTCCTAAATTTGTGACTCACTTAGGAGATCACGAAATAGAAATAGCCAGCTAGATCACTTTAAAGATGAGAGGCGCAAAGCGCCTCTCATCTTTAAGTTCGCAGACCATCTTGCTATGAGAGATTTGTCCGAGACTTATCTATGGAAGCAACAGTTTTAAGTATTGTCTTTGCCCTCTTAAGCGGCACTTATATTTATCGCTCCTTTCAGATTATCGAAGAAGGTCAAATTGCATTGGTTGAAAGGTTTGGTAAATATCAAAAGACGATGGAACCGGGAATAAATATCGTCTTACCATTCCTCGATCGCATTGCCTTAATTAAAAGCTCCCGCGAACAGGTTCTCGAAATTTCTCCCCAGCCCTGCACCACCTCAGATAGTGTCAGCGTCAGCGTTAGCGGAGTCATGTACTGGCAAATTACAGATTTGCAAAAAGCAAGATACAACATCGAAAATGTAGACAAGTCCTTAGTCGTGTCCCTTGCTACCCAAATCCAAACCCAGATTGGGCGATGTGATCTGGATAATATTATTGGCGGACAAGAACGGATTAACGGCGATATTTTAGAAGGGATTTCCAGCGATACCAAAGATTGGGGCATCAAAGTTTTGCGGGTGAGATTAGGCGAAATTACGATTCCCACCTCCGTGTTGCAATCGATGGAAAAGCAAAAGGCTGCCGAAATTGAGAAAAAGGCGATGATTTCTCTGTCGGAAGGGGAAAAAACTTCAGAAATCAAAAAAGCGGAAGCGGTGGCGCTATCCAATAAAGTCCTTGCCGAATCGGAGCGAAAGGTTCGGCTAGAACAAACTGAAGCTATGGCTTTATCAATCGAGCGCATTGCCAAGGCGATCGCTAATCATCCCCACGGGCAGGAGGCAGTCCAGTATTTACTTGCTCAAAAATATTTGGAAATGGGCAAGGCGATCGGCGAGAGTCCGAGCAGCAAAGTCCTCTTTATGGATCCCAACTCAATTCCCGCCGCAATTCAATCACTCCTAGCGATGACCGATACCAATGTCGTAGAGGCGATCGCCAAACAACCCTTTGGCGAGAGTACGAATATCCCATCCGCCATGAGAAATATTCCTGAAATCAAGGATAAATCCATCAAACCCCCTTCCGATCCAGCCTAAAAAAATAGGTGCGTTGCACCTTTCTTCAAAATCAAAATATTTTAAGGCGGCGCAAAGCGCCGCCTTAAAGCCTTAGACTGAACGCCGCTTGGCTATCGCATAGAAAAAAGAGGTGCATTGCACCTCTTTTTTCTATGGAAGTAGTCCGCCAGAATTGCCAATGCCTAGTCGTGCCGCCACATTAGAGGTAAGGGGTAGCAAAGTAACGAGCATCCAAAATAGAGCCACAACTCCCAACGCCTCGCGATCGCCATCTAGTTCCGACAACTCATTGAGCATAGGGCGTTCGAGATCTCGCAAGAGAATTAAGATAATCCCTCCCCAATAAAGCGCAAGGGGATTAATTACCGTCGCAATTACCAAAAAGATCAAGGTCAGCACCGTAGTCCAACTAGCAGTACGTCTGCCATAGATCGATTGGACAATGCGTCCGCCATCCAATTGCCCCGCGGGCATCAAATTCAGAGCCGTAATCGCCGAGCCTAGCCATCCCAAAATCACTAAAGGATGAATGGAAATAAAGCTATTTTGCAGCGCTTCTCCTAAAAATAATTTAGCCAAGGTTCCTGCTAAGACTGAAGCTTGAAAAATTTGGCTAGGAATATCAATGCTACCCATTCCGATCGCGGATAGCCGTAAGCCCACTAGCAATATAGCTAAGGACAATAAACCGCTAGCAAGGGCGGGGGCGATCGCGATGTCAAATAGCACTGCTCGATTTGGTAAAGGCGAATAGATGCGACTAAAAGCCCCAAAGGAGCCTAGCTGCGACGAAGGCAACAAAAAGGGCAAGCTCATCTGCACCTTGTACTTCCGCGCCATCCAGCGCATAGCAAATTCGCGAATCCCTAAAATTGCGCCAAGGCAAAGGGCAAAGGGTAAACCCACTAGATATTCTTGATAATTCTGCACTACAGGAATCCCCGCCACCTGTGCGCCTAAGCTTACAGCCGTGTAGCTATTGGCAAGAATTAGTACCGCAATCAAGATTTTTTGAGGAATTGTATTATTATCGATCGCCAAATCTCGATGGGGCAGCACAATAATTACAGGCTTACGATCTTGACCTTCCACTAAAAAGAGATTGTATTTATTGCCAAGGCGATCGCTTAAGGATTTCGATAACCGATCATGCACCTCGTCTGCTTCTCCGCGCAAATTCCCCTTAAATATCGCGCCCTCTTGATAGGGAATGGTTTCCGTCACATAGTAAGTCTCAATTCCAAAAATTCCCTGTATGAGTTTCATATCTTCCACAGGTACGGGCTGAAAACGTTTAAGCTGCGTTTTGCCCTGAGCCATGGCCAGAGCAATGGGCGTATTTGCCGATTGATTATTTGGAGAAGAGGGATTATTAGGTGCACTATTGGGAGAATTATTAGAAGGATTATTAGATAAAGGGCGATCGCCATCGCTAGCATTGAGATCTTGTTTGAGTTTCTGCTCAATTACTGCTCTTTCCTCGGTGACAGCCTTTCGCAATTGATTGCCAATCACCACATAGGCGATCGTCGAACTTAATAGTAAGAATAATAGCGTGGTGAAATTAATAAAAATACCTGACACAAATAGCCCAAAGTACACTAGCCAAGGCGACATCAGGGAAACGAATTGCAGCCAAGAAAGTAGTCCTAGCTTGCCAAATCGCCGTGCGCGAAAATATCCCCAGCCGAGTAAGGCAAGGGTAAGTATAAATACAGCGATCGGAATAAATGGAGTTGATTTCATAAAACTAAATTACAGGAAATAATAGAAATTCTTGAAGGTAATCCACAATTCCCTACAATTTCTGGATACATTGCCTTCGGAGCAGGCTTAATCAGCAATAGATTAATTTGGGATAAAAAGCCTAATCTTGAAGCTCATATAACCACTCTAGCGATAAACCCTAGTTAGCTGTCAGGATTTTAAAAAACTTAGCTTATTCAGGTTTTTACTACCTTCGCCGTGAATACTCCTTTTCCAAGTAATAGGCGTGTGCGGCTTCGCCGCGCACGCCTATTTATTCACTCAAAATAATTACCAAAACCCGTAAAGTTGCACCCCTACGGGGTGCAACTTTACGGGTTTTGGTTGGTAATTAATTATGCCTAGCTACTTAACGCCTATTTTTTTGCGAAGGGAGTAGCTACTGGATTAGTGGGGCGGTGCTTTGCACCGCCCCACTAATCCAGTAGCTACTTAAAACCTATTCTTTGACGGGGAAGGGATGATGATGTGATAATATTTAAAATCAACGGTAAACACATAGGCTAACTGGAGATTGCTAAAAGCTATCCAGTTAACTATCTTAAAGACAAATAGCAAGACAATTTGAGGCAAGTGCAACGTGGGCATTGTTGTAGAAAATGTAAATAAGCGCTTTGGCGATTTTTTAGCCCTAGACAATATTAATCTTGAGGTCAAGACAGGTTCATTAGTGGCGCTACTAGGTCCTTCAGGTTCTGGTAAATCGACACTTTTGCGGCTGATCGCAGGGCTAGAAACTCCCGATAGTGGCAAAATTTTTCTTACAGGTAAAGATGCCACCGATCAAGATGTGCGCGATCGCAATATTGGCTTTGTGTTTCAGCACTATGCCCTCTTTAAACACATGACCGTCCGCAAAAATATTGCCTTTGGTCTAGAAATTCGCAAACAGCCCAAGGATAAAATTGCCGATCGCGTTGAAGAATTATTGGAACTAATCCAACTCAAGGGCTTAGGCAATCGCTACCCTTCCCAACTATCGGGCGGACAGCGTCAACGTGTTGCCCTTGCCCGCGCCCTTGCCGTTGAGCCTAATGTGCTTTTGTTAGATGAACCCTTTGGCGCATTGGATGCCAAGGTTCGCAAAGAATTACGCGCATGGTTGCGCCGCCTCCATGATGAAGTCCATGTGACCAGTGTATTTGTGACCCATGACCAAGAGGAAGCGATGGAAGTTTCCGATGAAATTGTGGTGATGAATAAAGGCAGGATTGAGCAGATTGGCACACCTGCGGAAGTTTATGACAATCCAGCAACGCCTTTTGTAATGAGTTTCATTGGCCCCGTAAATGTCCTACCTGCTAATCGCAGCCAAGTTAGTGAGTTTCATAAAATCCATCAACACAAAGAAAGTGCAGATGTTTATATCCGTCCCCGTGATATTTTGATTGCGACGGAACCCACCAGCAGTTCTATTGCGGCTCAAATTACCCGATTGATTCATTTAGGTTGGGAGGTACAGGCGGAGCTAGCCTTGGGGGATGGTCAAGTATTAACTGCTCACCTAACGCGCGAGCGCTTTGATGAGTTAAAGTTACAACCCCAGCAACAGGTACATATCGAGCCAAGAGATGCCAAATCTTTTCCTTTGGACTATTCAATTTAAAAAAAGTCGATGCATTGCGCCGATTTTTGTAAATAGCGATCGCTATTTAATCAAAGTTATACCGAAACTAAAAATGGCTATACCATTTTTAGTTGTGAAAAACCTTATGGGATTTGCTTTTTAATCCACAAAAGTGTGGTCACCCTTTCATGGATTGATATTCCAGTTTGGGGTAGACGCGAGTAGTACCCAAAGATTTTTGAAAGCGTCACTTCACAACGCTTTCAAAAATCTTTGAGAGTTTTAAGTCAGCATTGATCGCTGTAGTTATGTTGCTATAAAAAATTTTGGTATAAACTAGAAAGTAGATGTTATTTAAGGAGACAAAACTATGATTTCAAAAACAATTTCCCTAGTGACTACAGGGATTGCTGCTCTAACCCTATCAGCAACAACGATCGCATCAGGGGCGATCGCACAAGTTAATACTGCACCAACTCTTGCTGAGCAAACCCTACGCGAAGCTCAACAACAGGAAAAATCTTCCCTTAGCATTGGCGGTAGTAATTTGAACATACTTCAGCTAATTAATAACATCAACTTAGCGAATGGTAAGTCCCCCGAAAAATTCCGTGCCGATCAAGCTGAATCTTTAGATGATGCTGTTACTAACTTTAGAAATCAACAACGCCGCGAAATCAAGATTTCCATTCCTACTAATCCATAATCAAAACTTTGACTTTACAAACCAAAAAGCGAGTTGCGGCACGAAGTGCCGCAACTCGCTTTTTGGTTTGTATGTCTTAAGCAAAACTTACATTGCCACATACCCTCAATTAGGGAATATTTACTTTAAAGTTAAAAACTTTTCCAGCGATGTGACTAATGTAGGTGACCATCGACGGATATTTTTGACCCAATTAATATCTCGATAGCGGGGATCGAGATTTTCGACCGATACCCAATTGCTCTCAGCTTCACCATTTTTCTTATTAGCCCAGAGTGCGGCTGTCAAAGCTGCTCTGACATCAGTGAAGTTGGGATATTTACGAAGAATATTTTTCATTTCTTTAATCGCTTCTTCGGTCTTGCCCACTTCGTACAAGGCGATCGCATGATTGCCAAAGGCTGTACTAAATCGCGAATTTACCTGCATCGCCGTTTGATAATCCGCGATCGCCTCTTCCCATTTACCTAAGCCCGCCTTAGCATTACCACGATTGTTATAAGCCGCCGCATCCTTGGGATCAATTTCTAAAACGCGATTATAGTCAGCGATCGCTTCTTCCCATTTGCCTAGACTTTCTAGCGCTGCACCACGATTGAGGTAGGGATCGGGATAAGCGGGCGCAAGTTCTACGGACTTGTTGTAATCAGCGAGAGCCTCCTGTGGTCGATTTTGACTCATTTTCGAGTTGCCCCGATTGCTCCATCCTGCGGCATTGTCGGGATAGAGATTAATCAAATCTGTCCAATAGCCCTCCGCCTCTGTAAATTCCCCTGCATCCGTTGCATCAAAAGCTTTTTTCACCAATGCATCTAATTGCTTAGCTTCAGTTTCGGTAAGGTTGACCTGAGCTTGCACAGGGGCGATCGCCGCAGGATGAAAGACTAGAAATAAAGTAAGAAAAATTGCAAATATCGAACGCATGGTTAAGTAACCCTAAATTTAAGCACTGGGCTGAATTGTAATATTGCCACGCATTCCTGCTTCGGTGTGACCAGCGATCGCGCAGTGCAACTCATAAGTACCAGACTTAACTGGTACAAAAGTCCACTCGGCAGTGGTGTTAGGGCGTAGTTCTAATTCGCGGATACTGCCCTTAATTTCCACATTGCCAGCCACGACATTTTGCGTCCAGACTGCGTCGGCAAAATCTTTGCTCGTGAAATAATGCTTCATGCCACTAGAATTGCTCAGCATTAATTTGTAGCGCTTGCCCGACTCAAAGGTAAATTTATTGGGTGTAAATTTAAGTTCATTGGCTTCGTTACTCAGACTAACCTTGATGGCGATCACAGGTTGTTTAGTGAAATCAGTTGGGAAATCAGCAGAGGCGATCGCCAGATCGGGACTAATCACAAAACACAAAATCCCCAAAATTATTGCTATCAGAGTTTTCATACTAAACTTACCTCAACCTCAATATATTTGCATAAATAACAGAAAAGGGTGCGAAGCACCCTTTTCTGTTATTTATGCCATAACCATGCCGCCATCGACATTAAAGACTTGCCCTGTAATATACGCCGCCGCAGGATCTGCAGCCAGAAATCGCACCATACCCGCAATTTCTTCGGGCTGACCATAACGACCGAGGGGAATAAATTTGAGAATATCGTCAAGGTTTTTTAATTCGGCGGTCATGTCTGTAGCAATAAATCCGGGAGCCACCGCATTCACCGTAATCCCACGACTGGCGAGTTCCTTAGCGACGGTTTTAGTAAAGCCAATTACGCCTGCCTTTGCCGCACTGTAATTACCTTGTCCGGGATTGCCCATTTGTCCAGCGACCGAAGCAATATTAATGATGCGCCCCGACTTTTGCTTGAGCATGATCTTAGAAGCGGCTCTGGTGGAAAGAAATACGCCTGTGAGGTTGAGGTCGATTACGGATTGCCAATCTTCAAGCTTCATTCTTAGCAATAGCGTATCGCGGGTAATGCCAGCGTTATTCACTAACACGTCTAAGCGTCCCCATGTATCGATCGCCGATTTGATTAAGCTTTCAACTTGGGCTTCGTGGGAGACATCGGCATGGAGGGCGATCGCCTCGCCACCATTTGCCTTAATTTCTGCAACCACTTCTTCCGCAGCAGTGGCAGAGCTAGCGTAGTTGACGATGACCTTTGCGCCTTCTCCTCCGAGGGCAACAGCGATCGCCCGACCAATTCCTCTTGATGCACCTGTAACGAGCGCCACCTGACCTTCTAAAAATCCCATGCTTATCTTTAAAACTCCACAATCTATTTTTATTAATTTGTCGATCTTATACCAAATTAAGAAATGGCTACGCCATTTCTTAATTTAAAAACCCTTACTGGGTTTGGTTTTTATAGCTATGGTCACTTGATATTAGGAAAAATCAAAACCCAAGAAGCGAGTTGCGGCGCTTCGCGCCGCAACTCGTCTTCTGGTTTTGTGTCCTAACAAGAATGGCAACAGCTACAATCCACAAAAGTGTGGCAACACTTTCGTGAATTAGTATTCCAGCGCTTTGGGCGGTGTTACGAAGAGAAAGGCGGCGCTTTGCGCCGCCTTTCTTTATAGTCATTGTTAGGTAATCCCTTGTAAAGCTTGGATGGCTTGCTGAGTGCGTTTGATCCATTCGGCATCTCGATTTTCTTCGTATAGCTTTAAGGCTTCTTGGTAAGAGCGAATGGCATTGCTCACTTCACCACGCAAAGTGTATAAAGCCCCCAAACCAAAGTAAGCCTTGGCAAATTTTGGATTTAAGTTGATCGCTTTCAGATAAGCCGCCTGTGCTTCTCCCAACTTGCCGCGATCGGCGTAGGCAAGCCCCAAACTTGTGTAGTCCACCCATAGATCCTCTTTGCCGATATCAATCGTTTTTTGAAAGGCTTCGATCGCCTCATCACTACTGCCCTGAGAGCGCAGCAAATTACCGAGATTGCTATAGGCGACTGCATTTTTGGTATCAAGGGCGATCGCTTGACGAAAGGCTTTAATTGCGTCGGCATTGCGATTTTGGTCAGAGAGGACTCGTCCTAGATTGTTGTAGGCAGCAGCATAGTTAGGATTAAGGGCGATCGCCTTTTCGTAGGCAGCGATCGCGCCTTCTAGATCCCCTTGGCGACGGAGGGTTAAACCCAAGCCGTTGAAATTACTAGCAACTTTAGGGTTAATTTCCGTACTACGTTTAAAAGCTTCCGCCGCTTCAGGAATATTTTCCTCCCGTAAGAGCGCACTACCAAGGGCTGAATAAATATCTGCATTGCGCGGATCTTGCTCGATCGCCTTACGGAAAGTCGTAATCGCGGTTTGGCGATCGCCTAATTGGTTATAGGCTAAACCAAGGTTGTAATAAACATTCGGAAAATTGGCATCAATGGCAGTTACCCGCTTATAGGACTCAATTGCGCCCATATAGTCGCGTTCCTCGTAGAGGGATATGCCTAAGGCAAAATGCGCCACGGCATACTGCGGCGCTAGTTCGATCGCTTTGCGATAGGCAGCGATCGCCTCTTGGCGATTGCCTTGACGACGCAATACCGTACCTAAGCCGTTGTGGGCAAGCGCGTATTTAGGATCAAAGCTGATTGCTTTCCGAAAGGAACTAACTGCCCCCCCAATATTATTTTGGCGTTCATGGGCAAGCCCCAAGTTGTAATACACAGGCGCGAGATTTGTGTCCGCTTTACTGAGGCTGACAAATTGGTTATACGCATCAATTGCCCCCCTTGTATCGCCTTTTTGATACAGAGCAATTCCTAAACCGTAGTAAGCAGGGGTATAGCTTTTGTCGATGGTGATGGCTTGACGATGGGCTTCAATTGCGCCTTGAATGTCCCCCCTCTGACGCAAGGTGACCCCTAAACCATAATAGGCAGGTACAAATTCGGGACTGGCGGCGATCGCTTGGCGATACAAAGTTAGGGCGCGATCGAGTTGATTTTGCTCCCTCAGTGCATTTGCCCTCTCTACCAACTTAATCGGCGTATTCGTCAGCGCATTATTTTGAGTATTCTGCGCGATTAGACTGGTTGAGACGGGATTAGGCGAATTTTGAGCTAAGGCGATCGCATCAATAGCAGGGGTGAGACTGCACATTAAAGGAAAAAATCCGACTACGGCGATCTTTGTAATTGCGGTTTTGATCATAGTTAATAGTGCTTATAGCTTATTTCTGCCATGCTGTAATGAACGGTAAGTTAGGCTACTGAGATAAAAAGTAAGAAAAGCAGAGTTAGAAGAGCTAAGTCTTGATCAATCACATCACATCAATGACTTTATCAAGGAAAATTACAAAACAACTAAAAAAAAAATTTCTCTCGATGCAAGTTAAGCAATAAAGCCCAAAATCTATTTCCTAAGATCTATGCCCTAAATGATATTTTCCGAATAATTTGGCTATGGCGATGCAGGGGGCAAATAGATCGCTGATTTTGTAAGAATGACTAGCTTCCATAAATTCTTTGGCGTTCTGAAATTCTTTCTTCTGAATTGAGCTTTAAAAGTTGTGTTGTCGTGCGACCTTCAGCCGTCAGTCCAAAAATCTCACCATCTCGAAGCTTAAAATGATCTTGCCATCGTTGCCCTCTCGGATGAAAAAGGAAGCAAAACTCATTTGTATTGGGATCAAAAGAACCTAAATCACTTCCTTTGTGACGATTACAACGCCAACAAGTGAAAGCCAGATTATCCTCTACGGTTAAGCCACCATGTTTTTAGGCAACAATGTGATCAATTTCGTGGGGAAAGAAAGAAACTCCAGCAGGCAAAAGGCAATATTCACACTGATAGTTTGCCCTCTGTTCTACTAACCTTCTGATTGCATTAGAGATATATGTACTGCTCATTGCTCTAGAAATTTCAGCTTGCCAGATTTGAGCATAATAATTAAATGTTCAATACGCTCATACTCATCTAGCTCGATAATTTCTGGCTCTGTTAAATCACCTGTTTCATTTCTTATGATTAATGTCCTTAAACGTTCTTGCATATCGATAGTAGGACGAAAATCTTTGATTTGCTGAGAAGTAGGATTACTTGCTAAAAAGCTGAGAATATATCTATATACAGAAGATGGTAAACCAGTCTGTTCTAGGCTTTGATTAAGTACTTGAGGTAAGCGATCGCCTAGATTTACTAATTTTTGAGATAACTCTTCTGGTACTTCTAAAGTGATTTTAACCATATTTGTATAACTATTATTAGCTCTAATTAGAACACGAAATTTAAGTTGGGATTTCTTTTTAAAGCAACCCTAGCTTTAAATTTTAACTGCGATCTACCCAGACAATTGTTCTTGCTTCTACACCGTTACTTTTAAGAACATTGGCGATCGCCATACTTACATCGCGATCTAAGCCTAAATTCCATTGAGTCTGAAAATCCTTATAAGACATAGAATAGCTTTGGCTATTTGTATCGGTGTAATAGATCTGTTGACGCTGCGGGTCAACGCCTGTCACAGCAATCCAATGTAAATAGGGAATCGTGCCAACATATGGCACTGTAAAACCACCCACCCGCACCAAGGCGATCGCAGGTTTACCCGAACGGACTAAATTAATTAATCGATTAAAACTTGTTTGGGGTGAGCGTTTAACGCGATCGCCTTCCCAGCGTTGCATCACCTGTTGCAACGTGGCGGGAGGCGTACCAGTGCGGATCTCAATCCATTGATTGTTGAAGGGATTCCGCATTTTTTGCGGTAAAAATAATTTCTTATCCGTTAAGGCTCGAACCGAAACATAGTCCACCTCATGCCCGTAATAACGCAAAACTCGCGCCGCCGAATTGGGCCCACAACTCCAACTATCATTTTGTGCGCCTGTATCGGGTAATTCAATTACTTGCTTTGCGCCTGTAGCGATAAATTCGGAAGAATTGGGTAAAAGATTTGGGGATGAGATGGGCTTGGTATGGGGACGGTTGAGGGTGGCGATCGCCGAATTGGTCGGAGAGGTAGTTAAAGCGATCGCCAATCCCGTAATCGTAAATGTAAGAGCAAGTGTAAAATTCTTAAAAAAACGCATTATGGACTTTTCCGTATTTTTACAACAGTTTTTAAATGGCTTATCCATTGGCAGTGTTTACGCAATTTTTGCCCTCGGCTATACCCTCGTATTTTCAATTTTAGGGATCATTAACTTCGCTCACGGAGCCGTATTCACCCTTGGCGCGTATTTTACCTATGTACTTTGTGGCGGCGCATTTGGCTTTAATGGCATTTTAGCCAATCTCTCCCTACCCAAAGAACTGCATTTACCCTTTTTTGTTGCCATTTTCATCGGTAGTATTCTCGCTGGTGGCGTTAGCGTCCTCATCGAGAGGATTGCCTTTAGACCTCTACGCGATCGCAAAGCCGATCCTTTACTTACCCTAGTTTCTAGCTTGGGCGTAGCCGTAGTCATCGTTAACACCATTCAATATCTGGTGGGCGCAGAAAGCTACAACTTCCCCGCCAATATCTATGGCAGTCTCCCACCAGCGATTAACTTCGGCACAGTAGACAAACCGATCGCCATTCGCACTGTCCAAATCGTCATTTTCGGCGTATCGGGAATCATTTTATCGATTTTGACCTACGCGATTAACTACACCAAACTCGGTAAAGCGATGAAAGCCGTTGCCGAAGATGCGATTACCGCTAGTCTTTTAGGAATTAATACTGACTTTTTTATTTTACTAACTTTTTTTGTGTCAGGGTTTCTCGGCGGATTAGCAGGAACTCTCGTTGGCTCTAGTGTCAGCATTGCGGGGCCCTATTTTGGCATTGGCTTTGGTTTAAAGGGACTAGCCGTAATCGTTCTTGGTGGCTTAGGGAATATTCCGGGAGCAGTGGTGGGCGGTGTGGTCTTAGGTTTAGCGGAATCATTTGTCCCCTCAGATCAATCGGCTTATAAAGATGCCGTAGCCTTTGCTCTGTTGTTTATCGTTTTATTAGTCAGACCTCAAGGCTTGCTTGGCAAAACCTTTGTTCAGAAAGTTTAATCAAAAGAAAGACAGCTTTGCACCGCAAAGCTGTCTTTCTAGCGACTGCCGATCGCACCCAGATTTTTTGAAAGGCTTGCTTTGCAACCCTTTCAAAAAATTTCTTAGTTGATCAGGGTTATTCGTTCATTTCACGATAAATAGTCGCCGTAGAAGGCGAGGCTTGGGTGAGATATTGGAAAATCCAAAACTTGAATAAGCCGTCTAAGAAAACGGGAACCGTGGAGATAAATGACTGGGCTAATATTTTATTTTCTGGTAGTCCAAAATGCTCAAAGACAACTGTTAGCAATGCATCCCAGCCTTCGCTGGAGTGGAATCCGACAAAGGTGTCGGTAGAAATGATGATTAAAAAAGCCTTGGCATTGTCATTGAGGCTGTAAAGCACCTCATCAAGAAATTCTTTGATGGTTTGCAGTTCCTTACGACCTGACAACAGAAATATATAAAAGACAAAAGCAGATGTAATATCGGCGAGTAAGTTCTTTACTCCATTGAGGCTTTCCTCGTTATATCTTTTTAAGATCTTGATGGATTCCTGCTTAATTAAAGCTTCAACTTCTTCAGAGGACGAATTTTCGGCGCGTTCCACGGTTTTATTCTCAGCATTTTTACCCTCAGATTTGCCAATTTCCTCCTTAGCTTCAGATTTAGCAGTCTCTGTTTTAGAGATTTCAGGTTTAGCTGGCTCCTGCTTATTTGTTTCCTTAGGAGATTCTGGTTTAGGTGCTTCAGCTTTTTCTAAGGTTTCGTCTTTGGGATCAGCCCGTTCCGCCATAATTGATTTGATCATGTAATCAAATTCAATCCGCTCTTTTGCTATCTTGAGCGCATTAAACGCTTTTTCCTCAATAGCGGGGCTAAACCTAACGGTCATGTTTTTATTATCAATAAAACTGTTGATCATCGGGCTGAAGACCAAGGTTTTGGATAAAAACTGCACCGCAATTACAGAAATCACCAGAATGACGATATAACGAAGGGCTTGGTTAATGCGTTCCCGTGATTGCCTTAGCTCTTCAACGATGTCCTTTTCATATTCAAGATAGGAGCCGCTAAGATTTCGTTTAACGCGATCGAAGGCTTTAAAAAAAGAGCCAGGTAAGATGCTTTTCTCAACGGATGTGCTTGGCGGGGTTGTGCGCCTGAAATTTTTGGATTTATTGTTTTTAAAAAGTTGAAACTTTTCGGTCTCGTCGGAGCCTATCTCCTCCTCACCCGATCGCTTGGAGTTGACAGGAGCTTTTTCGGAAGGCTTAAATTCGACATCAATAACGCGATCGCTGGCATTGTTATATCGATCGAGCATGTAGTCGATAAAGGCGAGCTTTTGGTAAATTGAAAACCTACGACTATTACCACCCAGTTGATTAGCGGAAAGCTGCCCATTACCAACGGGATCAAGGTCTTGGCTGTTGGGGGAATATTTGGCGATCGCCGTATTAGCTTGGTTAGAGGAGCTTTGAGTCTGCAAATACGGTAAGTTAGCACTGACCTTGTAAAAATTAAGACATAGATTAATGTTTCTGAGATTTTTTTGAAGCTGGATTTCAAATACACTAAATACACTGGTGCTAAAGCTGCCATCATTGGCAATTTTGTTGCCCTTAAAGTTTTCTTCTTCAACTCGCTTGATCTTGACAGCAGATTCAAAAGCTTCGTTAATGGCTCTTTCGGGAGTGTTCTGAACCCAAGAAAATATATTTTTGAGAGGAGAGGAGTTGCTGTCAGGGGGGGTGTTCATAGGTGGGCAAATGAGGCGATAGCCTATAAATGCAGAAATTACAGTCGTTGCTTAGTTTAGGGGAGAATAATTATTGCAAAATGTTTTTGTAGATCGATAACCTAACATTTTAAATTTTATTCAGCAAACGAAGCCCAAAATAATAGCGGCGCGAAGCATCACTATTATTTTGGGCTGTTGCCATGTTAGGACACAAAACCAGAAGACTAGTTGTGGCACTTCGTGCCGCAACTAATCTTCTGGTTTTGTGATTTGTCCTCATGCAAGTGACCACAGCTATAAACAAAAAAATATCAGCTTGAAATATAGCCATTAATTGAAGCCCAAAAAGAAGGCGGCGCGATGCGCCGCCTTCTTTTTGGGTTTTCTATACTGACGGACTAATCGGAATCCGCTTGAGTAGGTGATATTTACAGCCTGCGGCAAGAATATGCACACGCAAGTTATGAATCGTTAAAGGCGCAGCACCACTGACCCATAATTGATTGCTGTAAGAGACCTCACCTGGATCGACCACAGTAACAGTGCCACGACCCAAAACTCGCATAATATTATTTGGCTCAAAAATAGCTACGGTGTCTTCGTCAATACCGATGCCAATCTTATCTGGATGGGCAGCGATCGCCGTAATCAGACGAGCCATCCGATTACGGTTATGAAAATGCTGATCGACAATAATCTCAGGCAAAATACTCAGCCCAGTGCTCATATTTACGAGTTCCTTGTGAGGAGACTCACCACTACTACCACCAGAAATCATGTTATAGCCCATAGCAGCTGCGCCAGCACTCGTGCCTGCTAAAACTAAGCGATTTTCAGTAATTCGCTTAGCGATCGTAATCGCAAAAGGCGTATCGGCAATCAGACCACAAAGACGCAGTTGATCGCCACCAGTCATAAAAACACCTGTAAACCGATCCACTAACGCTTCGGCTGCGGGATAGTCATAGTTAGGACGTTCACGTATATCTAAGACCTCAACAGCTTGTGCGCCGAGGTCAGTAAAAATATCATGGTAAATTCGTCCGATAATATCTGGTTCCCTTGAAGCGCAAGGAATGATCGCAATGCGAGCTTGGGAGCCACCAGAATTTTCTACAAAGGCTTTGAGAATCTTGCGGTCTTGGACTTTATCCTCTCCACCACCAATTACCATTACCGCCGACTTAATAATTTGAGTCATGCCCCTTTCTATCGCCACATCTTCGTCTAGATTCAGCATATTAGCAGATTGGTCAACAAATTTTTTTAGGCGGTTGATTAGATTAGCGCCTTGACTCATTTTTTGCTCTTGCTGACTCCCCAATGGTTTGAATTACCTCCATTGTTGCTTACATGGCTAGCACTACCGCTATACATTGTTAAATTGTATAACTTTTGTGTTACTAAAGGCTAATATTTCGCACAAAGTCTGCGATTCAAATCCGAATAATTAATAACCTTAAAAAAACAGGGGGGCAAGTACCTCCCTGTTTTTAAGATTGCTAATCATTTTGCCAACATTCTCGGCTTAATAAATCACAAATGCGATCGCGTAATAGATAATGATTTTCTTCTAATTCTCGTTCGATTTGACACCATTCGCGATCGCGAAAAAATCGACAAAGGGTATGAATAGGTTGACTGCGGCTCAGTCTCCCACTTTCAAGTAGATGTCTTGCTTCGTCTTGAATAGCGCTGATGGAATAGTAAAGTGAGTGCAACATAACCAAACTCTCTATTTAGGTTTTTGCGTAACCAGTCAAAGACTTAATACCAAACCAATTAATAGCCAATTAATGAAAGTGTGACAACACTTTTATTAATTAAAAATCAACCCTCATAAGGGTTTCAAAGACATAAAATGGCTTTGCTGTTTTATGTTTTGGTATTAATTAATGATTTGTATTTTATCTAACAACGATTTGCGTCTGTGTTAGAGAATACAAACTTTAACTATCTTCCCACGCCAATTTGCTTAGTACACAAAAATTAAAAGAATCTCAAAAAACGAACATAGCTAGGCTTAATTAAAAAGAGTGGCGCACGTTGCCCCTGCGCCACTCTTTTTAATTATTGAATGACAACTAGTCCCTTTGCAAATTTTGCATCGCCCTTTGAGCGTAGTAGCGCATTTCTTCCGCCCTGCGCCATAGCTCCTGCCCTGTATGTAAATGGTGATCATCAAAGTTTAAGGTGAAATAATTTAACTCTTCAATGCCATCACTAATCGCATTCAGGCAATGATAAAGATAGCTAGCAATACCTGCGGCGGAGGCAGGATTAGGAAAGGCTCTAAAGAAAATCTGCGCCTTTGCATAGGAACCCCGACAATCATCAATGTAGTCTTCAAAATCTTCCATCAGACCATCATCATAGGGATCGTCCGCCAGAGTATCAATCTGCTCATCTAGACTATCCAGAATTACCTCTAGCATTTCGCTGATCGGTTCATAAACTAGCTTGATCCAGCGATCAATTTTTTGATCTTCATTAAGATGGGTTTCGCGCTTGGTAGGCGATCGCTTCACACTCGGAGAACTACGGTTCGGATTATGCTTAAGCCCCAAACTGCGATCGTAATGGGCGCGAGCTTGGGGATTGCTCAGGACTTCATAAGCGAGATTGATCGAGGCGATATCATCATGGTTGTCGAGGTGATGATTGCAATCGGGGTGAAACTCTTTGACTAGTCCGCGATAGGCGCTTTTGACCTCAGCAGGATTTGCGTTGTAGCTAATCCGCAAGGTTTTGTAATGATTGACCTTTTGGGTATTTGTCGTTGTGCGATCGCTTGTCCTAGCCATGTCCGTATCAATCTATGATGTGCGCTAATGATTTATGTTTTCATACCAAATTTTTAGAATCTCGATATGCTCGAAACAGTTCAAAACTTTTCTATTAAGCATTTTGTAGGGATATTCAATTAGCGTCAACCACTTGACAATTGAAAACTAGGCAAATTTTAGGCTTAGTTTTCAATTGTCAAGTGACTTACCCGCGCTTTCTACACAACTCCTAACTCTTTAACTTTCGCTTTTGAGAGTAAATATTTAAATATTGCTAAAGCGATCGCACTTCTGTTATCATTCTTTAGCACTAAATTTGCTGGTGTAGCTCAGTTGGTAGAGCAACTGATTTGTAATCAGTAGGTCACGAGTTCGAGTCTCGTCCCCAGCTTAAACATAAAAAGCCCTTGCATTGCAAGGGCTTTTTAATGCATAACTAAAACCTAAAGCTGAGGCGCACGCTGCGCGTGCGCCTCAGCTTTAGGGGTTTTATATTTAATTGCAGCCCGATACTTAGGCAAAGATGCTGCAAGCCTTATCGTAGTAGTGCTGGCGATCTTCTAAACCGTTATAGCCACCATTTACCCGTAACGTCACTTGCTCGACGGTTCCGCCACTATCGCAGAGGGTATTCATATCATTGTTGGACCACCAAAAACCTGCACTGGTAAATGGGTATTTAGCAGCAACATAATTAACTCCCTCCATTACTTTAGGATCGGCGATCGCCTTGCTAAAAGCTTGATAATTTGTCCGTCCCGTAAGCTGAATTACACCAGCACCCTTATATCTTGGACCATCCCCAGCATTGACATTCCCTAAATCATCACGTCCTTCATAATCACAGCCATCGGCAAGTTCTTCGGTATATTGCAAGCCGCCCGACTCATGGGCGATTTGACTCAAAAAGTGCCGTAGTCTGACCTTAGTTGTAATCTTGTAGCGTCCTAAACAGGCATTCAAATCTTGCAACTGTACATCGGTAATTGGATTCCCAAATAGAGCTTCAGCTTGCTGTTTACTCACAATTTGAGATGGGACTAATCCATCCCAATGGGGAGGAAATGCATAATAAACTCCACTATTTGCAGCAAGGGTAACTTTTACATGTCCATTGTCAGCAGGGTCAAATTTATCATATCCATAACTTTTACCTACTGGTACATCAATAGTTTCATTGGGTTTAGTCAGTTGCGATGAATCAACAGGACGGATTTTCAATTTTGTCGCAACCTTCGCTTTCATTATTCCCATTTGGATTACTTCACCATGATTAGTTAAGTAATTATCGACTTCCAAAACTATTTTTGTAAATAAAACTTGGGTATTCGTGATTTTTTAAAACATTTTGCAATTTTTCTAAGTACCTCGGCTTAATAAAACCAAGAACCCAAATAAGTTGATTCGCCCGCGAAGCGGGCGAATCAACTTATTTTGGGTTTGGCTCAATAGGTGAATCGGGGAGGTGAAAGTAAGGAAGAACTTGATAATATTGTAGCGAAATCCAAAAGCCGCGATCCCTATACTGAGTGTGAACTTAACCCATCTAATTGATGACGAAAAATGTTACGAAACAGTACGTCAGATGCGATGGACAACAGGAATACACTGTCCAAAATGTAAAAGCTCAGAGGTGAT
>NZ_JACJQA010000037.1 GCF_014696355.1 Pseudanabaena sp. FACHB-1998 | reverse complement strand
GGATCAAAACTAAACTCAATCACTTTGCTCTCAAGTCTAAACTCTACTTCAATGCTATTAGGGCTAGTTTCTCTCAACTCCAAAAACTGGCTATTCCTTCCACGTAACATCAGTTACTAAAATCTTAGAAGCAGCCGATCGCCTTCAATTAGAAGATCAAGAAGACTTGATTCGGATTTTGCAAAACCGACTACGCGACAGATGCAGAGCCGAACTAATTCAAGACTTACAAGAATCTCAACAAGAATTTGCACTAGGTGAATGCAAACCCGTCACACCAGCACAACTCATGGAGGAAATTTTCGCATGAAGTTTGTATTATTGAGAATTATTTTTAAGTTTGTTGAACATGAAGAATCATAGGCGATTCTTTTAGAGACAATTTTTTTGGGCGATCGCTAAGAGTTTCAAGCCTTCATTTTGCCCCAGACAAAATGAAAACCGCTATAGCAGGAACCTCACATGGTTAAATACGATCATAATTTTCTGCGCTAGGCGTACAAAATTGTAATCGTATCTACTTCAAATTGACATTATGTGTGGAATTGTTGGCTACATCGGACATCGCTCGGCTAATGAAGTTTTAATCTCAGGGCTACGCAAGCTAGAATATCGCGGCTATGACTCCGCAGGCGTGGCAACAATTCCCTTTTTTGATGATCCTGCCAATCGCAGCTTGCATCGGGTCAGAGCCAAAGGCAAGCTGATCCAACTCGAAGAAAAACTAAACGCCGATACGGCTCCCGAAGCACCCATTGGTATAGGTCACACTCGATGGGCGACTCATGGCAAGCCCGAAGAGCATAATGCCCATCCCCATACCAATACGATGGGCAATCTTGCGGTGGTACAAAATGGCATTGTCGAGAACTATCACCTTTTGCGAACTGACTTAAAAGAATTGGGACATATTTTTGTCAGCGAAACAGATACCGAAGTAATTCCCCACATGATCGCGGAATTTCTCTCACAACTAGAAAACCTTGGGAATGTCATTCCTGCTAATTCGCCTTCGGTCTTATTTGAAGCTGTCCGTTTGACTGTGGCAAAATTACAAGGAGCCTATGCGATCGCGGTTATCCATGCCGATTATCCCGACGAATTAATTGTGGTACGTCAACAAGCGCCACTGGTGATTGGCATCGGCAAAGACGAAAATTTCTGTGCATCGGATACTCCAGCCTTAGTTGCCTATACCCGCACCGTCATTCCTCTAGAAAATGGGGAAATTGCGCGGCTAACTAGGGAATCGGTACAGGTATTTAATGCCAAAGGCGATCGCCTCCGTCGTGCGCCGCAGACTTTAAATTGGAACCCGACCATGGTGGAGAAGCAAGGCTTCAAACACTATATGCTCAAGGAAATCTATGAGCAACCGGGGGTATTTCGAGCAGGGCTAGCCAGCTATATTAGCGAAGCAAATCACATTCAATTGAGATTACCGAAGGATTTTATTAATTCTATTGAACGGGTGGAAATCATTGCCTGTGGAACTAGTTGGCACGCTTCGCTGATCGGGAAGTATTTATTAGAGCAGATTGCAGGTATTCCTACAAGCGTTCAATATGCCTCAGAATATCGCTATTCGCCCCCTCCTTCTTTAAAAAACACCCTTGTAATTGGCGTAACCCAATCAGGAGAAACGGCGGATACCCTAGCGGCTCTAGAGCTTGCTAAATCTAGAGGCGATCGCTGTCTGGGAATTACTAACCGCACCGAAAGCTCCATTGGACGAATTGCGGATGCGGTCATCGATACCCAAGCGGGCATTGAAATCGGCGTGGCGGCGACTAAGACTTTTGTGGCTCAATTGCTAATGTTCTATTTGCTAGCGATAGATTTTGGGATGATCACAGGCAAAATCAGTGAGGCAAAATCTCAAGAATTAATTGAAGGATTGCGCCAATTACCTGCCTATATGGAACGGATTCTGGAAAGTCAAGAACGTTACATTGAGGATCTTTCTCGTCAATTTACCCATACAAAGGATTTTATTTTCCTCGGTCGGGGCATTAATTTTCCGATCGCCCTTGAAGGTGCGCTCAAACTCAAGGAAATTAGCTACATCCACGCGGAGGGCTATCCCGCAGGCGAAATGAAGCATGGACCGATCGCCTTGTTAGATGAAGATGTGCCTGTGGTAGCGATCGCTACTCCGGGGGCTGTATACGAGAAAGTTCTCTCCAATTCTCAAGAGGCAAAAGCTAGGGATGCCAAACTAATTGGGGTTGCGCCCTTAGATGATCCTGCGGCGCATGAGGTGTTTGATCACATTTTGCCGATTCCTGTGGTTGATGAGATTTTCTCACCAATTCTTACAGTGATTCCCTTGCAATTGCTGTCCTACCATGTAGCCGCTCATCGTGGCTTAGATGTTGATCAACCGCGCAATCTTGCCAAATCTGTAACTGTTGAATAGGGCAAAAAAAATAGAGTTGCGGCGCACGCCGCAACTCTATGGGAAATTAAAAAAGAGGTGGCTCAGCCACCTCTTTTTTTAATATCCTAGACTTTCATTTTGTTTGGTTTTGGGAAGCTCCGAGACAGTTGCAGGAACTTCACGTTTGGGACGAAGTGGTGCTGCTTGTAAAAAAATCGACTGTTCGGGACGCTCACGCACTAATTCCCCAGGCTTTTTCTGAACAGACCGCAACATATCATTATCAAAAGAACCTTCAGCAGTGGTTAATTGCCTTTCTTGGCGCTTGAGTTGTTCGAGCTTTTTATATTGTTGATTCCACTGCTCTTGAGCGTAAACAGTCCAACCATAGATCACAAATACGGAGATGGTTAGCAACACAGTCATGGCGATCGACATCTTTTGTGCCGACATCAATAACTTTAGCCAAGCTGGTAGCGGGAAAGAGTCAGTTCGCGGCAGCCGCTTTACATTTTTATTCTTGACAGGCTGACGATTCGCTTGCAGGCGTTTTCCGTTGCGATCTAGGGGCTGAGGGGATCTTTGTGGTTCAGGCATTCTCGCTCTGCTAGCTGTCATCTTTTTTACTCTTCTTTCACTCAAGACTCACCACTGCTACTTGTATCACTTTCGCGCAGATAATACCAAGTGTTTTTTGAACATTTTGGAATTTCTTTTTTAATTAAGATTTACAGAAATCGTCAATGATTTGAGAGAGTGGGTTCCAAAGGGGCGCACTCCCTCAAATCATTGACGATCGCTATAGTAATTAAGCAAAAGATACTAAGTCATCGTTTTATGATTTTGGACTCTAGAATTATAGTCGTCATTGATTTTTTGGCAACAAGAATTTGAGGGTAATTTGATCGCCTTCTTTTAAACCTAACTCGGTGGTTAGTCCTGCTCGCACCTCAATGACATGATCGGCAATTACCCCATCGGCGGGATAAATCGGACAGGGGTCGGTTTTACACATTGTGGCGTTACGCGCGATCGCCTTTACTTCACCCTCTAACAGGAAAATAATATCGAGCGGCGAGGGTGTATTTTTCATCCAAAAGGCAACAGGACGCGCAGGCGTAAAGGGAAATAACATGCCGCGATCGTCAGCTAGGGGGGGACGAAACATTAAGCCCTGTTCCTGTTGCTTAGGGGTGTTAGCAACCTCTAGCTGAATTTCACGACCAGCGATCGCGGCGGTAGCAGTAATTGGCAAATACTGCGCTAGATCTTCAAGGGGTTTTGGTTTAGTTTGCAGTTGGATTGGGGGTGTGGGGTTAGAAATATTGGGGATCGATGGATTTGCCGTAGGTTTGTCACTATTGGCTGTGGTGGGGGATGTGCAGCCCATTAAACACAAACTCAAACTAACAGTACATAGCTTTATACAAAATATTTGCAGTATTTGGATCGAACTACGAACAGGTGTGTCACAATTTCTAGAAGTATCGCCAGTCATATTGCCAGTCATCCTATGTCTTTTCCTCTGCATGTCGCTTTTATCTGGCACCAACATCAACCTCTCTACAAAAGTGCGATCGCGGGCAAATATCATTTGCCTTGGGTGAGGCTGCATGGCGTAAAAGATTATTTAGACTTGGCTTTGATGTTGTCAAGATATCCCAAGCTACATCAAACGATTAACCTTGTGCCATCATTGATCCTCCAGTTGCAGGACTATGTTGAGGGTAAGGCGTTTGATCCCTACTTGGCGCTTACTCTAACACCAGTTGACAGTCTAACGCGATCGCAAAAGCAGTTTATTGTCGAACATTTCTTCGATGCCAATCATCAGACCATGATTGAGCCGTATCCTCGCTATGCGGATTTACTCGCCCAGCGTCAAGCCTATGGTCTTGATTGGTGTGTGAATCATTGGCTTGCGCCTGACTTTAGCGATCTGTTGGCATGGCATAACCTCACATGGATCGATCCCCTCTTTCGCGAAACCGATCCCGAAATTGCCGAATGGTTTGAGCGCGGCAAAGAATTTACCCTTGCCGATCGCCAAAGAATTTATAGTAAACAACGGGAAATTATTGCGCGTATTTTGCCCCAACATCGCCAAATGCAGAAAAGCGGGCAACTAGAAATTACCACTACTCCCTACACTCATCCGATCTTGCCCCTCTTAGCCGATACGCAAGCGGGTCGCATTGCCGTCCCACAAATGTATCTGCCCAATACTCGGTTTCGGCATGAGCCTGATATTGCTTTGCATTTGGAAAAAGCAAAAGAGGTTTATCGCCAACATTTTGGCGGCGAACCGAAGGGGCTATGGCCCTCGGAGCAGTCCGTTAGCCCTGCAATTTTGCCCCAAGTTGCTAAACAGGGATTTTCTTGGCTATGTTCCGACGAAGGTGTGTTGGGTTGGAGTCTGGGTCATTATTTCCGACGTGATGAACGCGGATCGATCAATGCGCCCCATTTGCTTTATCAGCCCTATCGCCTTGAAACGGTACATGGTGACTTAGCAATTATTTTTCGCGATCGCCTCCTCTCGGATCTGATTGGCTTTAGCTATGGCGCACTACTCCCCCAAGCCGCCAGTGATGACCTCTGCGATCGACTCATGAGTATTCAAAGACAACAAAATGAATACTTAGCCGCCCATCCCGAAGGTCAGCCTTGGCTAGTGACCATCGCCCTTGATGGCGAAAACTGTTGGGAATTTTATCCCCAAGATGGCAATCCATTCTTGCAAACGCTCTACGAAAACCTATCGCAAAACCCCAACCTTAAACTCGTCACCGCCTCCGAATATCTAGACAAATTCCCCCCCACCGAAAAAATCCCCCCCCACCAATTACATAGCGGCTCTTGGATTGATTCCAGCTTCACCACATGGATTGGTGATCCTGTCAAAAACCGTGCTTGGGAGTTACTAGCCGAAGCTCGGCAAGTTTTAGCACAGCATCCCGAAGCAACCCCTGAGAATAATCCCGAAGTATGGGAAAGCATCATGGCGGCTGAAGGCTCTGATTGGTTTTGGTGGTTTGGTGAGGGGCATAGCTCCAATGACGATGCCATGTTTGATCGCCTATTTCGCGAACACTTACAGGTGGTCTATCGCGCCCTCAATGAGCCAGTTCCCCATGCCTTGCTCTATCCCCTTGAACCCCATGATGTTTCAACAAGCGATCGCCCCACCAAATTAATTCAGCCCTTGATCAACGGTAGGTTTGACAATGAGGATTGGCAAGGATCTGGTAAAATTGAGATTAGTGGTGCTAGAGGTGCAATGCACCAAAATGCACCTGTCAAGCGTCTATGGTATGGTTACGATCATTTTTATTGCTACTTGCGACTAGAATTTAGTAGTCTAGAGAGCATCGCCCAAAGTAAGCTGCATTTGTTGTGGTTTTATCCTCAACGGATTAATTCCAACAGTCCAGTTAGGCTTCTTGATATGCCTGACGTATCACCGCTAAATTATTTGTTTCGCCATCACCTAACGATCAATTTTGCCGATAAGTCAGTCCAGCTTCAAGAATCTATAGAAAAATTACAGTGGGAAACCATAGCAACTCATACGAAAATAGGTTTAGAGCAATGTTTAGAAATTGCCATACCTTGGAGCGATTTAGCAGTTAAGCCGCAATCTGTGGCAAGACTAGTGATTATGCTTAGTCAAAAAGAGCATTTTCAAATTTCTCTGCCAGAGTATACGATTATTCCCATTGAAGTACCCTAGTGTTGCGTTATTGTTGCGTTATTAAAGAGATAACAGTGGAAAAGCTAGAAAAAACCAGCATTGAGTCAATTGTCGAGCAAGCTTTGCAAGATGGCTATCTGACTCCAGCCATGGAAGCCGAAGTGGGGCGGATTTGTGACAGTGCCTTTGAACTTTCGGTCGAGGAGTATATGGCTCTCGATCGCTTAATGGGTGCTTTGCTAACGGGAGAGGTCGTTGCCGTTCCGCGCAAGCAGTTTATTAATGTGATGGAAGAGTTGGTACTTAGTGAAGCTGTGGCAAGGGTCGCCGAGATCGAAGCTACTAGTAATAAAGTTTTGGATTTGGGGGATATTGCTGCCTACGCACTCAATCGCTTACCACCTTTGTATGCAACTACTGAGCAAGGAGCAAACTATCAAAGAGAAAGAGCGCTCGCCGATCTTCAACACTTAATCGCCCAACAAGTCAAAGAAGCGATCGACCGTAACCTTGATCGCCCCGAATTTTTCCCCGATCGCTCTACCTTTGGCACAATTAATAAAGATTCGGTGCTTTCTCAGCTTACCAATTTACTCCAAGCCTACGCTCCCGACTTTGAAGAAAAGTCTTAAAACGCCAAATACTTTTTAGTTTTTTTTAATGAGCCAGTCAAATCGCCCCGAATCATCACAGACAATCTATGCCCAAGCGGTGGTTCGTCCTGAAAATGGCGACTCATTATTAAGCCATTCTGTATTTATCAACAGTAAGAACGTCTCCGACTTTCATGTAGTAGAAGGGGGGATAAAATTAGTAGCCCAAAAGCTTTTAGAGGCTGGGTTTGAGATAGTAGATTTTGGCAAAATGGCGATCACGATCTCTGGTAATACAGAGACATTTGAGCGAGAATTTCAGACCAAATTAGAGGCGGTTGAGCGGTCTGTAATTAAAGGGGATGGCAAGAACTCCACAGCCACATTTATTAATGCTGTTGATAGTAAACCCTTTGGAGAAATTGATGTCTCTAAGACTTCATGGCATCAGTTTTTAGTTGGAGTGGCGATTAATGAGCCTGTCTACTATTTTCAGTCAAATCAACCTACATCTGCACCACCGCTGACTATTTATGACAGTGAGTATTTATCCGTACCCGATGGTGTGGCACAGGGTGTAAATGCTCATCTAGCGCATCAGCAGGGGATAAGGGGTAAGGGTATTCATGTAGTAATGGTGGATAGTGGATGGTATCCCCATCCCTATTTTGCCAAGCACAAATACAATGTCCAAGTTCGTCTTGCTAGTGGTTCTAGCGATCGTGAGGTGGATTTAAGCGGGCATGGCACGGGGGAGTCAGCGAATTTATTGGCGATCGCCCCTGAGATCAAGTTAACGATGGTTAAGGCGGATGTGGCTCTAGGTGGTAAAGGTAAAAATGTTAATTCCATTGGGGCGTTGCGAGAGGCGATCGCCTTGCAGCCTGACATTATTTCCTGTAGTTGGGGTTCGGATGAGCGCAAGGGAGAAATTTCTCCCTATAATCGTGTCCTTGCAGCAACCGTATCTGAGGCAATTCGACGCGGCATTATTGTGATCTTTTCGGCTGGCAATGGTCAATGGGGTTTTCCCGGACAGCACCCAGAGGTGACTGCGGCGGGTGGGGCTTTTATTCATCTTAATGGTTCTTTGAAAGGCAAGATTGAGGCGAGTAGTTATGCCAGTAGCTTTGTCAGTCGCATCTATCCAAACCGTCAAGTTCCTGATGTTTGCGGTTTAGTTGGACAATTACCTCATGGTAGCTATATCATGTTGCCAGTACCGCCAGGTTGCGAAGCTGATCGCGGGATGGCTCTCGCAAGAGATGGTACTGAGGAGAGGGATGGTTGGGCTGCTTTTAGTGGCACTTCGGCGGCGGCTCCTCAATTGGCTGGTATTTGCGCTTTGATGAAGCAAGTTAATCCGAAGTTAACTCCCGCTCAGGCGAAGAAAATTTTGGAAGACACAGCCCGTGATGCGGTTGATGGATCTAGCAATCCTTCTAGTAGTGGTGCTTCTGCTACTAAGGGTTTTGATCTTGCAACAGGCTTCGGCTTAGCTGATGCTAATCTTGCAGTAAATGCTGCTAAGGCTTTGACTAGTGATGCCTGTTGCGATGACTGTGCATCACCATCTAGCCAAAATTTCTCGACAACTTCTCCAAGTTCTTTACCCAAAAAAGTAAGTAAACCTATGGCTTCTGAATTCCCTAAACTCAAGAAAAAGCTCGATTTAGTTCTTTGGGAAATTGAAAAAACTTTGCAAAATAAGCTTAAAGATCTTGGAATTGAAGATGAGATTGATTTGGTTGTCACTGAAGATGACTTTGTAGAGCGTTCTGTAGTTGCTAAGGTTTCTTACTCTTACCGTCAACTTTTGTATGGAGACAAAACAGCTGATGGGGGCGAAATAGTAGGATGCTTTGATGATAATGGTAAAGTAGACTCAAGCAAAATCAACGAAACTCATATAGCTGCTGCTCAGACTCTGTTTAATCTTGGTAGAGATCAGGAAGCGGCAATTCAGGTATTCACTAGCGCTTTAATGCTTACAGCAGTGAGTAAAAAGGACATCAGAAAGTTAGCTTCAGATGCACTATCTGCTTGTAGTTCTAAAATTAGAGGTCTTGATTCGAGTGGCGGTCGAACTGTTTCAAACTTTTTTGATAAGCAGACAATTAAAACTTGCAATGATGGGTGGAAAGCCTGTGATGTTCAGGGCAATACTGCAACTTGTGATGGCAATACAACATATACCAAAAGAAGAGGAGAAGATTGTTGGAGTTGAATTTATATCACTTCTTGCTATCACACTTAACTTGAATTTTTCTTAGCGCGGCAACTTCTTTAGAGTATTTGACTAAAAATTGGCTAGAAAGTTTTGTACCACAAATTTTTCTAGCCTTATTAAGTTGTTGAATGGAAATACCTTTGCTATCTATAATTACTGTATTGATTAGGATAGCATTTGAAAACTTTGTCCCAGACAAATTTGAACCAGATAGATCTGTGTTAGATAACGTTGCACCAGACAAGTCTGCATCGGATAGATCTGCACCAGATAAGTCTGCCTCTTCTAGCCTAGCCTTTTGAAGATTAGCACTAGGAAGATTAGCACCTTTAAGAACCGTAAGCTGTAGTTGAGATTCTTGCATTTGTGCTTTTCTCAAAAAAGCTCCCGATAAGTCTGACTCCATCAATTTTGCGCCTTGAAGTTTGGCATTTATCAAGAATGTTTTTTTTAAATTTGCACCACCTAAATTTGCATTTCGCAGGTCGCTTCCAGAAAGATCGCTTCCAGAAAGATCGATATTAGGTATATTTTCGTTACATAGTCTTATCCCAGCAAGTTCTAATTTATAACCTTTTTTTATCAAGTATTCAAGTGCTTCTCTAGTGTTAGGACTTGGATCACAATCATCTGCAAAGGCAATTTTTTTAGCTCTATCAACCTGTACATTTTCAATAAGTCTTAAAATGCTAGGTATAGCTGCAATTGTAATTATTGCTGGGAATATGAGAAATATTCCAATCGCTTTAAAAATATTATTTCTCTGTTTCTGAATAGATGCTTGTAAAAACTCCTTAGCTGTATTCGATAGAAAAATATCAGGATTATCTTTTAGAGATTTTTGAAATTCTAATGCGTCTCGAAGAACCCGCCCCTGAAGCAAATAATCTTTCGATTTAGACCTCTCTATACTTTTCCACTTTACTGCTGCTTTATGAATTTCATCCCGTTGAAGTTTTAGCAAACTGTTTTTATCTAACCAAGCTCGTAACTCTTCCCAATTGTTGATTAAAGCTTCATGGGCAATCTCTACCATTTCCACTTCCTCCTTACTAGAAGAAGTCACTAAAATCCACACCCCCGGTTTCGCAAAGCAATCAATCACTTCTCGAACTAAGTGTTTCTTACTAGCGTCTTTCACTAGTTCCGAAATTGTGGCGCGGCGGCGAGTTGCCTTATTGTCGTCATTTAGCTGCACCATTGACAGAAAAGCTGATCGCGCTATTTGTTGTTGTTCGGAAGTTAATGATTCATACAAACGCTTGGCTTCATTTGCTAAAGCACCACCCACACCACCAATTTTTTCTAAAGTTTCCGCAGGTGTTACTTGAGGCTCCTGCAATAATCCTTCCCAAATCTGAGTTAGAGCAAATTGTAAAAGTGGTAAAGTCCCTTCTTGTCCCTGAGAGTCTTTGATTAGCAAATTCACCGTTGCTTTATCTATTTCATATCCCGCACGTTTTGCTGGTTCAGTAATCGCGATCGCCAATTGAGAAGGCTGCATAATCGGCACTAATACGCCCTGCGAAGCAAAAAGCTTATTTAGTTCAGGATCTTGCTGAGTCTTACCCAAAAAATCACTGCGAAGAGTCAAAATTACCGATACATTTTGAGGCAGATCGCTCGCTGCACACAACAAATTCCCTATAAACGCTTGACGCTCAAAATCGCCAGAATTACCTTTTTGATAAGTATAGATCTCTTCAAATTGATCCACCAAAATGATTAGCGGCGAAAAGTTAATATCAGGAAATACATTAGCAATACGACGCAACCCATCAAACTTTTGATGATCATTCTGTCTTTTTAGCACCCTCTCAAACTCTTCGACTTTTTCCGCAGGCGAGTTATCATTCGTGGCAATCCTCGCCAATACCGTAGCCAAAGCCTCCAGAGGTCTGGCACCAGGAGTGAGGGATACAACTCGACCGCGATCCTTGCCTGGTAAGGAGTATTTACCCAAAGCCCGAATTAAACCCGCTCTTGCTAACGAAGACTTTCCTGAGCCTGAAGGACCATAAATTGGCAATACCCGAACAGCATTGGGGCGATCGTGTAATTCTCGAAACTTCAGATAAAGCCGCTTAATATCGTCATTACGCCCAAAAAAACGATGCCAATCATGTTCTCGAAAAGCCTTCAAACCCTGATAAGGATTTGCACCTAGAGAACTTGAAGTAACACTTTTAGGGGGTGCAAGATCGTTGGGACTATTAGATACATAGACCGTCAGATGACCCACATGCCCCACCGCCAAACCACCAGTCATCTGACCGATCGCCTGTCCCTGATTTTCCATTACCTTCTGCTCAATCTCAGTTGAGGGAAGATTTTTGCGTTGATATTCCGAGTCCGAAGAATTTGTCATAAAGCCCTTACCAATCCCTAATTACTAATCACCAATTACCCCTACAAATTCACCCCACCCTGAATATTGCCATCAATTCGCCCGATCGCTTTGCCACCTGTCATTTGTCCTATTACTTGACCTTGGTTATTCGTAACCGTCTGATTGATTTGGACACTAGCTGGCAAAGGGGCGCTTTCTTGGAGGATTTTGGCGATCGCTTCGGTTAAATCCTGATTCTCCTCAATTAGTTTTTGTAATTTTTTCTGAAAGAACTCCTTACAATCCTCATCCTCTGGACTCTCAACCACTGCCTCCACTGCATTTGCGATTACTTTTTTTTCTTCCACCTTCGGACGTAGCTTTTCCCAAATTTTCTTTGCTGTTGCCCAAGCATCCTCCCCAATTTTGCTACCAGCAATCTCAGCAGCCTTATCTCCTAGCTTTAATAAGGAAGGTAAGCAAGAACTAATAAGAGATGTTACCGCTACGATATCCATTTTGATTGATCTCCACTGGTTTAGGCGTTTTTGACCCAGCTAAATAGCTTAGACCAATCATATCAACATTGCTAAGAAATGATTGCATTTTGGCAACAGATGTACATAATGAGCATCCCCGACGCAAGTGTCGGCGGTGTTCGTTTGAGCGCAAAGTGCTATAAATTTCTGTTTCTAAATTACATGTCCTAAGTCATCAGGAGAAAGGTGTGCATTAATGACTTGGCCATCCCGAAACCAAATAATCCGTTGAGTATTACGTGCCACATCTGACTCATGCGTGACCATCACGACAGTAATACCACTGTTATTCAGTTCACCAAATAACTCCATCACTTCAGCGGTCGTATGGGAATCGAGCGCTCCCGTTGGCTCATCGGCTAGTAACATTACGGGATTATTGACGATCGCTCTGGCGATCGCGACTCGTTGTTGTTGACCGCCTGACATTTGATTGGGACGATTATTAAGGCGATGTCCCATAGCTACCCGTTCGAGTGCTGCCGAAGCGCGTTCCTTTTGTTCTTTGGGGCGCACATTGGCATAAGCCATGGGTAACATCACGTTCTCTAACGCCGAGAGTTGGGGCAGCAAGTGATATTGCTGAAACACAAAGCCAATTTTGAGATTGCGAACCCTAGCGAGATCCTTCTCTTCCATGCCTGAGACATCTTCTTCATCGAGAAAATATTGACCAGAGGTGGTGCTGTCGAGGCAACCGATGATATTCATGCAGGTGGATTTGCCTGAACCTGAAGCTCCCATAATCGCGCAATATTCCCCTTGCTTAATCACAAAGCTAACATCATCTAAGGCTTTTACTAAGGTGTCATCTTGTCCATAATATTTACAAACTTCACTAAGTCGCACAATCTCGCGTCTTGAGTCAGTTATTTCAGGTGGGGAGGAGATTAGATTGGTAGTTAGCATGGGAGTATTAGCGGTTAGCGATTGGCTTTTGGTGATTGTTTTTTTGTAATTGCAAAAAGGGAAAAATTTTTCTTTTAGCCTTTCCTTGATTAAATGCTTCTAAGAGCCACAATTGGATCAAGTCGGGCGGCTTGGCGAGCGGGGAAAATACCGAAAAATAGACCGATGCCCCCCGAAACACCGACGGCTAGACAGATGGCGCTAATGGATACACCTGCTTGGAGGGGTGAAACTGCGGCGATTAAAAGGATGCCACCAATCCCGATCGCAGTGCCGATCGCTCCACCAAGTAAGGACAGAATCACTGCCTCGATGGTGAACTGGGTGAGAATGTCGCTAGGGGATGCGCCGATCGCTTTACGCAGTCCGATTTCGCTGGTGCGTTCGGTGACGGATACCAGCATGATGTTCATAATGCCGATGCCACCGACTAGGAGTGATATTCCTGCGATCGCGGCTAGCATGATCGTCAGTGCACCTGTGATGTTACCCACAATTTCTAAAGCGTCCTGTTGGGTACGAATGGTAAATGTATCATCAGCATTGATATCAGAAGTACGGTGACGCAATCTTAATAGATTCGCAATTTGGAATTGGGCGGCGCTCACATTATCGTTACTGGTTGCGGATACATTTATCACCGCAATGGCAACGCCATAGGGAGAGGTTTTACCTGTGAGGCGACTCGTCATCGTGGTAATCGGCAGAAATATGGTGTCATCTTGGTTAGTCCCCAGAAAAGCCCCTTTTTCTGACATGATGCCAATTACTTCGTAGCTAGTACCGCGTATTCTGACTGACTGTCCAAGGGCATTACCCTGTGGAAATAAATCTCTGCTAATTGCCGAACCTAAAGTCACAACTCTTGAGTTGCGCTTAATATCTTCTGCATTGAAAAAACGTCCTGATCCAACCTCCGCAGTCCGTACCTTTACATAATTATCGGTTGTCCCAATTAGGGTGGCGCGTTTGGTGTTATTTCCTGCGATCGCTAGTTCTGAGCCATTAATTTGGGCAGCCACACTGCGGACGGTAGGTACTTGAGTGGCGATCGCTTCGGCATCGGCAAGGACAAGCCGATTGGGCGGCGCGATTACATTCCGCCGCGCATTATCAGTTCCCGTAATTACAAAAATCACATCCGTCCCCAACGCCTGAAATTGCTGCGAAGCATATTTCTGAGCGCCTTGTCCAACGCCTACCATCAAAATTACGGAGGCATTGCCAATGATGATACCTAACATTGTTAAAGTGCTACGCAGTCGATTAGCCGCAAGGGTTTTCCCTGCCATGCGTAAGCTTTCCCAAGTATCCATACTTAAAATTTCCTGATTTATTTAGTCGAAATGATAGAAATAATATGGAATCCTAAAAACCACTACTTTAAGTGTAGGTTCAAATTTTATCGGTGGCTTCAACCTATTGACTCAAACTTGGCTACTCTCTTAGCTTTTTTGAAATTCAATACACCCTACACTCGGTGTCGCTTACTCCCTTCCCATCTAAGAATTAAGGGCGAATATGACAATTTGCTTAGAGAACTATAAGATATCTACTTTCACAGAGATTAAAGAGGCGATCGCTGTTCCAACTAATAGATTCCTAGCATAATTCAAGCAATAAAAAAGAAGGAGCTTAAGCCCCTTCTTTTTTATTGCCAAAAGTTCGTTAACAACGAATTTTTATGATTAGCGAAGATTAATGGTCTTAGGCTTGTCGCTGGTCAAGTGGATAGTATCAATGAAACGAGCAGTCTTTGATTGAGTCGAAATAACCAAAGACTGAGTACGGCAACCACCACCAAAGAAACGAACACCTTCCATCAAGGTTCCGGGGGTAATACCACAGCCAGCAAACAATACGTCCTTACCACAAGCCAATTCATTAGCATCGTAGACCTTATCAGGATCGGTAATTCCCATTTCTTTTAGGCGTAAAATATTACCTTCCCGTGTCCACTTTTCGCTTTCAGGGGTATTGACTTCAGCAGGGTCATAAACTAGACGACCTTGGAAGTGACCACCTAAGCAACGCATAGCGGCTGCGGAGATAACACCTTCAGGAGCAGCACCGATACCCATAAGCGCATGGATGTTTGTACCAGCGAAACCACAGCAAATCGCCGCAGATACGTCACCATCACTGATCAAACGTACACGAGCGCCAGCAGCACGGATTTCAGAAATCAAGCCTTTGTGACGAGGACGATCCATAACCACTACGACTAATTCTTCGATCGCCCGATCAAGACATTCGGACAAAATTTTCAGGTTTTCGGTAGGTGTTTTGCGGATATCTACATGACCCTTTGCCGCAGGAGGTGCAGCTAGCTTGTCCATATAAAAGTCGGGAGCTTGGAACAAACCGCCACGCTCAGAAATGGCAAGAACTGCCATCGAGCCATTTTGACCGTAAGCAACAAGGTTTGTGCCTTCGCAAGGGTCAACAGCGATGTCAATTTCTTGTAATTCTTCGATGGTGCAGAATTCAGCAGCATTGGGCTGGGAGCAAATCCCAACTTCTTCGCCGATGTATAACATGGGAGCTTCGTCACGTTCGCCTTCACCAATAACAATTCGTCCACGCATATGAATCTTATTCATGCGTTCGCGCATTGCTTCAACTGCTGCTTCGTCAGCCTCATCTTTTTTACCCAAGCCCATAAACTTAGAAGATGCGATCGCAGCCTGTTCAACGACCTCAATAATCTCAAGGCTGATTGTATTATCCATGCGTAGGAATTCCTGTATTTATCTAAATTTTGCAACTATTAAGCTTTTGTTATGTTCCAGAAATTATCTAGAATCAGAAAACAAAGTTAAGTCTAGTTGTGCTTTACTACACAACCTCGTAATTAAGTTTACAGGTCAGACTGACACGTAACCCATAAGAAAGACTAAATGACAGGTATTAAGTTTTTATAAGTTTTTATAAGATTTAAAAGATGAAAATATTACAACAAAAATCGCCTTTTTTGTTGTCCTGACTTTTGATATGCCGATTTTGGTTAAGAAATGCTTAACGCTGGTACGATCTAAGAATGGGCTTTTCTCTTCTACCCAACTTAAGTACCGCGTATAACTCTATGCTGCCAGACTATTCTGACCATTCTGTTTCTGCTGATGAGATGCCTACCAAATTTCTAAATCCAGAGGATCTTCACGATCTAGATGCTAATAATGATATTGAGACTGATAAGCCACAAGAAGCCTGTGGTGTTTTTGGAGTTCTCGCAACAAATGGGGATGTTGCGAAGCTAGTTTATTTTGGACTCTATGCTTTGCAGCACCGAGGACAAGAATCGGCTGGTATTACTGTATATGACGATCGCGGTAATACCCATACACATAAAGCAATGGGGTTGGTTGCTCAAATCTTCAATGAGACGATTCTTTCGGAAATGAAGGGGGCTTTGGCGATCGGGCATAATCGTTATTCCACAACTGGTTCTAGCAAAGTGTGTAATGCTCAGCCCATTGTCGTGAATACAAGGCTGGGGGACTTCTCTCTCGCTCACAATGGTAACTTGGTAAATGCTACAGAGTTACGCGCAGAGCTATCAGCCCAAGGTCACGCCCTCGAATCCACCACGGATTCCGAAGGGATTGCGTTTGCGGTAGGGGAAGCTGTAGAAGAAGGCAAGGATTGGCAAGAAGCAATTGTGGTGGCTCTCAGGCGCAGTTATGGCGCTTTTAGCCTCGTTATGGCGATGCCTAATGCGATCGCTGGGGCGCGAGATGCCTATGGTGTGCGTCCCTTAGTTATTGGCAAAACTGCCGATGGTTCCTATGTCTTGTCTTCGGAAACCTGTGGCTTAGATATTATTGGCGCAGAGTATGTGCGCGAAGTGCTTCCCGGGGAACTAGTGATCATCACGATGGAAAACGGGATTCAATCTTTGCAATGGGAAGAATCCAAACCTAAGCTCTGTGTTTTCGAGATGATCTACTTTGCACGACCTGATAGTGTCATGCATGAAGAGAGTCTTTATACCTACAGAATGAGAATTGGTGCGCTACTCGCTAAAGAAAGTTTAGTTGATGCCGATATTGTGATTGGTGTGCCTGATTCGGGGATTCCTGCGGCGATCGGATTTTCTCGCGAATCAGGAATTCCTTACGCAGAAGGGCTAATTAAAAACCGCTATGTCGGTCGGACTTTTATTCAGCCAACTCAAGCGATGCGTGAGTCAGGCATTCGGATGAAGCTCAATACATTGCGCGATGTTTTAAAAAATAAACGGGTAATTGTCATTGATGATTCGATCGTAAGAGGAACCACGAGTCGTAAAATAGTAAGGGCATTGCGTGAGGCTGGTGCCACGGAGGTACATATGCGTATTTCTTCTCCACCTGTAACTCACCCTTGTTTCTATGGTATTGATACAGATTCGCAAGATCATTTAATTGCTTCGCATAATTCTGTTGAGGCGATCGCCAAGCAGATCGAGGTGGATACTCTTGCTTATCTGAGTCACGACGCAATGTTAAAGGCGACGCAAGTCGATACCACGCATTTTTGCACAGCTTGCTTTACAGGAAAATATCCGATTGACGTTCCTGATAAGCTCAAGCGCACCAAACTTATGCTAGAAAATACTGCACCATGACCAAGATCCTCTTTCATCTCGCATTTCCAGTCAAAGATATTGCAAGCACTAAAGCTTTTTATATTGATGGATTGGGTTGTCTAGCAGGTCGCGAGTCTAGTGATTCGCTGATCATGAGTTTGTATGGACACCAGTTGGTCGCGCACGTTGCTCATGAATCCAGTGAAGCTCAACGTGGTATTTATCCACGACATTTCGGATTAGTTTTTTATTCGGAAAATAACTGGATGGCTTTATTAGAGAAAGTCCATGATAAGCGTCTCAAGTTTTATCAAAAACCTAAAGTTCGCTTTGTTGATACTCCTTTAGAGCATCGAACTTTTTTTTTATCAGATCACTCAGGAAATATTTTGGAGTTTAAGCACTATAAGTTTGAAAATGCCATTTTTGGTGAGACTGATTTTCATGAGGTCGGTGATGCTGACTTTGCTCAACAAGTTTCTGTGGCAAATTATTAATAATCCCCCCAGTTGTACCAATTCCTAAAAGTATGACCACACTTTTGGGAATTAAAAAAAAGGAGATGCTGCTAGCAGCATCTCCTTTTAGTTTTTTACGAAGCATTTGAAATTGCTTTTTCTTTTGGCGTTGTCGGGCAGAACCACCCTTTCCTTTATTATTTCTACCTTCACTGCGGGGAGATTCCCATCGCTTTAGTCTTTGGTTCATATTTATGTACCTCTTATTGCTAAGTTAATATACGCTAACTTTCTTAGTTTTTTCTATCATTCTATGGAATGAAAAAATAAATTCCAACAAGATATTTTTTTTAAATGTGGCGAAGCCACATTTAAAAAAAATATCTTGTTTAAGTTTGACCGCAAAGCTTAGATTAATTTTTGTTTGAGTTCTTCTGGATTTCTAAATCCGATCGCGATCGCTTTGCCATCTTTGACAAATAGAGGACGTTTGAGCAACATTGTATCCTTGGCATAGGCTTCAATCCATTGAATATGTGACCATGTGTCTTTTTCAGTGCCGAGCGCTCGGTAGGATTGCCCTGAAGTATTTCGCATGGCTCTTTCGCCTAAAGAGTTTACCCATTCGGCGATCGCGCTTCTGGCAGGGGGATAGTCTTTAGTATTAATAAATTCATGGGCAATACCCTGCGCCTCTAACCATGCGATCGCTTTTTTGCAAGTGCCACAATTAGGGATTCCATAGACTTGGATAGACATAAGTGTTCTCAGATTGTGAATTGTTAATCCTAAAGAGAGTTGCGCCGCAAAGGGGCAGAACTCTCTTTAGGATTGAATACGATCAAAAAATTAGGGAAGAGCGTAAAACACTTTTCCCTAATTGATTTGAAAATGGGGGTGAAGGGACTTGAACCCTTACGACCTTGCGGTCAACGGATTTTAAGTCCGTAGCGTCTACCATTCCGCCACACCCCCGAAAGGCTTTGCTATTCTAACCCGAAATGCGTAACTTTAACATCAGAATTTTGATAATTTATAAAATTATCTAGCTAAATAGACTTAAAGCCTTATTTAGTAAGGCTTCAAGCTATCTGTGTCGTGGCTTCGCCACGACACAATTTTTATTCGTTATCCCATTTATCTTGGGTATAACCAAGGTCAGTTGCCGCAGCTTGTTCTTCACTGGTTAGCTCTTCCCAAGATTTTTCTGCTGATTCAGGAATGTCATCTTCGCCTTCCCATCTAGATTGTGTCCAACCTAATACTCCCCAAAGTTTTTGGTCTTCACTAGATAAGTCATCCCATTCAGGAAAATCTAGTTCATCATCCCAATTTTCTTCATTCCAGCCTAGTTGTGTCCAGAGTTCTTGTTCGGCACTAGTCAGATCGCTCCAACCTAGTTCACTCCAGAATTCATTAGGATCGCCTGTTACTTTACGGATAGTAGTCATAAAAACTTGCTCACAAATTAAAGTTCATTTAGATTTCATCATAGTTTTTGTGAGTCTTGAGAAGCAACAGTTAAAATTTAACCTAAAAAAAAGGGTTCGTGCTTTGCACGAACCCTTTTTTACGCTAGGCGTTTGCCTAAACTGCGGTAATAGATCGTGCCAACGATCGCAAAAAAGGCAACGTAGGCGATCGCCTGTACTAAATACAGCTTGTCGGTATAGCCAAATAGCGAACTAAAAATTACCCCCGGAAATTTTTCGGCGGGTAATACTTTGCTGGTGTTCCAAACCATATTGCCGAGGACGCAGGAATGCTCGCGGGCAAAATGCTCATAAAAGAAGCAGATGGACTCAGATTTGCGATCGCTCTGTGAAAGAATCCGTAAAGCTGTATCGAAATGTCCGAGTGCCGAAATTACTAGCCCAGAGACAATCGATAGGAGCATGAAGCCCATAATTTTGAAGAAGGCGCGGATATTAATTTGGATGCCAAATTTGAATAGGGCGATCGCAATTACAGTCGCTGCACCAATGCCACTAATAGCGCCGATGGCTGGCATTAAACCTTCTTGAAATTTTGCGGAAATAAATAAAACGACTTCAAAACCCTCGCGCAAAATCGCAAATAAGATTAGTCCAAAAATTCCTAACCCTGTTTTTTTGCCTTTACCCAACACATTATTTAAAGAACCTTCGATTTCCCCCTTCATGGCGCGACTTTGTTTAGTCATCCAGATCAACATCCATGTCAGCATGGCGATCGCCGCCATACTAAATAAACCTTCGAGTAATGGCTCAAATACTGCCGATAGTTCAGGGTTGCTTGTACCGACAGTTTGCATAAACCAATTAAAGAGAAGCCCCACGATCGCACTAATTACGAGTCCCGTCCCAATCCCTGCAAATACCCATTTATTCAAATGCGATCGCTTTGCACGTTTGAGATATGCCATGACGATGCCAATTACCAATGCCGCTTCAACACCTTCGCGCAGGGTAATTACAAAAGTTGGGAGAGTTAAACTGATGTCCATAAAGTTTTGAGATCAAGTTTTCTAATTTTGGAAGGGAAAATCTACGTTGTTAGATTCTTATGATCCCCCTCAATCCCCCTTAAAAAGGGCGTTCATATACTTGACACACCAAAGCGCTAAGCCCTCACCCCTCTCCCGCAGGAGAGGGGAACAAGAAATTTAATATTTCTCCCATTCTCCTGCGGGATGAGGGGTTGGGGGATGAGGGGTGCATCAAGTATGTTAATGCCTTTTTAAGGGGGGATGGGGGGGATCTACGATTTTGCGTAAACTTTGGCAGCGGCTTGCTCGTTGCCCTTAATTAATTCAGCCATCGCCGCAACGGACAACACTGGTTTTTCGGGGGCGATCGCCGTGGGATATGCCGACTTGAGTTTTTCTAAACTTGCCGTAAATTGTTTATGAACATCGGGATGTTCCTTTTCCATCGCGGGTGCGATGCTCTTGTACAACTGCTCTACATAAATGGTGAAACCTCGCGAATCTTGATACTCGATGATTTCTTTGATCTTGTCATTGGCGATCGCCGCCCGATATTCTGTACCCGCCGTATCGAGAATCGTATTAATCACTTGCAAGGCAAACTTCGGTGATTGACGTTGGGTTTCGGGAATGGCAGCGATCGCGCCATCGATACTCGCCATTGCGTCATTATATTTAGCGGCAATACTAGGATCATTGGGCTTGGACTTGACCAACTGCTGCAAATCCATCAAAGACTGTTTAAATTCCTTGACCTTGCGGTCTTTGAGTTGACCTTCCACATCCGCATAAATTTCTTCGACAGGATGCTCGATATGGGGAAGCGCTTGATCAGGTTTCTGAGCGTCCAGTAATTCCTTCGCAACAATCATGTGACCTTTCATCAAACCAAGTTTAGTCAAATAGTCAACATCTCTGGCTTCACCCGTTAGCACCACAGTTTCCGTGCTAACCATCTCTTTGATTTGAGCAAACTGATCCGCCGTGACTACCTTCTTTGTAACTAAGTCTTCCACCTTGGTATAGGGACGCGCCGCCTGAATCTTGTTAGATAATCCTGCAATTCCTAACTTACCTTCCACCTTATCTAGCTCTGACAAGATCGCTTCGTTGATATTAATTTTGTTCTTAGAATGACCACTCATTCCGTTCATGCCGTCCTTCTGAGACTCACTTGTAGACTCAGTCTTAGAAATGGTCGCACTGCTGACAGGAGAATTAGGGCTAGTGCTTTGTGATGGGGTGTTATTGCAAGCAGAGATCGCGATCGCGCTAACCAAGGAAAGAGTAAAAAGCATCAAGAATGTTTTGCTTTTGGCTAGATTTTGGAGAGGATTTTTAAGTATTTGGTTGAGGAAAGAGATAATTGCGGGCATGAAAGTGAATAAAAAATAAATAATAGATTGTAAGTAATGCAAGTTATTTTCAATAACTAATTTAATTCTATTAGAACATAATCTTGCAAGTAATTCTCAATAAATATTTGTTGTAAATGTTTTGCCTACAGGCAAAACATTTACAACACTATGCGACGACATCAAATAAGCCCATACAGCCTGCTTCGGCGATCGCATCTTGGTGCGGATGAAACATATATTTGCCCGTAAAGCGATATTGCAACTCTAAAATATGCCTCTCCGCTGTCCCCATCGTGATTACATCTGTCTCCTCTGTGGGAGTCATACCCCGCCCTGTGCGATAAACCTGAAACATATTGGCATGGACATGAAAGGTCGCCACAGGGTCAAACTCAATCATATTAAGGACATATAAACGCAATAACTGATTTTGCTGTACTGCGATCGGTTGCTGCATATAGAAATGCGGCAAACCATTAAAAGCATACATTTCATTGCGTCCATCCCCATCAATGTCATAGCCGCCCATGATTAGCACCATTTCATCCGCAGGAGGTCGTGGCGTTGGCGGATCAATAATGAACATTCCGTACAGTCCCTTACCAATATGTCGTGCCACAGGTGCGACATGACAATGATATAAATGCACACCGTAGGGCAGAGCATCAAATTCATAAATCGTGGCTGCACCATTACGAATCGGAGTGACTCCATCCATCGCTGAAGCGTGTTCACCGTGAAAATGCAACGAGTGGGCATGTCCCCCCCGATTAGCAAAAGCAATCCTAATGCGATCGCCTTCTGTCGCCCTTAAGGTGGGACCTGGGACGCGATCATTCACGTTCCAAGTAATAAAGTCCGTCGAAGCATTTAATTTAACTGTTTTACTTCTTGCCGTTAGTTCAAATTCGCGTACTGTACGCCCATTTTCTTGACTAACTTTGCCATAATCAAACTCTCGTAACGCGGCGATCGGATCGAGTCCACTGGTTTTAATTCTGGTCTGAGCCGCCTCACTGAGCGACATTGGCGGAATCACAACCTTTTTAGGCGTAGGCTGATTATTCTCGTTGTTGCGATTTGAACCGATTGGACTACAAGCGATCGCCCCACCAATTAAACCAATGCCACCAAGCCCCAGCTCTAATATTTTTCTACGTTGCCGATCCATTAACACTACTTGCAAATAGTTCCTATTTACCTTAACAAATTTCACTTAACTTTGAATATTTTCCATAAAGCGATCGCGCCATCCGAATAAAAACTCTAAAACCAGAATTTAACAATTTATTATAAGCCTTATTTTAAGAATTCAAGACTAGATATTAGACCCAATACTAGACTTATTTAAATCATGGTTAGATTAAATATTTAGAAGAGAAATTAATGTCAATTTCCCTTCTAAATATTTCTTAGATATTGAGCGTCATGCCGAGCTTATCGATTGGGTAGAAACTGTCTGGCAAATAAGAAGAAAGGCGATCGCTAAACTAGCGATCGCCTTTCTTCTTTGGTTTAGTTGTACTCTCCGGGAATATCAGTTTTTCTAACAGTAATCTTGCCAACTTTTTTGCCTGACATTCTCAATAATTCATCACCTGAAAATTCAAAACCAAGCTTTAGGGCTATTCGCGCAACATCATCTGCGGTTGATGCTGCTAGTACTTCGTTTTTAAGTTCAGGTTCAGACTGCATTTTCTTTAAAAATGCTTCAATTTGCTCAAAAGCCATATTTTAAATTCCTAATTTATTGATCGCCTTTCTTCTTTGGTCTAGTTATCTCTTAAATATTGACGATGCATCGGTGATCACTGTTGCATCGTCAATCAATCCATTTAATAACAAGGTCAGCGATTCTAGATTTTCTTTCATAGCTAATACCACTAGCTTACTTTATTATTTCTGACTAGTTGACCTTACCACTAGTGTGATTCATGTTTAATTCACTGGTCAAAAATCAGCTAGCAAACTAATCAAAAATCAGCTATGACATTGACAACAACCAACCAAGATACTTGCACTCGAGCCAGACATATTATGCTTACGAATTTGTGAAACCCTGAATATCGTAAGCCTGTGACACCATCTGCTTGCGATAATGGTTACATCTCGACGCATTTAAGCATAAATGCTTCTGATAACTGCTGATTTCGCGCTGTTACGCCTAAAATCCGCCTTTTTATTGGCGTACTGATATGTATAAATAAGTCCTATAATGAGACAAACAATATTGTTATAGGACTTATTTATGCTATTCCCCTTTAGCCAATTGCCTACAGGTGATAGAGCGATCGTAACCGTGGAGGAGATGATCACCTATTGCGCTAGTTTACTGGGAGAAACCTCCACAGAGACTTACATAGCTCAGCAGGGGGCGCAGCCCAGAAAGGTAGCTAGTATCGGGTTTGGTGAGGATTACAATCAAATAGAGCGTTATCAAGCTTTTGCAGTTATCCAGAAGAAAGCGGGCATATCCGATGGATCTGCCCTGCCTGCATGGAAGCGTGTCGGCTTGATCAGCAATTTGGCTGTACCACCTAGCTTTTTGGATTAATCTGAGGGGTTGCATCTCATGAATATTTTTACTGAATTGTATTCAGATAATCATTCAATTTCTGAAGGGGCTATAGATATAGATATCCCTTTTAATGCAAATACACTATTTGTCAACATCGATTACGGGACTTTGCTTGATCGCACCAATCTTGTATTAGGTATTATTTATATCTATTCGGATCAAGGTATTTCTCATGCTTACAGATTAGATTTCCAACGCTCTATAATCTCTCTTCCTATCAGTTCAGTAGATAAAATTCGGTTTATACCAGTATTAGAATTATACCAAGATTATACACTTAAGCTTAAGTATTCCTCTATTAGTAGTTTGATCGATTCTCCTAATGCTTTACCTATTCCACAGGCAATTACTGGGTTACCTAATCGTGTAAGCAATTTAGAGGCTAGTTACGGTAGTCAAAATAGCAGATTAAATTCTATTCAATCCGAATTAGATTTAATTTCTATTCCTTCGTGGCAAACCCTAACTGGTAAGCCTTCAAGCTTTACGCCTGATAGCCATAATCACTCTATTAGTGAGGTATCAGGCTTACAGGTAGCTTTAAATGCTTTGTCGGATTCTAATGTGTTGGAAGGTGAAGAGATCACCTCATTAAGAAATAGAGTAAATACCCTAGAATCTAGCCCTATTAATCCCTCCAGCAATTCCCTAGCTTTTATTACTTTGAGCTCAAATCAAGTATTAGAATCAGGTAAAAGCTACTTATCTACTGTAAATAATCTAATCTGCAATTTGCCTGATAATCCCTCTATAGGTGAAGTAATCAAGCTATCAAATGGAGGTTTTAATTCCTTCAGAATAAATCATGGAAGCAATTCTCAATCAATCTTAAATAATGCAAGCCAAACTACTTCTGGGAGTACAGATTCAGGCATAATTCTCAAGAATTATGCCTGTATTGAATTGATATATGCTGGGTCTAATCTATGGGTAAATTTATCAAAGTACAGGAGTGTAAACAATTGGATGTCTCTAGGTATTGTTGAGCTTTCTCCTAGTGAAAAATCTTATTCCCCATCAACCTTGGCACAATACAGCTATAGCGCTGGCTATAATTTTTCTTTTATAAATGATGGAAATTTGAATGCAGGGGTTGCGGCCTCGGGGCTAAATCCTTCTCAAGGATTAGGAATTATATGCAGCTTTCCTACCTCAATCATATTATCGGCTTTTCAGGCTTGGCTAGGGCAATTTAATGGGCCCTACAATTTTCCGAATAACCTTCGCATATTTAGGGGGGATTCGATCGACACCAATAATCTTGTATACAACGGCAATATACCTGATGCCGCGCGAGTTGGTTTATCACCAGAGCCAACTAACTCTTCTAGTAAATGGTTGTTTCAATTTACTAATGCAGCAAGTGATGTCTCCGTGAATGAGCTAAAGATTTTTGGTAGATCTGGTTCCATTGGTGAAATTTCAGTAATTTAATTCTTTTTGAGATATATGTTAGTAGCCACCCCAGTTTCGGCTTTGAGTAACGCAGTACCTTTTACTCGTCCGCCATACTCTCCCATAAACATCCCTAATAGCGGCTCTTTACTAAAAGGCTTAAGCGGATTGGCTTTGATAATAGGGGCTGTAGATTTAATAGGCGAGTTGGGCGCAAAGAAATGGCGAGATGATCTGCTATCGAAGAATACAGGGAATAGATCTTCACCAGAAGCGCCGAGCCAAGATAATTTCTATGGATCAAAAGCAAATCAAAGCTACAGCGTTGCTGGTGAAGTGTCTACGGATAAAGTCAACTGGTCAGAAGCCCGATCCCTAACTTCGCTTTTGGGTAGGATTACCACTTTGGGGGTTGTAGGAGATAATCAATTTGAAGTAGGGAACGAGCAGGGGGATTATTCAAAATTTAATATTGGCGCTTTTGGCTATGGATACATAAGAAGCGTGTATCTTAGGGAGTTGAACGGAAATAGGGCTTTCCCTGATAATCAAGTGGCTAAAGGTAATAGCGGATTAGCCCTAGGAGCAGAGCCTTTATTCTCTCAAGGGCTAGCTAATCCAAGCACACCTCTATCACCATTTGCTACCAATCCAATAAAAGATTTGGATAATAGAAAATCCAAAAATAAGGATTTAGGTGCGCCGATCCTAGACAAAGGAGGGCGGCTCGAGTCTGGGCCTACTGGAAACCCTTCTAAAGGTGCTTCGGCTTTAAAGTCTCCTATTCCCTTCAAGACTGAGGAAGAGCAAAAGAAGCAGTCTCCACCAGAGAAATCAAAAGAAGAGCAAAAGAAGAGGGAGGAAGAGCAAAAGAAGCTTTTAGACGACTTAAAAAGAGATAATTCTTCTATTATTCAAGAGCTTGTTCGCATAGGAGCTATAAGCGCGGCTATAAATCTAAATACTACGCCAGAGGCTCAAAGAAATAATTCCAAGAATGGCGCTTGTGATGCTTTAAATTCTCCTAGCTGTACGAAAGGTGTAGAAGATAGGATTAAAGATCCTATTAATGGGAAAGTCGATAATGTTGCAAGCAAAGTTGCTGCTACTGCATCAACTCTAGATCTACTAAAAGATGTTGCAGACAACTCATTTAAGTTTATTTCCAGAATCTACAACAATCAATTTGTGCATAGTTCCCTCTCTTTTATGACCAATATTGCAGTTATCCATAATGCGGCTATGCTGTCTCGCGATGTTGCAGAAACATTGGGAACTGTGGTAGATAATTCTGTCAATTTGTCAGGTCAGAAGTTGAAAGATGCCGAAGGAAATGACATCGGTTTTACTTCTTGGATTGGAAATAATATAAGAGGTTTAATCATTCAACTTATCGGTGCTGATAGGTATGTACAGTTGGCTTTGCAATGGCAGAAGGCTAGCACGATTTATCATTCCTCTATGGCTGTGGTTAATACCACTCAATCTATGATTGACCCTTTGGCGAGTGCTGTTGAATATGGAATGGAAAATGTATCAAAAATAGGTAATGGATTAAGAGAAGATGGTGTCGTCTCCGAAAATAATTACCCTGCTATGGATGAAACGATTAGGGCTAGAAGAGTAAATAGATTTGAAAGATTGAATGATACTTTGGAGGGTGCTGAGAATATCTCTAGCAATCTGTCAAGCATTACTAGCAGTGCAGTTTCGGTTAAGGAGGATTACAAGCAATTGAGAGAGGATCAGAAACAACTTAGGGATCAGGCTTCCGCTTTTAACAATGCTGATGAACAGGCAAGGGCGGAAATAAAAGCTTCTCTTCCCACTGGAATTACGCCTATTATTCTTACACCTGCACCTGAAGAGGAAACCTCATAATGTCGAAAGAGAGAACCGAAGCGTTAGACAATGCAATTCGATTAATGCATAATCAACAGGTTAGGGATTACTTTAAAGATATTCCCGATGGAGATACTTCAGAATCTCCAAGGGCAAGCACCAAGAGGCTTTTGATATTGGAAGATAACGATAGTTCCATTTATCAACTAAGGGCTATGGAGTTCTTTAAGAAGTATTGCGAGGAAGCAAATGGAACTAATAATTTATACTTTTCCGTTCCTGTTTCTACTTACAATTACTCTCTTACTTACCTTCCTCAAATAACTTGTTATTTCAGGCAAGAGTATCAATCCTCCGCGTCTGAAGAGACAAAAACTAGGGCGCGAACTATGCAGGTATCTATGAGAGTTCGTGAGACAAAAATACCTGAATCAGTCGCGGCGCTTCGCTCGATCGCTACGGATATAAAAAACGCCTTTGGTACTCCTATATACAGGTATAGAACTGGGTATCGCAGGGCAAGTTATTTCAACAGAAAACTTGGTTATGAATTTAAGGTTAGCTGTCGAGATATCCCTGATGCCGAAAATTTGATAAAGGCGATGATGGGCATCTTTAGCGATCGCGATGAGTTTGACCCACGGGATTTAAAAATTAGTGAGCCTAGGGTAGGAGCTACCGTGACTAGTCTGCCAAAAAGAAAAACGCGAGTTGTCTCTAAGTTGGTCAATCTGCCTGAATTCGGGGAATCCGTGAGAATGTTCTTTACCCATGCTGATTACAAGTGTTATCCGGCCCGTCCGATCATCTTGGTTAAGGGTGGCACTTTGGTTTATTAGGCAAATCGATAATAAATGCAGAGAACTTAAGTTCTACGTTGTACACCTAATCACTAAGATATAGACACTGTAAGAGGTTTGGGTGTGCTAGCTTTATTTTGTCGATAGGAGAAACTGCTATGACGGCAAAACGAGATCCGTATTTTGTAAAAGTTGGTACTAATGCTTGGGGGCAGGTACAGGTAGATCGCGATATTTACGATGGTGACATTGCGCCCGCCCTTGGGTTTACTAAAACTCAACCCCCTGATAATGCCGAGGTTCGCAAGTTTAGAAATCAAAGAGATATTCTGCAAACTGCAAGGGTTGTAAGAGTCTTTGCCCAAGTTACTCGCGATGTTTCCGAAGGTGGGGAGACTGTAACCAAATCTCGACGTGTACCTTTGCTCTGTGACCTTGAAAACGTTGGACGGGTTGCTGTAAGTCTTCGCGGTAAAACGGTCAAGTTAGGCGATCAGAACCTAACTTGGGAAGTGCAAAACGTTACATTTGGTAGCTAAAAGCTAAGCCCTGCTTAGCATCTGAAATCTACTGGTAATTCTAGGAAATAATAAAAAATGGCTAACAATCAAAAAAGAAAAGTGCTTTTTGGTGATGCTGCAACCGCAAATGTTTATCTTGCATTGCAATTAGATGAGGATCTTTATGATTCCGATACTCTGACTTTAGTTGGCGGTACTCTCACCAATACTGGCAATAAGCCCGAAATCCCAATCAATAAGCGATATGCGATCGCCAGTGGTTTGGTTCAAGCCAAACAATTCAAGGTAGAAAAGGGGACTGGCATTGCTAAGAAAACCCGATCGGTAGAGATGCTGGTCCGCAAGGATTTGGCGGATACTATTGATGCTTCTGCTACTACCACTACTAAGAATCTAAATCTTGGGCGTGGTGCTACGACTGCTACTTGGAAAATTATCAACGTAGTTTAAATGGCTGTCGATTTTGCCAATGATGCAAATTGGATAACGGTTTATCAGTTAACAACCAGTGGCGATATACCGCCACTGGTTGTTAATCAAAGCCTGAGTTACCGTTTCTTGCGTATAATCGCTGAGAATTCTGAGGCGAAGGCTAGTTGGACTCTTGGCGGTTATCTTAATTTCTTGACTGACGAAGCTATTGCGCCCGATTTGATTGGCGATCGCGTGTTTTGTGATGTTAATAAGGCGAAAATAATTCAAGTGCCTGATTGGATAGGTGCTTACCGTCTAAAGTTTAAGCCTCCTGTTTGGTTTAATGAGTTGTCTTTACAGGTCGATGGATATATAGGGGGTGCATAAATGCCACCGTTAGTTTTAGAGATAGGAGTGGCGATCGCTCTGGTTAGCGCACTGGTTAAAACGACCACTACCATAAATCGCATTGAGAATAATCAGCGTTTAGGGCATATCGAGTTAATCGGTAAGCATGAGGTCTTGAAAACCAAGCTTGAAATTATAGAGAAAGAATCTTGCGAGCTAAGGCAAGATATTAAGGATTTACGGCGAAGACGCTCTACCGATCCTGATACTGGGTTCAATTAACCACACCAAACAATAAAGGCGATCGCTAATTTAGCGATCGCCTCTTATAATTTTGGGATGATTAAATACTCAATTACAGTTACCTGCGATGAATGCGATGCAGTGATGCCAAACCCCACGGGAAACAGCAGGATCGTGTTTTTTGCTCACACAGACACTCGCAGAATAAGATATTGCAGTGATTGGTACGTGGGGATTGTAGATAAGAAAACACGCCAGATTAGCTGTTTTTGCCCAAACTGCAAGCCTGCCGATCTCAAGACAATGATATTAGGGGTACAGCAATAACACAAAGAAGGCGATCGCTAATTTGGCGATCGCCTTTATTAGTTAGCCCGTCTATCTCGCTCTAAGTCTGAGATGGCTTTGTCTATACCGAACGTAGCTATTAATCTATCTGCCGTCACGCGATCGCCTGCAAGCATCGCCACAAGCTTTTTGTATTTGGCTGCATATTTAGAATTTTGTGGCGTGGTCGGAGCCATACCCCTAGACTTCATCCTGTTAGCCAAGTCGCGATCATATTCTGCTTGCCTTTGCTCAAGAGATTTACGAGGCGAGTATTTACGGTTGATACCTTCATGTGTTGACGGTGTAGGCTTTTCAAGAATCTCTGCACAGACAGCCGCAATCAGCACCAGCAGGAAGATTAGGGCGGCGATGGGATTATAGAAGCGAAAAACTATCCCAAGAATCAGCAACCCTAATACGATTGTTGCCCCTATCTTTTGCTGCTTTGTCACTTGCTAACGCCCTGCACTCTCCGCGATCGCCATTAATCTATCACCTACAGCCCTCTCCACCAAAGCCAATTGCTTTAAGGGCAGAGACTTTATTTGCATAACAATTTCGTCAATACTTGCGTTTTTGGGGATGGGTTTATCCTCAAGGAATGCGATCAAGCCTTGAAGTGTATACCCTGACTTACTGGCAATAATAGACAAATTCTCTGTTGATGGCATTGCATCGCCATTTTCCCATGACTGCACAGAAGCAAAAGACACTCCAAGTGTTTTAGCAAAGGCTCTTTGACTTTGATCGCCTCTAAGATGCCTAATTAACTCAGCTAGTTTTTCTTTACTTCTCATATCACTGTCTACTTGTCAATATGTAGATTAGTCAACTATACGATATGTTGACAAGTAGACATATAGGTGCTTAAACTGAAAGGTGTAAACGTCATTTTGAAAGGTTAACTTTTCATGCTTGCCACCGACAAAGCAAAGACAACTTTCTACCTAGAGCCATCCACCGACAAAAAACTCCGTATTTTTTGCGCCGAACATGGCAAGAGCCTAAGCGAAACCGCAGAGGCGATGATCCTCCATTGCATCAATAACCGACATTTCATCGAAAAACTCACCAAAAAAGAAGAGATCGATTATTAGCCGCGAACTAATAAACCGATCTCTTCTTTTTTTTTGCAAACCAATCATCAAAGGAGATGACCATGCAAACCACCGAACGGATCAAGCCCGAAATCGGTAAGCACTATCCTACCGCACTCATCTGGGTAAGCCGCAACGGATACGGATATCGATACACCTACTGCTCCGACGATTGCACCTGCACAGGGCATTTCACCGAGCCAGACCAAAGGAAATTTCGACGAGCATTAGCACTTGAGATTTTCTGCCTGCAACTGAAAGGCTACTTCACCCGCATCAAACACACCACCATTGAGGGATAAACCACTATTCGCCTTCTTAATCAATGAAGGCTATTCACCACTCATCATGCACACGGATCATTAATCAATTATGCCACGACAAACTAAAAAGCAGTTAGCAAGGGAAACAGAAAGACAGAGGATCTGGCAGCAGATCGAGGCTCTAGGGAAAATCTCTAAAGAATGCCCTTCAGATGAGGCTCAAGAGCATATTGAACAAGCAATCAAGACTTTGATCGATTACACACATATCGAAGGATAAACAGCATGAAACCATTTGGCTACTACGGATTGAATTTAGACATCAGCACAGAGATAGCGATCGACAACCTGCAACTGCACGAACTAACCGACCTACTCAACGACCTGACATTCGATCTAAACAATACCCATTACCTAGAGAACGACGAAGTAATAGGCATCGCACCTCAAACCAAGGAATCTACCCACGACTTGCTAGGGCAATCCGACCTAGGGAAGCTTGGAGCAATTCGTGGACTTTGCGATCGTATTGAACAAAAACTCATGGAGCAAGCAAACTAATGGACTCAATGACAATCGACTACCACCTAAGCTACTACCGAGTCGCGTGCCATCAACTCACCCAAGGCATTGCCGATCCAAAAGAATTTGCAAGAGTAGAGGCGATCAAAGATGCGGCGCTATGCGCCATCGCCCTTGAAGCCGACATCATCAGAGAAATTGGCAGTGGCAAACTTGATCGCCCCTGCTGGGAAAAAGCGATCGCCTTCATCCATCGCTATGAACAAGCCGATCTGGAGATTGCAGCATGAGCGATATAGCGGAGTTTGCCTATGAGAAGCAAACAGAAATCAACCAACTGAAAGAAAGAGTGAAAACTCTAGAGGGTCAAGCCAATAGTTTGCTTGACACAACCATTCGACAATCTGGCGAAATGGTTGCTCTGAGAAATAAAGCAAGGCAACGCATCTCTGAAATGAAAACCGAGGTCAAACAAGAGATTAAGGCTGTAACCATGATTCTCACATCAATTAAAGACAGCCAATCTAGCCACTGGCAAAAGAAAGAGAACCTCAGACTTTGCCTAGAAATACTAGAAAAAATCCCCACCTTTGACCGTGGCGAATTTTTCAACTACGAAGACGACTTTTAACCAATCACGCGATCGCAACTTTACCCAGTGAAGTGGCGATCGCCTAACTAATTTTAAAACTATGGAAACTTACAAACAAGCTTTATCAATTCGACAGCCTTGGGCGTGGCTAATTGCAAATGGTTACAAAGATATTGAAAACCGATCATGGAGTACCACCTATAGAGGTGAGTTTTTCATCCATGCAAGCAAAAAAATGCTAGTCAGGGAATATCACGAGTGCAGGGATTTTGTTGAGCGCGTAAACCGTGATGCAAACCTAATTCTGCCCGAAATTAAATTACCTGCTAGAGATGAATTTGAATTTGGCGGAATCATAGGCACGGCAACAATTACAGCTTGTGTGACCGAATCTGAATCACCTTGGTTTACTGGAAAGTTTGGGTTTGTTATCGAAAAGCCTAAAATCCTGCCTTTCATGCGGTGTCAGGGGACATTGCAATTTTTCCATCCAAGCTACTAACCTACGCGATCGCAACTTTACCCAGTGAAGTTGCGATCGCCACTTTTTTTTTGTGAGAAAAACCCATGTTTAACATTCAAGAACACGTTGCCTTCAACCGAAACCGCGCTCAGTGCCCAAACTGCCTAGCCGATGGCAAACACGACTTTAACCTAGTCCTTCTAAAAAGCGGTGCATACAAATGCCATAGGGGCTGTACCACCGACCAAATCAGAGAAGCGCTTGGACATCCCAAAGAGCAAACAAGCGATCGCATTATTCCCACAGCATTGGCAAAGCAACCAAAAACCGTGACCCACACTCAGGAACAAATCGATCAATATCGCCACGACCTGATCAACAGAAGCAAGCACGCCATCAACTACCTAAAAGAGCGCGGCTTCACCGCAGACATGGCAAATCGATACCAACTAGGGGTAGCAGAAAGACGGGTACGCAACGGTAAAACCTACGAAAAGCATTGGTGTATTGCCATCCCCTATCAAATTTCTGAAGGGGTATATATGTGCAAATACCGTGTTGCACCTTGGCTAGCAGATCGCCCCGAAAAACTGCAAAAGTGGAGCCAAGATACCAACCTGCAAAGCCGATTTCATTTCACCAAACAAGATGGCAACGAGAAATTATTTATCGTTGCGGGCGATTGGGATGCCATGACCTTGGCAGAGATTGCCATCACCGAAAATCAACCCTTTGACATTTGCACCAATACCACTGGAGAGGGCAATATCCCAGACGATTTATCACCGCTAGAACGATATAAAGAAATTTATATTTTCTACGACCTTGATAAAGCAGGGGATGAAGGCTCCCAAAAGATTGCCCAAACCATAGGCGATCGCACCAAAATTTGTACCGTTCCCCACCCACAACAACCAAAAGAAGGGTATGACTCAAGCGACGCGATCGCAAGTGGTTACAAGTTTGAGGACTTTATCGAAGCTACCAAAACCGCGATCGCCCCGAATAAACCCAAAAATGACGTACGAGATCGCCTAATCACCACCCAAGAATTACTTGACCGTGCGCCCGACTTTGTTGAATTTCTAGTACATGACCTGATCACCAGTAATGAATTACAAATTATCGCCGCACCACCACGAGCTGGTAAGTCACTACTCTCACTTGGCTTAGTCGAATCAGTAGCCAGTGGCAAAGAATTTCTAGGGAGACCGACACAGCAAGGGGATGTGATTTACGTCAACTGTGAAGATGGGGACAGCAAACTGAAAGAACGGGTATTAGCTCAAGGATGGGATCCAAATATCCCAGTCCATTGGCTCACCGAATTTAACCTTAGTGAGTGGGATAAATTGCTAGAGGTCTGCGAAGATATCAAGCCCAAATTACTGGTGATCGACACATTAACCAGCGTCCGCTCTGATGACACCGATGAAAACTCTAGCAAAGTAGCCAATCTACTTAAGCCATTAAAACAAGCCGCGAAGCGCCTAAACATGGCGGTGATCCTTGTGCATCACACCAAAAAACTCAATGTGCAATCACTTTCTGAGGTTGATGTATTCGACACGATGCGCGGATCGGGCGTAATTCGTTCTGAGTCTCGCGGTGCGATCGTCCTCGCTGAAGTTGCGAACACCGAAACCCGCCGCAATGAATGGCGATTGATTGCCGAAAACGGCAGCTACGGCAAACAGGACTTATTAGTTGTCCTCGATGCTAATACCCTAAGTTGGAAATGCCTATCGAATTGGACACCAAATTGTTCTGAAAGCCAAGAGGCACAAGCATTAGCATTTTTCGACAAGGTTGGATCAGCATCAATTCAACAAGTCTCAGAAAATACGAGCATACCCGCCAAGTCTGCATACACCGTTGTTACCCGTCTCGTACAGCGTGGAATGCTTACCAAGCAAGGCACTCGGCAAAATGCTGTCTACATACGCGCAATTCAACATATTCAACAGTTCAATTCTTTGTTGAATTCACCAAATCCAAATTCCGCAAGCGATGCAGCCCCCAATTCAACAAAAGATAAAAATATTTTTTCTACAGATACACAGGTACTAAAAACTGTTGATGTCACAGCCGAAAATATGCCTATGCCTCAATCTGTTGAATTGGAGGCGCAAACGCTTACACAGCAACCAATTCCGAATTCAACAAGCAATTCAACACAATTCAACAAACCCCGATCTGTTAAATCAAAACAGCTAAAAGTTGGCGATCGCGTCCGCATTAAAGCAGGTGGATTGTCAGGCAAGATCGGCACTGTCGATAAAGTTACTGAAGTAGGCAAAGGTAAAGCAAAAATTGTTAATGCGGTTGTCTCCAGTGATCAGTTTGGTATGCCTCAAACAATCCCCGTCAACCATCTGGAGTTCTTCTAATGAGTGAGCTTACGAAAATAGCAGCAATTTTATTTAAAAATCTCTCTGATGCCTTGCTGTCAACCGCTTCAGAAATTGATAAGCTTGATTGGCGCGATGCGCCGCCCAAAACATTTACGCAAGCTGACGAAAAACCGCCATTACTGGAACCCGAAAAACCAAAATTTATCACTCATTTTCAATATCAACCACGGGAAAAAGTGATCGTAATTTTTGAAGGATCAATCAGTCCTACAAAGTGTCGAATCCTGAAACGCTTAGATAAAGATACTTACGTGGTTTATCCACAGCAATCACCAAAGTCTATGGCAAGGGAAGTAAGCCTAGACCAGATACTCGGACTCGACCCAGACCGATGATGCTTACGAATTTGTGAAACCCTGAATATCGTAAGCCTGTGACACCATCTGCTTGCGATAATGGTTATTTACGTAAGCTTGTTAAATTCATAAGCTTGTAGTTGCACCAATAAAAAAGCAAAGGCATTGCCAGCAATGCCTTTGCTTTTTTATTGGTCTTGTTTTGGTTACGGATTTTGATGAGGCGGGACAAATTACAGACTATAAAGTCAAATCTCTATCTCGATTTTGCCTAAGCCACAGCAAAATGAACAATTTTCTTCGCGTTGAATTTCGCCAGAGCAATCGCGAATTGATATATAGCCTTTGCCTTCACAATGATGACAAGGTTTAGTTATTTTTAGAGCAGGACGATCGCCTTCTAATTTTTCTGACATATTGATAAATTATCTGTTTTTTTATTTTTGAGCAACAATACAAATCATTCCATTGATTATTTGATTACAAACAACTTGAAATCCCAATTCTTTTATCTCACTACACAACCAATTGGCATCGAGTCTTAGTTTTGGGTAGGAACTACTATGCATTAGCCACCGATCGCCATCCTTAATGTACAGAAGATCGTGAACCTCTACAATATCTGGATGATATTCTAGGAAACAAGTCAAAATTCTTGAATCGTCCGATTTGACAGGAATAAAACGTTGTTTACCTGTTAGTTCTAGTGAAACATAATCACGAAAAGTCAATATCAACTTTCCATTAGCTGTTAAAACATTCTCTATATTTGCAATTAAGGCTCGAACCGCATCAAATGATTCTAGATGTGTAATAGTATCACCCATGCAGACAACAAGCGCTGCTTTAGACTCAATATGTTTGGAGAAATTTAAAATATTATCTTCCACTATACGGATAGCTAATTTCTCGGCGCGATCGCGCCATTCCGCCAGCAAATCTGCACAAAAATCTACAGCGACAACGGTAAACCCCATTTCTGCGAGTGGAATTGATTGAAACCCTAGCCCTGCCCCCAAATCAATTGCTAAATCTTTGGGTTGTGCATCGACTCCAAGCTGACAAAGCAAATCATAATTCTGCTTAATTGCTATTTCTGAACTTCCTGCCATCCAACCATAAATAGCCGCAAGTTGATTATTGTAATGCTCTTGGACTGTATTCATTTTGAGTGATTCTAAATCAACTAAACTCCATTTTACCAATAACATCCTCCCTCAACAGTCTGATGATTATTTGGAATTTCTGAAGATAAAGGTCTAGACCAATGCTGATTGTATAAACCTTGAAAAAATGGTCGATCATCCCATCGCTTGCCTTTAATGCCAAATAAGATTTGAGTTGCGCCTCCTAAATGAATTGACTTTTTGCCTAGATTCTTAATATGCGAAGCCAAAGAAAATCCATAGGCTCCTGCACCGATAATAGCTATATCAAATTCTATCTCTGTAATTTTTTCGCTCATCCAATCAAGAGCTTCAAACCATGTTGTAAATCCTTCATTATTTCCTCCACTAGTTTGAATTGATGGAAAGGTTTTTAAGTCAAACTTAGGTAAGATCCTCTCATCTTTAAATAGGAGAGAGCGTTTCTGATATTGTTGCCGAATGCTCTCGGCAAAGGGATGAATTACTAGAACAACTTTATCTTCAAGGGCAACAGTCCAAGGATCTTGATGATAGTAAGGCTCTAAATCTTCTAATCTAACTATGACTATATCCTTAAATAAATAGCTAACCTCAGATTCCATCTTTACCCAAGAACCTAATACATCAATATTTCCTATATCTTCAATCGTCCTCTTCGCAAAAGATTCAAGAGATGTCTCCGTTACAGGGAAAAAGCCCGCAACATTCCGCATTCTGGTTTTAATGCTGTCATCCCACCAGAAGGCTCCAGATTTATCCAGTACATAATTAATTGACTTTTCTAAGGGAAATTTGGATTTTCTTAAGATATTGAGATGACGAATAGTTGTATCTAGTTCGTTGCTCCCAAAGCGGCAAATCATACAAGGCTGATTATCAAGGAGCTTTGCTTTAATGAGATTGCTAGCCGCTTGACCAGAAAAGTCACACTTTAGTCTTGATGAACTATTCTTTTTAAAGATAGATAGAGGGTAGCTATAAACTTTTCTGGCAAGCTTTAAGAAAAACATAGTGATTTGATTTATTACCAAAATCCATTTTATAGAGTTGCGCCGCCACTTCCCGTCGCTATATTCTTTATTCCAAGTCAACTAAACTCAATCTTGAGGTTTGTTCTTTTTTGCCTAGAGAAACTTCTAATTTCTTGAGAAGTTCTACTGTTAATTCGGCAAAAGCCTTAGCTCCGCCCGAATTGGGATTAGAGATGGATACAGGGATAAACGCGTCTACGGCTTTGGCTATATTTACATCATTGGGGATTTTAGTTTTAAAAATCTGGGCTGCACTAAAGTCAGAACTAACCCGATCCATTACTTTTTGGTAGTAGCGACTGAGGGTAAAACCTGCGGACATACTAAAGACAATGCCAAGAAGTTGAATGTTAATGGTGTTATCTTCGCGATATACTTCACGCAGTTTATCAATGCGTCTTTCTAAGAGCTGAATACCCACCACAGAGAGGGGTTCGGGGCGAGCAGGCATGAGGTAAAAATCGCTGGTGATAATACTGCTGCGAGTGATGAGATTATATCCGGGGGCGCAATCTAGAATGATGTAGTCGTAGTTTTTCATTGCAGGTGCGAGAATGCCTCTAATTAGGCCTTGCTCAAATTTACTCCAAGTCTGTTGAAAGGTTTGCTTCTCTTCGTAGAGGAGAGAACGATTGTAGAGCATCTCTGAGACGAGGAATTCATCATATAGGTCAATATCACCGACTAATAGATCTAAGCCCTGTACTTTGCATACGTGGGGAATGACAATATCTTTGACTTGATATACCTTTTCTTCGGGATCTTCGACTTGGACTCCGTAACGGGTAATTGCCTGACTGACTAGATGGCGAAGAGTGCGGTTTTCTTTGCGACATTTTGCGAACTCCGCAGGGGAGATCATGCTAAGGGTGGCGCTAATTTGGGTATCTAAATCTACGACTAGGACTTTTTTGCGGTGGATTTTTGCCAAACAGGTCGCAATATTTACGGTTAAGGTGGTTTTGCCGACTCCACCTTTCATGTTGACCGTTGCAATTACTTTGCCCATGGTTTAAATACCCAATTAAATATTGATTAAATATTGATAAATATGACTTTAAGGCATATCTATAGCTGAATTAGTTAAGAATTAGAACCCCAAATAGAGTGGCGACGCTTTGTGTCGCAACTCTATTTGGGATTATGAATTGGGCTCAACATAACTGGCTATTGCTATAAGACTCTTTGAGGCGTTTATCCTAAATCATTTTTTGTCAGTTAACAAGACACCATTAAACTATAGCAATCCTAAATAGTTTGTGAAACTATTCAAAACCCAAGAAACAAGTGGCGGCGCTTCGCGCCGCCACTTGTTTCTTGGGTTTTGAATGACAACATTTATAACTTTTATAAGCGGACAGTTTTTAGTTGAGACTGGGATTGACAACATGCCCTCTGGTGGGATCTGGAATAAATAAGCCTAGCTTAAGCGATCGCAACATGGTTTCCCAGACTTCGCGCATCGTCTCTTCGCCTTCAGTCCAATAGTCAAAGGTAAAGAGGACTTGCACATTCCCGCCAATACCGACCAAAATACGAGAGGTGGCAGGTCTTTTTTCGGTCGCATCAATATATTGAATATCTGACCAGACTAACCTCATGCCGTCACGGTTGGCGCTAGTGACCTTACTTTTATGGGTAATTTGGCGATCGTCATCATCCAGAATTTGCTGAAGAGTCTTTTTGAGGGGAAATGTACTCCAATCGTTAGGGGGTAAGCGACTAAAGGACATTTCTAATGCGCCAGTGTCATCGGTTGGCTCAAAGTCATGGAAGCTAACGGACTTTTCTTTAAATTTCACGATCCAGTCTTTCGGGAAATCAAACCGCACTGCACCGCGATCGGCAACAAATATTTTGTAACCTTCTTCCGACTTCCAACCATGATCGTCCCTTAAAGTGAAGTCTTTTTTTCTCATGTTTCTATACAGGGAGAGTACCTAAGGGCATTTTACAGCGCTTTGCGCTTAACCCAGAATTACAAGAAATTTTTTAAAAACGTTGCTTTGCAACGTTTTTAAAAAATTTTGGTTTTTATGATGCTGGAAATACTGCTGGTAGTAAAAAGGCGATCGCAATGCCACCAATAACTAATACTTCAAAAATAAAAAGAAATGTGGTGGAGGGCTTAATTTTGAAGCCTCGGAGCCAAAATTTTGGCATATCCTCTGGGCGTATTTTCCAGTTATAAATTGAGAGCAAAAGAGGTAAACCGCCAACTTTGGCACTCATTAATAGATGAATTGCGATACTAACAATCATTAATAACCATGCAATTAGATGTCCGCTATACCAAGCATGGTCAAACTCTTTACTAGGTAACCATTCTTCTTGCATCATGCGTCCTGTGATCACTGCAAAAGTTGAACCTAGCAGGAGCAAGCTATTCGCAAATCGTTGTAATGATATCCACCAGATCGGCTTCCCTACTTCTTGCAATTGCTTGAGTGATTCTTTTTGGATTAAACGACGATCGCCTATATGAAAGCAATAGATCGCGAAAATGGGTAGTAGTAAGAGAAAGGTTAAAGCGATCGTGCCATGAATACCTTGGGTATTAGGGATAATTGGTAAATTAAGCGTTCCCAATCGCTTGTCGTATCGGTCATAAACCATAAAGCCTGTAATCAATGAGCCGAATACTAATAGAGCGATCGCACTATGCAATAAACGAAGTAAAACGGGCTGATAGGGAATAATGCGCGACATAAGCTTTTTGATATGATTGCTAATGAATTGCAGATGAAAATAGAACAATGCTTAAATACGTCATGTACTTAGCGGTGTTTAGCAATAAAGCATAATTCTCAATGACTAATATCAATGAATGATATAGCACAGCGCATTCTCTCAGGTTGCGATCGCGATACATTGGCTGGTCAGCGTGATTATGCAATTTTGCTATTACTCATGGAGAATTCTCTCAAGCGACAACAGGTTGCCGCGATTAATATCACTGATGTCGATTGGGAGGGGCGATCGCTACGGGTTGATCAACGCTATAAGCGGCAAGGGCAATTAAACCAAAAGGAAATTATTAGTCTCAGTTTAGACACAGCCACCGCATTACAAGACTGGCTCAATTTAACGCATCTTCCGAGTGAGGATGAGGATACGCCAACGCCGCTATTTATATCTCTAGATCGCGCTAAGTACGGACATAGACTAACGGGAACGGCAATCTATGGCATTGTCAAACAGGCGGCGACTAATGCAGGTATTACTGAAGCGATCGCGCCAGAACAGTTGCGATTTAGGCAAGAAAAGTATGTTTTAAATCATGCCTTAATTCAAGAGGATGAGACACTCGACAAGACCATAGTTGCGACTAATAAGACTCAATCGAGACTTAGTATTGTATCTAATTTAGAACCTGAGAATCAAAATGAGACTTATTTAGATACTAATGAGACTCAAATAAATACTATTTCTAATGCAGTTCCCTACGCGCTGACAGCTTTTAATCCAGACATTCTCACTGCTCTCCTCGCAGACAAACGGAGTCTCAACACTAGACGCGCCTATGAGAAGGATTTACGTTACTTTTTCATTGCTGCCTATGGACAGAAACCTACAGAAGCAGTCATAGCCCAATTTTTGCAGTTAAATCGTTTTGAGGCGATCGCGATCGCTCTGCGTTACAAATCAGATCTGATTACGCAAGGCTTAAAAGAATCCACAATTAACCGTCGTCTATCAGCTCTCAAATCCTTAGTCAATTTCGCCGCCAAACTAGGCAAATGTAATTGGAATCTTGATGATGTCCAAACTGAGACTGTCCAAACCTATCGCGATACGACAGGGATTAAGCCCGATGGTATCCGCACCATGTTGTTGCATATTAACCGTGATACCCCCAAAGGAAAACGTGATTTCGCAATTTTGAGACTACTGTGGGACAATGCCCTGCGTCGGAATGAAGTGGTTAGCGCGAATATTGGTGATTTTGACCATGAAGGGCGATCGCTGCAAATCTTAGGCAAAGGACGTGGTTCTCAAAAGAGTCTCATCAGTCTTAGTACAGGAACAGCTAACGCAATTCAAGACTGGCTATCTCAATTTAAGACAAAAAATAGCGATCGACCTTTATTCCACTCTCTCGATCCTGTCAATCACGGACACAGACTGACTGGTACGGCAATTTACCAAATTGTCGATCAACTGGCGCGAGACTCAGGAATTACTAAAAAAATGTCTCCCCACCGTATTCGCCACTCTGCGATCACGGCTGCCCTTGATGCTACTAATGGCAATGTTCGCAAAGTACAAAAGCTCTCGCGTCATAAAAAGCTAGATACCCTAATGCTCTACGACGATAATCGCACTAATATGCAAGGGGAAGTATCGAGTTTATTAGGTGATTTGATTTAGGTATTTGCTGGGTTTCAGATAGAGGTGGTGCGGGCTAACCCCGCGCTACATCTATCGAGTTACAGTCATATAAAAATGAGAATTAATTAGAAATGAATCGTCTATATTTTGGAGATAATTTACAGGTTTTGCGGGAGAGCATTAATTCGGAAAGCATTGATTTGGTTTATCTTGATCCTCCCTTTAACTCGAATGCGGACTATAACGTAATTTTGGATGGGTGCAAGTTGGGGGATGCTTCACCACAGTTACAGATTAAGGCTTTTGAGGATAGATGGTATTGGAGCGATCAGTCAGCAAGAACTTTGCAAGCTTTGCATGATGTGAATGGGGATTTGGCGGAGTTATTGGATTTGTTGGTGCGGCATTTGAGGCATAACGATCTATCGGCTTATTTGGTAATGATGGCAATTCGTCTAGTCGAGCTTCATCGGGTTCTCAAACCTACAGGCAGTCTATATTTACATTGCGATCCAACAGCAAGCCATTATTTGAAAATTATTTTAGATTCTATTTTTGGCGAAGTTAATTATCGTAGTCATATAACTTGGAAAAGAAGTGACACCCATAATGACGCAAAGCATCAATATTCAGCAATCAGTGACCATATTCTGTTCTACGTCAAGTCGCAAAAAGTTACTTTTAACACTCAATATACCGAGCATTCGGCAAGAATATTAAAAGATTGGTATTTATATCTTGATCTCCCTGATGGAACTACTCGTAAAATGACTAAAGAAGAGATTGAGTTTCAGTTGATTCCAGAAGGAGCAAGGAGATTTAATACTGGGGATATGACTAGCCCTAATCCCAGACCAAACTTGATGTATGACTATAAGGGTTATCCATATCCTCTCAAAGGATGGCGATATTCTTTTAAAACAATGGAAAAGCTAGATAACGAAGGGAAACTTTTATATCCTAAAAGTCCTTCAGGAAGGATCATGCTAAAACGCTATCTTGATGAACAGAAAGGTTCTGTACTAGGAGATAATTGGACTGATATTAGTCCACTAAGAGCGACTGATACTGAACGTTTAGGATATCCCACCCAAAAACCTTTAGCACTTTTAGAAAGAATTATTCAAGCAAGTTCTAACGAAGGCGATATCGTTCTCGATCCATTTTGTGGATGCGGCACAGCCCTTCATGCTGCCCAAAAACTAAACCGTAACTGGATTGGCATTGACATTACTAATCTCGCCATTTCCCTTATCGAAATCCGCCTCATCTCCGCATTTCCTCAAATAGAATTTGAAGTATTCGGCACACCATCAAGCGTAAAATCATTGATCAATCAAACTTCACATGCTTATACAAATCTATTAGCCTAATTTCTAACTGGATAGATACCAACTTAATCACAGATGCTTCTCCCTGATGGGTTGTCAAGACCCATCTATCCTCTGATTCCTTCACATAGTGATCAACTTCATAGCCATTTTGATAAACCAAAATATATTCTTGAAAACTAGGAATAGAGCGATATTGACGGAATTTACTATCATGATCATAGGCTTGGGTAGAACTAGATAAAATCTCCACAATTAAACAGGGATTAGTAACTTCCATTTGTCTTTGGTCAACAAAAACTGGTTCCTCTGCGACAACCATCACATCTGGATAAGTATAACGATTATATGCAGGAATCCATAGCCGTATATCGCTCATGAATATCTCATAGATTTGATCGCCAATTGCTAGAGGTAATAACCGACACAAATTTAAGGCAATTTTATTGTGATTTGCGGAAGCTCCTGCCATCGAGATAATTTCTCCGTTAATAAATTCACTCTTAAATTCTGCTTTGTCCTCTAGAGCTAAATATTCTGATGCGGTGTATCGCTTAGTAGCTGCTAAAGCCATATGCGATCGCCTCCTAAAAATTGACCATGATGGTGATTCTAACATTAGTCCTAATCCTATTCACGAAAGGATTTGCCAGACTAGAAAGATATTAGAGCTAAAAGCATCAGGATTTTATCTGCTATCCTAAAATTAGCCAATCTCTAAAAATAATGACCAATCAAATTCAAGCTTATTTACAAGATGTGACGCAGATTTATCAAAAGGGAATTGCAATAGAGCATACCTATCGTCCTGCGTTGAAGAGATTGCTTGAGTCTTTTGGTAAGGACATTTTGGCGGTGAATAAACCGAAGTGGATTGCTTGCGGTGCGCCAGATTTTTGGATTGGACAGGTGGTTTTAGGAGTTGGACATCTCTCATGACTATTACCCTAACTAACATTAAGCCAATACTCAACGAACTCAAGCAAGAGTTACAAGAACTATATGGCGATCGCACTATGCCCCCCTAATTTAATTATTTTCAGATAACTAACCAAAAGCTATAACTAACGAATATGATCGCCACACCAAAATTTGATTACATAACTCCAGACGAATATCTCGCAATGGAGGAGCAAAGCGATGTTAAACATGAATATATCGATGGATATGTGTATGAGTTACATGGTTCTCAGGCAATGGCAGGTGCAACTGATGCTCACGTTACGATTACAGGAAATGCTTTTACTCTCATTCGTAACCATTTGAGAGGAAGAGGCTGTCGCGTTTATTTCTCTGACATGAAAGCCAAGATCGAAAATCTAAGACGGTTCTATTATCCTGATTTAATAGTAACTTGCGATCCTAGAGATATCCAAACTCAAATCTACAAACAGTTCCCAAAACTAATTATTGAAGTTCTATCAAAGTCTACTGAAGGTTTTGATCGCGGTGATAAATTTGCTGATTATCAACAAATAGAAACTCTAGAGGAATATGTCCTAGTCAACACCAAACGTCAACGCCTTGATTGTTTTCGGAAAGAAGGGGGACGATGGTTTTTAGAGACATATTCTGGAGAAATAGAGGATTTTCAATTGACAAGCATCAACTTTAAAGGGAAATTTACAGATCTTTATGAAGATGTTAGTTTTTAGCTAAAATTACTGCTTACAGACATTTAAACACTTACAAGCTGAGAAACCGATCGCAATGGTTCTAATAATATTCCTAAAATCTTATCCACTTCACTAATGTAGTATTCGATCGCATCAATCTGGACTAAATTTTTTTCTAGCTTAATAAACCGCCAATTCGTGCCACTAGTAACGACCCCATAAATAATTGGAATTTGATTATGGTGCTGTTCGTTAAAGATTTGAGCCGCCACCATCGCCGCAATACATTGACCGACACCACCAAAAATATCTTCTCGCTTTGCCTCAATAATAATCACTACAGGAGCCGTGATTTCCAATTGTTCTTCAGAACTACTCAACAAAAAATCGCAAAATCCTGTCAATCCGCGATCGCGATCAACCGTAAACTCTGAGCCAGAAAACAATGAAATCTTATAGTTTAGTTGGCGGCGAACTTCACTTAAAACCTGAGCAATAATAAATTCTGATCGCGCTTTCTCAGTGCCAACTGCGATCGCAAAAGATAGATTTTCTTGAAGCAGTGTCGTCAAGATTTGGGAAGGAGTAACTTTAGCTATATTTGCAAAAAGATTTGTCTTTTCGTCAATGGTTAGCTGAAAAGCTTCTCTGACTTTGCTAAAGGTGAAGTCACTGTATGCCATAAAAACCTACATTTTTCGTGATGTTCTTATTTTACTTGTTTGGTAGATTTATTAGCAAAGTTGTGATCTGATGAATAGCTAAAATCCTCAATTAGAATCAATAAATATTCTTGTCATTTACTTTTATTTTTGAGTATTTTCAAGTTATAGTCATAAAAAATGAGAATTAACTAGAATTTGATGAAGCGCTTATATTTTGGGGATAATTTGCAGGTTTTGCGGGAGAGCATTAACTCAGAAAGCGTTGATTTGGTTTATCTCGATCCACCGTTCAACTCGAATGCTGATTATAATGTGATTTTTGGCGGTCGTAAGTCGGGGGATGCGCCACCACAAGCTCAGATTACAGCGTTTGAAGATACTTGGCATTGGAGCGATGAGTCGGCGCGAACTTTGCAAGCTTTGTATGAGGTGAATGGGGATTTGGCGGAGTTATTAGATTTGTTGGTGCGGCGTTTAGGGCATAACGATCTGTCGGCTTATTTGGTGATGATGGCAATTCGTTTAGTCGAGCTTCATCGTGTTCTCAAACCTACAGGAAGTCTCTATTTACACTGCGATCCAACAGCAAGCCATTATTTGAAAATTATCCTTGATTCTATTTTTGGGATTCAAAATTATCGTAATGAAATTACTTGGAAACGAACAAGCGCTCATAGTAGCGCAAAGCGTTATGGTTGCGTTCATGACATAATTCTATTCTACTCAAAGTCTTCTAAATTTCTGTGGAATCAACAGTACACAGGATTTACAGAGGAATATATCAATACATTTTTTGATTCCGTTGATGAGAATGGGAAACGTTATAAAAGAATGGATCTAACTGGCGCAGGTGTAAGTGCGGGTGAAAGCGGTAAGACTTGGAGAGGCATTGATGTTACGGCTAAAGGTCGTCATTGGGCTTATGTACCATCAACTCTTGACGAATTTGTAGCACAAGGTAGAATCCATTTTCCTAAGAAAAAAGATGGTATGCCCAGATTAAAACAGTATCCAGATGATTTAGCAGGGATTCCGTTGCAAGATATATGGGGTGATCTACGTCCTCTTCATAACCTATCCTCAGAACGATTAGGCTATCCAACTCAAAAACCTCTAGCACTTCTAGAAAGAATTCTCCAAGCAAGTTCTAACGAAGGCGATATCGTTCTCGATCCTTTTTGTGGATGTGGCACAGCCCTTCATGCCGCCCAAAAACTAAACCGTAACTGGATTGGCATTGACATTACCCATCTCGCCATTTCCCTCATCGAAATCCGCCTCATATCTGCATTCCCACAAATAGAATTTGAAGTATTCGGCACACCCAAAGACTTTGCCAGCGCCCAAAACCTCGCCAAACGCGACAAATATCAATTTCAGTGGTGGGCTTGTTCCCTCGTCAAAGTACCACCCTATCAAGGCAAAAAGAAAGGTGCAGATGGCGGCATTGACGGTTTGCGCTATATCTCAGACCTTGACGAAAACAAACGCGACATTAAACGTAAAATCATCGTCTCAGTCAAAGGCGGCGATAATGTGAGTGTATCAATGGTGCGCGATCTCATCGGTACAATGTCTACCAACAAAGCCGATCTTGGATTTTTTGTCACCCTAGCCGAACCCACCAAAGCCATGATCACTGAAGCAACTAAAGCAGGATTTTATCGCGCCGCCAACGGCAAAGACTATCCCCGCGTCCAAATTTTCACCATTGAAGACCTACTTTCAGGAGCTAAAAAACCTCAATATCTCGATCTCAGCCTCGGCGACATCACCTTCAAACGCGCCGAAAAAGAAAGCGTAGTTGTCTCACAACCAGAATTGTTTGATACTTAATTATTGGCATATACACAATGGCTATGACAAAACTAACCCTTGATTTACAAACCTCAGCCGAAGTATTAGGCACAACCCCAGATCATTTTCTAGCATGGCTACAAAATGAACAGCCTAGCGGCATCATTACCTTAGACAATCAGCCCCAAGTGTCTATATTTACCCTTGCCCGTATCCTTGATACAACAGCCCAAGAGTTACTTAATTTACTATCAATCTCTAAGAATCAAGATTTGTTAGCATCACAAGTTAACTCATCAACCCAAGAAATAGATACAGAAATTCCTATTTGGGAAAGTTTTACAATTTTTGCTCAATCTCTCTCTCCAGAGATTCTTGATCGCTTACCCACCGATGGAGCCGCTAATCACGATCATTATTTGTACGGTTCACCCAAGCGATCGATATAAATATGAAACAAATTTTTGTCGATACTTTTTACTGGATTGCATTATGTAATCAGCGCGATCAATGGCATCAGCAAGTTGTCAACTTCAGTCAGCAACTAAAAGGAGTAAAACTCGTAACTTCTGACGCAGTACTCAATGAATTGCTCAACTACTACGCCCAATTTGGTTCAGAAATGCGCTTAGGAGTTTCTCAAAGAACTAGAGAGATTCTCAGAAACAAAAATATTCAAGTCATAACCCATACCAGAGAAGTCTTTATTGAAGGACTAGATCTTTATGCCAATCGTCTTGACAAGGGCTATAGCCTTACTGATTGTATGTCAATGATTATCATGGATCGTCTCAAAATCACAGAGATTTTGACCCACGATAAGCACTTTACCCAAGAAGGTTTTCTGATCTTATTTCAAGGAGAGAGAAATGTCTAAATTGCTAGACTATTCACAAATCCTCAAAAATGTAGTCTATGACGCTACTGTTCATCAACCAAGACTACAAGCAATCAGGCTTTATCCAGTTTGCGATCTTGAATCTGGTCAATTCGTTGTTCTTGCCACAGGTTTTGACAAACAAAAATGGATGGACTTTGTTCTATTTCATGCGCGACTTATCGAAAAAGAGAATAGCGATCGCCAAGTCATCATCGAAGAAGACAACTTTGAAGAAGGATTGGTTAATACACTCATCGAAGCTGGTATCAAAAAAGAAGATATCATCACTAGTTGGCAATAAGCGATCGCCTATAATACCCACTAGATAGCTAGGACACAATTGGGGTTAGCTAATGCTACAAATCGATCTCAAACATCTGCCCACCAGTGACGAATTACCCGATTCTGACGATACGCCTGTGGATAACGAAGACCAAAATTTTTTACCAAATT
>NZ_JACJQA010000036.1 GCF_014696355.1 Pseudanabaena sp. FACHB-1998 | reverse complement strand
AACTTTGACAATGTGAAGAGGTTATTTGAGTTAGTCACTCATCTTCAAGTCTTTTGCTTTGAGAAGATTTTTAAGTATGGCTTTTTTCCACAACTCATTTAGGATTGCTATATCAGCTATCAAAAAGTTATGATTTGATTAAAATCACCCTAGAAAATACCTTGTCCTAATATATGGCGAAATCTTTTGTCAATCAAAATTTAAGCGATCGCTCTTTTCGTGGACAAGACTTGACGGATGCAGATTTTACAGGCGCAAATCTACGCGGTTGTGATTTTCGAGATGCAATTCTTGAGGGGGCAAATTTTACAGCAGTGATTACTGGAAAAAGTCGAAAGCAGCTAGTGAATTTGACCATAATTGTAGTTTTTATTGTGGGCTTAGTTACAGTAGCATTTGCTTTTGTAGTTTTAGGTATTATTGCATTTATGGCTGGGGATACAAGTACATTTGTTTTTGTTTTTCCCTCTGCGATTGTAATAGCGATTGTTTCCATTTTAGCATCTATGATTACGCAGGAAGTTGCGCTTTCATCTGTGGTGGTGGGAACATTTGTATTTGCAGTTATTGCTATCATTACGATTATATATCAGACTTTTCTGAGAGGTGATATAGCATCTGTTATAGGGTGGAGCTTTATTTGCTATATTTTGCTGCTATATAGTTTTTCAGTAATCTCTTCTATGGTTAACAGCATTAGTGAGGACATTGGAACACACTTTGAAGGTGCGAATTTAACCCGTACAAAGTTTGTTTATTCCAAACTCCGTGAAACTAGTTTTTTTAATGCAATTTGTGATTATGTGGATTGGCAAGGTTCTGAACTTCACCACTGTGATTTTTCTACTTCTATAACTAATGGAGTTGTGAACTTTTATGCCAATAGGAAGTTGGGTCGTAATAAAGACTTTAAAAATATTAATTTTGAACGAGGGTGTTTAGTGGGAGCAGATCTAGTTGATGCTAACTTATACAATGCAAACCTAAATAATACTGATCTACGCTATGCAACGTTAATTAACACTAATCTCAGCAAGGTAAAAGCTTTGGGCGCAGATTTTTCAGGAGCCAACCTTACTGGAGCTTGTATTGAAAATTGGGGAATTAATGCGGACACCAATTTTGACAGAGTAACTTGCGATTATATCTTCCTCAAAATGAAGTCTGATGAAAACATTTGGGAACAAGATTTAAAGCAAGAAGTTACCATGGCATGGGGGGATCGCAAGCCTCCAAGTGGTTTTTTTCAAGAAGGAGATTTTGCTAAGCTAATTCGGCAATACTTAGACACTTTAGATTTACTCTTTCGGGATGGTGACGATCCAAAAGCGTTCACATTTGCTCTACAGAAACTACTAAGTGAATATGAGGATGCTCAAATCCAGTTTGGATCGCTACAAAATTTAGGTGATGGTGATATTGTTCTCCGTCTAGTAGTTGGTGGGCAGCAGGTTCCAAAATCTAGACTTTATTCTTTCTTTACACAGACAAAAAAACTAGCTCAATCATTTTTTTCAAAAGGAGAGAATCAAAATTTCAAACAACTGGAAAGTGAAATCAAACGACTCAAACAAACTCTATCAGATAAAGATCGCCAAATATCTACCCTAGAAGTCAGTAGAGCAAACACAAAAAAAACTTCATCTCAAGATGCTAAGGTAGGAAATAATTTCAGTTTGATTAGCGTAATTGTGCAGGATTCTATGTTTGGAAATAAAAAGACTGATATTAATGCAGGTGGAGATGTATCTGGTGTAGCAGTTGGCAATATTTCAGGGGTAGCAGGCAAAGATCAAAAAGGAATTGCTGGGCGTGATATTAATGGACAAGTGACAGTCACCATTCAGCAACTACATAACAGTGATGCTCCTGAAGCACCTCAACTTGTCGAACTCCTCACCCAGTTACAAACCACGATCGCCAAATCACCCGATTTATCAGATAAAGATAAACAGAAAGCCTTGAAATATCTAGATAACATCGGCGAAATTGCCAACAAGAAAGATGGCGATCTCCACAGAATTGATGAACTGATTGATAACATTCTTGGCGTTGTCAGCAAAGCGGCTAAATTACTTACACCTGTTCAGGCGATCGCTGATAGTTTGAGAAAGCTACTACAGTTATAAGCCATGAAACAATTCAAACAACTAACCTGTATCATTGAACGTGAAGGAGAAGGCTATGTATCTCTTTGTCCACAGATAGATATTGCTAGTCAAGGCGACTCAGTAGAAGAAGCCAGAAAGAACCTGATTGAAGCGATCAAATTGTTTTTTGAAATGGCAAGTCCGCAAGAAATTCTAGCAAGAATGTATTCAGAAATTTATGTGACACATATCGAGGTAGCCATTGGGTAAACTACGAGTTCTTTCTGCAAAAGTAGTCTGTCAAATTTTATCTGAGCATGGCTTTACACAAGTAAGTTGCGATCGCCTCAACAAAAAACATAAAATCCAACTAAAAACTATGACACAGCTATTAACAGAAGCAATAAGAATCGCTAACACCCTGTCAGAAGAAGATCAAAATGCAGACAACAACGAATCTGCACTAGCCCAACGCACCATTGCTAAAAATGGACTCAAACCAATGTTTATTAAAAAAGTCGTTGTTAGCGAAAGCCAAAATCTACTAGATAAAAATTTCGGGTGATACCTGAAACCTTTTCGATAAAGACTTTAGCTGTTTTACACTCAGATCCTGTTGACCATTGATTATTGCCGAAATCATTTCTGGCGTACCAACCTCTGGCAAATCTGCTAACCCTAATTGATGTTCTTCCATCAGAAACTGCATCATCTCAACTCCATTACTATCAGGTATTGAATAATGCTTTTCCTCGTATGTATGAAGCACAATCCCCAAAGTATCTAATAGTTCGTAAAGAGGACTTTGCTCATCTGTACCTACTTCATCAATCAACCCATTTAATCTCTCAATAGCGCGATCGTAATCACTTTCATTACGAATTGAAAAAAGTGGACGAATAACTCCCCAAGACATCCGCACATCTTCTGTTAATAAGCTCATTTTTTCCATTCTCCTTTGTTATATTCTCGATGAGTTAATACATATCGAACATAAATTTTGTCACGATTAAAATGAACTGATGCTATTAAGCGGTACTTATTGCCACCAATATTAAAAACCGTTAAGTCACCTACTTGATCCACGCTAGGAAAAACAGAACGTAAACTTGCAAAATTGCTAAAACTCTGTCTATCCACAATCTTAAACCATCTGGTCAATGGGATCTGGCTATCAGGATGATTCTCCCAGAACTGGCGCAAAATTTTTTTGCTAATAACGTGCATATTCCTGCAACTGAAGTAACCGCATAAATTTGTAAACCTTAAATTTGCACTCTTGAATTTGCACTAATGAGTTAAGAGTGCAAATTTGTAAAAACTATAGCCTAAAAATTTGCCACCAAACCGACTTTTATAATTAGCAATCCCAGACACCGCTTGGAATACATTCTTTCGGCGTGAATTCGCTAAACTAGCTATAGCAGAATATCAACTGAAGCTGATTATTTTTGATGTATCAGAGGAGGTGTTTGGGTATTCACATTTTATTTAGATATTAACTGTGCTGACGACTGCTATAAAATATAACCATGCAAGTTCGTCAGACTGTCACCTATAGCAGCTTAGATTCTAAATCTCTGCACGATTGGATTGTTAAAGCGATCGCTAAAGCGCAGATCACAGGGTCACCGATTTTATTTAGTTACTCTCAAAATTGGGAGTGCCATAATCCTTTGTTGTTGTTGGCGAGTAAGGCGGATGCTCAGCAACCAACATTTTATTGGGAACAACCAAATGAAGATTTAGTTTTGGCGGCGGCGGGTTCGGTTGCCGAAATATCAGTCCCCAATGATGACTCAAGCGATCGCTTTGCCTGTGCAAAAAAGTTTATTAAGGGACATTTAGCCAATGCGGTTACCGCGCATAGTCATGACTGCACTGGCTCAGCTTCGGCGACTTCGATCCATATATTTGGGGCTTTTTCCTTTTATCGCAACGGCAGTAATGACAATAACAATGGTAAGGATTGGCTAGAAATTTCGCCGCCTCATGACTATCAGCCTGTGATTGAGTTTCCCACTTTGCTATTTTTTATCCCCCGTTGGATGGTGCGGCATGACTCACAGCAAAGTCAGCAAGTTTGTACTTTAACCCTTAACCATTACATTCAACCTTGGGACAATGCTGACGAAGTGCGAGGGTGCATCGAGGCTGTGCGATCGCATTTGCTTGAAAGTACGCATTACGAAGCGCCCACAGTCCATGAGGTGAGCAAAATTGTCGAGGTGCAGGGGCAGCAAATCTGGACGGAGATTGTCGAACGCGCCTTGACACTCATTCATCAGGGGCATTTTGAAAAAGTTGTATTGGCTAGGGCGATCGATGTGCTTGCTGATCGCAATTTCGATCCTTTTCAGGTTTTACACGTCTTGCGGTGTGAATATCCTGAATGCATTTCTTTTTTGCTGGATTGTGGGGTGGGAAAGACTTTTTTGGGGGCAACGCCAGAGGTGGTCTTACAATTTCAAGCTCAGCGAGATCACCTATGGCTACGCAGTGATGCGGTTGCTGGCTCGATTGGGCGTGGTAAATCGGTGCAGGAGGATCAGATCTTAGGCGATCGCTTGCTCAATAGTGAAAAAGATATGCGTGAGCATCAAATTGTCATTCGTTCGATTTGCGATCGCTTGCAGAGTATGGGCGCGGTTCTCGATCCCCAAGTAACCACAAGTTTACTCAAATTATCCAATGTGCAGCATTTACACACACCGATTACGGCTCAGATTAATGATCCTAATTGGTTGATAGCTCTCGATATTTTGCAGCAATTACACCCCACGGCGGCGGTGGGCGGCGAACCGAGAGATCGGGCGGTCTGCTTTATGCAGCAATGGGAAGCCTGCGATCGGGGTTGGTATGCTGCGCCGATTGGGTGGCTGAATGGCAAGGGGGAAGGTACTTTTGCCGTTGGCATTAGGGCGGGATATATTCAAGGCGATCGGGCGAGAATTTTTGCTGGGGCGGGGATTGTGGCAAATTCACAAGTCGAAAATGAGCAAAGTGAAACCACGATTAAATTTGCAGCTTTGCTAAAGGCTTTAGGCGCGATATAGAGCCATAGGAAAATTTTGAAAGGTTTTGCTTCGCAAAACCTTTCAAAATTTTCTTGTTTTGGATTTGGCGCGAAGCATCACGGTATTTATTAAAAAACTTGCAAACTTGACAAAGTCTGGTAATGTTTGTCTAGTAAAAAACACCTCGGTATTGTGGGTGAGGTTATCCGTGAGTGATTTAAAACGCGAAGCAGCACTACGAGAAGTTTTAGTTAAGGTCGAAACTGTGAATGATGACGATGAACTTGAGGCTCTTTTGCGCGGAGGTGTGCTAGCTGATGAAGACCAAATCTCCGAAATAGCTAATATTCTTGAAAATATAGATAATCTGGATGCTTTTTCCGATGAATGGTCGTTAGATGCTCCTGCTAATAATATTCAGAACCCAGATATAACGGCAGTTATCGCCGATCGCGATCGCCTCCAACAGGAATTAGAAGCCCTGCGATCGCAACACCAATTTGAGTGTGAATATGTCGATCAGCTCGAACAGGAAATTATTGGCGTTACCACCGATCGCGATCGGCAAGTTGCAGAACTGCATACACAATTAGAGGACTTAAAAAGTCAAATTACAGCATTAAAGGCGAATCCTGTAGTCGATGAGAGTGTGTTAAGCGATCGCCTTGCAATCCATGTGTTGCAACTAGAAGAAGAATTTCAGCATCGTCTTGCCACAGCTCTAGAAATTGAAACTGAGAAAGTTAGCCAAAGATATCCGCAAGAAGTCAGTCAAAAATCGGAACTAATTGAGCAATTGCAATATCAAAACAAAGCTCTAGAGATTTCGCAACAAACCATCACCGAAGAACTAGAATCCACCCAAATCTTGCTCAAGGAATCCACAAAAACCCTTGAAATCGCCCAAACAAAGCTCACCGAAGTGACAGCCCAAAGGGATCAATTTGAGGAAGAATTAATTCAACATCTTTCTAATCAAGCGAAATTGCACCAATCTTTGCGTGGTTTAGAAAATGAATATGTGAGTGACCTCTCGAAAGTGCAAGAGTTAGAACAGCAAATAGAAGAGTTACAAAAACAGGTATTGCAACAGGCTTCTAGGACGGCGGAATATGAAGCAGCAATTCAGCATTGGAAGGAGCAGTCCGTCCGTCATCAGCACCATGCTTTACAGCTTAGTGGCGCATTAGATCGATTGCTAGAAGAGCGTCCCGTCAAGCATTTAACGCAAGTTTCACCCCAAGCCGAAGTTGGAGATTTCCATCCCCATCCTAGATTTGAGCCTGATCATGTTTCTAGCCCATCGGAGCGAGAGAATATGCGAGAAACCATGACGCGATCGCCTCGCCCCACATCTAAGGTTGATCTACCATCTTTCCTTGTCAGACATCGCTGATGCTGAATCCTTAATGCGGATCGTCAATACATTAAAACCAGCGACTTAATAACTGTCTTTCTGGCTCAAAATAGAGTTGTGGCACGATATGCCACAACTCTATTTTGAGCCAGAAATCTGCAATTTACTCATGGATAACTTCGATAGCAATCTTGCTTTTTTAGACAAACTCCCAATCGTGGAAACCTTCCATTCAGTGCAGGGGGAAGGCACATGGATGGGAGCTAATGCATTTTTTATCCGCTTAGCGGGTTGCGATGTTGGTTGCTCTTGGTGCGACACCAAAATATCTTGGAATATTAAACGCCATCCTTCCATAGCGATCGCCGATCTCGTCCAACAAGCGATCACCGCCAATCCTGCGATCGTGGTAATTACAGGCGGCGAACCTTTAATGCATAATTTAACGGAGTTAACGAAGCAGTTAAAAGAGAAAGGAATGCGCGTGCATCTGGAAACATCAGGTTCCCATTCTTTTAGTGGTCACTTTGATTGGGTAACTTTCTCTCCCAAGCAGTTCAAACATCCCCATAACAGCATTTATGGCGAAGCGAATGAATTGAAAGTAGTCGTCAAGGAGCATTCAGATTTGGCTTGGGCAGAAGCACAAGCCGCCAAGGTCGCATCAACGGTAATCAAATATTTACAACCAGAATGGGAAACACCTAGTAGTAAGCACTTAGTCATGCAATATGTATTAGAGCATTCCGATTGGCGGGTGAGCCTCCAAACTCATAAATTATTAGGGGTAAGATAACTCCCAAGGCAGGTTTTAAGAGTGTTGCAACCCAACACTTTTAAAACCTGCCTTGAAATTCGATTGATTGCAAATCGCTGCAAAATAAGGAAATGATAGCAATGGTAAATGTTGATATTACTAAAAAAGCCGTAATTTTATTGTCAGGTGGTCTAGACTCAGCAACAGCAGCAGCACAGGCGATCGCCGATGGCTATGAGGCGATCGCCCTATCGTTTCGCTATGGTCAGCGTCATGAACGCGAATTATTAGCGGCGCGACAGGTTGCCGCCGCCTTAAATATTAGCGAACATTTTATAGTTGATGTAAATCTTGCTCAGTGGGGCGGTTCCGCTTTGACCGATGAGAATATTGCTGTACCGACAGAAGGTGTCAAGTCGGGAGAAATTCCGATTACCTATGTTCCCGGACGCAATACGGTATTTATTGCGATCGCCCTATCTTTAGCGGAATCCAAAGGAGCCGAAGCAATTTATTTGGGAATTAATGCGGTGGACTATTCGGGTTATCCCGATTGCCGTCCTGATTATTTAGAAGCTTTCCAAAAGTTGGCGGCGCTCTCGTCTAGGGTGGGCGTGGAGGGCAATGCACCTAAGTTAGTTGCGCCTCTAGTGATGGATTCTAAAACGGATATTGTGTTGCGAGCCAGAAGGTTAGGCGTACCAATTGATCTAACTTGGTCTTGTTATCAAGGCGGCGAAATTCCTTGTGGTGTATGTGATTCCTGCCGCATTCGCGATAAAGCAATTCTAGAAGCAGATGAACTAAAGGTCACTTAGTGACCTTTAGTTCATCTGTAGTCACTTGCATTAAAAATTAAAATTTCAGAAGCGAGTTGTGGCACGAAGCGCCGCAACTCGCTTCTGGTTTGGTGTCTTAACAAGAATGGCAACAGCTATAGAATAAGAATTAGAAAAGCGTTGCTTCGCAACGCTTTTCTAATTCTTATTTGAAAGGATAGAGTAAATGTTGCCAGTAGGTCTGAGGAATCACCTCATCGACTCCGTAGGTTTGGGGCATTTTATTTTTGGGGAGGTAGTAAGTACCAAACATTAAATCGATAATCGGAAAGCCCGAAAAATTTTTATCGCGGGCTTCGCGATCGTTGCTGTGATGCCAATGGTGGAATTCTGGGGTCGCAATGATGCGATTGAGGTAAGGAAATTGAAATCTAGTATTTGAGTGATTGAGAATTGGCAAAACTGCGCCAAAGATTAGATAAGCTCCAAAGGTTTCTCTAGTGAATCCCAATAGAAATAAGGGAACACCTACAGCAAGATTCACAACAATCATTTCTACGGGATGGAGTCTGGCGGAGGCTAACCAGTCTAGCTCGGCACTACTGTGATGGATGGCATGAAAGCGCCATAGCCAAGAGTTTTGATGGGCTAAACGATGGACGAAATAGAAGGATAACTGGGCTATAAAAAATGCTTCCGCAAATTGCAAGAAAATTGGCTGACTTCGGACGGCTGTTTGCAATGCAGGCGAAATTGCGCCCTTAAAGAAAATATAGAGAATCACAGCAATTAGATATGTCCCCACATTAATCAAAATATGATTAAAGAAAAAATGGGCTACATCCGTTAGCCAACCTTGCCGAAAGTGCTTCTGCTCTTTTCGGAGCGGAAATAACCATTCGAGAATGCCAAATATGAACCAAAGAGATAAGAAGGCGATCGCAAATTTCATAGGGCTAGCTCTTGCTAAGCGCGATAAATATATTCTAGGGCTTATCTCAATTCACAAAAGCATAACCATACTATAGACATTGAAACTCAAGGATTATAGGTGCGGCGATTCGTGTGCCTCACCTATCAAAGCGATCGCCTGTTGCCAACTACTGCCTGTGGGTAGCCAATGAATCGGGAGATTGCCATTGCCAGAGCCGCGAAACCATGTGCGCTGACGCTTGGCAAATTGACAGGTATGGGTAATGGTGAGTAATTTGGCGGTCTCTAGGTCGGTTTTAGTGGCTAAATAGTCCGACATTTCCCCATAGCCCAAAGTTTTTAAAAGCGGTAGATCCCCACCATAGTGTTGTTGGAGAACGCGAATTTCCTCTAACCAACCACGCTCGATCATCTGCTCAGTGCGATCGCTGACCAATTGACGATAGGTATCAAGATCGGCACATTCTAAGCCAATTTGGATAATGGGATAACTGGGCGGCTGCTCGTATTGCTGCGCCGACAGAGGCTGACCCGTTACATAAAACACTTCAAGCGATCGTAAGGTTCGTACCTGATCATTGGCATGAATTTTGGTAGCCCCAAGGGGATCGACCTGTTGTAATACTTGGTAGCAGTAGTTTTGACCTAGTTCCTCAAGTTGCGATCGCAGTTCTGGTTGTGGCGACACTCGCGGAATCTTTAGCCCTGAAGCGATCGCCTTGATATATAGCCCCGACCCTCCTACAAGAATTGGGGTGATACCCTCCGCATGAAACTTAGCTATTAAATTTTGGGCTTGGTCTTGATAGTCCGCCAGCGTCAAAGTTGCGTCAGGCTCAACGATGTCAATTAAATAATGCGGTACGCCTTGCTGTTCCTCAAGAGTGGGCTTGGCTGTACCAATATCTAAGTAACGATAAACTTGGCGCGAATCAGCGCTCAAAATAGGTGCGTTGAGTTGTTTTGCCAGAGCGATCGCCAAACTTGTTTTGCCTGTAGCTGTTGCCCCCAAAATTACAATTAAACCAACGGATTTGTTTGTGGAGATGTGAGCAGAATTCATGAATCGTCTCAGAGTAAATTAATGGAACAAACTAATTTTAGAAAGGTATTTATACTTAGTTAATTGGCAAAGAAAAACATCCAAGAATCCAACAAATTAAATAGCATAAACCAAAATTAGATTTGAGTATAAAAGCTTTCCTATTGCTACTTTAGAGTTTGAGTTAACCTAATTAAATCAAGCATTGTATATGTATTTGTATGAATTTGTCACTTTGCTAAACATCTATAGATAGTAATATTAAACAATTTGCAATTTTTTGATATTTTAATAAGCCATTTCTGTATAAATAGATCGATTAAAACTTATTAGATATCTTCTATAAAGCCACTATATTTTAGTAATAAATAATACAAAAGCATGAGGACACAAATAGAAATTAAAGCAATAATTAAGTCATAGCATTCCTCGAAGAGAGGAGGGCATCATGAAAACTAAATTAATCGCGATCGCCGCAGTTGTCTGTACTATTTGGTGGGCTATGCCTGCTGAAGCTTACGATCCAAGTCAATTGCAACAACTACTCCAAACTAAGCAATGTGGAGGTTGTGACTTAACTAACGCAAACCTTGCGGGGGCTAATCTCAGTCAATCTCATTTAATCGGGGCTTCTCTAATGGGTGCAAATTTGCGGGGTGCAAATCTTAGCAAAGCTAATCTTGAAGGAGCGGATCTAACGGGGGCAAAATTGGAAAATGCTAATCTTTCCAATGCTTTTGTCACTAACGCGATTCTCAATGACACTAATTTGCAGGGGACTAATTTTACTAATGCGTCATTGACTCATGCCAATCTACGCAGAGCTAATATTAACAATACTGTTTTTAAAAATGCCCAAATATTTGGGGCAGATTTCTCTGGCACAAGTTACAACTTAGCTACCGCCAATTAGTTATAGCTGGGCATAATTAAAAACCCAGCCCCAAAGCCTATGGCGCACGCGCAGCGTGCGCCATAGGCTTTGGAGTTTTATATTTAATTTCGCCTAGTTACTTAGCTGTAGGCACTTGCCAAACCCAAGAAGCAAGTGGCGGCGAGATGCGCCGCCACTTGCTTCTTGGGTTTTGACTTAATTACCTAGCTGGCGGCTAAAGTCTCTAGGACTGAGACGTAATGGATTTTGGGTATCCCAAATCCCTAGCTCTTGTAGCCTTGCTTTCGATTGAGCGCGACTGATCCTTGCGTCATATTTCACATTGGGGGCATAGGAATCAGCGATCGCCAAACCTTCGGAGACTAAATACTGATTAACTAATAAATTATCTTTCCAAACATAGGCAAGCAAGCGATCGGATTTATCTTTCTGCTCAATATCAAACTCTAAAATCACCTTCTGCTCTTTAACCAAATCCGATAGACGCTGACGAGCGCGATCGCCCCAAGGTGACTGTTCTTTGAGAGGAGCGCTAATTCCTAGCAAGCGCACACGCTGCACAGTCGTGTTGGGGTTATTGACAATTGAGGCTTCGACGGTTTGACCACTAATGACACGATTCACAATCCACAGCTCGCCATTGACTTTATCGTTGGGTTGCAGAAAAGCGATCGCCATATTGGCGATCGTTAAAAAGGCAATTAGCAACACCACCAAAATCACAAAACGATTGGAAGATTTGGTGGATGATTGTCTCACCCTATTCATGATCTTAGTCATGATCTAGGGGTATACCAAACTGGAACCAGCGTCGCCTTTGTTTAGCAAAGAAATTGCCAAATTGTAAGCGATAGACTTCATCTTCGTCTTGAGTTTCTAAGTCTAAGTCAGACAAGGCATAGCTCGAACAAATCAGCGCATAACCCTCATCCTGTAAGGTTTTGGATAAACCAATTACCTCATGCTGGTCGATTTGTCCCGACTTAACGCGCATGGCGCAAGCCGTACAAGCCCCATTGAGACAGGAAAAAGGCAAATTAATTCCCTGATCTTCTAGGCAATCAAGGATATAGCGATCGCTATCAATATCAGCTTCGTAAACTTTATCTTGTTGGCGATCGTGGATGCGAACGTGATAGGACATAGGTCAAAAAATCTAAACGCGAGTGGGAATCATGCCTGTTTGACGGGCATAGTCAAATAAGCCGCCCGCATCAATCACAGGACGCACATCACCGAGAGACTTAAGGTTAAAGGTTTTACCAGTCGTCTCATTAATAATTAGATTATTGTCAAAATCGATGGTGGCTTCTTCCCCAGTTTTAAAATGATCTACTAAGCGATCAATCGATTCCCAAGGATATAACTCGCCTGTAGCAGTGCAATTGCGGAAGAAGATCCGCGCATAGGACTGAGCAACTACCGACTCTAACCCTGCTGCCCCAAGGGCGATCGGTGCATGTTCACGGGATGAGCCACAACCAAAGTTTTCTCCCGCCACGATGATCGAATACACCGTTTTCATTTCACCTTCGGGAATAAAGCGATCGTAGCGATCGGGCAAACCGATTAATGCATAACTCCCCAATTTCTCGTACTCATCGGGCTTTGATGGCACAAGTGTAAGATACTCCGCAGGAATAATCTGGTCAGTATCAATATTGTCATCCAAGACAAATACTTTGCCTTTAATCGTCTTACTCATAATTTTTGCTACTCAATAATCTCATGACTAATTTGCTGTAGGTTGATCCTACTTAAATCAATCGAAATAAAACAAGGTTACAACCTTACGCTGTTCTTCAGCGTCACGGCAAGTTTGCAGCAAAGTTTCACTGCCATGAAACGCAAAACAAATTAGTTGCTGGCATTTAGAAATGATTTCTTGGTTACAGAGGCTACTCGCCTCGGCTAAAGACAAACTATCATTCTCGCTATGCTCAATTAAATGAATCACATTTTCTAGCTGCTCACGAGATTCATAGGGTTGTCTTTCGAGACTTTGGGGCAGAATTACGGTCAATAGGTTGGGATCAGCCCTTAGTGCGCCGCGAATTGCCGCAAAATTTGTGCCTGTTGCACCAGAGGTAATAATGGTATTGCCTGATAGTGCCAAGGCATAACTTAGCAACTCGATCAGCAGTTGGTGGGTAAGTGGCACATGGCGGGAGCCTAAAAACGCAATCCGCTTCGAGCCTTGCTGCTGGATTGTCGCAAGTTCCTGCAAAAAGTCGTCTAGCTTAGGTAGATTAATTGACTGAGTCAAACAAATCCCTCTCGTTTATTACTTGAACGAATACTTACACAATATCACTTAGCCCCTAGCGAAGCAAACTAACTATTTCTGTTTATATTTGTAGCCACTTAAGTCAGGAAATAACAACGTAAACAGAGTTAGGACGCAAAACGCTCTAACTCTGTTTACGTTGGATATCAAGTAGCTAAACCCAAAAAAGCTGTGTGCGCGTGCGCCACAGCTTTATTTTTTTAATCCCAGAATTAGTGACGATTCGCGCCACTACTCCCTTCCCACTCAAGAAATAGCTATGCGCGGCTTCGCCGCGCATAGCTATTTCTTGGTTTCATATGCATATTTCTTCGGTGGGAAGGGAGTAGATGGTAGTCATAGATAGAAATCTTGAAAATTTCTATGTTTTAACTGGAAAAACTCGTTACAATCAAAGGAAACATCTAAAACCTACAAAAAAAATAGAAGATATTATGCCGATAACAAGGGCTAGATATTTACGATATCTGCACAACAATTTATCTCCAAAGTCTCGTCTTCCACCTGCGCGTCGTCATCGTCGCTTTCATAAAAGATCTCATAACTTAGGATCGGGGTTTACTTTGCTTGAGCTTTTAGTTGCCTTAGCTTTTGTGGGAATATTAACCGCGATCGCCTCGCCTTCGTGGTTGGGATTTTCGAGTAATCAAAGCCTGAACTCTGCACAAACGATCGCGCTTAGTTCTCTCCGCTTAGCACAAAGTAAGTCCAAACAAGAACAGCTAAATTGGCAAGTTAGCTTTAGGAATACAGTTAATCGCGCTCAGTATGCTGTTCATAAGACTCCTACCTTTAATACTACGGCAGCTTATTGGGATGGCTTACCTTGGGAAAGTTTTGATATAGGTGTCAGAATTGTTGAAGATATAGAGTCGCAACCAAGGACAACTTTTACTAAACTTTCGGCTGTTCCTGAGCCAGATGTTTATCGGGTCAAGTTTGATGCTAAGGGGAATGTTGACGGGTTAGGGGAGCTAGGGCGAATTACTTTTTCTTCTAAAGTAGGCGATCGCCGAAAATGTGTGATTATTTCGACAGTTTTGGGGGTAATGCGATCGGCAGTAAGTTCATCCTGTAATCAGACTTAAAAAAGGCGGGGGACAGATTTCTCTAATAATTAGGGGTGAGCGGCAAAGCCGCCCACCCCTAATTATTAAAAGGCAAGAGAAACTTTTTGTGATGTAGTGAATTGACCGTGCTAACCTTGTAGCAAAATTTTCATTCTGGCGCTCTCTTAACATCCAATGGAAATCATCTCCTTAGATGCTAAATCATCTTCTATAGACTCCGATCCAGACTTAGGCGAAGCATCCAGCGCTAACGTAGGTTTACCCATTCGCCCATTGGTAGATATTGAAGAAAATCAGCAGATACAAGAGCAGAGCCAAGCTCAAATCCAAGAGCGTCAAGATAGCCAAATTAAGGTTTTGTCCGCTAGATTGCCCGACCACTTGCCAGAGAGCTTGTCTGGATTAAAGCTTTCGCATACGAAACAAAAGGGGGATTGTTTATATTTATATAGTAAGGATGGGGATGTAAATTGCGCGACTCAGATTTTAGAGGCGATCGCCCCTAGCACACAGGATTTGGAAAGTTCAGTGCTATTTGCCGAAGGCATCCGTCGGTTGAAATTGCATGGTAGTCTATGGGCGTTAGGTGTGGAATTACCGATCGCACAGTCCGCTTTAGTAGCTACGGAAATCATCGCTACTTTGCTGACTAACTTTCATCAAGAATCTAAGTTTGCTCAAACCAAACTGAAATTATTACTGCAAAACAACTGCCTCAATCTACTCTGTGAGTCAGAAACTCCGATCTTGCAAGCGGAAATGGCTTTACCGATGCTCGATACCTTGCGGAATGTGCGATCGGCAGAATATTTTCAATCGGTCACAGTCTCTAATCGTGTAGTTGGACAAAAGAAGCCCAATTGGTCGTTTGAAATTGACCTATTAGCGATCGGTTTACCTGCTACAAATCAAGAGGTTGTTGAGCCTGAAACTTTTACCGATCCAAGCCTTGATGTGGACTATGAGGAAGAGTCGGAGGCAAAGCCTTGGCTCAGGCTATCGGACTACATTGATCCGCGCCTATTAGGTTTTGTTAAAGGGCTGATTCAGTTGAAATGGTTGGGACAAAGTGCGCCTGCTACTTTTTCCCTACCAGCATGTGCTGCGAGCTTGGCGATCGGGATTGGCGTAAGCATATGGCTCGATCGCAATCTTAATCAATTTGCTCAACCTAATGAACCCAATAAATTGGTAGTTGCCGATCCTAAAATTAATGTGCAAGATGTAGCGACGGATAAAAACGCTCCCAATAAACCTGCCCTTAACTTTAATATTGCGTTGTTTAACGAAAAATTAGCGTTAATTGATTGGCAAATTACCAACAGAAAGCGATCGCCCGATGTATTAGTAGTGGGTAGCTCCAGAGCTTTGCGCGGGATAGAGCCGCGCACCCTCGAAAATGCTCTGATTAGCAAGGGTTACAAAGGTATTGGTGTATTTAACCTTGGCATTGATGGCGCAACCGCTAAAGTGGTGAACATTCAACTCACCCAAATTTTGTCCCGTCCCCAACTGCCTCGCATGATTATTTGGGCGGATGGACTGAGAGCTTTTAATAGCAATCGTAGTGACATTACCTATGACGAAATCACAGCCTCCTCTGGCTATAAACAGGTACAGGAAAATCTCAAAAATAATGGGCTTAACCCCGAACCAATTCCATCTAATATTGCCGTCAACAACTCATCACCGACCCCAATTGTCCAAGCTTTAAATGGACTGTTTGCTACGGCCTCTAAACGGCAAGAGGTCAGAACTTCCGTAGTAAAAAGCTACGATCGCGCCACAACGGTGCTGAGCAATAGTCAAGCGCTTATTGCATCGACGATGCCCAATACGGTTACGTCCATTGATTCTAAAGGCTTTGTTGCCTTTGATGTCACCTTTGACCCCAACACCTATTTCTTAAAATATCCGCAAGTACCGGGGGACTACGATCTTGATTATCGTAATTTTGAAACCACTGGCGCACAGTTTGATGCTTTTGCCAATGTCGTAGACTTTTGCCGCCGTAATAATGTCGAGCTTTTGGTGGTCAATATGCCTTTACATGCCACCTACCTCGATCCTATTCGGACTCGTTACGAAGGAACATTTAATCAGCGAATGGAAGAACTTGCCCTCAGAGAAGGGTTTACCTATCTCAATCTGTCCCAAGTTTTGCAAACCCAAGCAGAGTTGTTTTCTGACCCTAGCCACTTAAATCATCAAGGGGCGATCGCCATGTCAAAACTGCTTGCTCAAAATCCCAAAATCCGTTGGCAAATTCTCAAGTAATGCTTCAAGAAATTTAAAAGTGCTACTTCGCAGCACTTTTAAAGTGCTACTTCGCAGCACTTTTAAATTTCTTGAAGCGATAGCGGCGCAAAGCGCCACTATCACTCTTTTAATTTTTTGTACAAACTATGAAACAGTTGTGGTATTTTTGCCCCATGTAGCTATATAAACAGCTATGATCGCCCTAAGTAGCTCAGCGATCGAGTAGAACCGAATAGCTTATTGACACATTTCTTTACGATCATTGCAAAGAAAACGCCAACCAAACATCTCTACTTCTAGGCGATCGCAGACTAATATATAAAAACTTGAAAAAGCACTATAAATTTACAGACATTGCTTGCTAAAGTCTCTAAAATATGTGTTTTTAAACTCATTCGGGTAATGAACTCTTAGGAACTCTTGGGCTATGAATACATCAGATCAAGCACCAACTACTGCCACAAGCTTAAAGACTAACAGAACCAAAGCTCTTGCTAAGCGTGGAGGACGCACTCCCTTCGAGAGCCGATTAATTCAAGCAGGACATGCCACCTCCGACCAGTTCGATCGAGCCGTCAAGGATAGCCAAGAACAAAATGTTCCATTTATCAATGCCCTAGAGCAAATCCTAGGACAGCAACTCTCTCCCGACATTACCCGCTATTACAAACGGCAACAACTTTTTGAGCTGCGCGTTCTCTATGGCATCGAACCCATCGATCCTGATGTAGAAATTGATAAATTTGACATCGGTACACTCAGCGCCCTCCTTGACTCCAACATTATTCCCATCGCCACTTGTCGCGACTGCGAGATATTACCGCTAGTCAAAACTGAGAATAGCGTCACCCTTGCTGTAGTCTCTCCCGATAGCTTCAAAGTCCAGAACGAGATTACGCGCCTCCTTAAAAATATAACGATCAGCCGTCGAGTCATTGCCCGCGAAGATTTCCACCGAGTCTTTGATAGTATTGTGCAGTTCCAAGTTAATAAGAGTGCCAAAGCTGAAGGCGCAATCAGCGACGAAGATCTCCAAATCAAAGACGATGTCTTCAATGAAGATATTACCGACGCTGACCAAGGCGATGAACTCATGGTTGGCGGCGAAAACTCCGCTCCCATCATCAGCCTTGTTGATAAAATCCTTGTGAAAGCTCTCAAAGAAGGATGTTCAGACATTCACATTGAGCCACAGGAAAAAGATCTCTGCATCCGTTTACGTAAAGACGGCGTGTTGCGTGAATACTTCTTCCTCAGCGAAAACAAACGTCTACCCCGCAACATTGTTAATGCGGTTATCTCCCGATTCAAGATTATCTCTAACCTCAACATTGCCGAAAAGCGCGTTCCTCAAGACGGAAAGCTCAAGCGCAACTTCCAAGGTCGTCGGGTAGACTTCCGCGTTAATACCTGCCCTACCCAAAACGGCGAAAAAGTATGTTTGCGAATTCTCGACAACTCCAATACGCAACTGGGTCTGAATAAACTGATCAGCGATCCTGAAAGCTTGGAGTTAATGCAAAGCTTTGCTCAACGCCCCTATGGATTAATTCTGGTTACAGGCCCAACGGGTTCAGGTAAAACCACTACCCTCTATTCGACTCTTGCTGAATGTAATGATCCCGGAATTAACATCAGTACCGCAGAAGATCCCGTTGAATATAACCTCCCAGGCTTGCCCCAATGTCAAGTGCTACGCGAAAAAGGAATGACCTTCGCCAGTATTCTCCGCGCGTTCCTCCGTCAAGATCCTGATGTAATTCTCGTGGGTGAAACCCGTGACGCTGAAACTGCTAAAACAGCGATCGAAGCAGCGCTCACAGGTCACCTAGTTCTCACAACCCTCCATACCAACGACGCACCAAGTTGTATTGCGCGTCTCGAAGAAATGGGAGTCGAGCCATTCATGGCAAGCACCGCCATTATCGGTGTACTTGCTCAGCGTCTTGTTCGCAAAGTTTGTGACAACTGCCGTATCCCCTACAACCCTAACCAAGAAGAACTTGATCGCTTTGGCTTACCCAGCAGCGACCTCGAAAAAACCTTCTATCGCGCCAACATTGTTAACCGTGAAGCAATGCTCCCCGGACAAAGAGTATGCCCAAAGTGTAACGGCTCTGGATATAAAGGTCGTGCAGGTGTCTACGAAATCATGAAAATGACTGAGCGACTCCAAAGTGCGATCAACAAAGGAGCCACCACTGAGGTAATCAAGGAAATCGCTGTGCAAGAAGGGATGAAAACCTTAATGGCGTATGCCTTCGATCTCGTCAGACTAGGTTCGACCACCCTTGATGAAGTCCTGCGCGTAGTCTATACCGATAAAGGTCGTGAAGCTGAAGAACGCGCCCGCCGAGGCAAAGGATTGGAATGTGACAACTGTGATGCTATGCTCACTCCCGAAACAGTGGAATGTCCTTATTGCACCACCCCTAGAACTTTCTAATGCATATTATTTGAGACCTGTGCTACACACAGGTCTCAAAATTATTGATTATTGATTGGGCTAATTATTTTATTGAAAATTTAGACTTCACGCACATTTCCCGCTTGATCTAGGGAAAGATGCATTTATTAAGGATTTGATTAGGATTTGATTAGGAGAATAAACCGCCATGGTAATGGACTACATCATCGAAGACTTAATGGAAGAAGTGGTAGAGCGTAAAGGCTCAGATCTTCACATTTCCGCAGGGCTTCCCCCTTACATTCGGATCAATGGCCACCTTACGCGCACCGATCGCGACCCCCTGTCCCCTGAAGAATGTCAGCGTTTGATTTTTGCAATGCTTAACAATAACCAGCGCAAAACCTTGGAACAAACTTGGGAGCTAGACTGTTCCTATGGGGTTAAGGGCTTAGCCAGATTTCGGGTAAACGTATATAAAGATCGAGGAACCATTGCTGCTTGCTTACGGGCGCTATCTTCCAAAATTCCTGACATGGATGATCTCAGCTTGCCTCCCATTGTCCGCGAACTAAGCGAGAAGCCTCGGGGACTAGTACTCGTAACAGGACCAACGGGATCGGGCAAAACCACAACCTTAGCGGCGATGATTCAAACGATTAACAAAACTCGCGCCGAACATATTCTTACGGTTGAAGATCCTATCGAGTTTGTCTACGAATCGGTGAAAAGCGTGATTCACCAGCGACAAGTGGGTGAGGACACTAAGTCTTTTGCTAATGCGCTTAAAGCCGCTTTACGCGAAGATCCCGATGTAATTCTTGTAGGGGAAATGCGGGATTTAGAAACGATTCAGCTTGCGGTATCTGCTGCTGAAACAGGACACCTTGTATTCGGTACATTACATACTAGCTCGGCATCGCAAACCGTAGATCGGATCGTTGATGTGTTTCCCCCTGAGCAACAGGGACAAATTCGGGTTCAGCTTTCTAACTCCCTTGTAGCTGTGTTAAGCCAAACCCTTGTTCAGCGTCACAATCCGCAACCGGGGCAATTTGGTCGAGTCATGGCTCAGGAAATCATGATCGTCACCCCAGCGATTTCCAACTTAATTCGGGAAGGTAAGACTGCTCAGATGTATGGCTTTATCCAAACTGGCGGTAAGGAATCGATGCAAACCCTTGAGTCAGTACTAGCAAAATTATATCTTGACGGTGATATTACCTTTGAGGCTGCCATGTCTAAGACTTCCCGACCTGAAGAATTATTGCGTGTAGTTGGTCCTAACCCTGCGCCTGTAATGAAGCGCAAAGCTGCGGCGGGTGATTTACGATCGCCTGATATGGTCAGATCGCGATCAATCAGTGGTTAGCTTGTGATTCTCTCATTGTTTCTATCTATAATTCCTAAAAAAATCCTAATAAAGTCCTAAAAAGAGGTGCAATCATGGCAAAATTTAAGGGCAATTTAAAAGACTCGAAGGGTAAAGCCGTTCAACAGACAATGGTTGCGGAATCGGTCAAAGAAGCCCGTGACACTTGGAGACAGAAGGGTTTTGTCGTTCAAGATATTAAGGAAGTGAAAGGTGGTTTCGACCCAGCCGCCTTTTCACTTTCGATGCAAAAGGTAACCGTTAAGGACTTAGCTCTATTTTCCCGCCAATTAGCTACTCTCGTTAATGCAGGTGTGTCAATGGTGCGGGGTTTGGGGGTTATGTGCGATCAATGTGCTAACCCAAGGTTGAAGGTTGCTTTGACGGAAGTATTAGACGATGTGCAACAGGGTACTAACTTCTCCGATGCTTTGCGAAAACATCCCAAGATCTTTGATAAGCTTTATTGCGCGATGATCCAAGCTGGGGAAACGGGTGGTGTGCTTGATGACGTATTGGCTCGTTTAGCGACTTTATTGGAAGATTCCGCTCGATTGACTAACCAAATTAAATCAGCGATGACCTATCCGATTGTAGTTAGTTCGATCGCCGTTTTAATCTTCTTAGCCATGTGTATTTTCATCATCCCTGTTTTCGATGGGGTATTTAAGAGCTTAGGTGGTGAGTTACCTGCCTTTACTCAGATCTTAGTTAATATCAGTAACTTCCTAAAGAGTCCTGCCGTACTAATTATTCCCATCACTTTCTCCGTAGCGGGGTTTGTGTACAATCGCGTTTATGCAACTCCTGCGGGCAAGCTGTATTTTGATGGCTTGTTTTTGAAGTTGCCTTTGTTTGGCGATCTCGTAGTTAAGACTGCGGTCGCAAGGTTTGCGCGTACTTTTGGTTCCCTATCCCGTGCAGGTGTGCCGATTTTGAGTTCCTTAGAAATTACGGCGGAAACCGCAGGTAATTTGGTAATTTCTAATGCGATCGATTCGGCTCGAAATGCAGTAAAGGAAGGTGGACAAATTGCGCCTGCGATGGAAAAGACAGAAGTATTTCCAGTGATGGCATTACAGATGGTGAGCATCGGTGAAGAAACTGGTGAAATTGATAAGATGCTGATGAAGGTAGCTGACTTTTATGAGAATGAAGTGGAGGAAGCGGTAAAAGCTCTGACCAGCTTAATGGAACCTTTAATGATCGTTGTTCTCGGCGGTATGGTGGGCTCGATTATTGTTGGGATGTATCTGCCGATTTTCTCAATTATGGACAAAATCAAATAACTCCTCACAAAGTCGGAGCTAAGCGCTGACTTTGTTGAGCTTTTTTAATCAAGCCCAAAAAAAGAGTCACGGTGTAAAGCACCGTGACTCTTTTTTTGGGATTTGATATTATTTTTTGCGCCCTTCTGGATCGTAATAATCTGCTTTCACCACTTGTTTGGCTCTGGCGATCGCCAAGGAATTATTTTCCACATTTTCCACTAGCGTTGAACCTGCGGCGATATTTACATTTTCGCCAATATGAATCGGAGCAACCAGTACGGAATTAGAACCCGTTTTGCTGCGATCGCCAATTATAGTTTGATGTTTTTTGAAGCCATCATAATTAGCGGTAATCGTGCCAGCCCCAATATTTACTTGCTTGCCAAGGGTCGCATCACCGAGGTAGCTCAAGTGAGCGGCATTAGTGCGATCGCCGACCTTGGCATTTTTGAGTTCCACAAAGTTGCCGATGCGACATTTTTCGCCCACTACTGACTCGCCTCGAATCCTCGCAAAAGGTCCAATGCGACAGTGATCCGCAATTTGACTATCTTCAATCACTGAAAACTGAATCGTACTATTTTCGCCCACAATACTATTCGAGAGCATACTGGAAGGACCAATGATCGAACCTGAGCCAACTTTGGTATTACCGCGCAAATGGGAATGTGGCTCGATAATTACATTGGGAGCAAGTTCCACTTCATCATCAATGGTAATCGTTTCAGGAAGTAACATCGTCACACCTGCACGCATCCATTTTTCCCTAGCTCTCTTTTGCAAAACATCGTAGGCATGGGCTAATTGAAGGCGATCATTAATACCAAGACTTTCATCGGGATCTTCCAAATCGCTGGCATAAACTGATTTTAAATAATCAAATACTTCCGTTAAATAGTATTCTTTTTGAGCATTATTCGTAGTGAGTTTGGGTAAAGCTTGAGCTAATTCTTGCCAATCAAAGCAATAGACTCCTGTACTTACTCTTTGATTGAGAAGTTGCTCGGGATTGCAATCACGATGCTCGACGATGCGTTCGATCTTCATGTCGCGATCGCAAAATACGCGACCATAGCCCGTAGGGTTCGGTAAAATTGCGGTGAGTACGGTTGCCGAAGCTTTATGTTGTCGATGGCTATCAATTAAGGCTTGGATGGTTTCCGTTCGCATTAACGGCGAGTCACCCGTCAGCACGACCAATTCACCTGCAAAATCTGCTAAGGGTTCCAATAATTGCTGAATCGCATGACCTGTTCCCAATTGTTCCGCTTGTTCGGCAAATTCTAAATGGGGATAGTCGGCAAGAGCCGCCCGAACTTGATCGCTGCAATAACCAATGATCGCAATACGGTGATCGGCTTTAAGAGCATCAGTTGCATTGAGAACTCGCTCCACTAAGGATTTGCCGCCAAGAGGCTGTAATACCTTTGGCAAGGCAGACTTCATCCGTGTTCCCTTACCCGCCGCTAAAACTGCTACTGCTAACATTTTTTCTCCTTTCTGATTTAATAAAGTTAGACATAGAATGGGCGGCGCAAAGCGCCGCCCATTCTATGTCCTAAAGTAATGACTCACAAGATTAGCGATCGCCAAATAGATGATGTTGCTAAAGGTGAAAGCCATTCCCGATACCCGCAGCTTTAAATTGCTGGTTGTTAGTCCGTAGGCGTGGAGCGATCGCCCGATTAGCAAAGCGATTCCACCAATATGTAACATCAGGGCATTACCCTTACTCAGTTCTAATAACAAGAGTAAAATCAGCGAAATGGGAATATATTCGGTGGCATTACCTTGGGCACGGATCGCTACCTGTAGATCAGGATTGCCGCCATCACCCAGTATGACGCGCCCAGATTGACGCAATTTAACGACATTGAAGGACAGCCATACAATCAAAAGCGATGACAGTGCTGCATAAATGGAAGTAATCATTGATCTATAGCCATAATTTCAAGTCAAGTTTAGGCAATTGCAATCAAGGCACAAAATGGCTACGCCATTTTGTGCCTTGGGATTAACCATTGGGACGACTCATTTGTTCGAGATTGAGAACTTCAGCTAACTTCTCTTCGGTCATCAAGCCTTTATCTAAAACAACCTGACGCAATGACTTGCCAGAGGCTAAAGATTCTTTAGCCACGTCCGCAGCATTCAAATAACCAATATGCGTATTTAGCGCGGTCACTAGAGATAAACTACCTTCAGCATAGGCAAGACAACGATCTTCCTGTGCAGTAATCCCCCTAATGCACTTAGTCGCTAAAGTATCGATCGCCTTACCTAAAATCTCAATGCTTTGAATCAAATCATAGGCAATCAGAGGCATCATCACATTCAATTCCAATTGACCAGCCTGTGCTGCAAAGGCGATCGCGGTGTCATAACCAATCACCTGATAACAGACCATATTCGTCATCTCGGCAATTACAGGATTATATTTTCCGGGCATAATCGATGAACCGGGTTGAACGGGTGGTAACTGAATTTCCCGCAAACCTGTTTTAGGTCCTGAATCCATCAAGCGCAAATCGTTTGCAATTTTGCAGGTATCTTGAGCAAGGTTACGAATCGCTCCTGATACATTCACAAAGGGAGCCATACTTTGCATTGCTGCCATGAGGTTACTGGCGGGCTTTAGATCAAAGCCTGTAATTTCGCTCAGCTTTTCGGCAACGCGATCGCAATATTGGGGATGAGTATTTAACCCTGTACCTGAAGCACTACCCCCTAAGCCCAAGGTTTTTAGATCATTCGCTGCTTGGTGAATCCGTTTAACATGCTCGCTAATGATTTGGGCATAGGCTTGAAATTCATCACCAAGTCTGACGGGAACGGCATCCTGTAAATGGGTGCGTCCCGATTTAACAATATCTGAAAAAGCGATCGCCTTAATGCGTAACTGTTCGTTGAGGTTTGCCAAGGCAGGAAATAACACATGATCAAGGGCTAATAATGCGCCAATCCGAATCGCTGTGGGGATCACATCATTTGTTGATTGTCCATAATTAACGTGATCATTAGGATTCACATTTTGGTAATTGCCTTTCACATCATCTAAAATTTCAAGGGCGCGATTGGCTAGTACTTCATTAATATTCATGTGATGCGATGTACCAGCCCCCGCTTGGTAAACATCCACCACAAATTGATCGCGCAAAGCTCCATCTAAAATTTCATCCGCCGCCGCCGCGATCGCCATGCCCATCCCGACAGGAATACAACCCAGTTCAGCGTTAACTAATGCAGTTGCTTTTTTGATCAGCAAGCAAGCATCCACAAAGGTGGGGAGGGGCTTTAGTCCACTAATTTTAAAATTATCGATCGCCCTAACGGTTTGGATACCATAGTAAACATCATCGGGCAGGGACATTTCCCCCATGGAGTCGCGTTCGGTTCTAGTCATAGTTTTTATAAGGCTTGTGGCTTTTAGCTTTTAGCTTTTAGCTTAGGGTAATTTGACTGATCTTGATTAAATTGATTTAATCCATTGTTGTTTTTTTGCGATCGTCCCGTCAAGCAAACGAACCAATAAATTTTTTGAAAGTGTTGTGAAGCAACACTTTCAAAAAATTTATTACTCAGATTTGAGCGCAAGCTCTGTAATTAAATCAGCCAACCATTGACCATTGCTAAATGCAAAGCCTGAAAACGTGTTCTTGCCTTGAGTTTGGTCAAAATATTATTGATATGAAACTTGACCGTGCTTTCACTAATAATTAATTGTTGAGCGATATCCCGATCGCGCAATCCTTGAGTTAATAATTGCATCATCTCTAATTCGCGCTCAGACAGAGGATTAGACTCTTTAGCCAAGGGAATCGTAATCGTAATTTGTAATTCTGTAGGATGAATTTTCATCGCACCGCCCAAGCTGGAAACGATTAAAAATAATTCCCTAAATAGCGATCGCATCCAGTTTTGCGGATCGGTAATCTGATTAGCGGTCTTGGCAATAATTGCCTCAAGGGATATAGACACATCGCTGTAAATCAGACGGCAATAAGCCCCACCGATGTGATTCAAGATTTCTGCCGCTTTCAAAAATACATATTCAATGCTCAGATTTAGCGATCTTTCTGTACCCACTAATGTCAAGCGATTGGAATTCAGAATATGGGCTAAGCGATCAGACAGCGATACCTGTTCCAAAGGAAGTGAATTCAAATCTTGGCTTAAATTTTGCCAAATTTGTTTTTCCTGTTGGTGCTTAAAGGCGCTATCAATGGCGATCGCGGCGATCGTGCAGAGCATTCGTAAAAATTCTAAAAACTCAGGCGGCATCGCTCGATGACTAAAGGCTGCCAAAACGCCCACGACGCGCCCCTTGATCTCTAAAGGATATCCCGCAAATCCACGAATATTATTGCTCATAGCCCATTGGCGATCGCCCACCCAAGGCTCATCCGCTAAGTTATTACTTAAAAAAGAAACGCGATTTTGAGCAATTTTCCCCACTTTATATGCCCCCATCGGCACTCTGGCAAATCGCCCATCAAGGCGCGTATACATCCCCGACGAGGCAACAAGCTTTAAAAAATTACGTTCTGGCTCCAATAACCACACACGGGCAAAGGCACAATCAAAGCGCTCCACAATGCCATCAGTAACTCGATGCGCGATCGCCTCTGGATCTAAACACCCAGAAAAGGTTTCGGCTATTTCTGTACCGCGATGTAAATCAAATAAAAGCTTGGTCGGATCGAGTAACTCAGCCATCAACCCTAAGACACAAAGAACGCAAAAATCTCTATATCAATTGAGCCTCAGATCCACCTTTAGCTATGTATATAAAGCTACGAAACTCTCTACAGAAAAGGGAAGTGCTTAGCACTTCCCTTTTCTGCACAAAAATAAGCAACACTTATTAAGTAATTAATTTGCTCTAGGACTAGCAGTTGGTGAGCTTTCAGGACTTGTCGAACTTGTAGATGTGGGTGAAGGTGTTGGTGAGCTTTCAGGACTGGCTGTACTGGTTGGAGTACTAGTTGGTGATGGACTAGCAGCAGGTGTTGTTAAGTCCTTCGGCAACGCCTTAGTTGGGACAGGGAGAGTCTGAGCAGGCTTAGGTTGAGGCTTGGGTGTGGGGATAAAATATATGACTGTGGCAGCGATCGCTAAACTAATTACACCAGCGATCGCAGGTACTGCTTGGCTATTTAGTTGAGTCTGGGTGCGGTAGTCAGAAATTTTAGTCACCAGTCTGAGGTCTGGCAAAGTGGTGGGATCACAACAGAGGCGATCAAGAACCTCCATCAAATCAAACAATTGAATCGTATTAAGCTTGATTTCTAACTTTTTGGGATTACTGGCATCGGCTTCGTTAAGTTTGACCGCCAGCATATGGACATGCTTGCCATCGGATTGCAAACTCACTAAGCCCTCAGGAATGGTTAAGGTCGTGCTACTTTTCAGGGCTTGAGCGTAGGCTCCTACCACTTTAATTAGGGCATTGAGAAGCTCTAGCCCACCAATAATTGGTTCAGACTGATGATTAAAGCGACAACCAAAACTCGTCAAAATTGATAGTACATCCCCGCCAGTACTGATACCCTCAATTAGCAAAGTACAACTTGGCAAATTATAACTACGCTGAATCATTAGGCGATCGCTCCGTCAAACAGACTATTCCAAAGGCGAAATTCTCCCGCCACACCACTACATAACAATAATCGCGTTAATAGTTGGAGGGCTAACTCACGAATCTCCTCATCACTTAAAGGTGAAGGCGATCGCATTCGACCGATATACAACGATTTGAAGCGATCTATATACGTCTCTAAATAAGCTTGATTTTGCTGTAGACCCAGTGACTCAATCTTGCCTTCAGTCACCTGTTGATGGGTACTCAGCAACAAACGCAAACCAGTATCTAACTGCTTTGCTAAAGTACAGACAATTTTTACTAAAGCCTTTAGCTCATCCCAGCTTAGGCTTGCACGTTGATAATTACGGCGCAAAGGATTAGTATTTCGCAGCCGCCAAAAAGCTACTCGACTAGGAATAGTCTTTTGTAAGTTTAACTGATCAACTAAAACAAGCATGACCTCAACTGCTTCTAAATCCAGCGCCTCGATCGCTAGAAGCAGATGATCGATATCCATACGGACACTGCGGGGACAACCCCTAACAAAATCCTTAGGAACATTTAAATCGAGGGTTTCTGGAGCAGAAATATTTAACTGCATAATTCGCAGTGAAGATGAACCTTATAGAGTTTACTCAATTGGCAGTTTACCCAGTTTGAAGGCTTTCAGCTACAAGCGACTTGTCTAAGAGCTGGTCTTAAAAATAAAGAATTCCAAGAGCGAGATAGCCCGTAGCTGATTGCTTCAACCTTAAGCTTGGCGTGAGTAGTACTCAATAACCAGCAGTTCGTTCACTTGCAATGCCACCCATTCGCGTTCGACAATGCCATTGACTTTGCCAATTAGTTTTGCTTTATCAAACTCTAAATGGCTAGGAATATTCGACAAGCCGGGAAATTCGAGGTTACGCTCGACGATCTTACGAGACTTTTCGTTATCTTTGATGCTAATTACTTCACCAGGCTTTACACCGTAGCTAGGAATAGTTACGCTCTTGCCATTAATAGTGACATGCCCGTGATTTACCAATTGACGTGCCGCAGGAATGGTTGGCGCTAGTCCGAGTCTGAAAACGGTATTGTCTAGACGCATTTCTAGCAGTTGTAGCAATACTAGCCCTGTAGAACCCTTAACTCTTCTAGCGCGACGTACATAGCGCAATAGTTGAGTTTCGGTTAAACCGTAGTTAAAACGTAGTTTTTGCTTTTCTTCGAGACGAACAGCATACTCAGAACGCTTTTTGCGGTCTTGTCCATGTTGTCCAGGTGGATATGCGTGCTTGGGTTGTTTGCGGCTGAGACCAGGTAGTTCTCCTAGTCTTCTGACGATTCTGAGGCGCGGACCTCTATAACGGGACATAGCTCCTTCCTTGTTACTGTTGAAAACTTGACAGCCTACCTAGTATAGGACAATTTTGACAAAAATATTGACCAAGCAATGAAGTTTTTGAATAAACTCCCCGAAGAGAAAGGCGGCGCGATGAGCCGCCTTTCTCTTCGAGGGTTTTACGGATTAATAAACTTGACCACTTCTAGGTAGCTAGATGCAAGCCCTAAAAGCTGTGGCGCACGCTAAGCGTGCTTCACAGCTTTTGGTTGTGTTTTTTAATTACGCTTCGCTACTTAGAGATTTAGCATTAATAGGGACTTACGATCAGGTAGATGTGTCGCGGGCTTTGCCCGCGACACATCTACCCCAAACCCAATAAATTCGCTAGCTTGGCGTAAGTCCTAATTAAATTTTCATGAATTGTAAAATTTATTTTGTTTACTTGCCTTTCGATATTCAAAAAGTTATTGGAGAGAGTAAACGTATTTACACTTTTACTCTCTCCAAATAACTGCTTGGATTAAGGCTTCATGCTATGAGTATATTTTTTAACGCTTACTTTCTGAAAACCCAACAGCCTCCCATCAAATTGAAAGAAAAGTTTTCTCAATTTGAGAGAATTCCTAATTCGGATTGGATTGTCTGTGATTTTGGCGATAGTTTAGTAGACGGTGCTTTTGAGGGAGAGGAATATTTGACCCAAGAGCTATCCGAGATTTTTGGTGAAGTTATTTTTATAGCGATCGATACTAGTAACGATCAATTGGACTATGAGCATTCCTTAGATGGCGAGGTTTTGCGTAAATTGACTTGGCTGTCCGATGGGTGTCAATCTACGTGGGTATGTGTGGAAGGAGAATTAGAAGATTGGGAAATTACTTCAGTCTTTTCCTCGGATAATTTAAATCGCACTAGGGACTTGCTGAGCTACGATCGCCATTTAAACCGATTACCTGCTGACGAGATTGAGGTCAAAGAGCAGGAATTGCAAAGCCTTTGGCGGAAGCATGAATATGTCCTTAACGGTCAGATTCCTTTAGGCGACGCTACTTTTGGCTTCATAATTCAGCGACATTTTTTTGGAATTACCACTGAAGCCTGAGCAAATTTTTGAAAGCTTGGCTTTGTCAAGCTTTCAAAAATTTGCTCGGTTTTGGTTTTACACAAAATCGCGTTAAAGTATTCGTACATCTAAGAGCGTGTTTGAGAAGTCTCCTATCTAGCATAAATTTCTGCTTTTACCCCCCTTAATCCCCCCTTTGAAAGGGGGGAAACTTGAATCCTCCCCCTTTCAAGGGGGAGTTAGAGGGGGTAAAAAACTTCTCAAACACGCTCTAAATATTAAGTCTATTAGGATGACCAAGCTTATGTCCCGTTTACCTATTGCTTTAGCAACTGCTTTCAGCCGCCGCAACGCCCTTAAGATTATTAGCGGTCTGCACAACTTCAATCCTGATTCTGTGAAAATGGTCGTGCAAGCTGCCGATCGCGGCGGCGCTACGTTTGTGGATATTGCGGCTGATGCTAAGCTAATTGCGATCGCGAAGGCTAATTGCTCTTTGCCTGTATGTGTCTCCGCCGTTGAAGCTAGCAAATTAGTAGAAGCTGTAGCGAGTGGTGCTGATCTCGTGGAAATCGGTAACTACGATAGCTTCTATGCTCAAGGTCGTGTATTTACTGCCGATGAAATTATTGCTTTGACCGCAGAAACTAGAGCCTTGTTGCCTCACACAGCCATTTCCGTAACTGTTCCTCATACTTTGCCCCTCGATGAGCAAGTTAGTCTTGCGGAAAAGCTCGAAGCGATCGGAGCAGATATCATCCAAACCGAAGGTGGCACAAGCTCGGCTCCCACCCATGCAGGTGTACTTGGAGCGATCGAAAAGGCATCTCCTACCCTTGCGGCTGCCCATGCCATTAGCCGTGCTGTTTCTATTCCTGTACTTTGCGCTTCTGGCTTGAGCAATATCACAGCTCCGATGGCGATCGCATCTGGTGCTGCGGGTGTTGGTGTTGGTTCGGCTGTGAATCAATTGAACGATGTAGTTTCTATGATTGCTACTGTTCGCGCTCTCAGAGAATCAATGGGAGAATCAATCAATAGCAATGTTGCTCATCAAGCAGTTGTTTAACTAATTTATAGCTGTGGTCACTTGCCATTAGGACAAATCAAAACCCAGAAGACGAGTGGCGGCGCTTCGTGCCGCCACTCGTCTTCTGGGTTTGTGTCTTAATAAGAATGGCTAGATCGAGACATAAAACCCCAATATTGTGAGGAGGCGCAAAGCGCCTCCTCACAATATTGGGGTTTTGATTTGTCCTAATACAAATGACTATGGCTATATCTAATGAGAAGGATTTTCAATTCATAAAAATGTAACAACACTTTTATGAAGAAGCTTGCGCGAGCTGAAAATTTATTTCTACTCTTTCCCAAGGTTTTACTTCCATTACTTGCGTCTCTAGGTTTTGAGCAGCAAGTAGCGATCGCAGAGAGTCACCTGTTCCTTCAGCCTTGAGGAAATTAAGCAAAAATCCGCTATAGGTCAAGTCACCACCTGCTGAGGTTGGCACAATTACCTTGGGCTTAAGTAGCTCAGCTACCTTTACGGCTCCCTGCTGACCTTTAATTACCGTACCAATGAGAGGTAATTTCAAATCAATAGTGGGCGTAATGACTACATCAATCGGCGCAAATTCGGCAAGCGTCGGCGCATGATAGCCATGAGGTTCATAGTAAATAGAAGTTCCTTCCACTAAATCCTTTAAAAGATATCCATTTTCAATAGTCGTTGGGCCAGTGGGCGAACCGAGAACGGCTTTAATTTCTAAAAGATGCGGAATCGTAAAAGCTTCCCCATGAGCAAGGGCGGTAATTTGGGTGTAGCCTAGCTCCTTAACTAATTTGGCGGCACTAGGTGAAGCAACTACAGGAATTTGGCGATCGAGTTGTTGCAGGGTTGGTAAATGGGCATGGTCGGGCAATCCCTGCGACAGTAAAATCAAATCAATATTGCTAGGAATGTCTCTAGGGGTGAGGCGCTCAGCTTTAAAGAGCCAATCAGCATTGCCAAACATAAGCGACCCCACAAGCCAAGGATCAAGCAGAATCCGTTTGCCACCCATCTCGATTAACCATGAATTACTGTCTAGCCATGTTAAATACATACAATTCCTTACCGTAGTGACAAACCCTTCCAATATTGTAACGAATTATTTCTTATCAACTACAGCGCTTTGCGCTCAAACCCAATTAAAAGCCCTATGACGCACGCGCAGCGTGCGTCATAGGGCTTTTATACCATGAAAAAACCCGCAGGAGGCATTCTTGCGGGTGAAATTATGTAGATACGTCGCTAGTGATCAAAGTATCTTCCTTTTTGAGTAGTTTGGCAGTGACTAGACTCACCCTAAGATGGCGATCTTTAACCACTACTCCTGTGACAGTGATCACATACTTCCCTCTTGATAGCATCACACCGTAAACATTTCAGTAGTTACAGCTATAGAGTGATAGTCGAGACTTAAAACAAGGCTTATTTCGCAACCCCTTTTTTAAATCCTAGGCTTGAATACTGTACTAATCGACACTTTTGTCGGTCATCCTTAAACGTATAAGAAATTAGGGCTATGTTTACGTCAATTTGCTACTAGATTTTATTTTTGAGTTTCTAGTAATTTTATATTCTATAAGACTCTGTAACTCGCAGAGCTTTTTCTAAAGATTACTAGTTTTTAGAGGCGTAAAGCTATATACAGAATCGCTTTGCCTAATTGAACATTAATTCTTGATGATAATAATTATGAAATGATTTTTATCGTAAAAATTTAAGTTTTAAGTGGTTGCAAAGTGATAAAAAACATTAACTGTTAAACACTCAATAATCTCCATCACGGTGTTATAGATATCATCATGGCAATGACAAAAACAAAAAAAAAGAATCATTTAGCGCGGTTTTGCGCGATCGCGATCGGGGCAGCGATATTTGCAGCATTTACGCCCACGATCGCCCACGCGATCGAGCAACCTACTCTCGATTCCTTAGCTAAAACCACAGGTGAACTGCGCTTATCGATTGATACGAGTTGGGTGCTGATCACAGGCTTTTTAGTGTTTTTTATGCAATGTGGCTTTGCCATGCTTGAGGCGGGGTTGGTCAGGCAGACAGGGGTGGTTAATACCTTGGCTGAAAACTTTGTTGATGCAGGAATTACGCTTTTAGCTTGGTGGGCAACAGGTTTTGCGATCGCCTTTGGCTCAACTAGCAATGGATTTTACGGGGTCGATGGATTCTTTTTAAATAATGCCCTTAGTTTAAATAATGGGGCGATCGAATATACGATTGGCGCGGCTGGCTCTACTGCACCAGTTAGTATGTTTACCCTCTTCTTTTTCCAATTTGCCTTTTCGGCTACTGCGAGTACGATCACCACGGGAGCCATGGCGGAACGTACAGACTTTCGCGGCGATTTAATTTATGCCTTTATCATGGGCGCAGTGATGTATCCCCTAGTTGTCCATTGGGTTTGGAATAGTGGTGGATGGCTTAATAAGCTTGGTTTCCATGATTTTGCAGGGGATGCGGTGGTGCATTCGGTAGGGGGATGGGCTTCGCTAGTTGGGGCATATTTACTGGGTCCAAGACCCAACCGTGTGTGGGGACAAATTCCACCAGCTCATAACCTTGGCTATGCCACAATTGGCACCATGATTTTGTGGTTTGGTTGGTATGGGTTTAACTGTGGTTCGACATTAAGCCTGAGTAATACAGGGCTGGTGGGCTTAATTGCGGTGAACACAACGATCGGGGCGGCTACAGGAGCGCTATCAGCACTTTTATATATTTACTTTCGTATTCGCCAGTGGCACTTGTTTTGCGGACTCAATGGTTCTTTAGCAGGCTTAGTCGGTATCACCGCAGGTTGTGCCTATGTGATGCCTTGGGCCGCCGCCCTAATTGGTTTAGTGGCAGGTGTGCTTGTATTGGTGGTAGTAGATGTAATTGAGTGGTTTGAAATTGATGATCCTGTAGGAGCATTTGCCGTTCATGGTGCTTGCGGGATGTTAGGAATCATTGCTGTGGGATTATTTGGGCATCCAGCTTTAACCATTAATCAAAAAGCGGGTTTATTCTTGGGGGGAGGATTTGACTTACTGGGAGTACAGATTGGGGGTGAAGCAGCGATCGTGATGTTTGTGGTTGTGTTCTCATTTTTAATGTTTGGCACAATTAATGCTTTAGGTTTACTGCGAGTAAATCCTGAAGCTGATCGCATTGGTATTGATGTGTACGAGCATGGCGCGTCTGCTTGGCCAGATGTTTATCCTATCGACGACTTGCAGTATGACGAAGAAGAGGATGAAGATGAAGACGAAGTTATGAGTACTGTTTAACTTTAATTTCTAGCTATTGTTAATCAAAGAATAAGGGCGGCGCTAAGCGCCGCCCTTATTCTTTGATTAACAAAAAGTAGCAAACCTCATTTTTTGATTTTATAAAAATCTAGCTGTTGCCATAGCCGACTCGGCTATGGCAACAGCTAGATTTTTGTGCTTTACTAGGATTTTGCTAGTATTATTCGCATAGAATCATGATTTTAAAACTAAGCAAAAGTTTCAAACTTTAAGTAGCGGCAAAAACTGTAAAAATAGCGAAGCTTTCGTTTCCCCATTTTGTAAGCCTTTATTTAAATTTGTATATAAACTCCTCTTAGTTTTAAGGCAATTGGGTTGAGTAAGACATTACCAAGATATTGGCTACATCCATGACGCATTTAGGCTGGCAACCAGAAACATCTGAAAATCTCTCCCCCTCCAATTCGCATCTAACAGAGCAGCTACAAAAACACAAAAGTTTGTTGGACAATTTACTATTTTTGTCTCTATCGCTGTCTGAACAAAGTGATTTAAGAAGTTTCTTAGAATTAGCTTTAACATGCACCCGCACTATGACTAATAGTGATGCGGGAAGTATTTATCTGATCGATCGATCAACTCCCATTCATACCGTTTGCTTTGAAGTATCGCAAAATGACTCTCAACCCGATCGCTCTTTAGTAAATTTTGCCGTCCCCCTCAATCAAGACAGTATCGTCGGCTATGTGGCGCTGACGGGCGAAACGCTTAACCTTTCCGATGCCCATGATTTGCCTGACGATGCGCGATATCGCCATCACAAAACTTTTGATTACGATATTGAGTATCACACTCGATCGGTTTTGGCAGTGCCGCTATTTGATTTTCAAAAACAGACAATTGGGGTTTTTCAGTTAATAAATCGTAAAGTTCAAGATATTTCACTTACAAAGCAAAATGTTCAAGAAATGACCCTTGGCTATTCAGATTTTGAAGAAAAATTATTACTGGCGATCGCCTGTCAAATTTCCTTATATATCGAGCGATCGAAACTTTTAGGGCAAGTTATTCCTGTTTAAATGTAAAAAACCAGAACCTATGGCGTACACTGTGCGCCATAGGTTCTGGTTCTATAATCACGTCAGTTACTTAGCACAAAACTCAGATCCAAAAAATGAGTATTAGTGCGAAATATCGCCACTCATTTTTTTAAGATTGAGTATTTATACTCAATCTTAAATACTCAATCTTAAGGAAGTATAAGGAATTCCCATCTTTTCCTATAAGATTGAACATAGGATAAATTCTTAGATATTTATACGGAGATTATTTATTTATGCTCACTTTAAAAATAGTGGTCTACATCACTGTCATATTTTTCATCAGTTTGTTTGTATTTGGCTTCCTTAACAGCGATCCATCGCGTAACCCCGGTAACAGAGACCTCGAATAGTGTTTAACACCTCCAAAGCTAGCTCTGCTAACGCTCAATCTGTAAATCGTCTCAAGAGTAATGATTGGCGATTGCTGTTGAGTTTATTGCCTTACGCAAAGCAAAACTCTAAAAAACTTCTGATATCGCTGCTTTTACTTGTGCCTCTATCGATCGCCAGTGCTGTGCAACCAATTTTGGTGCAGCAAGCGATCGATGGACCAATTAAAGGCGGCGATTTGCTTGGTTTAAGGTGGATTTGCTTAGTCCTATTGCTAACTATTGCCATACGACTAGCGTTTCAGTCATGGCAGGGCTACTTGGTGCAGGAGGTTGGTCAAAAAATTACGGCAGATATTCGCCAAGATTTATTTCGCCATGTCACCTCTCTATCAACCAGCTTTTTTGATCGTACCCCCGTTGGTAAGCTGATTACCCGCTTAACTAGTGATGTTGAGGCGTTAGGCGATGTTTTTGCTACGGGCGCTGTGGGTGTGCTGAGCGATTTTGCGGCGATCGCCACGATCGCTATATTTATGTTTTTGTTGCGGTGGGACTTAGCTTTGCTATTAGTCGCCATGGTTTTACCCGTCACCGCTTTAATTGTTTATTTTCAGTACGAATATCGCAAGGCGAATTTCAAGGCTCGCGAACGTCTCTCCGAACTAAATTCGATCTTGCAAGAAAATATTATCGGCGCAAATATCGTTCAGCTATTTCGCCGCGAAAAGTTTAACTCGGAGCAACATCTCAAGGTTAATGAGCAATATGTAGATGAAGTCAATCGCACAGTTTTCCATGATTCGGCAGTGTCAGCGACACTGGAATGGATTGCACTGGTGGCGATCGCTGGGGTTCTCTGGCTAGGCGGGGGCAAAATTGTCCAGAACAATCTCACCTTTGGCGAACTATCGGCTTTTGTACTTTTCTCCCAAAGACTTTTTGACCCTATTCGCCAACTAGCTGAAAAATTCACCACCATTCAAGCAGGATTTACGGCAGTTGAACGGATCAATGCCATTTTGCAAGAACCCATCGACATCCGCGATCCTGAATATCCTAAATCCTTGCCCCTTGATGGGAATGGCGAAATTTGCTTTGATCATGTGTGGTTTGGCTATAAGCCCGATGAGTACGTGCTTAAGGATATTAACTTCACCCTCAAAGCTGGTGAAAAAATCGCGCTTGTAGGCCCTACTGGTGCAGGCAAAAGTTCAATTATTCGATTAATCTCCCGCCTGTATGAACCAACTAAGGGTCGAATTTTAATTGATGGCATTGACATTCGCGAAATTACTCAAGCTGAGTTACGGCGCTATGTGGGGGTGATTTTGCAGGATGCATTCCTGTTTTCGGGCGATATTAAGGAAAATATTACGCTCGGTGAAGACTATGCGATCGAGCAGGTAATTGAAGCTGCCGAGTTAATGAATGTCGATCGCTTTATCCAAGAGCTACCCCAAGCCTATGCTACGCAAGTGCGCGAACGGGGGACAAATCTATCGGGTGGACAAAAGCAATTACTCGCTTTTGCTAGAGCCGCGATTCGCGATCCGCGTGTGTTAATTCTGGATGAGGCGACTGCTAGCCTCGATGTCAGCACCGAGTTTTTAATCCAACAGGCTCTAGATCGCTTACTACGCGATCGCACCACGATCATCATCGCTCACCGTTTATCGACCATTCGCAATGTTGATCGCATTTTGGTGTTAAAGCAAGGCGAGGTCGTAGAATCAGGCAATCATGAGCAGCTCATTGCCCACCAAGGCTTATACGCTAGCCTCTATCAACTAGAAATGATGGCAACCCATTAAAAAAGCGGCGCAATGCGCCGCTTTTTTAATGATTTTTCATGACTCGTTCGATATCGCGTTTATCGTCCCGCTTTTTCATGTCATCACGTTTATCGTGGAGCTTTTTCTGGCGGACTAATGCTAAGTCCACCTTAATCCAGCCATCCTTTTGATAAACCTTAAGCGGCACTAAGGTTAAGCCCTTTTGCTGCACGGCGACGATCAACTTGCGGATTTCGTCCTTATGCAACAAGAGACGACGGGTGCGAGTTGGCTCATGATTAAAGTAGGCACTAGTGGTATGGTGCGGTGAAATATACATATTCAGCAGCATGATCTGCCCCTTCCGCACAATGCCATAGGCATCCCGTAAATTAGCCTTACCCCCCTTGATCGATTTAACTTCCGTGCCAAGTAGCTCGATTCCCGCTTCGTGGGTTTCGAGAATTTCGTAATTAAATCTAGCTTGCCGATTTTCGGCGAGTACACGATAGTAATTTGCCATTTATTCCCATTAATACTGTCTAATATCCTGATGTAACTTCTAATAGCTTCCATTCTGGACTGTCACAGAATGCTTTAGAAACACGATCAGAGATTCCATGACAGTAATTATTAATCCGAAGTGGCAGTTCGGCATTTTTGGTAACGCTAGTCAATTTTGCCTGATTGCCCTCAATCTCAGAACGATGGATCAAGACCTCTACCGTAACCATTTTGGCAAATGACGCATTAGTCTCTATTTCTTGAGCAATCACATAGTCATCAGTTTCATAGGTAATTACCAAGCTACAAGACTCCAACGTTTTGATAATCGTTGGGTGCAGGTTTTCGGGAGCGATTTCAACTACGAAATGTTGAGTGTATCTAGCCATAAATCATCAAAACAACTGGAACGGCTAGTAGATTACTAGTCCACAGCTTAACCATCATAAACCAACGAGTCCTTATCCTGTGATTTGGGCTGTCTCAAACCCAAATAATTTCGATAAAGGCTTGTTTAGTAAGCCTTTATCGCTATCGTCAGTCTTAAAAAGATAAATGGCGGCGCTTCGCGCCGCCATTTATCTTTACTCTTTCGCCAGAGAGTAGCGGCGCTTGTGCCGCCACTCTCTGGGGTTTGCTATATTTATTGCAAAGTTGGAGTAGGCAAGCATGATTGGTCAATTACTTGATGGACGCTATCGCATTGCGAACAAGCTAGGAGAAGGCGGTTTTGGGCATACCTATTTAGCTCATGACACGCGCATTCCTAACGAACCCCTTTGTGTGGTTAAGCATCTTAAACCCGCAAGTAGCGATCGCGAATATCTGAAAATAGCTAGTCGGTTATTTACGAGTGAGGCGCAAATTCTGGCGCAGTTGGGCAATCACGATCGCCTTCCTCGCTTACTTGCCTATTTCGATCAGGCGGGCGAATTTTATTTGGTTGAAGAATTTATCGAGGGGCGATCGCTAGAACTGGAGTTAGTACGTGGTTATCGCCTCCCAGAAAATCAAGTAATTCAAATATTAGATGACCTCTTAAGCATTCTGGAATATATCCATAGTCACGGGGTTATTCACCGTGATCTTAAGCCCGATAATATTATTCGCCGCAAAGCCGATGGAAAATTGGTGCTGATTGATTTTGGGGCGATTAAGCAGATTCAAAATCAAATTTTACAGGAGGCGCAAACTCAAGCCACCGTAGCGATCGGCACTGTGGGCTATATGCCAAGTGAGCAAGCTCAAGGCAAGCCTCGACCTAGTAGCGATCTCTATGCGATCGGCGTAATTTGCCTTCAAGCGCTGACGGGTTTGCAACCTCGCGAATTGCAAGAAGACTATCAAACAGGGGAATTAATTTGGCAACATCTTGTGCCGAACCGTTCTGGCTTGGTGGATGTGTTAACCAAAATGACTCGCTACCACTACAAGGATCGCTATGAAACCGCGTCCGAAGTTCGCCAAGTTCTAGCCAATTTAGGTAAACCATCTTTGCCTAATTCATTGCCTAATACCCAGAACGAACCTTTAGTAAATGGTTTGCAGTCCACGATTGTTAGTACAAATAGTAGTAATTCTTCCGATCTAAGCAGAGATTTAGGTACAGAAGTTTTGCCTAGAGGCAATTCCACGCCAATTCCACCCACGCAAGTCTCAACCCCTAAATTTGTTCAACCCCAGCCCCTAGTCTCACCGCTTCCCACTCCTATTTCCCAGCCACAGCCGACCGTTGCCGTAACTCGTGAACCAGCTAATTACGAAAATCTCCCCCAGCGAACTGTGCAAGCCTCGACCGATCCTAGCAATGCTCAAGGGTATAGCAATGGCAGTAATAATGCTAGTAATAAAGGCTTATGGATTGCGGTATGGGTTGGCGCATTTGCCACAGCGATCGCGATCGGTGCGGTTATGGCAACCCGCAACCCCTCGATTCAACCTATCGCCAATGACAGCCAATCCCCTGCACCAAAATCTTCACCCAAATCTTCAGCAATTGCGGAGCCGAAAGCTGTAGCTTCCGCGTCTAGCAGCCCATCTCCTTCCGAAACGGGATCTGCTAGCCCTACACCTCTATCTAGTCCAACATCAACCCCCACATCTCCCGCAAAAACAACATCCCCGATCGCGCCTTTATCTGAGTCTGAGGCAGTGGCGATCGTTAATAATTTGGTGGCAAGCAAAAATCAATTATTTGCGCCACCCTTCGATCGCCAATTGCTAGGAGAGCTAACGACGGGGGAAGCCTACGAAAAGCGCAAAGGATCGATGGATTGGTTGCAGAGCAATAATGCGTTTTATCGCTTCGGCGAATATAGTGTGGTGCGTGCAGGTTCCTTTGGGATTCAAGACAATCAAGCTAGTGTGACCGTAGAAATTTCCGAAAGTCCCACTCTCTATGTCAATGGCAAAATTGATCGCTCTCAGTCTCAGGCTTCTAAGGATCGCTATATTTGTACGCTACGTTTTGAAAATGGAAAATGGAAAGTTGCCAATTTGACTAAGGTTGGCACATAGCCCACCCGAGGAGCTACCGTGCACACAGTAGTCCAGAGGAGAAGGGCTGCCCTTCTTCTCTGGGGATTTAAAAAGTCTAAATGCTTGATTTGTTTGACTTATTTGATTGATTTCAGAGGTAAAAGTATGAACTATGACTATTTATGTTTGATTTGTTTGATTTAGGATTTAAATAAGCAGGATTTATGCCCAATTAGAAAATTTAATTGAGGAATATTCTCTCAAGTTCTAGGAACTTTTCGCTTCGATATACAGTCGTTCATGAAATATGCATGAATGTATATAGGAGAAACACTCAAAATGACACATCAAACTAGATTTTCTAGTACCGCCTTACTTGTCGCCGTTAGCTTTGTCAGTAGCTCTGCGCTTCCCTTCATTAGCACTGCTTCTGTATTTGCTCAGACCTCATTTAATGACGTACCCACAAACTACTGGGCGCAGCCTTTTATTCAAGAGCTAGCCGCAAGAGATATTATCAAAGGATTTCCTGATGGAGGATTTCGTCCAAACGATCCCGTCACTAGGGCGCAATTTGCAGCCATGCTTAGCAAAGCAATCAATAAAGCACCAGTTCGTGGGGGGGTAAACTTTGTTGACGTTGCTTCAAATTATTGGGCGGCTAATGCGATTCAGAAATCCTACACCATTGGATTTATGTCTGGCTATCCCGGAAATGTGTTTGAACCTACTCAAAATATTCCCCGTGTGCAAATTCTGGTTTCCTTGGCGAATGGACTCAATTACGCCCCTAGCCAAGCACCTGAAACGATCTTACAGGCTTATTCCGATTCAGCGAGCATTCCTAACTATGCCCGAAATAGCGTAGCGGCCGCAACGGAAAATCGGATGGTGGTTAATTACCCGAGTACCGTGTTTTTAAATCCCAACCAAACCGCTACTAGAGCCGAGGTAGCTGCTTTTATTTACCAAGCACTAGCTAGTTCTGGGCAAGTAACAGCGATCGCCTCTCCCTACATCGTTGGACAGTCCGTAACACCGCCCGTCCAAAATCAAGTGCGTATTCCCGCAGGCAATACGATCGCGGTTCAATATTCTAAGGAGAAAATCCTGCTTGGTCCCGACGAAAAGGTTCCTTTGTCCTTGAGCGTGGCTCAGAATATTTCCAATTCTCAAGGGATGATTTTAATTCCTTCGGGAACTCAGGTGGTTGGAGAATTGCGAACAGTATCTGGTGGTTCTCAGTTCTTCGCTAATGAGTTAGTATTTGCCAATGGTCGAAGAATTGCAATCAATGGTACTTCCAGAGTAGTGACTACTACCGAGAAAGTTGATAAAGGCTTAAGTGTTGGCAAAATCGTCCAGAATGCTGCTCTTGGTGCTGCTGCTGCCGCCGCCATTGCTGCGGTCACAGGCGATCGCGCCCTCGCTACTGAGGAAATCTTAGGTGGTGCTGGTATCAGCACTCTAATTGGTCTGTTTTTAGGAAGAGATAGTGTCACATTGTCTTCGGTCAATCCTAATACTGACCTTGCAGTAACTTTGAATTCCGATTTATTGCTTTAATCCAATTGAGGATGAGTGACGCAAAGCGCCACCTATCCTTTAGAGCTTCACTGCAATTTAATAAGAGCGTGTTTGAGAAGTCTCCTATCTAGCATAAATTTCTGCTTTTACCCCCCTTAATCCCCCCTTTCAAAGGGGGGAAACCTGAATTCTCCCCCTTGAAAGGGGGAGTTAGAGGGGGTAAAAAACTTCTCAAACACGCTCTAAAGAGTCGATTTTTGAGGGTGCGGCGAAGCCGCACCATCAAAAATCGGATTCTTTATTAAATTGCAAAACTCTCCATGTGGGAGCTAGATAAACTTAAAAATCCCTGCTGAGCAGGGATTTTTAAGTTTATCTAGCTCCTAGATTATGAAGCTAGACAAGCTTTTAAAACCCTTGATGGGTTTGATTTTAATAGAAAAACTTTACAGATAAATCACGATAACTGAAACCTATGAGCGATCGCACCGAGATATTACGTCAAAAAATGCAAGCAGTTGGTATTCCTAGCTTTCAATCCCTAAGCGATCGCACGGGCGTATCCCGAAGGGCGATCGATACCCTTCGGAAAGGCAATGCAGCAAATCTACGATATACAGATTTGGCAAAAGTTGCGGAAGTATTGGAAATTGAGAGTATGGATTTGATTTCTCTATGTATTATTGAGCCGAGCGATTCAGAGGTTCCCTTATCCCCCGTTCTTACTCTTAGGGAAGAATATCAAAGATTACAGCGACAGTTAGAACTTCAAAGCCAAGAATTGCGATCGCAGTTTGAAAGGGAAACGATTCAGCAATTGGAATCTTTGCTATTGCAGTTACCATCGGCAGCCCATGCCGCACAGAATAATCTCAATATGCCTGCCAAAAATATTTTGCCTTTGCTACGTCCGCTAGATGCGCTGTTGGAGAAATGGGGGATTACAATGATTGGTTCCGTTGGTGCAGAAGTTGCCTACGATCCGCAACGGCATCAGTTAATGGAAGGAATGGATAATATGGCGGAGGGTGACATTGCGATCGTGCGCTATGTGGGCTATATGCAAGGCGAAAAGTTGTTATATAGAGCCAGAGTCGAGAAATATACGGGATAAGAATCTTACAGCTTGCCTGTATTTGCCTTCATGATAAATCTCTCAAGGGTAACTATCTCTACGCGATCGCCGTAGGGTAGATATTGTTGCAAGTCCCCTGAAATGTAAAAGTCTCGTAATGTCCAGCCTTCTCCACCAAGTACTAAGTAGGCTTTTTGATAATTGGGATTTTGTTCCATGGCATCCATCAAACAGATTACCTCAAAGGGGACTTTCTGTTCGGCGGTTCCGCCGACCTGTTGCCACTTGAGAGATATCAGAACATTACGATCGCCACGATTAGCAATGACATCAATCTTGTGCTTGCCTCCTCCTGGACGACTACCAATATATTGCTGTGATTGATAGAGATATCCCCCATAGATTAGAGAATGTACTACCATCTGTTCTAAAACTGCACCAGTTTCCGTATTCCGAAGACTCATGATAGTTCTAGCCCCTTCTCAAATCCTCTATAAGCAAGCATTTCCTTAGCAGGGACGCGATCGCCATTGCAGCTAATCCGACGAGGGGCATTGAGAATATGAATTTGAAATCCTAAATCTTGATAGAGTTCCAGAATTCGAGTAGTTGCCTGATTAGAGGCGATCGCAGGATTATTTTGTTGAGCTAACCAATGGGCTAAACGTTCTTGTTCTGACCATTCAAAACCATTTTTGGCATATTGACGAAACTCAACATCGTAAGGTGGATCGGCATAGATCAAGTCATTGGAAGTAAGTGGAATCTTGGCAAAATCTAAATTGGTAAACTTCCATTCTGCAAATGCTGATTTATAAGGCGAGAAATCTTTAGTGTAATTAATAGTTCTATGTCTGCCAAAAGGAACATTAAAGCCCCCGTTACGGTTGAAGCGACACAAACCATTATAGCCCGTACGATTGAGATAATAAAATAACTGGGCAGCTTTAGGTGTGTCTGCCTTACCTAGTTGAATTAGCCGATTAAATTCTAGTCGTTGAGCATAGTAAAACTCTCGCTCATTTTGAACTTTTATATCTAACTTCAATCCCTTTTGGAGACATTGATAGAAGTTCACCACATGGGGATTAATATCATTGAGCAATGCTTTTTCTGGCTGTAAGCCTAACGCGATCGCTAACCCACCACAAAAAGGCTCTACTAAACGATAGTTACTATAAACTTGCCAAGGTTTTTGTAAATATGGCACTAGCCAACGCTTGCCACCCGCCCATTTCAGAGGAGGAGTAAGACGCTCTAGCTTAGTTAAAGATTCAGAAATATTTACCACTTGTTTTGCCAAGGGATTTAGCGGAGGGGAGCATAGGATCGATGGCATGACAGCAAGAAAAAATTCTAAGGCTTATCCAATCTACTGCCATTGATACCAAAACACAAAATGCCTTAGCCATTTTGTGTTTTGAAAATCCTTACTGGGTTTGCTTTTTAATTCACAGTTAAATGTTAAGCAGCTACTAGTAAGCCCGCACTGGATTGTTTGGGTAATACCTTAACCACATCAATCTTCGCACAGTAGGCAATATCTTCAGCCCCATTAAGATTTAAGAGGCGCTTACCATGACTTGCTTGATAAAATAGCTCCTCAACCTCATCTTTCCAAGACTTGTAGAGAGTTGCGGCAGCAACAGCCTCATCATTGCCATAATCAGCCTCATTTTCCAGATTAGCGACGATCGCCCCCGCACAGGTCGTATCTTCGAGAGAATAGCTCCCTTCCCAGCCAGAACCAACAATCCATACCGTCTCAGGCTGAGTTTCGCGAAGGTAGCTCAATACTGATCCCAAATTAATCATCGCGCAAGCCAATACACTCTTCGCATTTTGGATTTTTTGGAGTGATCGCGTGCCATTAGTCGTACTCATAAAAATCCGCTTACCCTTCACCACATCAGGCGTAAAGTCAAAGGGCGAATTCCCCAGATCACAACCCTCGACAGTTTTACCACCACGTTCCCCAACTCTAATCCGTAACTCTGGCGGATGTGCCTCACTGACACGCATCAACTCATCAAGATCGGAAAATACTTGGATTCCTTCGGCTCCCGCCGCCAAAGCCGTGGCAATGGTCGTAGTAGCCCGCAAAATGTCCACAGCGATCGCGCAGTCAGGATTTCCAGTTTCAGGCACTAATTCAGGTGTGTGATAAACAAAGATTTTCATTGGCAGATCTAATGGTTGAGCTATCTTCTATAAATTAAACTCTATGAACGCATGTTTTGCAAGGCTTAATGAATAACAAGAGGCTTAAGCCTCTTGTTATTCATTAAGCCTACGTCTCGTCGAGAATGGCAGCGCTTCGCGCTGCCATTCTCGACGGGGAAGGAAGTATACAATAGAGATGTTGTCTTGAATGTCATCTTGAAATTGAGAGTACAACCCCATGATTGCCACCACTGAGCGCCGCTACAGTCTCGAAGAATATCGAGCGATCGCTGAAACCTCGACTGAAAAATGTGAATACCATGATGGAGAAATTATCACCATGACAGGCGGAACGCTTAACCATAGCCGTATTTGTGGCAATATTTTTTCTTCTCTTAAATTTCTACTCCGCAATACAAAGCTTGAGCCAATAAATAGTGATCTACGGCTTTGGATTCCTGAATATAGTCGTGGGGTATATCCTGATGCAATGGTTTTTGATGGATTTATTCAACTCAATGGCGATCGCCAAGATGAAGTTCTTAATCCCATCTTAATTGTGGAAGTTCTTTCGCCATCCACTGAAGAACATGATCGTACTAATAAATTTAGAATGTATCGTTCTATTCCTAGCTTTTGTGAATATCTATTAGTTAGACAAAATAAACCTTTTGTAGAACTTTATAGTAAGCAATCAGAGGGTTGGATATTTAGTGATTTTGATAGTTTAGAGAATTCGATTTCTCTGAATTCTCTAAATATTGAGTTAGCAATATCTGAGATTTATCGCGGTATCTTATTTTAAAAAAATCAAATTCTTTGTGACTCTGCTATGCAGAAAGAATTTGATTCCCTTGGTTTAAATATTTATAGAGAAAACTTAGATATGGATTTTAGTAGTGCTTTACCAATTTTTGCGATTACCCTACGGGAGGGAGTCGAAGCGGCTCTTGTCGTGGGAATTGTGATGGCATATCTCAAAAAAGCCGATCGCAGTGTGCTTAATCCTTGGGTGTTTGGCGGCATTGGCACTGGTCTATTAGCGAGTGTGGCGGTGGGGATTTTATTAAATTGGTTCTTTCAACGGGTGGAGAATACAGAACCAATGCAAGCGGCTTTTTATGGTCAGTTGTGGCAAGGGGCTTTAGGAATTACGGCGATCGCCATGCTCAGTTGGATGCTGGTTTGGATGACCGAAAATGCTAAGGCGCTTAAGGGAGAAATCGAAGGACAAATTGGTAAGGCGATCGCTAATGAAAATGCAGGTTGGGCGGTATTTGTGTTGATTTTGATCGCCGTATTACGCGAAGGCTTTGAAGTCGTGATTTTTATCTCCGCAAAATTGCAAACGGGAATTGTGCCAATTGTGGGCGCGATCGCTGGTTTAGTGAGTGCTGTAGCGATTGGGATTGCTCTCTTTCAATTTGGGATTCGGATTAACCTTAAGGTGTTCTTTCAAGCAATGGGAATATTTTTGCTACTCATTGTTGCAGGGTTAGTCATTAGTTCGATGGGGCATCTGGATAAAGCGATCGCTGCCTATGCGGAGCTATCACAAATTTCTATTTGTTTTCCCGCAACCACCGAGTTCCATTCCTGTTTACTTGGTAACTTGGTGTGGGATGTGCATGATATTTTTCCAGACAATCAATTTCCCGCAATTCTGCTCAAAGCGATGTTTGGATTTCGCGATCGCCTATTTCTAGGACAAGCGATCGCTTACTTCACTTTTTTAATTTCAGCAGGATTGCTTTATTTCCAAAGTCTCAAGGAAAAGCATGTTTCCGCATAATCAGAAAAAATGGCTACGCCATTTTTTCTGATTATCCTTCGAGAAATACGCCCATCTTGCGGAACTTTTGATAGCGCAGTTCCTGTAGTTCCGCAGGGGCTAGCTTACTTAATCGGTCAAGATTTTGGACTAGAGCCGCCTTGAGATTTTCGGCTGCTTTTAAGGGCAATCGATGCGCCCCACCGAGGGGTTCTTCGATTACATAGTCCACAATTCCTAGTCGTTTGAGGTCTGGAGCCGTGATCTTCAGAGCTTCGGCAGCTTTACCTGCCTTTGCCGAGTCGCGCCAGAGAATTGCCGCGCAAGCTTCGGGAGTAGCAACCGTATAAACTGAATTTTCAAACATCATGATGTGATCGCCGATGCCGATCCCCAAAGCTCCGCCCGATCCGCCTTCACCAATCACGGTACAAATAATTGGCACACTCAAGCCAAACATTTGCCTTAAATTTGCGGCGATCGCCTCCCCTTGTCCTTGCTCCTCGGCTGATACCCCCGGATATGCCCCCGGGGTATCAATTAGGGTAATAATTGGCAAATTAAAACGATTGGCATGATCCATTAATCTCGCGGCCTTGCGGTAGCCCCCCGGAGAAGCCATCCCGAAGTTACGGGTCATATTGTCCTTCGTATCCCGCCCCTTTTGATGCCCTAAAATCACGACAGGGCGATCGCTAATTCGCGCTAAACCGCCAACAAGGGCAGGATCATCATAGCCTCGGCGATCGCCATGTAACTCCATCCACTCATCGGTAATCGCCTGCACATAGTCAAGGGTGCTAGGACGGCGCGGATGCCTTGCAATTTGCATTCGTTGCATTGCCCCTAAGCCCGAAAAAATCTCGCGCCGCAAAAGCTCAGCCCGTTGTTCCAAAAGGATAATCTGATCAACCATATCCACGTCATTTTCGTTCGCGAGATCGCGAATTTGGGAGATACGATTTTCTAGTTCAACGATAGGCTTTTCAAAGTCAAGCAGGATTTGGCGATCGGACATAGAGCATTTATGTATAAAAGGATGTATAAGGGATACCAAATTTTAGATTAGCAGACAAAGGACTAGTGTTAGCCATCAAAAGCAAAAGGTGGGGCTTTGCCCCACCTTTTGCTTTTGACTTTCTACTGCGCTTTAGGCTTAAATCCAAATCAAGAAATTTTTTCTAAGTGTTGGTTCGCAACACTTAGAGCAACGAAAGGCTCTCTTAAAACTTTTGGCGCACGCGAAGTGTGCGCCAAAAGTTTTGATTCCTAGCATATTTTTATGAATAGAAGTGGGTTTAAAGTTTAAAACTTACTGTAGATTTTATGCTCAATCCCTGACATATCAAGGTTTTGCAGCTTTTTGAGCCTATAACTTAGGTTAGCATAAGCGCGAAGCAATATAGATACGCTAAATAAGCACAATATGGCTAAGCTCAGAATTGGTATTAATGGATTTGGCAGAATTGGACGCTTAGTGGTTCGCGTTGCTGCTAAGCATCCTGAAATTGAAGTTGTCGGCATCAATGATCTTGTTCCTCCCGATAATCTCGCCTATCTTCTCAAGCATGACTCTACCCATGGACTCTATGACGGTGCGATCGCGGCAAAAGCTGACGGGCTGGAGATTGATGGCAAATTTGTTCCCTGCACAGCCATTCGCAATCCCTCGGAATTACCTTGGGCAGAGCTAAAAGTAGACTATGTGGTGGAATCCACTGGCTTATTTACCGACTATGCAGGGGCGATCGCCCATGTTCACGCTGGCGCAAAGAGGGTGATTATTTCTGCGCCCACTAAAGAGCCTGAAAAGGTTCCTACTTTATTAGTGGGAGTAAATCACCAAAAATTCAATCCTGATACCGATGTGATTGTCTCTAACGCAAGCTGTACCACTAATTGCTTAGCGCCGATCGCCAAGGTTCTCAATGATAACTTTGGGATTGCTGAAGGTTTAATGACCACAGTTCACGCGATGACTGCGACTCAGCCCACGGTGGATGGGCCTAGCAAAAAGGATTGGCGCGGTGGACGTGGTGCGAGCCAAAATATTATTCCCTCTTCTACAGGAGCAGCAAAGGCTGTGGCGCTTGTCTTGCCAGAACTCAAGGGAAAGCTAACAGGTATGGCTTTTCGTGTGCCGACTCCCGATGTGTCAGTGGTAGATTTGACCTTTAAAACCGAAAAATCTACTAGTTACAAAGAAATCTGTGCGGCGATGAAAGCTGCTTCCGAAGGAGCGCTCAAAGATATTTTGGGTTATACCGAAGAGGAAGTCGTATCAATGGATTTCAAGGGTGATTCGCGCTCTAGTATTTTTGATGCGGGTGCTGGTATTGAGTTAAATTCCAACTTCTTTAAAGTCGTATCTTGGTACGACAATGAGTGGGGTTATTCCTGTCGTGTGGTTGATTTGATGATCTCCATGGCTCAAAAGGAAGGAATTCTCTAAGAAAGCAGAAAGTTAGTTGCGACGCAACTAACTTTCTGCTTTCCGTAGAGTTAAGTAAGGATGAGTTGTAATGGTGAGCAAAGAAGAAAATAGCCCCTCTAAACCTATGACACAGACTACTGAGCAAAAATATACGCTATGCGATCACCATCTTAATTTGTGATTAGAAGAGATTATTGGAGTCTTGTTTTACGGTTAATTGATTTAACTGCCCTAGTAGGATCGCTCGCCAAATAAATCAAAATATCACCCATTTAAAGTATTGAATTCTGGTAGCTAACCAGCCTCATGTAATCGTTCCCACGCTACATGAATATGACGGGATTCAAACATACGTTTTCTAGTATTCCAATCATAAATCTTGGTGACAGCTAATTCTGCTGTTGTCGCTTCCTCTCGTGTGGCAACCCAATGCACCGTTGATAGTAACTCCATTCCAAAAGTTGTTTCAAATCCTTTAATCAAATCTGCAACACGATCAAACCTGAGCCTTGTGGACTCATGCTCTGCAAGAAAGGTTTCAGCTTGCTCAAAAGCATTAGGCATTAACTCTAGTGGCTTGTCTGGGCGATCTTCAGCGTCGCCGTAGCCACTAATAAAATGCCCTTCAATATAACTGAGAACATGGCGTAAATTTTCAGCATAAGGTCCATAGGGAGCCTTTTGGTAATTTAACCGCAGCGATTCGCCAGCTTCCTGCATAAAGTACATGAGCTTATGCACTTCTAACAGGGTAACGCTAGGATCCATAACGGCAGATAAGTAGCGGCGCATTAGTCCCAATAAAGCAGCCCGTCCCACAGTCATATTGGGAACTTTACTCTCTTTGACCATTGACTTAGCTTGAGGCGCACCTATAGGCTCAAATAGCAAAACAGATACTTCTGGTAGGGACTGAAAAGCTTCAATAATTAGGGGGCGCACATCTTCCCAGTTCAGTCCACCTAAACCACAGCCTAATGGAGGAATTGCGATCGAGTGAATCTGATGTTGCTGTATCACATTTATTAAATCTTTCAGCCCAGCCTTAATATCTTCAATGTGGCTTTTGCCTTTCCAGTGTCGCTTAGTGGGAAAGTTGATGATGAAGCGAGGAGCATATAAACGATTAAGGTCATATACAAACATTTTGCCAGCTTGCACTTCGTTAGCTTTGCAAGCGGCTTCATAAACTTTGAAATTTTCTGGAAAAGCTTTTCGGAATTGTAGTGCAATACCACGACCCATAACGCCAACACAATTGACGGTGTTAACCAACGCTTCAGCGTCAGCTTTAAGGATGTCGCCTTGAGTTAGCTCAATCATGGGTTTAGCGTCTGCTATCAAAGTACCAATTAGGTTCTACGGCTATAACTGGTTTGTGTACGACATTTGCTAAAGTCGTCTTAACCTTTGTTGCCATCGTACTATTGATTATCCCAATTTTTTCGATCAATGTCCACGGAAAGACATTAAACATCAAAAACTCTGCTTGTTTGCCTTCCTTGATTTTAGCGTCCCGAAAATCTGAAGAAGAAACAGCGCCCCAGTCAATCTCGTTAAGTTTAGAGGGATGATTGTAAAAGTTAGTCAAGCGAGAGCCTGCATTACCATTACTAAAAGCCCAACTTACGCCGTTTGAGTTTGCCCAATTAATGACTTTATGGAAGTCGGCTTGCAGATGAACTATCGGTTGCTGACCGCCTTTATAGCTAATATCTGGATGGTTTCCCATGTGCAGCATATAAAGCATTATTGAACGTGGGCAGAAATAAAAAGGTACATACTGTCCAACCATTGTTTTTGGATGACATGGGACTTCTATCTCTTTGAGTCTTCTTTCTTGTTCATTAGTGGGAATGTCCACTAATGAACAAGAAAGATCTCTTGCTATGCGGGTTGCATCTGAAACCAATCCCATATTGGCTGCAATATTTGGCAGGTTGTCGATATGGGTAATGTGATAAATCTTGGGACTGGGAGGAACTGATGCCATTTAATTATACATATCCTTATATCGCATCATTTCGATGATCGCTTCAAAAGGTAGAGATAAATCTACGGTTATTTGGAGTGTCTGCATAGCAGTAAGGTAACAATCACTCGCATTCCTTTAAGTAGATTGTTTGCGCTTTCCACAAGTTATACTTGTACATTGCGATAGATTTTTTAACATATGTTATCGTAATTCTGGAAGTAGTTTTTTGACTTCACAGCCATAATAGGACAGTTGAGCATTTCATATTGACGAATTGCAATAACAATTTGCTTTGCTATATAAACTCTTTGACGCTTATATTCAGATAAGCCAGACAAGTCCAACGCATTAAGATTGTATATTGCCAAGAATAGATAGTCTTTGAGATTGGCACAATTAGAGAAACTCATACTTGCTATTTTCTGTTCAAGATCGTATGAATTATAAATGTATCCATTATTAGCATTCCAATATTTTAGTAATCTAATCATAGGCTTAAGTAAAAAGTCTTCTCTTTTATTAGCTTCATCAATCCTTATATTAAATGATAGAGGATCAGTTTCCATCCAGTCGGTATAGTAAGTTCGCGGTGCAGGGATGTACAGATTCCCCCAATACGGGCTACGATAACTTGGCACTAGATCAAATTTAATATGTCCCAAAACTAGTACAACTGTTGGGAAAGACTGATAAATTTCAGATCTTGAATAGTATATTTCTGCAAATTTTTTCAAGCGAGATATGAAAGCTTGCGGCTTATAACTCTTCGCATTCTCAAATACTATCATGTAGTCAATATCAGAATTATTGTCTGCATTTCTTGGTAGCATTGTTTTGCGAACTGAAGAACCAAACCGAAACCTCCCTTTAAGGTCTCCATTGACGAAATAACTTCCTAATCGGTTATAAAGTGTATTGATAGAACGATCAATTTTGTCGGACTCAATTTCAGCAATGTTGAGGCGACTTGCAAGATTCTGCAAATGAGACAAAACAGACATAATTAATTTTTAGTAAATTAAGATTGACAACTTAGAAAGATATTACTTATAGCTTTCTTGGGCTTTGTTGCATGAAACAAAAGAAGGCAAAAGAAAGAGGATATTAGGATAGATAATTAACGAGTAACAGGATAGGAAAGAGGTTTAGCGAGTTGAATCATGCGATTGAGCGC
>NZ_JACJQA010000035.1 GCF_014696355.1 Pseudanabaena sp. FACHB-1998 | reverse complement strand
GGCTGATACTGCTTTCTCTCGTAAATCTAGGCTGTAGGCTGCTGTCATTTTCGGTTCTTTTTTTGGCTCTCCTTCTTTAATATTATGTCCTATCTTTCCCTTCTTTTGCTATATTAGAAGACTTCCCTATTATTGTTAGTTGTGATTGATGGGGCGATCGCCTAGATCTTCGCTTGGCTAAATAGCTATAATTTCAATCATGCTAGATCTGCCAGAACAATTTTTAACCTTGCAAACACCTCGCCTTATCCTACGGAAGATGGGTTTGGAAGATGCTGAGGATATTTTTGCCTATGCTAGTGATCCACAGACAACTGCTTATACGCTATGGGATTATCATCGATCTATTGATGATACCTATGACTATTTGCACAATTTTGTATGGGAGATCTATCGCTCAGGCAAGGGAATGTGTTGGGGAATTGTGGAGAAGGAAAGTAATCAATTGATCGGTTCTTGTAGTTTACATCTTACACCAAGCCATCGGCGGGCGGAAATGGGGTACGTGTTAGGAAGGGAATATTGGGGGCAGGGCTTGATGACGGAAGCTAGCAAGGCAGCGATCGCTTTTGGATTCCATATGATGTTTTTATTGAGAATTCAGGCTTTTTGTGTGGTGGAAAATGTTGGCTCGGCGCGAGTTTTAGAAAAATCGGGAATGCTGTTTGAAGGGATTTTGCATAATTATGTGTTTACCAAAAATCGCTCTTGGGACGTGAAAATGTATGCGGTGACTCAACCTCAAAATATTTTTTTGTAGCTAATCCAACTAAGTTGAGGCAACGCCTCAACTTAGTTGGATTAGCTGCTGATCTGTGACGATCGCCTCTAATTTAATATCCCAAGCATCATGGGGAAGTTCATCTACATAAAATTCATCAAAAATAATTCCTACTTTCATCCCTACGGCTTGAGGTAGCCAGCGATCGTAAAATCCGCCACCATAGCCCAATCGGTAACCCTGAGAATCTGCGGCGATCGCAGGAATTAAGATCAGATCAATATTGACTAAATCCATAGTTGGCAAATCTGCGATCGGTTCCCAAATGCCATAGCGTCCCGATCGCATGGAGTTATCAAAATCGCTAATAGAAACTTGATGCCAAACTAAATCTTGCCCGACGCATCGGGAGAATCCCCAATTTTTGTGAGGAAAATTTTGCCATAGTCTACTCAAATCTGGCTCTTGGCGAAAGCTAGTGAAAGCAAGAATATTCTGCGCCTGTTGAAATATTTCCCATGCGATCAGGCGATCGCCTAGTTTTTGACTTTTAGATAGCCAAGTCTCTTGAGGTATTTGAAGACGTTGCTTGAGAAATTCCCGTCTAAGTTGTTTTTTATTGATAGCCATATTCCCTAAAATAAGAAACTAGTTTTTGATGGCGAGACGAAGCCGCGATATCAAAAATTGGTTTCTTATTAAATTGCAGAAGATACTATGACAATTTATCAAAGTTTGGCTGACCTTAACATCTATGATTCTCCAATGCTAGAGAGCCTTGCGACTCAGATGGCAAAGGGGCGATACTTGCAAGTGTTAGATACAGAAGCTAATTATCTCAAAATTCAATTGCTAGAAGATGGTTATGAGGGCTTATTAAATCTTCAAGATTTATCAAAGCTAGTTATTAGCGATCGCCAGAGCTATGTGGCTAATTTTCCTAAGTTATTAAGTAGTAGAGAAATACGCGATCGCCTGCCACAAGTTGTTGAGTTTATCCAATCGGCAATGGCAACCCCTAATGAGTATCTGTGGGGTGGCACGGTTGCGCCTAATTATGACTGTTCGGGCTTAATGCAAGCTGCCTTTGCGGTGATCGGGGTCTGGATTCCGCGTGATGCCTATCAACAAGAAGCCTTTGGCGATCGCCTATCCTTAGATGAAATTGCGATCGGGGATTTGCTCTTTTTTGGCTCTCCAACTAAGGCAACCCATGTGGGCATTTATATTGGCGATTCTATGGGCAATGATGCGTATATTCATAGCTCTGGAAAGGAGCATGGACATAATGGTATTGCTATTAGCGAATTATCAGGACAAGACCGAGTATCGCAATGGTATGCCAAGCAATTACGAGGCGCAGCAAGAATCACAAAATGCTTCATACCCAGAGTAGAGGCTGGCGATTTGCCCCAACCTCTACTCTAAATCCTAAAAAGTATAGGGCGGCGCTTCCCCCCGCCTTAATTAAATCCTAAGTAACTAATCTATGAAAACTTCCATTAGCTCCACAATTCTTTCTATAGTTTTGCTTCTAAGTTCTCAAACTGCACAGGCTGGCGAAATCAAGCGATCGCCTAATTCTAAACCAGATAGCTTTAAGGAACTATGCAAACAAAAATCTGACCTGCCCGCCCCATTAGAAAAGACGATCAATGTTTTGCTTGAAGTTGCTGGTACTAGTGATTGCGAAGAGGCAAATCTGAGATTACAGGGTCTTTCTAGCCTCAATCTATCGGGTAAAGAACTTACCGATATACATGTAATTGCCAGTTTCAAAAACTTGCAGGAACTCAATCTCGACCAAAATCAAATCACTGACCTACGCCCCTTATCAGCGCTAACCAATCTCACTCAACTTTCACTGAGCAACAATAATCAAATCGAAGATCTTAAGCCTTTATCATCTTTAACAAAACTTACAGGTTTAGGACTGGAATACAACAAGATTGCAGATATTCAGCCTCTCACTAATTTAACTCAATTGGAATTTCTAGATTTAAGTGCCAATCGACTGGGGAATAATCTCCAACCTATTGCCAAACTCAAGAATTTGAAATCTCTCAAATTGGCTGGCAATCGCATCACTGATCTGACAGGTTTAGGAAGCCTTCCTAATCTTGTTAGTTTAGAGCTATATGTGAATGGTATTGAGAGTCTAGACCCCTTGGCGAACTTTACGCAGCTAAAAGAACTTTTCATTTCCAATAATCGGATTGAAGATATTCAGCCTCTGTCGAGACTCTCAGAACTTAGTCAACTCTGGATTGACAGTAATCAAATTAGGGATATTCAGCCCCTTCGCAATCTCAAGAAACTATCAGATCTTCAGATATCTTATAATCAAATCAAAGATATACAACCCATCTCTCAGGCGATCGCCCTAACCGATCTCTGGATTACCAACAACCAAATTACCGATCTTCAGCCTTTGGCAAAGCTTGTAAATCTCAAGGACTTACGAGCCTTTAACAACAAAATCGTGAGTCTTCAGCCTTTGGCTAATCTAACCAATTTAGAATATCTCTTTGTGAGTGAAAATCAAATTTCTGATATCAAGCCTTTATCCAGATTGAGGAAATTGATTCAATTGGGGATTTATGACAACAAAATTAGTGATATTTCGCCACTAGCAAATCTAGCGAACCTTGAAAGTTTGAGTCTTGGTCAAAACCCGATTAAAAACCACCAACCTTTAGCTAAGTTGACTAAATTGAAGCAACTATGGTTAAGCGCTGGGGGTGACCTGTCCTGTGAAGCCAGAAACAATTTGTTGGTATTAAAAAGCAGTAAAATTATAGCTTGCTAAATTGATACCCAAGTTGATGACGTTGTGCAATCTGACTATTTAGAAAGAATCCTTAAAGCTCGCGTATATGATGTCGCGCAAGAATCTCCATTAGAGATTGCTCCCAATTTATCAGCAAGATTGAATAATCGGCTGTTGCTCAAGCGGGAAGATATGCAATCAGTCTTTTCGTTTAAATTGCGTGGTGCTTACAATAAGATGGCGCAATTACCGCCAGATTTACTCGCTAATGGAGTAATTGCGGCTTCCGCAGGCAACCATGCCCAAGGGGTTGCCCTCAGCGCCAGTGAGCTAGGGACAAAGGCGATTATCGTGATGCCTGTCACTACGCCATTGGTAAAGGTAAATGCAGTGAAAATGCGTGGTGGTGAGGTGGTTTTACATGGTGATACCTACGATGATGCCTATGCCCATGCGCGTCAACTTGAGAAAGAGAAAAATTTAACCTTTATCCATCCCTTTGACGATCCCGATGTGATTGCGGGACAGGGAACGATTGGCATGGAGATTTTGCGCCAATATCAGAAGCCGATCCATGCAATTTTTGTGGCGATCGGTGGTGGTGGGCTAATTTCGGGAATATCTGCCTATGTGAAGCGCTTACGTCCTGAAATTAAGATTATTGGGGTGGAACCTGTGGATTCTGATGGGATGTACCGATCGCTGCAAGCAGGACATCGCGTGCGCCTTGAGCAAGTGGGATTATTTGCGGATGGTGTGGCGGTGCGCGAAGTTGGACAAGAAACTTTTCGCCTTTGTCAGCAATATGTCGATGAGATTCTGCTCGTAGATACCGATGACACCTGTGCGGCGATTAAAGATGTTTTTGAGGATACGCGCTCAATTTTGGAACCTGCGGGCGCTTTGGCGATCGCTGGTGCTAAAGCCTATGTCGAACGGGAAGGCATTGAGGGGCAGACCCTCGTTGCGATCGCCTGTGGTGCAAATATGAACTTTGATCGCCTCCGATTTGTTGCGGAACGTGCGGAACTAGGCGAACATCGTGAAGCCATTTTTGCGGTGACAATTCCTGAAGAGGCGGGTAGTTTGCGGAAATTTTGTGAGCTTTTGGGCAAGCGTAATCTCACAGAATTTAGCTATCGCATCGCTGATCAAGCGATCGCCCATATCTTCATCGGTTTGCAGATTGTCAACCGTGCCGATGCCGCCAATATGGCAAAAACCTTCGCCGAAAATGGCTTTACTGCAATTGAAATTACTGACGATGAACTCACAAAGCTACATTTGCGCCACATGGTCGGCGGGCGATCGCCTCTTGCCCATAACGAACTGCTCTATCGATTTGAGTTTCCTGAGCGTCCGGGAGCTTTGATGCGATTTGTCGGCTCGATGAGTCCCAATTGGAATATTAGCCTCTTTCACTATCGCAATAATGGGGCGGATTACGGTCGCATTGTGGTCGGTGTGCAAGTGCCTCCCTCGGATATGGAAGCATGGCAAATTTTTCTAGATAGTTTGGGCTATCGCTATTGGGACGAAAGCCAGAACCCAGTCTATAAGTTGTTTTTAGGCTAGGAAAAATCAAACCCAAAAGGCGAGTTGCGCCGCAACTCGCCTTTTGGGTTTATCTCCTAACAAGAATGACAATCGCTCTAAAGAAAAAGCCTTGCATTGCAAGGCTTTTTTGGGATTTAGATATTATTGGGTATTTGTAGCAAGGCGATCGCCTGTTGACTGGAAATATGGGCAAGAGGCAAGCTATCAATTCCCATCGCCACACAAAGTAGGGCTAAATAGAGAATCGAATATTTAAACACTGATCGCGCCACATTGCGATCGCTTGGTTCCTTTAATAACTGAGTTGCCTTATAAATGAATGTTCCACCTAAACCAACAGCCGATACTCCGTAGACTAACCCCATCACATTGCAAGGAAAAACCAGCAGCAAGGAGACGGGAATTATTAATAGGGTATAGAGCAGAATCTGATTAGCGGTTACCTCTGCACCCTCCACGACAGGTAGCATTGGCACGCCGACCTTGGCATATTCATCACGAATCATTAAAGCCAACGCCCAAAAATGCGGCGGAGTCCAAACGAAGATAATCGCAAATAAAACCCATGCAGCCCAACTTAATTCTCCAGTTACGGCTGCCCAACCTACGAGAGGGGGAATTGCGCCTGCTGCACCACCGATAACAATATTTTGAGTGCTAGAGCGCTTTAGCCAAATCGTATACACACCGACGTAAGTGGCAATCCCTGACATCGCAAGACATGCGGCTAAGAGATTGGCATAGACGGCTAGTAGGGTAAAAGAAATTGCGGCAAGGGCGATCGCAAAAATTAGGGCATTGAGCGGCTTAATTCGACCAGAGGGAATTGGTCGCCAACTGGTGCGCTCCATTTTGGCATCAATATCGCGATCGTATAAACAGTTAATCGCATTTGCCGAAGCCGCCGCGATCGCGCCGCCCAAAACCGTTACAAACATTAAAAAGCCATCGACATTGCCTTCTGAAGCAATCCACATCGCCCCTGCGGTGGTAATCAGCAACAGTACGATAATGCGTGGCTTTGTTAGCTCCGTATAATCTTGAATTGTCTCGCGCCAACTACGATTAATTAATTGATTAGATAAATGCTCAGAGGGAGCGAAGATATTATCTTCGGAAATAGTTAATTCTTGAACTGCTGTTTCTTGCATTGCGCTTAACTCCTAAAATATTTCGCAGTTATGACAGTTAGCGAATCGCAGGTTGCGCTTGAATCTGTTCTGATGGTTGGGTAGCTTTTTGGGAGCTTCTAAAAGCTAACACAGTAAAGCAAATAAGGGTTCCTAGCAATGCTGAACCCGTAGCTTGATGAGCAATGGTCAGGGGTTCGACTTGTAAGTGCAGTTTATAAGTTGCGTAGCCGATCGCCACTTGAGCAAATACTAATAAACCTGCGAGCGATCCCACTAATCGAAGTATCGGCGCGATCGCTTTAATTAACCAGACTGTCACGACTAAAGCAATACTGGCAAGGGTTGCAGGAATTACGCCAATGAGGTGGGCATTTAAAACGATGCACATATCCTGTGAGGCAAAACATTGATGTAAAGCCCATTGGGAAGCAACTAATGCTCCAAGAATACTTTGCAAATAAACCAATAGGGCGGCGGTTAAGCCCAGCCAAGCCAATTTTTGAGAAGAGCTTTGCTCATTCAAAGAATTCTTTGGGGATTTTAAAGCTGTTGCGATCGCTAATAAACTCGAAAAAAATAACAACCCTGTTCCCAGATGGGCTGTGACAATATCAAATCTAAGTAACTGAGTAACGGTCAGCCCGCCTAAGATACCCTGAAAAACCACTAGCGATAATGATCCTGAGGTTGCCCAAGGTAACCATTTAGGAAGTTCTTGTCGAAAATACCAACTGGCTCCAAACAAAACTATGGTGGCAAAGCCCACGCTCGAAGCCACTAGACGATGAAACCATTCTAAAAATACTTGCAGATTCATCTGCTCAGCAGGTAAAACCGTCCCATAGCAAAGCGGCCAGTCAGGACAAGCCAAACCAGCATTCATTACACGAGTAGCACTACCGATCGCCATCACCATCCAAGTCGCGATCGCAATGCCAAAAGCCATGCGACGGATCAAGATAACTGGCTCTACAAATCGGTTTTTGCTTTCAGATTTACGATTAGCAATGGGTTCAGCAGTTTGTGCTGATTCGTAAGAAGATAAAGAGTCAGTCATGCAGGTTCAATTAAGTTTCAGGCTTTCTTCGTGAATCTTGGTAAATTCAACGTAAGTATTAGTAACAATTAAGGTTCATATTAAGAGCAGTTCTAGGTTTGGTTAAGGTATTTAACAATTTCTTCGCGTTAGGTATTTGTACTAAGCCCAGCTACTTATAAAAAGAGAGAGTCGTCACTTTGTGACGACTCTCTCCTTTTTATAATGTGGCGCGATCGCGCATCTCTTCCCGCTTTTCCATCCGCTTCTCCATGCGATCACGCATACCTTCTCTCATGTTGTCCCTCATGCGATTGCGATTTTTGGACATCATTTCATTAAGCTGCGATCGCTGCTGCGGAGTCAGGATTTCACGCATCGCCAACATTCTCTCAAAATGTTGCTTCTGGAGTTCTTGCTGAAGCGTGAGTACTTGATTGTGTTTAGTCCGCAATGCATCATTGCTTTCATTGCCAGCCATCAAATCTCGCAACTCTTTATTTGCTTGGCGCGATTGCTGAGCCAGTTCACGCATTTTGCCTTGATCGCGATCGCGGACTTCTTTCAGCTTTTTTAGCTGCTCAGGGGTTAAATTTAGTTGCTTCAGCATTTTTCCTGAGAGCATGTCTGGCGCGTTAGGGCGCTCCGCCATTTGATCGGGTGGTGATAATTCCGCAAGTTTATTAGCTGGTGGTAATTCAGTTTTTGGCGCAGAAGATATTTGATTTTGGTTTTGAGGTTGCGATTGGGATTGCAAATTAGCGGTAGCACTTAAAATAACGCTGCTTGTGGTGACTACTGCGGCGGTAAGGGCTAAATAACGAACCATCATCGATTTCAACATATATTTCTCGTTTATTAATATTTTTATTAGTGGGATTACTCGTATTCAAGGGGAGTTAGTTCTGTCAAAATCTGAGCTTCAGAACTAGTAGCTGTGGCTTGATAAACAACATCATCGGTAACTGTCCAACTGCTAATAAGCGACTGCTCGATCGCCGCTTTGTCGGATTCACTCATGGGGCTATTAATTAGGCTTTGATTGGAGTTAATAGCAATTTGCATTTGCGAACGATTAGTTGCCCAGTTAAAGGCAAAACCTGCGGCGATCGCGACGGGGATCGCTAATAGCCAAGGCTGCCAACGCTGGAAATTTTTATTTGTTTTTCTCTGAGGATATTTGCTAATCTCTGCAAATAGTTGTTGCTCAAAATTAGGAGCAGGGGGCGGCGCGATCAATTTATTTTGCTTAAGAAAGTTAACTAGAGTCATATCTGAATTATCGCGAGGATCTCCATCAAAGTTGTTTTGAGATTCTTGGGAAAGATTTTTCATAGTTCGACTCCTTGCGCTTCTAAAAACTTTCTGATGGCACTACGGGCATGAAATAATCGGGACTTTACTGTGCCGACGGGAATGGACAAAATCTCTGCAATGTCCTTTTGGGGGATCTCTTCTAGATCGTGTAGTACCAATACGGCGCGATGATCTTCACTGAGATTAGCTAATCCTCTTTGCATGATGTCTTGATAATGCATTTGGTTTAGCCCTGCTTGCTGATAACCATCACGGGCGATCGCCTCATCCGATAAGTTTGCTAATTGGTCATCTTCCACAGCAACATTACGCGATCGCATTTTGGCAAGAGCTTTGCGGCGATCGCTTGCCACATTAAAGGCAATGCGATAAAGCCATGTGGAAAACTGTGAAGTTTGCCGAAATTTTGCTAACCCTTTCCAAGCTCGTAGAAATACATCCTGCACCAAATCATCCAGACCATCGGAACCACATAACTGATAGAGCGTAGAGCGCACCTTATGATGATGTCTCTGATACAGCTTTTTGAAACCATTGGGATCACCCTGCAAACAAGCTTGCACGATCGCCAGATCGGGATCGCGAGGATTTTGGGCTTCTATAGCTGTAGTTACCGTTCTGAACATGTATCTGAACTTTGAACTGAACAATTATGCATCTATACTAATTGAGGCAATATCAATGGCTATCAACTTACATATTTTGACTGCTAGAGTCACCAATAGGTTCAATATCCAACACTTTGCACGTTCTTCTTTTAGGCTCTATTCATGTCTGTTGTTAGTACTGTCTTAATTCCCATCATTAAACTATGGTTGCGATCGCAGGTCGAGCATATCGAAACCCTCGAAATTGAAATCGCTGGCAAAAGTCGTCAAATCCTAAGCGGTGATATTCCCAAAGCAAATGTGATTGGGGCGGGAGCAAAATATCAAGGCTTGGCAGTCACCAATATTGATCTATGTGCTGAAGCGATTCATCTCAATATTGCTCAAATTCTCAAGGGAGAAGCCTTGCGCCTGCTTGATCCCATTCGCGTGACGATGGATGTCGAGCTATCGCCCGATGATTTGCAAAGTTGTCTTAAGTCACCAATTTTTCTAGAGGCGATCGCCCCTGATGCGCCGCCTACGGCTACCACCGATGAGGAGATTCGAGCATTACTAGAGCATCTAGTTCATAAACTGGGCGATGAATTTACCTTACATGAACTGGCGATCGCTAATGGTGGCGCAAAATGTCGTGGTGAATTTGCGATCGCTGCCACATAAATAACAAGAGTCTTAAGCCATTTGTTTTTCTCCTAAATGAAATAGGGTTGCTGTATAAGTTTAATTGATACAAATTATTGATTTTGTCAAGCTAATAAGTTACTTAAAAGTTAGCAATAAGTTATACAAATAAAAACCCGCGAGTGCCTTTAAACCAAGCTTTTAGCGATATCCTGCTAATTTTTATGTTTTGTTTCATATAATACACAATATTTTTTTAAGTATATGCTTAGATAAAAAGAATTATCATGGATTATGTTTCATACAAATGAAATATAAGTGTCTGGTGCTTCTACATTATGTTGTTTCAACTTTCTCAACATCAAAGTAAATTCAAGATGAGGATTGAGATAAATGAACATAAACAATGGCGTGAAAGCTGTTACAGCAAGAGATAGTTTAGTGATAGATATTTTGTGTAGCGAGTTTGGTGTTGGTGCAGTTGACCAAGCTATGAGACACATAGATTCTTATAAGATTCATAGGACAGAAAAAAGCAGCATTATCCAAGAACATTTCAATAGACTTTGCTATGAATGGCAAATAGGCAATGCTAAAGGCTATCTAGAATCATTAGCTACCGACTTGCAACACTACATCATCTGTCATCTCATGGAGGACTATATAAACGATAAGACCCGTAAAGAAGCATAAAGTAAAAAAAAGCAGCTTTCCCACCTAAGCGGCTTGCTGCGTAATCCCTTCCCAGTGAATAATTAGGCGTATGCAGCTTTGCCGCGCACGCCTAATTATTCAATCCATATAAATGTCTTTTAAATATCTTGTTCCTCAGAAATTGTCCCAGTTCCTTTTCATCGTTATTGCTAACTTAGCGTGCTTCGCGATCGCGATCCAACCTGTATTCGCGCAATTTGGAGCAGTGCCAATGCGGGTGAAAGTTTTTGATGGCGACAACATCACCCTTGTGGATCGGGGGATCAAAAATAAAATACATCTTGCTTGTATTGATGCGCCTGAGTTACTCCAATCTGAGGGAGAACATGCCCGCAAAGTATTACAAAATATCCTTGAAGACGAAGAAATTTATGTGAAAGTCTTTAAAAAAGATAAATTTGGAAGGTACTACGGCGAAGTGATGGCGGGTGGACAAAATGCCAACAAAGTGATGCTTTCCCTTGGACTTGCCCATTACGATCGCCTGCAAGAAAAAGATTGTCAAGGCTACGCAGAGCTAGAGTCAAAGGCGCAAAGCGATCATTTAGGCGTTTGGGCAAATGGCACCGATGTGATCACTCCGAGCCAATTTCGCCGAGACAATAAACTCTTAGGCGTTGGCTATTAACTACAAAAAGGGTTGTGCAGCGCACAACCCTTTTTGTAGTTAATAGCCCCTTGCGCTTACTTGAAACCCAGAAATATTTTTAAAAGCGGCGCGAAGCGCCGCTTTTAAAAATATTTCTGTACTACTCAAAGCCTCAATAGACTGTAATTAGGAATCACAAAACAAAAAAGCTGTGCTTAGCACAGCCTTTTTTGTTTTAGACATCACGACGACGGAAACGACCACGACGCTTAGCATTTTCAGCTTTGCGTTTACGCTTTTCGCCTGCGGTTTCGTGATACTGACAACGACGAATATCTGCTAGTAACCCAGCTTTTTGGATTTTTTTCTTAAATCGACGTAACGCCGATTCAATCCCTTCATTTTCACCAACGATTATTTGAGTCATGCTTATTTTGGGAGCAAAGTATTGTTCTTATTATGCTTTAGTTTGGCGCATTTTAATTTAGGCGGCGGTTAACTAGGTTAGCAAATCTATGCCTATGTTGTAAAGTTTATTTTTGTAAGGTTATTCAGCAAAAGGTTTGTCAAGAAATAACATGAGTCCCCATCCTTCTACAGAAGTTTACGATGCGATCGTAGTTGGCTCTGGAGCCAATGGCGGCGTGGCTGCCAAGGAACTGAGCGAACGTGGTTTGAAAGTCCTTGTCCTAGAAGCAGGTCGGACTCCCGATGCATCCGAGCTAGGCAATCAGGCTGTGGATATGGCAAAGCGCTTATATAATCTGGCGATCGCTAAGCGTCAGTCCTATCAATCAATGCATCCCGGATATTGGAAGGCAAATCCTGATTTATTTATTGATGAAAAAGACAATCCCTATACTACGCCACCCGATCAGCCCTTTTATTGGATTCGGGGTCGTCAGGTGGGGGGCAAAAGCTTAACTTGGGGCGGGATCACTTTACGATTATCCGATTATGAATTTAAGGCGGCAAGCCGTGATGGGCATGAGCAGAACTGGCCGATCGCCTATGCCGATCTCGCGCCCTACTACAGTAAGTTAGAAAAATTCTTTCAGGTGAGGGGTAGCCAAGAGGGATTAGCCCAACTGCCCGATGGTGACTATCAGGCAACTTTGCCACTCACCCCTGCGGAGGAGCATCTCAAGCAAATTGTCGAAAGTACATGGTCAGACCGTCGCCTGATCCCTTCACGGGGCTTCGGGTTGCATCGTCGCACGCCAGAGCAGCCTTGGCCGATGTACTCCAGTTTGGGTTCTTCGCTTAAGGCGGCGATCGCTACAGGAAATGTGACTTTGCAATCGGATGCGATCGTCAGCCATGTAATTTTTGATCCCGATACCCATCGGGCGCGTGGGGTCGGCTATATTGATCGCCATACTAATCAAGCCTATGAAGCTTTTGGGCGGACAGTAGTTCTATGCGCTTCGACAATTGAGTCGGTGCGGATTTTATTACACTCCACTGATAAATATCAAACTGCGGGCTTAACTAATCCTTCGGGAATGCTCGGTAGATTTTTGATGGATCATGTGTCCACCTCGACATTCTTTTTGTTACCGAAGATTAAGCAAACTAAAACCTTTGATCTGTCGGGCTGTGACAGCTTTTTCATTCCTTGCTTCTCTAATTTAGAAGCGCAGCAGGAGAAATTTTTGCGCGGCTATGGCATCTGGGGCGGCGTACAGCGCTTTGATTTGCCTCATATTTTGCGAAAAGTTGGGGATGGCTCGATTGGCTTCTTGATTGCTCACGGCGAAGTTTTGCCCCGCTATGACAATCGAGTTCAACTTAGTGAGGATGTGGTGGATGCTTGGGGGCTGCCTGTACCCCATATTGAATGTGCATGGTCAGAGAATGAACATCTGATGCTCGACCATATGCACCGACAGATTGATGAAATCATCAAACTCGCGGGGGGCAAAAATATGAAGTTGACCGAGATCTTCCATGTGCCTGTATTTTCGGAATTTGTAAGCAAGATGGAAGACACCATGGCTTTTTCGGCTCCTCCGGGATACTACATCCATGAGGTAGGTGGTGCAAGAATGGGAAACTCAGCAACTAATTCCGTAGTAAATGCCCATAATCAAATTTGGGAAGCTCCTAATCTCTTTGTTACCGATGGGGCGTGCTGGACTTCTTCGGGTTGGCAAAGCCCGACCTTAACGGAGATGGCAATTACCGCCAGAGCCTGTGAGTTTATTGCTGAAGAAATGCGAAAGGGAGTTTTTTAAACAAAAAGCAGCGCCTAGCGCTGCTTTTTGTTTAAAAATTGATAGGAAAGGTGGCTTTTAGCATTCCTTCTTGGAGATCGCTTTTTAGCCCAAATCCAAGCTGGCGGCAGATACGCTGCATCGCATCATTGCTACTGAGAATATAGCCAACGATCACCTCAAGTTTTTCTTCTTTGCCGATCGCGAGGAGTTGACGCAATAGCTCAGTGCCTAAGCCCTGATGTTGATAGCGATCGCAAACAATTAGGGCAAATTCTGCTTCATTAGTGCCATGCAACTTGCTAAGCCTTGCTACGCCTAGAATTTCATGTTCGCCTGTGTCAAGATTTTTGTAGTCCGCAGCAAGGATCATTTCGCGATCGTAATCAATAAAGCAAATGCGCGTCAGTCTTTCGTGGGCGATGCGTTGCTTTAGCTTCACGGTGTGGGCATAGCGCAAGTAGACACTTTCTTCAGAAAGATTTTGATGGAATTTCACCATCAATGGCTCATCTTCTGGACGGATTGGGCGGATATTAAAGCGATCGCCTTTGTGCGATTCCCAAGACTGCATATATTTAGTGGGATAGGGACGGATCGCGGGGACGGGACGCTGGGAGATATCCTCAAGCGTATGCAGTAAAACCCTTGCATCCAGCGCAATCATGCCATCGGGAGACACCAATAGCGGATTGATATCAATTTCTTTAATTAGAGGTTGTTCAACAATGAGTTGACTGAAATTCACTAATAACTGTTCGAGTTTTGCCAGATCGATCGCTTTACGTCCGCGCACCCCTTGGAGAGCTTGATAAATGCGCGTTTGTTCCATCATCCGCCTTGCTAAGGTGGTATTTAATGGCGGTAAAGCCAAGGCGCGATCCCTGAATATTTCCACTAGCTGTCCGCCCATCCCAAAGAGCATGACTGCGCCAAATTGGGGATCAAGGCTACTTCCTAAAATCAGTTCATAGCCCTCCATTTTCACCATCGGCTGAACAGTTACGCCAAGGAAGTCGGCAGGCTTTACAGATCTAGAGATCGCCTTAAAGGCGAGGGTTACGGCGGCGGCATCAACTAAATTGAGGCGCACCCCACCGACATCGGTTTTGTGGGTAATTGTTTCGGAATGGAGTTTTAAAACTACGGGATAGCCAAAGCGATCGGCGATTTCTACAGCTTCGAGATCGCTGGTGGCAATTTCCGTTTCAATGGTGGGAATGCCATAGGCTGCCAATAATTTCTTCGATTCATATTCTGTTAAAAGATAGCGATCGCGATCGCTCACGGTTTTGAGAATCTTTTCGGCAGAGAGGCGATCGGGCGCATGGAGCTCGGAGTCCGCAGGCAGCGAAGGCGTTTCATAGATGCCGCGCAAATTGTAGGTGTAGCGCCACATATAGTTAAACAATCGCACCGCCGTATCGGGATAGGGAAAGGTGGGAATATTCGCTTGGTTGAGCATTTGAGTAGCCGCTGCAACCTCGGCTCCGCCCATCCAACTGGTTAACACGGGCTTACCTAATTGACCATAGGCTTTGAGCTTTTCGGCGGTTTGAGTGGGATTGGTCATCGCTTGGGGAGTCAAAATTACCAATAGCCCATCACTATTGGGATCATTAACCACCACTTCTAAAGTCTTGGCATAGCGATCGCTACTAGCATCACCGAGAATATCAATAGGATTGTGATGGCTCCATTGGGGCGGCAAAAAGCGTTCGAGTTCCTGTAAAGTTTCGGGCGCTAGTTCCGATAATGTGCCGCCACCACTAATCAAAGCATCCGTAGCGATCGCCCCTGGTCCCCCCGCATTGGTGACAATCGAAAGACGATTTCCCTTGGGGCGTGGCTGCTTCGACAATATTTCCGCCATATCAAATAGGTCAGAAATCGTATGCACACGCAAAACTCCAGACCGTCGGAAGGCAGCATTTAAAACTTCATCACTACCCGTCAAGGCTCCCGTATGCGAAGCTGCGGCCTTGGCGGCAGCTTCTGTATGTCCGACTTTTAGGACAATTATCGGTTTGTCCATCGCCACTTCACGGGCTGCCGACAGAAAAGCACGGGCATCACCGATAGATTCCATGTACAGCACGATGCTATGGGTATGGGGATCATCACCCAGATATTCAATCAAATCCCCCCAGCCAATATCCAACATCGAACCAATGGAAACAAAGGCACTAAATCCCACATTTTCGCCGATGCTCCAATCTAAAATCGAAGTACAAAGCGCTCCGCTCTGGCTCACAAAAGCGACGTTGCCCGCACGGGCGATCGCTCCCGCAAAGGTGGCATTCAAGCCCGCCAAAGGATTCATCACCCCCAGACAATTTGGTCCAATAATTCGCATTCCCCCACGCCTTGCTTCCGCTAAAACTTCTTGTTCTAACGCGGCTCCTGCTTCCCCAACTTCCTTAAAACCTGCGGAAACAATAATTGCCCCCTTAATTCCCACAGCCACACATTCGCGAATTACCTGTGGAACTGTCGCCGCAGGAGTGGCTATTACTGCCAAGTCCACAACTTCAGGAACCGTAGCAATATCAGGATAGGACTTGATCCCTAAAATACTATTCCTTTGAGGATTAACGGGAAAGACAGTACCACCAAAGGGACTGCGAATCAAGTTCCATAATAAAGTGCGACCTACACTTCCCTCTCTTTCACTAGCTCCAATTACAGCGACGGATCTGGGATGAAAAATACAATCTAGGGGATGGCGTTGTCCCTTCCAAATATCATGGGCAGGATCATTACAAGTTTTTGATTTAATCGTGTTTTGAGAATTCTTAGCAACTTTTTCCATTTCAACCTCTTATAGCGAAATTCATTTTTTGTCTATAAAAATGAACGCCTTTAATTTCTTCGGAAACCGTAAATGAGAATGTACACATCTATAAAGTGCTATCTATAGACTGTTATAGAAGTGACTAAATTAATGCAAAATCTTTAACGTAGAGAGAGCTTTAGAAATGACTCCATAAATCTTGTTTGATTTTCTCAATATAGTAATTATAGCCCTTCTCTTACGATAAACCAGAACTTAAGAAATCTTCGATTTCCTTATTAAAAGTTTGAGGCTCTCCTAAAAAAGCCCAGTGATTTCCCACTACTTCAACGATTTGGAGATTACGACAATAATCTAGGTAGGGCTTGATCTGCCATGAAGAGCGGTTTAGTCCTTGTTGAGGCTTAACAAACAATGTCGGCACATGAATAAGAGCCGTAAGTCCACCAACGCGCATAATTTCTTCAAAAATTAAGTTGCGGGCTTGGATAGGAGAAATCAAGGTTTGGCAAATGAAGAACTTTTTGCGACAGCATATTTTATAGTTATCAATCCATTATGGCACTAAGTAGGTCATCAAAAGAAACTGGTAAAGGCAAAGATTTCCGACTTTATAAAACCCAGACATATTTTGAAAGCGTTGCGAAGCGCCGCTTTCAAAATATGTCTCTACTACTCAAATCCTCTCAAGGCTGTAGTGGATGAGTTCTCAGATAAATGTCAATCTTTGCGAAGCTTAGTAAATAAATGTGATGATGATCAAATTTGGTGCTTTTACAGTAGATATAATTAGAACGTATCAAGGGATTCAAGGTATTTATACCAAGCAAAAAAAAACTTGATTTTAAGACTTAATTAATGAGTCATTTATTGGAAAGTTCTTAATTAATCTCTTAATTAATCTCTTAACTAATGTTTGAGGCGACAACTTGATCCATCTTGATCCATGAATTTGATCTAATCATTAACTTGGTTAGGGAGTTAAATTATCATGACTAGCTTGACTTTTGCTTCAGAAACATCTAGAAATATCCCCAAGGAACAAGCGTTAGTTCTTTGGTTTGATGAAGTAGGGATTTCGGATATCCCTCTGGTGGGTGGGAAAAATGCTTCTCTAGGAGAAATGATTCGCCAGCTTCAACCGAAAGGGGTGAATGTTCCCAACGGATTCGCAACTACTGCCTATGCTTTCCGCTACTTCATTGAGAAAGCAGGATTGGAAGTAAAACTACGCGAACTCTTTGCCGATCTTGATATTGAGGATATGAATAACCTGCGCGATCGCGGTCGCATGGCTCGTGCTTTAGTTCTTAGCACGCCATTTCCTCACGATCTGCAAATGGCGATCGCTATGTCCTATCAGAAACTTTGCGATTGTGAGACATCCTGCGGTAAAGAAGCGGATGTCGCCGTCCGTTCTAGCGCCACCGCCGAAGACTTGCCCGATGCCAGTTTTGCAGGACAACAGGAAACCTACCTCAATGTCTATGGTGCAAACGAAGTTGTCGATGCTTGCCATCGCTGCTTTGCCTCACTATTCACCGATCGCGCCATTTCCTACCGCACGATCAACGGCTTCGACCACTTCGATATCGCTCTCTCCGTCGGCGTACAAAAAATGGTACGTTCCGACCTCGCCTCTTCTGGTGTGATGTTCTCCATCGACACAGAGACAGGCTTTAAAAATGCAGCATTAATCACCGCCGCCTATGGCTTAGGTGAAAATGTGGTGCAGGGTGCAGTCAACCCCGACGAGTATTTTGTCTTTAAACCAACTCTCAAACAAGGCTTCCGTCCCATTCTCGAAAAACGCCTCGGCACAAAAGAAATCAAGATGGTCTATGACATTGGCGGCGGTAAGCTGACCAAGAATATCCCTGTCCCAGTTTCCGAACGAGTCAAGTTCGCCATTACCGATGACGAGATTCTTAAACTCGCAGAATGGGCTTGCATCATCGAAGATCACTATTCGGAAGTGCGTGGTAAGCTGTCACCGATGGATATTGAATGGGCAAAAGATGGACGCACAGGAGAATTGTTCATCGTTCAAGCTCGTCCTGAAACCGTACAGTCTCAGAAGTCTGGCAACATTCTCAAAAACTATAAACTCAATGGTTCCAGTGATGTACTGATTACAGGTCGCGCTGTGGGCGAGATGATCGGTCAAGGCAAGGCGAATGTGATTTTAGAAGTCCATAACATCGAAGACTTCCAAGCAGGTCAAGTACTAGTCACCAACAAGACTGACCCCGACTGGGAGCCAATCATGAAAAAGGCTAGTGCGATCGTCACCAATCAAGGTGGACGTACCTGCCACGCCGCGATCATTGCGAGGGAAATGGGCATTCCTGCGATCGTGGGTTGCGGTAATGCTACAGGCGTAATTAAAACAGGGCAAGAAATCACCATCTGCTGTGCAGAAGGCGAAGAAGGCAAAGTCTATAAAGGTCTGGTTCCCTTTGAAGTCATCGAAACTTCTCTCGACAATTTGCCTACGCTCTCTACAAAAATCTTGATGAATGTGGGCAATCCCGAAGAAGCATTCGGCTTATCTTCCATTCCCTGCGATGGCGTTGGCTTAGCGCGTATGGAATTCATCATCGCTAACCACATCAAAGCGCACCCTCTCGCACTGATGAACTTCGATACACTCGAAGACAAAGCGGCTAAATGGGAAATCTCGCAACTGACAGCACGCTATGAAAACAAGGCTGATTTCTTTGTAGACAAGCTGGCGCATGGTATCGGCACGATCGCAGCAGCATTTTATCCCAAACCTGTCGTGGTGAGAATGTCCGACTTCAAGAGCAACGAGTACGCCAATCTGCTCGGTGGTCGCGCCTTTGAACCTACCGAAGAAAACCCGATGATCGGCTGGCGTGGAGCATCCCGCTACTACGATCCGAAATACCGTGAAGCCTACGGTTTAGAATGTCAAGCTCTAAAGCGCGTCCGCAATGACATGGGCTTAACCAACGTGATTCCAATGATTCCTTTCTGTCGTACTCCCGAAGAAGGTCGTAAGGTGCTTGCAGAAATGGAAAAACACGGCTTGAAGCGTGGCGAAAATGGTTTGGAAGTCTATGTGATGTGCGAAATCCCCAGTAATGTGATTTTGGCGGACGAGTTCTCCCAAGTCTTTGATGGCTTCTCGATTGGTTCCAATGACCTTACGCAGTTGACTCTCGGCTTAGATCGTGACTCTTCGCTCGTTGCCCACATCTTTGATGAGCGCAATGAAGCGGTTAAGTCAATGGTTCGCACAGTGATTCAAAAGGCAAAGGCTAACCAGCGCAAGATCGGTATCTGTGGTCAAGCGCCAAGTGATTATCCTGAGTTTGCAAAGTTCCTTGTTGAGCAAGGTATTGACTCGATCAGTCTCAATCCTGATTCTGTCCTGAAGACAATGTTGGAACTTGCCAAAATGTAAATAAAAAAGCGGCGCTTCGCGCCGCTTTTTTGTGCTTGACATCAGGTTTTCGTGCGGTGATCGCTTGACTAGATATCGTACAATCTTAACAACTTAAACTTCGCTACAATAATGATAGTCATTCAGACAAAAACATTATGCTTAATTATTTGACTGTTGCTGAAGCTCAGGAACAATTACCAGCGCTATCTAAGAACCTCAGAGATCCAGCGATTATCACGCAAGACGGTAAGCCTGTAATGGTTGCTTTGAGTATGCAGCAGTTTGCCTCTTTAGTGGAAACAATGGAGATTTTAAGCGATCGCGAGTTTATGTCAGACTTGCGAGAAGGTATCCGACAAGCAGATTTAGGGCAAACGATTAGTTTAGAAGCCTTGAAGTTAGAGTTGGGTTTCTAAAATAGCTATGGAATATAGAATTATTTTTTCTGTTCAAGCGCAGAAACTCTTTACTGCTATCAAAGATCGACGTGAACAGAGCGTGATTTTGACTAGAATTGAGAAGCTCAAGGATGAACCAGAAAAGCAAGGTAAGGCTTTATCTGAGGAACTATTGGGCTATCGTAGTATTCGGGCTGTGGGACAGCGTTATCGGATTATTTATCGAGTTGAGCAAGATCGAGTAGTAGTGGTTATTGTGGGGGTGGGAAGACGTAAGGAAGGGGATAAACGAGATGTTTATGCTGTTACACAAGATTTGATTTCAGATCTGGAGTTGGCGGATGATAAATTGTATTAAGTAGCACTTGACAAGGTGTATGTATTTGAATGATAACTTTGGACATAAATCTTAGAAATACAAAAAATAAATGAGCGACTGGTATCCTAGTGCAAATAGTTGGGACAATAAAGGTTCTTACAAAGTCAAGCATAAGTTTGTCAATGGGAAATGTACTGACATTCTAGCTGCCCGTGCAAGTCTAAGCGATAAGCAGACTGATGACGATCATGTACATATCTATAGAGTTGGTGAGTCAGGACAAGGTGCTGTATTTAAAGATGAACAAGGTAGAGTTTATAACTTGTCTGATCATGATATCAAAATGATTCTCAGTGGGTCTCGACCTCTTTTTTAGAAGATTTGAGTTGAAATTATTTTCAACGTCTAGCGTGAGTTACTAGTAGCCAGTTAAAAAATTTATGAATCAGATTTATCCTGTCCCAGTTAAAATTGGTAATAAGTATGGGTATGAAGATGAGACAGGTAGGGTTGTCATCCAACCACTTTTTGATTTTGCTCGCGAATTTTCTGAAGGATTGGCTGCTGTTAAACAAGGGATTTGCTGGCAATTTATAGACTTAACAGGGAATATAATTCTTGACGGCTATCCCGTTATTTACTCAAATGGACGTAAGGCAAATGCCCTTATTTACGATGTAAAAGACTTTAAAGACGGAACTGCATGGATACTAGCTTTTGCTGATGAATCTTATCGTCATACAGCTAGATGTTCTGATGGAGACTACATTACCTATGACAAGAAATGGGGAAGTATAGATAAGCAAGGTAAAGTAGTTATTGAGCCTCAATTTGATGAAGTTCCATGGGGATTTTCTAACGGGTTAGCTCCTGTTGTGATGAAAGGTTTGCGAGGGTTTGTTGACAAACAATATAAAATCGTTGTACAACCCCAGTTTCAAAAAATATGTGCTTTTTGGATAGAACCTTTCTCAGAAGGTTGGGCATTAGCAGCTAGACAGGATAAATACTGTTGGCTCAATAGGTGAAACGGGGAGGTAAAGCAAGTAGAGATTGAAGCAAAGCACAGAGCAAAGCTTTACCTCTTCTCCTAGCATTATGAACAAACTCAAAGAAGCTCAAATATACAGGCAACTTTTCTTGAGAAATACCACGATGAGGACGTAACCAAGAACGCAAAAGCGACCAAAAGCCTTCCATCGTATTGACATGAACTTCACAAAAGCCATCACCATCTTCATCTCTTGCATATTCACCTACCCCATGACAAACAGTTTTGTGTGCATAGCCCCAATCTTGTAAGGGGGTGTAGATAGCATATTCATCCGTGTAAACCATAGTACCAAGGGCAATCGTTGCTTTAATCAGAGGCTCAATAGTGCGCTGTTGCACATTTTCTAACATGCGAATTACCACCTCACCACCACGCTGAATCATGCCGAAGATGGGGGGCTTTTCCTTCTCGAGTGTCCCCCGCCCCCGAATCCCTTTGAGCCGATTACGCCTTCCTTTGCGCCC
>NZ_JACJQA010000034.1 GCF_014696355.1 Pseudanabaena sp. FACHB-1998 | reverse complement strand
AAACTACTGATTAGGTAATCTGAGTATAGGTCTAAGAACTTTCTGTCCATACCTTTCAACCTCTGTCGGAGTCTATCTTTACTCTACTCTGTTTTCCTTCCACGTAACATCAGTAAAGAATAAAAAACTAGATCTCTTCTAGAAAGATCGTACATTTTTCTTTTAGTAAAATACTCGCGCATCTTATAAAAATAAGCATAGGTTTTGGGATACTTACGTTTCATATCACTTTCTGGAATTGCACTATTACCATGATGAGGATATAGCAAAGCGTATTCTGGTTGAGTATGCCATTTAGATACTTCTCTACCTTTCAAAAGTGGATAAATTAGATCGGCATCAAATGCTTCGGTCATTTCTGGAGGCTTTTTTTTAGAAAATTCAGGAGTAGTTCTACATATAACTGTTTTCATCTTCTTATGTAGTGGTTGCAGCCAAAATAATCCATTGCCGCCTCTAGTATCTGAACCTTTCCAAGCTTTATATTCTTGTCGTCCCTTCTGAATTTTTTCAATAGTCTTTTTGCCAATATCTTTAGGTAAAACCATCCAAGGACTTTGTTCATCAGTAATGGGATAGGCTACCTTCTCTTGACGTTGTGTATTTTCAAGAGCCGATTCTAGTGAGTGATCACTAGAAATAGAAACTCTATTTTTTAAAAACCAGACAGTATAAGGAACTGGGTAAGAAGTACCTTGCCGATCTAAAGTACAAACTAAAATTGCAGTTCTATTAGTTGCTCCGTCAAAAGGTTGAAAATTGCTCATGTCATCGACCAATTGAATATTAAATTTCTTATTGATATGTATCTTAAGTCTGCGATAACCACTAGCAGCGCTAGATTGAAATACACTTTGAGTCAAAACAAATCCTAATTTGCCATTTTCTTTCAAGTAATTATCGATCGCCGAATAAGTGAAAATCATCGCTAAATCTGTATTGCCTTTGGCAAATCTAGCTTTCCATCCACCTTTAGGAAATAATTCATAGTGATTCCAAATGGAAGCCATTGCATCTCGATAATCAGCAGGTAAATGCTCATAATTTACCCAAGGTGGATTACCGATTACAAAATCAACCTTGCCAATAAATAAAGGGGCAAAGGCATTTTTTATAATTCTTGCCCAAATGCCATTTTGATTGACTTGATCCAGTCTGACAAGTTCTCGATATAGCCCCTCATGGACGTGTTGAGCCTGTACAGGTAAACCTTCATCTTGACAATGTTCGATAAACTCAGCCTGTGAATTTCCATTCTTCACACAATCTTCTAAAGCTTGAGCGTATTTACTTACTAGTTCGCAACTAGCAGTAATTTCAGTGGGAACATAAAAATTTGCAACCGCAGTCTTTAGCTCTTTAGTAGAACCAATTTGATCTACAGCCAATCCGCTCTCTGTCAAAAGCCGACCGCTGCCATATTCAGAAGGAGTCATTATCGAGTCACATAAATATATGGGAATCTCGATTCTATCTACATAACGAATTAAATCACGGATGGCAACTAAATAGTTAATTCTAGCCGCCATTACCGCTAAAGGATTGAGATCAAATCCAATCACATTATTGAGGATTTTCTGGCATAGTTCTCCTTCATCAAAGTTGCAATCTTCTCGATGCTCTTCATAAAAATGTCGAATTTTAGCAATAGTCATTACCAAAAAAGTTCCTGAACCACATGAAGGATCAAGCAGTCTTTGGTCTGGATTGCCATCATACTCTAAACGATTAAGAGTATGCTCTGCTAACCAATCTGGGGTGTAATATTCACCAAGATCATGGCGTAGAGATTTGGGGAAAAGCTGTTGATATAACTTCTTGAGTAAGTCACGACTTTTTGCAGGTTCTTCTGAAAGTGTAGCAGGATTGTATTCGTCTAATTTACTAACCATTTCCCTAATTAGCTTTTCAATAGAATCATTCCATGCCCATAAATACCAAGCAAATAAATCTCCTTCTAAGAAATTGACAATATTTAGTTTCTTAAAGATACTGCCAGATTCTAAATCTTCTAACTCTTGTTTTAATTTTTTGGAAGTTGCTGCCCTCAACATCTTTTTATGAGGAGAAGTCGTAAAACTTTGAGAAAGAGAAACAATTTCAGCCGCCAATAGCTTAATGAATAGGGCATAGTAACTATGGACAGAGAATAGTAGTTCAGGTGCTTTTAGAGTATTATGATCACCCTCAATCCCATAAAACTCTCCTAGTTGAATTATTTTTTCCGAGGGAATATTGACATCATATCCACAAACCTGTCCAAAGAGAATCTTCCACTGTTGAAAAAATGTTTGTGCTTTTGGATTGTCCGTATCGCAAATCGTTTCATAAAGGGTTTTAATACCAGAACGAGCAACTGTTCCTTCAGAACCAAAATCTTGGGCTAAATATTCAGGAACAAAAGGCTTACCTGATATGCCTAAGTTAAATAGAACTCTAAGAAATCTTTCGGATGTATACTTACTAACTTCTACTGGATCTTGGACATCCCATTGATGGTTACGATAGCGCACGAAAATGAAATAATTGCCATCACATCCAACACCAAACAATGATTCTGGTGAATATCCTAAATCTTCTTTGAGTCCTGTAAAGCGACTTTTTATCTGTTCAATAACTTTCTGATTACCTTTATCCTTGGGATTCACAGAAAGGCGATCGCTACTTTTAGGATTTTTGTATTCTATGAATACGCGATCATAGGCTGAATCAATGCGACCCTTAGCAACCGTAAATTCATATTTCGCTTCTAGTTCTAAATTAGCTTCTTTGGCTAACTGCCGAATTTGTGACTCTGCGGCAATTTTAATATCTTCTTCGTTATGAGCTTTTTGAACAGCTTGCTTGAGACTATTAGCAAATTCCTCTGCTTTACGACTAATGTATTCATCATTCAGCAAGTTTTCGGCACTCATAGATAACACCAAATGTGTGTAGGCTTATTATGATAGCCTACTTACAAAAAACGTTTTGATATGATTTTTTCGGAAAGCTTTAAGCTTCGGGGCATAAGGCTTTAAAAGCAGATGTAGTTAACCAATCGTCTGATATGGCGATCGCTAATTTATGCCATTACTTTCAACTTCCTTAAGAAAAGCGATCGCTTTAACTACTCACAACCTGAGTACGTGCCTGAGAACGAGATTTAGGCTTATCTTTCACTATAATCTCCACATCTCGACCTAGAGAATTTAAAAACCTAAATAACCTCACAGTCGAGAAGCCTGATAACTTGCCATTGATCAAAGCCGACATCTTAGGCTGATCGATTCCCAATAGCTTAGCCGCTTCAACTTGAGTGATTTCTAACTTAGTAATGATACTACTGATTTTATAAGCAAGTTCTGCTTTGACCAACAACTCATCAGAATTTTCTAATCCCAAATCAGCAAACACATTGCCACTACTTTTTTGCACCTTAATCTCTTCAATCATTTAACACCTCCATTTATTTCTTGTTGTAATGCTCAGAATAATGTTCCTTAGCTCGTTTTAGCCTTGCTTCAATTAAATCTATATCCTGTTTGGGAGTAGTGATACCCTGCTTTGATTTCTTTTGAAAGGAATGCAAAACATAAACAACATCAGCAAATTTGATCGTATAAACCGCCCTATAAGTATCTCCGTCAAAATCTTCTACCACTTCCACAACTCCAGCACCTTTAAATCCTTTAAGTGGCTTAGCCGCAGGATGTTTGTCTCCACATTGAGCGATATACAAGGCATAACCCACAACTTGCTGAACCTCGTTTGGGAAATCTTTTAAATCATCTAGAGAACTTCCAATCCACTCAACAGGCTTCAAAAATAAAATTCTCCCATTGCAAATATGCTAAAACTAGCATATCACATAAAATTAATATTAGGGCATACGGATTTAACAGCAGATATAAATTAGCGATCGCTAATTTATATCACTACTTCCAATAAGCCAAATAAAAATAACTCGCTTATCCTTCTTTTGAAAAGAGTTATATAATTGCTCCTAACATTTCTTGTCTAATTTGCAATAAATCTACAAATTGCTTAATGGATTTATGGAATGTTGTTTGCGTATACTCTAGTTCCCTAAGTTCCTTTTTGTTCTCAGATTCTAAACTAAGTTCCTGTAACTTTTGACTAACTGCAAGCGCTTGATCCTTAGCCGTAGGAATTATCGATGGAGCAATATATCTAGCAGCATCACGGATAAACTCACTGATACCCCAATAGTGACTCGTTAAGTGAGAAGTTGTGATAAATCGATCCAGAGTAGTGATGATTAGGTCAAGAACGATCGCACTTACTTCTTCATCCCAGATCGTTTTATTCCTGAAGAGAATCGACTTAAAAAGATTACTAAAGGCTAGATCAGGATTTTTGAGCAGATGGATTGCTGCGGCTTGTTGTTGAGAATCTAAAATGAGACTATCGGCTAAAGGCTGACCAGCAATGCGATTAACCTCCTCTAATTCGCTAAACTCAACCAAGGATTGCAACCAAACTAAATTTCCCGTTTTCTGAGCTGCCGCTATCCATCCTTGCAGGATTAAGCGATCGCTTTGAGAATGATTAGCTACTTTCACTAAGTCCTCAATAGACATCGCCAAATGCTGATTCCAAAAAGATAACGGTGTAGATGTCAGCATCTTCAATAACCACGAAGCGCGATCGCCTATTTGATTATCATTACTTTTCGCCTCGATCCCATCCCTCAGCATTTCAGGCGTATGGACTTCAGGCAAATCAACCATAAAATATTGCTGCTTCCCTTCGCGCTGTAATTTGACTAAATTCTGAACTCTGGCGATCGCTCTTTGACAAAATCCCGACTCAGGCAGACAAGTCAGCAAATCAACGGTAACGCGCCGCACTTCCTTACTGCGATCATCAAGCAACGCTTCTAAAAAAGGTTCATCCGCCATACTCAAATTATTGCTGAATGATTCCAAAAATGCTGTGCGATCGCTAGCACTTTCCTGCTTCCATGTTGACTCTAGCAGTTGCCTTGCTTGGTCTGGATCTTGACGACGTAATTGCGAGAGCCACATTAACCGCGCCGCCTTACTACCCGTTTCCCATACCGATCCATCCTCACTCGCCAAATAGTTCCATTCAGGATTTTGAACCGCTAACCATTGCCCACGCTTACCCAATACCTTGGTGATCGCCTCTCGCAGATCCGACTGCCTTTTACCTAAGTCTAGTAAGCTCGGCAAGCTAGTTTCATGAACCCTTTGCCCAAGATCAGCTAGGCGATCAAGTAGTTCGGGTAGCAGTTGCAGATGTTCACCACTGAGCATCAAGGATAAATAGTAACCAGTGCGATCGCTACAACGTGGTAAATCATCTAGTTCGCAGGGTTCAGGCAATGGTGAACTATCTAAAAGCGGTAATTGTCCTGCTTGCTGATACATTGTGGCGATCGCCACAGTACTGAGCAATGCTGCTTCTTGATTGGTGGTATCAACACTCCCTAGTAGCTGACCCAGCTTTCCATAAGTACTAATGGGAGTAAAGGTCTGTCTCTGCGTTCCGATTAAAGCGATCGCAGTAATATTTTGTAATAGTGAGGATTCAAGCGACATATAACTTATCTCCTACCAAAATACTCAAAGGATAAAAATCATTGCCATTCCATTCGCCAAAAATGGTTACAGGATGTCCACCACTTAGAGCCAAAAGCGTCCAGCCATGCTCAAAACGTGATGACATTAGTAACAGATTAGCGGCGCGATCGCGAATAAACCATTTGCCCTCTTTGTGGATGGGGATAACCTGCTGAAGGGTGAAGGGAAATCGCTCTAACCAAGGGCTTTTAACTAAGGCTCGGCTGTAAGAGGCGATCGCTAAATCAATAGTTTCCGATCCCAAATTGTCTAGAATTGAGATAGGAGAGAGAGAACTCTGTCGATTGGTAATGATGACTCTAAGCGGATAAGCACTTTCAAAAAAAGCAAGTTCTGCTTCTAGAGAAGTTCCTAACATAAAATTATGCTCAAAGGGTTGTGTACCAAGAGCAAACTGTAAATATAAAGCATAGCGATCGCTACTTTGTCCCCATAGCCAAGTTCGGCTAACTCGCAAGCGCTCTTCTGTTTCTACTTGCTGTCCCATTACCAACCAAACATCCTGAACTAAATGATTGGAGCCTTGCTCATTTTCTGATTCTGTTAGTTCTGCTTGATTTTGTGTCCAACCAATTTGCGTGCGAATATCCGCCTGAAGTCCCATCGGCAAATCATCTAGACGCTGAAATCCTTCCAATAGCAAATGTAACTTACCTAACTTTTGTAACAATCTTTCTTGCCATCCTGCGCCAGACGCAATGACGCTAGGAATATCGCGCAATTGCCTTGCCAAACTCGGAGCTTGAGCGTCAACCATCCTCGCGGCAGGTTGTTCCCAAAATTTATAGGATTCTGTGCTTACGGAAGTTAAACCCTGACGGATTAAATCATGTAGCCATACTTGCAATTCTTGTATTCCTACCTCAACTTTGTTAAATCGAGCCTTAGCGCGTTTTGCTTGAGCCTCTGGATCAACTGTTTTTTCGGGTTCGCTAGTTTTCTGCTTTTGCTTCTCTTCCCTTTTAGCCCGTGAGGTAATCCAATCCGCTACCCAATCAGGCGGAGTTCCATTAGTTAAAGCCGTAGATTCACTTACCATTAAAAACAATAGTCCCAGTCCATGCTTGCAAGGAAATTTGCGACTCGGACAACTACACCGAAAAGCAGGTTCCGACAAGTCAACCTGTGTGCGATAGGGATCTTTGCCACTACCTTGGCATTCACCCCAAATGATTTGTTGATCCTTACCCAAATTGCTCCATTTATTTAACGTCGCTAAGCCTTTGCCATTCTTAGCTGAGGCAGGATCGGGAGCTAGGGCTACCACTTGATCGGTTGTCCAATCACCATTCATATTTTTATAAAGACTGTTGAAGCGGAATCTCCATGACAAATTCTGTACCCTTATCGATTTCCGAATTAAAGTACAACTTACCGCCATGATTTTCGGTCACAATTTGATAGGCGATCGATAGTCCTAAACCAGTTCCTTTACCCACTGGCTTAGTCGTAAAAAATAAATCAAACAGGCGATTGCGGAGATCATCGGGAATCCCTTTAGCATTGTCTGCAATTTTAATTAATAGGCGATCGCTATTTTGCCCATCTTCCAAAAGTTCCGTTTGAATGAGGATTTTAGAAATCTTGTCATTTTTACTAATCCATTGGGGTCTGTCGTCAATGAGTTTCCATATGCCATTTTCTTGAGCATCTTCTTCAAGAGCATCGATCGCATTGGTGAGGAGATTCATAAATACTTGATTGATTTGTCCTGCATAACACTCCACCATCGGAATATCGCTATAGATCCTTTCAACTAAAATTTCAGGACGATTGGGGTTTGCTTTGAGGCGACTTTGCAGAATCATCAAAGTGCTATCAATTCCTTCATGAATATCCACATACTTACAGCCCGCTTCGTCACTGCGCGAAAACTTATTCAGAGATTGCACAATTCCTTGAATTCTCTCTGCTCCCACTCGAATAGAATTAATTAGCTTTAGAAAGTCCTGAGCTAGAAAATCAATATCAATTTCTTCTAACTTATCGCGCACCGCTTCACAAGGCTCTGGATAATGAGTACGGTAGGTCTCAATAAGATTTAATAAATCATTGGTATAGTTACTGGCATAGGAGAGATTGCCATAGATAAAGTTCACAGGATTATTAATTTCATGGGCAATGCCAGCCACTAGTTGCCCTAATCCCGACATTTTTTCCGCTTGAATTAATTGAGATTGAGTACTCTTTAGCTCTTGCAAGGCATTTTCGAGTTTTTCTGCTTGCAGACGATATTTCTCTTCCGAAGCACGGATTAAGGCTTCGGAAGCAATGCGCGCAGTAATATCTCGCAAGCTCCAAACTCTACCCGCACAGCTATTCATAATATTCTGTGGTTGTGAATAGCATTCTAGAGTTCTGCCATCATCTAATTCCACTATTTCAAAACTATTTTGATCGGACGCTAATCCTTTGCCAAATTTGTGGAAATACTGAGAAGAAGTAATGCGACTAGAGACATACTTCAAGATGTGGGAATCATCGTGGGAGGTGAAAATTCGTTCAGGAATACACCAAAGATCTACAAATTTTTGATTGCAAATAATAATATTGCCGATCGCATCTAAAACTAAAATACCATCGGCTGTGGCTTCGAGGGTTGCACCGAGCGCCGCAAAGCTCTTATTGATTTCCGCTTCAGCAGCTTTGCGATCGCGAATATTTGTACAAATATAAGTTGAGCCAATCACTTGTCCATTAGGACTTTTGACAGGATTAACTTTTAGGTAAATGGGAATATGCTGGTTGTAGCGATCGCACATTTCCAGTTCGCTTGACCAAGTTCCACCATGCATCACGGCATTGTGAATAATTTCCGCAGTTTTGGCATCCGCAAACAAAGCTGCAAATTGATTAGATCGCTGTAGCGCCGACAAATTGTGAGCAAATAGCTCACTAAAAGAAAGATTGATGTAAATGGGTAGCCCTTGATCGTCTGTAATACAGATCGCGTCATTAGCACTTTCGATCGCTGTACCAATTTTATTAAAAGCGTCTTCTAGGTGTTGCCGCTCTGCTACTTCCTCATCTAATCTTCGCTTGAGAAAAGTGGACTGATAATGGCTCGCTAAAGAATGGCTCGAGATAATAATGCCTCCAGCCGAGCCATCATCGGTATACCAAGGCTGGACTTGCCACTGAAAAATATTTGATGGCTCACCCTTGACTGACATATTAATATCAGCAGCATAATTCATCTGCCCACCGCTCAAGCAGCGTTCTAAACCGTGCCGATGAGCGATCGCATTCGGCACGGAGTCATAAATATTGGTTCCGATCAGCTTGAGGCGGGGAATACCCAACATTTTTACCCAAGGCTGACTCACCAATATGTAATTGAGATCGCAATCAAACATCGCGATCGAGACGGGGCAGAACTCTACAAACCAGCGCAAGTACTTTTCCGCTTGATTAGCGCGGTTTGTAACTGCTCCCCATTGAAATTTTTGGTTGGCTTTTGCCATCCTCAACCTTACTGTTTAGAGATATTGGATAGTTTATGGAATTGATTGTAGCTTTTTAATAATTATTAGAGTGTGTCAGATGAACCATAAACTCATTTTTTGAATTTGGCTATGGCTATAAACATTGTGACAAAGCTTGCTTTTATCCACAAAGCAACATGTTAGGATCGATTACAAAGTTTCCTAAAATATTTATAAGTCATGAGGACAGTTACCTCGGCACAGCAATATCCGATATTTGGTTCTGAAATTAAATGTCCCCATTGTCGCCAAATTATTCCTGCCCTGATTTTGACTGACACTTATCTTTGTCCGCGTCACGGTGCGTTTGAGGTTCACCCTAACAATAAGGATTTGATTCATCTACAATCTGATCGCCAATGGCGGCTCTGGGATGACGAGTGGTATCGCCAACATACCCATCCCGATGGCATTCGTTTTGAAATTCACGAAAGTATAGATCGACTCTATACACAGGGCTATCGAGCTATCAAAGTAACGATCGCCCAACGTTATATGGATTTGGTTGGTTCTTATCTAGAGGGCAATAGCGGTTCGCAGGTACAGCGCCTATATGGTTTAAATGTTGAGTTTAGTCCTTCTGAAGGGCAAGAACCCAAATGGGGAATTATTAACTTCGAGCTAGAAAAAGAGTTAGGCACACCCAAAGGTTATCCTTACTTTCGTTCATTTTAGACTTTGCCAAGTTTGAAAACCTTGCCAACGACCTTGCCAACAAGCCCAGAGCTTTTGCCTAGCGATATCTCCCTCTTGAGGAAAAAATCGCAGTAATTGTAATAAGCCTCTGGCTTCCCTTGTCCCGATCGCGATCGCCCAAGCAAAAAATACTAACCGCCGTAAGGGTGATAAATATTCCAGTAAAGCCAGAGTTTCATTATGAATGGCATTAACCGACGCTTCATCATTAAATGTATTGCGTTGGTCTTCATCAAATCGCTGAGCAGGAAAGTGATCGACGGCAATGCGGGGATCGTAAATTAACTTCCATCCTTTTTTCTTTAAGGTCAAAGAAAAAACTACCTCAAAATGCACTTGCGCCCCAGTGCCGCGCATTCTCGTATCAAAACGTAAATCGGCGATCGCCTCTCGCCGAAAACTCATATTGACACCTTTGAGGACATCTACTTCGCGACCTTCCCCACTGCCAATATGATGATTACCAATCAAGCGCCCAAACCACTGTAACTTGCCAACAACAGGTCGCGCTCCTTCCTCTAACTTTGTGCCGTGATAGACCCAATCACGACCACCGACACCGCCAATTTTAGGATCGGCTAAGTAATAGGCTTCTATTTTTTCCAACCAATCAGGATGAGGAGCGGCATCATCATCGGTAAAAGCGACTATATTGCCAGTCGCCGCATCCAGTCCCACATTCATCGCCGCAATTACGCCGACAGCCTTCACCGTCGCGGTTAATAATGGCAATTGATTATTGCCTTGAGTATTGCTAAGTCCTTCTGAGACTAACTCTGAGTTGTGCTTTAAAAATTCATCTAAAAATTGCCAAGTTGCCAGATCCGTATCGCGAACAATTACCCATACCTCATCCACAGCACGAGTCTGTTTTAATAAAGCATCTAGACAACGGGCTAAATCTTGGGGGCGTTGATAGGTCGGAACAACTACAGTAATTTTCATCATTTTTATAGTTTATGGAGCTAGGCGTTATTAGAAACCAGAAACCCAAGCTTTAGCGCATGTTGCGCCACACCTTGGGCGGTTCTACTTTTCAATAGGACGGGCAGGCACGCCTACTACAGTCTCCCCCTCCTTCACATCACGGGTGACCACCGCATTAGCTCCCACAACCACGCGATCGCCAATTATTAAATTTTGATCCTTGCGCCCCACTACCGCCGCACCTGCGCCAATGAATACATCATCGCCGATCTGAATTTTATAGGGAGAGCCAACCCAAGTTTCCGCCGCCAAGGTGACATTATGGTAAATCTGGACGCGGTGTCCAATTTTGACATTCGGATGAATAACTATTCCCAAACCATAGTGTTTTAAGTCAATGTCGCGTTCTATTTCGGCTTGATAGGGTAAAATCGCGTGAAAAATTAAAAAGTTGAATGTTTTAATTAGGCGAGGAAGCAAAGGAATTTTTAATTGATAAGCCTTACAGCTTAACCACCATAAAAAAGACACATTCATAGGCTTTCTAACTTTTCAAAATTTCGTGAACGAAGGTGGCAAAGCGATCGCCAATCGCATCATAGTCAAAATATCTCTTAGCGATCGTAGGAGCTATTTTAGCCTTGTCCTCCACATCTTGCGATTGTAAATTATCTAGCCACATCGCACAACGAGTATGAAACTCGCGGCTAGCAGGATGATAAGCAGGTAAAGCCCAACCAGCATATACAACCCCATAGTCATAAAACCCGGGAATGGGACTCATGGCTACAGGCACACCACAGGCAAGATATTCAGGAAGCTTCGTCGTCAGTCGAAAACTTCCCAACTCATCAAGGGTTTGAGTGACAAAACCAATATTCATCATGTTCATTGCATCAACTACTTGGATCGGCAATAAGCGTCCTGTAAAAATAACGCGCGATCGCAACTCATCGGGGACTAGCGCCTGTAAACGTTCTCGCGCATTCCCATCTCCCACAATCAAGACCGTAATATCCGTACGCTTTACAAGTTTTAAAGCTTCAATCAGTTCATAACCATAGCTATAGGATTGTTTATTGTTCCATTGCAAACTTCCCACCACACCGCATACTAAATGATCAGCCGCAATACCATATTTCTGACGAAGACTAAGGCGCTCTTCTGCTGATTTGGATTGAAATAGACTAAAGTCTGCACCACCTTCAATCGTGATCGCTCGCTTCGCTCCCAATTTGATCGCTGCGCCTGTTAGATAAGGAGTCCAGCCCAGAAAAGCCGTACAATTTTTGTAGAGGGTGCGCTCGTAGATTTCCATCAAATTGCCGATTTGCTCTCCCTTCGTCACGCGAAAGAATCCCCCAATGGGATCACCCGTAGAAATGATATAGCGTTGCCCCCAAGACTTTGCCGCACGAATGAGATTAATTCCCCCAGCTATACCAGATCCCTCTTGATATATTAAATCCCACTTATTGCTAGAAATAACCTCCCAAATTTCCCTACTTGCAGCCAGCTTAGAAATGCCACGATTGAGATCGTGATGCGTAATATCAGCATTTAATTTTGACGCAAGATATCTAGCTCTTAAAGAATCAAGGCTACCTTTACCACCAGTATTCACACATAAAACTTTTGACATCAACTATACTCCATTCTTATTGATTAGATTTTGCGGAAGACTGCATAGCTGATGCGTATATTTGTTCATATTGGTCAACGATTCGATTCCAAGAGAAATCCTTGGCTCTAGTCAGTCCTTGCGAAATATAGTGATTTAGTAGATCTGGATTCGCTATTAACTGATTGATACTATTGCCTAATTGATCATCCTCAACAATTAGACCATATTTGCCTCCATCTAAGACTTCTTTTGCCCCTAGATTAGGACTTGCTATCACGGCTGTACCAGATGCCATAGCTTCGATATATGGCACTCCAAAACCTTCGTAGGTACTGGGCAAACAAAATATCCAAGCCTTTTGGAACAAATCAGATAGAGTCTCAAGCGGAACTCTTCCAAAATTACGAATCCCTTCACCGCTCAGAGGAATATCGCTAACAGCCCACAACTCCGCTTTGGGAAATTGGGGGAGAACTTGTTCGCAAAATATTTGAGCCAATAAACCACCTCTCTTTCGACCTCCCAATGATCCCACAAATAGAATGGTTGGATGCTCAGATTTAAGAGCGGGCTTGAAACGCTCAACATCTACGCCACAAGGGATGATTTTAGTAATCGCAGGAAGTCGTAATCTTGTAGCTTCCGAAACACCCACATTAAAATCGGCAACCTTACCACCAGCAATTTCTAAATAATAAAAAATTGATTGAAGAACTCGCCTTTTCAAATTAACCGCAAAAGCTGCTTCATCCTTAGCGGAACCGTGGAAAGTTCTTACCTGTGGATGAATATTCCACATTAAATAATTATCTCCATGGGAATGAATTACATCAAAGCCCGAAAAGTCAGTTCGTGACAGGTGAAAAGCTAGCAAAAAAGGCTGGAATTTGATATTTCTAAATTGAGGAGGATATTGATGTACTTTATACAGACAATCTGCATAATGAGGGCTGAAAGTAAACATGGTAACTTCATGCCCTCGTTCAACTAAGGCATTAGCTAAATAGTGAGCCTGAAAAGCTACACCTCCCTTTGACTCATTAGGCAAATCTACGTGGATCATCGCAATTTTCATAAGTCAAAATGAGATAAAATAGCCAAAAATATCAAAATTTGTAAGCCATCTAAAGACAATCAAAGAGATTTCCAAATAATTTTTAGACAATTTCTAGAAAATCCCTAAGCAATATGTCTTAATAAGCTTTAACTGTGAATATATAATATCATTGATGGTATTTCCAAATCTATTAATATCTCATAGTCTTAATTAAGATTTTACAAAATTCCAGCTTTTCATCTTGCAAAAAAGTCGCCCAAGTGATTTAGTTTATTAAGAAACAATCTAAAGAAAATAAAAAATATTTTAATAAATTTTAGTTGTTTATAAAATCTCAGATTCCAAATTTATTTTTTTGTAAATATAAATTCTATAAATAGTTTATAGTTTTATCCATCTCACTGGATTAAGACTACTTATATTTTGATAGCCAGATAAATATAGATTAGTAAAGAATATTGTCCATGAAAAAATCCGTCATTATAATCTCTTTTTTGCTAGGAACTCTGAGCATATCTTTAATTGTAAATGTATGGCTTTATAATAACAACTATCAACAGTATGTAAAGAATCAATCTTTAAGACTTGATCCCTACGAATTAAAAAGATATCCCCTGATAGCTGACATACCTAATAACAAAGATAAACCCCTAGCCGTGTTTTTAGGAGATTCGCGAGCCGAGGCTTGGTCTGATCCTTCCAATACTCCATTTGTATTTGTTAACAGAGGTATTAGTGGGCAGACTACTGAGCAAATACTCGGTAGGATGTCTTCACATTTGAGCCTCTTATCTCCTAATGTGGTAATAATTCAGGCTGGGATAAATGATCTTAGAAATATTCCTAATTTTTCTTTAGACTCACAGAATATTATTATAAACTGCAAACAAAATATTCAGAAAATAGTTAATGAAATTAAGAACAAAACGAAATCAACTATTATTTTAACCACTATTTTTCCTGTTGGTGAACCGCCAATTCATCTTAAGCCATACTGGTCACCCGATGTGCAGAAAGCGGTAGTGGAAGTCAATCAATTTATAAGATCTTTAAAAAGCGATCGGGTTATCATTTTTGATGCTTACACAATTTTAAGCAATCAAAATGGAATTATCAATTCTAAATACAGCCAAGATTATTTACATTTAAATAATCTTGGCTATACAGAACTGAATAAGGAATTATCACAAATTCTTAATCTTCAGCTTCAATAGATTTACAATAATATTTTTGTGATAGAGTTCTATTAATAATTGATATTTATCAAGGATAATTAAATTAATAATTTTGAGGGTTATAAACATGTCTAAAAGTATAGTCTCATCACGTTTAGAATGGCTTGACATGTTAAGAATTCTCTGTGCGATCGAGATTGCAGGACATCATTGGCTTAGAGCCTGTATGCATATCAATATATTCTCTAACAATGATTTACCAGGCTTATTTCGTAATTTTCTATGGAGTTATAAAAACAACAATGCAGGACTAGAGCTTATCAATTCTTTTCCTAAATATTTGATTTTGGATAATCAAAATAATCTTGCAGCGTTTTTAACCAACTTAACGGGTTTTTTGTTTGGTTTTGGATGGGAAGCTTTACATGTATTTATTTTTATGAGTGGCTTTTCTCTAAGTCTAAGACTTGTAGAACCTCCGAATAATCCCCTTAATTACTGGCTAAATTGGTATAAGAAGAGAATTAAGCGAATAATATTACCGTATTATTTTGTAGCTTTTATATTATTTGCAGGTTTTTTATTGGTTTATATAACTGTAAATACGATTAACTTTCCGTTGTTTGAACCTGTGAAAATGCAGCTACAGGATAAGATCGGAAGAAGCTGGATTGAGATATTAATTGGTCATGTTTTCCTAGTTAATCCTTGGCAAACAGGATGGGCTACCAACTTTATATCTTCAGCTTGGTGGTTTATTCCACCTTTGTTAGTTGCTTATATTGCTTTTCCTCTTTATTTTAAAGTGTTGACCAGATTTGGGGGCAAATTTCTACTTGCAATAACTTTACTTATTTCCGTTGGTTCCTATTATTTTGCTCAAAGTTGGGGACTAAATGAAAATCATTGGCACTATATAATTTTATTTGAATCTTTTAATTTTGCTCTGGGCATTTTTTTAGGCAACTATTACACTAATTACCAAGATAAAGAACAATTACAGAAAGTTCTTTTTCATCCTCTTTCACTTGTCTTAGGCTTGGTCTTAGTTGTGGTCGGTAATATGATGAATTGGTTCTCCAGTCTTTATCCATGGAGTAGCTTATTTTTTACGTTTGGTTTGTTTATCTTGGGCGCAAAGTTAGCTAATTTCCTAATCGAAGTTCCTTTCCTCAAGAGATTAAAAAACTGTGATTCCTATGTTTTTTATTTGATTCATCAGTTAATAGCTTACCTCTTTGCTCTTTGTTTAAACTATGTATTAAAAGGTTATACGCCATTTTTTGGGGGAATAATTTACATCCTAACTGTAATTTTGGTGACTTCGGTTTTTGTGAAATTTTACGATAGTACTACTAAATTTATCAGTTCACGTTTTAAATTTTGACATCACGGCGCGTAATCCGACCATTGGGCGAGTCGATATACTTGGGTAGAGTGCTTTGATCGACGACTTTGAGTGTATCCATATCGTAGGTTGTATAGATTGTCTTTGAATTGGCTAATTTAATGTCGATGATGGTGATAGTACGATTGGGAGTAATATCACCACTTAGCAATCGACGGGGCCCGTCGCCTAAGACTCCTGCATGGAGCAGTTCCAATTTGCCTTTATGGGCGGGATAGTAGGCGTGGTGATGACCACTGATATAGGTATGCACCTTGTATTTCTCTAATAACGCCCGTAAGCGATCGGCTTCATCCAAATAATTTCCTGATGTCTCTCTGCCCTTTGCTACAGCATAAAGAGGCAAATGCCCGATCGCTATGCGTAACTTCGCGCTTTGAGCAGCTTCACTCGCCAGACTCTTTTCTGCCCATTTCAACTGCTCCGATGGAATATTTGCGGTAGAGGCATCCCAAACTAGGAAGAAAATATCGTTACTTTGAAAGGTGTAATAGAAAGGGAAACCTGCGCGATCGACGAAACTTAAATTTGCATCATGTTTAGGATCATTCCAATATTTCTTGGCGACATTGCGATCGCTTTCAAAGGCATATTGTCCTCCTGAAATAGAACCCGATGCATCGTGATTGCCGATAGTAAATCCAAAGGGAAGTTTAGCTTTGCGAATGGGAGCCGCAATATATTTATCGAATCCTTGCCACATTGCTTCAATCTCGGTAGCCGAAAGGGAATTGCTTTGCCCCGCGACCATATCGCCACCACATAGCACTAGATCTGGCTCCCAATCGGGGACAAAGGCGATCGCCTGTTTTACCTGATCGATGTAGTCCGTTGAGCCATAGGCACTATTGAGATCGCTAATTACGACGATGCGGACATCACCTCTAGCGGGGGCAAATAGTCCTTTGGGTGCAGGATTTGGCGATCGCGTGACACTTTGGGTGACATTTGGAGTGGCATTTTTTGCAGATGCGATCGGTTGGGGATTATTGGCTACAGGAGTTTGGGGAGTTGTGGGGGCGATCACGTCGGGTTTACGACTCAAGATTCCTGACATCGCAGCACCACCCAAACCACCACCAATTGCTAATCCACCTAAGATCAATAACTGCCGCCGCTTAATTGCCATACAAAATTCAATATCTAATTGCTGATCTAATTGCAGCCTTATTTTATAGCAAGGCATAACTAAAAGCCCAAATAAAGGCGGCGCGATGTGCCGCCTTTATTTATCGATAACTTTGGTGCAGTGTGCGCCAAAGTTTTGGGGGTTTATTTGTAACGACTGACTCAGAAGAGGCGATCGCGATCGTGTTATGCCATAGCTACAAGTCCTATATCTAGGTACATCCCGATGAGAATTCGTAGGCGGAATTTTTTGCAGATCGTGGGCGGCACAACTGGAGCCATTTTGACTAATACTTGGAGCAGCAACGCTCAAGGTAAAAATCCTAAAATTGTCATTGGCTATCCTGCCGTCACCCCAGCGCTACCGCTCTACTTAGCTCTCGAAAAGGGTTACTTCAAACAAATGGGGCTAGAGGTGGAAGCAGTTGCCTTTGCGAATCCCCAAGAAGTTGTCGAAGGGATCATTGCAGGAAAGATTCAAGCGGCTGGCAATGGAGTTTCTTCAGGAAATTTGGCGATCGGCGAAGATAAATCTGCGGGAAATTTCAAAATTATTTGCTCCAATAGCAGCAACACTAAGTTCATATTGGAGCAATTTGTCGTTGCTAAAAACAGTGAGATTAAACAGATTAGCGAACTCAATGGCAAAAAAGTTTGCTCAGGACTGGGCCCTCAAAATATTGCCCTAGCGAAGGCTATTCTGGCGAAAAATGGTTATCCCAATGCTCAAATTTTACCGCTATCCTTTGATAAGCACATCGCCGCCCTTGAGTCGGGTGAGGTAGATGCTGCCTATACCCTCGAACCCATCGGCACGGTGGGACGCAGTGAGGGCAAAACGCGCACCCTTGAAGCAGGGGTGGTTTCTAAATATATCCTTGGCGATCCCTTGGCTCCTTGGTTTGGTGGTTCCGCCGCAGTCAGTACTAAATTTCTTAAAGAATATCCAGCGATCGCCCAAAAATTTATTGCCGCCTATCGCAGGGGTGTGATGGAAGTCCGTCGCAATCCCATTTTGTCTCGCCAATATTTGCAGCGCTATACCAAAATTAAACCATCTCTAACCAGTCGCGTGCCTTTGCCAGATTACAGAATGTTTGATGAGTTTTCACCTCAAGATGTGGCTTATTTTCAAAATTTCTTTGATTTTCTAACCAGTGAGAAAGTCCTAAGCCGCAAGATCGATGTATCCCCATTAATATTCACCTAAATAATTAGAGAGTGCGCTCCTTTGGGGCGCACTCTCTAATTATTTGGATGTCTACACACTCAGTTGAGTGACGGCAATTTTGCCAGAAAAACACACATCGACATCGGTATTAGGTGAGCGATCGCGCAGATTATAGCAACCTGCATAGGTTACGCGATCGCCTTCGACCTTAAAACCTAAGGGCAAGGGTTGACTTGATTTCTCGCAAAACACAATCTCAGGTCGAGAATTGAGGTCATTGAGTTCTAAATGAGGCAAATTCACATTCCAATAGGATTGGGATGGCAGGGGAATTTCTAATAATTGCTTAATTACTCTGGCGGAAGTCTCGGCAGCCCAAGCCCAATCAAAAGCTCGCCGCCGATCTTGATAATGGGAAATAGCGATCGCAGGGATATTATAAAAAGCCGCCTCACGCACCGCCGCCACCGTCCCCGACATATAGACATCAACGCCCATATTACCGCCGTGATTGATGCCCGATAGCACCAATTTCACATCGCTAGATTTGCCATCATTACCATCATTAAATAAATGGGCGATCGCCACCCGCACACAGTCCGCAGGCGAACCATCAATGGCATAAATATTTTCGCCTAGTTCTTGCCGTTGATGAATTGCGATCGGGGCATTAGTCGTAACTTGATGACCACATCCTGAATATTGTCGCGAAGGTGCGGCGATCGCGCCCTTCTCACCAAATACTAATTCTGTAGCTTTTTGCAAAGACCAAATTCCCTCTGCATCAATACCATCGTCATTAGTCAAAATAATAGTCATGGGTAGTCCTAAATAGATCAGGATGGACGGCGCTTCGCGCCGTCCATCCTGCCAACAATAATTTAAGTAGTCCTAAGAACAGGATGAAGGCGCTTCGCGCTATCCATCCTGCCAACAATTTATAGTCCCAGAGCAGGATGAAGGCGCTTCGCACCGTCCATTCCGCCAACAATAATTTAAGTAGTCCTAGAGCAGGATGAATGCGCTTCGCGCCGTCCATCCTGCCAACAATAATTTAAGGGATAAAAGGAATAAATTGGCGTAAGAACTTTCGCAATTTTAATAAATCAACTACTTCTCTAATCTTTGGGGAAACCAAATCTTCAGGAGGAATATTATCTAGCGATCGCAAATTTTCCATTAGCTCCGTATATTCAGCCGCCGATAACTGCTGACCATCAATAGGCGATCGCGCATCAGTATAAATTTCGGCACGCAACACCTCTTCAGGCACTTCATCCTGCAAATAACCGACCCCAGTTTCCGCAAATCCCTCGTTCGGTAAACTTGCTAGGGATGTTAACTGTAAAACTACGGCACTGGCGATCGCGCTTAACCTTATTCGAGATTTGTGGCAAAGCCACAAATCTCGCCCCCTAACGCCCCAATCGATTCGGCACATCTTCACACCCTCCGGGAATAGTTTTACGAGATTTTTTGCCACACCAAGCACAAAGATATTTACGATTGTCTTCAGAAAGATCGATCGCCTTACTAAAGTCCGCATCCTCGACGATTGCGCCTGTATATTCTCCAGTTTCAAAGTTGGGCAAATGCAGGCGATCTCGGGGCGTAGCTGTTTCTAACTTGCCATAAAAAAGCTTAACTCGACTAAGATCGGTTCCTCGCAAATTTGCCTTCGCTAAAATTGCCCCACCAAAGTTCGTCCCAGTCAGATCGCAATTAAAAAAGCTAGCCTTCATCAAATTCGCCCCACTTAAATCCGCATTGCGTAAGTCCGTCTTACTAACATCCCTTGCCGCTAGCATCATCCCTAAATTAACCACCCGTACCCCATTTGCCAAGTCAACTACATAACCACCCGTCCCATCTAAAATCGGACGACCTAATAAGCCATCACGTTTGAGGGGGGTCAACAAATTAGCACTGGATAAAAAACGAATAATTTTAGCGCGACCATCGGCATCACAACCACCCAGCAAAGCCGCAGTTCGGGCTTGGGCGATCGCTCTTTCGAGAGGCCAGTCCTCCAATTGACCTTGCGGATCGAGAACTAGGTCAGAAATGCCTTGGAAATAAGCATCAATGGTTTGCTGTTGGGTAATCACATTTTGCTGACCCGTCAGCTCTTCAGAGATTTGATTTTGTCGCCATGCTACCCATACCGCCAAAATCGCAATTAAGATTTGCCCCACTGCTCCCAAGGCTTCCCATTTGAGGCTATCAAACCATCGCGCAAATGAGGCATCAAATTGGGTGACATGAGCCGCTATTAACACGGCTGATCCCGCTAAGATCGCTGAAATGCTAACATCCCAGCGTCTACCGAGGGGAGATTCGGCGATCGCCGTCAATACAGGCGGTAGCAGAATCGGCAAAACCACCACGGATATAACAGCCAGACTGATATAAACCAGTTCATCGCGCTCAAGATAGGTTGCCACCGACGCGAACAAAGTAGCGATCGCGGCAATAATCAAAAAGAGCGCTTTAATTCGAGGATTAGGAATAGACAATCTAATTAATTTAATTAATACGCTGCTTGATTTGAATAATACCAGTTCTCAAAATTAGCGCAAATAAAAAATATAGCTATAGTCACTTGCATTAGAACAAACCAAAACCCAAGAAGCGAGTTGCGGCGCTTCGCGCCGCAACTCGCTTCTTGGGTTTTGTGTCCTAACAAGTAACAAGACTGGCTATAGCTATAAAAGAAAAGGTGACGCTTTGCGTCACCTTTTCCTTTTCTACAGCAAATATAAAAGCTTATGTTTTAATTTTGTCTTTGTGCTGTGGACAAGCGATCGCAATACTACCGCCAACAATAAAACCCGTGTATTCCTTCAACTTGGTCAGCTTGTCAGCAGGAATAGACTTAGAATCTCCTTGTTTATCAAATTCTTTCTCTAAAGCATCAATCAAAGTAGGAAATGGAACCCCAGAGTCAAGAGCTTTACAAGTTTCAGTGGAAACTAAAGTAACGTACTTATCTCCACCAGTTGCTTCATACATTTCCTTAAAGTCAGGATTTTGCTTAATGAAGGCATCAACGTCTTTAGCCTTATCAGCAGAGATAGGAGTTGCGTCAGCTTTTGGCGATGCATCTGCTTTAGGTGAGGCATCTGCTTTAGGCGATTCCGATGCTTGGGGTGAAGCCGAAGCCGTTTCTGTAGGTTTAGCGGAAGGAGAAGCTGAAGCCGCCACTGACGGCGAAGGTGATGTGGGTGTCGCACTAGGCTGCTGGCATGATGCTACTGCCAAGGCAACGGAGACAGGCAATAGCAAACGCTTAGCAAAGTGTTTAATCATATTAAAATTTTAGAATTAAGATCCATCAACAATAATACTACCCCAGACATATTGGACATATAGTACTTTTTGCTTCAACAAAAAAATCGAAAGTTTCTTCTGTTGTGGCAGTAATTGCAAAGCTATAACGAATCACAAAAGATTTTTTAAAAGTGTTGCTTCCCAACACTTTTAAAAAATCTTTTGTGATTTGGTTTTGAGCGCAAAGCACTGTTAATGAATATCGTAACCAAATAAATTTGGATCGGCTCCATCAAGTTTGATATCTGCTAAACCATACTCCGCCCAACGGCGTGTAACCATATCCGCCACATCAGGATCGCTTTCTAATGGATCTCCCCAATCGCGATCGGTTTCAGGATAGATTTTGGTCGTGGCATCAATACCCATACGTCCGCCTAGTCCTTCCTTCTCACAGGCAAAGTCAAGGGAGTCAAAGGGATTGTCGGGCAGAATGAACACATCGCGGGTGGGGTCAACCTTGGAACTGAGCGCCCAGACAACTAAACGCGGATCGCGAATATTGATCGTATGGTCAACGACGATTACAAATTTGGTGTAGGTAAACTGTGGCAAAGCACTCCAAAAAGCAAGGGCGGCGCGTCTAGCTTGCCCGGGGTAAGCCTTCTTGATGGAAATAATTGCAGCTTTGTAAGATAGCGCTTCCATTGGTAAAAAGAAGTCGGTAATTTCGGAAACTTGTTGACGCAAGATCGGGGTGTAAATACGATTAAGAGCGATCGCCATCATTGCTTCTTCTTTAGGAGGTAAGCCGCTAAAGGTAGTCAAATAGATGGGATCTTTGCGATGGGTCATGCAGTGAAATTTGATCAAGGGGGCTTGATCATTGATGCCGCCGTAATAGCCCATGTGATCACCAAAGGGGCCATCAGTTCCCACTTCATGGGGAGTAATTGTTCCTTCCAAAACATATTCGGCACAGGCGGGAACTTCTAGATCGAGAGTTTTGCATTTCGTAAGCTGCACGCCTTCGTTACCATAAAGTCCCGCAAAAATCCATTCCGACAAATCTACAGGGATTGGAGTCGCCGCCGCCATGATCAATACTGGATCAACACCGATCGCGATCGCAATTTCTAATTTCTTACCCGCCTCAGTCGCCTTGCGTAAGTGACGCGCACCACCACGCACCGATAGCCACTGCACGGTCATCGTGTTTTTTGACTGTTGCTGTAATCGGTATACGCCGACATTGGGAATCCCATTTTCGACATCTTTGGTGATGACTAGAGCAAGAGTTACGGCTCTTCCACCATCTTTGGGATATGGTTTGAGAATGGGAATCTGATCAAGATCAACATCATCGCCTTGCAAAATAACTTCTTGACAGGGAGCGTTCCCAAATAAAACCTTTTGAGGTCGAGACTTGACCACATCAAAAAGAATTTTCCCAAATTCAATCGCCTGTGAGATTTTCTTCGGAGGCTTAGGGCTTTGCAGTTTCCCTAATTTTGTACCCAGAACTTCTAGTTCTGACTGCTCTCTCATACCCATCGCCCAGCAGACGCGCTCCACTGTACCCAGCAAATTTACCGCCACAGGGGTTTTATAACCTTTAACATTCTCAAATAGCAATGCTGGCCCTGCTGATTGCAAAAGGCGATTACTAATCTCAGCAATCTCTAATTGCGGATCGACGAGGGCAGTAACGCGATGGAGTTGTTTGCGTTCTTCGAGAAGTTTGAGAAACGATCGCAGGTCACGGGTCATAGGGCTGTAGGGAATGCTTAGGCAATTAGTCAGTAACCTATTGTAACTAAATGTTACGCTCTTTCTATAAACCTAGACTTTTGGCATATTCGCAGTCAGCATTTGCGCCTTCGGCATCGCCGAGCTTGGCTTTTGCCATGCCCCGATTGAAATAGGCGGGTGCAGCATCAGGGGCTAACTCGATCGCCTTGGTGTAGTCATCGATCGCGCCTGAATAGTCCTTAATCTCTGAGCGATCGTAGGCGCGATTGTAGTATGCCTCGGCATAATGGGGATCGAACGCGATCGCCTCGGTATAGTCAGCGATCGCCCCCATATAATCGCCATTTTCAGCACGTTCCATACCGCGATTGTTATAGGCTTCAGCAGAATTTAGTTTTTCCATTTCCTTTTTCCTTTGCCATCAAGATGTCAAAATAACTTTACCGTAAGTTCAAATATGCTGATTGCTCTATGAATTTCAAGCTCAACCTACCGATGCCCAAGTTTTTGCAAACCCTACAATCGTGGTGGTTCAGCAGTCAAGCTAAATTTTTTCAACTAATTAGCCCATTGCAAGCATGGCGCGAAGGTAGTCGCTTGTTAAGTGCTAAATTTTTGGGCGGATTGTTAGTGGTGATGCTGGCGACTTTGCCTTTTTTAGAAAATGCTCAGACTGGGATAATTAGTGCAGCCGTAGCGATCGCATGGCTGATGTTATGGCTAAGCGATCGCCGTGATGCTGAAGATCAGACTGCACCGATCTGGACAGCTATTCATACGCCTTTGATCAGCTATTGGGCGATCGCTTTAGTTGCCACTTTAATCTCACCCGTGCGGGTTGCGGCAGCCGATGGCATGGTGAAGCTCACGCTATACATGCTTGCCTTTGTGTCCATGAGTCGCTTGATGCGCTTGGGATGGCGATCAATTTTTATTGCGGCATATTTAGGATCGGCATTGATTGCGAGTGCCTATGGTATACAGCAATGGTATCTCGGCGCACCCGAACTCGCCACATGGACAGATCCCACCTCGGAAACCGCAGGGATTACCCGTGTTTATAGTTTTCTTGGCAATCCTAATTTATTTGCAGGTTATCTGATGCCAGCTTTACCCATGGGGGCGATCGCTGCTATTCATTGGCGTGGTTGGGGCATGAAAGCTTTAGGAATTATTACAGCAATTTTTGGGGCATTTTGCCTTACACAAACCCAAAGTCGTGGGGGACTTATGGGGATTGCGGCTGAGAGTTTTACGCTAGTTTTACTATTGGTGTACTGGTGGGGCAAGCGGTTGCCGAAGTGGACTTTTCCTGCGGTATTTGGTGGCACTGCGGGGGCGATCGCCTTGGGAACTGTTCTCGTTCCCACTTTACGAAAACGTGTATTTAGCATTTTCGGAACCGATGATAGTAGTAATGCCTTTCGGGTCAATGTCTGGAAGTCCGTAATTAAAATGATTGAAGATAGACCAGTTTTCGGAATTGGACCTGGAAATAAAGCTTTTAACATCGTCTATCCGTTTTATCAACGATCGGGCTATAGCGCCTTGGGAACTTATTCTGTGCCTTTGGAAATCACCGTAGAAACGGGAATTGTGGGAGTGATTTGCTATGGTTGGCTAGTTTTTACAGTCTTCCGTCAAGGCTGGCTTGGACTAAATCGTTTGAGAAGCGATCGCGATTCCAGTGGTTTATGGATTATCGCAGCGATCGCTACTTTAATGGGAATGCTCGTTCACAGTTTAGTTGATACAGTCTGGTATCGTCCTCAAGTGCAGTTACTGTGGTGGCTAGCGATCGCTATCATTAGCAGCTTTTACAGCGCACCTATAGCAATCCTAAATGATTTGTGGAAAAATAGAGAAGAAGAAATCAAAGCAAAGACTTGGAAGAATTAACTGAATTTATAGAGAGTAACCCCAAGAGTAAGGAACTCAAAAGAG
>NZ_JACJQA010000033.1 GCF_014696355.1 Pseudanabaena sp. FACHB-1998 | reverse complement strand
AGCAATGTAAGTTTTGCTTAGGACATAAAACCCAAAAAGCGAGTTGCGGCGCGAAGCGCCGCAACTCGCTTTTTGGGTTTTGGTTTGTACTGGCTAACTCTTGCTTTGCTATATAACTAAGACAAAAAAAACAAAATGGCTATGCCATTTTGTTTTTTTTGTCTTAGGGCGAGGTAATGGATGAGCCAATGCCTTGAAAGAAGACCCATGATAGAAAGAAATTGCTGATAAAGATCGCCAGCAAAGCCGTAACTACGGCTGTAGTCGTAGACTCTCCTACACCCTTGGCTCCGCCTGTAGTGGTTAAGCCCCACGTTGTGCCAATCACCGCAATTAACACCCCGAAAATACTAGATTTGATCAAAGCTGCAATTAAATCCCAAGGCTTCAGTAAGCTCTGCACTGAATTTAGAAATGTCGTGGGTGAAATGGCATACATCGCATCGGATAAAAATAACCCACCTGCCATACCTGTTAAAAAACCCATAATCGTCAAGATGGGCAACATTAATAGACAGGCGACCAGCCTAGGCGTCGCAAGGTAATCAATAGGATTAGTGCGGAGCATATAGAGCGCATCAATTTGCTCCGTTACTTGCATTGTGCCAATTTCGGCGGCAAAAGCTGAGCCAATCCGCCCCGCGATAATTACCGCAGTTAATACAGGAATTAACTCACGAGCGAGGGCGATCGCCAAAATGCCACCGATCGCCTGTTGAGCGCCAAAATTAATAAATTCCCTAGCAACTTGAATCGTGAATACCGCACCCACAAAAGAAGCCGTAATCAAAGTAATTAGCAACGACTCCGTCCCTACCACTGACATCTGCTCAATGGTATTGCGCCAATGAAAGCGGCGATAAATCAAAACATGGGTAATGATTTGTCCGATCATTAAAAAACTTTGTCCAAGCTTAATTAGCCAACTGCCAAAACTTCCCATGCTTTAAATTTCCTATGGCGATGCATTGAGGGGACTGCGATTTTGATAATTGATGGTGCGGCTTAGCCACGCCGCCAATTATACCAAAACATAAAATGGTATAGCCCTTTTGAGTTTTGGTATTACTTAATATAAAGCGTCCAATTGCAAGGATTGGTGAGTTCTCCATACTTACCTTGCAAAATCTGCCATATAGTCTCTCTCGTCCATAAATAGGCAACCATCAAAGAAGAATCTTCACTCACATCTACTCTTTCATACAAACTTGGATTAGCTTTTGTCGCTGTAATCGGCTGAGTTACCCCCTTAACCGTCACAAGTACGTCGGAATAACTAGCATAGTAAGCATTGCCATATTTTTTTGGTACGGCAAATAAAGCATATACGTGATGCTCGCCCAACCAAGGTTGCACTGTGATCTTGCGGGGATTAAATTTATAGACGGTCGCATCCGTAGCTTGTTCTTGCAGTTCTATACAATTAGCCGTAGAAGTATCAGGGATAAAAGACGCGGCAAGTAACCAGAGGCTAAAAACAACCAAGATTGAAGCAACCACCCCTAGGAGTCGCTGTATAAACTGCCTCTTTTTATATTTAGCTTGCTCTTGAATTGAGCGCTTGACTAATTTTTTAAGGAGCTTTTTGTTGGTTTCTTGATTCCTAGAATTCATCGGCAATCTTCAAGATGGGTTATGAGTAGGGCGATCGCATCAATATGTTGTTGGAGTTCCTTACCTGATAAGTTGCTGTTGTTAATGATAATACTGAAAATGAGTTCGCGATACTTGGGGGGACGAACATAGCCTGACAATGCTGCTGCACCAGTTAATGAGCCAGTTTTAGCTTGAATCAAACCCTGCGCGTCACTATCCTTAAACCTTCTCAATAATGTGCCATCCACACCTGCGATCGGTAAGGATTTCCGAAAATCTTGATCCATTGCAAGGGACTGCAAAAATTGGACGATCGCTATGGGCGTAGTGAGATTTTGGCGAGACAAGCCTGAGCCATCAGCTAAGGAAACAAGGTTAGGCGCAATATTTACCGACTGCAAATATTTATTGATGGCAAACATCCCGCCGCTCACACTATCATCGGGAGTAATCGCGTAGTAGCGATCGCCTAAGGCTCTCAGTAATAATTCTGCGTAAAGATTATTACTATTTTTGTTAGTTGTAGAAACGAGCTGAGAAAGTGGTGGCGACAAGCTAATGGCTAAATCTTGGAGAGGCTTAGATTGACTAAAATTAAGGCGTTTGGCATAGGTTTTCGTAGCTGATGTACTGGGCTTAGCCAAGTTACCGACGGTATCTGATAATTCAATACCCTGATTTTGCAATTCTTGGCGTAATAAACTCAAAAAACTTTCTTCGGGATCAGGGACAGAAACTGCATCAGGATCAGCTTTTGAGTTGATCGGTACTTGTCCACTGAGAATTAAAAGCTTCTGCCCATAGGGACGGGTTACCTGTAAGGAATAGTCAGATAGTTGATTTTCAGGAACTGCGTCAATGGTGACGGTTTGATTTTCTATCCGCCATTGACTAGCCAAGACAGGATTTTCCCATTCAAAAATGGCAGGCTGTCCAATCTGACTAGGGCGAACTGACCAATTGACCACATTTTCATCAATCGTAAAGGGTGAAGCGATCGCGGCATAGGATTCCTGCAAGTCCTGCCATTCCCAACTGCCAGATATTTCTGCTCCTTTGCGATTAGATAACATTCCCAGCCCACCCTTGATGCGTTTAACACCTCTATTTTTGAGTTGGGTAACTAGGGATTTTAAACTCGTATCTGAGCGAAAACTCGGATCACCAGAGGCAACTAGCCACAATTCGCCTTCCAGTTCTCCCTGAGCATTGGGTAAACTCTGGGATACCAATTTTGTAGTAAAGCGGTAGTCGGCTCCCAACACCTTGAGCGCGATCGCCGTAGTAAATAGCTTCGTATTGGAAGCAGGAATAAAGTAATGATCGCCATCCAGATTAACGAGAACTTTGGGATTTGGCTCACTAGTCTGGATGAAGACTCCCGTTCTCGCTGTTTTTAAATTGGGAGAGCGCGAGATTTTTTCGACTTCTTGCTGAAGCTGACTCGGACATACGCGATTGGGTTGAGCATAGCTGGGCGCTTCAAAAACTAACGAAATCGCAATTAAGGCGATCGCTATAGGTAGATCACCTAAATCAGTGAATATCTTGCGAGAAAGGGGGTGTATTTTTTCTTGCCAGATGGATTGACCAAACTGAGAAACAAGCCAAAAACAAACTGATGATCTCGGATAAAGTTTAGAAAAGGGTCGCATTGCGTCAATTGATTTGAATGAACAATCTGTAGTTTCAAATCCACTTAAGCCTGACTAAAACTTATCGGATGAAACAAGAATTAGTTAAGTTTTTTAAATTTTTCAAAATGGTGTTTCCATTGCGAAAAATTTCTTTAAACGATCCTTATAACGATGAAATACGGGATATAAACTCATATTTCATTATTATAAAAGTTATTTAAAGAACCCTATAAAAAAGCATTGCTCATAGGAATGTAAAAAACTTGTACATCTTATACAACTTATACAACTTTTTACAAGAAAAAGCTCTATAAACTTACAAGAAAAAGTCTGATAAATTAGGTTTAGCTCAACTTCATTTATAAAAATGTAAGTTTTGACTAGTACATACCCCCCTAAAGGGTCGTTACACTTTTAGAAATTGAAGCAGTTTTATAGCAAAGCAAGAGTTAGCGAGTACCAACCAAAACCCAAAAAGCGAGCTGCGGCGCGAAGCGCCGCAACTCGCTTTTTGGGTTTTATGTTCTAAAGCAAAAGCTAAGGGGGAGCATCGCACTTTGGCGCAGTCACGATTTGACCAAACTTAGAACAAACCAAAACCCGTAAAGTTGCACCCCGTAGGGGTGCAACTTTACGGGTTTTGGTAATTGCTTTAGCTCTTGTTTTTGAGTATTTGCACTCTTTCTAAATCACGTTTCACTTCAAAAGTTAATTCGCGATTTTTAGGATCAGTAGTAAGGGCTTTATTGAGATAAATTTCTGCTTCGCGTAACTTACCATTCAAAATCAACTCACTGCTCCACCGATGGTAGGTGACAGCTTGCCAATGGATTACTTCGGGAGTATTAGGAAATCTCTCGCTCATGCCTTCAACCACGGCGATCGCCACCACATACTTTTTCTGCTTTAGCAAATCCTGTACACGCCGCAGCATATCAAGTTTGAGCTTTAGTTCAGGATTACTATTAATCGGATCGATATTATTACTGACTTGCTTTACCTCAATTTTGATTTTGGGATGAGGTTGAGGTTGTTTACTCAGGGGCGGTTTTACAGGTGGCGGCGATGGGGCGGGAACAGGTTGCGATCGCGTAGCCCCATTTTTCGTAAAAATATCTTTGGAGAGGCTCTCCTTATCCGCATCTTTGAGGATTTTATAGGCTTCTTGCACCAGTCGAAACTTATCCGTAGCCGCAGGATCATCTTGATTAACATCAGGGTGATATTTCCTCGCGAGACGACGATATGCAACCTTTATATCTTCTAAGGTTGCATTGCGTGGAACGCCTAGGAGTCGGTAACATTCAGATATGTGCATGAAATGAAATGGATCGATTAAGTCGGAAATTGGAATAGCTATTCTGGTTTTTTACGAATTGTATACTTGCCCTTACTCGTTATGGGAGAGCCTTTATTAGCTTCCACAAGCTTAATATATTTATCCAAAGCGTCCTCCTTAGTCGCATGTTCTGAAATGACATGAACTTTACGACTACCAGCAATTTCGAGGACAACTTGATGCATAGATAAAGTAACTAAAAAAGTAACTAAAAAAGTAACTAAAAAATAAATCTAAAAAATAGTAAAAACCAGTCTAGCAAAAACCAAAACTCAAAAGGGCGCTTAGCGCCCTTTTGAGTTTTGGTTTTTTAGCGTTTCGCAAACTTTTTCGTCATCTTGCGTAATCGAATCGATTCAGGCGTAACCTCAAGAATTTCATCAGGACCAATGTATTCGAGGGCGCGTTCGAGACTCATCTCGATAGGAGCCTGCAACTGCACGATGTCATCCGCACCAGCCGCCCGCATGTTAGTAAGTTGCTTACTCTTACATACATTCAGTTCCATGTCTTGAGGACGATTATTTTCACCAATAATCATGCCCTTATACACCTTAGTACCAGGCTTAATAAAGAACACGCCACGATCTTCGGCGTTCTTTAAGGAAAACTCGGTAGCTGTGCCTTCTTCAAAGGAGATCAGTACCCCATTCCGACGGGCGCTAATTTCGCCAGCCGCAGGACGGTAATCGAGGAAGCTGTGGTTCATAATCCCAGCGCCACGGGTTGCGCGCATAAAGTCACCACGGAAGCCAATTAAGCCGCGTGCAGGCACAACAAACTCTAGCTGAGAGCGTCCAGTATCCGACATTTGCATATCGATCATTTCGGCGCGACGCTGACCGAGACGCTCAATACAGCCACCTACAGAGTCTTCGGGGACATCAAGGACAAGTACTTCATAGGGTTCGCACTTTTGACCATTGATTTCGCGATAAATAACTTGAGGCTGGGTTACTTGGAATTCGTAACCTTCACGACGCATGGTTTCGATCAAAATGCCTAAGTGCAATTCACCGCGTCCCGCTACCGCAAAGCGATCGGGAGATTCAGGATCTTCGGTAACACGCAAAGCCACATTGGTTTCGAGTTCGCGCAATAGGCGATCGCGTACTTGGCGAGTGGTTACCAATTTACCTTCTTGACCCACGAAAGGAGAGTCATTAACGCAGAAGGTCATCTGCAAAGTGGGTTCATCCACTTTGATCATGGGTAAAGCTAGAGGCTCATTAGGACAGGTAATGGTTTCACCGATGTTGGCGGTAGCAAAACCTGAAACCGCAACAATATTACCTGCGGATGAGGTTTGCATCTCCACGCGCTTTAAGCCATCAAATCCCAAGAGCTTGGTAATCTTGCCCTTAATGATCGAGCCATCCTCAGAAATGAGCGCCGCTTGCTGTCCAGAGGTAATCGTACCGTTATGGATTTTGCCAATCACAATACGACCCAAATATTCGGAATAGTCGAGGGTCGTAACTTGCAATTGCAAAGGTTTTTCAGGATCGCCCACGGGAGGAGATACATGGTGCAAGATTGACTCAAAGAGGGGCTTCATATCCACATTAGGCTCTTCTAGCTTCTCCTTGGCAAAGCCACCCATGCCTGAAGCAAATAGGTAGGGGAAATCGCACTGATCGTCATCAGCGCCAAGCTCAATAAATAAATCTAGGACTTTACTAACGGCTACATGGGGGTCGGCAAATTCGCGATCAATTTTATTGATTACAACAAGAGGACGTAAACCTTTTTCTAGGGCTTTTTTCAGCACAAAACGGGTTTGGGGCATTGGACCTTCGTTAGCATCAACGATTAATAAACAGCCCTCAACCATGCCAAGTACCCGTTCAACTTCGCCACCAAAGTCAGCGTGTCCGGGGGTATCAACGATGTTGATCAGCGTATCTTTGTATCTGACAGCAGTATTTTTTGAAAGGATGGTAATGCCGCGCTCACGCTCTAGGTCATTGGAATCCATGACGCATTCGACAAGGGCTTCTCCTTCACGAAAAGCGCCTGACTGTCTGAGGAGTGCGTCTACTAGAGTGGTTTTGCCGTGATCGACGTGGGCGATGATGGCAACGTTACGAATGAGGAGAGACATGGGTGATGTATCGAGTTAATCGAAAAACTTATTATTTCTTTATCTATTATGCGTGAATTTGTCAAAAAACTTTGTATGCCATCCAACAGGGAGGACAACACTATGGGCTGCCCTCCCTTTTTTTTTATTTAAACTATAGCAATGTAAGTTTTGCTTAGGACATAAAACCCAAAAAGCGAGTTGCGGCGCTTCGCGCCGCAACTCGCTTTTTGGGTTTTGGTTTGTACTGGCTAACTCTTGCTTTGCTATGTGAGTGGCGGCACTTCGCGCCGTCACTCATAGTTTAAATAATAAACAGGAGGGAAACTTAGCTTCTCTCCTGTTTATTCATATTTGCGGGGAGTGTAAACTCTCACGCGATCGCCATGATGCAAAATCCTTGTTTTACTGGAACCGATAATGATTAAAGTTTGCATATCTGCATGTTCGGGAGTTAACTGCGATAACGAAATTACCTGAACCGATTCACCTTTACGCCCCATTTTATGCCCCAATACTACAGGCGTATCAGGCGATCGCCATTGCATTAATAGCTCCTTGGCTCTAGTAAGCTGCCATCGACGCTGTGTGGAAATGGGATTGTAAATAGCGATCACAAAATCCGCTTGGGCGGCGGCGGCTAATCTCTGTTCGATAATCTCCCAAGGCTTGAGAATGTCCGATAGAGAAATTGTGCAGAAATCATGCCCAATCGGTGCGCCGATCGCGGCGGCTGTCGCCTGTACTGCGGAGATTCCTGCCGCTACGTGAATATTTATTTTGTGCCATTGATGATTGGGAGCATGATCGAGAACTTCAAACACCGCCGCCGCCATGCCATAAATTCCGGGATCGCCCGATGAAACAATGACTACGGATTTACCTTCGGAGGCTAGCTCTAGGGCGTGACGGGCGCGATCGAGTTCGACGCGATTATCGGAGACATGGATACTTTTGCCCTTTGTGAATTTTTTGACCAGATTTACATAGGTCTTATAGCCCACAAAATCAGTAGCTTCTTCCAAAATAGCTGTGACTTCGGGAGACATCCATTTTTCGGCTCCTGGCCCAGTGCCGATGATCGAGACTTTGCCTGTGTCTTGGTTAAGAAAATTTGCGCTAGCACTGTCGAGGGCTTGATAGGCTAAATAGTTAGCGCTTAATTTAGGGGCGATCGCTTCTAGATCTGCATCCTGAGCCAGAATTTCAATGTAGTGTTCCACCAGTTGGGGCTGCGCCTCATCTGCAAAGGGTAAATTACTTTCTAAGAGCCAAGGAGCCTCGCCAATGAGCTTAACCGAGGCTCCCGCCAATAAATCGGCTAAAAAAGTCTTTGCCTGTTCGTCAGAATTGAGCAGTTGATAACCTGCGGGCGGCGACAAGAGAGAGGTCTGAAATCGTAAATGCCCCGTCGTTGTAATTGCGGGCTGAATTTGAAAGAGCTGGGCTATTTCGGAAGCTAATTCATTGGCTCCGTTTAAACCGCCCAGTAATGGCACTACCGCGCTACCATCTTCTGCGATCGCAATTACTGGTGGTTCGGCTCGTTTATCAGAGAGTAGTGGTGCTAGCGATCGGATTAAAATTCCTGCGGCACAGATGCCAATAATCGGATGCCCTTGACTAAATAATTCACTAACGATGTCGCTAAATTTGGCATAGACGCGATCAGCACTTTGGGTGCGGGAAGCTAATCCGTAAATCGTGATCTGGGAATTAATTGCTTGAATTTGGCGAGCGATCGCAATACTTTTCTCTCCTAAAACGATGATGGCGGGAGGTTTCATTGTAAGTTTTGGCTAATTTGGAGCTAAGTTTTAGGCTAAGTTTTGGCGTTGTAAAGATTAACGTTAGTCATCTGAGCGCCATCAAATTGGGCTTCCTGCAAATAAGCCCAGCTTAAATTTGCACCTCGCAAATCTGCCCCACGCAGATCGGCTTTGCGGAGGTCGGCTCCCTTCAGGTTGGCATGACGTAAATTAGCGCGATGGAGATCGGCACTGCTGAGATTGGCATAGCTTAAATCTGAGCCAACTAATAAGGCTCGACAAAGCTTAGCTTTCGACAAATTTGATTTGCTCATTAATGCATGGCTAAAATCAACCTTGTGGAGGTCGGTATTCTGTAGATCTACCCCCACAAGGACAGCATTAGCAAAACTTTTTTTCCCCGTTCGGTATAGTTGTAAAAATTCTTTAGCATCCATCAATTGCAACAATTTTAAAAATAGATAAATTAAGAGATAAATTAAGTTAACGAAAGTATCGCCAAGCGGTACTTTCGTTAAAAACTCTAGCCTTCAAAGGAATCAAGATCGAGAGCCGCAGAGCCACCGCGATCGAGTTCTACTAACATTTGTCCTAATTGTCTCCAAACGAGGAGCGCAATACCCAAGGTGATCGGGACAGCAACGATATAGCCAAATAGGGTTGGTAGCCCAAATACTTCTAGTCCTGTAGCCATAAAGATCGCAATACTAATGGTCATGCCAAGGTAAGGAACTTTAATGCTGGCACTTTTGAGTTCTAACAAAACTCGCGAGGATTTGCTTTTTGACCAGATTTGCACAAGGTTGCGGAGAGTCACTTCAAAGGCGCGACCGCAAGCTAGCCCTGCAACTAGAGAAATTGCAAATAAAAAATAGGGGGGATCGGATGGAAAGTAGTAGTTCACAGGTATATAAACTTTTGGAGTATGTTTTTATCTTATAGCGATCGCCGCTTGTGTAATACCAAATTAAGAAATGGCGTAGCGATTTCTTAATTTGGTATGAGTCCGAGGGCAGCTAATTGAGCTTGAGCTTTTTGGAGGGATTCGCGCCACTCGCGATCGCTGACACTATCAGCCACAATCCCTGCGCCCACCTGCCCCCAGATCTGTCCATTGGTTTTCAGTAATGTCCGAATTAGGATATTGAGATCCATGTTGCCACGTTTGTCGATATAGCCACAGGAACCATAGAACAAACTACGGCGTTGAGGTTCCAACTTTTCGATAATTTCCATGCAACGCACCTTGGGACAGCCCGTAATTGTGCCTCCGGGGAAGGTGGCACGGATCAGATCGACTAGGGTGCGATCGCTGCGTAATTTACCGACCACATTACTCACCAGATGCATCACATGACTATAGCGCTCGATCGCCAAAAGCTCATCGACCTGCACAGTTCCCCATTCACAGACTCGCCCTAAATCATTGCGCTCAAGGTCAACCAGCATAATGTGTTCGGCTTGCTCCTTGGTACAGGCAAGCAATTCTTGCCCCAAGGCAAGATCTTGCTCAGGGGTCTTACCGCGTGGTCTTGTGCCTGCGATCGGACGGGTTTCAGCATGGCGATCGCGTAGGCTGACGAGGCGTTCTGGAGAGACGCTGATCACTTCGCCCCAAGTGGTGCGCCAGTAGCTTGCAAAAGGGGAGGGATTAATTTTTTGTAAATGTCGATATAGTTGCCAGCCGTCCGCTTGCCAAGGATAGCCAAAGCGCAAAGATAGATTTGATTGAAAAATATCCCCTGCATAGATATGACCCTTAGCAGTTTCCACCATTGCCTCATAGCCTTGCTGTTCAGGAGAGTAACTAGGTAACTGAATGTTTGCCAAAGGCAAACATTCAGTAGATTTAATTTGGTTGTGATGTAAGTCATGGCTTATGTACCGATCTAAGCGATCGCCTAATTCTTTTAGCTCTTGGCGATCGCTAGCCGCTAGCCAAACATCTTGAGACTGATGATCGATGACAGCAAAGCTGGAAGGCTTGTACCAAAAGGCTACGGGAAAAGGTAAATTGTCAGGCTTGGTGTAGGGAAGACGCTCAATTTCCCATGCAAGATCATAGCCAAGCCATCCCAAATAGCCTCCTGTAAAAGGTAAATGATCGGGTAAATCGGAAAAGTTTTCCGAAAAGTTTTCCGATTGGGGAATTGCTTGCATTTGCGATCGCAATTCCTCAAGACAGGGCAGAATTTCGCCAACGGCAGGAGTCCAAATCTGAAGCGGTTTCCCTGCGGCGATCGAATAGCGGGCTAGTTTTGAGGGGACTTGGGCAGGACTTTCCAATAAAACTGTAATTGGTTCCCCCGCATAGAGCGCTTCCCAGAGATCTGCGCCTGTCATTGCCGCAGGAAGCGATCGCTGCACCCACAACCAATCAGTCATAGAAAGATGTTTAAAAGTTAGTACGGTTTTATTATATAGACAGCACGGATCGCACCTGTTTACTGATGCCAAATCAAAGTACTACTCCCTTCCATAGCAAGAATTAGTGGTGCGGCGCGAAGCGCCGCACCACTAATTCTTGCTATAGCAATAGTAAGTTTTGCTTAGGACATAAAATTCAAAAAGCGAGTTGCAGCGCTTCGCGCTGCAACTCGCTTTTTGGGTTTGGTTTGTACTGGCTAACTCTTGCTTTGCTATATTTTTACACTGGAAAGGGATTACTCTCTTCCCAGTGTAAGAGTAGGCGTTGTAAATTAAGTAATTAGGAATGCCTTGCTTGGCAAGGCATTCCTAATTACTTAATGGGAAGGGATTATGAATCGTAGTTTATTTATCGGAATTCTCGTTGTGATTGGACTGATGGTATTGGCGAGTTCTTTGCCGAATAAATTCTATGGAGCCAACGATCGTAAGTTTATCGTGATCACAATTATTACTTGCATTGTTTCGGCGATCGGCTTAGCCGCATTTTTTGCAGTTCCATTTTTCACCAGCCATTAGGAAATCAAAACCCCAAGAAACAAGTGGCGGCGCGAAGCGCCGCCACTTGTTTCTTGGGGTTGATTAGTACTTTGCCATGTTGGGATCAACACCGTAGGCATAGGCATCAATGCCGCCCGCAATATTTTTAACATTTGTAAATCCCTGATTTACCAGCCATTGGCACATTTGCCCAGAGCGCATTCCGTGATGGCACAACACCAAGGTTTCCGCTTGGGGATCAAAATTTTCCTTGAAATCGTTTCCCCATAGCTCATATTCGCTAAGTGGCAAAACCGTAAAACCATCGATCGCCGCAATTTCCACCTCATCTCGTTCCCGCACATCGATTAATTGCAAATCTTGGTGATCGCCAGCTAAGCGTTCGGCTAGCTCTTGGACAGAAATTTGTATGATAGACATACGTGTAAAATATCTCTCAAAATATCTCTTAGGTATGAGTTAAAAACCTAGCATAAGACCCTGCTTCTACCACAAACTTATTCCCATTACCTACGCATCTGTCGAAACTAATGAGCCAGCCCATCGAAGAATTGTTGCAAGATCTCAAGAGTGAAGATGAACATATCCGCGATCGCGCCACACAAAATCTTTGGGAGATGTGGTTCATGCAAAAGGGAATGCAGGGTTTGCAGGTTCTTCGCAAGAGTCAAACCCTTGCGGACGGCGGCAACTTTAAACAGGCGGAATTGATGTTGACCCAATTAATTCAAGATCAACCCGATTTTGTCGAAGCTTGGAATCGACGAGCCGTTTTGTTTTATATGCAAGGTAATTACAAACGTTCGATCAAGGATTGCCAAAAGGCGATCGCCTTAAATCCCTATCATTTCGGTGCGGTGCATGGCTTAGGTTTATGCTATGCGGCGATCGGTAGTTACCATGAGGCGATCGCTACTTTTCGGATAGCTCTAGAAATTCAGCCCTTTTCCTTGACTAACAAAAAGCTCATCCTTGAATGTACTGCCATGCTCTAGAGTAAAACCTAAAAGGTGACGGCGCTTTGCGCCGCCACCTTTTAGGTTTTTTAATTCCGATTAATTAATTGGGCAAGGCGAGTTAATTCGTGCGAGGGAACAGAAGCGTAAATCGGTAAATACAGCACGCTATTCATTAATTTGGTGGCAAATACTGTCTCTTTTGCCAGTGATTTCAAACTAGTGGTTCCTGTAGTTGAGTCAAATCCTGCCTTTCTTAACTTCTGCATTAACATCTCTGGATTCTCCATCATCAAAGGAACTACCCAGTAGGAATGACTTATTGCATCTTTTCCCACACGCGCAACCGAATTCTCCAATAAATTAAGAAAGTCACGGGCAACCTGCGATCGCCGATCATAATAGGAAGCATCAAGATGCTCTAGTCGTTGTTGTAAAAGTCTGAGCATTCCATTGGGGGGGCGATATCGCAACTGAGCCTGAATATCTCCTTTCCCAAATCCACGAGTTAGCGTACTGATAAAATTATTGGTATCTATTTTCAGAAAATCTAAACAAGCGACAAGAAGCCCAAAGATTATCGGCGTAGAAAGAGATTTAAGGCAGAGATATTTGAGTAATCTTTTAAAGAACCAAAAATTGCTCTTAGTTAGATACGTTTGCTCGATCTCACGCATTCTCTCCGCCAAACTTTGATCGTGAACTATGGTGATAGAGCCACCTAAAGCTGAACAGGATTTAATTGGACCAAAACTAAAAAGATTGATATCCGCATCAGGATGCCCCAAATAACGCAATCCATCGAAAGCTTGAGCGCAGTCTTCTACGAGCAAGATATTATGCCTCTGGCATATCTCTACATAAGCATCAAGCGGTGCGATCGCCCCAAACAGATGCGCTACCACAAATAACCGACTGCGACTAGAAATAGATGCTTTGAAAAGTTCTAAGGATGGTGCAAGGGTCTCTAAATCAATATCGATGGGAATAGGAATCAAATTATGCTTTTTGACAATCTCTTCCATATGTCCGATATTCACAGCACTCATCATGATTTCCGATCCAGCAGGTAAGCTTAATGCTTGGAGTAGGAGATCGAAAGAAGTTCTGACACAAAGTGTGACCAAAATTTCTTTTGGTGTATGCCAATAGGATTGAATCTGAGTAATTATTTTCGCTCTATCAGACCATGCAAAGGAAGAAATTAGGCTGAGACTTAAATCCTTAATAGTGATATCTAAATTAATTCGTGGATATACTTTCATGGCGATCGCTCTCAAAAAAGCTGATTTTTTGCTCTGTACCATGCCATAGGCGATCGAGGTTGCTGCGATGTCGGTAAAGTATGAGGAGACTGCCGACACAAACCATCAATTTGTAGGCGAAGGGTGATTGAGTCAAAAGCATTAAACTTGGAGCAGCGATCGCTGCCAATGAAGAACTAATCGATGTCGTTCGCCACACAACGACAGTTGCTAACCAAAGACCAAATGCTCCTAAAGCTACGCTCCAATTCAAAGCTAATAGAATTCCCAAACCTGTAGCTACGGATTTTCCACCTTTAAAATTAATCCAACAGGAGTAACTATGTCCCAAAATTACTAGTAATGCTGAACTTACTACAATCCATTCATTCTGGAGTTGAATATTCATCTCAAAACTGCCAGTAAGCCATGCATTGGCGATGGGTTTAAATTTAGTAGCAGATTGAATTAGTGAGATAGTCGCTGCTCCTTTGATTAAATCAACTCCAAATACAAAAATGCCTTTACCCTTGCCAAGGGTGCGCCAGACATTGGCGGCTCCAGTCGAACCAGAACCATATTCTCTAATATCAATTCCTGCGCTTCGTCCTACTAAGTAACCTGTTGGTATCGAGCCTATAAAATAGGCAAGAATCAATAAGCCAAGTTCCATAACTAATCTCGCCAAGAGCGTATTTGAGCAATTAAATTAAGACTAATTCCCACTGGAGAATTGGTGCTATAGGGCTTCGTCCAATATCACTAATTCTTCATTTTATTATGCTTATTATGCCTGTTTTTTTATTAGAAATATAGCTATATTCACTTGCATTAGGACAAATCAAAACCCAAGAAGCGAGTGGCGGCGCAAAGCGCCGCCACTCGCTTCTTGGGTAACAAGACTGGCTATAGAAATACAACAAAAGGTGGGGCGTACGCCCCACCTTTTGTTTGTATTTCTAATAATTGTTATTCCAGAGAGGAGTGCGGCGGACAAAGGCGAGAATACAAACACCGATGCTGAGGCTGAGCCATCCGAGAATGAGCGTAACTAAAGGTAAAGCTTGATTAAAACTAAACAGAGACGTAAATTTTGACGAATTTTGGGTTGCAAAAAAAATGCTCATTAACAATAGAGCCGAGCCAACTTCCCAAGGCTGAAGATGCTTATCTGAAGATCTCGGTTGATCGCGATGGAGGCTATTTGTAGCAACTAATTGCAAGAAAAATCTGGCGATCGCAGGGCTGACAATGCAGACCCCAAGCAAAGCGATCGCACTGGCGATCGATAATTTGGAGGCTAAAGGAAACAAAAACAAAATTAGTCCGCCAACCGCAATAAACGCCGTACCTGCTAAAATCCCTGCCCCTTGCGGTAGCAAAACATTGGCTAAGCCAAGGCTATCTCGCTCCGTTTCCTGTTTCGCCAAATGAAACTCTTCTCGCAAAATTTGCCCTAATTGATCATTATGGCTCTCTCCCTCCTTGGTTTGACTGGTTAACATCGTCATTGCCAAAGGGAGCGTAATTTCACTCCTATTGCCAGACAGTTGCATCCAGCTTAATTCCCCATTCGCCTCCTGTAACTTCACTACCGCTAGTTGGGAAAATTGGCGTAAATCGATCGCATATTCCGCCGCCATTTCCCAGAGTCCACTAAAGCGCAGGTGCAGAATTTGGTCAGTAATTCTTAATTGGGCTTGCCATGTAAAAAATCCTGTTAGCCCAGTAGTCGCAAAAGCGATCGCCGCGATCGCTCGGATACTGGCTGAAAAATCCAGCATTGTCCAAAAGAAAAATCCCAAAACCATTAACACCAAACTATTAAACTGCCGAGGTTGCTGTCCTAATGCAGAAGGACTGACTAGAACAGTTTGGTCGGAATAGGTAACAATATTGAGCGCATCAGCACTAATTGTCTCCGTGGGAGTCTGGGGCTTGAGCTTTTTGTCTAAGGATGACGATTTTGATTGATTAGAGCGCAGGAGTAATGCAAAGGATAGTCCAGTAAAAATCGCCGCAGGTAAAGTCCACCACACAGCAATTACTGGTTTTGCCAAATTTTCACCAAGAATCTCAAAACTACTAAGTAACCCAATTAAAGTCAAAAAATAGCCAGCAATAGCAATTAACTGACCTTGCGAAAATGCATATTCCGAATTTTGGCGGCAAACATCCACCACTGACTTCGCTGTATATAAACCTATAAGTAGCCCGCCAATTAAGAGGCAAGACTCAATCACTAAAAATAGGGGATCGCCGATTCTCATAAGTAGCGAAGTTGCTACTATTAGCATCAAGAAACCTGCAAAGCCAAAATTTAGAGAAATAGGATAAGTCGCTTGTCGCCATCCCCACCCGACTTTACCTGATACCAATTGTCGCTGTGAGTGAAAGGGCGAAACTTGCATAGGCGTAAATATTAGTTAAGTAAGTGATTATTAAACCGTAGCGATCGCCTCATGTCGCGCAAAAATCATCCGACCTGCTGAAGTCTGCAAAGCACTGGTCACGATCACAATGATTTGCTTACCGAGATATTCGCGACCTTCTTCGATGACCACCATTGTGCCATCTTCCAGATAGCCAATCCCTTGAGAGGCTTCCTTGCCTTCCTTCAGTACCTTGAGTTCGAGGGAGTCCCCCGGCAAATAAGTGGGGCGCAAGGCTTGAGCCAGATCGTTAATGTTGAGAACTTCAACCTGTTGCAAATTGGCAACTTTGTTGAGGTTGTAGTCATTGGTAATTAGGGTGCAGCTTAGCTCTTGGGCGAGGCGCACTAATTTAGCATCAACGGTATGCAAATCCTCAAAGTCCGCCGAGTGGATCGTGATGCGATCGCTATACTGCTCACGCATATTATTGAGAATATCTAAACCACGTCTGCCACGTACCCGTTTTTGATCGTTAGAACTATCTGCGATCGTCTGCAATTCTTGAATTACAAAATGCGGGATCAGTAACTGCCCTTCCAAAAATCCCGTTTCCATCAAAGTCTGGATGCGTCCATCAATGACCGTGCTAGTATCCAAAACCTTAGCGGTGGCTGTACGCAAAGTTCCATCGGCTAACAAGCTGCTTTCGACATTGTTGGGATTGATTAAGCGCAATAGAGCGCGTCCGTGAGTATCTGAGAGGGTCATCCCCGAATAGGCAAAGATAATGCTCACTAAGATGGCAGTAAGGGGCTTAATGAAGGCAAAATCTTCGGGAATGGGGATCAAGAATAGGGGAGCTAACATCAAGTTAGCCACCAATAGCCCAAATACTAAGCCAACCGCCCTTCCCAAAATTGTCTCAATGGGCAAGTCGCGGACATTGGACTCGATGCGGCGATAGGTGTTTTGGACAATCAAGCCCGCCACTAGCCCCACAAAGGAACCAACACCCAAAGTCACCCAACGGAAACTTTGCACATTGAGTTGGGCGATCAGGTCTGACGGTAGAAAATCAATGCCGTGGAAGCCAGTGCCTGCTCCCGCTAGAATGAATGTGAAGATGATAATAGCGTCAATCATAGGGCGGAACTCCGCTTGGACGAATAAATATTAAGGATTTGAGATCAACAAAAATAATCTCTAGCCTATCGGTCTAATTGAGTTTTTGGTAATAGTCTTCCAACTTTCTCAATCCTTTGCATACAATTCTACACAACTCTCAACAATGATGTATCTCTTGATGCATCCAGTCCCGTCTATTTACTTCAAAACTATAGCAAAGCAAGAGTTAGCCAGTACAAACCAAAACCTAAAAAGCGAGTTGCGGCGCGAAGCGCCGCAACTCGCTTTTTGGGTTTTATGTCCTAAGCAAACCTTACATTGCTATAAGAATTAGTGGGGCGATGATTCGCGCCGCCCTACTAATTCTTGGGGGCTAAAGGACTAGCTTCTTTAGGACAGCCTTCGTTAGACTTTTGACCGTCAGGCATAATTGCGCCGCAAAAGTTTGTCTCGTTGATATATGCGCCTGTCAAATCTGCGCCTGTGAGGTCGGCTCCGCGTAAATCTGCTTTATCGAGAATTGCCCCAATCAGATTTGCTTCCCGAAGATCGGCAAGCTTGAGGTCTGCCGAGAATAGATTGGCATTGCGTAGACTCGCTCCGCGAAGATTGGCAAAGCTGAGTTTGACTCGCGAGAGGTCGCAACCTTGACATTCTTTGGTTTGTAAAATTTGACGAATTTGATTGGGATCGGCAAAAGCGGCTTCGTAATTAGTAGTGGCGATCGCCACCACTAGCCCTGAAATTAGTCCTGATAGTAGCCAATAAGGATTAATGAAAGTTTTCATAAATTAGGGGTCTGCAAGAATTAATTTGGGGTGATGGGGCAAAGCTACGCTACTAAAAATTGATTCTTTATTTTACTGTGCCTTTCATAATCAAGGCGTTGTTTGACAACGACTTGATTATGAATTAGGAAACTGCATCACCAAAAATTGCGATCGCAATCACAAGCACTGAGATCTTATGTCACTGAGGGTTGCTCTAAAAAACCTGATTATATATTCATCAAGCAATCGGTATCGCCCATTCGGTTAAGTTGATCGGAGGAAGTGGCGATCGCCACCTTTACCAGAAAATTAAGTCTTATACCAAATGAAGAAATTACTACGCCATTTCTTTATTTAAAAAACCTTACTGGGTTTGGTGTTTAAATCACAAAAGTGTTGTCAAACTTTCGTGATTTGGTATTAGAAGGTAAGTTGTTGATTTTGATGATTAATCGATTTTGTTGAAAGCATTTAGAGAACGCAGCAGAGAGGCAGTTATGAAAAGTACATTTGTCGCCACATTATTAGCAGTTTCAGGTTTCGCTATTTCAGGTTTCGCTTTTGCTAACTCCGTTAATGCCCAAAGTGCGATCGTTGCTGCCCTCTACCAAAATCCACCTGCTCCTCAAACCGAAGTGCGCTACGAAGAAAACTTAGGAGCAAATAGCAATCAAATTATCATTGCCGTTAATACTACGCCAGAGGTCAAGGCGATCGCTGAAAATTTGATGTTTGGTGATAGCTACGATCGCATTGTGACTATGAATAGCTCTGGAAATAGCTCTGAGCATTTAGCTTGTATGGTTAATGGCAAAGGTTCTGTGGATGGGACTGTAATGTGTGGCTTTATCGATCACGAATAGTACTCTCCAAAAGTGGCGACGCAAAGCGTCGCCACTTTTGGATTAAGCAATATTGGCGTTATTTTTAATTTCGTTGAGCTTTTGTAAGCCAAACTGAGCACGTTTAATCTGCTTTTCGCACAGATTCTCTATGTCAGTTCGCCCGATCTCAATGCCATGCTGAGTATCGGTAGCTCGATCAAAAAATACAATACTGTCAACCTGTTTCATGCCAATTAAACGAAATAGCATCTCAATTACGTTGTATTCTGCACATTCTAAACTTTCATCATTGAGCTTAAGTCGATCAATATTGGCGGGAGTGCGATCGCAATAGGCATATATCGTCACTTTTTCCACCTCAGGATTATCGTGATTACTAAGCGGCGTAAGCAACCATCCGCCTTCAATATCTTGAATCAGAAAGTAATTAGTGTATTTTAAATTTTTGGCGATCGCTTTGAGTACTGAGGCGATCAAGCTGACTGCGCTGGCAGTTTCCTCATCGGGTGTACTTTGAACTAATAAAGCTACTTGGCGATCGAGAATTTGCTCTTTAGTTAGCATTAATATTATTACCTTCCTAATAAATAAATACTGGTGCGCGGCGAAGCCGCACCAGTATTTATTTAAGTTATATCCGCACTATTAGCAGATCGTCTTAGCGATGGCTTAAGAACGTTTGGCTGTAAGGCTTCCAAAGTCTCAAATAGGGCTTCGCGGGTGGTGATTTCAGTTTCACGGTTCAGCAAAAGATTGCAATAGTCGGCGATCGCTTTCTCTTGAACCGCAGGCAAGCGATTAGTTTGGACATATTGCGTAATTTGCTTAATCGCAATTAACCGAGCCAGATCGTCATTAACGGCTAGCTGGGTAATCAGTTGATCAAAATTATTTTGCTGACGTTGGAGCCATTGACTAAAACTTTGACGAATTAAAAGTACTAAAACAGTTAAGGTCGCGCCTAATTGCAAAATACTAGCCGACGCTAGCCAATGATTGTCTTGGCTTGACCAGAGGGCTAGTAAGGTATAGGTCAAAAAAACTGTGACCGTGCCACTTGCCACCGATAAAGGCAGATAACGGTAAGGACTTTGGAAAAATTTGTGGATCTTCCACAAAATCGCATTCCAGTTCCAGTCCTGCATTACATAAATGGCAGTCATCGCCATAATTCCTGCACTAGTTGCGGCAATTAATTGCCAATTCCACACCAGCAGCATCACCAAAAAAATTGCTAACAAAGCCCATACTGGCAAGCCTTGCTCGCGAGTAAGTCCATGCCAAAGCGATCGCAAAGCCTGTTGAGACTGCGATGTTGAATTTGTATCCTGCTCTTGAAATCGGAAATCTTTGACCACTGTGTATCCCTAGGGACTCTACTAGCTAATATACCAAAAGAAGAAGCCCGCTTCGCGCTTAATACCAAAACACAAAATGGCAAAGCCATTTTGTGTTTTGCCTTTATTTTGTTTTTATTTGGCTGGGCGCTTGTACATATTTTGCAAACTGAGCATTCCTACGCCGCCTGTAACTAGAAATACACCAAATAATTGAATGAAATCTAGCTTGTTTCCCAAAATTGTAAAGGCTAAAAACGTAGTAAATACGGGACCACTAGCACTAACAATCGAGGCTTGGGCAGCACCCATAAGCTTTGTGCCAAAACTAGTAAGCAGATAACCACCCAAAGTAGTTAGAGCAATTAGGAAGCACATGAACACCAAGGAGCCATTCAAAGAAATGGATGACAGGGTAAATGGCATAGTCCCGATACATAGCAAGAGAATGATCGCAAAGTTAATGGATGTAAAGGACACAGGGTTAAGCTGTTTGAAACAGGCCTGTGAAGTAATGATATATCCTGCAAAAGAAATACCTGAAAGCATTGCAGCAATTACTCCCCATGTATCAGGTTTATTAACTCCAAATACGTTGTAGGTCAGCATGATGCCCACATAAATTACTCCGATCACCATCCACCGATCTTTGCTGGGGCGATCGCCAAAGAGTAACCAAGCCATGAGGACGGTGACAGTAGGAAATATAAAAAATAAAGTGACTGCCAATCCGGGGTTCAAAATGCCAAGAGCTATGTAGATAAAGGCAAAAGAGCAAAATTGTAATAAGGCGCTAAAGGCTACCCGCCACATTAATAAACGACGGTTAGGCATCATAAGCTGCTGAAAATCGCGAAATACATCAACCCGAAAGATAGTTTTGGCGACTATCCACATAATGGGGGTGGCAAAAAGCATCCTCAACAGCAGCAACATAAACGAGTTCGGCACACTCGCCTTAATTAATCCCCCAAATTGAAACAGTCCAAAAATATTGGAACTAGAGAAGATCACTCTTACTAAAATATTCTGTAAAGATAGGACTACCGAAGCTCCCAGAACCAAAATAAAGCCAAACCACCAATCATTAAGGCGCTTAGCAGGGGGAGCTACATTGGTGGTGGGTTCGGAAGACTCAAAGGGTGCTGTGGGTTCTTCGACGTAGGGACGAGTATCATTTTGGTCGTATTGCCGAAACTGAGCGCTATTAAATGTCGGGATTTGGATTTGACTGTAGTTGCCATTCCCATTGGGTTTGGCTGGTACTGTGCTATTGCTGCCGATCGCCCCTGTAAAATTTGAAGTCCCCGTAAAATTTGTGCTGGGCGGGTTGCCTCCTGCACCGCCATAGCGATCGCCTGAAGGTCGGCGCAGATATTCGTCAATTCTTTCCACCAGAGCCGAAAGCATTAACTCACCTTGCTGACGCTGGGTATACATTCTTTGCATCTGATCATCAAGATCGCGCTGATAGGTATCCACATCTCGCTGCAAGGACTGAAAGGTAGTACGGATCGCACTATCAAGATTGAGCATTAGTTGCTCAAAATTTTGAGAATGGTCATTGAGGACTTGAGAATTAGTCACGATTACATCATTTTTGAGGTGATAGGTAATCGCTTGTGCAAGTTGCTCGATCCATTGCTGACGCTGGATCTCCTGTTGATTCATCCCCTGCTGTGCAACCGTTAGTACCTCTAGCTCTTTGCGTTGAGACTGGAGGCGCTGAATGTCATCAGTTAAAGCATTTTTTTGGGCTTGTAAAATTAAAATTTCACGGCTGAGTTTGCCCAAGATATTTGCCCGCAGATCTGACAAGTCCTTGGTGACTCCCGCGAGGGTCTGCTCGTAATTGCTATTACTACGAATATTATTACTCTCCATTGAAGAAATCACCTCGTAACAATGCCATCTGAAATAAAGCTAGGGACTATGTTTGGCACTACTTTGTTATTGATTGGTCTTGGTTGCGTCTAGTTTGCGAACTTTATAGCACTAATTTGAGCATCTGGCATATTTTGTTTTGTGAGTAAGCCTAACAAATATCATATTTTTGTGAAATATAAATATCGTAGAGGGCTTCGTTACCCAAAATCCAGTCAAGTCGTTAGCTTAGCGTAAGTCCTAGTAATCTATGCTTGAGTTTTAGCTTGATGCATAGCATCTAGCCATTCAATCAAACTATCAAGTTGCTTATCGTGGGAGAGAGTGCCTATCCCTCTGACAGTGACATGACCTTTACTATAGACAAAGCGCGATCGCAAATGACTGGGAAGATGCTCATGGAGTAACTTCCATGCGGGTTCTTCCATTTTCGATTCGAGGACAACGTGCTGCTTGCCTTCGGGCTTGATGCGGGAGAAGCCGATGCGTTTGGCAAGCAGCTTTAGTTCCATCACTTTAATCAACTGCATCGCTGGTGCGGGAACCTTGCCATAGCAATCATTCCATTCTTCGATGATTTGAGTAAGTTCGCGGCGGCTGGTAACCGCAGAGATGGCACGGTAGGCGCTCATCTTGCGATCGCCATCGGGAATATATTCCGCAGGGATAAAGGCGGTAATCGGTAGATCGACTTGGGTATCATCGACTTCAGGAATTTCTGAGCCGCGGATTTCGGCGATCGCTTCTTGGAGCATTTCCATATAAAGATCGAAGCCGATCGTGTTAATTTGTCCTGATTGTTCGGAACCGAGGAGATTGCCCACACCACGAATTTCCATATCGCGCATCGCTAACTGATAGCCTGACCCAAGATGGGTAAACTCTTGAATCGCTTTAAGACGTTTTCGCGCCACATCGGTGAGTTCGCCTTTTTCTTGATAAAAGAGCCATGCGTGGGCTTGAATCCCTGCACGACCGACGCGACCCCGCAATTGATAAAGTTGAGCAAGTCCAAAGCGTTGAGCATCTTCGATAATGATCGTATTCACACGCGGAATATCTAAGCCTGATTCGATAATCGTGGTGCAAATCATCATGTCGGATTCGCCACTACTGAAGCTAAGCATGGTGGACTCTAGCTCTGACTCAGGCATTTGTCCATGGGCGATCGCCATGCGAACTGAGGGCAGCATTTCATGGACTCGCGCTGAAACCTCGTCAATATCATCAATGCGCGACACTACATAGAAAATTTGCCCACCGCGATCGAGTTCTTGGCGGATAGCGGCGCGAACTAGTTCGGAATTGTAGCGCGATAAATGCGTCATGATTGATCGCCGCGATGGCGGTGGTGTCGTAATTAGGCTCATTTCGCGCACCCCAGACATAGCCATATAGAGGGTTCTGGGAATGGGCGTTGCGGAGAGCGTCAGCACATCCACTTCCGTTTTCATGGTTTTGATTTTCTCTTTTTGTGCCACCCCAAAGCGTTGCTCTTCATCAATTACAAGTAAACCTAAATCCTTAAAATCTACATCCTTGGATAAAAGTTGATGTGTACCGACAACGATATCTAATTCACCCGTTTTCAGCTTGCGGATAATCTCTTTCTTTTCAGAAGCGCTTTTAAAGCGATTGAGTAACGCAATATTCACAGGATAGGCGGCATAGCGTTCTTGTAAGCTGTGGTAATGCTGCTGCGCGAGGATAGTCGTGGGAACGAGTAGCGCCGCCTGTTTCCCAGAAGTTACTGCCTTAAAAATCGTGCGAATCGCAACTTCTGTTTTACCAAAGCCAACATCACCGCACACAAGGCGATCCATCGGACGCGCACTTTCCATATCCTGCTTTACATCCTGCGTTGCCTTCAACTGGTCAGGAGTTGCTTGGTAGGGAAAGGAATCTTCCATTTCCTGTTGCCAAGGATTATCGGGCGGAAAAGAATATCCTAATTGTTGCGATCGCTTGGCATATAGTTCCAACAAATCAAAGGCAATCTTCTTAATTGCTTTCTTTGCTTTAGCGGTGCTATTTGTCCAAGCCTTGCCCGTCATCTTGTGCAGTTCGGGCTTCGCCTCATTCATTCCCCGATAGCGCGACAGGATCGACATCTGATCGACGACGACGCGCAATAAGCCATCGGCATATTTGAGAACCAGATATTCGCGAGTTTCCTTATTGACCGTCAACTTCTCTAATTTGACAAACTGCCCGACCCCATGATTTTTGTGAACCACATAATCCCCTGGGGAAAGCTTGTTTAAGTCCACCTGCTTTGATGCGGCTCTGCGGCGCTTGCGGACATAATTGGGCGTACCGAGAGCGTGCTGTCCAAAAAACTCGCGATCGCTAATTACGGCAATGCGATAAGTGGGCAATACAAACCCTTGAATTTCGGCAATGCCTGAATATTTCAAAGCAACGGCGATGCGGAGGTTATGGGTTTTGTCGATCGCAGGATAATCGCGGACATTGGGAATAAATTGAGCTTGGCAATCATGCTCTTGTAATAGAGCCACAGTACGCGAAGGTTGCGCGGAAATGAGAATGATTTTGTACTTTTGTTCGCGATAGTCACGGATGGTTTGGGCAAGCTTCCCAAATTGGTGGGGAATCGCAGGAACCGAGCGAGTAGACATATTTACGCCACGATTTTCTTCGGCAAGTTCAAAAACATCGAGGCGATAGAATTTAGTAATTTCTGTTAAACAGTCGGCAAAGGCGCGATGGAGTTTGCCCTCACCCCCAGCCCCTCTCCCAAAGGAGGAGAGGGGAGACAATTCTGCGGCGGATTCGTACCAGCGATCGCAATGGGCTTGGCATTGTTCTAACTCATCGATTACTACCAAACATTGCTCTGGATTGGGTAAATAGTCGAGGATGGAAGCACTAGATAAGGGATGAACCGCAAAACCTTTGGCACTAAATTCATCTTCAGCGTCCTGATCGGGAAATTCTAAACTCCCTAAAATATGCCCGTAACTAATGGGAGTTAGTAAAACGGAAGGAATACTATCTAAGGCTCGTTGCGTTGTCGGCTCGAATTCGCGAATTCTCTCAATCTCATCGCCGAACCAGTCAATCCGCACAGGCATTTCGCTCGACACAGGGAAAATGTCGATGATATCCCCACGCCTTGCCCATTGCCCTTCAGTTTCCACGGTAGAAGCGTTTTCATAACCCATGAGCGTGAGATTTTCTGCCAAATCCCGCAGCTTAATCTCACAGCCAACTTCTAGTTGTGAGCAATAGTCATTAAATTCCTGCGGACTAGGTAAATGTTTCTGTAAAGCGCGATCGGTTGCCACGATCGCCATTTTTTTCTTTTCCCCTTCCTGCTGATCCCAATCTGCTAAATCCGCCAACACCTGCATTTGTCCCCAAATCACCTCTGACTCTGGCTGATATGGCTCATAGGGCAACATATCCGAAGTCGGATAGTAATGCACCGTTGCCCAGCCCATCGTTTCTAGCTGCACCGCCCAACGTCCTGCCTCCTCAATGGTGGAGGTAATCACCAGCATGAGCTTTTCTTCTTTTTGGCTCAGGGTCGAGCTAACCAGTCCTTTAGCGACTCGCGATAAGCCTGAAAGGGTAAGCTGGCGCGATCGCACCAGTTTACTCTCTAGTTCATCGGTGAGAGGCGATCGGATTAATGAACGGATGACGGAAGAAAAGGGCATGGGCTAAGGAATAAGATGGGAAAATGGCAACTTTTAAAAGTTTAGCAATTATACTCCCTTGCCAAGGAGTGAGGACTTTGCCGTAAAACAAAGAACCAAATTTTAGATGGGGCAGCTTCGCCGCCCCATCTAAAATTTGGTTCTTTATTAAATTAATGGTGCAGGACAAAGCCGCGCACCAACAATTACAAATAGAGATAAAGATTTACTTTTAGCTAATTTGAGCGTAACTGCTCTAACTCAGATCGTAAACTTGCTAGTTGCTGGGTGAGTTCTGCAATTTCATCCCGCATACTTGCTTTGACCTTTTGATTGGACTTTTCGGAATCAGGATCAGATGCATTCTCATCAACAGTTTTGGCGGTAGTCGTTACGGTGGTTAAACCTGTTGAATCTGTTTCTGTACTTGCCTTACCACTCACCTGTTGAGCAATAAAGCTATCTACATAGCTACGAGCCTCTGCTTCAGTGGTAACGCCTTTTTCGGCAAGGGTTTGGGTGATTTCCTCAAAACTCCGCCCTAGTATTTTAAGGTTCTCTTCGCGTTTGATGGGGTCTTGGATTACTTCAATTAATGATGAGGTTGCGCCTAATGTAACGTAGTAGCCTCTTTGCACAAGCTTTTCTAAGTCGATGGTATCCATAAAACTCCTGCAAATGTGTAGTTTTGTAATATATTCTAACCGATCTGTTTAGGTCAGTTGGTGTAAAAGTTGGAGGTTTAGGGCAGAGCATTACCGTATTGAGCGGATCTGAGAATTGATAGATTGTGGCGGTAATGCTTTGCCCCTACGTGAATTATGGAAATAAAATCATGTCTCGAAAACCTCGCGAACTCATTGCTGGCTATTGCTATCACATTACGGTGCGATGTAATAATCGCGAGTTTCGATTGATTCGTGATGAATGTCGGAAGGTGCTGCTCTATGGGATTCAAAAATTAAAAGAGAAATATAAGCTCAAGCTTTACGCGATCTGCATCATGAGCAATCACATTCATTATTTGCTCGAACCTGAAAACGTGGATGAGTTGCCAAAAATTATGCACTGGCTGAATTGGTATACTGCCATGTGTTTTAACAAAATGCTCAATCGCACGGGGCATTTCTGGGAGAAACGATATCACAGTACGGGGTTTGCGAATAGCGATCGGCAGAGGGCTTTGAATACGTTGCGATATATCCATGCGAATCCCAAGGCGGCGGGATTTCAGCGCGGATTTTTTTATGATTTTAGTAATTATGGCAGTTATGAACGGTTGACCGATGACGGTTTGACAGAGTGGCATCCTGCTTTTTTGGCTTTGGGTAAGAGTTTGCAGGAATGTGCGGAGCGTTATAAAAAGTTTTGCGAGAAGTATCGACCGAAGCCAAAACCAGAAATTAAAAGAAAATGGGGTAACAAGTTACTGGCGGGTTTGGGGATTGCGCGGGGCAGCCCTAAGAAAAAGTGTAAAGGTCAGATGGGGCTACCTTGGGACAGTTGGGAAGCAGAAAATGCGGCAATTTTGGCGGTGGCGATCAAATTTGTGCAGGCTAATGCTCTGAACCCGAAAATTGCTTTGATGATGTTGGGGTAACAAGGAAAAAGTTAAAAGGCAATAGGAAAAAGTGGAGATTCAGATCCCCGACTTTTTCTGCACTAGCAAAGACCATCTGTAAATTTACAGAAAAAGTCGGGGATCTTGGCTTAAAGATTATTCACCTTTCCTTTTTCCTTTTTCCTTGCCTCTGGTGACAGGTAACAAAAGTCCTGGAAGGCTGATTATGTCGTAGAAATGGGATTGTAACAAAAGCTTAATATTGAACTGTAATCGTTATCTGCTACAGTTCACAAGTCTCGATGCGAGAAAAGAACCCCTCGCACTTCCACCAACCCCACATACACGGGGAGGTGTCCCTTCACACACATAAAATTATTCTTAAAAAATTGATCGGGATAGTCTACCCATTTACCCTCGCTTTTCCATGCAGTGCGATCGCAAAATTTATCCCAAATCTCATCACTCGGATAACTAAAATCTAGCTTACCACCCAACTCGACATAAATCTGCTTCTGAACGCTAAAGCCAAACTCAAATCCATGTTTCTTGCTATATTCCACCCACAGGCGATCTAGAGTTAATAAATCCTCGCAAGGGAAATTTTTAATATCTTCTGCTCTCACCCATCCCTCTTCCTCTCGCTCCGTCACCTTAAGTATCAGTTCCCAAGTTTCCTGATCCGCCTCATACCATTGCTGATTTTCGAGATATTCTTCCAATTGTTGATAGAGAGAATTTTTAACCTCAATTTCTACCGCTTGTAACTGACGTTGTTCTTCTAGAGCTTGTAAATCCTTTTTGACATTTGCATCAATCTGCTTCCTCGTTTCCTGAGTGCAAGCCAAAGCCAAATCGATCGCCCCTGCATCTAGCGCGGTTTTAATTAGATTGCTAGGTTTCTTAACCTTACTCACATACAACAAAATTACCTGCTTCCACCAATCATCGTGGAAATGTGAATGCAGAATACTTTCTTGATTGGTGCGAATAATTTCCATTGCCGCTAGAAACTCTTGAAAACTTAAATGTGAAAACTCCAGCTCGTCATCTTTCTGTACTAGCAATTCACTAATCTCTTCTACTTGTTTGAGAAACTCATTCGTCTCAACAGTTTCATCCTGTATGGACAAATAATCATCTAGTCTCGCTATCAAAAGCTCACGATCTATCCGTTCCTCCTTTTGCTGCATCATCTCTAATGCCAGCATTTGCAAGATTACTTGTGCATCGCCATCCGTGAGCATCGTCTCTAACTGCCGCGCCATGGGACGATCCTTTAATTGCAACTTACAGATTTCCTGATAAAGATCGCCTCTCCGTTTAGGGAGTTCCGCACTTGGATAGCAACGATGAAACCGAGCAATCATGGTCAGCAACAAGGGATTACTTGCTAATTTTGTTAATTCCTCACGATTAGCAATTTGCCCTAACAACTCATTTGCCGCATCCGTTGCTTCTTTGCGAACTGCGGGAGAGTCCATTTTGCCACAGCCATAATATTCTTGACACCAATACCATTTATTCACAAATTCCTGAATCTGCTTGATCGTAAACGGCTGAACATGAAACACTGATTTTAAATCTAATCGATCATCATCAAAACCTTGTTCAATATATGCTTTGGGACGTGATGACAAAATAAATACTGACTTAGGATAGTTCCGCATTTGCGTGTTTAACCACCGAGACAACAATGGGCGCTGTAATTTAGGAACCTCATCAAATCCATCCAACAAAATCATCATCCTGCCTTTATTGAGCAAATCCCGCGCCCAATTTGTCGGCATTTGCAAACTAGCATTCAGGCTAGGAAGATGATGCTTCTCGATGATCGTTGGTAAATCTTCAGGATTTTCTTGCGTGAGCAAATCACGATACTTCCGTAATAGCAACAACACAGGTACAAAGTGAGGTACGTCATGCTTTTGATTTTCATTCTGTTTATTGCGACATAGGCGATAGGTAACATGGCGCAAGAGTGTCGTTTTACCAAAGCCGCCCCAAGCCAAAATCGCAATTTGCCGATAAATCGAATCATTTTTTGCTTTTGCTAACAGTTCCCAAATATCAACCGTGAACCTATCCTCTAAGTCTTCTTGATTAACTTCTTTATTAAAGTTTTCAGATCTCATTAACCTAGCTAATTTCTGCTCATTGCGAAATCCCGCCGTCCCCATGTTCAAATTCAGGCTCAATCGCACAAACACATCCTCTAACATCGGTGTGGCAATGCGATCAATTTTGCCAACCCCCTCAGTTCTACAAAGCTCACAATCCGCTGCCTGTGCCTCAAAATAGCGATCCTCAACTGAGGTTACTTTTGCAACAACCGCTCCACCAACATGACTGATCCCATCATTGATAGCAATACCAAGTCTGTCTAAGCGTTCTTCAGTCCCCTTATGAATAGGTTGCAGCAATTTCGCAGCATAGGAAATACCTACACCAATGACTGCTGAAGCGATCGCTTTAGGAATATCACTCTCCTTAAACAATATCCAAAATGCATGAACACCACCAATGCCCACCCCACCTGTTTGCGTCGCCTTAAATAAAAGATCAACAATCTGTTCCTGCAAGGTTAGTTTTGATTTTGATTCTGGCTCTTGAGTCATGGTGCTTAGGGCGATCGCCTATTCAATATATTCTGTTACCAAATTTCCGCAAGACTCAAAACAAACTCAGGTAAGACATCTTCCCCAGAGAGAGAATTTGGATTTTGCAAAACTTCCTTAGACTTCCCAATACGATAAACTTCCACTTCACGATCTTTGCGATTAATCAGCCAACCAAGCCTTGCACCATTATCTTGATATTCCTGCATCTTCGCTTGCGTAACCTTCAAGTTATCGCTAGGCGACATCAATTCAACTACAAAATCTGGACAAATGGGCGCAAACTTAGACTGTTGCTCGGTCGTTAGTGCTTCCCAACGCTCTTTCAAGATCCATGAAGCATCAGGAGAGCGATCGCTCCCATTGGGGAGTTTAAAACCCGTTGACGATCCAAAAATAAAGCCTAACTTAGTTTTACGATTCCAAATTCCTAGATCTGTAGTAATGCTGGCACTTCGCATCCCTGTACCACCACCTTCTGGAGCCATAATTGTGATATCCCCTTGAGCATTTCGCTCCATTCTTAGATCGCTATTTTTGCGACAGAGTTGAAAAAACTGTTCATCTGTAAGTTCAATAACAGATTCTAAGCTGATCGTTAAAGAATTCATAGTTTTAGGTAAGGTTTTGAGCCTACAGCCCGATTTTATCACAAGCGCTGAGTCATGGTCTTTGGGGCGATCGTCTGTCATGCTCTGAACAAAACCAGATAATATTTTAAAAGCTTTGCAAAATCAGGGCTTTTAAAATATTATTTTTTGATTTTTATGAATGCAACTAGAGAATTAGCTAGTCTAGATCTATTAGAAGAAAAAATTATCTTAGTGGATGCTAGCGATCGCCAAATTGGAATTGCTGAAAAATTACAAGCTCACCGTGAAGGTTTATTACATCGAGCATTTTCGATTTTTGTATTAAACTCGCAAAGGCAGCTTCTGCTCCAAAGACGTGCCAAGCATAAGTACCACTCAGGAGGACTCTGGACAAATACCTGCTGTAGCCATCCTCGCGATGAGGAAACAACTTTAGCTGCCGCCCACCGTCGTTTGCTAGAAGAAATGGGCTTTGACTGCGAACTGCAAGAATTATTTAGCTTTATCTATCGAGCCGAATTAGATAATGGCTTAACTGAGTATGAATTTGATCATGTATTTGTCGGATATAGCGATCGCCAGCCCACGCTCAACCCAGAGGAAGCCGATGCTTGGAAATGGATAGATTTAGACTCTTTGCAAGCAGATATCAAACAACATCCCGAATCCTATACCTATTGGTTGCGCGATTGCTGCGATCGCTTCATTGCTGAACTAAGATAATTAAAACTAGCCTTCGGGGCTAGTTTTAATTATGGAGGAATCTATGGATACTTATTCAGATGAACAGGTTGATCAAATTCTTCGTTATGCTCTAGCCAAGAGACCTAATGGGCAAAACCTAACTAAAAAGCAGGTATACGAAATAGCCTCAGATATGGGGGTAAGTGAAACTGACTTTCTAGCCGCAGTGCAGGAATGGCAATCCACCCAAGGGGTGCGTAAGGAGCAAGTGGAATTTGATAAGTATAAGAAAAAATCTTTTCAGTCAAATGTTCTTAAATATGCGATCGTTAATTCCTTTTTAGTCGCCTTGAACTTAGTGACCTCTGGCAAAATTGGTTGGGCTGTTTATCCACTATTATTTTGGGGCTTAGCGGTAGCGTTAGACGCTTGGGGAACCTATCAAACTGATAGCGAAGAATACGAAAAGCAGTTCCAAAAATGGCAACGTAAGCAAAAACGTGATCAACTCACGGCGCAAATTACAGGCAAGTTAACCACCAGTCTCGAAGATTGGCTTAAATAATACCAAAACTAAAAATGGCTGCGCCATTTTTAGTTTTGAAAAACTTTACTGGGTTTGGTTTTCTAGCAATTCACAAAAGTGTTACAACACTTTTGTGAATTGCTAGAAAACGTTACTTTACTTCCCACCCAAGAAATAGTGGTGCGGCGCGAAGCGCCGCACCACTATTTCTTGGGTGGGAAGGAGAAGATAGGTTAACGATCGCGTAACACCTCATCTCTACCAAATTGATGCGTTACGTTGCACTAACGCATCCTACATTTAGTTACCCATTTGGCGACGTAGAGCTTCTAGTTCTGCATCGATCGCTGCTCCAACTGTTGGCTTGGAGGCATCCGATGGAGGTAATGCACCTTGAGGGGCAGGGCTACTCGTCAACATTTTGGCTTTGAGGGCGGCGAGTTCATCATCAACACCACTACCAGCCTCTAACTGAGCAAACTGAGATTCGAGATTGTCCATCCCAAGCTCAGAACTTGCACTAGCCTTAGCCTCAGCCATTAGCACGCGCTCTTCCATTCTCTCAAAAGTTGCTGCCGCAGAGTTAGTATTGACTTTGCCGAGCATGTTATTGAGATTCTCTTGAGCCTTAGCCGATTGCAAACGAGCCTTGAGCATCTCTTTCTTGGTTTTTGCCTCAGAGATCTTGCCTTCGATCGCAATTAGATTTTTCTTAAGAGAATCTACTTGAGTGGTTTGCTGATCCAAGCCAACCTTTAAAGTGGCTGCGGCATCAGCATGGGTTTTCTTGCGACTTAGAGCTTCTCTGGCTAGGTTGTCATCCCCCTTTTGAAGCGCTAGCATGGCACGCTTCTCCCATTCTTGGGATTGGGTTGCACTTTGATTATATTGTTGCTCTTGGCGTTTGAGGGCTGCCATTGACTGTGCGACGGCTTGGCGCAATTGCACCAAGTCTTCTTGCATATCAATGATTGATTGCTCCAGAATTTTTTCAGGATCTTCAGCAGCCGTAACCATTGCATTTACATTGGACTTGACCACCATACCAATGCGATCGAGTAATCCCATAATCTTGTCCTTTGCGTTAGGGAGTAAATTGTCTACATACTATCATGAACAAAAAACATCGGCGTTGCTGTGCATCACCGATGTTTATCTTATATAGCAGCTCCGGGATTTGAACCCGGGACCTACGGATTATGAGACCGTCGCTCTAACCACCTGAGCCAAGCTGCCGCATTTGTTAATATAACACATCTAATGTAACTATTTTGCAATATAGCAATGTAAGTTTTGCTTAGGACATAAAAACCCAAGAATTAGTGTGGCGGCGCTTCGCGCCGCCACACTAATTCTTGGGTGGGAAGGGAGTAATTAACTCTAGTAATTCTGCTTCTGAAAGGCAGGTTACGCCTAAAGATTGGGCTTTGTCGAGCTTAGAACCTGCCTCCTCGCCGACCACAAGATAATGCGTTTTTTTGCTGACGGAATCTGTTACTTTGCCGCCTGCGGATTTGATCAGGGCTTTAGCCTCGTCTCGTTTGAGGGTGGGTAACGTACCTGTGACTACAAAGGTTTTACCTGCGATATGAGGATTTATCGCGATCGCCTGACTTTCTTGCATTGTGTTTACAAATTGCAAACCTGCGTCTTGAAGTTTTTGGATGAGATCTTGGTTAGCACCTTTACGAAACCACTCATAAATAGATTGAGCGATTTCTTCGCCGATCCCAAAGATGGACGCGATCGCCTCTTTACTTGCACTTGCTAATAACTCCACATTGGGGAAATTATCGGCAATATTCTGAGCGTTTACACTACCCACATGACGGATGCCTAAGCCATAGAGGACTCGCGCCCAAGGTTTGGTTTGGGACTGGGCGATCGCCGCAATAATTTTGTCGGCAGATTTTTGTCCCATGCGATCGAGGGTTTGCAATTGTTCGCTCGTGAGGGCATACAAATCGGCAACGGAAGTGACATGATTTTCCGTAACTAATTGTTTAACCAATTTCTCACCAATGCCATTGATATCGAGAGCTTCACGGCTGACCCAATGCTCGATCGCACCCCGCACAATCGCAGGACATTCAATATTAATACAACGGGTTGTGGCTTCATCTTCAGGTTTGAGAACGGGCTGACCACATTCGGGGCAGTGGGTAGGCATCACAAAACGGTTCGCCCCATTAGGACGCAACTCAGGCAAAATCCGCACTACTTCAGGAATGATTTCCCCTGCTTTCCGCACGATCGCTGTATCACCGATATGGAGATCTAATTCTGCGAGGCGATCGCTATTGTGTAAAGTTGCCCTAGAGACAGTCGTACCCGCAAGGAGAACGGGGCGCAATTCGGCAACGGGGGTGAGAGTGCCTGTGCGCCCCACTTGCACGGTGACAGCTTCAATTACCGTAGGCATTTCTTCGGCGGGATATTTCCAAGCGATCGCCCATCGAGGAGTTTTTTGCGTGAAGCCCAGTTGTGCTTGTTTAGAGAATTCATTAAGCTTAATCACCATGCCATCGGTCATGTAGGGAAGTTTTAGGCGTTCGGTTGACCAATAATCGTAATAGTCTTGTAGTTCTTGAATAGATTTGCAGAGTTTTTTATTGGGATTAACGCGAAATCCGATTTGCTGGAGAAATTCTAAGGCTTGCCATTGAGAAGAAATATCAGGAAGATTTTGCGAAGCAAAATCTTCCTGATTAATATGAATTGTATAGGCGAAAAAATCGAGACGACGTTTAGCAACAATGCGTGAGTCGAGTTGGCGGAGTGTTCCTGCGGCGGCGTTGCGTGGGTTAGCGAATAAGGCTTCGGCTTGTTGCGATCGCTCTTGGTTAATCTCATCAAATACGGCGATCGGGAGGAATGCTTCACCACGAATTTCTAGGCGATCGGGAGGATTCTCTAGATTGAGTTTTAAGGGAATGGAACGAATGGTTTTTATATTGGTGGTAATATCTTCGCCTGATACGCCATCGCCTCTAGTTGCACCTCGCACTAGTATGCCTTGCTCGTAGGTTAAGGCGATCGCTGATCCATCAATTTTTAATTCACAAACACTATCGAGAAATTCTTGCTTTTCTAATCCCTTTTGACAGCGTTCTTGCCAAGTAGTGACATCACCAGATGTAAAGGCATTTTCTAAGCTATAAAGTGGAACATTATGCTGCACTGAGACGAATTGGCTAACGGGCTTTTCGCCGATGCGCTGGGTGGGGCTGTCGGAGGTGATTAGCTGGGGATATTGCTTTTCGAGATTCAGTAATTCATGGTAGAGCGCATCATAAACTGAGTCCTCCATCGTTGGAGCATCAAGGGCATAGTATTCATAACTAGCCCGTTGCAAAATCTTCCGCAGTTCTACGGCTCTTACTTGCAGAGTGTCTAGGGGTGAACCTTGGGAGCTTTGAGGGTTTGGAGCCATTGCGTTTCGATATCTTGCGAAGACAATTTTGTATAGCTATATGACTAATCCTAGCAAGTTTTGCGAGAGCTACTTAATCTTAGATTTTAAAGTTACTCTAATTACTTACCCATCTTGTTCTTCGCACAATCGCTATAATAATATGGGCTTTTATAGATATAAAAACTTTAGTAAAACTCATGGCAACGTCTCCCTACGGTTCTTGGAAATCGCCGATTAGTTCCGATTTGATTGTTTCTAGTAGTATTCGTCTCGGCGCGATCGCCATTGATGGTGGTTATGTCTATTGGAATGAAGGTAGACCAACAGAAGGGGGGCGTAATGTGATTATGCGCTACGACAGCGAAGGTAACTATCGCGAGATGACCTCGGCAACCTTAAACGTGCGATCGCTAGTGCATGAATATGGCGGTGGTGAATATTTGGTAGATGATGGACGGATTTATTTCTCGAACTTTAGCGATCGCTGTATCTATCGCAAAGTTGGCGGCGGTTCTTGTAAGCCTTTGACTAGTGAAAGTGCCTATCGTTATGCGGATTTTGTGTGGAGTCGGCTCTATGGCAAATTGATTTGCGTGCGTGAAGACCATACCGCAGAGGGCGAACCGATTAATACCTTAGTGGCGGTAAACACCAGCAATGGGGAAGATATTCAAGTCTTAGTTAAGGGTGCAGATTTCTACGCTTCGCCTTGCTTGAATTCTACGGGTGATAGGCTGGCTTGGATTAGTTGGAATCATCCAAATATGCCTTGGGATGGAACAGAACTATGGGTTGCCGATTTAGTAGAAACGGAAGTAGGGGTTCTTGCAATTCAGAATCCACAATTAGTAGCTGGTGGTGAGCAGGAATCGATTTTTCAGCCTCGATGGTCGCCCGATGGCAATCTCTATTTTGTTAGCGATCGCACTGGTTGGTGGAATCTCTATCGCGCCGCAGATGACCTTACGATTCAAGCTCTAGCACCGATGGAAGCGGAGTTTGGTTTGCCGCAATGGGTGTTTGGGATGTCTACCTATGACTTTACTGGGGATGGTAAAATCCTCTGCTCCTATACGCAGCATGGTAAATCCCATTTAGCCATTCTCGATCCTGCCAATCTCCAAGCAGGTTTACAAGAGATTGCATTACCCTTTACTTCCATTTCAGGCATCCATTGCGAAGGCAATCACGCTGTCTTTCACGGTGGCTCGGCAACTGAATCGTCGGCGATCGTTTTGCTAGATGTCACCAAGGGAACTTGGCAAAAAGTACGGAATGCTTCTGACCTACAGCTTGACCCCGCCTATATTTCGGCGGCACAGGCTGTGGAATTCCCTACGGAGAATGGGAAGACGGCTCATGGTTTATTCTATCTGCCAAAAAATAAAGACTTTCAAGCGGAACCCAGTGAGAAACCACCGCTATTAGTCGAAATCCATGGCGGCCCGACCGCATCCACTTCAGGAAGTTTGAGCCTTGGCATTCAATATTGGACGAGTCGCGGCTTTGCGGTGCTAGATGTCAACTATGGCGGTAGCACAGGCTATGGTCGCGAATATCGCGATCGCCTCAAGGGCAATTGGGGAATTGTCGATGTGGATGATTGCGCCAATGGTGCGAAATTCCTTGCGGATAAGGGTTTAGTCGATGGCGATCGCTTAGCGATTTCGGGCGGCAGTGCGGGTGGTTATACTACCCTTTGTGCTTTGACCTTTCGCGATGAGTTTAAAGCAGGGGCAAGTCATTACGGCATTTGTGATCTCGAAGCTCTTGCCACCGATACCCATAAATTTGAATCCCGCTATCTCGATAGTTTGATCGGTAAGTATCCCGAACAAAAGGATGTATATATTCAGCGATCGCCGATTCATTTCACCGATAAGCTATCCTGCGCGATCGCCTTTTTCCAAGGCTTAGACGATAAAGTCGTGCCGCCCAATCAAGCGGAAATGATGGTGGAGGCTTTACGCAAAAAGGGTTTACCTGTTGCCTACGTTCCCTTTGAAGGCGAGCAGCACGGCTTCCGTAAAGCTGAAAATATCAAACGGGCGATTGATGGCGAGTTCTATTTCTATTCCCAGATTTTTGGATTTACCCCTGCGGATGAGATTGAGGCGATCGCAATCGACAACAAGTAGATAAATGCGGGCAAAGCTAGCATTTATCTACTTGTTGTCAATGATTCTTTTTGAAATAAGAATGTTAATGGATAGCTCGGATTTGCGGCAAATCCGAGAATGCCGCGATCGCGATGTTCGTATATTAATTTGCCTTCAGCATCGAATAGGAATGTCGCTCCCCGCTGAGTCATGTATGAGGCATCAGGGACATAGCCGTTCCAATTGCCTAGAACTTCCGTCATGTTTCGTAAGCGGAGGGTGGCAAGCTCAAAGGGACGCTGAAATCCTGAGCCCCCAGCCCACTTAAAAAAAGAACCTTTTAAGGGTGGTAAGGGTGATGCTTTGATGACTTCCTCATCGGCAATTAATTGTGGTGCATGGCGATCGCCTTTATATCCCCGAAAAACTTCCCTTAATGTGCCTTGGCTACCAATCCCCGCACACATCAGCATCAGGTTTACCCATGCGCTTTGTCCCGAAGATAGCAAGGGAAACTTAGTGGTTAGTCCAGCATAGAGCTTTAGCTGCCGATGCAGTTCTCCTGTGTGATCCATAAACATCCAACTAGGATCGAAACCTGTAAATTTACAGAAATATTCTCCCGATTGGCGATCGCCTATGCCTACAGCCCTAACTGCAATTCCTTCAGCTTTAATTCTGTCAATTTCCCTTTGAATCCACCAGATATATTCGAGGCTATCGAAGTCGCCTAGTTGAGGTAGTACTAAAATTAATTTGCGCGAAGTTGATGGGCAGTGATCAAATATTGAGGCGATCGCGCCATCACTTACCCGTTGTCTTTGAGTTTTACTCAGGATTTCGTAAATATCTTGAGACATAGTTACCATAAAAAACCCATAAAAAAGCCGTTACTCAATGGTAACGGCTTTTTTATGGGTTTCTAACAGAAGACTACCAGCTAGACTTAACTACACCGGGGAGCAAGCCTTGGTGAGCCATCTCTCTGAGTACGTTGCGGCATAGACCAAAATCTTTGTAATATCCGCGAGGACGACCAGTCAACCAGCAACGGTTGCGATGACGAGTGGGATTGGCATTACGAGGAATTTGTTGTATTTCGCGGTGCACTGCAACTTTTTGTTGTTGTGTCAGTTCAGGACTGGCAAACTTTTCTTTAAGTGCTTCTAACTTAGCTGCATATTTTTCAGCTAATTTGGCGCGTTTTTTCTCGCGCTCGATCATGCTTTTCTTAGCCATTTAGGTTCTATCAGGGGGATGTAGAGTTAAGGTAAGTCTAAAAATTTTATACAATTCGCGACAGTTACCGATCATAACCTAAATAGCTAATTTATTGAAGATAAATTTTGCTGGTCGCAGGATTCTAATTAGGCGAAACTTGCTTTGCCTAGCTTCAAGATTAAGGTAATGCTTGACGCTGTCTTGATTTTGGAGCTAGTTAACAACCCATAAATATATTTTGTGGGCGCGATCGCCAACTTTAACTTCCTGCACTTGCTGAGGAGATAAATCACCAAAATCATAATCATGGGAAACAACTCTTGTCCCCGATTTTAATTTAGGTAATATTTCAGATCGCACCCTTAAATTAGCTTTGGGCAGTAAATATAGCGTAATCACCGTAGCTTGACTCAAATCCGCCTTGAACAGATCCTGACGTATAAATTTAAGGCGATCGCTAATTTCTGGGGTTTTGGCGATCGCCTCTTTACTTGAGCGATCGGACTCCCTCATTAACTCAGGATCAATTTCAATGCCGACTGCATTAGCTCCAAAATTTTGCGCCGCCGCTATTACAATGCGACCATCCCCGCTACCGAGGTCATAGACTTGGTCAGCAGTAGATACCTTTGCCATTTCCAGCATTTTTAGCACCACCTCGGTTGGCGTTTGGATATAGGGAGCATCGGGAATTAAATCTGCATCCTTATCTTTGGAGTCAACGGTAGAGCTTGAAGTTAAAGCAGGATTTGCTGTCGGCAAACTTGGTGAGGGAATGTTGCTAACACTGACGAAAGAGTTACAACTCACTAAAGTTAACACCGTCAGCAGAAAAATTCCCATAAAGCGTCTAATCAATCGAGAAAGATTTGACATAGTTGGCTTTATCCGAATCCTAACTTTTGTAAAACTGCCTCCTGTGCTTCGGGCTGCTGGCTATAGGCAAAACCCCAAGGCATTGTGTTAGGTAGACTTGGCAATAGCCGATCTAAAGGGTAAGGACTACCATAGACGACCACTCCTTCCAACTTTTTATTGTTGAGTAAATCATGGATAAAGTTGTGAATCTTTTCATGCATATCGGTCTGACCGCGAAAGGGATTGCCACGGCTAAAAATTTGCATAAATATATTGGAGAAGCGATCGCATTGCAGAGTCTCTAGGGTTAGGGCATCCGCTAAGATTCGCTTATAGTGATGCTGTTGGGGCAGTAACACCGCAGGCGATCGCGAATTGAGAAAGTCACTACAGGTAAGGGGATCATCCACAATAATCAAATTGAGATAACTCTTCGACCTGAGACTGAGGTTATTGAAGGCAGCATTAGCTTGGTTTGAAGATTGCAAATGTTCAATCTCTGAATAAACGCTAATAGCTTTAGTGGCGATTTCCTTAGCAGCTTGAATATTTTCAGGATTACCTAACTTACTGAGATCGGTAGGAATTCCACAAACTTTTTGCTTAGCTATCCAGATACGCCGCACTGATTCAACGATCCGATCGCGGCTAATTTCCCCTGCCTCGACGGCGGCGCAAACTGCATTAATCGTAGCGATCGGGTCAACGGGCATTAACAAAATATCGGCTCCCGCCTTTACTGCTTGCACAGCTACAGCCTCTGGCGTTGCCAAATTTGCTACCCCTGACATAATCAGTGCGTCGGTGGTGATTAGGCCCTCAAAGCCCATTTCGTGACGCAAAATATCCGTGAGAATTCTTGGGGATAGGGTCGCAATATTCTCTGGATCTAGCTCTGGGACAAAAATATGGGCGGTCATGACCGCGTCTACCCCTGCGGCGATCGCATTGATAAAGGGCGGAAATTCAATATTGTCAAATCTTTGGCGATCGTGGGGCAGCATGGGCGTTTGCAAATGCGAATCCACCGCCGTATCCCCATGCCCCGGAAAATGCTTGGCGGTTGTCAGCACAGGATATTGCTTTGCCCCTGCAATAAATCCTCTGGTTGCCCCCATGACCTCACCGACCGTAATCCCAAAGGCTCGCACATTAATTACAGGATTTTCGGGATTATTGTTCACATCAACAATTGGGGCTAGCAACCAGTTAATCCCGATCGCGATCGCTTCTTCCGATGTGATGCGTCCCATTGCTTCCGCGTATTTCAGGGCGACTTCTTGTAACGCCATCGGTGGCGGAAACCATGTCGCCCCGCTAAAGCGTTGCCCCACGCCTTCCTCGATATCCGCCGAAATTAATAATGGCACTTTTGCCCAAGACTGCATCTGTTTCGTTTTGATGGCAACTTCCGCAGCACTCCCCCCCAGTAAAATGACACCACCGACTCCATACTCACTAATGAGCGTTTGTAGGTTTGCTTGGGGCAATTCCCATTGGGGATATTGAATTTGATGGTCGTACAACATTCCGCAGGTACGCACAACCAGCATTTGCGAGACTTGCTCAACGAGGCTTAGTTTGTCAATGTCAGGCAATTGGAACGGCGGCATGATCTATTTAAAAAAGATATTGTTAAAACTCTAGCGCAAAATCTTTACGTGTCATCGGTTGGGGTACTTCCAATCCTTCGCCGCCAATGTATTTTAGGGGCTTACCTTCGACCGATAAATAAACTTTTGCTTCTGGCGTGATGCTAGTGGCAGTATACAAAACTTGAATGATCCGTCCTTGCATTGATGCCGAGCCGCCACCTTTGGTGAATTCTGAAGATAAATTAATCCGAATTTCTTGATCCTTAGAAGTCACATTCAAAATCTTAGTATTAGCGGGAATAGCGCTATACATTTCGGTTTCAGGAGGCTTTTCCGCAATTAAAGTGTTAATCACCGAAGCGATCGCCTGATCATTACTTTTAGCTTTGACAGCGATCGGTACGGCAATTAATTTGTTTTTATTTGACTCAATCCAATAAACCGCCAACTGCCCATCGACGGCTCTAGGTGCGGGGGGCGTTTGGCTAATTTGATTGACTGAGGCAGGGGCTGACACCTGCGAATTAGGCTGATTGACATTTGGCTGATTGAAATCGTTGTTCAGCAAAACTGCCGTTGCTGCACCTCCAGCGATCGCCACTCCCACTAGTCCAAACCAAGTAGATTTATTTAAAATTGGAATTTTCATGGTTTTGCCCTGCTTTGGTCTTTAACTCTTGATAAGTTGCCCTAAGTTTGCCTTATTTATTGACGTAAACAAACATGAATTAGCTCCATTAATTAATAGCGAGAATTTGCCAAAAACTGCTCAACTTTAAATAGATCTTTATCACCTGCGGAACGTTCAACCCCACTCGATACGTCTAAGCCATCGGGAGATACTAACGCGATCGCCTGTTTTACATTCTCAGGGGATAGCCCGCCCGCTAGCCACCAAGGACAACGAGGACGAAAATCACGTAACATTTGCCAGTCAATGGTTTTGCCAGTACCACCCGCCATCTGTGGATCATAGGCATCGAGCAGAATCGTATCTACCACATCACTATAAATTTGAGCTTGCGCTAAGCCTTCAGCATTTTTGACCCTTAGAGCCTTAATTAATTTTATTTGACGATTAATATTGGTTTTGTCAAGATGCGATCGCAATTCACTGCAAAATTCAGGAGATTCATCGCCATGTAGCTGCACCCCATTTAATCCCCCTTGGATCAGCGTCTGAAAAATTTCCTCTGGACTAGCATTGAGAAATACTCCAATTAATTCTAGTGTGGTCACTCTTTGCCCCACTCTCGGTTCGAGCGTCGGTAAAGACGAGGTGATTTGCCCGATTTGTAAGGGGCTGATATATCGTGGTGAAGAACTTACGCAAATAAATCCCAGAGCTTCGACTCCCATTTGCGCGATCGCCTGTGCTTGATCGAGTTTTGTAATTCCACAAATTTTGATATACATACACAAGAACCACCCTATTTCATGCCAAAGTATTCATCCTATCCAAATTCCATGCTGTCAAACCACAAATATCAATTAGATAAATTAGGCAAGAAAATAGTGACCAAGCTTTCTACTGGATCGGCTGTTGTCATGGCGATCGCGATCGCTTGCTGTACTCCTGCGCTTCCTGTGCGGGCTGCTCTATTCGATGGACCCGTTGATCGTTTACCCTCAATTCAGCGTGATTCCTTGCGTAAGGGACAAACTGTAGTCACAGGCGAGCAAGGTAAGTATGTGGCTAGGGTCTTAGTTACAGCTTCTCCCGATACCGTATGGCGAGTACTAACCGACTATGCCAATCTCTACAAGTTCATTCCTAATATGACCTCTAGCCGAGTTATAGAAAACCGTGGTAATCGGAAGGTGATCGAGCAGGTGGATTCTCGCCAAGTTTTTCTAATTTCGATTGTTTCTCGCACTAAACTCGCTATTCAAGAAACCGATCGTAAGCAAATTGATTTTCGCCTCATTGATGGCGATCTATCAAAAATGGAAGGCTATTGGAAAATGGAATTAGTTTCTTCGGTGCCACGCCGCCCCCCCAATCAGGTTTTGATTACCTACACGGTGAATGCTCAGCCCAATAGTTCTACTCCTGCTGATGCTTTCTATGGCATTTTCAAAGATGCTCTAAGTGATACTTTGCAAGCAATCAAGAAAGAAATCAAGAATCGAGGCTAAACTCTCTTTCAGTTATGCCAAAGCCCAAAATAGCTACACTATTTTGGGCTTTGCTAAGTAGCTACTCCCTTCCTACCCCAGAACTAGTGTTGCGGCGCTTAGCGCCGCAACACTAGTTCTGGGGTTTGTTTCCTAACAAGAAAGGAGTCGTACCTACGGAAGTTTAGGATATTGCCGAAAATTGGGTTTGCGCTTTTCTAGAAACGCTTGTTTCCCCTCTTGAGCCTCTTGGGTCATGTAAAACAATAGCGTCGCATTACCTGCTAGTTCCTGAATACCTGCCTGTCCATCACAGTCTGCATTAAAAGCAGATTTGAGGCAGCGAATAGCAAGAGGACTCTTATCTAAAATTTCTTGCGCCCATTGAATGCCTTCCGCTTCTAGTTGCTCGACAGGTACAACTTTATTTACTAAGCCCATTTCTAGGGCTTCCTGTGCGTCGTACTGACGACAGAGATACCAAATTTCGCGAGCCTTCTTCTGTCCGACTAGTCGCGCCAAATAGGAAGCACCAAAACCACCATCAAAACTTCCTACCATTGGACCAGTCTGACCAAAAATGGCATTGTCGGCGGCGATCGTTAAATCACAAACTACATGCAGCACATGACCACCACCGATCGCATAGCCAGCTACTAAGGCAATTACAGGTTGTGGCATTGTGCGAATGAGGCGTTGCAAGTCGAGGACATTTAATCGAGGTACACCTGACTCAGAAATATAGCCGCCATCGCCCCGCACCTTCTGATCTCCCCCTGCACAAAAGGCATACTTACCGTCAGGAGCAGGATTTGCCCCAGTTAGCAAAACGACACCGATTTCAACATCTTCACGGGCATCGGCAAAGGCGGCAATCATTTCCGTAATGGTTTTAGGACGAAAAGCATTACGCACATGGGGACGATTAATTGTAATCTTTGCCATTCCATCTGCTTTGTGATACAGAATGTCTTCAAATTCGGCAGCGATTTGCCAATCAGTCATGGTTTTGAATCAAAAAAGTACAGAAAATTATCTTATCAGTTAACCAGATCCCAAAGGAAAGTGGCGGCGCAAAGCGCCGCCACTTTCGCCCCCTATCTATTGTGAGGCGGCACAATAGATAGGGGGCGAAAGTTATATAGCTATAGCCAGTCTTGTCAGGACAAAAAAAGCGAGTGGCGGCGCGAAGCGCCGCCACTCGCTTTTTTTGTTTTGGTTTGTCCTGATGCAAATAACTACAGCTATATCACCTAGCAAATTAAGCCTTCCTACTTATGCAAAGCGCTGTATATTTAGAATATGGCTAAGATATGTACTTAGGAGAAAAGCAATATGATCATTATTTGGAATAGCTTTTTTTTGGGAGTTATTTCTGCTTTTGCTCTATCTAGCTTAATCTTAGGGCTAATACTTGCCTTGTCTTTGGGCAAATTTCCTTTAGAATTTAAGTAATTTTTATCTATACAACACAAGGGCATAGGGGCAAATAATGGCAACTCCTCACAGGACAAAGCAGGTAAATCTTAGATTTCCTCTGCCTTTATTAAGCCAAATCAAAACTAAAGCTGATGCTAAGCAACAGGCGATCGCGGATTGGATATTAGAGATCGTCAGTCGCGAGTTTGAGCCAGAACCATCATCAGCTACGCCTCAAGAAGAGCGGGGAGCCGCAACAACTCCGTTTGTTTTACATCCTGAGTTTTTGGCATACGTGGAGCAATGCCTATCGCCGCTTCATTCCCAAATCATTGAATTGAGGACTCAGTTGGGGGAGTCCGTAGCCTGATTGACAATGGGAAGTCTAGTCAGGCAGATGAATCTATCCCCCATGTAGATAACTCTGATCGCCACAAAAGTAGTGATAGTAATAGCAATCAGGGCAACGGGAATATTCCTGATGGTTACTGGGCGGAAGCTATTAACAAACCTCCGAGCAAACCGTTATTTAATTCTCTAGCAGGCTTTGCCTTAGAAATGGGCGATCGCCTGTTGATTAATGGTGAAGAGGTAATTTTTAAAGGATGGGTCGATCAATCACTTACGGCTATTGAAGTCAAGGCGATCGTCGATGACCAAGCCACAGTTAAGCAAGTCCGAGCTAAGGACATCAAAAGTCTGGCGCGATCGCTCGGAACTGATCCTGCGCCACAGACGGTAAACCCCAAAACTTCTACATCCGAGGAATTACGTGATGCTTCGGCTCCAGATCATCACCAAGAGCATCCACAAGTTTCGGTAAATTCTGACCTAGAGCCAGAAATTAGTAATCAGGATGTTGTAAGTACCGAACATCAAGGGGATACGGACGAAGCAGAAGCCGTCTCACCTGAAGATCAAACAGAACTTACCCCAGAGCCTGAATATAATGCTTGGGAAGTATGGATGTACTTAGAGCGACAACGCTTAAAAACCCTCAAGTTACTCAATACCTTTCAGGCGGAATGGGAAGCCAATCGCTTTGTGCGTGAGGCAGAGCGGAGCGCCCCACCGACGCTCAGAGTCCATTATGAGATTCGCCCTATTTGGCTGGATGAGTCTACGCTTAATTCAAGTGATCAGAATGAGCAGGATTCTAATCACTCTGCCAATAGTCAAGATGATCCTGCCGAAAATTATGCTGATGCGATCGATGTGGAGATCATTAGCTAACGCAAAAATACAAAATGACTACACCATTTTGTGAATTAAATAATAAAGCCTAAATATTGTGAGGTAGCGCATTGCGCTACCTCACAATATTTAGGCTTTATTATTTAAGGAAACTAGCAGCAATTATGGCGATCGCCAGTTAGCTATAGCCAGTCTTGTTAGGACACAAAACCCAAGAAGCGAGTGGCGGTGCTTCTCGCTCCCACTCGCTTCTTGGGTTTTGGTTTGTCCTAAGACAAGTAACTACAGCTATATTAGCTATTTGTACGGTAAAATTCCTAAAGCAATATTAAGCAATATTATTTATTTTTTTAAAGAGAAAATTATGGGAGAAATGGTTAACGCAATGGTTTTGTGCATGGTACTGATTCCTGTCGGTATCGCTTTTGGTCTCTTTCTACTGAAGTTACAAGGCGAAGAAACCGAAGAAGCCTAAAGCCAAAAAAAGAAATTTTTTAAAAGTGTTGCAAGGCAACACTTTTAAAAAATTTCTCCTATACAAAAAAGAGGCGGCGCATTGCGCCGCCTCTTTTTTAGCTAAGCTTTAGAGTCAGATTTAAAGCTAAATTCAGTGCCATTGAGCAAACGCTCGATATTAGAGCGATGTAGCCAAATCACAAAAATACATCCGACCGTTACAAAGCTCGAATAAACAATATTTCCTTGGAAAGTCCACATGAAAATGGGAGCCGCAGTAGCTGCGGCAATGGAACTAATAGACACCGTGCGCCAAATTGCCATCGTACCTAGCCACACACTAAAGGCGGCGATCGCCACAGCCCAACTCAACATAAACAAAATTCCCAAGCCAGTCGCTACTGACTTACCACCCTTAAAGTCTAGCCACACTGGGCGACTGTGACCGAGCAGAGCCAACATACCTGCGCCAATTACAAAAAATGACAAATTATTAGAGGAAATATTTTCGGCTAAGCCCAAATTGCTGACTAACAAATTAGCCTGCATCATCATGTAGATGGCTAATGCGCCCTTAGCAAAATCTACGGTAAAAACGCTAATTCCTGCAAACTTGCCCACGTTGCGCCATACATTAGTTGCTCCCGTCGAGCCAGAGCCATGCTCACGAATATCCATACCTGCCATCCGTCCCACTAGATAGCCCGTGGGGAAGGAGCCTAAGAAGTAAGCGATCGCAAGCAACAGATAAGGAAACCACATAAGCTATATCTAAAAGGCGTAATACTAAAATAAATTACAGCTAAATTACAGCGCTTTGCGCTTAAAACCAAACCAAAATTTTTTTGATTTGGGCTAAATAAATTTTAAGGCTCGCTTAGCGAGCCTTAAAATTTATTTAGTATTTAGTCGATGGAGATCGATTGTGGCCCATCACTCTTGCCACTATTGCTAGCAGAAGATACCGTAGTCGGTGTTGCTCCTTGCTTTTCTAGCCAACCCTTTAACGGATCTTGTTGGAGATCGAGCTTAAGAAAGCCCGAAACGAGTCCACCAAAAAATGCAACGGGTTGCCCTAAGAACTCATTGAGAATCGGTTTTAGCTCGTCCATAAGTGCAGGAATTGTAATTTGGGTTAGATAATAGAAAATAATAGAAATATTTAGTAACTACGCCAAAGGCTGAAAGAATTACCTACTACAATTGTATCGCAATCTTAATTTATTGAGCCGCTTTAATGAGCCGCTTTAAGTATGGTGACTAAATGAAAATATTCTTCACCGTATCAGAATATAGATCAATCCATTCATAAATATCCAGCAGAGTCTGTTTGGCATCTTTTTTGGGATACCAATTTGTAGCCTCAATCACTTTACGAGAATCGGTAATAAAAATAGGTATATCGCCCAACCTAGTATTAGTGTCAGACGTGATTGGAATCTTATTTCCTGTAATTTCTGCACATAGTGTAGTTGTCTCCAAAAGTGAGAGAGAGTTACTGACTCCACCGCCCACATTAAACGTCTCTCCTTTAATCAGATCTAAGCTTTGAATTTGAATTTCGACTAAATCAACTAAGTCATCAATATGCAAGAAATCTCTAACTTGTTTACCCGTGCCTCCATAACCAATATATCTAAGAGGTTTCTGGAAGTAATGAAATGCCATCCACAAGGCAAATACCCCTTGATCAACTTTGCCCATTTGCCAAGGACCTGTTAATACCCCACATCGGTTAATTACTGTCCTAATCCCATAAGCATCACCATACTCTGCAATTAATAATTCAGAAGCGAGTTTGGTAGCACCATATAGAGATCGTGGTTTGTCTAAGGGAAATTGTTCAGATATTCCGTGGTTAGAGACACCTTGCATTTTTTGATTTTCTGAGAGGTGAAAGCGAGTATGCAATTCTTCAAATTGTAGAGAATTAAGATATGAAATTGGATAGACTCTACTGGTAGAAAAGAAAATGAAATCTGCATTAGTTTTGCGAGATAACTCTAGACAATTAATTGTGCCAACCAAATTAGTTTGCAATACATAGTTAGGGGAATCATAACTTGCTAGTACTGATGGTTCTGCCGAACATTCTAAAATTAGATCTGGACTTAGATTAGAGCTATCTAAATCTTCAGGATTTCTAACATCACCATGAATAAATTCAATTCCTGCTTCCTTTAATCGAGATAAATTTAATTCCGAACCTCTTCTCTTTAAATTATCCAAAATAGTGATACTCCAACTAGGGTATCTATAAGCCAAACCTAACGCCAAGGAACTCCCAACAAAACCAGCTCCTCCAGTAATTAAAACTTTTTTACTCATAATTCTGTATTGAATCGGTTTTTTACGTGCTATATAACTATTTTTAGCTATTGGTTAAGATTATTGGATCTTAAAGAGAATTAAAACTCTTTATTACCAAAGTATGACAAATCAGTATCTTCAGGATTTTACCTGTATATTGCATATTCTTTAATTAACTGAACATAATTAAAAAGCACAATTAAATTCTGTGACGTAGGCGTGGATTGTGCCACAGATTGCAAGACTTGATATTTGATCCTGCCTAGCCACTTAATGTATATATCATAAGGATTGATTTAGTATTCTTAAATCTATTCTATTAGATAAAAAAGAACTTCGATAAAATTATTTTTTTTGTCTAATTTTAGGATATCAAAATTAACTTTGTTATAACTTTTTTTTGTAATCACCCATTGACAGATGTTTTTCTAGCCAAATGTATAAAACAACAAATAGATAACGACTTCCCATCTCCTTGAGCTTTAATTTAGATATGCCAGACTTACGATTACTCCATGTAATTGGTATAGTGTCATAGGAATAATTTCTTACAATTGCTTTAAGAGGGAGTTCAACAGTTAAGTTAAAATGATGAGATATAAAGGGAGACATCTCATGGATTACATGCTTTCTGTACGCCTTAAAAGCATTAGTAATATCATTAAATTTAAGACCAAATATAATTTGAATAAATAAATTAGCTAACCTATTAATAATAAGTTTATATGCAGGATAGTCTATTACTTTACCTCCTTTAACAAATCGAGAACCAAAAACACAATCATAACCTTCTTGAAGTTTATAGTAGTAATCCACTATGTTTTGAGGTGAGTCCGAACAATCTGCCATCACTATAGCAACTGCATCACCTTGGAAATTTTCTAGACCACAACGTACTGCAAAGCCAAACCCATTAGGGTAGTAATTGTTAATGTAACGTATTTTATTATTTTGCCTACTTAAGTTTTGGAGTATATCTTCCGTACAATCTTGACTGTTGTCATTAACAACTAATATTTCATAATTAATTTTTTCTGTTTCTAACACTTCTGTAATTGATTGAATGGTTTCAGTAATTGAACCTTCTTCGTTATGGGCTGGGATGACTATAGAAAATAGATTAAGTTCAAGGCTATTTATATCTATATCTTGCTTCGAGACTATTGAATTATTTTTTAATGTGGGAGATAAACCCTCTGGATAGTAGACTTCTTCTGGAACTCGTTTATCTTTATTGTAAGTTTTAAAAACAAAGCGATCGCTAATTGTATAGTTAATAACTGCACTAAGCAGAACACCTATTAACGTGTTAATCACATAATTGATTTTTAGAAAATCTAAGACAGGAAAAATAAAGAAAATGCGGGCTAATACAGAAAATCCTGCTGATACATGATACAAAGGTAGCTGTCTTAGAAGGACTTCTTTAATATTCCAATTACCACCCGTCCATACTAAATTTCTATAGATAAAAAAACCACAAACCAGTGAAATTTCCAGAGATATAATATTAGCTATATTGCGTAATATTGGTGTGTCTAGTCCTACATAGTCAATCAAGAAAAATATTAAAAATAAATTGATTGCTGATGTGACACCTCCTCCTATAAGAAATTTAAATACTTTGGATTTAAATATTTTTATTAACATAATTAAATAACACAAAATTCAAAATATAAAGAATCATCTAAGTAGCTAGGCACAATTAAATTTAGAATCAAAACTTGGAGTGTATTCTGCACGTTCATTATAGATTTTGAGATTTTATATTTAATTGTGTCTAGTTACTTAAGGAGTTATATATAAATGCTCATTAAACCCATATAATTGTTGGATTTCTTATATGGGTTTAGAAGCTTTGATGAACATCTGTCCACCTAAAAAATTCCATATAAATGGTAAGTTTAGATAAATTTTTAATAAAATTGGCGACGATGGTCTCCCTTTTGTAGAATATGGAAGAAATCTAGGAATTAATACATCTATATTGAATCCGATGCTTTCTAATACCTCTTGAAGTGATAAATGAGTAATGGGAAGCTGATGATCGATAAAATCAAAATATTCTTTATAAGAGTACCTAAAATTAGGCTGTATTATTAACAAAGAACCATTGGGGTTAAGATATTGAAAGCAAAAAGATAAAACCTCAAATAAATCTTCTTTACTGGCGAGATGTTCAAAAAAATTAGAAACAAAAATAACGTCAAAACTTTTGTTTATTCGCTCTCTGTCATTAATATTTAGTATATTCAGGTTTAATACTGTAACTTCAGGATTGGCAAATAGTTTGGCATCAGGATTAAGATCAATTAAATACTTCTCTCTAGATTTAACATTATTGATGAATTCACAGTAACCTCCACCTATATCTAATGTAACAGAATTAGGATTTATATAATTCTGTAAAAAATTATCAACTAGAGTACGCCAAAGAACAAGCTTGGCTTTTCTTTGATTTAAATTAAAGCGATTGTTATATAACTTTTGTAGATATTCATGCTGTTCTATTTTAGGGTTTTCCACTAATTCATACCTTTAAATTTATATTTTATGCCTAGTCTTCTGCTCAGAATATTGTAATTAGTCTTAGTCCTGAGAAAAATTCGCGTCACAAAAAACATGCAGATCCTACACATTTCAACACCCGAAATATTTCTAGAGGTAAGGGACTGATTAACGATGCTTTAGTATAGGTTACGTGCATACTAGGAATCAAAAGATTGCTAAGAACAATTATGTTTCTCATATTGGGGTTGCCAAAAACGGTATTGCTAGGTGCATTACTCCATCCCCATACTAGTAATGGTAGTACCATTGCAGCCGAACGACTCATATCAGCCGCCAAAATAGTAATAGCTAAAAATGAGCTTAAAAATAAGAACAAAGTTATAAATAGATAACGTAAGCCTCCTACCCTCAATATTAGCCAAAAGGAAACACCAATAAAAATCCATCCTAGTCTAAATGCCATCCACCAACCTAAATGAGCCCAAGGTAGCCATGTTGTAAATCCAGTCAAAACACTCTTAAAAAAGGAGGCCGATGAGGGATCACTATAGAAAAAAGTTACGTAAAGACGAGTTGCGACGTATGGAATAATCCCAAAGGTTATGAGGGAAATTAATTTAAAAATAGCGTCTTTAGTATTACTTTGGATATCTTGATGCCATCGGGTAAGAATTGCGATTGGCAGCGCTATTAAAAACTTTTCGTCAAACCAAGGAGAGATCAAGCAGGCTCCGAGTAACCATAGAGGATTTTTTGCAAAAGCTACAGTCAGGAGTCCTGATAAATACCAAGCATCATTTATTCCGAGCCAGCCCGTAGATACTACAACGGCTGAACTGCTTGCTACTAAGACACATCCTGTGAAAGCAAGCCACCTATCTCTCGTACTGCTAAGAATTGTCCAAGTTGTTTGGGCTAATAAAACTACAACCCCAAGCCAAGATATAGATAATGCTGCCCATCCTCTAATACCAGAAAAATGGGCAATACTCGGTATTAATAATCTCCACTTCAAGGCACTTTCTATTGAAGATTCCCAAGGATTATCAACCTGTTGCAGAAACGAGATAGCCCTAGCGACCTCAAAGGAGCCTGATCTACTCAAATCCCAATTTATAAATCGGGGAGAAAAAAAGAATAGGCTCAATAAAATGGAAACTGTGACTGTTGAGCTTAAAAATGTAAAAATCGAGAGCCTATTGATTTTTAGTTTTAAATTATCGAGAGTTAATTTAGCGAAGTTCATCTGTATTTTTTATAGTCATAGGTTGTTGAAACTGAGTCACTAGATCCACCTGTTTAAGTTCTGAAAGTAAATCTCTTGGAGAATATCGGATATGCCGTACTTGAGATGCCAATTAGGATAGTGTTTTTTGAATTTTTGAATGTCACTAATCCACCAGATATGATCTCCACTTCGATTAGTCTCAACGTAGCTCCAGTCTAATTTTTTATCAGCAATTTCTTCACACTTTTGAACTGCTTCTAGCATTGAGCAGTTACTATATCTGCTGCCGCCTATGTTATAAACTTCTCCTATCCGAGGAGCTTGATAAAAATTATAGAAAGCGTTAACTAAATCATAGCTATGGATGTTATCTCTTACTTGTTTTCCTTTGTAACCATATATTTGATATGGATTCCCAGTCATAGTACATTTCATTAAATACGATAAGAAACCATGTAATTTAGTTCCTGAGTGGCTCGGACCTGTAAGACAGCCACCTCTAAAACAAGCCGTTTTAATATTAAAATACCGACCATATTCTTGAACTAAAATATCAGCCGCCACCTTTGATGCTCCAAACAAAGAATGCTTGCTAGCATCAATGCTCATATTTTCGTCAATTCCTTGAAGATAGAAATGTTTATCGTCGATTTCCCAGCGCTTTTCAAGTTCAATTAGCGGTAAGTTATTGGGAGTATCTCCGTAAACTTTATTAGTAGAACAAAATATAAAAGAAGCGTCGGGGCAATTTTGCCGAGTGTTTTCCAGTAGAACGAGTGTCCCATTAGCGTTAACTGAAAAGTCGGTGTAGGGATCACTGGCAGCCCAATCATGAGAGGGTTGAGCCGCTGTATGGATAATGAGAGCTATATCTTTATTGTATGTTTTAAATATTTGAGATATTTCTTCGTGATTTCTAATATCAACATTGTGATGAATGTATTGATTGCCATAACTTTGTATGAGCGAGTCTCGATTCCATTGTGTCGAGGCTTCTTTTCCAAAAAAAACTTGGCGCATGTCGTTGTCTATGCCAACAACAGTGAATCCCAGTTTACAAAAAAAATGAACTGACTCAGAACCAATCAGTCCAGCAGAACCAGTTACTAAAACAATTGACATGCATCTCCTTAATAATTAAATTAATATTTACTAATATCTATTATTTAATAACAAAATCCCTAATTATCCTAACATCAAACCAACCGACTAATAAAGATAAAGAGCTTACCCAGTAAGGATTTCAATTCCACATGTTTTTACTTGCTAACTCTAAATCCCGAATTGCTTGACAACTAAGGATTCCAACTTTTCACACTGTTATCCTGATCTTCAGACATTAGTGGCTAAATTATAATTGATCTTGTTGTGGAAATTGTAAGACTACCGTATAAAAAAATAGCGATCCTTACCCATTAAACAATCTGAAAATCAGTAAGTAAAGACACTTGTGATTAAAATCCTTGCTGGGTAAGCCTTTTGTTTTTTGTTTGGGTAGCTCTGTAATAAGGCGGCTTGGGATTTTGCTTATTTAAACCATCTCCTTACCCTTTGATTTTTTACGCGGTTGCCTTGTAGGATGAACATCTCATTGTTTAGGTTGAATATGTAGTGTGATAATCTTAATCAGAAAAGTTTTATATTTCGTCATCAATTTACACTAAGGCAATATGTGTAGATTAATTTAAAACTTGTAATGGCAATTAAGAATGAGATAAATAATTTACGCTGTCAGTCTAGCTTAGTTATTAAGCCTTAAAGTTTGACTGTGTTGAGCCTTATTCTAAATGCTTGCTACAATTTCTGATCTTATCTAGTAATTTCTAGCCATATCGTAGTTAAATCGATCAATGCACTCTTCCGAATTTCGGGAGAGTGGCTAATCTAGAGAACATTTTCGATGACCACGCTAAACCGATCTACTCTTCGTCGCCTCAAAAAACTCAAGCAGTCATCTGCCGTTTGGGAAGGCGATCGCCGTGCTTTACCCGCTAAAATCCGTCAACCCCAAGACTCTTCAAATATTATTCCCCTTCATGCCCATGATGAAGAGTCCAAGCCCCACTGCATTTTGTGGGTAGATGGCTCGATGGGGATGGTGCGATCTATGGATGTAGTCGATTCTGTCGTGGGGCAGGAAGCATTTGTACGTGCTTTATTGCAAGCCATCGAGCATCCCCAGAGTCCCGCTCAACCATCGTTGCCGCAAAAAATTCTAGTATGCGATCGCGAACTCCAGTTTTATTTGCGAGGTGTTTTACAGGATTTGGGCATATCTGTGGAATATGTGGAACGCTTGCCATTAATTGATGAGATTTTTTCTCATATTTTAGAAAGCTTTTCGACCAATCCCCCTGTTGTGCCTGAACGCTATGCTGCGGCTCTTAATCAACAGTCTGAACAATTATGGCGTAATGCTCCTTGGAATAGCCTTTGGGATCATCAGGTGATTTCGATTAAGCTCGATAACTGGGATCTCGAAACCCTCTATGCGATCGTTATGGGCAAAATGGGGCTGGAGCAGGGTGTAATTTTTTATCGTAATGAAGAATCTCTAGTCAAATTTCGCCATCGGATTGTCTCAGGTAATTCTGATGATGAAATTGAAGAAACTTTTTTACATCAAGATTGCCTGTTTAATCTATTTGAAACCCCTGAGTTGGAAATGGAAGATGATTTCCCGCCACTTCCGTTTCGCGGCAAAGTCCGTTCTTTGCCAGTTGTAAATACTCCAATCAAGCCAATTTATGGGGCTTTACATCCCTTAGAAGGTGGTAGACCCTATTTATACGATGAAGAGGCGATCGCCCTCACTGTTGCCCTTGAAGCTTTAAATAAATTTTGGGAGCAGTACAGTAATCGCCTCAAGTCCAGTTTTGGTAATTTGACAGGCACGTATGATGTATATGCCCCTAGCCTTGATAGTGATGTGGAGGAGAAAGTAAAGGTTGTTGTCCAGACTTTGCCTGAGTTAGCCGATGAGTTGCATCAACTGGTCGATGAAGAGGATATGGACGATGATGATTCACCATTAATTAATGAAGATCTTTGGCCAGAGAATGCTCTCATTCATATGATGACGATTCCTTGGGCGCAGGTGGATTTCTTACGCAGAGCTAATATTCATCATCAAATATCAGAGCAACCTGTGACGGCTAAAGCTGCTCAAAAAGGTGAAGGTTTGGCAGGATTAATGATCCAGACTTCTCGCCCCAAGGCGTTGGAATTAATTGAGCAAATTAATGACTTGGATGGGATCAGGGCTTTGTGCTTTAATCCTGCGGAAGACATCCTTGGTAATAGCTGTCAATTGGGCTTAATGGTGATGGGCAATGATGACTTGCATCTGTTTGGCGAATTTGACAAAAAAGCCCTCAGCAGTGAGCATCACAAGCGGTGGAAGCAAAGAGCCAAGACTACTCAAGGGCATATCTGTGTGATTATTGCGATGGGAATTACGGGCGCTTCTCGCGGAAATCCTGCTCCCCATCACATTTTGGGCTATTACGAAATAAATCTCATGGATGAGAAGGAGCTAGGTTTAGGCAAATTACGGGCTGAACCAGCCTTTGATTTTGATTTCTGATAAAGTCAAGAAATGTTGGTGTGGGGCTTTGCCCCGCACCAACATTTCTTGACTGGGAAAGAAGTATATGTCTCAACAAATTGTTTATCGCATCCTTGATGCTAATCTTGATCGCGCCCGTGAAGCGATTCGCACCATCGAAGAATGGTGTCGCTTTGGTTTAGAAAATGTCGATCTATGCGATCGCTGCAAACAAATGCGGCAAGAATTAGCTCAATGGCATCGCGAAGAATTTCGTCGCGCCCGCAATACTACCGATGATCCCGCCACGGGGCTGAGCCATGCTCAAGAGGTCAGTCGTGCCGATGTGCAAGCGGTGTTAAGGGCTAATATGGGGCGTTTGCAAGAGGCTTTGAGGGTTTTGGAGGAATATGGCAAAGTTGTTGATCCCCATTTAGGGGAAGCGATGAAACAAATGCGCTATCAGGTTTACATACTAGAAAGTGAGCTAGTTAAATCATCAAATCTGGGTCAGGTGCGCCGCCAAAAGCTACAGGAGGCAAGCTTATATTTGGTGACCACTCCTGTAGATGATATTGTCTCTGTTGTCGATTTGGCTTTGCAAGGGGGAGTTCAGATCGTGCAGTACCGTCAAAAGGAGGGGGAAGATGGGACTCGTTTAGCGATCGCCCAGCAGCTTTGTGATCTTTGCCATAAATACGAGGCGCTATTTTTGGTGAATGATCGCGTGGATATTGCGATCGCGGTGGGAGCCGATGGTATTCATGTGGGGCAAACAGATTTGCCTGTGTCGGCGGTGCGTCAAATTTTGAATGCGAATGGTGGCGATGCTTCGCAATACATCATCGGTCAGTCCACGACTAATCCTCAAGAATTAGCGATCGCTTTGAATAATCAGGTGGACTATGTGGGGGTTGGTCCCGTTCATGCTACACCGACCAAGCCTAATAAAGCTGCCGCAGGCTACGAATATGTTAACTATGCGGCGCAAAATATTAGTATTCCTTGGTTTGCGATCGGCGGAATTGATGAACATAATTTAGCCGAGGCGATCGCTTCAGGGGCAAAGCGAGTGGCGATCGTTCGCGCTCTCATGAAAGCGGAATATCCCGATCGGATTGCTAAACAAATGCGATCGCTCTTGTCATAGTCATAAAAAAGCGGCGCGAAGCGCCGCTTTTTTATTTTCAATTTGTTCTCACCAGCTTTACTGGTTGATCGTCGGCTTGCAAGGTTATGCCATCGGACAATAATGTATAGGACTGAGTGGGAATAGCTTCAGTGGGCTTTTCTCCATTTAAAATTTCTACTTGCGAAACGACTTTCCCATTAATAATTCTGACTCGACCTGCGGTGTTAATGTTTGAGATCTCACCATTACTCTTAACCAGTTTTAAAGCAGCCGCAAACGCGCCATTCGGACTAATTGTCCACTGCCCCGTAATTGATACAAATCCTTCTTTTTTTGCCTCCGCTAGAGCCTGAGCATCTAAGATCACTTTGTAAGTACCAGCAATTTTGACAACCCTTGGTTTAGATTGCTTTTCTTTTCCCGCAATGGATTTCACTTCATTGGCTTGGACTGACTGAGCAGCGCAAAATGCCGAACAAGTAACCGTAAAAGTAATGGCAACGGTCGCCATAAGGCTAAAGTAGCGATCGCCATGAGTAATCTTTGGGAACCTTATATTTTTTGTCATCACAATTTTAAAGGATTTGAAAATCTTCAATTTCAATAACATCACCGATCGCGGCGATCGACATTACATCATCCCGAATTTTGGCGGTCACACTTAATTTCAAGCCTTCTCGCAAAATGGCTTCTGGCGCAGGCTGCCAAATCTCATACTGCTCGTCGGTATCCGTAGCGATCGCCCAAGTTCCCGTGCCAATGTCAATATATTCAACAGTTCCGACAATCTGAGTATTCATGATTTTTACTTTAAGTAAAAGGCTTCAAGAAGCCAATTCTCACCGTTCGCGGGAGAATTAGCTTCTTGAGACTGGGGTTAAATGGTAGCGGTTTCTGACTTGATCGATAGATAGGCACAACCAAAACAGAGAATGGCATTGATGCTTAGGAAGGCGATCGCGGGCATCCCTTCGCCAATCCACATCAATTGCGGCGCAAGTACGGCACTGGTTGCTAAGCAAGCCGTCGTCCCGATCGCGGAACCAATGGCAAACCATTTCCATTGAGGATGACCTAAAAGAATAATCAATAAGCCAAGGGGAAGTAATACACTCGCCGTAATTGGATTAAGGGCATTTGTGTTAGAAAATGCATTGCCTAACTCTGCCAAAGAACTCCCTGCGATACGGAAGGGAACTTGGGTTAGGTCAAATACATAAAATCCGCGTAGGAAAAACAAACCCGCACCACCAAAGAAAACTCCATTAGAAAAAGACCAATTCCAACGGAAAGGAAACCAGCTATTGAGTAGCCAAGCTAAGAGATAGGAACCAATGACCATAATTAATTTAGGAATTAGCGCCACCGCTCCACCATCAATCCAAAAGCGAGGACTCAAATAGCCATTGTCTCGCGCCCATCTCAAGAAGTCAGGGACTCCCAGTTGACCTTCGGAAGCTAACGTGACTGCGGTGGCTGCATTTAAATGTCCAGCACCGTAGTAATTTTGGGTGTCGTCAGCAACTTTACGCGCCGACTGTTTGACGATTTGCATCACTTTTTCGGGATCTTTCACACCCGAAGCTTCGATTAAAGCCACCACACCCGCAACGTGAGGGGCTGCCATACTCGTTCCTTGAAAAGAGCGGAATACGGATTCCTTGGTTTTCGGATCGATTGTATTTTGGAGGATACCGCCTGAAATATCGCCTTTCTCTCCATTTTTGGCTCTAGCGATCGCCCCACCCGGAGCCGCTACATCTACGCCCGCCCCGTAATTAGAGTAGGGGGCTTTTTCGCCTGTGGCACTGGTAGCCGATACTGCAATTACTTTAGGATAGCGAGCAGGATAGAAGGCGGCGTTGCGGTTAGAGTTACCAGCCGCCGCCACAACCACTACACCTTTTTTGTAGGCATAATCGATCGCCTCTTGCATGAGCTTGCTTTCGCCGCCCCCACCCAAGCTCATGTTAATGACATTTGCGCCATTGTCCGCCGCAAAGATAATTGCTTCGGCAATATCGGAAATCGTGCCTCCCCCTGACGCTGAGAGGACTTTAAGGGGCATGATACTGGCTTCGTAGGCAATACCTGCTACACCAAAATTATTATTAGTTGATTGGGCGATCGTGCCAGCTACATGGGTTCCATGCCCATTGTCATCACTAGCATCTTCGCGATCGTTCACAAAATCGTAGCCCTTAACAAACTTTGTGTTTTTAAGATCTTCAACGCGGCTTACACCTGTATCGATAACGGCGATCGTAATACCTTTACCCTTGGTCTTTTGCCAAGCCTTCTCCACATCGATCGCTCTCAAGTTCCACTGCTGACCATACATCGGATCATTGGGAGTCGTACCGCCGATAAAGTCCATCGAATAGACATAGTTAGCTTCGACATATTCCGTCAAGTTGCGAAGTTCTTCTGATTGCTTAAGCTTTTCGAGGACTTGGGCATCTCCCTTGACAACGTAAAGCTTATCCGTCTTAGAAAAAGCACTATTAAATTTAGCCGCTAATCCATATTTAGAGGCGATCGCCTTGAGTTCGCGATCCACTTGGGCTGGCGATAGGCTATCCCGAAAATTCAATACCATCGAGTCATACTGACCTTCCACCGCCAATCCTTGATAAGTGGAGAGCGCCCAAAATATACCTGCGAAAAATAAGCACGCCAGCAAAAACTTTTTCATTGCTTTAAGACCTTTGACAAAAAGTTGTAAAAGTTAAGAGGTATGGCTAAGCCACACCTCTTAACTTTTATTAGGAACTAACTAATACTTGACCTTTTTCGATTTTGGCAGCATAGGTAGGCAAAGCCTTATTCGCAGGTCCTTGTTTTACGGAGCCATTAGCTGCAAACTTGGCATCATGACAAGGGCAAACATATTCTTGACTACTTTTTTGCCATTCCACCACACAACCTTTGTGAGTACATGCTGAATTAACGGCTAAGACTTTATTAGAATTTTTAGGATCGCGTACCACTAAAATTTTTTTATCGGTAGATATCAATTTGCCGTCTTTATCAAGCTGGGCAACTGAACCGATCGCTTTAAACTCTCCACGAGGAGCAGCAGCAACGCTTTCAGGTGCGGCAGGAGAAGAAGAGTTACTCACTGAATTTGTATCACTACAACCACTTAGGGAGGATGGCAAAAAGCTGATTAACCAACCTAAACCGAACCATGAAAGTAATTTACGGCGATCCATATTTGTTGTTTATTTATATGTTGTTAATAGGCTTAGTTGACAGAACTAAGTCTGCTCCAATTATAGCCATAGTATAGCTGTGGTCACTTGTGTCCTACTCTTTCCCCAAGAATTAGCTGTGTGGCGCTTCGCGCCGCACAGCTAATTCTTGGGTTTTAATATCTATTTTATAAGCTGGAAGGGCGTAACAAGAATGGCGATAGCTATAAATTCACTGGTAGTTAGGTTCAAAAAATGGCATCGCCATTTTTTGAACCTAACTACTTATTTGGCTTCTTGCGAGTACAATTATTCGCCATAGCTGATAAAGCCCTAGCATCATGAAAATGACATACCGTAAAACGCTAATTCCGATTCTTGCCGCTTGCTGTCAATTTGTCATCGCCGATAGCGCCCCATCCGCCACTCCTAATAGCGGAACTGTGATTCAGCTAAATGGACAGCCTTGGTCAGGACGTTGGCTCCGAAAAGTGGAACAGGGACAGCAAAATCTCTATGTGCAAGAGGATTGGCTCACTGGCGGTTTGGGCGTACAGATGCTGGATTCGGAAAAAAGCGATCGCCAACGATTACGCTGGTTTTCTAGTCCCACTTTTTCTAGGGTAGCCTTTGATAGTACGGGGAGATTTCGCTATCTGGATCTCACCCCCTTTGCGGATCAATGGCGGACAGAGATTTCAGGTAATGCTCTCAATATTTATACTCCTGACACTTTGATGCAAGCGGTGCGCCGTAGCAAACAACCTTGGGGCGATCGCCTTGTAATCGATCTCAATCGACGGACACCTTGGCGAGTTAGTCGGCAGGGCAATGTCATTAATCTGATCGTTTCCGCAGAAGTGGCTTCAGATTTACCCATTGGGCTTAATTCTATTGCTGGCAATCTCGTGAAGTCCGTCACCATTCAGCCGCAGGGAAAACTAACGCAGATTCAGATTCAAACCAATGATTCGATTAATCCTGCGATCGAAATGCTAAGTAGTCCTACACCTCGGATGGTCATTGATTTACGGCGTGACTATGTACCGCCTAGCCTGACGGTGCAATGGGCGGATGGTTTACGAAGAATTGAAAAAATTGTCGAAATTCCCCATAAGCCGAAAAATCCCCAAGATCCTAAAACTATTAAGTTTTCCGTAACCGCCCTAGAGGTGGATCTGAAACAACCACGCCTAAAAGTCCGCCCGATTTGGAGCAATCCCGATGGCTCTCCCAATGGCATTCTTGGACTAAGTCCTGTGCCGCAAATGGTGGAACAAGCCCAAGCTGTGGGAGCGATCAATGGGGGATTTTTTAATCGGATTCGCCAGTTACCCGTTGGCGCAATTCGGGAAGGTAATCGCTGGATTGCAGGGACAGCGTTAGTACGGGGGGCGATCGCTTGGAATGAGAAGGGCGAAACCCTGATTGATCGCCTGAATTTTACGGAAGAAATTACTGCCAATCAAACTAAAATCGCGCTCACAAATCTCAATAGTGCCTATGTGCAACGAGGGATAGCTCGGTATACGCCCAACTGGGGCAGTGGCTACACCCCCCTCACCGAAAATGAACTGATTATTGTGGTCAGAGGCGATCGCGTTGTTGCTCAATATCAAGGAGGCGTAGTCGGTGTTGGTCAAGTGACGATCCCCAGTGATGGCTATGTTTTAGTAGCAAGGCAATCGCCCGAAGCCGCGAAGCAATTACCTGTGGGCATGACGGTCAAGGGTCGTCAAGCCTTTGTCCCTGAAAAATTTGCCAACTTCCCTAACCTCATCGGTGCAGGCCCCCTATTACTCAAGAATGGGAATCTTGTTCTTGATGGCAAAGCGGAGAATTTTCAAGCAGGTTTTGATACACAAGCGGCGGATCGCAGTGCGATCGCCACCACTAAAGATAAAGGTAAACTGCTGCTGGTCACCGTCCAAGAGGCTCCCAATGGAGTTGCACCCAATCTCTTACAAACTGCGGAAGTTCTCAAAAAAATTGGCGCAGTTGAAGCCCTAAATCTTGATGGCGGCAGTTCATCAACCCTATTTTTAGGCGGGAATATTCTCAATCGTTCGATTACCGAAATTGCGCCCGTCCACAATGCGATCGCTATTTTTATCACCCCACCACCCACCAAACCCGAATTTTAGATAAATTAAGGCGCAAAGCGCCTTAATTTATCTAAAATTCGGCAATCAAATCACGAATGACGATACTTGCCATATTGATCCCAAACAACGCAGGAATATAGGAAATCGTGCCGTAATACGATCGCTTGAAATTACTGCCATCGGTTAACTGCAAAGAATCGCGATTGACCAACTCCTCCGAATACACCGCCATAATCTGAGCATTAGCAAAACCCTTGCGGCGCAAACCCTTCCGCACCTTATAAGCAAAGCGACAGCAATCCGTCTCAAAAATTGGCGCAATTCTCACCTTTTGGGGATCAACACGTCCACCAGCCCCCATACTGCTCGCCACCTTCACGCCATTAGTCACCGCCGCCCCCAGAAAATATAACTTAGGTTGCAAACTATCAATGCAATCTAAAACCCAGTCAAATTTGGTTGTCACCAATTCCATCATCAAATCAGGGGTAAGAAATTCCTTCATTGACGTTAATTGCAACTCAGGATTAATGTCTTGCATTCTCGCCGCCATCACATCCGCTTTATGCACATCAACCGTACTATCGAGAGCCACAATCTGGCGATTTTTGTTAGAAGGATCAACGCGATCGCCATCCACAATTGTCATCCGTCCGATCCCCGCCCGACATAAAAACTCGGCGGCAAAACTCCCCACGCCCCCCATGCCCACCACTAAGACATTCGCCTGCTTGAGCTTGGCGATTCCATGATTGCCAATTAATAATTCCGTGCGTTGTAACCAGTCCGTCATGACCAAAGTTAGTAATATTTATGGATGGCTGTAACCTTACAGCGCTTTGCGCTCAACCTAGAACCAAGAATTTTTTAAAGGGTTGCAAAGCAACCCTTTAAAAAATTCTTGTGTTTCATTAACTTGGTAATTGCTCCCCCTAAGAATTAGTAATGCGACGTGAAGCGTCGCATTACTAATTCTTAGGGGGAGGCAGTAGCCTGAACAATTAAATATAAAATTAAATATAAAACTAAATATAAAACTTTTGCATATGACATTCCCTTCTCATGCCGCCTTAACTAAAGCTGAATTGCTTGATCGCTACACCAAAGGCGATCGTAACTTTGAGCAAACCCATCTCCATGAATCGGATATGCAAAACATATCGCTGCATGGCATCGATCTTAGCGAATCCATCTTAGCCAAAATTAACTTTAGTGGCTCTGATTTGCGAGGAGCCGACCTCGCATGGGCAGATCTCAGCCATGCCAATTTAGAAAAAGTAGATTTGAGAGGAGCTATTTTAACCAGAGCCGATCTTAGTCATGCCAACCTACAGGGAGCAAATCTTCTCAAAGCCGATCTTAGTCTTGCCAAACTAGAAAAGGCAAAATTATCAGGTGCAACTATGCCTGATGGCTCCATCCACCAATAGAAAAAGGTAAGTTTTACCTCCCTTTTCTATTGGTGATTTACCAATTTTTATTTTATTTTTTTCTTGATAAAGTCTACGAGTTGTTGGAATTGCTTTTGTTGGGTAGCTATTTGCTGTTCCAAAATCTTGGACTTTGCTTCTAGCTCTTCAATCCGCTTAATCAACGCATCATCAGTCTTTTCGGTGGCAGGGGTATCTACAGTTGTACTTGTGGGAACTACGGAAACAGGAGGACGTTTTTGGACTAAAACCATAGCCCGTTTAATGGCTGTAATTAGTTCCTTCTGCTCGAAAGGCTTTTCAATAAATACTAAATACTTATCTTCAAAAGGCTCGGAAATTTTGCTCGTTACTTCTTCCTTACGTCCAGACATCAAGACTAAGGGAATACGGCTTAATTCGGGACTCTGCTGCAAGGTTTCATAAACTTCAAAGCCACTCATGCGAGGCAATAAAAAGTCGAGCATGATCATCCAAGGCTTTTCCTGATGAATCATCTCTAAGCCTTTGATGCCATCGGCGGCTTCTAATACCTCAAAATTTGCGGGCGGGAGCATATCACGCACCATATTACGGATTACGCGACTATCATCAATCACTAGTATCTTGTGAGCTGCCACTGCTGATAACCCCTTAGTTGGTTTGGTGAATAGACATATATGTTATGAGCTGGTTCCTATGAGATGGTTCCTTCGGTTACTACATTGCCCACTGATAGCGAATCTATTTAAACGATCGCAAGTCTTTGATTTTAAGGTAAAAGTACCAGATGAATAAAAGCTTACTAGTTTTTGTTAAATTTGGCTCATGATATCTCATGCTCAGGACAATTCAACTACAGATCGCGGCTGATTACAGGGCTTTGCGCTCAAATCTGAATCAAGAACTTTTTTGAAAGGGTTGCAAAGCAACCCTTTCAAAAAAGTTCTTGTGCTTTGTTTGTTCGGAAATTGCTGGAATAGGAATCTAGAGCAGGTAATAATTTAACCGCAATAATTTAGCACATACAGCCCTTGTCATGGCAAAGTTGCCACAATTTTCTGGCTAATCTAAAAGAGAGTTGCGCCGCAACTCTACTTTTAGGAATAATACCAAAACCCAAAATGGCTTTGCCATTTTGGGTTTTGGTATTATTCCTATTCAAAAAGCTGTATAGCCGATGCCGATCGCTTGACGAGGTCTGTATAATCTCAAGTACCAAGATTGGGCATGGTTAACTATGCTCAGCTTTTAAAGAATATAAAAGCGATCGCCCATGCTAAAACTGCCAACTAAAGTAAATCCCTTATCTAATAAATCTGGTACAACTCAGAATAACGACGATCGCCCCACTAATCATCAGCCAGAAAGCCCCAAGCCCAATGGACAAAAGCCACTGATCGTCAAACTAGAAAATGTGCGTAAGACTTACACGAACGGCGCAGTCGGTTTAAGAGATGTCAATCTCGAATTATATAAAGGGGATTTTAAATTTATTACTGGTCATTCAGGATCGGGTAAATCGACATTACTAAAACTGCTTTATGGCGCAGAGCAAGCTACCGATGGGGAGGTGCTGGTAAATGGCTTTAACCTCAATGGCTTAAAGGGTAATAATTTAGCGATGCTGCGCCGCAAAATTGGCATCGTTTTTCAAGACTATAAGCTGGTGCCGCGTCGTACTGTTTCCGAGAATGTAGCCTTTGTGTTGATGGCGCAAGGCTATACCTACAAAGAAATTCAGCGCCGTGTTCAACCTGCGCTAAAGATGGTGGGCTTATCACATAAAGCTAATTGTTTCCCTGAAGAGCTATCAGGCGGCGAGCAACAACGGACTAGTATTGCAAGGGCGATCGTGAATACGCCACCTCTCGTTCTTGCCGATGAGCCAACGGGTAATCTCGACCCCGACAATGCATGGCAAGTAATTAAGATTTTAAAAAAGCTAAATTCCTTTGGTGTGACTGTGCTGTTAACTACTCACGATGAGCAGTTGGTGCGAGCCGCTAATCATCCTGTGTTGCATTTGCAAAATGGTTATATTGTTTAGGCTTAGCTTTTGACTTTTTTCTTTTTCCTTCCCCAACGCTATGGTTCAAAACGTCGTTCGCTTCTTTACGAAAATTGACTATTTGTTACGCGAGACTCTGCTCGGCTTGCGGCGCGGTGGCTGGATGAATTGGGCAGCAGTAAGCACTGTGGCGGTGTTGTTGTTTTTGTTTGGGGCAAGTTTACAAATTTCTTGGCAATTGGAAAATGTCCTAGGGCAGTTAGGCAGCCAATTAGAAATTTCAGTATATTTAGATGAAAATACGGTCGGCGAGTCGATGCAGTCGCGTCTATTGCTGGTGGAAGGCGTTGCTTCAGCCAAGTTAATTCCTAAAGAAGACGCATGGCAAAATCTGATGAAGGATCTGGGTAAAACCGATCTCAGTCAAGCGACCCAACAATTAGGTGGAAATCCGTTGGTGGATGAATTTAAAGTACGGGCGGTATCTAGCGATCGCGTGCCTGATATTGCGAAGCGGATTTCGGGATTAAAGGGGGTTAATGAGGTGTGGTACACCAATGAGGTGGTGGAGCGCATTGGACAATTACGCCGTGCAGTGAGTAATAGCAGTGTGGCGATCGTCGCTATCTTTACAGTCATTGCGATCGCCGTAATTACCACTACTATCCGTCTGATCGTGTTGGCAAGACGACGCGAAATTGAGGTGATGCAATTGGTGGGAGCGACCTCAACTTGGATCTATTTCCCCTTTGTTTTGCAAGGTGTGGTCTTTGGGGTGGCGGGTGCAGGGACAGCCTATCTCATGTTGATGTTGAGTTTAAATCTCTTGGGTGAGACGATCATGAATCAACCTGAACTAATTAAATCCCTAGCTCTAGGCTTAACTACAGATTTACGAGTGCAGTTCCTCCTACCTGCAATCTTAGCTATTTTTGGAGCAATGATTGGTGTAGTCGGTAGTTTGCTTGCGGTAAGGCGTTTTTCCTTTAACTAGCAAATTAATTAACAAAGATTCGCCAAATTGCGATCGCCTCCTGTTTTCCCTTAACCAAAACGGGTTCACAGGGCAGAGCATCTCGTAGTTGAAAAGCTATGTCAGAATCAATAATTGCGCTATATCCCATAGCCTGCTGCTGTGGTATGATTGCTAGCAATATGGGTATGTAGCTCAGTTGGATAGAGCATCAGATTCCGGTTCTGAGGGTCGGGGGTTCGAGTCCCTCCATACTCGTTACTAATACAAAAAAATGGCTACGCCATTTTTTTGTACTAAAGGAGAGTTGCGCCGTAAAGCGGCGTAACTCTCTTCTTGGGTTTTGGTATCATGGCTTTGACTTTGATAAGCTGAAACAATGGAACGTGGATTATTGTGGTTGCCCCTGCTAGTAGTTTTCTTTTGGCTAGCGTGGTCAGGCTGGAATGAATACCAAAAAATCGAGTCCTATAAAAGATGGGCAACTCAATTTGAACGACATAAATATGATATTTATGCCGTATTGGGACAGCACGGCGATCGCCTTACTTGGGGCAAACCTACTCGCAAAGATCCCAAAGATTTACAAACGGTTTTACTGCAAGATATAGCTCGAATTAGATTTCGGATTGATAGTAAGTTCTTTGATGAACAGGATGCGGAATTCCCCTTAAAAGCAAAAAAAATCTTGTTGGAATTAGTACTTAAAACTGGCGAAATGCCCAGCATTCAATTTACAGATATTGATATTGCTGCAAAGTGGTATCGCTTTTTAAGCGATCGCCTAGCTAATACCAATTCACAAAAGGGTGACGACACTTTGTGAATTAAAACTCCAGAAGCAAGTTGAGGCGCGAAGTGCCTCAACTCGCTTCTGATCTGGTGTCCTAACAAGAATGGCAACAACTTAACAAAAAGAAGTCTGTGCTTTGCACAGACTTCTTTTTGTTAAGTTGTGTTAAGGCGATCTAAAGATTAATTTAACGATTTATGGTCGATTCAAGTACATTTGCTCCCCTCAATTCGATTCTTAACCTTGCTATAAACCGAACTTTAACTTCATCTTTTAGGCTTAAACCAAGTTTTGAGGATTTACTTTGGAAGTTATTTTAGAAGTTACTCTAGAATTGATTAAAGCTATTTCAACAACATTGTTGTTACTTCTGCTAGGCGACTTCTTTTCAACATTTTTCTATCATGTTCCCGAACATGTATTTGGTAAATTTCATACCATTGTGCATCACGGTAAAAATCGCAGTTTTCTTCATTATGCGGTTTTAACTAGAAATCCTCTCGTATTATTAGACGGTATTTTGGGAGCCGTTCCCTACTTTATATTTACACCTTGGCTTTGGCAATTTTCCGCGATCGGTACGGTAATTGGACTTTTGCTAGGCGAGTTTCATGTGGTTTGGAGACATGTTTCGATTCTCGAATGGAAAACTCCTGAACCAGTTAAATATTTTTGCGATTTATTATTTATTACAACTCCTGAAAGGCATTGGCTACATCACCAAAATGCTTTTGCAGCCTATGGAGATATTTTTTCTTTCTATGATTATCCTGCTCAAAAATGGTTGACTTTTTTGAGATTTGTGCGGCGCAAGTTCAAGCAAATTAATCGAGAAACTGTGGGAGTTTAATTGCTATAAAAATATGTCAATAAAATAGATTTTGGTGCGACTTTGCCGCACCAAAATCTATTTTATTGACTACGGTAATTTGAGTTGCTGGGATGTAGTAAAAAACTGACGACTTACCAAATTAGTGAGAATTAGAGCAGTAATTAAATTTGCTGTAGTAATCGCGAATAAAATTACCAATTGATAGCGCACAGCTAATAAAGGCGAAACCCCGCCCAAAATTTGCCCTGTCATCATGCCCGGTAAAGAAACAACTCCCGCCACCATCATCACGTTAATGGTTGGAATCATCGCGGCTCGGATTGCATCGAATTGGTAATTAGCGATCGCCTGCTGGGGTGTTGCTCCTAGACATAAATGTGTCTCAATCTCTTGCGATCGCTTGACTAAATCCTGCGTAAAGCGCTCGGCTGCGATCGCTGCTCCGTTCATCGAATTTCCTAAAATCATTCCCGCCAACGGAATTAAATATTGCGGCGAGTACCAAGTGCTGGGCTGAACTACTAAAAAAGTAGTGTAGAAAAGAATTGCTAAAGTGCCAACGATTACTGATACCCACATGATCGGCAAAATGTAAGGCACTTTCTCCCGCACCCGATTTTTAGCTTCGCGAGCCGCCATCAAGCTCATCAATAAAATAATGAACAGGATTACTACAGGTTGCTTGATCTCAAATACAGCATCTAGCAAAAATCCCACGACAATCAATTGGATAATGCTGCGAAAAGTGGCAATTAAGAGATTCTTTTCGATCGCCAACTTTTGCCAGACAGAAAAACTAATGGCGATCGCTACCATGCCAAGGGCGATCGCCATTTTGGGAATATTCAGATCGATGACTGCATTCATAGAAGGAGCATTATGTATCCATGCAATTATAAAAGAGAGAGGATGGCGCTTCGCACCATCCTCTCTCTTTTCCTATGACTGCAATGCACCTAAGGTTTGAGAACCAAGCACTCCATCGACGGGTATGCCATAAAAGGCTTGAGCCTCTTTAATAGCAGCCGTAGTTTTTGAGCCTTGAATGCCGTCAATTGCGCCATCATAGAAACCGAGATTACTCAAAAGGACTTGACCTTCTTTGATCGAAGAAGAAGAAACTTCAGATCCTTGGGAATTGTTGGCTTCTTTATAGCTAACTTCCACCTTCGCTACATTGTTAGCATCGACATTGGTATCCGCTTCTAATGCGCGAATCGTCAAAGAACCAGCAACACCATCCGCGATTAGCCCATAGGTTTTCTGAGCCAGAATGATCGCCTCTTGGGTCATTGGACCCGAAATTCCATCGATCGCACCACCATAAAAACCGCGATCGCTTAGCAATTGCTGCAAGTTCTTCACTGCATCGAAATTGCTAGATGTAACTTGGCTAACAGGAATTGCTACAGCCACAGATTCAGCTTCGTAGGTATCGTTATCTAAAGCTGCCAAGGTTTGCGCTCCAACGACTCCATCGGCTTCTAATTTATAAAATGTTTGGGCGGCAATGATCGCTTCCGTAGTGGCTGATCCTTTAATTCCATCAATAGCTCCTGGATTAAAACCACGTCGAGCTAATAGCTGCTGTACGTCAGCAATTCCTTGGCTATAGGCAAAGGCTGCGATCGGCATCACGTTCATGGCGATCGCTCCTGCGGCTAATCCTACACACAAGACTGATTTAGCATGGTGCGAAGATTTGGCGATCGCATCGAGCATTTGACAATCTAAGTTCTGATCGATAGATTCGCCTTGCTGTAAACGTTCGCAAAGCATTTCACTATGGAGATAAGCAACAAGTTCCATACAATTCCGCCTCTCTAAAAAATGCCAACAGGTTCATCAAAATTTAATAACTTTGTGGGACTTGCTTAAGCCCTATAAATTATTCGAGACTTTCAGACATGGCGTGGGCTTTGCTCGCGCCATGTCTAAACCCAAAGCTAATAATTTCTTTGGACTTGCTTAAGCCCTATAAATATTGTATGGAAAAAATCAGTAAATGTCAGAAAATGCTGTTTTTTGTAAGGAAGTAGATGAGCATAACTAATTACAAATCCAAACCCATAAAGTTACGCCCCGCAGGGGCGTAACTTTATGGGTTTGGATAATTTATTTTGCCTTTCAGGCTTTCTTAAACCCCAGAAGCGCCGCAACTCGCTTCTGGGGTTTTGATTTGTCCTCAAGCAAGTGACTACAGCTATATAAGGGGTATTATTGATGGAAATTGAGCAAATGCAGGAAAAATATGATTGACTTCTTGTTTAGCTTTGTCGTTGGGACAAGTGTATTTTTTGGCTTAGGCAGTACCTCCTTTAAAATAGTTAACCAAGGCGAAGAAGCATTGGTCGCATCCTTTGGTAAATACAAACGCAAATTACCTGCGGGGCCGCACTTCATCGTTCCTTTTATTGATACGGTTTCCTATCGAGGCTCCATCAAAGAGCAAGTATTAGATATTCCACCCCAGCAATGCATCACCCGTGACAACGTAGCCATTACTGCGGATGCAGTCGTCTATTGGCGAGTTGTCGATATGGAAAAAGCCTTTTATCGGGTGGAAAATTTGCGCCAAGCGATGACCAATATTGTCCTTACCCAGATTCGCGCTGAGCTAGGTAGCCTAGAGCTGGACGAAACCTTTACCGCCAGAAGCAAAATTAACGAAATTTTATTGCGAGATCTCGATGATGCCACCGATCCTTGGGGTGTAAAAGTGACGCGGGTAGAGCTACGGGACATTCTGCCAGCTAAAGCGGTGCAAGAATCAATGGAATTGCAAATGACTGCCGAACGCAAAAAAAGAGCCGCAATTCTAACTTCCGAAGGGGAAAGGGAATCGGCGATTAATAAGGCGCGAGGTTTAGCGGATTCGCAATTGCTCAATGCCGAAGCTTCACAAAAGGCGGCGATCCTTGAAGCTGAAGGTCAGAAGCAATCACGGATTTTGCGGGCGGAGGCGGAGCGTCAGGAACAGGTGCTAAAGGCGCAAGGTACGGCTCAGGCGATGCAGGTACTTTTGCAATCCATGAAGGGCAATCCCCAAGCTCAAGAGGCTCTGCAATTTTTGCTAGCGCAAAGCTATATCTCGATGGGTACAGCGATCGGTTCTAGCGGCAGTAGCAAAGTTATGTTTATGGACCCTCGTGCGATCCCTGCGACTCTAGAGGGGCTGAAATCAATGGTGGATAGTCCTGATCAGGGCGATTCCCCAACAAAGGAATGGCATAAATAGATAGTTAACAGGGCAACGCCCTATTAACTATCTATTCAGACATGGGCGAATGCTAAACTGCGAATTATCGGTGTAATGCGCTAATTATGGGAATTATTACCAAACGTTCATCTAAAAAAATTCGAGCTAATGAAATTTTGATCCGTCTCAAGCGGCTATATCCTGACGCAACCTGCTCGCTAGATTATGAAACACCTGTCCAGCTATTAGTTGCGGTGATTCTCTCTGCTCAATGCACCGATGAACGGGTGAATATGGTAACGCCTAAGTTATTTGCGAGATTTCCCGATGCGATCGCCCTTGCGAATGCCGATCTGGATGAATTAATGGAATTAGTTCATTCCACAGGTTTTTATCGCAATAAAGCCAAAAATATTCGTGGGGCTTGTGAAATGATTGTGCGAGACTTTAATGGACAAGTCCCGAACACCATGGATTCCCTGCTCAAGTTGTCGGGAGTAGCCCGCAAAACTGCCAATGTAGTTTTGGCTCATGCCTTCGGAATTAATGCAGGTGTCACCGTGGACACCCATGTAAAGCGTCTTACCAAAAAATTGGGGCTGACTAAATTTGATGAGCCTGTGAAGGTTGAACGCGATCTGATGTCGTTACTGCCCCAACGGGACTGGGAAAATTGGTCAATCAGAGTGATTTATCACGGTCGAGCCGTTTGCAAGGCCCGTAAGCCAGCCTGCGATCGCTGCGAGCTTGCGGATTTATGCCCATCGGTAGCAATCCCCAAATAAAAGGGCGGCACTTCGCGCCGCCTCTTTTATTTGGTACTCACAAGCATTGGTTGTGAAGTTTTCTAAAGATAACTATCTTTTATGCTGTGACATCAGCGCTTATTCCCTAAAATGAAGACAAAATTCTCCCTGCAATCTTTACTTAATAAAGAGTTATGACAGATTTTGTAAAACCCTTCAAGAACGATCCCCAACTAGGGAATTTGTCTACCCCAATCAGCGATTCGGCAATTGTTAAAGCTTTTATCGGTAACCTTCCTGCTTACCGTAAAGGCTTGTCTGCTAGCCGTCGCGGTCTAGAAATTGGCATGGCTCATGGCTACTTCATCTATGGACCTTTTGCTTTACTTGGTCCCCTCAGAAATACCGAATTAGGTAGCCTTGCTGGTTTGTTGGCAACTGTTGCCTCTGTGGTGCTTTTGACCCTTGGCTTGTCCTTATATGGTCAGACTGTAACTAAGTTGCAATCTAGCTCTGCTGTGGATGCTCCTGAAGAATTAAGCTCTGCTGCTGGTTGGAGTGAATTTGCTGGTAGTTTCTTGCTTGGTGGCGCTGGTGGTGCTGCATTTGCATACTTCCTTAACTACCTTGAGCCTTTCCAAAAGTTTGGCGGTTTGCTCTGGTCTTAGGTTTGATTTTAGGTTTGATTTTTTGGTGTTAATCCTGTTAACTCAAAATTTTTCTAAATTTAAGCCCGATCAATTCCCACAATAATTTCATCTTATTCAAGGAAATCATAACCATGACTGGATACTACGCACATTATTACGTTTCTTTCATTTTTGTGCCTCTTATTGGCGTAATCCTTCCCATCGCAACTATGGGTTTACTTCTCAACTACATTGAGAACTAATTGAGAGCTAATTGAGAGATAGTTTTTACAGTAATTTGTAATCTGTAAATCGTTTTTATTACATATTCAATATTTTCTAGGCGATCGCCTAAACCAAAAAGAGAGATGTTGTGCTTTGCACGGCATCTCTCTTTTGGTTTTTTATAGCTGTAGTCACTTGCATTGGGACAAACTAAGACCCAAGAAGCAAGTAGCGGCGGTTCGTGTCGTCACTTGCTTCTTGGGTCTGAAGAAAAGCGGCGCTTCGCGCAGTATTTCTTTGTTTTTGCTAAGGAGTAATATAAAGAGATTATATTTTGTCTTACATCTATGTCCTACCTTCGCTTGGCAATTACGACTTTAGTGGCGATCGCCTGTTTATTGATTGCGCCTCTTGATACTCAAGCTGAAACCTTATCCTTTAGCCATGCTCAGTTAAAAGGACGAGATTTTTCGGGACGAATGTTAGCGGGGTCGGGCTTTGCCAATGCCAATATGGAAGGGGCAAATTTTGAAAATGCGGACTTACGAGGCTCGGTTTTTAGTGCTTCAATTTTACGCAATGCCAAACTTAAGGGGGCTGATTTTTCTAGCGGATTGTTAGATCAAGCGGATTTTGCTAAAGCCGATTTAACGGATGCGCTCTTAGTCGAGACAATTCTTCTGCGGAGTACCTTTGACTTTGTGAATATTGATGGTGCTGATTTTACGGATGCCATCATGGATGGCAGTCAGCGCAAGTGGTTATGCTCTAAGGCGAAGGGAATAAATTCTAAAACAGGTGTTAGTACGAGAGAATCTTTGGAATGTGATTAAACGAAAAAAGCCGCAAAGCGGCTTTTTTCGTTTTGCTAAAGCAAATTCAGTAAGGTTTTTGAAAAACTTTCTAGGGAATCAAATCCAGAAACATTGCCGAAATTGCAGTTTCGGCGGCTTCACAAATACCGCGTTCGGTAATTAGACCTGTCACTAATTTGGCAGGAGTAATGTCAAATCCATAATTCAAAGCTGAGGTTTCTAAAGGTGCAACTCTCACTTTGCCCAGTTCACCATTATCCTGTAAACCTTGCATATAAAGCACTTCGTCCGCACTACGGGTTTCGATCGCAATTTCCTTAAGGCCATCCACAATGTGCATGTCAAAGGTGGAACTGGGCAATGCCACATAAAAGGGAACTTGATTATCAAAGGCGGCTAGAGCTTTTAAATAAGTCCCGATTTTGTTTGCAACATCGCCACTGCGAGTTACGCGATCGGTTCCTACGATGCACAGATCCACCTTGCCATATTGCATTAATAAACCACCCGTATTATCCGCAATCAGGGTATGGGGAATCTTGGATTGTCCAAGTTCCCAAGCGGTCAAATTTGCGCCTTGATTGCGTGGACGGGTTTCATCAACCCATACATGAATATTGAGACCCCGATCGCTAGCTTCATAAATTGGCGCTAAGGCACTGCCGCGATCGACGATCGCCAACCATCCTGCATTGCAATGGGTAAGAATATTTACGGGTTCACCCTTGGGCTTAGTTTTGGCGATCGCCTCAATTAACTCACAGCCGAATTTACCGATGTTGCGCGTACCTATGACATCCTCATCAGCGATGGCGATCGCCTCCTTGAGAGCAACTTCGATTAAATCAAGCTTTTTACTAGCCGCCTTTTCTAAAACTGTAATCATGCGATCGACCGCCCACATCAAATTCACCGCCGTGGGGCGGGCGCATCTCACTACCGCAGCGAGATTCTTAATTTTTTCCAGATCGCCTTGACTTTCTCGCGCCGCCAAGTAAACACCAAAAGCTGCCACATTACCAATTACGCCTGCGCCCCGCACAGTCATATCTTGAATCGCCAATGTCGCGTCGGCACTAGTTTTGAGGGTTTTTGTCGCCAATTTAAAGGGAAGTAGCGTCTGATCGATCACCACCAAATCGCCACCTTCCAACCAAAATGCTTTATATGTCGAGTTCATAAACCCTCTTTCAGATAATTTCGTTAATTAAAGTCAATTTTGCGCCATTTTCTCCCTGTAAAGCAGGGAGAAAATGGCTAGATCGAACTCAAGTTAACTAAGTATAGCTGTCGCCCCATGAAAAAATTAGTGGCGGCGCGAAGCGCCGCCACTTACATTTACAAATTACATTTACAAAAAGATGTAAAAGCGTTGCAAAGCAACGCTTTTACATCTTTTCTTGGTTTGGGTTTGAGCGTAAAGCGCTGTATTAAATAGCTTAGAAAAAGTTAGCAGTGATGCTGACTTTGGTGCTACAGCTATCATTAGGAGCTAACACCGTTAAATATTCCTTCGTATTTAAGGAATTGCGGGTAGCAGTCCAAGGCTCTAAACAATAGAAGTCTTTGCCCTTCACAGTCCAAAAAACGAGATAGGTATAAAAATCATCATAATCAATCGCAATTTTCAATTTGCGATCGTGATCGGTCACAGAGGTAGAACGGCTCGACAAATTCCCAAATACGGAATCAATCTCATCTTGATCGAAGTTAAACTTGCCATCAAAATCAAAGTTCTCTTTGGTGCGATTGTCTTCATATTTAGCAGAAGGAATTTCCACCTCGATCTGATTCTTATCACCACATAAAAAGTATGGATGAAATCCCGAAGAAAAGGGCATTGGAATCGCTGAGAGGTTTTGATATTCCTGCTGAATTGTGAGCGTATTGCCTTGCAATTCGTAGGTAAAAGCCAATTGAAAATCAAAGGGATAAACTAACTTAGTTTGTTCATTGCTAGACAAAGCGATCGTTAGACTTGCCTTGCCATCATTGCTCTGAGACGTAACTGTCCAAGGTAGCTCACGGGCAAACCCATGCTGTTTAATTTTGTATTCCTGACCTTCGACACTATAGGTGTCATTGGGTAAGTTACCGCAGAGAGGAAATAGAATCGGATTCCCCCCTCTCACACTGAGATCGGGATGTGCAAAGCGTTCCGTATCAAGATAAAAAACTTCTTGCCCATTAATGCGCCAGCTAATGACTATGCCACCTCGTTCAGGGACAACTTCGATTTGCGAATTTGCCGCATCATCCGCCAGAACGTAAGTTTTGTATTGCTTTTGCTGAGAGGAAACTGTATACACAAATTTTACCTTGTAACTTTATTGGGTAATTTTCCACTTTATAGCAAAACACAAAATGGCTACGTCATTAGGTGTTTTGCAGTAGCAATTCAAAAACCAATATTCAAAGTGGCGGCGCTTCGCTCCGTCACTTTTATTCCTAAGCAAGGCTTGCATTTCTATACCTTTTTTTGGGCGGCACAACCAACAGGATAAGCCGTGTGATAAGTGCGATCGCGTTTTCCAAATAGCCTATAGCGATGATCACGAATTTGAATATATGTCGCATCTCCTAAAGCTTTGAGTGGAGAAATTGCGCGATAAGCGGTAATCAGAGATTTACCTAATGGCAATAACTGCAAAATTTCTTCGGCGGCTTCACTGCCTTGCCATCTTCTCTCAGGATGATTGCCATCTATTAAAATCATTCCCATTTCACAATCCGCAGCAGTGACATTAAACTGCTGCAAACCTTCTTCGTCCTGCATCGGAATATAGCTAAACAGATTACCGCGATCGCTTCTCTCTAAAATGCTCACAAAGTTAGCACAGAGATTACAATTTCCGTCATAAATGACAACATAGAACATATAGTTCGCTCCTTAGCCTAAATAAAGAGACGTAAAACGTCTCTTTATTTAGGGGATTCTAGAATTTGCAAGGACCTTTTTTACCATTAGGGCAAACCGTTTCCTCATCGGTTTTTGGCAGCTTATTCTTATCAAAATTCACCCCACTAAGGTTGATCCCATTCAGTTTTGAGCCACTTAAGTTTGCCCCATTAATCTGACCACCACTGAGATTTGCTCCACTCAAATCCGTTCCAGTCATATCAGTGTAATTAAGCTTCACATTAGTAAGATTAGCCCGTCTTAAACTGGTGAAGCTAAGATTTAAGCCTGATAAATCCTGATCAGCAAGGTTGCGACCTTCCTTTGGCTCGTTCACAATTTGCCAAGCTAATAGAGTGGTAGGACTAAATTTAGTTGCTTTCTCCGTGCCTTGAGCGCCAATTTTTGTACCCTTTAGATTGGCTCCTTCCATTTTCGCACCGCTAAAATTAGAACGGGTCAAATCTGCCCCCGCTAAATCAACCAAGTTCATTTGGGCATTTTTGAATTCTGACCAAATCACACTGCTTTGAATTAACCTTGCTCGGCTTAAGTTGGCATTGGTAAAATTCACTCCATCCAGATTTGCTTCTTGGAGATTTGCACCGATGAGGCTAGCGTCCTGCATCTTTGCACCCGTGAGAATTGCCTTGCTAAAGTCCACATTATCTAGCTTTGCGCCTTTGAAATCAGCATTGCTGAAGTCTTTTCCACTCGCATCCTTAAATAGTCCCCAACGTAATCCCAAGTCAAAAATGGGTCTATTGACAAGACTATAAAGTAAAAACGCCCCAGCGATCGCCCCTAAGCCAATCACAGGAAATTTGAGATAATCTTGCCACAGTGATTCAATGCTAACACTGGGTATCGTGATTTTTGTCCGACTCGGACTTGGGGCTGGATCTTTCTCTACGGGTGGTTCGCTACCATAGGAACCATAGTTATCTTCAGTAAATCGATTAAAATCTATTTGATCGGGAGGTGCTGACATTCTCGCCTGAGTCGCATCGCCAAAACTAGACATAGGGCGGCGATCGCGTGGTAATTCTCTGGTTTCACTAACTCCCGTCAAATCTGAACGGACGGGAACCTGGCGACTGCGCGGAGGTAATTGAGTACTAGTATTACTGATGCTTGTAATATTGTCTGACAAATCCCCTGAGTCAAGTAATCCCGACCAATCCGTATTGTCATCATGAATTTCCAATCCCAGATCGTTTAGATTAGGTAAACCTGTATCTTTCCGCTTCGGATTGGGAGACGGGCGATGTTCTCTTGCCTGTGGAGAGCTACCAGTAGAATTACCAGCACTCCTACCGCGACTATTACCACTACTAGGTGGCATACTTCCACCCATATCACCATAGGGCTGAGTAGGTGTGTTTAAGACTCCCGAAAGTACAGTATCGGCATCCAGTAAATCCGTCCAACCTTCGTCAATTGCACCCTCTGACCTGCTACTGAGGGATTGCCCATGAAAACTATCAAAGTCATCATGCCCCAATCCACTCACAGGAGGATTACTTAATAAATTAGGGCTAGTTGGAGGTTGAGAAAGCGGCTTACTTTGATGGGGCGATCGCTTGGGGGGTAGGGGTGGTAGAAAAGGTGGTGGCGGTGGCGGATTAATGAGTGAAGGTGAAGTTATATTCTCCTGCTTAATTACAGGAGGCGCTAAAGGAGCAATAGGAGGAGGTGGAGATTGGACGTTAAGCCCCGTAGAGATTTTGGCGGGAGCAAAACCAGAGTCAAAATCATCTCCAGTTAACTCGGTATCTAAGCTATCAAGATCAAAATTATCTAAAAAGTCGTGATCGTTAGTATCTATAGCAAAACTCGCCGATGAAGCTGAGTTTGGAACCAAATTGGGAGATGGAGGAACTGGTGGAAGTCCCATGCCTACAGGAGGTTGCTTAAAATTATCTATTCCAGATATATCTCCATTTAATAAATCAATTGCTAAAGCTTCTTCAAAAGGATCGGTTTCTAATGATTCTTCAATGGCGATCTCAACATCACCGATATATTCTCTAGCGATCGCCATATCAGGTGACTCTACAGAATCTTGGAAGTCATCGACTGGTGGATTACTGCGGTTAGAAGTTAGGGTTGTCGCGATATTGGGATTACTAAGATCTGATGAGGTTACTTCTGGAAAACTTTCTTCGTCAAAAGCATCAAGATCGAAATTCTCATCAATAAAACTATCGATGCTCCCTAAATCATTATAACTAGTAAGACTGCTATCTAGATCATCGGTTAAGCGATCGCTTGAAGCGATATCTTCTGATATAGGTTCGAGAGCTTGATTATCAAAGGTCTCAAGACTTGTAGAAAACTCTGAGGGCGTAAACTGCTCACCGATAGCATCGCTAAAATTTTCCCAATCGGAATTGGAGTCTATCTCATTATCAAGGTTACTGAGGTTATAATCTTGACTAATTGAATAGTCGGGATAAGTTTCTTCGGAAACATGTAAATTTTCAGGCTCATTCGCAGCCTCTGAAAAATCAGCTATATCTTCTATTAAATTGTTTTCTAGTAAGTCTCCTGCGGATTCTGGGATAACAGATTCATCGGGGGGAGTAAAGTATTCTGCTGATTCGTTATATTCTTGATTCCACTCAACACTAGCTTCATTATTGACTGAGTAATCCTGTGGCTCGTTATATTCTTGATTCCACTCAACACTAGCTTCATTATTGACACTGATTTCAGCCTCTATGGCAGCACTCCAGTCTTCTAAATCATTAGTTTCTCCACCGATATACTCTTCCGATGAGGCGAAGACATTTTCAATAGCTGTATGAGATAGGTCATCAGAGTCATTACTAGAAGATGTATTCCAGATGGCATCATCTACATTGCCCCCATGGTCAATATTATTAGCTTCCCACGCACTGGCAAAAGGGTTATCAGCATCAGCATCAATATAACTTGACTCATTTTCCAAGGTAGATGAGCTAGCCCAAATCTCATCATCGATCGCAAGGGAATCTACTGGAGCAGAAAGTTGAACTTGTTCAAAATCATCGAATTCATCACGCTTCCCGACAATTTCTTCTGCCAGATCGTTTTCAACCCAGCCGTCAATATCTTCACTCCCCAGATCGTTTTCAACCCAGCCGTCAAGGTCTTCACTGACAGGGGATTCACCTAATTCTTGAGGTTCAACAAATGCTTCGTTATCAGCTACGAAACTGTCCAGAGAAACTTTGTCAGCATAGTCATCAGCAACTGATTGGTCTAAAGCTAATTCATTTACTAACTCGTCTGCTACCTCATCACCAATGAATTCATTTTGGAAATCATCAAAATTTTCATAAACATTGTCAGGTGTAGAGCTATCAATAAATTCTTCTGCTGAATTTACCGAATTGTCTAACTCAGGCTTACCAATTTTTGCAAGTTTAGTGGGTCTAACAAAAGAATCACTGACACTGTCTAAGCTATCATTTTCAAAGGTTTGAAGATCTTGCTGAAAATTAAATTCATTAGAGAGATTAGCAATTTGATCCCAATCATTATCAGTTGACAGATTATCTAAAGACGCATTATTTAAATCGAATAAATCATTGCCTGAATGTTCCTCGGCTAATTGAGAAAGCTCTCTAATTTTACCTTCAGTAATATCAATTTCATTAAGTAAGTCGTTAACATCAAAATCATCTACGGGAGAATCAGAATCTCCAAAATCTAAAGATTCTAATTCTGACAAATTAGAATCTCCAAAAAAATCTAGCTCGTTTATGCCTAGAGCGTCGCCTAATTCGTCAGCTAAGTTTAATTCTGCGGGAGGTGTGATGACTTGGGATGGAACATTCGGCTCGTCCATTCGAGTTTTGAGATCGGTTACAATCAGCCAGTCAATGTTACCTACATCGTCACTTTTATTTTGACTATTTGCCGTTATCTTGGAATTAGGCGATCGCTCGATGGGTTCGTCTAATCCTATAGATTTTAACCATTCGAGATCTTCTAAATCATCATTTAATTGTTGAGTTTTAGCTGATGGAACAGGTGAATTATTAGGGGGAGGAGTAGCTTCTTTTTTTGCCTTTGAAGGTACGCCAATTCGCGTACTAATATCGGATATAATCATCCAGTCAACGTTTGCAGCATCAGTTTCCAATGGCTGATGATCTGGTTCGTTAGCGCCTTGTCCTTTGTTTGGGCTATTTCCGTTAGAAGCCATGAATCAATCCTCACCTTTATTTTCGGGCTTGCACCACTAGGCACTTTGAGCTGTTAGATCACATTGTTTCATTTATATGTGATTATCCAATCTATAGCTTAGCAACAACATCATTACGATTTCAACAGAACTTAAACATTTCTGTCTAAGTTTTTTTAGCTAAAGCCTAGAGAAGACTGCATTTTAGACTTTTATCTGCATCAATACTGTAAACCCTTGCAAAACTTAAGATAATCTTAACAAAAGCCAAATTGCTTTGTATCAAGTGCCTTGACTAAGCAAGATATTATCCAGTGAATCATTAGTGATGCACTGCTCTGCCGTGCATCATTAATGATTCACTGGGGAGTATTTTTATATCGATTTTTCTTTGTCAAAAAACTGTTTAATTTTAGTCACAGCTTCACGTAAAACTTCGGGTGGATGTACTAATGCAAAACGTACATAGCCTTCCCCATGTTTGCCAAATCCTGCCCCCGGAGAAAGGGCTACACCCGTAGATTCGATCATATCTAGACAAAATTTCACTGAGTCATGGGTATAGCGTTCAGGTAGCTTTGCCCAGAGATACATCGTGGCAGTTGGGTTAGGAATTTGCCAACCGATCGCATTCAAAGCTTCGAGCATGACATCACGACGTTCTTTAAATGTGTTGACCATCCTCTCAATCGGAGCGCGATCGCCTGCTAGGGCTTTGATGGCTCCGCGCATGATGCCTTGGTATTGATTAAAATCAACTACGGCTTTGACTTGGCGGAGAGCTTTAATTAATTCCCGATTGCCGACCGCAAAACCGACTCGAAAGCCGCCCATGTTGTAGGACTTAGACATTGTAAAAAATTCAATGCTAACTTGGCGATCGCGATCTACTTGTAAAACAGAAGGCTGAGGCGAGCCGTCAAAGACCAAATCCACATAGGGAAAATCATGAACTAATACAAGATTATGCTTCTTGCAAAAAGTGACTGCCGACTCGAAAAAATCAAGGGAAGCCATTGCCGTCGTCGGATTATGAGGATAGCTCAAAACCATCATTTTCGACTGAGCCAATACTGCTTCAGGAATATCTTCAAGTACTGGTAAAAAATTATTTTCTGCTAGTAATGGCATTCCATAAACTTGACCACTAGCCATATGGATACCACCATAGTGGGAAGGATATCCGGGATCTTGTAAGAGCGCAAAATCATTAGGATTAAGCAATGCTAGAGGTAAATGAGCGGTTCCTTCCTGTGAACCTATGAGAGGTAATACTTCCGTTTCAGGATCGACAATTACGTCAAATTTGCTTTGGATCCATGAGGCTACGGCTTTCCGAAAATCCTGCGTGCTGCTAAATAGAGAATAACCGTGAGTACTCGTATCATTTAGTGATTCGGCGATCGCCTCTAAAATAAATTGATCAGTGGGTAAGTCCGACGAACCCAGAGATAAATCAATTACTTGCCTGCCTGTAGCTTTGACACGGATTTTGGCATTGTCCATATCGGCAAACACATTTGATTGTAAAGGCTGAAGGCGATCGGCAAATTGCATAGGGTAGGAATAAATCGTTGTACAAACAATCTTACGCTAACTAACTTTCTAAAACCCGAAAGATAAATGGCGGCGCTTCGCGCCGCCATTTATCTTTAATAATTAGCCGATCTCTTGCATTGCCATAGATCCCACAACTCTTTTTTGCTTGCGTTAACATAGAGATACTACCTTTCCAGTATAAAAATAGACATTAAAATCCAAGGATTAGCGTTGCGGCGCGAAGCGCCGCAACGCTAATCCTTGGGGAGAGGGAGTAGTGGTCATAAATCAAACTTAATTGGAGAAAATCTATGGGTTGCTGTAAAGCCAAGTCAAAACTAGCAAAAGCCGTAAAGTTACATCGCAACTTTCATTTCAAAACAGGACTTCTTCTCGATCAGGGTATACGTCTATTTGGCGTGCATAAATGTCCTCTTACTAAACCTCTTTACAAAGCGGTCAAAGTTGCTGGTTACACTAATGTTTCCTTAGCGAGTATTGCACTTGTCTTACTAGAAGACTAAGATGGCACGTAGCACGATTAGTATATAGAGAAATTTCGTATGATTACATTGACTGATGCAGCGATCGCTCGCGTCAAAAATCTTCAAACTCAACGAGCCACCTCCGCTCCTTTACGTTTAGGCATTAAGCAAGGCGGATGTTCTGGTTTGTCGTACTTGATGGACTTTGCGGAACAACTAGAGTCTGATGATAACGAGTATGAATATAATGGGGTGAAAATTGTTATTAACAATAGTAACTTGCCTCAGTTACAAGGTTTAGAACTAGACTATACCGAAGATCTATTAGGGGGAGGCTTCCGTTTCCGTAACCCTAACGCCAGCAAGTCTTGCAGTTGCGGTACTTCCTTTGCTACTCCCAAAGAAATTGGCGCACCTGTAGCTTGCAGCTAACAAGCAATAAAAAAAGAGAGCCTTGCTTAGCAAGGCTCTCTTTTTTTATTGCTTGTTAGCTGCACTCAATTCTCTAAAAATAGATTCCAAAACTTGAAAGTTCTTATCACTATCAAAATCTGACTCGACAATTTGTCTGGCTCTCTTTCCCATGGCGAGACTCAAACTCGGATTATCAATCAAAGTCTGGATTTTATTCGCTAATGCTTCGCGATCGCCAGCAGGAATTAAAAAACCTGTCTCCCCATCCTTCACAATTTCAGTTGTCTGTACTAGTTTAGAAGCGATCACAGGCAAACCCGATGCCATCGCCTCAATAAAGACTAATCCAAACGCCTCCGCATAACTTGGCATCACAAAAGCATCAGCCTGTTGATATAAATCAAGCCACTCAGGTGTGTAAGCCTGAACATTGCTGTATATTCGCACATTCGGATGTTCACACTTAACTGATTCGGAAGTAACAATATGCAAAATTGCTTTGTCAGTAAAATTCTTCAAAAAAACATCTAGTACATCTTCCCCACCCTTCCGTTTAAAATCTCCTCCAATAAATAGAAGGTTATACGGAACCTGTCTTGACCTATTTTCACGATTGGTAAAAACTACTAGCTTTGTATCTACCCCTGGAGGCAAATGTTTTACCTTGTCAGGATGGATTCCATAATCATTAATAACAGAGTTTCTAGCCCAGTCTGTTAAAGTTATGATCTTAGTAGCATGGTTATAAACTAACTTTTCCATAAATATATTCGGACTATATGTCCAATTGTATTTATGATGTTTCCCCTCTATCGAAGCTTGAACATTAGTCATATCAATGCTCACTACTGTAGGTATCTTTTTCATCACATCTAATGCTAGAAAAGCCAAAGGTTGAGTATGCATGTACAAAACATTATACTTTTTGTGTTTAGTCTTTCTATCAATTAGTCTGCGAGTCAATAAGGCATAGCCAAGCTGGGCGCGAATACGAAAGAAGTCTAAGTTGCGATCGTCTATAAATTTGATAGGAATCCTAAAACTTAGTAGCTTATTAATGACACGAACTAATACCTCTTTATCCTGATTATCGCAGTAAACATCAACCTGAATGCACGACAATGCAAAATATTTACTCATCCTAACACTAGAAGTTTTGTGTCCCATAGATGATTCAGTAATAGCCAGAACTGTTAGGTTACTACCCATATTTACTTGAATTATAATAAGGTTTAAAGGCTAGAGATTATAGCTGAATAGATAGGGAAAATATAAAACGCGATCGACATGAATGTCTAAATACTATTCTTTACATTTTAAATGTTTAAATCCTTAAGAGCATTGCCAACGTTTATACTCACGGCTTCCCAAGAGTAGCGCTGTTCAAATAATTTGAAAGCGGATTGAGAAATCTTTTCGCTTAGATCTCTGTCAGCCCATATTTTACCTACACTAGCTACTAGTGCCTCAGTAGTATCACCAATGAGCAGGTGTTCTCCATCAATAGCCTCTATGCCCTCACATCCCTTAGAAGTACTGACTACAGGACGACCTGAAGCAAAAGCTTCTAATATCTTGAGACGCGTTCCACTACCCTGCAAAAGTGGCACAATAACAGTGCTGGCGGCAGCAAAATATGGTCTCATGTCAGGAACTCTTCCTGAAACAATAATTGATGGATCTTTTTTTGCCATCGAGAGCATATATTCAGTTGGCTTGGAACCTATTAATAACAACTGACATTCTGGATACTGTTTTTTAAGTTGAGGATATATTTCGTCTATAAGTAGATGAGCTGCTTGAAAGTTTGGCTCATAGTCAAATATTGCAGGAAATAACAGATTCCAAGGACACAACCTTAATCCCTCTGGCAAATTCGGAAGAAGATCTTGCAGATCTTTATAGTATTCTGTATTTACTCCATTGGGAATTGTAAAAGATTTAATTGGTTTGGGAGTAAGTTTTTGCAGTGTAATAATATCCTGATCTCCACAAGTCCACACCTGATCCGTATCGCGCACTAACTCGCGTTCGATTATCTCACTTTTAATTATTTCAATATTGGTTTTAAGCTTTGCTTTAAGACCATCTACAGGCTTAATCTTGATATTTTCTCGAAACAATTGAGTTTCTGCATTGTGTGCGTCAAGAATAAGTTTGCAAGGATATTTTTGAAGTATGGGAAGATAAGAGCCTAAAAATATCTGGGAAAAAATCACTATATCAGGCTTAAATGTCTCTAACGTTCGCTCCAGTTCTTCAATCATTTTAGGCGAACAAATAGAACTCGTATTAGTAAATGGATGTCCACGAGTTAACAGAGATTTGAACTGTTGCCCAATTTGACCTAGCTTTTCAGTAAGTGACAATTTTCGTTCAAATACATGCTGAACATTCCACAGTGCTAACCTTGGGGGGACTTCAATATTTTGCTCAACATCATTGACTACAAAAAAAACTCCAACATCACCAAATTTCAACATGACATTAATGTTTTGCCAATTTCGCAATGAAGCGCCACCAATAGGAGGATACAGTGAGTGATTTTGTTTGATCAAGAAAAGAGTCTTCATAAATCTATCTTATTAATACACAAATTAATATAGGTGATTTGCTCGGAGTTGTAAAATCTTTGAATTACCAAGTCTGTCAAAAAAATATATAATTTAAACATGTTAGTCTCTAAATTTATATATTACTTAATTCTAGACTGACTGATTCTTCTTTCAATTTCAGCAATTACATTATCAAAAGCTAGGAAGAACTTAGCGCGGTTTTTAGGTTAACTTAGATAAACTTGCTCACATTTCTGACTATTTTGGTTTGATTTGTTTTTGAGATAGAGGTTAGTTACTAGATTTTAGGGTTTTATGCTTGCCAGTTGTGAAGTAAAAAAACGATCGATAAGTTTTGAAGTTATCTTCGTATCGTGCATTTATTTTGATTAAAAACTTTAATATAATTTGTATAGCATACTTTTGTGTTTGCTCGTGGATTATTCACAAATATAAGCGACCGCTCTAAGGTTAAGTCGTTTTTTTATAAATAAATCAGATATTGTCAGAGATTAAAGCATTTTCCAAAATGTATCTTCTTTACTCTGTATAATTGCTGAGTTTGGATAAACTCTGGCTCTAAGAGCATTACTTAAGTTTTTTTGGCAAAAAATCATAGGGATAAGTACAATGTTTTTTGCTGTATCTTCATCAATTTTTATCAAAAGAATTGATGAAGATATTCATAAATAATGCTAAATTAAAATCTAAGTTTTAAACTTAATAGAGATTGTGAAACTAACGATTAAGGAAAAAATGATTAGCGTAGTTACACCAGTATATAACGGCGAGAAATTTATCAAAGACTGTATCTTGAACGTAATTGAACAAGACTGCAATCAAGTTGAGCATATAATCGTGGATGGGAACTCTACGGATAAGACTGTAGATATCATTAAAGAATATGCCGATAAGTATGACCATATTCGCTGGATTTCGGAAAAAGATCAAGGACAATCTGATGCCATGAATAAGGGGATAGCGATGGCTAAAGGTGAGATTTTATCTTTTTTAAATGTTGATGATTACTACAGTCCGAATGTTTTAAATAGAGTGTTAGAATTATTTCAATCTTTGCCCGAACCAACTTTATTGGTTGGAAACTGTAATATGTGGGACCAAGAAGGAAAGATCTATGCTGTCAATAAGCCAGATAACTTGAACTATTTTGACTTACTGACATCTATGTATATCAACTACGATATACAGCTACCAACAAATCCAGCCGCATATTTTTATCACACTTCTCTTCATAAAGATATAGGTCTTTATAAAGTCGATGAAGATTATGTATTAGACCTAGATTTTATTTTAAGAGCTGTTAAATCTGCAAATTCTCTTTACGTGGATGAAGACTTTGGCAACTACAGATACATCCCAAACTCAAAAACCTTTGAAGACGTGCAGAGAGGAGAAAATCACAATAGAGTAATTAATTTATTGAAGGGTTATCGTAATAGTCTACCTATTCATTTACGCATTAAAATTTCTCTACTAGAAATAAAAGCAAAATTAAAATATATTCTTTGGAAATTAAATTTGCGCAGAATTTAAAATTTAGGTCTGCTACTTGGTATAGAAAATTTTTAAATAAGTCGTCTTATTATAGTTTGATATAGAGTTTATAAGTAGGATTTCTCAGTCAAGTGAATCATAAACTTGTTTGATCAAAAACATTAAATTAACTTCTGGCTTTCTTTTTAGTTTCTATTTGAATTAGAACTAGTTTTACATTTGACTGCGATTTATAGAAGTCAATATTTCTTGAGAATGTGACAATGAATAAAATTTGGCATTGTGCTGCTTATCTGGCATTTTCAGGTGGAGGGGTTAAATCATACATAGATGGACTAATATCTTCTTTACCAGATATGTATGCTAGTGATTTGATTACGTCTTTTGATAGTGTTGACCAAACTACATATGTTCTTCTTCATGTACATGAAGGAGAGCTATTAGATAAACTTTGTAATCAATGTCCTGCTGTCTATACTTTGCATAATCACCATCCTTACTGTCCTAGCGGGTCTAAATATCTGCCATTACAAGGGAAGGGATGCGATCGCATAATGTCTAAACTTGGGTGTACGTGGGGGCATATTGTCGATGGCTGCGGTAGTCGCCGACTTAAGCAAATTTCCTATGATTTTCGTCGGGCTTATACGGCTCTAGAAGCAATTCAGAGATTGGGAATAACTGTAATTGCTAATAGTGATTATGTGCGATCGCAACTAATTTTTAATGGGGTTTCGCCAGAACAAGTGGTTACTTTGCGCTGTGGCATTATGACTCCCCTATCAAAACATGAGCCTCTTACTGAAGAGGTTCATGGACAGCAGCATATTTTGTTTGCGGGTCGCATTGTGCCAGAGAAGGGGCTAGATTGGCTTTTGAAAAGTATGATGAAAGTTAATCCCAGTATTCATTTGGATGTTGCGGGTGATGGTTGGGATTTGGAGAGGGTGCAAAACCTAGCTAAACGATTAAAGCTAGAGCATCGCGTGACTTGGCATGGTTGGTGTGATGGTGAAAGGCTGGAAGAGTTATATCGTCAAAGCTTTGCGGTTGTGTTTCCGAGTGTTTGGCCAGAGCCTGCGGGTTTAATCACCTTAGAGGCTTACGCGAGGTATCGCCCGATTATTACAAGTGCGGTCGGTGGTATTCCTGAGCATGTACGCGATCGCGAGACAGGGATTTTGGTCAAGCCAAATCATATTAAGGGTTTAGCCGATGCGATCAACGATCTATCTACTAATTTTGAAAAGGCAAGAACTTTAGGCTTGCAGGGAAATGCTTGGTTTCATGAGGAATTTACCTTAGCTGTTCATGCAAGTAGATTACAAAAAATTTACGATCGCGAGATTGCAAGATTCAATAAAACTCAAAAAAGATGAGTAGCAGTGCAATGGTCGAATATGCATCTTTGGTTTTCTAGAAAATCAAACTAATGCTTAAGCATGAGCCAACTACGAAATGTAACCCCACTGCAATAAATCGACAATTTAGTAATAAATCAGCTTGATCATGATTCTCGTTAATGAAGGTACATAGCTTCCATGCGATCGGTAAGCTGACTAACACGATCGCTGTCCAGATAGGGAAAAAGTTACAAGCGATCGCCGCGATCGTAATTGCATAAATCACCCCACAAAGCCAAGGTAAAAGCTGAGCGGATCGTTTGGTTCCGAGGCGAACTACAGGGGATTTTTTCCCTGCCGCCAGATCATCGGCAACTTGATTGAAATGGGAACAGAACAAAATCAAACTGGTGATGATTCCGACAATGATGGCGGCGGATATCGATCCAATTGACCAAGATTTGGCTTGACTATAATAGGCTGCCGAAACTCCTAAAGGACCAAAGGCAAAAAAGCATAAAATTTCCCCTAATCCTTGATAGCCCAGTCGAAAAGGTGGTCCTTGGTAGATATAGCCTAGAAAGCAACAAATGGCGATCGCGCTGACTACTACAAAGTCCTGCTGTAGCCATGAAATCGCCAATACGCCACTAATCCCCGCCAGTAAGCAAATATTGGCGATCGCAAAGATTACATTTTTCTTGCCTGTGAGATTGACCACCGAGTGCGCCTTATTGACATCAATCCCTGTCTCCGCATCAAATACATCATTGCAGAGATTTTCCCAGACCAAAATCAAAATGGCGGAAATCAAAAACGTAAAGAAAATACTCCAGTTAATTGCCCCAGTATCCCGATAGGCGATCGCCGTCCCTGTAGCAATCGGCACGATCGCCACACTATACATTGGTAACTTAATCGCCGCCATCCATAGCTTACGAGATGTCTTGGAAGATAGCTCAGGAGAATCAATGAGGCTTTTTACCATACTGAATAAAATTAACTTGAGAGCGCCATCTTAAACTTAAACCCAAAACGCAATCATCTTAGATTTTTGGTGATAAAAATTAGTAAATTATTAAGCTTTGCAAAGTAAGATGGAGATTAGTAATAAAAAAATAAACGTACAGGTACTAGAGCAATATGCGCGTGGCGATCGCTGGAGGAGGGTTAGCAGGACTATCCTGTGCCAAGTATTTAGTAGACATGGGGCATGAGCCGATTTTGCTAGAGCGCAGTAACGTTCTTGGTGGTCTAGTCGCTGCGTGGAAAGATGCTGATGGCGACTGGATCGAAACTGGGCTACACAACTTTTTTGGCGCTTATCCGAATATGTTGCAACTTATGGGCGAGCTAGAAATCCTCGATCGCCTGCAATGGAAACGCCATGCTTTAATTTTTAATCAACCTGAAAAGCCGGGAGTGCTGTCATGGTTTGATGTACCTGATATCCCCTCCCCCTTTAATATTATTGTCTCGATTCTTCGCAACAACGATATGCTCACTTGGAATCAAAAGATTCGGTTTGCGATCGGGCTAATTCCTGCAATCGTGCGTGGCGATGACTATGTTGTCTCGATGGACAAATACACCTTCGAGGAATGGCTAGAAATGCGTGGGATCGGTAAGGACATTACCACCGATATTTTTATTGCCGTTTGCAAATCGCTCAAATTTATCGATCCCGATGTCATTTCCGCAACAATTCCCCTCCGCGCCCTCAACAAATTTCTTCAACAAAAAGACGGCTCGAAGATTGCTTATCTAGATGGCGCACCTCCTGAACGTCTCTGTCAGCCCATCGTTGATTATGTAGTGGCAAGAGGTGGTGAAGTTTATACAGGTGTTGCCCTTAAGGAAATCGTCACTGATCAAGATGGCAATGTCGAAAAGTTAATCATCCAAGGCACAGACGGTTCCCCCAGTCGCGAAATCTTTGCCGATGCTTACGTTTCGGCGATGTCAGTGGACGCATTTAAAAATTATATTCCTACAACTTGGCAAGGTTTACCCTATTTTAAACAGCTAGATCATCTCGAAGGCGTACCCGTAATTAGTGTGCAGCTTTGGTTCGATCGCAAGCTCACGGATATTGATCACACCCTATTTTCGCGATCGCCCCTGCTTAGTGTTTACTCAGATATGAGTAATTCCTGCAAAGAATATGCGAACCCTGACAAATCGATGCTAGAGCTAGTATTTGCCCCTGCTGCCGATTGGATTGATCGCCCCAATAGTGACATAGTAGAAGCAACCCTCAATGAACTTGCTAAGCTATTTCCCCAGCATCTCCCCAGCCCTGCTAAAGTCCTCAAGTCCCACGTAGTCAAGACTCCGCACTCAATTTATACCGCAACTCCTAACCGTGAGCAATTCCGTCCGCAGCAAGCCACGCCGATCGCTAATTTCTTTTTATCAGGTAGCTATACAGCTCAGCCCTTTTTTGGCAGTATGGAAGGGGCGGTACTTTCTGGTAAGCTAACAGCACAGGAAATCCATAACGCAAGTCAAAGCGCAAATCTAAAAGCAAGTCAATCTTCTGGAAGTAAAGTCCTTGGTCGAACCTCTAACCAAAACCAGTCAAATCCATCTGTCGTCAGTGCCTAAGCCGATGGGAATGCGTCAGCCAGTCAGTCTGGAGGAAGCCTACGAGATTTGTCGTTGCATCACGGCAAAGTATGCCAAGACATTTTATCTTGGCACGATGCTGATGTCCGAAGCCAAACGGCGAGCAGTTTGGGCGATTTATGCTTGGTGTCGGCGTACTGATGAGCTTGTAGACGGTATGCAGGCGGAAAGCACCGATGCTGAAACGCTTTTTAACTGGGAAAAACAGTTAGAAGCGACGTTTCGTGGTGATCCCATCCATGCTTCAGATATTGCCTTAGCGGATACTGTCAAGCATTACCCCATGCCGATCCAGCCATTCAAAGACATGATTTCGGGAATGCGAATGGATCTCAAGTATGACCGCTACCAGACCTTTGAAGATCTGCATTTATATTGCTATCGGGTCGCGGGTACAGTGGGCTTAATGTCGGCGGCAATCATGGGCTTTGAGACGAAAGATCCTTCGGTAATTAGTACTGCCACTGAAGCGGCGATCGCCTTAGGTATTGCCATGCAATTAACTAATATTTTGCGAGATATTGGTGAAGATGCTCAGAGAGGACGCATTTATTTACCCCTTGAGGATCTACATTATTTCGACTATACCGAAAAAGATTTATTAAATGGTGTGGTTGACGATCGCTGGACTGAGTTAATGCGTTTCCAAATCCAAAGGGCGCGAGAATTTTATCAACATGCTGAGGATGGCATTTCGGCGCTCTGCCGCGATGCCCGATGGCCAGTGTGGTCGTCCTTAATTTTGTATCGCAATATTTTAAAGGCGATCGAAAATAATCATTACGAAGTATTTATGCAAAGAGCTTTTGTTCCAGCACCTAAAAAAATGCTAGCTCTACCTTGGGCATGGCTTAAAGCCCAAACATCCTAATTTATGGATTTTGTCCTCCCATAGATGACAGTCATCAAAAAAGAGAGTTGCGGTGCAACTCTCTTTTTTGATTTTTTAATTAACTTTTACGGGTAACGTTACTACATAAAATCTATAGCGGTCGCGATTACTGGTAAACCATTCCACAGATATATTACCGCTATATCTTTGCAGAATCTTCTGTAAAGCTGTTAAACCCATTCCTTTTGTAAGTTCTTTGGTCTGGCTATTTTTACCAATTAAAATATACAAATTACTCACGATGGATAACAAATGTTCTGGAGATAGTGAAGAATTAACTTTGCCAATAGTGATTACTACTTGCCTATCAACTAGCCTAGAGTGACAAATCGCCAAACGGAACTCGTTAAAACTCGCAACTCTATTAAATAAACTAATCAAAATATATAAAATCTCTTCATGATTTCCTTCTACTAAGCTTGAATCATTGTCTACATTTACAATAAGTTTGCTATTGTTTTTTTGAAATATCGTCTCAGTTTCTTGCTTGACTTGATTTAATAGCTCCGATATTAGAAATTGATTTGTATTTTGATTAGATTCAGTATCTAAGCCATTTTTACCTTCTTCAGGAAACATTTCTCCAATAGATCTAGCAACCTGTGTTCCTTCAGAGATCATGATCTCAAAATTACTGCTAATTTGCCTAATGGTACGCTGTGTTTTAGAGTCCATCGAGGGTAAATTAGCAAATACAGAATCTTGAAATTTTTTATGAGTTAACTTTAAAAATCCTAGTAATGAAGTAATTGGAGTACGAATCTTTATAGAAACTTCTTTTGAAATGTTGGAATCTAGTCTGGTAGCTAAAATATCTTTTTCCAAGAAAGATGTCTTTACACCCTGTTTATCCAACTCAGAAACAACAATAATAGTGCCTAAAGAATGTGATTGCTCTTGGTTATTCCTGTGAGGGATGTTAGATACTACGGCTTTATAGGTACTTTGATAAGGGATCGAAAATTCAGATAGATAGATATTTTGCTTTTGGGCTCGCATTGACGAAATCAAGTTAGCTATCTCTATCGGAAATACATCCTTATAGGATGCGCCCATAGCATCAGCAATAGATATGGACAGAATCTCCGCAAGATTAGAATTAATTTGTAAAACTAAATCGTTACCATCTAATAGCGCAAAACCTTCACCCGTATGCTCAATAAAATGTTGAAGAATTTCCGATGATTGATTAATTTGCTGAGAAACCGACTCACCAGACTCTACCACTTCCTGATTAAGAGTCTTTAATCGATCAAGCATATGGTTAAATGCGATCGCTAAAGCGCCAATTTCATCTTTTTGACTATTAGGAAATCTTGCTTCTAGGTTGCCATCGGCGATCGCCACAGCAACATCCGTAATCTCCACTATTGACTGAAAACGATATCTGATAATTGCATAACAAATAGCAGTCATTAATATGACTAAGCCTGTGACAATTAAAGACATATCACGAAATAATCGATTAGCTGGCGATAAAGCAACTTGCTGATTAAGTTCTACTATTAAAGCCACATTCAAATCTTTAATCCAACCATAGCTACCTATTACTTCACTAGCTCCGTAGTTTTTATAATTGCTACTACCACTTTGTCCTTTCAGAGCATTATCGATTCCTAGACTATTAAGAGTTTCATTGTTCTCTTGAAATTCACTTAAATCTCCAGCAACTACAATAGGCTTATTATTTAGCTGCCCAATTAAGTAAGCCTCCGCTTTTAAATTAACGTTAGAAGGAATGGCTAAAATTTTATTAATCTCCTCTATTTTGACATTTATCAATACATTAGCCGCTCGATTTCCCAACTCATCAAATATAGGATTCACAAAAACAATAATTGGTCGATTATCTTTAAATGACACATAAAAATAATTAACCCTAGAATTATCTCTGGAGCTTTTTCTATACAATTGCTGTTCAGATTCTTTGATTGATTTACTTGTGTTTAGAGGATTATCAAAAGAGTCAATTCTAGTTTTGCCATCTTCTTTACGCTTAGTGTCTAACTCATTTTCTGCTGACACTATGACTTTGCCTAAGCTGTCTATTACATATATAGAGTCTATCTTTGAGCTTTTAATAATATTTGAATCTAAAATATCCTTTATATCTTTAATAGTTTTGGCATAGTCTAGATTGTCATTTTTTGATTTAGTTAAACTAACCAGTTTTTGCCTAAAGTTATTAGAGTTACTGACAGTAGAAGATTCATTTTGATTTTCTAAAATCCACTTATATAAACTTGCCTCTCTTTCTGATTTTAAAGATAGAGATTGATTTAAGGCGGATTTTTTGAGGTTATCACTATATCCGATTTTATTAAGATAAACGATAAATATACCTGTTAGTTCAGAAAGCAGTAAAAAAGACAAGACGATTTTAAACAAAAAACTCTTGTTGATACTTTTGCTAATTCTTTTATATAAGTATTTCATTGGTTATCTCATTCAAATTTATTTCAATATTTTTAGATGGATTTTTTAGATAATAACTTAATATCATCGATCGCATTTATTAGTCTTAACACTCTGCTATCGATTTTATATTTTTGACTTTTAACTTTATAAAATTTACCTTTTATAGCGAAGGAAGTAGGACAAAAAGCTTATGCCTAAATAAGTATTTTAAATGTAGTTTCATGTTAACTATTGTTCGATAGAGCAATCTTATTTTATTTGTGAGAAAGGCAAAAGGCTTAAGCCCCTTGTTATAAGATTTTGTTTCTTCTGACTCCTTTAGGGTGGCTATATATTGGGAGCGATTATTTTCTCGGAGCGGGGGGATAAGTTTTGCAGATCATAAATTAATTACTAGAGATTAGTAATAGCTATTTGACGGATATTTTTAAATCTGACATGTGTTACTGTCAAATTTAAACTTACCCGCTCTCCTATTGTGATGGAACTATAAACCTAATAATTTGATAAAAGCTTGCGGTTCCTTTTTAGGGAACACTTATGGGCTAGTTAGCTAGATATAACTTCACCACTTCCACTCTATTTAGATTTTGTTTAGTCTAGATGAATTTTAAAAAATCCTAGATTTTAAAAAAGCTTAAAGTTCTGCAATACTATTGACTTGAAAATGAGTTGATTATGAACGATCTATTTTTATTCTATGCAACTCTTATTGGATTTCCTACAATTGGTTATATTTTAAAGACACTATTTCCAATATATTTCTCAAACTATACATATCAATTTGCAGTTTGGATTGCAACTCCAACGCTTGTATTTACTTCCTATAGAAATAATATTTTAAGTGATTTTTGGACTATTCCATTTATTGCTATCACTGCTATTGTTATAAGTACTATATTCGTTTACATAATAATTGACTTGGGATGTATAAATGAGCGAATTCATTTATTATCTAATACCAATAAAGTTAATCAAAATTTTAATTTTATAACCCACACTTCTCCTCGCCTAAGTTCTCTAATCACACCTAAAAATAGTGAAACCCAAGCATCTCTTATTATAAATGGAGTTATTGGTAATACAAGTTATATAGCTTTTCCAATAATTTTACTGGTTTTAGATTCAACGCAAACGCAGTATTTTACTTGGGGTGTAATATTCAGCTTGTTTAATAGCACTTTAGTTTCCTATTTTCTTTTAATGATTTCTTATAGGTTTCATAATGAAAAATTAGACTTTGAATCCTTAACTACCCCTATAAAGTCAATTTTTAGAAATCAAATATTTTGGGCTTTATTAATAGGTTATCTTGTTAATATTTTTATGCCCCTTGATAAACTAGAAGGATCTATCAATCAAGTCCGATATTTGATTATATGTATAAATCTAATAGCGATCGGCGCACAACTTTCATTTTCTAAATCTAAATTGAATTGGAATCAATCTTTTACAATTTTATTAGTTAAAATGTTAATTACTCCTTTGGTAATATCTGCATTATTCCTATTATTAAATATTACTAGTTTTCCCACAATTATAATATTGCTTCAAGTAGCCATGCCCCCTTTATTATTAAGTAAAGAAATTTATAAACAATCTAACTTATCTAAAAACTTTAATATTTCGGCTCATTCAATTGGTTTCGTTTTATTAGCCTTTACTGTACCTATTTGGGCTGTTTTATCTAGATAAAGCTTCTTCGTATAATCTGAAATTATCTTTGGCGATGTTTGTCCATGAATATTTTTGAGCGGTCTGATAAGCATTAAGTCTTAATTTAGATAAATACTCTTGATTGGTTATTAATTTTCTAAGTGCTTCCTTGATCGCTAAACTATCTCTAGGCGGAATGATAATAGAGTCAAAATCATGGGTAACTATTTCCGTTGGACCTGGGATGTCAGTAACTATAGGTACTAATCCACATGCCATAGCCTCAACCACAGCTAAGCCAAATCCTTCTGATAGAGATGGAAAAAGATGAATGGCATGACCCAATAGTAATGATGCTAGATCCCCATTTTGATATCTGGGAATTACATGAATGCGATCGCCTAAATCGTGATCAAAATCGGTGAGAATTTGCTCCTTCTCGATCATGCTTCCTAAAAAAGTGACCTCAACATTTGGGTAGTCCCGTAAAATTTTCTGCAATGCTGGGACGCTGTAATGCGTGCCTTTGCGAGGAATATAACTACCAATGAGGGCTATCCGAAATTTGTCATCCTTTAAGTCAGGCGGTAATGGCAAATTCAAAAGATTGTCTAAAATTCCATTTTTGACAATAAATGTATTTTCTCGTTTGACTTTTAATTCGTTAACGGAATACTCTAAATCGTGTTTGTTAAGTAAAAGCACTAAGTCAGCAAGACGCATAGAGCTTGAGACTTCCCGCAGGTGAAATCCCCCATGATAAATTGGATATTTCCAACTTATTTTCATGTTTCCCCGCTTAACTTCTTCTAGTAATTGCAAATGAACCGTATGTTCTAGTCCATGACTACGGGTTACTAAAAGAGGTGTTTTTTTATGAAAGCTTTTGCTTAATTTACCCCAAAGCCATCCATCACCTGTGGATGCGTCAACTACATCGATCTTTCCTAGATTTACCAAAGAGGCTACTTTTTGGGCAACAAATTCTGGAAATAATATGCTCTTGACGAGGGGTGGCAAAAAGGAAGGGAGATCGTCAAAGGAAAAGAAAGAAACCTCATGCCCTAGTTTTAAGTACTCTTGCCCCAATCGCCATGTAACACCTGGTGCGCCCAAATTAGGATTTAACTCATGGTGGATGGTGAGTAAGATTTTCATTTTTTTAAGCTTTACTTTCTAAGCTTGATGCTATTCCGATAGCTGCAAAGAGCTTAGCACAGCCCAGCGTTTATCTACTGATGTCTCTAGGTTTGTCTGAGGAGATTCGCTTAGGTCTAAAGCAGGAGCATCAGGGGCTATTTTCGGATAGGGGATGGCTAGCACAAGTTGTTCGTATAGCCATGCTGCGGGATCAAAATATCCATTGGGCGAGAGAGATTCTACTAAATCTCCTGTTTCGACTTCGCGTTCCTTGGGATATTCGCCTTCGGGTAACGGCTCAGCTAGCCAGATCATTTCCGAGGTATTGATCGCTAGTCTATAGTTAAATTGCACTAAGGTGCGATCGCAGGTCAAAGTCATAATTGTTGAGGCTTTGGCACTAACTTCGATAAATGAGCCTACGTGGCGAATACTGATGATTCCTTGGACGGGAGTTAAGGTTTCTAAACCTTCGATAAATTCTTTAAACTCAAAGGATTCAGTTGCTTCAACGGCTCTGGCAATTTGGGGTATGTATAACTTTTCCATCAGAACTACACCACTTTAACTATTGAATTTAACTATTAAATGACGATTTGGCTCTCTACCTTGACTATGGGTTTCAATGTCAGGAAAGCTTTCTAAAAGCTGGTGAATATATCGGCGATCGGCGGCCGACAAATGCTTCATTACAAATTCATTCTGGTTTTCTCGAACCTGTTGAACAGCATTTTCGGCTAAAGAATTCAACTCAGTTAAACGCTTAGAGCGATAACCATTTAATTCAATTGTATAGAAATTATGGGTGTGCTGTTGGCTCGCATCTTGAGAAAAATGCCGATTTAGATGAGTATTAGCTAAATACTGAAGTGCATCCAAAGAAGTGCCATCTTCACCAGTTAATCTTTGAATTTGCGACTCTTGCAAGTTATCAGTTTTTATTTCTAGCCAATAATTATTAGAGCTAGTTTCGGGAGATGCTTCTAAGGTAAGGACTTCAACTGAAGTGTTATATCCCATCAATCTCAAAACTTCTTGAAGCCAATTTCCGCTTATTGCAGCATCTTCCATAAATTTATAAATATTTTATTAAAATTTTTACTGAATAATCTTAAACAAATTCTCAAAATGGCAAAGCCATTTTGAGAATTGAAAAAGTTACTGTTTGTTTTTCCTATTCACTACAGCGTTTTCATCCTGTTTATGAATTTGAATCGCAGATACTAATTTTTCTTCTTTTTCTTAGAAGAATTATTATTAGGTTCAAAAGGTAAAGCTGACTTTGTGGGGGCGTTACTATTCTTGTCCTTGTCATCAACTACGGTTGCTTTGTTTGACTTGGCATCAAAGGGGATTTTCGTGGTTTCGCTCTTGCTGGAGGCGATCGCCTTGGAGTCGGATTTAGGCTGAGCTTTTGTAGATCCAGCAGCATTAGCCGAAACTGTAACTAGCTTTTGTAAGTTTTCGGGTAAAGGCTCTTTAGCAACGATAAAAGCCTGTAAGGTTTGGAAAATGTTGGCAATTAACATATAGAGCATTACACCTGAAGGCAAGGGGAAGAACAAAAACATCCCAGAAAAAATAATGGGGGTAAGTTTGTTCATGGTGTCCTGTTGCGAAGCTTCAGGAGTAGGGCTATCGTTTTTGGGTGTAGATCCACTAGATATTGACTGGTTAGCATATAAGCTGATGCCAAAGCCCAATACCATGATGACAATATCCCAGTTGATGCTGCCGTCTGCATTAGTTACACCAGTCTTACCAAGAGCTTTGATAAATAGGAAGCCTTTATTGGATGCTAATCCGGGAACAGTGGCTTGAACTGTAACTTCACCCACTTGCTTGGCAATTACCGTACCATCTTCTAGAATTTCCGCAAACTCTTGCCCCTTAGTGATTTTCCATGTAGGAGCTAGATCTATATCGGGATATTCGGTAGCTAGAGCTTTAAAGTCTTTACCTTGAGAGGTTTGCAAAATTATTTTTGATTGCTCACCCACCGCTAAGCTTGTGCCATTTAATGAGGTGGCTAAAACAGGGTAATGTACGCGATCGGCAAAGTATACATTTTGGCTAGGTGATGTAAAAGCCTGATGAGTGATTTGCGCTTGATTTTCTGTAGGGGAAATTTGGAAATTGAGCGAATAATTAATGTCCGCGAAAGGCGATCCCCTTAGGGTGGCAAACAAAGCAAACAGAATTGGCAATTGCACCAGTGCAGGCAAACATCCAGACAAAGGATTACCAAATTCTTTGAAGTTAGCCGAGTTAACCTTTGCTAGCTCTTCTTGCTGCTTAGCAGGATCACTCTTGTAACGTTCTTGAACTTCTTTAATTCTTTGCTGCATTACGGGGTTAGCAATTTTCATGCGGCGCATACTGCGAAGCTGATTAGCACTCACAGGAAACAACGCAAAACGCACTACTAACGTTAATGCAATAATTGCCAGTCCATAGCTCGGCACGATGCCGTAAAAAAAATCTAGGAAAGGCAACATTATGTTGTTGGAAAGAAAACCTACACCGAAATCCATTTTCTACTTTACTGTTGGGTTTGCATCCGAATGATAACTAATCACTCATGAAAATTAGGATCGCTCTGTTTTTTGATTTTGAGAGCGATCCTTGAATTAATTTAGGCTCTACCGCCAATAGCACCACTAACTTCTTGGGCTTTGAGGGTTAGCTTCGATTCGATATATTCGTATGTTTCGCGAAATTTAGGGAGAGATTTTAGTTCAAGGCGAGAACCATCTTTAAGAGTTAATACCATGTCGCCCCAACTGCCTAAACCACGAGGAACCGTGACAATTTTAGCGATTTCCGCATATACAATGTCAGTACGGGTCTGACTGCGCCATCCACCTGTAACGGTGATACGACGATTGGTAATGCGATAACGTACCCATAGCGCTCTGGCGATCGCTGCAATACCAAAAGGAATTGTGATCACAAAAATACTCATCAGCAAGCTAATTATTAGATCGCCAACATGGGGTGCGCCTTCGTAATAAACTTCCTCATTAACTGCCATGCAAAACCTTCGCCTTCGTTAGTAACTTAGTTAGATCGTCCCAAATTTCTTGATAACTTGGTTTGCTTTGAACAGTAGTTACTGTTACAACAATTTGCAATCCATTTTTCAATTGTGACAGAAGTTGTCGAAAAATGGCGCGAAGTTGGCGCTTAAATCGATTACGGGTTACCGCCAACTTGCTGACTTTTTTGCTGACAACTATGCCAATCTGGGATGTTGCCACATTACTATCAAAAAGAACTTTCAAGTTTAAGTAAGTGCCTCTGTAGCGATCGCCTTTGGCATATACCTTTGCAAAGTCCTCACGCCGTCGCAGACGGTTTTGATTGGGTAGCACTAGAAAATTAACAAGTACAAATTTAAGTACGACTAGGTTGAAAGTTTAATTCTGATAGTAGTCTAAACGGTTGTTAGACGTACTCGACCTCTACTACGACGAGCTTTAATTACTCGTCTACCTGTGGGGGATTCCATTCTGGCGCGAAATCCAGAGGTGCGTTTCTTTTTGCGGACACTACCGCGTAGAGTACGTTTTGTCATAACCGTTACTTACTTAATTTAGTTTCAAAGGGTGTCTTTTTTTCACAGGCTTTTAACTATAACACTTATGTTTAGCGTCTGTATAGTTTTATAAGACACTCTAGGAACTTATTTTCAGCTTTTTCTACCAACAGGATGGCTTAAAATCTTCATCATTGGCGATCGCCACACTGTCACCCGATGGCTTAATTACAAATAAACCTTGCCGATAGGCATAGCGATCTATACCATCATTAATTTCTATGCCTGCCACTGCCCCATAAGCTTGATAGGATTTGTAATGGGGAAAAGACATCTTGAAACGATTTAGTTTTTCAATAAATTCATCAACATCATCTTTGGAAAGTCGAGATTTGCACTCTACCAATACCAACTCAGTGTCATCAATGGCTAAAATGTCTATCTCCATTGCCGCACCTTGTCGCTTGGTTCGCGCACGCGGATATACCTCTTTAACATCGATGCCTTTTTCTTGAAAAAGTCTTAAAACCGCAGGTTCAACTAGTTCTTCAACAAAACGTCCCCATCTAGTGGTTAGAGCATCAACGGCTTTGCTAGTACGTTCAACTGTGCGCTCTAATTTGACTAAGCTTTTTTCACGGTCGGCAATAAGTCTCTCAAGTTCCGCTTTGGATTCTGCGGCACGGCGATCATTCTCAGCAAAACGGCGATCGGCTTCTTCTTGAGATCTTTGAAATAGTTTATAAATGTCTTCAATGGTTACAGGACTACTCATAAGTCTTGACTAGCTCTTAGGTCTTGACTAATAGCGTAATTTTTTAAGCTTGGTGACTGCTTAAGAATATCCCTAAGTGCATTGCGAGTTCTATCAATAGTCTCCCCCTACCCTGCATAGTCATATTCACTTTTTGCATAGCAACGCTTTAGCAAAGGCTCGATTAGCGTAGTCAATCTTTGCTTTCCCGTCTATCCCTACCAGACAAACCTTCTAACTCCTCCACTAAATTTTCAATATCAAGATTATGAAAATCACCAGCTTTTAACTGGGCGATCGCCGATTCTAACCAAAGATGAAGATCGCGATCTTATAGAGAGGTTTTAGAAGGTTTAGGTAAGGCTTGAGTCATAGCAGACACTCAACAAATTAGCGAATGTACTCTTTTAAAACGCTATTACGGTTAGGATGGCGCAACTTGCGGAGAGCCTTAGCTTCGATTTGACGGATACGTTCGCGAGTGACGTTGAAGATTTGACCGATCTCTTCAAGGGTTTTCATGCGTCCATCGTCTAAGCCGTAGCGTAGGCGCAAAACATCGCGCTCTCTGGGGCTGAGGGTTCCTAGTACGCTTTCGAGATCTTCACGCAGGAGACTCTTAGCAACTTGATCGTCAGGAGTTTCGCCTTCGGACTCGATGAAGTCACCGAGGCGAGAGTCTTCTTCCTTACCGATAGGAGTTTCTAGGGAGATTGGCAACTGGGCAGATTTGGCGATAAAGCGGAGCTTTTCGATCGTCATCTCCATGCGAGTGGCAATCTCTTCCTCAGTTGGCTTACGTCCCATTTCTTGAGAAAGCAATTTAGTTGTTTTCTTAATGCGCGAAATGGTTTCGTAAAGGTGGACTGGTAGGCGAATCGTACGGGATTGATCAGCGATCGCACGGGTAATTGCTTGACGAATCCACCATGTCGCGTAGGTCGAGAACTTGTAACCCTTTTCATGGTCGAACTTCTCGGCAGCACGGATCAAGCCTAAACTACCCTCTTGGATTAAGTCTTGGAAGGACAAGCCACGATTCATGTACTTTTTGGCGATCGATACTACGAGACGTAGGTTCGACTGCACCATTTTGTCTTTGGCTCGACGACCAGAGTGGAGACGCTTCCGAAATTCGCCTAGGGGCATACCCATCTTGACCGCCCAATCGGGCTCACGCACATCGTCGGGATGGCAATCGACTTCATTAGCAAGTTCTTCGCGCTTTAGCTCTAGTTCTAAGAGATCGGCAATCTTTCTGGCTAGCTCAATTTCTTCATCGGCTCTGAGTAGGCGAATTCGACCAATTTCTTGGAGATAGAGGCGGATTGAGTCCTCAGTAAAATGTTTTTTCTTAGTCTGACTAGCTCTCTTTTTTGTCCCCCTTGCTTTGCCAGTTTTATCAGGGTCATCTTCGAGATCAGGGTCTTCATCTGAGTCATCAATTAAGTCGTCCTTTTCGAGTTCGATTTCATCGTCAATATCTTCAAGGTCTTCTTCAATTTCTTCAAGATTTCTATCAAGTTTGCTCGCTGGCAACTTGATATCAATAGGTAGGTCGATGGCTACTTTGCTCATGCCAGATTCCTCAGATCCGTACTGTCTTAAACTTATTGTCTACGGGGAATTACACCTAGATGATTGTAGCTTGCTAAACACAAAAATGGTGGTTAGGGCTACTCAGAATTATGAAAACACAGTCTTAATAAGGTGTTTTCTCTATTCTTACTTTTGGAGTTAGTAGGGTAATCCTTAAGATATACATTTAATAGTCTAGCGATGGTATGCCCTCTTTTGAAAGAATTTTGCTAGAAAGCGATCGCTATATTGCGTTAAAAAACAGATACATTTGTTAAGTATTATTAAATTTTGATTATGCTTAAGCTTAATAAGATATCTCTTGCTTCGGTTGGTTTGTTTGTTGGCGGAGTTCTTTTCTTGGTTGGGTTTTGGGCTTATTCCAAGGGCAACTCTACCCTCAATTTGATAGGTTTTTTCTATGGGTTTCCTATTTTGTTAGGTGGATTTGCCTTTAAATCATCGGAGGTTTTACCATCGCCGATCATTGTTGCCGAGACTCCCGAAGTTATTGCTTTACGCAATCAACAAGAAACGCCTACCCAAAAACAACTTCGACGCGACTTAACTAGATATCGCTATGGCATCAAAGCTCATCTAGATGAAGTGTTAGAAAAATTGGGTATGAGTCCTACCGATGAAGAACGTCCTGTTTTGATCGGTATATATGAAGAAATTTCTCAAGACGAAGAGACTAGAGGTGCTTATAGCCTAGTTCTGAGATTTAAATCTCCTTTAATGGGGGCTGAGATTTGGCTACAAAAACAGGAAAAATTGACGCGCTTCTTTGGTCCTGGAATTGTCGCGATCGTTAAGGAATTAGAAAATAAAGAATTTGATCTACGATTAATTTCCCAGCAACCTCTAGCTGTAAGTAGTTAGGGCTTTGTCACTGGCGGAACCTTTAATTTAAACAAAAGCAAAAGGCAAGAATATGAAGATAACGGGAAGCGCCATCTTTATATCCTTGCCTTTTATGTCTTAATACAAGTAATACCAAATTAATAAACGGCTGCGCCATTTTTTAATTTAAAACCCTTACTGGATTTGGTTTTTAATTCTCGAAAGTGTTGTCACGCTTGCGAAAATTGGTATAACAACAGCTATAAAGTGAGGAATAAGTAAAATCAGTGGGTTTAGTTTGTTTATCAGCTTTAATTGCAGGTGCAAGATCAGGAAAATTAGTCAGTTTTCCTACGGACACAGTACCTGCCTTAGCGGTTCGCCCCGATCGCAGTGGTGATATTTTTACTCTCAAGCAGCGATCGCCCGATAAGCCCCTAATTTTGATGGCGGCTAGTTGGCAAGAGTTACTACCTTTTATTGATAGGGCTAATTCTGACTTGCCTAAGTGGGAACAGACAGCCCATAAATATTTTCCGGGGGCGATAACGTTAGTTTTGCCTGCCAGTGATCGCGGTTGTACATTAAATCAAGGTTTTACAACTCTGGGGGTAAGGATTCCTGATAACAAAATGGCGATCGCGATTTTGCAGCAAACGGGGGCGATGTTAACGACTAGTGCCAATAAGAGTAATGAGCCACCATTAAGGAAAATGCTAGAAATATCTACCAGTTTTCCTAGTGTATGGACATTAGGTGATGTTATTGATATTGCTGAGACCACAGGAAGCGGTTTGCCTTCAACGGTTGTGGAATGGAAGCCAGAAGGTTGGCTAGTGCGTCGTCAAGGAGCAATTAGTTTTTAATACAAAGAACAAAATGGCTAAGCCATTTTGTTCTTTGTATTAAAAACTTGGGACGTTTTGCCATCTAAGTTATCTAAAAGAGAAAGGGACACTTTGTGTCCCTTTCTCTTTTAGGATTGCCAATCTCGCGAGAACTGCTCGATTTGCGTTACGGTTAGCTGTTTTTCTAACCACTGCAAAGCTGTTAGCTGATCGGGGAAGTTATAGTCTTCGTAATTTTCAAAGATGTCAACTAAGGAAATAGGAAGCGTAGACTGCTGTGAGGCTAAAGCCCAACGTTGAAAAAATTGCTGAAGTATGACATCAGAGAGCGATCGCTGTAAATTTTCTAAAGCAGTTACCTGATTGGGAAATTTGGCGCGACTATAAACTTTGACGGCTCCACTCAGACTAATTAACTGAAGATTATTAATGGGGGGGCTAGCAGGAGTCGATGATGGTGGTGTAAAGGGCGTACCAAATTCAGTACTTGTATTTAGCCTTGACCAATCTTGACGGAAGGTCTCGATCGCTTGAGGTAATAAATTTCCTTGTAGCCATTGCAAAGCCAGATTTTGATTTGTCATTTGAGCCGCATTGTAGCTACTAAAGGCATCAGCTAAAGACGAGGGAACCTGTCCTGACGCAGTTTGCCAGCGCTCAAAAAATTGTGGCAAAATTTCCGCAGGAATATTAGCTTGTAGATTATTTATAGCCAGAGTTTGATTGGGTAATTTGGCGCGAGCATAGCTATTTGCAGCACTAATTAAACTGATTGCTCCTACTGGAATTGAAGTTGTAGGAGAAGTTTCAGGAGGAGTGGGGGTAACGCTTGGGGAAGCAGGTGTAGCCGTTGAAGGGGGAGAAGGGTTTGGGGGAGTAGATGGTGATGGTGTGGGAACAAAAATTGAAGATATAGGGGGGGCAGATGTCGAGGGTGTTGGTGTCGCTACTGGCGCAGGTGTTGGCGATGCGGTGGGAGGCTCAATCACGATCTCGGTGGGATTTGTGGCTTGGGGAGGCGTAGCATTGGGAATCGCGGGGGCTTGCAATTTTTGCCATGTTTGGTTGCCAACCTTGCCATCGACGGTTAACCCATTAGCACGTTGAAAGTTAGCGATCGCCTCCCTTGTGCCTGCTCCAAAATCCCCATCAATGCGACCTTGGTAATAGCCCTTTGCCTTGAGAAGTTGTTGAGCCTGAGCTACAGCTTGCCCTTTAGAACCAGATAATAACGTTGGCAAAGACGTAGCAGCCGACGGTGATTGACTCCCCCGCAGTAATGTCCAGCTAGCATTTCCCACGATGCCATCAGCAGTTAAACCATTTGCTTTTTGAAACTTGAGCACAGCATTAGCAGTACCCGTACCAAAATCACCATCAATCTTGCCACTATAAAATCCTTTGGCTTGAAGAAGTTGCTGCAATTCTGCTACAGCATTACCTTTGCTACCTTGTTTTAATATTGCGTCCATAATTAGCCCAATTTTTTCAAATTAATAGTTCGAGAAAGGTTTAAAAATAAATTTAGAAATAGAGTACACGCGCATCTAGTCCTTGCGATCGCAAGAAATGTTTCAAAGATTCGGCGGCATCACGATTGGTATAACCGCCTGCATAGATATAATCGCCTCGAAAAGATTTGGAAATAAAGGCGTTGGGGATGAGTTTTTTGACTTGGGCTAAGGCTCCTAGTCCGCCAGCACTCATGGGAACTGCGGTAACATAGCGATATTGGGCGGAGTTCTGCAAACCGATATTGGAATTATTATTTGGCAAATTATTATTTGGCAAATAAGTCGGCAGTGTTACATAGGGGGTATTAGTCTGAGGAATATTTTGAGCAACTTGATAGGTTTGCTGTGCAGCTATACCTCGTCTTTGCAACTCTCGGGTTACAAAATCTGCGGTTGGAGCATCAAAGTAACCTGTCAATATAGATGTTCTCCCATTTACTAAGCCAATCACAGGATTAGTAACGACTTGTCTCGTAATGTCTAAGGTGACAGGATTGTTTCCTGCAACGTAAACAAGAATATTTCCAGATTGGGCATTAGCACTGGCGATCGCGACAGCCCAGAATCCACAGCTAGCGATCGCTATAGTTGCAGTTTGTATAGTTTGCTTTGCCCAGTTAAATATCCGCATTTTCGTTAGACCTTTAATGCTAAAGCGAATTAATTGCTCTTAAACTTAAACTAATTCTATAGCAATCCCTAGTTAATTTGGCTGATATCCTAACTATAGAGGTTTTCCCAAGAGTGCATACTCATGGGAAAACCTCTATAAGTTCCAGCCTTTTGTTAATAAATTTATAGAAATTGCCTCATGCCATTGCTCTAGCAACAAGCCAAATTCAGGTGTATGAATATTTTTGCACCATAAAATCAAGGCATCTTCGCCAGTAGCTTCATAATAATTTGTACGTCTACCAATTTCCTTAAACCCGAAACTATCGTATAACCCAATAGCTACATAGTTAGAAGCTCGAACTTCTAGGGTGGCCCATTCTAATTGGCGATCGCGAGATTTTTTGAGTAATCCCCAAACAATCGCTTTGCCCAGCCCCTGACCTTGATATTCGGGGCGTACTGCCAAAACCGTAATGTGAGCTTCTTCAAGGACTGACCACAGACATCCAAAACCGAGTAATTCATAATTTTCTGTGGTTAAACCCAATACGCAACTGCTAGGATTATCAATCTCCTGCTGATAAGCCTCTAAGCTCCAAAAATTTCCGAGACAAGCACAATCAATAGCCTTTAGTTGCGCTAAAAATTTTTGATTAATCTCACTTAGATAGATTCGGGTCGATAGGCTCATGTGTTGTAATTATCTAAACATTCATAGGATTTGCGGCTCAACGCGCCGTAACTCGCCTGATACAAACGGATTATCGATCAATGTCAGAACTCATGCCAATTGTATATCTCAGTGTGGTTAGCTTTTTTGCTTGGATTGTTAGCACTTTGGCAGGTGGGGGCAGTCCATTCATCTTAATTCCGTTAGTTAACCTCCTCATGGGATCTGCTGCTGTTCCACCTGTAATCACGATCGGCATGTTTTTTGGTAACGCCCATCGGGTTTTACTGTTTTGGCGAGATATTGATTGGGTATTGACCGCTTGGTATGCACCGGGAGCGATCGTAGGCGCAATTTTGGGTGCTTATACCTTTACCCAAATCCATCTCGATTGGTTGCAAATAGTGATTGCAGTTTTCCTAATCGTGAGTGCCGTTTTATTGGGACTAGAAAAAAGTCCTGAAAAAACCGTTGCTGAGGATCAGGCAAAACAGATCAAATTGGTCGATGATTCCAAAGAGTTAGAAGAGATCGAAAAACTCATCGAGATCAATCAGTTAGGGGAACTAAGTGAATTAGGTGCTCTCGAACAATCAGCTTTAATTCCTAAAGAAGTAAAACCCAAATTTCAACTTCAGGCTTGGCACATTATGCCTGCGGGGTTCCTCAAAGCCTATGTATCGGGCTTAGTCGGCACAACGGGTCCTGTCTTAAATCCCTTTTATCTGGGCTATGGCTTAGTCAAGGAGAAAATGCTAGCCACCAAAGCAATGCATATGACGATTATCCATGTCGTGAAAATCATCACTTACGGAGCGCTAGCAGCAATGTCTAAGGAACAAATTGTCGCAGGATTAGCGATCGGCTTAGCCGCCCTACCTGCCAATCTTATTGGCAAATATCTCCTCAGTCGCATGAGTCCCCAGCAATTTCGCCAAGTGGTGCTTGCTTTTATGGCGATCGGAGGATCATGGATGCTTTGGCAGCAAAGAAGTTTACTTTTAAATGTTTTGTAGTTAAAGCTATAGCCAAGTAAGTTAAGACATAAAACCCAGAAGAGAGTTGCGGCGCGAAGCGCCGCAACTCTCTTCTGGGTTTTTCTTTTGTCCTAACATAGTAGCAATGCCTCTAATTTGGGATTAAGGGTAACAACTATTGACACAGAGTGCCTCTTTTAACGCAAAGATTCCAAGGTTCCTATAGCTTGAGAAAATTAATCTCAGCGATCATCTATTCAACACAAAATAAGAATTTTATATTTAATACAATGTTCGGATCGTAGTAAAGTCTTCTATTGCCTCTTCGTTGTTTTAAAAATTTATTGCTCAATGAATAGCAATAGCTCACCCCATCTATAAAAGTTTTTAAAAGTAGCTCTAGAAACTGATACTTTTTTAATTCTTTCTATTCTTTTACGTTAACAGCATTTGCAAGATTAAAAAGTAGTAATGACAATAAAATTGAGCAAGATATTCCTACCTCAGTTTTTTTCTTACACCTATTTTCATATATCTTGCGGTAAGAGCTTTAGGACATAGCTAATTAATTTATCTTGAGTAATTACCAAGTCTAAATATTGAGTCTTATACTTTCGCTAGAAATAAAAATCTTCTCCCACCCTAGCCTTCGGGTACAGTAAACAGTTCCTTTAATCGGTTTCACAAGCAACAAAAAACTAAAAATATGGGGTTAAACAGCCCGTAAGAAGCAAACATGATCCCTAAGAGAGATCTTAACAATTTAGGTAAAAAGGAGTGAGATCCGTACACACAGAATGCTGTTAAGGCTGTGCTAGTATTAACTTTAACCAGAACGCAGCAAAGTATGGGGAAACGCCATGTTTGAACGCTTTACAGAAAAAGCAATTAAAGTCATCATGCTGGCTCAAGAGGAAGCTCGCCGCCTCGGTCATAACTTTGTCGGCACAGAGCAAATCCTATTGGGTCTAATCGGAGAAGGAACTGGCGTTGCCGCCAAAGTACTTAAGTCCATGGGTGTAAACCTCAAAGACGCTCGTATTGAGGTTGAAAAGATCATCGGACGCGGCTCTGGTTTTGTCGCAGTCGAAATTCCTTTCACTCCTCGCGCCAAGAGAGTCTTAGAGTTGTCCTTAGAAGAAGCTCGCCAGCTCGGACATAACTATATCGGTACTGAGCATTTATTGCTAGGACTAATTCGCGAAGGCGAAGGTGTTGCCGCTAGAGTTCTAGAAAATCTCGGCGTGGATCTCTCCAAGGTTCGTACACAAGTAATCAGGATGCTCGGTGAGACTGCCGAAGTATCCGCAGGTGGTGGTTCATCGGGACGCACCAAAACGCCAACCCTCGACGAGTTTGGCTCAAACCTGACCCAGCTTGCCCAAGATGGCAAACTCGATCCCGTAGTGGGTCGTGAAAAAGAAATTGAACGAGTCATCCAAATCCTCGGTCGCCGCACTAAAAATAACCCTGTCCTGATCGGTGAACCTGGTGTGGGTAAAACCGCGATCGCTGAAGGTTTAGCACAACGCATTTCTAACAGTGACATCCCTGACATTTTGCAAGAAAAGCGGGTTGTTACCTTAGATATCGGCTTACTAGTGGCGGGTACAAAATACCGTGGTGAATTTGAGGAACGCCTCAAGAAAATCATGGAAGAAATCCGCACGGCTGGCAATGTGATCTTGGTAATTGATGAAGTCCATACCTTGATTGGTGCTGGTGCTGCTGAAGGCGCGATCGATGCCGCCAATATTCTCAAGCCTGCCCTTGCCCGTGGTGAACTGCAATGCATCGGCGCAACTACCCTCGATGAGTACCGTAAGCACATTGAGCGCGATGCTGCTCTTGAGCGTCGCTTCCAACCAGTGATGGTTGGTGAGCCTAGTGTTGAAGAAACCATTGAAATTTTGATCGGTTTACGTCAACGCTATGAAGAGCATCACAAGCTGAAGATCGATGACGCCGCCTTAGTTGCTGCGGCAAAACTAGCCGATCGCTATATTAGCGATCGCTTCTTGCCAGACAAAGCGATCGACTTAGTTGATGAAGCAGGTTCTCGTGTGCGCTTAATCAACTCCCAATTGCCTCCCGCCGCCAAAGAACTCGACAAAGAATTGCGTCAAGCCCTCAAAGATAAGGATGATGCAGTCCGTAAGCAGGACTTCGATAAGGCAGCGGAATTGCGCGACAAGGAAATCGATCTCAAGCAACAAATTCGCGCCCTCAGCCAAACCAAAAAAGCCGAGACTCCTGCCGAAGACTTGCCTGAAATTCATGTAACTGAAGAGGACATCGCCTACATTGTCAGTTCTTGGACTGGCGTGCCTGTTCTCAAGATTACTGAATCTGAATCTGCAAAACTCATGCAGATGGAAGAAACCCTCCATGGTCGCGTGATTGGTCAAGACGAAGCTGTGAAAGCAATTTCCCGTGCCATCCGTCGCGCCCGTGTTGGTCTGAAGAGTCCCGATCGCCCGATCGCTAGCTTTATCTTCTCTGGCCCCACAGGTGTTGGTAAGACTGAGTTAACTAAAGCACTCGCTGCTTACTTCTTCGGTTCTGAAGACGCAATGATTCGCCTCGATATGTCGGAATACATGGAGCGTCACACCGTATCTAAGTTGATCGGGTCACCTCCCGGATATGTTGGCTATAACGAAGGCGGTCAGCTTACTGAAGCAGTGCGTCGTCGTCCTTACACCGTTGTGCTATTCGATGAAATCGAAAAAGCGCACCCTGATGTCTTTAATTTGCTATTGCAAGTATTAGAAGACGGTCGCCTAACTGACTCGAAGGGACGCACCGTTGACTTCAAGAATACTCTCTTGATCATGACATCGAACGTTGGTTCTAAGGTCATTGAAAAAGGCGGTGGTGGACTTGGTTTCGACTTCGCTGCTAGTCAAGAAGATGGTTTATATACCCGCATCAGATCGCTAGTTAACGAAGAACTGAAGCAATACTTCCGTCCAGAGTTCTTGAATCGCTTGGATGAAATCATTGTCTTCCGTCAGTTGACCAAGCCCGAAGTCAAGGAAATCGCCGATCTCATGCTCAACGAGTTCTTCAAGCGGATGCTTGCTAAGGATATCGTCTTGACCGTGACCGAGCGCTTTAAGGATCTTCTAGTCCAAGAAGGTTATAACCCTAGCTACGGGGCGCGTCCATTACGCCGTGCGATCATGCGCTTGCTCGAAGATTCTCTTGCTGAAGAGATCCTCACTGGCAAGGTGCGTGAAGGCGCATCAGTGACAGTGGATGTCGATGACGATGGCAAAGTCAAAGTCATTGAACAGGCAGCTTTAGGTGGTACTGAAAACAACCTTCAGTTATTGCCATCAGCCTAGAATTAACCAGAAAACAAGGAGCTTAAGCCTCTTGTTTTCTAGTTTTTCTGATCGCCTTTAATGACTTTTGTGGATTTATAGCAGTAGCTCGTTATGTTAGGACAACCTTAAAAACTAAGATAGACTTGCGGCGCTTTGTGTCGTAGTCTACCTTCATAACTGGCTGTAGCTATAGATGGTGTATAGGTAGATAGCGCTAAATTTAAAGAGCTTCATGAATAAAGAGCGTAATATTGCCGTAAAAACGAATCCTCTATCGCCTACTAAATTGCAGTCGGCGGTAGGGGATTTGTCATCTGCGGAGATGCCTGAAGTCTCTGTCATTGTTGATCAACCTGAAGAAGTCGTAACTATTGCGCCACTTACGGTTGACGATGTTGAGGGGGGAGAACTCAAGCCAATCCCTAGGAAGCCTGAGCCAGATCTTAAAACTGTGCCTTTGCCTGACGCGGAGATTTGGCAAGTAAGGTTTAAGACCCTAGATGGCAAACTCAATTTATTATTACCAACTGAAAAAAAGGCAACCCTAGAGCTTTTTAAATCAATTGTTAAATCGGTAAATGAGCCTGTTGCTAGTGAGGAAAAGGCTGTAGATAATAATCAATCTCCTGCCACTTCGCTGCTCGATCTAACTTGGGCGGAGATGCTGTCTCAGCTAGAGCAACGTATGGCTGCGAGTGGGCATGATTGGAAACCTCGGACACAGGTATATTTGCAAGCAGGCGATCGCCTATTGGATACGCGCCAACTGCAAGAGTTGGTAGAATCCTTGCAAAATTATCAATTGCTGCTACATTGTGTGGTAACCAATCGCCGTCAAACCGCGATTAATGCCGCGAGTATGGGCTTATCGGTAGAGCAGGGAACGATTTTTCGGGAACTGCTAGGATTTAATCCTTTACCTGAAGCTCCGACCGATGATCCGCTCTACATTAAGATGACCGTAAGATCTGGCACAGAAATTCGACATTCTGGCAGTATTATTGTCTTCGGTGATGTTAATGCGGGCGCAGAGTTGATTTCCGAGGGCGATATTATTGTCTGCGGTAAACTGAAAGGCATGGCTCATGCTGGGGCTAAGGGCAATGCTCAAGCCGTAGTTATGGCTTTACACCTTGATGCCACCCAAATTAGGATTGCCAACTTTATTGCTCGTGTTGAAAGTCCTAGTACGTCTTTCTGTCCAGAAATAGCCTTTGTGAGTACACAAGGTGCACCTGTGATTCAAATAGTTCAAGCCGTTGATTTTTCTTCAAAAAGTAAGGATTAGCGCCTTTATAGCGTTACTAATTACTGGTAATTTATTCCTCGCTCAATTATTAATCCGTAAAAATGAGTCGCATTATCGTTGTTACCTCTGGTAAAGGTGGTGTCGGCAAGACCACATCTTCTGCAAACCTCGGCATGGCGCTTGCCAAGTTAGGACGTAAGGTGGTTTTGGTAGATGCTGACTTTGGCTTGCGTAATCTTGATCTTTTATTAGGTCTAGAAAATCGCATCGTGTATACAGCCCTAGAGGTGATTGCGCGGGAATGTAAGCTTGATCAAGCCTTGGTCAAAGATAAGCGTCAGCCAAATTTATCTTTATTAGCTGCCCCTCAAACTCGGAATAAAACTGCCATTACCGCCGCCCATATGAAGGCTTTGGTAGAAGTTTTAAGCCGCTATTTTGATTATGTTTTGATTGATTGCCCTGCGGGAATTGAGTCTGGTTTCCAAAATGCGATCGCTGGTGCAAAGGAGGCGATCGTGGTAACTACGCCTGAGATTTCAGCTGTGCGCGATGCCGATCGCGTAGTGGGATTACTCGAAGCCAATCGAATTACGGATATTAAATTAATTCTTAACCGCATTCGTCCTGCGATGGTAAAGAATAATGACATGATGAGTGTCGAAGATGTCCTAGATATTTTGTCAGTTAAGTTAATTGGAGTGATCCCTGATGACGAACAGGTGATCGTTTCTACCAATAAAGGGGAACCATTGGTGTTGTCAGAGAAAGCATCCCTTGCGGGTACTGCTTACGAGAATGTGGCAAAGAGACTGGAGGGCAAAAATGTAGAATTTTTGCAGCTTGAAGCTCCACCCAAAGGATTTTTTGCGCGTCTGTCAAGCTGGATTAGTGGAAATGCCTGAGGTTCGATATGATTTCAACACTGCTCGATCGCCTATTTCAAAGAAGCAATGTTACTAGCGGAACGCAAGTCAAGCAGCGTTTGAAGTTTATCTTGGCGCATGATCGAGCAGCGATCGAACCTCAGATATTTGACAATATGCGCCATGAAATTATGCGTGTTGTTTCAAAATATGTAGAACTTGATGAAGCTTCCTTAGACATTCGCTTAGAGTCTGATAAACGTATGACGGCTCTGATTGCAAATTTGCCAATTCGGATGGTGCGTGAAGAACTCCCCGATCTGGTCAGTCTTTTTGATGAACCTAGTGAAGAAGTTAAACCACCAATTAATCCTGATGCGATCGCCTTAGAAATGGATCAGTCAGCCGAGGATGCTCTTGATGCGATCGCCGCTAAAGAAATTTACAAGCCAATCCCAGATAGTTCTACGCTAGAAGAAATGGCGGTAGTAGCTGAGCGTACTACTCAAGTGACCAGCAAACTAAGGACGGCAGCAAATAAGTCACCAAGTGTAGAGTTAGAGAAACTTGCAGAACCTGAAACTTTTCTTGTAGATACTCCTAAAAATAAAGCTCAAGTTATAGTTGAGAGGTTAGAAGCAATCTCTATGGGGCAAAATATTGCAAATGGTGAACTTTCAATAGAGTTACCAGAGAGTGAACAAAGTGATCAGTTAGAGTTATCACTAAATTTGCCAGAAGTCGTAGAATTATTAGAAGAATCTCCAGAATCATCTCCTCAGAAAGCTTCAGAAATTATCAATCAACAGTCCTCAGAGTGAAAAAATATGCTGATTACTGCCGATTACTAAGGAATTAGAAATAGCAAAAATAGGTTGGATATCATCAGATTTAGATATTTTTCTTTATAATGATGTTCGCTATAATATCAACATTTTTGAATAAATTTTGACACAGTTTCCCTTTGATTTTAATGATTTACCCACTCCGACCTATCTAGTGGGTGGATGGGTGCGCGATCGCCTATTAAATCGTCAAGGCAAATATCTTGACCTAGATTTTGTATTACCAGAGAAAGCTATAGAAACGGCTCAGGCGATCGCCCGCAAGTATCAAGCGGGTTTTGTTGTACTCGATGCCGAACGTCATATTGCGAGGGTAGTGTTTAAAGATGGCACGGCGGATTTTGCTCAGCAGATGGGTAATAGCCTAGTTGCTGATTTGGGGCGACGCGACTTTTGTATGAATGCGATCGCCTTGGAATGTCATCAATTAATTGAAGTTGAGGCAAATTCACAGGAGATATGTTACATCGATCCGTTTGATGGAATTGGGGACTTAAAAGCTAAGAGAATCAGGATGGTAGCTCCTGAGAACTTGGCAGAAGATCCCTTGCGGATTTTGCGGGGATATCGTCAAGCCGCCCAATTGGGATTTGAGATAGAAGACTGGACAAAACAGGTTTTGATGAAACTGGCTCCTAAATTGAAGTCTGTTGCCGCCGAACGGGTACTAACCGAACTGGGATATTTGCTATCAATACCTAATGGAAGGCAGAGAATGTTAGATGCGGTTCGTGATCGCATTTTAGAAGATTGGCTACCTTCGCGATATCTTAACTTGGCGAGATTCTCTGAAACAGAAAAAGTTATCTCAAATCTTTTAACTAGATTTCCTAGTCTTGAATTATTTTTTAGCAAATCCTTAGCAGGCGATCGCCATGCATTAGTAATAGTAAAATTAGCCGCGTTAACTAAGGCCGCAAATGCTTTAGAGTTCTTATGCTTAAGTCGTGCCGAACAACGCTGGCTAGTCGGAATTTTGCGCTATCTATCACAATTTATTACTCTCCTCGATTCTGCTTCCCCCAAGGAGCAATATAAATTTTTCCAATCAACCTTAGAATTTTTTCCCGCGATCGCTACTCTAGCATTAGCTAGCAATTACCAATGGGAGCAAATTACCCCTTGGATTGAGCGTTGGCTCACCCCCCACGATCCGATCGCCTATCCCATGGCCTTAATTACAGGGGATGATCTTCGTCAAGAATTAGGAATTCCCCCTAGCCCTAAAATTGGAGAGTTTCTCGAAAAAGTTAAGATTGCTCAAGTAGAAGGGAAGATTAATTCTAAACAAGATGCTCTTGATTTTGTGAAAATACTTATGGACACCCAGAGCAATGCTTGAGTCATGCTAACCTTCAAAAACAGAATGGCGGCGCAAAGCGCCGCCATTCTGTTTTTGAAGGTTTACAGCAAATTATGCCAAAATATAAATAGTCAACTAAAAGCTAATAGGCAATGTCTGCAATCTCTATCAAAGTCCCTAAACAAAAAGTCAAAAATCCGCCTCTAGAAGTGCATACAATGGGTGATCGCGTATTACGTCAGCCCGCTAAGCGTATCAGCAAAGTCAATGACGAAATTCGCCAAATTATTGTGGATATGCTGCAAACCATGTACAGCAATGATGGTATTGGGCTTGCTGCTCCACAGGTGGGAATCAATAAACAATTACTGGTAATTGACATTGAACTCAAAGATGAGAGCAAACCTCCTCTCATAATGATTAATCCTGAAATTAAATCGTCGGGTGGAGACTTAATAAATGGTGAAGAGGGTTGTCTAAGCATTCCTGAAGTCTTTTTAGATGTAGTACGCCCCGATCAAGTAGAAGTTGTCTATCGCGATGAAGATGGTAGACCACAACGTCTGGTGGCGAGTGGCTTACTTGCTCGAGTAATTCAACATGAAATGGATCACTTAAATGGAGTTCTATTTGTTGATCGCGTTAAAAATCCAATCGCCTTGAATAAAGAACTAACGGCTCATGGCTTCGCGACTAGGGATGTCCAAGCGATTAAATAAATGACTAAATAAATGCTGATTCAAAAATTACTTGATTGTCCAGAATTTATCGCAGGTGATTCGACAATTTTGCGAGAGTTACTGCATCCTGAGAAACAGGCGATTAATTTGCGCTATAGCCTTGCCCATGCCATTTTACCTATAGGTGAAACTTCTCAGTCCCATTCCCTGACTACTTCTGAAGTTTATTATATTCTTAGTGGTCGCGGCGAAATGCATATTGATGATGAAGTTCGCGAGATAGAATCTGGTGATGCTGTGTATATCCCTCCAGATGCTAAGCAGTTTCTTAAAAATATTGGTGATGAACCCATTGTATTTATCTGTATTGTCGATCCTGCTTGGCGCAAAGAAGATGAAACAATTTATTAAGCAAGTGCAGATTTTGCTTGAAACTCAAAAAGAGAGAGTCAGTGCTTAGCACTGACTCTCTCTTTTTGAGCGACAGATGTTCCTGAAATCAAAGACTTCCGTGGCTAAAACTATTGCATCATCGTCAAAATACCTTGCTGACCTAGCAACATTTCGCGCAAGAGGCTGAAAATACCCACCCCAATCACAGGGGCAATATCAATACCGCCAATGGGTGGGATCAGCTTCCGCAGCACAAACAGTAAAGGCTCAGTAGGGAAAGTAATCAGGCTATAGGGAAATTGCTTGAGAGGAATCTGGGGATACCATGTCATCACGATGCGAAATATGTACATGAGAATGAATAGCCCCAACAAAATATTGAGCGCTAAAGAGCTAATGGCGATCGCGTCCACGTCAGTAACCAATTGTAAAGATAAAGAACCAAGTTGTTGTTGGCACAGCTTCGCATTGCGATCAACAACTTATTTCTTATTTTACAGCCAAGCTATTATTGCGATCGCTCATACTCTCTTCCCACCCAAAGATTAGTGGTACGTCGCTTCGTGCCACTAATCTTTGGATAGGGAAGTAAGCGATCATCCTAAATTCTTAGATATAAGAATCTTTTTTCTAAAAAAATTCTTTAAAAATTTTTAAATGTTTTAATAGTGATTAAAATCTTCATCTGCAAAAAGGTGAAAAACAAACAATATTAATCTCTAATCTTGAATCATTTTCGCAAGTTTACACTGATAAATACCTGATTTAATCAATTAAAAAGGGGGATTGTAAAATCTTATACAAATTGATGCCTTATATATTGATGAAATCATCTTTGAATAATTTCTTTACTGTAAACATAAACATGAGTCTATAGACAGGTTAATTTTTTAGATTTGTAACTTAAAAATCAACTTGTGCAATAGAGCAAAAGCTTACATAGACTCATATCGCCTTAATGTGATGACAAGAAAAATTGTGAAAGGATGGGGTCTGTGATCAAAAAATTTATACTGAGTGCGCTGCTAGTATTGTGGTTAGTGAGTTTTCCGTTTACAGGTCAAACTTGGGCGCAAGCAACCACTTCTCCTTCTCCCACAGCTAGCCCAACAGCTACTACTTCTCCAACTTCTACGGCGAGTCCATCGCCTACAGCTTCTCCTAGTCCATCTTCTAGTGCTGTATCTACCCCAGCAGCTAGTGGTGATGTGGTGACTTTAACCAAGGAGCAAAAAGAAGCACTTGACAAGTTGCTTGCACCAGCGCCTGCCGCTTCACCAATTAACTCAGGTGACACCGCATTTATGCTGGTGGCTGCTGCTCTTGTATTATTGATGACTCCCGGACTTGCCTTTTTCTATGGTGGTTTAGTTCGTACCCGTAACGTTCTCAACACAATGATGATGAGCTTATTGCTCATGGCTGTTGTTGGTGTTACTTGGGTATTGTGGGGATATAGCTTAGCCTTTGATGTCTCCATCAAAGCCCCTGAATTTGGACAAGGTATCGAAAAATTTATTGGTGGTCTTGATTGGACTTTTCTCAATGGAGTGAAGTTTGATGCACCTGATCCCGTCGGCTATGCAGGTACGATTCCCCATGCAGTGTTCATGGTTTACCAAATGATGTTTGCGATTATTACTCCAGCACTTATTTCTGGGGCGATCGTTGAACGCATGAGCTTCAAGGCTTATTTTTGGTTTATTCTTCTCTGGTCTAGCTTGGTTTACTCTCCTCTCGCTCATATGGTTTGGGGACGTGGATTTTTGCAAGAACTTGGAGCATTAGACTTTGCGGGCGGAACGGTTGTGCATATCAGTTCTGGCGTTGCCGCAGTAGTTGCTGTTGTAGTTGTTGGTTCTCGTAAGGACTTTACCTCTAGACCCCATACGCCCCATAACGTTCCATACGTTTTGTTAGGTATTGGCTTACTTTGGTTTGGCTGGTTTGGCTTTAATGCAGGTAGCGCCCTTGCGGCTGGTCCCCTTGCGGCAGTTGCATTTGTGGCAACCACAGTGTCCACCTCAGCGGGTGGTTTGACATGGCTACTAGTTGAATGGGTTCTTCGCGGTAAACCAACTGCGGTGGGTATTGCTAGCGGATTTCTTGCTGGACTAGTGGGTATCACTCCTGCTGCTGGTTTTGTAACCCCAATTGGAGCAATTTTGATTGGCTCCATTACGTCTGTTTGTTGTTTTATTGCTGTGAGCTTGCGTGCTAAGTTCAAATTCGATGATTCCCTTGACACTTTCTCCGTCCATGGTGTTGGTGGAACTATTGGAGCAATGCTAACGGGTGTATTTGCAACTAAAGTCGCCTTTGGTGGAGAAGCTAACCTTGGACTTTTGGATGGTAATCCTGGGCTAATTTGGAAACAGTTCGAGGGTGTCGCATTTACCTATGTATTTGCAGCGATCGCTACTTTTATCATTCTCCAAGTTCTTAAGTTGTTTATGGACTTGCGTGTTACTCCTTCTGTCGAAGAGCAAGGTATCGACTTACCTGTTCATGGTGAGGAAGCATATGGTAGTGAATTTGGTTCAGGGGTATTTGTGAGCCAGAGTTCATCAGAAGGTTAATGATTTCTGGCAATATAAATTTTGCTTAGGACATAATCTCAAAAGATAAGTGGCGGCGCTTTGCGTCGCCACTTATCTTTTGGGAGGTGATTTTCCTTTTTGATATATTTCAGATTTGGCATTTATCTATGGTTTGGATAGTATTTTTTCGCTAGATCTTCTTCTTCAGAAATAGACATTATTGACCTAAACAGTATCAATTCACACAAAGTCAGGATGCTTGAATCTGTTGTTATGAACGTAATTAATCTTTGCATTTGCATTGTTATGTTAATTCGCTGAGGAGATTTTTAAGGTGTTGGTTTCTAAGTTCAATCAAAAGAGGAAACTCAAAAGCTCAGTAAACTGGGCTGCTTGTATTCCACTAGCAGCAATAATTGGTGTTTTCTGGGTGTATGCAGCTACTGCTCAAACTGCTACTCCTACGCCTGAGCCCCTTACTGCCGACAAGGTTCAGGAAAATGTTGCATCCCTAAAAGTTGGTTTAGATACACTTTGGGTGGTAATTGCCGCCTTTTTAGTGTTTTTTATGAATGCGGGTTTTGCTCTAGTTGAGTCAGGCTTTTGCCGCCGTAAAAATGCAGTTAATATCCTTACTAAAAACTTAATCGTATTTGCGATCGCCACCCTTGCTTATTGGGTAGTTGGGTTTGGCTTCATGTATGGCGATAATGCGGGTAATGGCTTTATTGGACTAAAAGGATTTTTCCTAGCTGGTGCTGACAATAGCCCTGCAACACTTGATGCATATAAAGGTGACTTCCCCGGACTAAACTGGACGGGTGTGCCACTAGAGGCTAAATTCTTATTCCAGTTGGTATTTGCGGCAACCGCAGCAACGATCGTGTCAGGCGCAGTTGCTGAACGCATCAAATTCGTTGCATTCTTACTTTTCAGTTTTGTTCTAGTGGCGATCGCCTATCCCATCACAGGTCACTGGATTTGGGGTGGTGGCTGGTTATCAAAAGCTGGCTTCTTTGATTTTGCTGGATCTACAGTAGTTCACTCCGCGGGAGGATGGGCAGCCTTAATCGGTGCAGCAATCCTTGGCGCACGTTCTGGAAGATATGGTGAAGATGGCAAAAATCGTGCGATCCCTGGACATAATATGGGACTTGCAACTTTAGGGTGTTTAATCCTTTGGTTAGGATGGTTTGGCTTTAATCCCGGTTCCACTATGGCGGCTGATGGTCGTTTGATAGCTCACATTGCTCTAACAACCAATATGGGAGCTTCCGCTGGTGGTATTGCTGCAACAATTGTAGCTTGGTTATATCTTGGTAAGCCCGACCTATCGATGATTGTTAATGGTATTTTGGCTGGCTTGGTTTCAGTAACTGCGCCTTGTGCTTGGATTACTCTACCTAGCGCCCTAATCATTGGTGCGATCGGCGGTACGATTGTGGTATTTGCTGTTGGCTTCTTCGACAAGCTAAAAATTGATGATCCTGTAGGTGCTACGTCGGTTCACCTAGTTTGCGGTATTTGGGGTACTATTTCCGTGGGTCTTTTTGCAGTTGGTCAAAAGACTGACATTGGCGGCGGTTATATATTACAAGCAGGGGCTGGACCAAAGGCTGGGCTATTCTTTGGTGGTGGCTTCGACCAACTCATTTCCCAATTAATTGGGGTTGCATCAGTTGGTGGATTTACCGTTGCTTTTAGTTTTATTGCTTGGTATGTGATTTCTATAATTACTAACGGTATCCGTGTTCATCCTGAAGAAGAGTTTAGAGGACTTGATATTTCTGAACACGCAATGGAGGCTTATTCTGGGTTTGGCAAAGAAAGCGAATAAATTCAGTTTATAACGTCTATTGTTTGGATGGGAATAGAGTAGGACAAAATTAAAATCCAAAAAGAGAGGGGCAGCGCTTTGCACTGCCCCTCTCTTTTTGGATTTTATAGCTGTGGTCACTTGCAGTAGGACAAAACAAAACCCAAGAAGCTAGTTGCGGCACGAAGCGCCGCAACTAGTCTTCTGGTTTTGTACCCTAACAAGAATGGCAATAGCTATAGGTTCTAATAAACTTGGTGACAGCCATAACAATGAGTTGCTTTTTGTAAAGTTCATCTTAATTCCGATGGGATTATCGGGGTATAATGGTGGGGCAAAGAAGTTAAATGTATATTAAGTCTCGATAGTGGAACCATGACAAACACTCTAGTCAATAATGTGAAAGTATCAAAGGTTGAAGTGCTCAAGCAAAAAAGCAACTTCTTGCGGGGCCCTATCGATACAGAATTAAAAGATGGCAATCCATTTTTTAGTCAAGACGGGATTCAAATCCTCAAGTTTCATGGTTCCTATCAACAAAAAGATCGTGACCTCGAAAAAGCAAAAATCAAGGGTGAAGAAGCACAATACAGCATGATGCTACGGACTCGGAGTCCGGGGGGCGTGATTCCTTGGCAGTTATATTTGGCTTTAGATCGGCTATGCGATAAATATGGCAATCACACCCTCAGAGTTACAACTCGCCAAGGCTTTCAGATTCATGGCATTCTCAAGGAGAATCTGAAAACGGTGATTGCTGATATCACTAAAAATATGGGATCGACTGTGGGTGCGTGTGGTGATATCAATCGTAATGTGATGGCTCCTCCTGCCCCTTTTAAAAATAAGCCTGAATACCAATATGCTCGGGAATATGCGGTAAAGATTGCGGATCTTTTGGCTCCTCAAGCTGGTGCTTATTACGACATTTGGTTAGATGGCGAAATGGCAGTCACGGCTTCAGAAGCCACTGAAGTAACGGAGGCAAGAAGTCGTCAAGGTACTGGCGCTGCAAAAACGAATATTAGTGATATTGAGCCAATTTATGGGGTTCAATATTTGCCTCGTAAGTTTAAAATCGCGATCGCTGTAGCTGGTGATAACTCTGTTGATCTCTATACCAATGATTTATCGCTAGTAGTAGTTACCAATGCCGCCAATGAGCTTGAGGGCTTTAATGTTTATGTAGGTGGTGGTTTGGGTCGCGCCCATAATAATGACGCGACGATTGTGCGGTTAGCCGATCGCCTTGGGTTTGTGCCTGTTGACCAGATTTATGATGTGATTAAGGCGATCGTAGCCCTACAAAGAGATTATGGCGATCGCCATAATCGCCGCCATTCACGTTTTAAACATATTTTAGAAGAATGGGGTGTTGAGAAATTTAAACAAGTTTTGCTAGATTACTATCCCACCAAGCTTGCGGACGCTCGTGAATTACCTGCGTTTAAATATCAAGATTATCTCGGTTGGCATGAGCAAGGCGATGGCAAATATTTTGTCGGAGTTTCCATTGAGAATGGTCGAGTTAGCGATCGCGAAGATTTGCAGTTAAAAACAGCTTTGAGGGAAATCAGCGAAAAGTTTCACCATGACTTTGTCTTAACTCCCAATCACAATTTGCTGATTACCGAAGTTGCTGCCGACGAGAAAGAAGAAATTCAAAAGATTCTAGATCGCTGCCATGTTCTCGCTCCTGACCAAATTGATAGCTTAGTGCGCTATTCCATGGCTTGTCCTGCTTTCCCCACCTGTGGCTTAGCGATCGCCGAATCAGAACGCGCCTTACCGAGTGTATTAGCTAGAATTCGGCAGTTACTAGTGCGTCTAGGATTAGAAAAGGAAACCTTTGTCACTCGGATGACTGGTTGCCCTAATGGTTGTGCGCGTCCTTACATGGCGGAGCTAGCCTTTGTCGGTAGTGCTGCCGATGAGTATCAAATTTGGCTTGGTGGTAATTTTGATGCCACCCGTTTAGCTCAGCCCTACGTGCAGCGCTTACATATCAATAATTTGGAAAAAGGCTTAGAACCCCTATTTGTCTATTTCCGTGATGAACGCATCGAAGGCGAAGGTTTTGGTGATTTTTGCGATCGTAAAGGAATTGAAGATCTTAAGAAATTTGCTGACGCATATATTCCTGAAGTTGACGATAGCAATTTTAGCAAAGGCAAGCGGAAAGATGTGCGCCATCGGGTTACTCTTTCCCCTAAGTCCTACGAACTTCTCAAACAAGCAGTTGAAGAGAACGGTGCTTCGATGAAAGATATTGTGGAAGCGGCTCTGGAGAAGTATTTAGCTTAATGGGTGCTTGATAATTTAAAACCATTTAGAGAGGGTTTGCATAGCAAACCCTCTCTAAAAGTATAGTTGTTGCCAGCTTTCCGACTCCACGGGCTTTAACTTCTAACAATTAGTTGTAAATATCAAAAAAGCAGAGGGTCGCGAAGAGACCCTCTGCTTTTTTGTAATCCGACTTGTAGGATAAGCGGAGCTTATCCTATAAATCACTACTTTCTTTATAAAAAGCCCTCAACGGGATTTGAACCCGTGACCTTTCCCTTACCAAGGGAATGCTCTACCCCTGAGCCATGAGGGCATTTTTTGTGCTTTTTCATTATGACACAAGGGTGCGTAATTTTAACAAGCAACAAAAAAATATTTTTTGAACATATTTTTTGTCGTTTGTTTTCACCAGTAGATCGAAAGCAGATCGCATAAAAACAAAGCATAAAGCACAAAATGACCAAGCCATTTTGTGCTTTGATTCTCAGCGATTTTCTTTTTGATAATGCCTATTGTTTGGGTAGGAAAAGAATAGTCATACAGCTATAAATATTTTAATTTGCTAAAACGACCAAAATCGTCTATAAGAAACAAGGCAAAATCAGACACTTAAGATTTTAGTCTTGATTATTTTCCATTGTCCTATTGACAATGGTCACTATCAGTCTATAATCCCTCCATTGTTTAGTATGCCCAGTGCTACAAAAGCTACAAAACTCGTAAAGACACGCTTATGTTCGGCTTAAAATTTGGCGGAAAGTCTAAAAAAGGCATCGGAATCGAAATTACTTCCGAGAAAGTTAACCTCGTTCAATTGCGCCGCAAAGGGCAATCAACCTATAAGTTAGTAGCGCATGGCAGTGCGGAACTTCCTGAAGGGACAGTTGAAGAAGGGCGCATTCTCGATCCTGTAGCGCTGGGAGAAGTTATTCGCAGTTTGCTTGCAGAAAAGAAAGTAAAAGTAAAAAAAGTTGCCACGGCTCTTCCTGGAAGAGAGACAGTTAGTCGTTTGATTCGATTACCAGCAGAAATTCCTGATTTGGAATTACGCGAAATGGTACTTAATCAAGAGGCAAGCTTGTATCTACCATTTCCCCGAGAAGATGCTGATGTCGATTATCAAAAGCTGGGTACTTCTCTAGATGACGATGGTATCGAGCGTATCGAAATCTTGATGGTGGCAACACCGAAGGAAGTAACTGATAGTTATATTCAAGCGATGGAGATAGCTCAGCTACAGGTGGATATTGTTGAAGTAAGTAGCTTTGCGTTAATCCGTGCTATGCACAATGAGCTGGCAAAATATAGCACTCTCGCTGAAGCCGTAGCCATTGTGGATATTGAATACGAAGCAACTGAAATTACCGTAACCGTTGACGGTGTACCTCAATTTTCGCGCACCTTCCCCATTGGAACTGCCCAAATTCAAAATGCTCAATTAAGAGCGATTAACTTACCCCCCCGTCGAACAACGGACATGGAAATGCTGAGTTCAACCGTTGTGCCAGTACAGTCAATGGATACCGCTAGTCTTGCGGGTGGTGGTAACACCCCAGGCGATGCTGCAATTATGAGAGTGGTAGGAGATCTTTGTGATGAACTCCGTCGCTCCATAGATTTCTATACCAGTCAGTCTCCTGGCTCAGATGTAGTTCAATTACTAATTGCAGGTCCTGGAGCCTGTATTGGGCAATTGCATGAATTCTTTAGTCAGCGTTTGGGTATAGCTGCCATTGCGGTTGATCCATTGACTACGGTTGGTGTATCTGTTGATGATGATGTACCAATACAAGAGCGGATGTCTTTATCTGTTGCTCTTGGTTTAGGTTTGAGGGAGGTTTAAGTAATGTATACACTTGATATTAATTTTTTAAGCGATCGCGCGGCGGCTGAGGCTCAAGCTATTGAGCGTCAACCCATCGCCGATTCACAGTTTTTACTCTATGGAGGTGCGGTAGCAGTAGTTTCGCTTGCCTTGGTCGGTGGAGCATTTTTCTTTCTCAATTCTGCTAATGAAGGAATTCAACAGGAGCTTTCGTCATTAACCGCAAAAGAGTCGCAGTTGAATGAAAAAATCAAGGCTTTAGAAGGGCAAGAGAAACAATTACAGGAAGTTCAAGGCAGAACTGGTCAACTATTGACTCTGTTTGTCGGTAATTTTCCTGCTAGTGCGATCGCCGATGACATTAGGAAAAGAACTCCTATAAACGTGCAGATTAAATCTTTCGGACAAGCGTCTGTTTCCGCTTCTCCCCAAAATCCTAGCCAGTCAACCTCCACAATTACTATTGACGGAACTACTACTGGCTATAACGAGTTAAATGATTATCTGTTACTGCTCAAAGCTTCTCCTTTTCTAGATGGAGAGAAAACTAAGTTGCTTTCGTCAACCCTACAACAGGCTACGGTTGAAAAAAACTTTACGTTGGTTAACTTTCAAATCCAAACTTCTGTGACTACTAAAAGTCCCGCAGAATTTTTACCTGAATTGCAAAAATCAGGTGCGGATGGGTTAGTAACTAGAGTCAACTTACTAAGACAACAAGGAGTAATCAAATAAAATGACAAATGTTGGAACTGCTTCAGGAATTGGAGATGGTGCAGCAGGTGGAGTAACCTTATTTGGTATCACCTTTACTTCAAAAATTTTAGGTATTTTGATTGGGGTTGCAGGGCTTGGTATTGCTGGCTATGCCGCTAATTCCTACGTTCTACCTTTGTGGGATCAACTTCAAGCCGCACAAACAAATATCACCACTAAGAAATCTGGGCTTAGTGCGTTAGAGCAGAGAGTTGCGGGTAAAGGCAATGTTATCCAAAAAATTGAGGAAGCGAAGAAGCAAAATCAATATGTTCTATCTTTACTCCCTAATGTCGATAACATTGACACCTTAATGCGGGACATTCAGGAACAAGTACCCAAAACGATCACGATCGCCTTACCTCCAGATTTTTCCTACGAAATAGCAGGAACTATGAGGGTTTTTCAGCCCAAAGAACCTGTTAAAAGTCCCCAATATACAACCTATGGATTTACTATTGGCTTTGATGGAAAGTTTGAAGATGTCTTAAATACAATCCAGAAAATTGAGCGTTTGAAACCACTATTGGTAGTCAAAGATCTGAAGTTGACTAAAAAAACACTTCCTACGGATAAATTTAAGTTCTCTCGCCCAATTGCTGCTGGAAAAGAAAAAGATATTTTGGAAAGCTTGCCTCCCTTGATTGGAGCCGACTTTACGCTCGAAGCTTTTGTCCCCATAACAGAAGAAGAGCTAAAAAAAGCTGCTGATGCAGCCGCAGCCGCAGCTCCCAAAAAATAAAAGTATTTCAAGATAGTAAAGAGAGTGATCTACTCCCTACTATCTTGCAACAGAATTTGTGTTGAGTAAGTTGTTTAAAGATTCGTTTGCTATTTCTTGTTAAAAACAAGATTAATTCGGGTAATTATCGAATTTAATTTGTACTTAACTTGCTTTATGGCAATACTATCGTTATTTTTTTAATTTAAAATTGACAAAACATGGTATAATCTCGACCCATAATCTTGTCAATTCTGTCTTAGTTGTGTTGTTTTCCCTTTGGGATAGTTTTCGAGCTTTTTTAAGTTTTTGTATTGTTTCTAGAAAGATTAAGAGTATTGAGTTCCGTGAGGATTCAGAGGAGTGTATTTATGAATGTCAAGATGAATGCCAAGTTAAATATCAAGTCCAGTTCGAGTGATACTCGATTACATGGAAAGTCTTGGGCTTGCTGGTTTTTAATTGCTTTGAGTTGCCCCCAAGCATTGGCGATCGCCCCAATGCAAGCCCAAAACTCGGCTCAAAACTTAAGCCAAACACAGGTATCAGTCAACCAAACTAGCTCTACGGATGTGGTTGCGGTTGCAAGTCGCATTACTGACATTAATACTAATGTGGCAGGCGATCGCTTGAACTTGACCCTAAACTTTGCTAGTAGCGATCGCCCTCAAGTCACTTATTCGAGACAGGGCAAAAGTTGGGTGGCTCTGCTAAATGGCGCACAGTTGCAGTTAGGTAGCGGCAATGCTAGTTACACTAAAGCCAATCCTGCCCCTGGCATTACGGCGATCGAAGCTACACAGTATGCGGCAAATAAGGTGCAGATTCGGGTGACTGCTTCCGATCCTGAAATGCTAAAGGACTTGATCAAGCGACAAGATAGCGGTGACAGTTTAGTATTTAGCCTAGAGATGCAAGCTAGTGCTACTCAAACTGGTTCTATCTCTGCTGCTAACATTTCTTCTCCCGATGTTCTCAAAACTCAGAATCCACCTGATAATAAGGTTCTCACTGCTCAGAATACGACTACTCCCAATGCATCTTTAGGTAAAGCTCTATTTGAGCCAAAAGTAACCATTACTGCTGCTGATGGTAAAACCCGTGTAGCTCAGGCTACTGCCCAAAATACAGCGCCTCCTCCTGTGGCTAATCCTGTCACTCCTCAAGTTCAAGGTCGAGTCCCTGGAGTAGTTCCTCCCTTCCGTCAAATTAAAACTCCGCCTGTTGGCGATATTGCTACAACAACATCTAAGTTACGTCCAGATATCATCGATCTAGGTACTGCCGAGCGTGTACCCAGAATTACTTTGAGGGATGCACCAGCGATCGAAGTTTTGACATTAATCGGACGTGTTGCTGGTCTGAGTGTAGTTTCCGCAGAAACTCCAACCGCCGCAGGTGCTGCACCAGCCGCCGCAGGCGCTGCTACTGGTTTAAAGCAACCAGTTAGTCTAGCCGTGGAGAACGAAACTGCTCAAGATGTATTTAACAATGTCTTGAGAATTTCTGGATTGGAAGCTAATCGGATTGGACAAACCGTCTTTGTGGCAACAAAACTTCCTGTTACACTTAAAAATCTCGTCACTAAGAGTTATCGCCTCAATCAAATCACGGTTGGTGAAGCTTCAGCTTATTTGATTGGTCTCGGTGCTTCTCGTGTTGTTAACCGTCAGCGACCCATTCCTGGTGTTACCACGGCGACTCTTGGTACAGCATCTCAAGCGATCGTTAACATTCCGACGGAAGCTGTACCAACTCTCGAAACAGTTGCTATTAATGCAGATTCTGGAGCAACTCCTTTGCTTAAGGGACTTCAAGTAATTGCAGAAGAGCGTTCTAACTCAATTACTCTGATTGGCACACCTCGGCAAGTTGAATTTGCAGAATCTCAGGTTGCAAGGTTAGATTTGCGTAAACGTCAAGTAACGGTCAATGTTCGAGTTTTAGAAGTTAACTTAAACAATGGTCAGACCGTTTCTGGTGGGCTCCTTCTTAATGGTGGCAACCCCACTATCACTGGTACTGGTAATCAAAATATAGGTATTACTTTAAACAGTGGGCAGCCAATAAATTTACCTACCAATTTGATTGCAAACATTAATGCGTCCATTTCTAATGGTAACGCAAAGGTTCTCACCGATCCGAGTTTGACTGTTCAAGAAGGTGAGACTGCTACTGTGGCTCTAACTCAAGATGTCTCTACGGGTACGACGGTATCAGACAGAATTGAAAATGGTGTGACTACAAGAACTACAACGGCTACTAAAGCAGATGCAGGTTTGACCCTTTCTCTGCAAATTGAGAGAATCGATGATAATGGATTTATCAATTTATCGGTTTCTCCGATCGTTTCTGCACCAATAGGTTCCGTACCAGTTCCAGGCGGAACCCCATTAACCCTACTATCTAAGCGAGTATTAAATTCTGGAAGGATTCGCTTGCGTGATGCTCAAACTCTGATTCTTTCAGGCGTTATTCAAGATTCTGATATAGATTCAATTACTAAGGTTCCACTCCTTGGCGATATCCCAATTATTGGAGCTTTATTTAGACGTTCTGTAACGCAAAATAACCGTAGTGAGGTTGTGATTATTATTACTCCACGCATCATTGATGATAGCCAGAATGCAAATTGGGGTTATACTTATCAACCAAATCCAGAAGCTCAAAAAATCATTGACAGCAATCAACGCCAGACCCAGTAATTTTCTTGTCGCTTGATTGATGTTCTAAATTTACACTCCCTCTTTAAAGCCTTAGAAATACTTCTAAGGCTTTTTTAGTTTTGATTAGGATATACAAACAAAAAGAGAAGTTGCGGTGCGAACGCTGCAACTTCTCTTTTTGTTTTTGATTTGTCCTAGCTATCTCTTATACCAATTTACAAAAGTTTTCCACTGCCTTTTGCTGTTATTTGGAATTTCTAAGTTGCATTTGTTTAGATTGGATTAAGCCCCTTAGATATGGATTTTGCCTTTGTTCGCGAGTTATTTGGTTGAATTCTTTGTTAGTAAATCCTTGTCGGCGAATTTCTTTCTCGGTGAAACTACGAAGTTGGGAACAGAGATCCACCAGAAAATCGGGCGGTTGGGACAAGTCACATACTTTGGTATGCTGCGATTCGGCTAAATTGGCAACATCTATCCAATTAGAATTATTTTTGGCTGCCCGAAAAATCTCTAAACGTTTGTTTTCGATCGCATTAGCCGCCGCCGCATAACGAGTTAACTGATCATCCCCAAACGCTGCTTGAGCCAAAATGTCACTTAACTGGGCTAACGTATTGTTGTTTTCGGCAAAGGCTATGGTGCGATCGCGATTTATTAACGGCTCCGCGATCGCGGTAACAGCTAGACATAAACCCAATAGGCTAGCAGTAGCTATAGTCTTATGGATAAAACTCCAACTCCTTTGTAAATAAACTGAATGCCTCTGATACTGAATATTCATAATTAAATCGCCATTAATCGCCAAGAATACTAAGGACGTATATACATGATTTTTTGGGGAAAGTCCCCTGAAAGGTTTCTCTCCCACAAATCATTTAGGATTGCTATCTACAAAATATTGACTTAAATGGGCTGATTTTGTTGCCGCAAATACGATTGAATAAAAGGCTCCAGATCGCCATCCATCACATTTTGGATATTCGTAGTTTCTTCACCTGTGCGTAAGTCTTTAACTAACTGATAGGGGTGAAATACGTAATTGCGAATTTGATTGCCCCAAGCTGCTTCTACCATGTCACCACGAATATCCGCAATTTTTTGGGCGCGTTGCTCTTGGGCAATAATCAAAAGCTTCGCTTTGAGTAAGCGCATCGCATTTTCTTTGTTTTGTAACTGTGATCGCTCTTGGGTACAGCGCACCGAAAGACCTGTGGGTAAATGGGTAATGCGAACTGCGGTTTCGACTTTGTTCACATTTTGCCCACCCTTACCACCTGCGCGGGTTGTAGTGATTTCTAGCTCCTTAGGATCAATTTCGAGATCGACATCTTCTTCTAAGAGTGGCATCACTTCTACCCCCGCAAAACTAGTCTGGCGCTTGTCATTAGCGTTAAATGGCGAAATTCGCACTAGGCGATGAGTACCTTTTTCGGGTGCAAGATAGCCATAGGCATAGCGCCCATGTACCAATAGAGTTACGGATTTAATCCCTGCCTCTTCCCCTTCGGAAATTTCCGAAATTTCTACCTTATAGCCTTGGGATTCGCAAAAGCGCGTATACATCCGCAATAACATTTCTGTCCAATCCTGCGAATCCGTACCCCCTGCTCCCGCATTGATCGTTAAGACTGCATCATATTTATCGTATGTACCCGCTAACAACTGTTCCAGATCCCAGCGATCTAGTTCCAGCAATAATTGCTTTAGGCTTTGTTTTGCTTCATTGGCTAAGGATGGGTCGTCTTCAAGGGCAAGTAATTCGGTGATCGCCTCTAGGTTTTCAATGGTTTTACGCCAGCGATCAAATTTTTCTAGATGGGATTTGAGGGCATCCAGCTCTCGCATTGTCTTTTGGGCTTGAGCGCTATCGCCCCAAAACTCAGGTTGGGCGGCTGTTTGTTCGAGATCGCTAATTTTTGCGGCGATCGCGGGTACATCAAAGATAGTCCTGAGCATTGCTCAGGCGCTGCGATAAACTCTGGGTCTGGCGGGCAATCTCGGTAACGTCCACTGAAATATTTCTCCAATATATCTAAAATAAATAGCAACCCTATTTTATTTGTGAGATTAAATGATTTGAGAGAGTTCACCCCTTTGGGGTGAACTCTCTCAAATCATTTAGGATTGCTCTATCAATGTTTCTATTACAGCAGTTTTCGCTCCAAAGAACCACAATAAAATTTTGTAAGTGATGCAGATGGTTACCTCATAACAACCTCATAGGAGGATTTTTTTTGGTTACGTCTTTAGGGTAATTTAATCTATAGACAATAAGTTTATCAACTGACATATAGTTCTCTATAGGTCAACTTGCCTCTACTTATTTAGCCCATGAAAGCCTCGTCACACTTTTGTGAATTGCGATCACTTTTCAGAAACATCACTAAATTTTGGGGATAAATGTTTTAGCCTAAAAAACTAGGGATAGTTGAAAGAATAGCTATATGGGGTGAGCTATTCCTTCAACTATCCCCACCACTTAAAAACCCTAGATAATTATGGAGAATTAATAATAAATATGCGTGAAATAATTCATGATGAAACTGAAATTAGTGTCAATCTATCTTCCAATCACACTTTGGTGGTAACCGACAATAGCGGGACTCATAAGATGCCGCTCATTGAAGATAAGTACACCATTGGGCGGGAGCCAGATAATACTGTGCAATTAAATTCTGATTTTGTCTCTCGGTATCATGCGGTTTTGCTTAAAGTCCGACATCGCAACCGCCCTGATACCTATCGCATTATTGATGGTAGCGCCTCAGGCAAACTCAGTAAAAATGGCATTGTCCTCAATGCTGTAAAAAAAGTATCGTCCTATGAACTTCAAGATGGCGATATTGTCACCTTTGCGCCCGAAGTACATATTCTCTATCTCGCTCCTAAAATAATGTGAAGTTATTTACTGAATCCTTCCTGTAACATCGCTAACTATTGCTAAAAACTCTATAATTCAAACCGTTTGTAGAGTAAAGTAGAGCGAGATTAAACCAAATGTCTACCAGTAGCATATACTTTTCGCTGGTAAGCGACATCTACTTCTTTTTTTGGTGAGCTAATGAGCGAAACACACGTTAGTCACACGCTACTAATCACAGATGCGAGAGGTAGTAGAAAACTCGCACTTGATGGCTTGAAGTACACTATTGGGCGGGATGTGAATAATAATATCCAACTTTATTCACGGTTTGTTTCCCGTCAACATGCTGTGTTGCTTAGGGTTCCGGGGGAAAGTGGTCGATATTCTTATCGGATTATTGATGGAGATTTGTCGGGGAAACCGAGTGTCAATGGGGTAATTATTAACCATCATATGAAGGTGGCTTCTTCCTATGATTTGCGTAACGGTGATGTGATTACACTCGCCCCTAACGTAGAGCTAACCTATCTGAACACTCAAGCATAAAATATACTATAGCTATAGCCAGTCTTGTTAAAACCCAAGAAGCGAGTGGCGGCGCTTCGCGCCGCCACTCGCTTCTTGGGTTTTAGTTTTTCCTCATGCAAGTGAATATAGCTATAAATCCATGTTTTTGCCAACATTTTTGCCGATGATTTCTAGTTGGTAAGGTTTAAGACTAGGTGAAACAATTATATGCAGTTTAAACCCGCAATTTGGCGTAATTGCAGCATATATGGCATTGGTTTTATCTAATCAAGAAAACATGGACTTGCTGCTTTTGTTAGTCAAAATCGCAATTGCAGTAGGTGCGATCGCCATTTTTCTATTGCTATGGTTTTGGCTACGCCTGAAGAAATTAGAAAAGCGCCTCTACCTAAATCGCCAACAACTCAGGACACAAGTAACTCCAAATAGACTCCTAAGACTGCCTGTAGCTTCTAAGCCAATACCTAAGCGTCTCGCCAATAGCTCCACCAAATTGATAATTAGTCGTCAGGCTTTTCCTGTAACTCAAGTGCATCGCCCTAAGACTTCGGTAACTTCTTTTAAAAAATTTCACAAATCCCATAACTTACATGGGCGATCGCGTTGGATATTAGCGATTTTGCTAGCAAGCATTACGGGTATGGCGATCGCGATTATGCAGTTAGGTAATAGTTTTATTAGCCCTGAGTTGATGCCTCTAGTTTGGGTTCTGATTGGTCTAATGCTGCTTGCTAGTGCAACTTTTGCCGAAATTGCCTAGCTTACAAAATCCAAATAAAGACAACTCTTTGCGCTATAGTAAAACCCAAATATTTAGCTGAAAGCTTGGTATAGCTGTCGTCATTAAAACCTACGAAGAGAAGGGCGGCACGAAGTGCCGCCCTTCTAAATATTGGATTTTTTGCTAACCAAGGGCTGTATATGAGACAAGCGGTTTTATGTGGATATTACGGAATGGGCAATGGTGGCGATGAGGCTTTGCTTGCCACTTTGCTGCAAATGTTACCCAAGGAGATCCAGCCGCTTGTGTTGTCGGCAAACCCTAAAGCTACGGAAAATTTGCATCAGGTGGAAGCAAGCGATCGCTATTCGGTATTTGGCTTAATGAAAATTCTTAAGCGTTCAGATCTATTTATTTGGGGTGGCGGTAGCTTGATGCAGGATGCAACTAGCGCTAGAAATCCGATTTATTATGGTGGCTTGATGGGCTTAGCTCAGGGAATGGGGTTACAAACAGTTGCTTGGGCGCAGGGGGTTGGTCCCTTGAAACGAGGGATAAGTAAATGGATTGCGAAACGCGCTTTTCAAGGATGTAATGCTGTATCGGTACGCGATCGCCATTCCGCCGAGTTATTAGCCAATTGGCAAATCGAAAGTATCATTGCTCCCGATCCAGTTTGGGCGTTGGAATCTACGCCAATGGATATTTATGGGGATATTGCTTCGCCAAGAGTAGCCGTAGTTTTGCGATCGCATCCTTCCTTAACTTCCTGCCGTCTTGCCACCATTACCGAAGCATTACAAAAGTTACAAGTACAAACTAATGCGTATATTTTGTTAGTTCCCTTTCAGCCATCCCAAGATAAGGCGATCGCCCAAGCAATTTGTGATTCGCTAAATGAAAAGTTTCCTAAGCAAAGTCAAATCATTATTCAAAAAGATCCCCGCAAGCTAAAAGGAGTTTTCCGAGGTGTGGATTTAGCGATCGCCATGCGTTTACATGGTGTGATTATGGCTGCTGCCGAAGGTTGCCAATGTTCGGCTATTAGCTACGATCCGAAGGTTTCTTATTTAATGGAAGATTTGGATATTTCGGGTTGGGAATTAGAAAATTTACCGGATGATGCTCAATCACTGGCGGATGTTTGGATTAATGATTTAGAGAATAAAGATCAGGCGATCGCGCCTCGCATTCATCACCTGAAGCAGCAAGCTTTAATTCACAAAAAAATATTTGAAATCTAACAAAAAGGAGGCGCTTAGCGCCTCCTTTTTGTTAGATTTCAAAGCCTGTGGAAGCTTCCTCGATCGCCATTTTGTGCATCACTTTTGCAAGCTCGGCGGCGACTTCGGGACGGGAGAACTGAGGAGGCGGACATTCGCCACGACGGAGCATCTCGCGGACTTTTGTACCAGAGAGATGAACTCGCTCTTCGGGCAAGCTGGCGCTGGTTTTGGTGGTAGCCATGCCTTCGGTACGCTTGCAATAGAAAGCATGTTCAAACATTAAAGGAATGATGCCAAGTTCGCCAATTTCAAACTCATCGAAAATATATTGCGCGTCATAGGTTCCGTAATAGTCACCCACACCCGCATGATCACGCCCGACGATAAAGTGAGTGCAGCCATAATTTTTGCGAATCAAAGCATGGAAAATTGCTTCACGAGGACCTGCATAGCGCATCGCCGCAGGATTAATGGCTAAGGTGACCCGATCTAGAGGGAAGTAATGTTCTAGCATGATCTCATAGCAACGCATCCGCACATCGGCGGGTACGTCATCACTCTTAGTTGCGCCGACTAGAGGATGGAGGAATAAACCATCAACAATTTCCAACGCACATTTTTGAATGTATTCATGGGCGCGATGGATGGGGTTGCGAGTTTGGAAGCCGACAACAGTACGCCAGCCTTTTTGAATAAACAATTCGCGGGATTCCGCAGGATCGATTTGATAGGTGGGGAAAAGCGGATGGGGACGGCGCTCTAGTAGCCATACATCTCCAGCGAGATAGACATCACCTTGGTTATAGACAACTTTTACTCCTGGATGGCGATCTTCATTGGTGCGATAGACGTGGAGTGCTTCCTTAAGCTTGTCGTATTTATATTTTTCGCTTAGCTCCAGTACGCCAATAAAAATACCGTTGGGATCGTCGAGGCGTACTAAATTGCCAATTGTTAAAGTGTCTGCTACTTCGGGGGATACTGGCAAAGTGATAGGAATTGACCAAGGCAAGCCATTAGCAAGACGCATATTGATCACGACCGAATCATAGTCGGCTTTGCCCAAGAAACCTGTGAGGGGGCTAAAACCACCGATCGCAATTAGTTCCAGATCGGACAGCGATCGCTCAGTCAATTGCACACGGGGCAAGTGGTCAGCTTTGCTATAAAAGACTTCTTTTTGTGCCTCTGAGGCAATGCGATTAATCAGTTGACCACCATGGGGTGCAATGCTTTTGAGTTGTCGAGCCATGACTTTTAATTTGAAAAGTGAGTTAAAAGGGTGTGAATTACAAGCTTTGAAAAGATCGCTTGTGTAGAATTATTAATTTTATGTTAACTTTTTTTGTCAACAAAATTTGATTTTGGTCTATTCCTACCTAAGAAGTTAGTAGGGCGGCGCTTCGCCCCGTCCTACTAACTTCTTGGATTTTAAAAACTAGAAGATGGCAGCGCAAAGTGTGGTTATTTTCTGGATCTAGATTCGATCGCGATCGCTCAAAAATTTATGCAAGACTTTAAGCACAACTTTAATAAATAATTAACAAGCCTATTTTTATGAAACGTATTACTCTGCTTGGCTCTACTGGCTCCATTGGTACACAAACGCTTGATATTGTCGCGGAATATCCTGAAAAATTTCAAGTTGAAGGTATGACCGCAGGGGGAAATATTGAGCTTTTTGCCCAGCAGATACGTAAGTTTCAGCCTGAAATTGTAGCGATCGCGAGTGAAACTAAACTTGCCGAACTAAAAGAAGCGATCGCCGATCTAACCGTAAAGCCGATTATGCTCGCAGGAGCCGAAGGCGTAGAAACTGTTGCTTCTTACGGAGATTCTGAAGCAGTTGTCACAGGAATTGTCGGCTGTGCAGGGTTATTGCCCACCATCGCCGCCATCAAAGCTGGGAAAAATATTGCCTTAGCCAACAAAGAAACGCTGATCGCTGGTGGGGAAGTGGTCGTGCCATTGGTGAAAAAGCATGGCGTGAAGCTATTTCCAGCCGATTCGGAACATTCAGCTATTTTCCAATGTTTGCAAGGAGTACCTGAAGGTGGACTGCGGCGGATTATTCTCACGGCTTCGGGTGGCGCTTTTCGCGATCGCCCCACGGAAGAACTTGCCTCTGTCACCGTTGCCGATGCCTTGAAACATCCCAATTGGGCGATGGGAAAAAAGATTACGATTGATTCCGCAACTCTAATGAATAAGGGTTTAGAAGTGATCGAAGCCCATTATCTCTTTGGTGTGGATTACGACAAAATCGAAATTGTTATTCATCCTCAAAGTATTATCCATTCGCTAATTGAATTAGAAGATACTTCCGTATTGGCGCAACTGGGCATTCCCGATATGCGGTTACCTCTGCTCTATTCCCTTTCTTATCCTGATCGCATTCCCACACAATGGGAACGCCTCGATCTTGTCAAATGCGGCACGCTCACTTTCCGCGCCCCTGATCATCAGAAATATCCCTGCATGGAACTAGCCTATGCCGCAGGTCGCGCAGGTGGAACGATGCCTGCGGTCTTGAATGCTGCTAATGAACAAGTAGTAGAGCTATTCCTCCAAGAGCGGGTGCGGTATGTGCAGATTGCCGATCTGATTAAGCATGTGTGCGATCGCCATAATTGTGTTTCTAAGCCAGAACTTGAGGATATTCTCGAAGCCGATAAATGGGCAAGAAGTGCCGTAATTGAACAAGTTATGCTTAAAGTCTAGAAAATCTAGGATTTACGCAATATAGCAAAGCAAGAGTTAGCCAGTACAAACCAAAACCCAAAAAGCGAGTGGCGGCGCTTCGCGCCGCCACTCGCTTTTTAGGTTTTATTTCCTAAGCAAAACTTACATTGCTATAGTTTTAAATACGATTTCTTATAATCTCAAATAATTAAGAATTAGTAAAATATTTACTCCTATGCCTAATTCCTCTCAGCCATCCCAAGTAACGCAGTTTAATAGTCTCTGGCAACTATGGCGGCAAGGAGCCGAAGTGCATCCCGATGCGATCGCCCTCTACGATCCCCACGCGAAGCCGCCCGTCAGAATTTCCTATAAAGATACCTTTGAGCAAATTAATCAATTCGGAGCAGGCTTGCGATCGCTAGGGGTAAATTTTGGTGACAAAGTGGCTCTCATTGCCGATAACTCCCCAAGGTGGTTAATTGCTGATCAAGGGATTTTGGCGATCGGGGCGGCAAATGCTACCCGCAGTTCGCAGGCGGAACGTAGTGAACTGCTTTACATCATCGAGCATAGTGATAGCGTGGCGATCGTGGTTGAAAATCTAGCCACGCTCAAAAAATTAGAGCCAGAGCTGCATAATTTACCCGTCAAGCAAATTATTTTGTTGTCGGATGAAACACCACCTGAAGGAGCCTATAACTTTCAGCAACTCTTAGCCAAAGGCAGTGGCAAAGATCTAGGTAATCCCCCAATCCAACGCGATACGCTTGCCACCCTAATTTATACCTCTGGTACAACTGCTCGACCTAAAGGAGTGATGCTCACCCATGGGAATTTTCTCTACGAAGTAGAAGCCGCACAGACAGTTTTACAACTCAAAGTTAATGAGCGAGTTCTCAGTATTCTCCCCACATGGCATTCCTACGAACGCACCTTTGAATATTTTATTTTTTCCCAAGGATGCACCCAGATCTATACCAACCTTCGCACCATCAAAAAGGACTTAAAAGAGCATAAACCCCATTACATGGTCGCAGTGCCGCGCTTGTGGGAATCAATATATGAAGGGGTACAGAAAAACTTTCGCGACCAGCCCGCTAGTAAGCAACGCTTAGTGAATTTTTTTCTAAAAAACAGCCAAAAATACATCACGGCAAAACGGGTCGTCCAAGGCTTAAATGTTGAAAATCTCTATCCTTCTCTAGGCGACAAATTTGCCGCATCACTGGTAGTTTTAAGCCTATGGGCAGTTCATAAACTTGGTCATAAATTGGTTTATCAAAAAGTCCGTGAAGCAACGGGCGGCAATTTCAAATACATCGTTAGTGGTGGCGGCTCGATCGCCGAACACCTTGAAGACTTCTATGAAATTGTCGGCATTGAAATTTTAGGTGGTTATGGCTTAACGGAAACTTCGCCCATTACCCATGTGCGCCGCCCCGATCGCAATATTCGGGGTGGCGATGGACAACCATTTCCCCGCACCGAAACCCGCATTGTGGATTTATCAACTCGCGCCGATGTGCCAATTGGTCAGCAGGGCTTAGTGCTAATTCGCGGACCACAGGTGATGCAGGGTTACTACAAAAATCCTGAAGCTACGGCAAAGGCGATCGATCCGCAGGGCTGGTTTGACACAGGCGACTTAGGCTATGTCAGCAAATGGGATGACCTCATCATCACAGGTCGCGCTAAAGATACGATTGTCTTAACCAATGGCGAAAATATTGAGCCTCAGCCCATTGAAGATGCTTGTATCCGTAGTCCCTATATTGATCAAGTGGTACTGGTGGGGCAAGATCAGAAACAATTAGGAATTTTAATTGTTCCTAACCTCTCGGCACTAGAAGCCGCAGGTTTCATTCCTGCTGAATCTACTTTGGCAAGCATTTTGCCCACCCTCAACGATCTCAAAATTCGTAATCTCTATCGAGAAGAACTCAATCGCGAAGTTCAAAACCGCCTCGGCTATAGCATTAACGATCGCATTGGAGTATTTGAGTTCTTGCCCGAACCCTTTACTATTGACAATGGCTGCCTAACCCAAACATTCAAAATTCGACGTAACATCGTATTTGAGCGTTATCAAGATATTATTGACAAAATGTTTAATTCATAATTTGACTGAAGCTATGCCTCTCTCAAAGGAAAATGGCAGTCATGTAATGTAATTTTGTTGTTGCGGGGGCGCTTTGCGCCCCCCAACAACAAAATTAGGAAAATAACTTAGTAAACGGAGATAAGTGTGAATTCGATCGATTTTTCTAATCAGCTTTTATTGCGTCGCACCGCCAATATTCAAGTAGTTGTGACGCAACGCTGGAAAGAGGAAATGCAGCAACAACTGCAATTGCAAATTTCGCAAATTGATGCCCAAGTGCAACAGGTTGACGCTCAAGGCTCTCGCCAAATCAATGAAATTGAACGCCAAAGCATCAAGCCTTTTTCTGCGGAAGTATCCAATGCGATCGAAGGCATTCGTTCGGAAATGAATCGCGTCAAGGCTGAATTATTAGAACAAAAGAATCAATTGTTGACCCAATTGACCCAAGTGCAAAATTTGGAACTAGAACAGGAAGTTGCTCAAGGTCAGCTTGATAGCTATTTTCCTGCGGGTAAAGGTGATAACTTGATCGCCAATATGCGTGTCGAAATTATCTTGCGCGACGGTGTGATCGAAGATATTCGCACTGGTTTCCCAACTGTCTAAATTTTTACATAGCGCCTCTCAACAGGAGGCGCTATGTAAAGTATCCGCCCACTTAAAACCCCAAAAGATATGAACGTTCTACTGGTTTACCCACTGTTTCCAAAAACATTTTGGTCTTACGAAAAAATCCTAGAGCTAGTAAATCGCAAGGTGTTACTACCACCTCTAGGCTTGATTACTGTTGCGGCGATCTTGCCCCAAGAATGGAACTTTAAATTGGTCGATCGCAATGTGCGCTCGATTACAGAGGCGGAATGGCAATGGGCGGATATGGTTATCCTGTCGGCAATGATCGTCCAGAAAGATGATTTATTGTCATTGATTAAAGAAGCAAAACGTCGCGGTAAAAAAGTTGCTTGTGGCGGACCCTATCCCACTTCGATGCCTGAAGATCCTCAAGCCGCAGGTGTGGATTATTTGATTTTGGATGAAGGCGAAATTACTTTGCCAATGTTTGTCGAGGCGATCGCTAAGGGTGAAACCAGTGGCATTTTTAGAACCAGCGAAAAGCCTGATGTTACTAATACGCCCGTACCGCGCTTTGATTTATTAGAATTTGACGCATACGACTCGATGTCGGTGCAGTTCTCACGCGGTTGCCCCTTCCAATGTGAATTTTGCGACATTATCGTACTTTACGGACGCAAACCCCGCACTAAGACTCCTGCTCAGTTACTCGCCGAACTTGACTATTTATATAGCCTTGGCTGGCGGCGCGGCGTATTTATGGTGGATGACAACTTCATCGGCAATAAACGTAATGTGCGCTTGCTCTTGCTCGAACTGAAGGAATGGCAAAAAGAACATGGCTATCCCTTCCGATTTAATACTGAAGCTTCCATCGATTTAGCCGCCGACCAAGAACTAATGGATCTGATGGTGGAATGTTATTTTGATGCCGTGTTCCTTGGGATTGAAACTCCTGATGAAGATAGTTTGCAGATGACCAAGAAGTTTCAAAATACAAGATCATCACTGCTTGACTCTGTTGAAGCAATTACTAAAACAGGGATTCGCGTCATGGCAGGATTCATCATCGGCTTTGATGGTGAGAAAAAAGGAGCAGGCGATCGCATTGTCCGTTTTGCAGAACTAACAGGTATTCCGACGACAACATTTGCGATGCTGCAAGCATTACCCCACACTGCTCTCTGGCATCGTCTCGAAAAAGAAGGAAGGCTAAGAACTCAAAATGGGAACTTAAATCAAACTACCTTAATGAATTTCGAGCCAACGCGCCCCGTTGAAGAAATTGCCCGCGAATATGTGGAAGCCTTTTGTGCTTTGTACGAGCCGCACGCCTATCTCGATCGCGTTTACAGCTATTTCTTAAAGTTGGGCGCACCCAGAATCAAAGCTGAAGCAAAACTGCCCACACTCACCGACCTCAAGGCTCTAGCGATTATCGTTTGGCGGCAAGGAATTAAGCGCGATACCCGCTTTAAGTTCTGGCATCATCTATTCAGCATGATCAAGCGTAATCCTGCGGTATGGGAACATTACCTAATCGTCTGCGCTCACAATGAACACTTCATGGAGTACCGCGACATCGTTCGTAGTGAAATTGAATCGCAGTTAGCTGCTTATTGGAAAGAAGAAGAACGTATTCAGAAATTAGAACAGAAATCAGCGATCGCTGCTTAGTTTAGTAAAAGAAATTTTTTAAAAGGCTGGCAAAGCTAGCCTTTTAAAAAATTTCTTAGGTTTGGGTTTAATAAAACGCTGTAGAAACTGGGCAATTAATGGAGAGATTTTAAAAGCGTCGCTTTGCGACGCTTTTAAAATCTCTCTATACTAATTACATACGTGATTGTAGGCTCAGGGCATAATATTTTATGAAACTGATATTTGCCATTGTTTTATGGCTGGCAAATAAAGCCATAAGCATCGCCTTACTTATTGCTGTACTAACAGTTCTATTTTCGGCGACTACCATCCTTAAACCAATTGGGCAAGATCTCTGGAGTCAACTTTCTGGAAAAGATATTCAGGAAGTTATCAACAGGATCAACAGAGATATCAAGCAACTTGAGATCAATACAAATCCGCAGTTTAAGTCAAAAATCAACCTTTTGAATCAGGATATTGACCTCAGAATTAAAGCAGAATGTAATATAGATATCCCTTGGTATGAATTTTATCGTTTCGATATAAGATTGCAAAAAGAGACTGCTTGCGAATTATTAAAAAAAGAAAAAGCAGTATATCAACGCTTAGAAAAAGAATATCTCGAACGCGAGCAGCAATTGAGAAATCTTAAGGAACAGTTAACCCAAAAACTCTTCCAACTTGAAGAATCAGAACAACGATTGGATCGAGTATGGAAACTATTAGTTATAAATTTTCAAGAGAACTGGATATATATTTTTTGCACCATTTTTCTTGTTTTATTTGCTTCTCCATTATGGAAAGCTTGGTGCTTTTTCGGAATTGCCTATTTTGCAGAAAAGTTTCCTCCCATTCAATTAACTGATCCCATAGCTGATGGAAATATTTTTTATAAAAATGCAGAGAAGACGGTCAGTATAAGGGTTGATCTGTTCAATCCTTTATATATGAGAATGGATTCCATGAATCAATATGATCGTAATCTGAATAAACGAACTAAATTATTTTGGAGATGGTCTGCTCCATTTATTAGTTATGCATCGGGATTAGTTGAGCTAACAGAATTTACGACTAAAAGTACAGTTGAAGATGGAACGGTTGTTTTATCTCCCAAAATAGCAAGTAACTACATTACTGAAGTACAGTTGCAACAACATCCAGGAGTTGTGATGCATCCTGCTTGTATTACGGGGATATCTGGAGATATCCAGTTAAAGACTCGATGGATATGGAGTTTTCATAGTTGGATGACAGGACAGCATCGATACATTATTTTTCATGGCACAGGAAAGCTCTATTTAGAAGGGAGTGGGGGCATATATGTAATGGAAACATCGCCAGCAAAGACAAGTGTTGAAAGTCATTTATTGATAGGATTTGATAGCCGACTGGGCTATTCAACTATCCGTACAGAGACATTTTGGCCATATTTTCGTAATAAAGTCTCATTAATTGATAATCAATTTTCTGGAAAAGGTGTATTTTTGCGCCAAGCTGTTGCTCCTAAGAAAGAACTTACCCCACTAGAAAAAAATTTCCAGTTTATTAGTAACTTCACTAGCATCGTCGGCAAGTTTTTTGGTTTTTAGAATTATGTAGTAATTAGCTCAGCATCGTGGTGCTTTCAAAAAACCTATTTTGGGGTTTTCAACGCCGAAGGCGTTGAAAACCCCAAAATAGGTTTCTTAACGAGAATTGCTGATTTTTCATGAGTATAAAGACTACCCATTGCATCACCCTTTATAATAGGTGCAGATCATAATCAATCAAAAACAAGCCCCAACTACAAACAATGCGTGTTTTACTCGTCTATCCGTTATTTCCAAAAAGCTTTTGGTCGTTTGAAAAAACCCTAGAATTAGTTGGTTATAAGGCTCAGCTTCCACCCCTTGGCATGGTCACTGTTGCCGCGATCTTGCCGCAAACATGGGAATTTAAATTAGTCGATCGCAATGTGCGTGATATCACCGAAGCCGAGTGGGAATGGGCGGAAGTGGTGATTCTCTCAGCTATGATTGTGCAGAAAAATGACTTTCTAGCGCAAATCCAAGAGGCGAAAAAACGCGGTAAATTAGTTGCTGTTGGGGGGCCTTATCCGACTGCTTTACCTGAAGAAGCGAAAGTTTCAGGAGCAGATTTCTTAATCCTTGATGAAGGCGAAATTACGTTGCCGATGTTTGTCGAGGCGATCGAAAGAGGCGATCGCACAGGTATTCTCAGATCCAATGGCGAAAAACCTGCGGTTACGGATACGCCCATCCCTCGCTTTGATCTCCTAGAGATGAACCGCTACGCCGAAATGTCGGTGCAGTTTTCTCGCGGTTGCCCCTTCCAATGCGAATTTTGCGACATTATTGTTCTCTATGGACGTAAGCCCCGTACTAAAACTCCTGCTCAGATTCTCGCAGAATTGCAATGTCTCTATGATCTCGGTTGGAGACGTAGTATTTTCATGGTCGATGATAACTTCATCGGCAATAAGCGCAATGTGAAGGTGATGCTGCAAGAGCTAAAGCCTTGGATGAAAGAGCGCAACTATCCCTTCTCCTTTGCCACGGAAGCATCGGTGGATCTTGCCCAAGATCCTGAAATGATGCAGATGATGGTGGAATGTAACTTTGGTTCAGTGTTCCTTGGCATTGAAACTCCTGATACCGATAGCCTTGCTCTCACGAAGAAGTTCCAAAACAATCGCGATCCGCTTTCAGAATCAGTGATTAATATTGCTAGAGCAGGGATTCGGGTGATGGCAGGCTTTATCATCGGCTTTGATGGTGAGAAAAAAGGAGCAGGCGATCGCATTGTTCAATTTGTAGAACTCACGGCAGTTCCTACGGCTCTCTTCAGTATGCTACAAGCTTTGCCTGATACTGGCTTATGGCATCGCTTGAATAAAGAAGGTCGGATGATCACCCAGAATAGCAATGGGCATCAAACCACTTTGATGAACTTCATGCCCACTCGTCCTTTGGAAGATATTGCAACGGAATATGTTCATGCTTTCTGGACTCTCTACGATCCATTAGTATTCCTCAATCGCACCTATCGCCATTTCTTGATTCTTGGAGAGTCTCAGTACAAGCGCATCAAGCGTGAGAAAACCGATCAAAAGAAGAGAACCGATTGGACTGCGATCAGAGCTTTATTAATTCTTTGCTGGAGACAAGGTTTCGTTCGTAAAACCCGTTTCCAATTCTGGATTAATCTCTTTGATTTGATGAAGCGTTATCCAAACGTGGTCACCAGCTATCTCTCAGTCTGCGCTCAAGGCGAGCATTTCCTTGAATATCGCTCGATTGTGCGTGAACAGATTGAAGCTCAACTTGCTGATTATCTCGCCAATCCTCCTGTACTTCAGCCCAAGGTTCAAGCAGTGGAAATCAAGCCAGAGCTTCAAGAAGTCGGCGGTGATCGCGCCCTTGAGCGTAAAGCTAGCTAATACAAAAGCACAAAATGGCGTAGCCATTTTGTGCTTTTGTATAAATCAGATTTAGTATAAAAATATGGCAGATAATTGGATTGATAGTCTGAAATATGATGAAAAGGGGTTAATCCCCGCGATCGCGCAGGATGCTGCGGACGGCACAATTTTGATGATGGCATGGATGAATCGCCAAGCGTTGGAACTAACGGTAAATACTGGTGAAGTGCATTATTGGAGCCGATCGCGTCAGGAATTATGGCATAAGGGTGCGACTTCGGGACATATCCAGAAGCTCAAAAAAATATATTACGATTGCGATCGCGATGTTATTTTAGTCAAAATTGAGCAGGTTGGGGATATTGCCTGTCATACGGGAGCAAGAAGTTGTTTCTTTACTGAAGTTCCATTACAGTAAAAGATAATCCTCATTTCGCAAAGCGAAATGAGGATTATCTTAAATATTGATTAGCGTACTAACTTTGCTGACTAGTTCACTGGTCGAGAAGCCCTTAGTTAAATAATCCGTAGCACCAAGACGGCTAGTTTCTCGCGACCATTCTTCCGCAAGACGGGAGGAAATCACAAGAATTGGCATTTCATAGCCTGCCTGACGACAGCGATCGATTAGCGTAAATCCGTCCATATTAGGCATTTCAATATCTGTAATCAGCAAGGCTGGCGGTTGATGACGTTGGAGCCACTGCCAAGCTTCCATACCATCATCACAGCTGGTTACATCATAGCCCTGTGGCGATAGACTGCTCTCAATCCGACGACGCATGAGAGCCGCATCATCTACTACTAGAATTTGGCGATCGCTTGATCGTTCTAAAACAGAAAGATGATCTTGAGAATTAAAGGTAACTAAATCAGGCTCCGTGGAGAAGAACGCTTCCACAAAGGAAATCGCATCAATTACAGGAATTAATTTTCCGTCAGGCATCAAGCTCATGCCCAGCAAGCCTATGGGATTAATTAATGGTGAAGGTAGAGGATTAACCAACAAATCACTCTGTCCAATCAGAGTATCCGCAATTAGCCAAACCCCATGCTCTGCGTCGGCACGGTTGCTTAATTTACTATCAGTTTTCTTTGTCCGAACGGCGACTGCGGTGGGTAAAATCGGACGAGTTTCACTCTGTCCTTGCCAATATTGATACAAATCGATCGCAGGAACGGCTCCGTGGGATTCCATCACTTCTATACTGTAGTTAGCATTTTTAGATTTCTGCCAAAGTATACTTTCGACTAATGTGGTGGTGTAAATCTCCGATGTAGGCACAGCAAAGGTACGGTCAAGAGCCTGTAAAAGCATACAGCGAACAAATAAATGGGGCACAGGTAATTGAATCGTAAAAGTAGTTCCTTTGCCGATTTGCGAAGCGAGGTTTAGCTTGCCCTTAATCTGTTCTATTTGACTTGCTACCACATCCATTCCCACACCACGACCAGAGATATCACTGACCGCAGTTGTAGAAGTAAACCCCGATTGGCACAGCACTTTAAGCAATCGCTCGGTGGTACTAGTATCCGCAAGCGGTAATCCTTTAGCTTTGGCGATTTGGCTGATGCGCTCAGGATCGATGCCCCGTCCATCATCACGCACAACCAAGTCGAACATGCTACCGCGTCGTTTGAGGGCAAGCTCAATTCGACCGTGAGAGGGTTTGCCTAATTTTTCCCGTTCATTCGCAGGTTCTATCCCATGATCGAAGGAGTTCCGCAGGAGGTGGAGGAGTACTGGTTCTAGGCTCCGAAGTGTGCCTGCATCTAGTTCTAGCTGCTCACCAATGATTGTAAATTGGACGGATTTACCGAAGCGGGTGATCAAGTCACGCAAAATTCCCCTTGCTCTGAAGGCTAGAGACTCAAAGGGAACAAGGCGACTTTCTTCAATGGTTTGTTGCAGATTGCGTAAGCTGCGATCGAGTACTTGAATACTTTCGGAGGTGCGTCTGGCGGATTCACCTGTTTCGGAACCTAGCTCAATTAGACGGAGACTAATTTCGAGAAGTCGGTTAATAGCGGTGTAGCCCTGTCGATAACGCTCCACTTTTAGCCCATCTTGCTCACTAGATACATCTAGCAAAGCGTAGTCATCTTGGACTTCGCGCAGTTGGGTAATGTACTGCACACTGTTTTGCGCTAAGGAAACTAGGGGCAGTAAATTGGCATAAACGGATTGATAAAATCCCTGTGTCGCACGGGTTGCCATTAAGGTTTCCACAAGATATTGCGACGATCGCTCTAGGCGATCTAAAGGTACAGGAATTTGTACATCGGCGGTCGAAATGATTTGCGGATTAGCCAAGGATGCAGCTTCGTGGATATTTTCCTTAGCCGTTTCTCGTAATTCCTTGGCGATCGCCAACTTTGCTTCAGCTAGTATTTGTTCTGGCTCAATCGCAAAAACTCCACCTTGACGAGCGCTGTCCTTGAGCTTTTTGAGAAAGGGCATCCATTCCTGATGCCATACTTCGCAATCAAGGCGATCGCATAGGGCTAAGCCTGTTTGCAAAAAATCTTGCCAAGCCTTAGCTAAATTAATTTCTGTGCCGATTTCTTGCAATTGAGCAATGGTCATCTGGGCGGCTTCCACAGCTTCGGGAGAGACTTCACCCGTGGGTGGTAAATCCTCGATCGCCATTTCTAAATCCAGCGTCACCAAATCAAAGCCCTGATCGGCAAATTCTTGCTGAACTTGCCGCATCTCGTTCCATTCGGGCAAGTATTCACTTTGAATGCGATCGCGCAGACTTTGGATGTAGCGTACCGACGCATCGGCATCACTGGCTTTTGCCGTCTTAGGGCTGTCCATCTGCACAGTGGCAATTAGTAATTCCCCCGCTTCGATTAAAGACTGGGTTAATTCCCCATCCTCTAAAGGTGGCGCAACTTCGAGATAGCGCAAGTCCGACAATAAATCTTCCAATATCGTCGAGACTTGCAATACCGCCTGAAAGCCCACTGTGACGGAACCCCCTTTAATAGTATGAACGCAGCGATAGAGTTGTTGAATGTCCTCTTTCCAACTAGCCGTATTAAGCTGGCGGACGGTCTGGACATAGAGCTGCAAATATTTCTGCGTATCTAACTCAAAGAGAGTACGCAATTCTTCTTGCAGTTGTAAATCATCAAACTCAGAATTAGCCATTATTTCGCGTTCAACTGATTATTGCGATGGTTGCGGAATTAGGTAAGCGGTGATTACCTAGTTCTATGGAGATTAAATTAGGCAACAGAACGACCATTCATTAATGGGAGGCTATCAACTTCGAGTACGTCCATATCGTCAAGCTCGCCACCCTCACTTGCCACAATTGACGGTAAGCGGAAAAATTGTACCCTTTCTAGTAATTGACGTGCTAACATCCCCATTTTGCCCGATTGCTCACGGGTAAACTGTGCCTGAGAAGCAGAACGCTCGGCGATCGCTTCAATATCTTGAATCGAGGCTAAGCTAAATTTAACCGCGTCGGCGATGGAGCCAGAAGACTCAGTTACCGATGCGCCGATTTCTGCTAATTCCTCTGTAACCGTGGCGATATTGGTAAATGATTGTTCAGAGCTATTAACACTATTCGTAAAGTCGGACACTAGGCTATTTACATCACGAACGTCTTGATCAATGCCCGATACAACCACATCCACAAATCCCGTCCGTTGTTGCAACACCACCAGACCTTGATTGGTTTGGGTTGCCAGTGAGTTGACCTGTGAGGCGATCGCTTCAAATTCCCGCGCGACGGAGACAAACTGCTCAGGATCGCGTTGCTCCAAAGCTCTAGTGGCAACCATGGAGGCGTTAGTCGCTAGCACCTGCGTCAAAGAGGCAAGTCGCTTTTGATCTAATACAAATTGTTTGGCGAGAGCCACGAATTCGCCGAGGTTTTTAATTCTCTGCACCATCTGCACCGTTGCCGCTTGCAGTGACTCAATCGAAGCCGTCAGATAAATAATTTGTTCTTCCCCCTGTCTCACCGCCGATCGCACCCTCTGCACGGCTCGGTTCGCGGCGATCGCCTGTTGGGCTGCATCTTGGGCTAGTTGGTTTACATCCTCAATCCCCAGACGGGCTTGCACCACTAGGGCTTCCTGCTGCTCGGCGTTTTGAGATACCGCGATCGCTAACTGTTCAAGACGCTCTGTTCTAAAGGTAACCTGCTGCGCCGTTTGTAACACCGCCGCCATAACCTCCGCCAACTGCTCCGATAATCGGTTAAGCGTATCAGCGATTAGCCCCGTAGCATGGGGACTCACTTCCGCCTTGGCAGTTAAATCTCCCAATTCTAGATCGGATACCACATCTAAAAGATGAGAAATCTCATCTTGGAAAATGCCGTTTTGGACTTCCGCCTCCATCTGCGCTTCGGATTGCTCCACCTTGTTTTGCGCCAAATTTGAGGTCATCAGGTTAAATACATCCGCCAGCTTACCCACCTCATCCTTTGCCCCCGTTTCTACGGATGCGGTAAAGTTACCTGCGGCATATTGCCGAGCGATCGCTTCTAAGCCCTTAATCCTTTTACTAAGAGATCCACCAATAATTAGTCCAAATATAGAACTGATAACGATCAAAATGAAACCCAAACCAAACACCAATAGTGTGGCATCGGTTAATTGTTTTTGAGCCTCTGGGCTGACAATAGGTGCAAGGCTGCTATTCAAATATAAAGCGGCGATCGCAAAGCCAGCGAGAGACAAAAAACTCGTTGTGCCGATCGCAAATAAAACTTTGAGACTAATCGGTAAATTGTTTAACCAACTACTTTGATTGGAAGCTTGTCTGGATATTGGGGCAGCAGCAACAGCAGCCTTCCTCTTTTTTTTTGCACTAGATTTTGCACTAGATTTTTTGCTTGAAAAGGGAGGTTTGTTTGCCATATCTTTCCATATTTAAACTTGAGGAATATTGCGAGATAGGAGCTTAATTACTTAGTTCTCACTAAGCTTGCTAAGCTACCTACTCTTAATATTAACAACATACATGTTTGTGTTACTTCTCTAGAGTATGCTTCGCAACAATGTCGAAAAAAGTGTCGTCCCGTTACCCTCCAGCAATTGTCGAGCAAAGAACCAAGAATAATTTTGGAAGCGTTGCGAAGCAACGCTTCCAAAATTATTCTTGGTTCGGATTTGGGCGCAAAGCGCTGTAAAGCATCCTCTAGCCACGTGAGTTTTAAAATCTCCATAGGATTGTCGGCGCTTCGCGCCCACAATCCTTTTTATTGAGCCATTTGGCTTAAATGTTAATTTTCAGCTTGAATTTGCTTTAAGTCGCTGGGCACAATTGAATATAAAACCCCAAAAGTTCTTTTGGGGTTTTATATTCAATTCAGAAAAGAGTAGTTACTTTCCTGAGCTTCTCTAGGGACTTTCATCAGTCTTAGGTGGCACTTTTGGCTTAGCTGGAGTTTGAGGCTTTTCCTCTACAACACTATCTAAATCGAAGGAACTTGATAGAAAATTATCAATTTCTTCTTTAGCACTAGCAACTGATTGACCAACTGATTGACTAAAGGGATCGTTTAAATCGCTAATTGATTCCTCAAAGGCATCAAAATCAAAGTCTAGGGGCGTATTATCCTGAGATAAATCTAGAGATTCCACATTAGCGCTATCTAAAACAAACGGGGCGTTAGTTTCATCAGGAGTCAGTTCATCTAGACTCATAGGTGAGGCAGTAAAGTCATCATCCGATTCATCGATCAAGCTGTCCAACAAGTCATTGGTAAAATCATAACTAGGGGCAGAAACTGGAGTCGTAGATATATCGACTAAAGATGGAGTATCTAACGACTCTAAAGTATCATTGGCAAAATCATCCGTAGTCTCGTCCATACTACTGAGTTCTTCAAGCCAATTTGTCGAAAAATCTAGCCCCAGATCGGTATCTAATGACATCTCCTCTGGGTCTATTTCTTGTGGGGCAACATCGCGAGGTGATTTAAGTGTATCTAAAGATTCAGGGGAGCCAAAGTTGAGATCGTCTAAGCCCTCTGACATATCATCAGCTAAATTATCAAAAATGGAAGTCTCATCAAAGTCTAGGCTGTTTGCAGTTGATACGGACGATGAAAAACTATCATCCTCTGAGGTTTGAAAGTTTGTCTCACTAAAATCCATCAATCCTAAATCGGGTTTTAAGCCTTCCGCAAAACCATCCAATTCATCAGACGATTCTGAGCCAATTTCTTCGATCAGATCTAGGGATTCGGTGAAGCTAAGGTCAGAACTAGCTTCTGGCTCATCATCTAAGCTATTAGCAAAGCTTGGCAAATCATCAGTAAATGGGTCTGCAAATGTTTCATTATAGCTAGGTGCTTCGGTAGCTAATTCATCCAAATCATTCAAAATATTGGCTGGTTCGGTCTGCGAATTATCTAAGCTACTAAATGACTCAAACTCATCAGCGGCTTCAAAGGATGTATCAAAGCTAAAGACCTCATCTATATTCCCAGCATCAGTTTCCTGAACCTGTGATAAATCAGACAAACCAAAAGCTGTGTCATCGCCAATAGAAAAATCGGCGATCGCTTCATCCATATCTAACTCTGGGAGATGATCTAGATCGTTGCTTGGAGTTTCGGTGGCGATCGCTTCAGTAACCATTGAAGCCTCAGCGACTTCTTGATCTAGGTCTAAAGAGTCTAATCCATCTAGTTCAGAAATAAAGGAATCCGCATCCTGTGTATCTTCATCAATCGAGAAGGTAAAATCTTCAACTCCTTGTGGTTCTGAACTTGCTGGAGCTAAATTAGCCAAATCTTCAGGCTCTAAATCCTCCATCGAGAGACTTGTTTCCAATTCCAAGAAAAATTCTGAGGATGGAGATTCGGCAGAGGTAGATGATGTGTCAAAATCATCTTCAGTAGATGATCCCAAGAAACTATCGCTATCTACAAAATCATCAAATTCGTCAAATTCATCCAGATCCTCAGATCCATCACCACTTGACAAGTCCAGATCAAAGGTGGAATAGGATTCTTGAGTAACGGGAGCATCACTCAACTCTGCTTCTATTGATTCAGAATTAGGGAATGATTCTAGAGAATCTTCGATCGCTGTACTATCTGGATAGTTATTAAGAGCTTCATCTAGAGCTTTATCAAAAGGCGATTCATCAAAAGATGTGTCAAAGCTATCAATAAAAGCTTCGTTGGGCACATTTTCTGAAGTTGTTTCTAAAGAGTCGTTTAACTCGGAATCAGCTACATAGTCATTGTAATCAGAAAATACATTCGCTTCTTGATTATCAACAGAAGTATCAGTACTCTCTTCAAAATAGCTGCCATAACTGCTATCCAACTCACCAGCAGTAACTGTTCCGGAATAGTCAGCATAGTCGATATTTAAATCAGCCGACTCTTCAAAAGAATCTGTTGCTGCATAGTCGTAGTCTAGGTCTAGATCAGTAGAAGCTGTATCCGCATTGGTTTCTGCGTAATCTCCATAGTCAAAATCTAGATCACTAGAAGAACTTTCTTCTAGCGAGTTGAGATCAGCAATTTCTGCCATACCCATGTCTGGATAGTCGCTATTAAAGACAGCTTCGTTGCTGTAGTCTATCAAGTTAACCGCTTGCTCTAACTGCGGATCTATTCCAAACGCATCTTCTAAATCAGTTGATTCATAGCCAGATTCCAAGGGATTTACAAGATCTGATGTAAAGAATGAATTGGAGTTATCTAAAGTGGATTCCATTTCGATAGACGGCATAGTGAAGTCTTCACCATCATCCATATCAGGAATTGAGAAGTCAACGGAAGTCGGTAAATGGGCAAGAGTTTCGTCCGACAAAGGGGAGGGAGTGCCAAAGGCTGTATCTTCTAAAAATGATGATGTTGCTGAAATAATCATCGGATCGTTAGATACTCCATTGATCGCAGATTCATCAACCCCTTCCATGGGATTTTTGAGGGCGGATATATCCTCTTCGCTACTCTCATCTGTGTCAAGGGATTCTTCGTCCAAGAATTCATCTTCCGCGTATACTTCCTGTCGGAGATCATCAAGGAGAGATCTCTCAATAACTGATATATCTGTTAGCTCCGAGTAAGCATTGATGTCTTGTTCTTCGGGAATTTCACTGAAATGATCGGAGGATTCGCTAATGAAACTTTCTGGGGCAATGGTTTCATCGTGATATGCTGCGAAATCTGCGTCTAGAGACGGGCTATCCGCTTCAATCTGTACAAATTGCTGAGATAACTCGCCGCTTTCGTCGTCCAGATTCGGCATATCTAGTTCTAGGGAATCGATCGCATAATTGCTCTCGAATTCACTTTCTGGCTCACTTTCTGGCTCGTTACTCAGGGATTGACTAACAGCAACAGCCGCCGTAGTTACGGCGATCGCTGGTAATACTAAACCTAATCCATTGCTGTCTTCAGTGCTAGATTCTGGCTCAGGGCTGAGGAAATTCTGTACTGGGTCAGATTCCACTGAGTCATAGGGTTCAGAGGCTGTGGTGGCTGCCAAGCTATTAGCAAGAGCAGATTCTGGTAAGCGGAAAAATTGAATACCTTGTACGAGTTGTTGGGCTTGATTTCCCATATCCTCCGCCTGTTGACGGGCGGATCTGGTCAAGTCGGCTGTGCGATCGGCGAGTTGCGCGATTTCACTGATGTAACTCGCAGTAGAGCCTGCGGCTTCAGCAATTTCAGTACTAGAATCAGTAATTGCTTGTCCAATTTGCACAACCTCTTCCGTCGCCATTTGAATGCTATTAAAGGCTGATTGAGAGGCTTCTACACCCGTTGTAAAACCAGAAACTAGTCCACTTAAGTTTTGAACTTCGGCATCGATCGCCGTTACCACAGTTTGGATCTGGGAAGTACGCTGTTGCAGGATCGTTAGTCCGTCATTGGTTTGAGTCGCAAGGTCATTTACCTGACCTGCGATCGATTCAAATTCACGGGCTACGCTAGTAAATTGTTTGGGATCTTTTTGTTCAGCAGCGCGGGCAGCTACAAGGGTAGCGTTGAGCGCGAGGACTTGAGTGAGGGAAGCGATTTGTCCTTGATCCTGTACAAATTGCTCGGCTAAGCCCACAAACTCGCCCAAGGTTTTCATCCGTTGTACGATTTGTGCTGACCCTGACTGCAAAACGCTAATGCCTTCGGTGAGGTTGTTAATCGCGCTTTGCCCTGAAGCCACGGTTTCCCGTACTTCTTGGAGAGATTCATTGGCGACATTGACCTGTTCTGCTGATCGCTGGGCAATGGTAGCTACCTGCTCGGTCAGGGCTTGTCCTTGGGCAACGGACTGGGCTTGCTCGGCGGTATTTAGCACCACAGTTCGAGCTAGCTCTTCGAGGTCGGCGGCTCCCTTAGCCACCTGTTGAGCAGTACCTAATACACTCGAAATAATTTCGACTAATTTCTCTCGCAAACGGTTGAGAGTGTCGGCAACTAGTCCTGTAGCGCGATCGTTAACTTGAGCTTCGATGGTGAGGTCACCTTCTTCCATGGATGAAACTACATCAAGTAAGTCTCCTACCTCAGCCTCCATCAGATCGTTTTCGGCAGAGCTATTCTGTGAAGCCGTAGGTTCTTCGTTTATATCCGCCTGTTTCAGTTCTGATCGCAACTTTATTTCTTGGGTTTTAACCTGTTGCAAGGTGCTTTTTAGGGACAGACTGAGTTGCTCAATTTCATCTTTGCCGCCCAGATTAGCACTAGTACCATGTTGCGCTAAAAAACGATCGCATTCTTCAGTGATCGGCTTGAGACGAGTTTTTAAAGAATTGACAAATCCTAATACGGCGATCGCGAGGATGGCACTGATCCCCAGAGCGGTTCCACCAACTAAGATCATTACCTTGTTGATGATTTCTGCCTCTGGCAAGTAAGCCGCCACAATCAAATCACTACCGTCGAGCTTACGGTAAGCCCAGAGATTACCTCCTGTCTGAGCAATACCTGACGGCTGAGCTTTAGCTTGCTGCGCCAAAGTGTTCAGGGATTCCGCGATCGCAGGATTTTGGGCTTGCGTTGCTTGAAACTTATTAGAAGCGGTAATAACTTTGCCACCGCCACTCACGATCACTAAGCCAATTTTGCTTTCACTACTAGAATCGGGATTAGTTGCCGTATCGACTAGGGCTAATAAATTATCCGCGATCGCATCGGCATTAACCACACCCAAGATCTTTTGTCCATCACCTATGGGCGCACTATAGGTAATGATATTTTTACCTACAGCACTATATGGCTCAGACCAAGCTGCCTTGCCCTTAATAGCCGTTTTAAAGGATGCGGTATTGGGAATATCTGGACGATTTCCACTCAAAAGTTTGTCGTTAGGGGCAGGAAGCTTTTGACTAGAGCCTTCCACCTTTAACCCCACCCCTTCTTTCCAAATGTAGGGGAAGAGCGGCTTTGGCGTGGCAAACAGTTGATTTTCGTTCTGAGCAATCCCTAGTCCCGCAATGGATTCATTTCTTTGCAATCCTTCGGCGGCTAGCTTTTGATAGACCTCAGGCTTGGGCTTTGAGGCAGCCAAAGTCTTTGCTGAATTCGCAACCTCCACCACAGTTTGACGCACATTAGCGAGTTTAGAGTCAAACTGACGAGTTTTCGATTCTGCGGATTGATCTACTTCCCGCTTTGCATTGCTGAGCAATTCTTGGTAAACGAAATATCCTAAACCACCCAAACCAATCAGCGAAGTGCCAATCGCAATTAATAACAAACCTAAACCCATAGTACCCTTAGGTTTATTCTGCTTAGGGGCGCTGGATGATTTAGGCGATCGCTTAGGACTTGGCTTACTGCTCTTGCCTAAAGAAGGCTCGGGGGTTTTGTTAGATTTGCTTGCCATACGCATTCGCTATAGGGAAAGGAGCGGATATTTTGTGAGCATTATCCTACGCTATGCTTACCCGAATCATTCAACCAACGTAGTGGTTGCCAAATATGAGTAGGAGTACGCGAGAGGATAATTTCAATGGGAGTATACTCGGTCTCCTGAATATTCGCTACTGTTTGGTTGATTTTTTTTGAATTATTTCCAATTAAGTCCGATGGTTCTAGAGACTCAGATGGATGTAGACCTATATACTGATGCTCTTCGGTCGTAAGGCTGCCGATTACCCGATCCACGATTAGTCCGATGCCTGCTAGATGCTTATAATTCAAATTTTCCGCAATTTTGCTTAACCGCACCACGGTGAGAGACTCGGTGAGCAAAGCCCTTTGCTCCCCCATAATTAATCGCAACAATAATAAAGGCATCAAAGTAGCCTGATGATGCACAACCCCCACGATCGCATTTTCATAAAATGGCAAAGCCAGGATGACGTTGCGCCCCAAAATCATGATCTCCGACACCAATACATCGGGAAAAGTCACGAGGCGATCGCCAATCTTAGCCACAATGTATCGGTTGCTAGGTGCAATTAATTGATCCTGCCAATTTTCAGTAATATCGCCTAGACTAACTTCGGAAGATTTCATTTTACTTGTTGAGGCAATTTGTTCAAGACTTGCGTTAGGGAATCTCGGCTAATTGGTTTGGTGAGATAGTCGTTTGCCTTAGCTCGCTTAATGCCGTAGTCAATCTCCAGTTTGGTACTTTTAGTAGAACACAAAATCACATACTGATCATCTACTTGATGATGCGATCGCAACTCACGCAGAAATTTATAGCCATCTTGATCGGGCAGGACAATATCTAAAAAGATCGCAGCATAACGGTTACTAATAATCTTGTCTAAAGCGCCTGTAGTTGATTCGCATAGATCCACTGTATGCCCTAAATCTTGTAAAAAAGAACTTAGTAGATGTCTTTGGGTTGCTGAATCATCAATTACTAAAAAACGCTCGCTCATAGTTTCTATTTCAGATTGGGTGTTAGTGACTTATTTGGTGTAGTTATTTGAATGATTACAAATGAGAAAATCTAGTTTTTAGCAATGTTTAGATGTTTCGTTATTACTGTTATTACTTTTGTCAAAGTTGATTAGCAACCTTTATTTACAATGTTATTTGATTGTTATTTGACTAGTAATTGCTTGTTACTTTGGAAATCTAATGTAAACCCCAACATTATTGATTGACTTGAATTGTCTAGGTGACTTAAAAATTTTAATTTAAGACAGAATTGCCTTGCCGTAAAATTTTATACTTTTACTCTAAACTAATGTATCAGTTGATAAAGGTGCAAGCTCCCTTAATAAATTACGCAATTCGTCGCGAAATTTAGGTGTGTCAGCAGATGACCTTGGCTTAGCCAGAAAACGACAATTTGCCCATCTTGCTCTAAAGTTATTGGTCATACTATTTTCCGCCGTAACTAATACTAAAGACAGAGTAGATAGATCCCGTTGACGACGAATTTGTTTGATCAAATCAAACCCATTCAAGCTCGGCATATTGATATCAATAAACACCACAGTGGGTTTATATTCCAAAATCTTGTCGGTAGCTTCTTCGGCGTTTTCGGTGAAATCCACCTGATATCCCCAACTAATTAGCAAGCGCTGCATTTGTTGAAGCAATACAGGGGAGTCATCGACAATGAAAACTCTCGGTTCGTCTTTATTATTTTTTGGAGGAGAGGTTGGTGGCGAACGAAACCCGATTTCTGGATCTGTTTTTCGTTCTTGTAATGGCACAATTGACACAATATTTTTTTGAGCTAATTTATCTAACAACAAAGCTGTGCGATAAATTGGCTGCTTAAAAGTATCGGCAATTGAGCAAATACGATCTTGCCCCGTTGTCACCTTTGCAAAAAGTGGAAAATTATCATTGCCAACCCTAGCGAGTAAGTTAGCAGCATCAACTAGTTGGACTAGCTGAAAAGGATGTTTGACACATTCAAATTTTTGCCATTGTCTTACTTCGTTAGCGATCGCATTTTCTACGACCGATAGCTGCCATACAGGAAGATTAACGGGTAAGTCATTAGCAGGTTGCCACACAAAAGAAAAATCACCTTCTAAATGCAAAGATAAAAAGTTTTCTTGGATAATTTCCTTTAAAACTTCTTTAGTGATTTCAGGATGTTTTTTATAAACATTACTCACAAATGGGTAGCAGTAAGGACGGTTAGTTTGTCTTTGTTCCCATTCAGGAATACGCGAAAAACTAATCCCCTTATTAGCGTATTTGCGAACTAATGTGGGTATGACATGCCCTTCTTCTTCTGCTAGAACTAAGCCTCCTCCCGCAAGTAATAATTTCCATCGGTGGTATTTAGTCTCTACTTGGATTACTCCTGTAGAGCGGCTCATGACACGCATAGCTGCCAGTAGGATGTGTAATGTGGCATTCCTCACTACCTGTCCGTCTGTCAAGTTGTTAGACACGAGGTCTGAGTTAGGCAAGGAACCTGTCATAGCAATCATGTTTTTGGCTGAGGGCGCTTGGACAGAAGAGATATTACAAAAACGGATCACCTCAAGTAGATCGTAGCAACCTGTGACAGTTCCGATTGGTTGTCTCAGATACATTATTCAAACTTTAACTTTGGCGATCCCTTGACATTGCTTCAGCCATTTTATGGCTTGTGGCGCTTTGTCGTATGGTTGATACCCATAATTTTTTGAAGGCAATAGAACCATCACTAAAAATTGGTTGGGCTGATTTAGTTATTTTATTGATAGTTGTTGCCATTCTTGGGAGGACACAAAACCAGAAGACGAGTGGCAGTGCGAAGCGCCACAACTCGCTTCTTGGGTTTTGATTTGTCCTAATGCAAGTGACCACAGCTATAATTGTAAGGCTTTATATAAATATCAGATAGGCGCAAATTCGCGCAAAATTGCCCGTACTTGCTCACGAAATTCTGGTATGTCATTGGAAGTTCTGGGTTTGCTAAGAAATCGACAATTTGCCCACTTGGCGCGGAAGTTATTGGTAATGGTGTTCTCGGATGTTACCAATACTAAAGGCACATTGGCTAAGGATGACTGACGGCGAATTTGTTTGATTAAATCAAAGCCGTTTAAGTGTGGCATATTAATATCCATAAAAACAATACTTGGCTTTTCGCTAAGCATTTGTTTTGTGGCATTAGCTGAATCATCCACCAGACTAAGTTGATATCCCCAATTAGTTAATAAGTTGCCGAATTGCTTGAGCAAGACGGGTGAATCATCCACAATCATCACTCGAGGCTGGGTAGATAAAGGGACGGGATCATTTTGGTTGATGGTTTCGGGTGATCGCGTAGGTAGAGGTAAAATCGCAATTGTCCGACTTTCTGCGAGCTTATCCAATTTGAGGGCGGTGCGAGTGATATGTTGCTGAAAGCGATCGGCTATTTCACTAATGCGATATTTGCCATTAGTTACCTTGGTAAATAATGGCACTTGAGCAATGCCGCATTCCGTGTCTAGGATTTGGACAGTTTGATAGGGGTGACGGACATAGCTGAAACTACGCCATTGCTCTACGACTTTGGCGATCGCTTTTTCAAGATCGTTTATTTGCCAGATGGGCAGAATAATTTTGGTATCAAGGGGCAGTGGTTTCCAGAGGAGTGAAAACTTTTTTTCTAAGGTAATTGCTAAAAGGTTTTCAAAGAGAATTTCTTTAAAGACATTGAGGCAACCATCTCGATCTTGGGTATAGATTTCGCTAACGAGACGAAAGGTGTCGAGACTGCTTAGCCCATTTTGGCTAATTTTCTGTAAAACCGTTGGTGTGGGTTGGATCTTTTGGATTTTGAGCTTGCGCGTTAAGGTGGATAAAAATTCGCTTTGATCTTCAATAAAGGCGATGCTGCCGCCATGAATAAAGATTTTCCAACTCAGGTGAGGGGTGTCAACATAGGCTATGCCTGTTTGATTCATGAGTAGGCGCAGCATTACCATCAAACTAGGCTGCGTTAAGTGCGGGATTATTTCGCCGATAGGGACAATACTGTTCGGTTTGTTACCGCCCTTATCTGCTGGGAAATCGGAAGCATCATTCTCTTGGGGAATCTGCGTCATTGCCAAGTTAAGGTAGTTAAGACTTGATTTGGAGCAATTGTGGTGGTGATGAGTAGCGATCGCGTATTAAAAGTTCTCTGCTTGCACGGTCATCCCGGAAATAGCGAGGCAATGCAGATGTTTGTAAGACATTTTCAGGATCGAGGCATAGACGCGATCGCTCCAGATTTGCGTGGTTATGGAAATTGTAAAGCAATTTTGCCTTTTACAATGTTAGATCACATACAGGATCTCTGGGACTTGCTGCTTTGCGATCACCAATCGGAATATCTGATTCTGGGTTGGTCTTTGGGAGGGATTTTGGCGATTGAGTTGGCGCTGAGGGCTTTGTCTGTTGGGAGTGCTTATGAGTCACCAAATCAAGACAAACCCAAAATTGCGGGATTAATCTTAATTGCTACGGCGGCAAAGCCTCGGAGCAGTTTGCCAAAAATTGCTTGGTGGGAATATAGCAATTTATTAATGGCGGTTGGCTTGCATTGCGTCACATCTAAAATCTTTCAGATTTTTTTTAAAGATTTATCTAATTCATCTCTACATCCATTTTTTTTCAATTTTTTGATGAGGCTACGCTATTTGCCGATGAATTTATTTGGGAAGCGATCGCTGATTGGCTATTTAATCCAACAACATTCAATAACTGCCTACGATCGCATTTCTACTATGGGTGCTAGGGCTTATCTCCAGACTTCGCGCTATGCACAGGCGGCACTTAATCAAGCTTTGCGACAGGGCTACGATCGCACAGGCGATTTAAAGCAAATTCAAGTTCCTTGTTTGGTGATCGCAGGTGAGCAGGATCGACATATTACGGCGGCGGCGACTGCTGAGACGGCGGATTTGTTACCAAACTGTGAATTTATTTGCTATCCCCATACGGCTCATTTATTGCCTTGGGAAATTGGCGATCGCTTGCTTAGCGATATTGAGGCTTGGTGCGATCGCCATCTTTACTAAATCAAAGATGACAAGCTTTCTTTTCAAGAGAATTGCGCCCCGCCTCTCTTTGCTGACTAGCTATATGATGATAAGTTAAACCTACAGGCTTGCTTAAACATCTTAATTAGACTATGTTTCCCCAAAAATTTCTGACGAGAATGGCGCAAATTCATCAGCTTTCGGCGGATCAGGAAAGTGTATTTTTATTAAGATTTGGGGAAAATCGGGAAGATCGCGAAGTTGCTAGTTTTTTAGGAATTTCCGAAGAAGCCTATCGCAAGCGGATGGGGGAGATTTATCGCAAATTTGACATTAGTGGCAAGGGACCGGGCAAAAATAATCGCTTGCTGCATATTTTGCAAAATTACCTTGATGCAGAAACTTCATCTTCTAATGCTGTAACTGAAACCGCTAATGGTCACAAAAGTGCTGGCTCGACCTTGGCTCTAGATATTGATATTGAGGAATTAGTCCAGCAACTCCGTTATCGGAGTCGGCAAATTATTCAAGAGCGCTGCGCCACGATGCGGGTTTTGGATATGTCGCACCCAATCAATTTAGAGGATATTTACACAGGAACCGATGTCTTAGAAAAAATTACGAGTCGCCGCCGCTTAGGTATTGCGGAGCTTTTAGCAACCTATCATGGGCGCGATCGCTTAGGAATGTCCGCGATCGATGAAGGGCGCGTTTCTAGTATGGAAGCTCTAACCCGCTATCGCAAATTAATGCTCTTAGGAAAACCGGGAGCCGGCAAGACGACTTTGCTCAAATATACCGCCCTTAAATGCTCACAAGGCGATATTTTTAGCGATTTAGTACCGATTTTTGTAACCCTGCGTCAATATGCGGGTTCCGAATCCCAGCCTAAAATTTTGGATTATATTGCTCAGGATTTTCGCACCTACAACGTTGGTGATGAGCAAATAGTTAAACAACTTTTGCAACAGGGGAGAGCAATTCTCTTTCTGGATGGACTGGATGAAGTGCGAGAGGATGATTTGCATCGTGTCCTCGAAGACTTGCGAAATTTCTCAGAGCAGTACTATACCAATCGCTTTGTGATTACCAGTCGATTGGGAGCGCAGGAATACGTCTTTGAGAAGTTTACGGAAGTAGAAGTTGCCAATTTTCAATCATTGCAGATTTCGCACTTTGCCCAACGTTGGTTTGTGGGTAACTCCCGACATATTGAGCTTTTCTTGCGAAAAGTAGAAGATAATCGTCCGATTCAAGAATTAGCGACCAATCCCTTATTGCTCACCCTGCTCTGTCTGGTTTTTGATGAATATGGGGACTTCCCGAATAATCGCTCGGAACTATATCGCGAAGGATTGGATGTATTGCTCAAAAAATGGGATGCCAAGCGCAATATTGAGCGTCATCAAATTTATAAAAATCTATCGATGCAACGGAAGGAAGATCTACTTGCACAGGTTGCCTATATGACCTTCAATCGGGGAGATTACTTCTTTCGGCAAATGGATTTAGAACGTTACATTACGGATTACATTCGTAATTTGCCCAAAGCCCATACCGATGAGGAGGCTTTGCAGCTTGATAGTGAGTCGATTATTAAGGCGATCGAGTCACAACATGGTTTATTTGTGGAACGAGCTAAGGGTATTTATTCCTTTTCCCATTTAACTTTTCAGGAGTATTTAGCAGCGCGGGAATTGGTGTATAACGGGAATCCTGACACGATAACTTGGCTGGCTGGGAGAGTTGCCGATCACCGTTGGCATGATGTATTGCGCCTTGCGGTGGGAATGTTGCGCTCTGCTGATGATCTGTTGCAAGCGATGAAAGAGCAGTGCGATCGCCTATTGGCTAGCGATTTACCATTACAAACTCTCTTGCAATGGGTAAAGCTCAAAGCTGAATCCATTCAAGTAGGCGATCGCATCCGCTCGGTGCGGGCTTTTTATTTGACCCTTGGACGGGCGATCGCTCAAAGCTCTCCGATGAATTTAGCCAATGTCCTAGCCCGTATCCTTGCCCTCGATCTCGATCTTTGTCAAAATCGCAATCTTAATTTGGAACTAGCTTTCGATCTTGCCCGTGCCTTAGAAACTAAGGATGGTGAAGACCTCAGACTCGATCTAGAACTAGATCTGAGCCTTGCGCTGGAATACGCGCAGGAAATGCCTGATCTGAGTTTGGCAAAGGCTTTAGTCGAATTGATCAATACCTGTCCCGATGATGCGGATAGTGATAGCAAGTGGCAAGAGTGGGCTAATAACTTACGGCAACAAGCGATCGCCCATCGCAATATTGGTCAAGACTGGAATCTTACTAGTTCGCAATTAGATATATTGCGTCAATACTGTGATGCAAATCGTCTTTTAGTGGAATGTCTCGAAAGCGATTGCTATGTACGTCAACCAGTTAGACAAGCGATCGAACAAAGTTTGCTGCTACCTTCTCCTTAAACAAAGTAGCGGCGCGAAGCGCCGCTACTTTGTTTAGATTAAATGGCGGCGAGCAAAGCTTCTCCCATTGCTACACATCCTAATCTTTCGCATCCATCCGCCATGATGTCGCCAGTACGTTTGCCAGAATCGAGAACTTTATTTACAGCCGCCTCGATCGCGGTGGCAGCTTCTTGTTCATTAAAGGCATAGCGCAACATCATCGCTGCACTGAGAACTTGAGCCAAAGGATTCGCCAAGTCTTTGCCAGCAATATCTGGAGCCGAACCATGCACAGGCTCAAATACTCCCGGCGTTCCTGTAACTCCCAGACTCGCGGAGGGCAACATGCCAATGCTACCTGTCAGCATCGCCGCCGCATCGGAGAGAATATCGCCAAAGAGATTGCTCGTCAGAATTACATCAAACTGTTTGGGATTGCGAATAATCTGCATCGCCGCATTGTCCACATACATATGCGATAGCTTCACATCGGGATATTCGCTCGAAATACTCGTTACGCGATCGCGCCATAGTTGCGAAACTTCCAACACATTAGACTTATCCACGGAGCAGACGGAACCACGACGTTTTTGGGCGGCTTCAAAGCCAACTCTGGCAATGCGATCGATTTCTGGCTCCGTATAAACCATCGTATTGAAGCCACGACGCACCCCATTTTCGTCCGTAACAATTCCCTTTGGCTTCCCAAAGTAAATACCGCCCGTCAGTTCGCGCACCACTAAAATATCTACGCCTTCGACAACTTCCCTCTTTAAGGTAGAAGCATCAATTAATTGTGGCAAAATCTGAGCAGGACGCAGATTTGCAAATAGCTCCATGCCGCCACGCAAGCCTAATAATGCTTGTTCAGGACGCAAATTAGATGGCATCGTGTCCCACTTTTCGCCGCCCACCGCCGCTAGCAATACGGCATCACTACTTTTACATAATTGCAAAGTTTCATCGGGCAAAGGATGCCCCGTCGCATCGATCGCTGCGCCACCGACTAAAGCGGTTTCAAAGGCAAAGGTAATATTAAATTTAGGGGCGATCGCTTGCAGTACTGCTACGGCTACTTTCATGATTTCTGGCCCAATGCCATCGCCCGGAAGGAGCGTAATCTTATAATTTTTAGACATTACAACAACAAAACAACAACAAAGTATCAAGACAGATTTCTTAAAATACCACTTTCGGTTTCTCGATCGCTGAAAGTAGCCAAGCCTCTAGTTCTTAAAACAAGCATAGTGTTGAGGCACTTCGCGCCGCCACACTAATCCTTGGGCGGTAAAAGAGTAGGTTACGCTGCAATGTAGCTTAACTCTTTTTAATTTTAGATATTGATCTTAAAGCTTAAGCTTTGCCCAGAGGCTTGACCTTATACTAGGGTATAAAGCTTAAGCTTGTAAGCGTTGGATGTAAACACAAAGATGGCAATGCTGCAAGTTGGTGAAGTCTCGCGTAAATTAGGGCTAAATCCTCAAACACTTTATTTCTATGAAAGGATTGGACTAATTCCGCCCCCTCATAGAACTGAGTCGGGCTATCGTCTGTTTAGTCAAGAGGATATAGATCGCTTATCTTTTATTACCCATACAAAGGCGATGGGGCTGAGTCTTGACGACATTAGAGAGATTTTGGCAGCTAAAGATGGGAAATCTCCAACTTGTAAAACAGTCCATGATTGCCTTCTGAGCAAAGCAAGATCGATTGAAGAAACCATTCAACAATTGCAAATATTACGTGACGAACTCCTTCCCTTAGTTAATCATTGTCACCAAAATATTGAATGTCAAGAATGCTCTAGTCCTAGTGAATCCTGCACTGTAAATACTGATGATGCTAGCCATGAGTTTAAGAAAGCTTGTAGTGCTTGGCAAGGCTTTGATAAAGCCATTTTAGAGAATACCTAAAATTCCTCTCCAGTGAGGAAGCATCATTATATTTCGTCGGGTTTATAAAATCCTTTAGGTGATTTTGCCCTGAAATAAAAATCAATAATTTTTTGAAAGCTATGCCAATTGAAGCTTTCAACTAATTTGCCATGTCTAATTTAGGCTTCAGTCTTTATAAATTCCATTCATCAGTACCATATTCATAAACCATGACAAGATTATTTTCAGACATAGATCCTCTCTATCCCGATCGCCAGCCTCAACCCATGAAATTAAGCTGGGCTTCGGTGATTTTCTTCACAATTGTGCATGGTTTAGCTTTATTAGCTCCGTGGTTCTTCACATGGTCAGCATTAGGAGTGATGATTTTATTGCATTGGTTTTTAGGAAGTATTGGGATTTGCTTGGGCTATCACCGATTGCTGAGCCATCGCAGTTTTCAAGTTCCTAAATGGCTAGAATATGCGATCGCCTTAATTGGTGCGACCGCCTTGCAGGGGGGACCAATCTTTTGGGTGGCGGGACATCGCTTACATCATGCCCATACTGAGGATGTGGAAAAAGATCCCTATTCGGCACGGAGAGGCTTTTGGTGGAGTCATTTGTTATGGATGATTTATCCTAGTGATGACTTTTTTGTGCCAGAGAAGTATCGTAAATATGCGCCTGAGATGTCTCGCGATCGCTTCTATCTATTGCTAGATAAGTATTATCTACTTTTACAAATTCCTCTAGGAATTGGTTTGTACTTGCTAGGCGGCTGGACTTATATCATTTGGGGAATGTGCTTAAGATCGGTTCTGTTATGGCATAGCACTTGGTTTATCAATTCGGTCACGCATATGTGGGGCTATCGTACTTTCGAGACAAATGATAATTCGCGTAATCTCTGGTGGGCAGCGATCGTTACCTATGGCGAGGGTTGGCATAATAATCACCACGCCTATCCCCATGTGGCAAAGGCGGGGTGGCGTTGGTGGGAAATTGATGTTACTTGGTGGGCGATTCAAGTACTTAGGGCTTTAGGTTTAGCGACGAAAGTAATTATGCCGCCAGCGATCGCTAAATAAGAAGGAATGGCGTAGCCATTTCTTCATTTAAAAAACCTTACTAGGTTTGCTTTTTAAAGCCCAAAAGTGTGTCACACTTTTGGGCTTTGGGATAAGTAGATCGGCGCACCTAATTATTCATTAGCTGAGGGTAAAATGACCGTAAACTTAGTACCCATATTTACTTCGCTTTCTACAGCGATCTTGCCATTATGAGCTTCTATTGCTTGCTTCGCAATATACAAACCCATTCCTAAACCCTTGGCATTACCAACGTTCTCTGCACGCAAGAATGGAAGAAAGAGATTATTTAAGTATTCATTGGGAATTCCGATACCGTGATCGCAAACTTGGAGAGTCAGTTCTTCTTTATTGCAGGTAATGTCAATATCTACCGTTCCACCTTCATAGGAATATTTAATAGCATTTGACAATAGATTCATCACAATATGCCATAGTAATTTTTTGTCAATTTTTAACTTTTGGCATTTCCCATGACTATTAAACTGAATGCGACACTTACGGGGAGAATCGGAAGTCTGGAAACTATCGATTAGTTGATGACAATAGGCGATCGCATCTAAGGGTTCAGGATTAAAGGGGAACTTGCCTGATTCAGAGCAGGAGATTAACCTAATTTCTTCTAACAACCAGTTGATATCTTTAATAGCTGATTGAATCGAAGCTAGATTTTTGGCACGAGTTTCTTTAGTTAGCTGCTCTTCAAAGTTTTGGAGTTTCCATATCAATAATCTGATTACAGACATGGGTGTAGAGAACTCATGGGAAGCCATCGCCAGAAGGCGAGATTTTAGTAAATGTAATTCTTTTTCTTTCTCTAATGCTTCTTGGAGGATTTTCTCTGTTTGATGCTTCTGAAGAGAAAGCATAATTGCCATATCTACTTCAGCATATCTGAGTGGCTTGGTCAGATATCCATAGGGTGAAGTTGCAGTTACTTTTTCTAAAGTCTCAGGATCGCTAAAAGCAGTTAAATAGATAACGGGAATGGGAGATATTTTATGAATTTCGTGAACTGCGGTGATGCCATTATCTAGACCCCTCAGTTTAATATCCATCAAAATGAGGTCAGGGATTTGGCGATGGATAGCTGCGATCGCGTCGTTGCTGCTATCAACTATTTCGAGAACTTGGTAACCCAAATCTGTTAAAACGTCTGAAAGCGCGTTAGCTGTAACAAGCTCATCTTCTACAATTAAGATATTGGCTAATATTTTAGTTGTTACAGCCATGGGTTTGTTTTTTGCTTTTTTACTGAAAATTCAGAAATGGCGACAAATAGTAAGTTAGATTTCTGATTTAGTTGTAATTATAAAGGATTTTTAGGAGTAGTGAAGATATTATCTTAACTTTTACGATATTTATTTCCTTGATCCTGAATTATAGCTATAGCCAGTCTTGTTAGGACACAAAACCCAAGAAACTAGTGGCGGCGCGAAGCGCCGCCACTAGTTTCTTGGGTTTCAAGCAAGTGACTATAGCCATAACTAGGTCATCAGAAGCCAATTACTCTCATCATGCAATGTTTTTGCTGTGATATGAGAAATTCAGCATTTTTTATAATTTCTTAGTTACCTTTACACAGTACAATAGTAAATCCTTGCTTCTAAATTAAATTTTACAGAAGCCATTTGTAGCCCGTAAGGAAAGAATTTAATGACTGTTAAGCGTTTGTACGAAACCATGTATATTCTGCGTCCTGACCTTCCTGATCAGGACGCTGATGCAGCGATCGCTAAATATCAAGACTTCTTAGCTCAACAAGAAGCTGAAGATATCACGATTCAACACCGTGGTAGACGTAGATTAGCCTATGACATCAAGGGTCATCGCGAAGGTATCTACATTCAAGTTAATTACACCGCAACTCCTAAGACCATTGAAAGCTTAGAAAAAACAATGCGTCTTGGTGATGACGTAATTCGTTATTTGACGGTCAAGCTTGAGCCAGAAGCTGTTGAAGAAGCCAGCATTGAAGAAATTCCTGATGCTGAAGCTCCTGTAGCGGTAGCTGCGGAGTAGAAATAAATAAGCATTGCTGAGCAATGCTTATTTATTTCTGTAGCCAGCTATAAAACCCAAATATTGAGAGGCGGCGCGAAGCGCCGCCTCTCAATATTTGGGTTTTAATTTGTCCTAATACAAATGACTAGGGCTATATTTCCTAATAAAAAAGGGAGGTATCGATTTTCGATACCTCCCTTTTTTATTAGGAAATATTAAATAATGCCCCAGAAGTGCAGTACGCCTTGTCCGCTAATCAATTCGATCGCGATCGCAGATACAAAGCCAATCATTGCTAAACGACCATTCCAGTTTTCTGCACCAGAAGTAAAACCCCAGTTCCATACATTACGGTTTTCGTCAGACATAATCGAGTTACCTGTAGATTAGTTAGCTTACATTGAGAAATGTAACAAATTTTAAGCGCTTTCGCAATCTTTCTTTATATTTTCTGCCTTTTGACATACTGATTATCGCGATTGGGCAACCCTGAAGAATGAGGAAAAACCTCAGCCTGTGCCTTATTCTCTGGGGTTATGCGTCACAATTCAAAATTAGGGGTGGCTTTAAAGTTCAAACAAGAGTGTCGGGGCTTTGCCCCGACACTCTTGTTTGGATTTTGAATAAATACTAAAAAATTTGGGATTTGTTCGGCTAGGAATTGGGTAGAATCCAAAGGACATTTCACGCAAAAATCCGCGCAAGGACAGAATTAATTATGCGAAAAATATGGCTGAGATTACTGGCTGGTTGTTTGGCTGTGCTGGTCAACCTGACAACAACCAGTGCAGTATGGGCAGCTAGCCCTAAAAATGCCAAAGATGCAAAATTTCAGGGAATCCCACTTCAGTGCTATGTGTCACTCGCGGATGAAGGAAACTCGCCAGAAGCTAAAGTTGCCGCCTTTAGCGAAATTGCTAGCAAATATGTAGAATCGCAGAGCTTCGAGCAAGCCAAAAAGGTCTTAGAAAAAAGTATTACGGCAGCTAACGCGATCGCGGCTCCTCCCCTCAAAACCTTTGCTCTTTTAGATACGGCTCAGCGCTTGACCAAAGCTGAGCAATCAAAATTAGCGGTGGAAACCCTCGATCAAGCTGTTGTCAGTAGTCAATTGTTGACTGATCCCTTAGATAAAGTATTTGCGGATATCAAACTCGCTCAAGCTTATGGAGAAGCAGGTAAAAAAGACAAGGCAACCAACCTCCTCCAAACTGCTACCAAATCTACCCCTGAAGTGTTTGATCCCTATGTGAGATCCCGCGCTTTTTCGGCGATCGCCAATGTTTACACGGAAATTGGCGATGACTTTAACTCGGAAGCTTCCATTTCGGCTGCTTCGGAATTACTACCCATGATTGAAGATCCTAATACCAAGGCTCGGGCTAGAGTGGAGATTGCGGGTAGCTATGCCCAAGCGGGAAATCATTCCAAATCCGTTGCCTCTCTCGCCGCAGTTTTCCAAGAATTTGATGCAATTCGCGATAATGCGATCGCCAGCGCAAAGGAAGCAGCTAAAAAAGATCCTAAAGTCGCGAAGGCTAAAGTAGGTAAAGCAATTGAACCTAAAGATGAAAAAGCGAAAAAATCTGCACCAGATCCCAAGTTAGTCGAGCAAGCCGCAAATGTGAATGGGGAATCCCTGAAAACGCGATCGCTCTTTCTCGTAGCCAATCAATATATTGTGTCTAAGCAATATGACAAAGCGATCGAAGTGATTGGCAACTTGAAGGATGACTCAGTGGAGAAGAGTGTGGGTACTGCTAATGTAGGCATTGCCTATGCTAAGGCTAAAAAAGCTGATGAAGCTCTTAAATTATTTGACCAAAGCTTAGCGGGTTTAACCAATGTGCCGCCTTCAATTGATGTGTTTACCTTATTGCTCGAAATTGGTCGTCAATACCAAAACATCAAAGCTTCGGAACAGGCTAGTAAGGTGTGGGATCAGGCTTTGACTCTGGCTCAAAATTTACCTCAACCTATCGATCGCTTGTTTGCTTTAAATAATATGGCAAGTGTCTATGGCGAGTTTGGCTTTACGGACAAAGTTACTGCCATTTTGACCGATAGTCTGGCGCTAGCCAAAAATCTTACCGATGTAAATATTCGCTCAAGAGCTTTTTCGGATATTAGCAGCACCTATTGGGCGATCGGTCAGCCTGACACCGCTAAGGAAATAGCCGCAGGAATTGAGAACCCTAGCGAAAAAGCGCAGTTAAGCAAGTTATTTGACTGTGCTAGCTAAGCTTTCTTCAACCCAGATAAATACCTAAAAAATCGCTAAGATTTTTTAGGTATTTATCTGGACTAAAGCCATAAAAGAAAAGGGATTGCATTGCAATCCCTTTTCTTTTATTTAATTAAAGATGCTCCAAAACTACGAATAGCAGGCAATGTATCTGTAAACCAGCCTAAACCTAAGCCTGTTCCTGCAATTAAAGCGAGTACAAAAAAATTCCAACCCTTGTTGTTCATAAAAGCACGAAGCTCATTTCTGGCAACATACATAAGCATCGCCCAAATCACGCTAATTCCCAACGACAAGACAAACTGTTCCTTAGAAAAGAACACAAAGGCTATAGCCGCAACTACCCATCCCAACGAAAAAATCCAATCTATCCCAAAGGCGATCGCGCCCGCAGGAATCCAGATGCGCCAATCAGCTTTATGGATAGACAATAGCCATCCATAGGCAATGAATCCAATTAATACTAGAGCTAGTGACAATATCGGTAATTTTCGGAGAGTACGCATATTTCTATTTCCAAAGCTAGAAGCCAGCGTTTGTGCAATGAACGCTTGCCTATTTTATTCCTTTATCCCTTTAATTAAATACATATCGACTGATCCCATATTTTTCACTAAAATCTTGCCTCGATGTTCCACATCAAAGGAATCTCGAATTAACTCATAGGTGGCTTGGGAAATATTAATCCGACCAGCCACCCCCGACGATTCGATTCTTGAGGCGAGATTAACTGTATCTCCCCACACATCATAGACAAACTTTTTTTTGCCAATCACTCCACTTAGCAACTCCCCAGAATGAATACCAATCCGAGTATCCCAATAGGGAAGATTTTGCTGGAGTTTTTTTTGTTTGCGTAATTCCATAAACTTTTGAATTTGCAACGCCGCCAGAACTACATCTAGAGGATGGGTAAGATTAGGCTTAGGAATGCCACCACAGCACATATAGCTATCTCCAATCGTTTTGAGCTTCTCTAAGCCATAGCGTTCGATAATGCGATCGAAGTACGAAAAGCAATAATCTAGCTCCGCCACTAAACGCTCAGGAGTCATTGATTTGGATATTCTAGAAAAATTCTTAAAATCAGTAAATAGAATAGTTGCAGAAGGATGATAAACAGGCTTGACTCTACCCGTAGACTTTAGTTCATTGGCAATTTGGGCAGGCAAAATATTCAGCAAAAGATTATCGGACTTGATTTTCTCTTTCTCGATTTCTGAATAGAGCAAGTTTAAATCTTCAAAAGAATTAGCATTACGAATTGCTGATGATAGCTGTAAAGCTAGTAAATAGCCAATACGAAGATCTTCTTGATTGTAAGCCTGTGACTGAGTAGAGCCAAAAAGAATAACTCCCAGAATTTTTTTGGAACTCTCGAGCGGTAAAATAATTTGAGAGGTATATTGACTTAAAAAATCGCTGGGAGAAGTCTGTTTGACTAGCTGGGCTTGACCAGTTGTTAGAGCTTTATGAAAACTATTATTGTTAGCAATGAGTAATTCATTAAACTCGACTGAACTTCCAATTAGTTTAATAAATCTACCCGAATTGGCTCTGAGAAGATAAACACTTAAATGTTCAAAGTCGAGTAACCACTTCGCTTGTTTACCGACAACACGCAATATTTCGTCAAGGTTAAGCGAACGATTAATCGCTGTTGCGACTTCATTAACAGCAGCAATTCGCACGGAAAGGGCTTGAGCTTCGGCCAGAAGACTACGGGCTGTTACTAGAAGTTCTTCTCGATCTAAGTTTTCAAGTTCTTTTCCATTTGAGAAATTCGGCGAAGAATCCATTGCCAAAGATGTTTTCCTTTGTGCTACCTGTTGAGATAGATAAGGTGGCGCAAAGCGCCACCTTATCTATGTACTTGTTTGAAAATCGCTATAAAGCGTCAATTTCAAGGGCGATCGCATCGGTATAGCGATTTACGCTAGAGAATAAATCGGCGGCCGCCACAATCTCAAAAATCTCTGAGTCGTCTAATCCAAAGGATTGTAATTTTTGGTAATGGGATTCATTAAGGGCAAGAGGATTTGTCCCTGCTAATAGACCAAACTGAATTACTGCCTTCTCTCGCTCTGGTAATGGGCAAGCATCAAAGTTAGAGACTAAAGTAGATAAAATTTCTTCACTCATACCTAAGGCTGATAGTCCGTGTAAATGGACTTTGAGCGCATAGACGCTATTATTAGCCTGAGAAATGGCAACCCCCACCATTTCTTTAAGGGTACGCGGCACATCACCTTGGAGGATCGTTGATCGAAATTTTTTCCAGTTCGCTTCGAGGATATCAGGATTAATTGCCATTGACTTGAAGATATTAGGAATAATGCCAAATCCTAGTTCTGACAAAATTTGATCATAGACCTCTTTGACTTTAGGATCAGTCACTTGGTCATATTCAACAATCGGAAAATGAGTCATATCGAATTTATGTTTATCAAAAATATTTTAATATAATATATGAAATTTGCCTAAAAAGTTTTAGGGCATGACCTATTTGAGCATAGCAAACTTTTACTTCCGCCTGAGATAGACAAAATGCTTAAAGCTTTGAGATATAAAGATGTTGATTTTGCCATAGGCAAAATCAACATCTTTATATCTTTTTAAAAAGGAGCTACACCTAAACCTTGACGTAAGACTATTGGATTTAAATCATCGGTTAAATCGAGAATTGTGGAGACTTTGTAACTATGATCAGAGCCATCATCCACTATGAAATCTACTAACTTAGAAAAGCGATCGAATAGTTCTATCTTTGGCAGTTCGCACACATTCCCCTGCTTCGTATTTTTGGATTGATGAGCAAAATCCTCTTCATCGATATCATCTTCGGTTAAGTTGGCGGATGTAGAAATAATTGGATTCCCCAATGCTTCGATAATAGTTTGAGATACACCATGATCAGGAATCCGAATCCCTGTGGTTTTACGTTTAGGATTTAACACCAATTTAGGCACAAGTTTTGTGGCTGGCAAAATGAAGGTATAGGGGCCAGGAACCAGACTTTTCATGGTGCGATAGTTGGCATTAGAGACGATCGCATATTCGGCAATATTGGAAAGCGAGGAACATAAAAATGTCAGGGGCTTATCGTTCGACATCTGTTTGAGTTTACGAACGCGCTCCACGGCTGACTTGGACATTAAATCGCAACCGATCGCATAGACTGTATCCGTCGGATAGAGCATGATCGCGCCACCGCGTAAAGCATTCACAATTTGAGCGATCGTGCGTGCTTGAGGATTTTCGGGATGCAGTCGGTGGATCGTTGCCATAGTGGTGTCTCGTATTAGTTTTCTAGAAGAAGCACGTAATTCTTCTAGAGGTATTCTCGATTGAGTAGAGGTTGTAACACTTCAGGAATTAAGATACGTCCGTCAGGTTGCTGATAATTCTCTAGAATTGCAGTCATTGTCCGCCCTACCGCTAGCCCTGACCCATTGAGAGTATGCAAAAATTCTGTTCCCTTTTTGCCTTTGCTTTTAAAGCGAATATTGGCACGTCGAGCTTGGAAATCGAGGAAATTAGAACAGCTAGAAATTTCGCGATAGGTATTTGCCGCTGGTAGCCATACTTCGAGGTCATAGCATTTCGCGGCACTGAAGCCGATATCGCCTGTGCAAAGCTCCATTACTCGATAGGGAAGCTTTAAGGCTTGGAGAATCGATTCGGCATTACGGACTAATTTTTCATGCTCCTCGGCGGAGTTTTCGGGAAGTACAAATTTGACTAGTTCCACTTTGTTGAACTGGTGTAACCGAATTAAGCCCCTCGTATCGCGTCCATAGCTTCCTGCTTCGCGACGGAAGCACGGAGTATAGGCACAGTGATGAATAGGCAGATTTTCGCTATCTAAAATCTCATCGCGATAGAGGTTTGTAACGGGAACTTCCGCAGTGGGAATCAACCATAGATCATCTTCAGCGCATTTGAAGAGATCTTCAGCAAACTTGGGTAACTGACCTGTGCCTGTCAGGCTGGCGGTATTGACAAGCAATGGTGGCGCAATTTCGGTGTAGCCATTGGCGGTGTGAGTATTCAGCATGAACTGAATCAAAGCGCGTTCGAGGGCGGCTCCTGCACCAATGAGATTGACAAAGCGAGTTTGGGCAATTTTAACAGCGCGTTCAAAATTGAGAATGCCTAGCTTTTCGCCAATTTCCCAATGGGGCAAGATGTCCGTACGGCTAGTTTTATATTCATCACCCCAGCGACGCACTTCCACATTTTCATCTTCATTGGTGCCGATGGGGGTGGTTTCACTGGGCAAATTGGGCAAGGTCATCAAGATGGCATTGCTTTCTTCACGCAATGCTTTTTCCTTGGGTTCTAGCTCGGCGAGTTGTTGTTTGATTTCGGGCGATCGCGCTTTGAGTGCTTCAATTTCGGCGGCAGGCGCACCCGCTTTCATTTTGATACCCACTTGCTTGCCGATGTCATTGCTTTCGGCTTGTAAATGCGATCGCTGAGTTTCTAATGCACGAACTTCTTGCTCTAGTTCGACTAATCTACTAATGTCGTAACCTTTACCTCGACTGTTGAGGCGAGCTTGTACCTGTTCGGGCTGCGATCGTACGAGCTTAATGTCTAACACGGACTTTTCTTTAACCTAAACGCACTCTGAGCATCATACAGCGCTTTGCGCTCAAACCCAAACCCAGAAAATTTTGAAAGCGTTGCAAAGCAACGCTTTCAAAATTTTCTGGGTTTGATCGAGAATTAAGAAAGCAATTTTTTAAAAGTGTTGCCAAGCAACACTTTTAAAAAATTGCTTTAACTTTAGGAATGGGCTATCGCTACAGATTGCCTTCTCTGGGGTTTAGCAGGGGACTTGCTAGGAGATGGCGATGATGGTTTGGCGATCGCATTATCTCTTTGACCTCGGCGAGGCTGATGCTTGGCTTGCCTTCCTACTTGGATGGGTTCAGGCTTTGCTCGAGGATCTGGCTCAAATCCTTCAATAATTTCCTGTGGCAGCGATCGCTTGATTAGCTTCTCGATGTCAGAGAGGAACTTACGCTCATCCACACATACCAATGAAATTGCTTCACCCACAGAGCCAGCACGCCCCGTCCGCCCAATGCGATGCACATAGTCCTCTGGCACATTTGGTAACTCGTAGTTCACCACATGGGGAAGTTCGCTAATGTCTAAGCCCCTTGCTGCGATATCGGTCGCCACGAGGACTTGCAAACTGCCATCTTTGAACTTACCGAGGGCGCGAGTCCTTGCCGCTTGGCTTTTATTGCCATGAATTGCCATCGCTACGATGTCATCTTGATGGAGTTGCTTAACTAAGCGATCAGCTCCATGCTTAGTACGAGTAAATACCAAGACCTGATACCAGTTATGGGTTTTGATCAAATGCGTGAGTAAGTCACGCTTGCGATCGCGATCGACAGGGAAAATTCTTTGAGTTACCAAATCAGAAGTGGCATTTTGGCTAGCAACTTCGACTAATACGGGCTGATTAAGCAAGGTACTCGCAAAGGATTTGATCTCATTGGAGAAAGTCGCGGAGAAGAGAAGATTTTGGCGTTGCTTTGGTAAGAGCGCCAAGATTTTTCTAATATCGCGGATGAAGCCCATATCTAACATGCGATCGGCTTCATCTAATACCAAGATTTCCACCTTGCTTAAATCTAATCTGCCTTGCTGTACATGGTCGAGCAAGCGTCCGGGGGTGGCGACCAAGATTTCCACACCACCTCTCAGACGATTAATTTGGGGATTGATATTCACGCCGCCATAGATCACCATCGATTGCAGTGGTAAATGTCTGCCATACATCCGTACACTTTCTTCGACTTGGGCAGCTAGTTCGCGAGTGGGGGTGAGGATTAAGGCACGAATGGGGATTTTGCCTGTAGGCGATCGCTTGACTACTTTATTAGAAAGCAAATGCAAAATTGGCAAGGTAAATCCTGCGGTTTTGCCAGTGCCTGTTTGAGCGCCTGCTAAGAGGTCTTGACCTGAAAGCACAACGGGAATCGCTTGCGATTGAATGGGAGTGGGCTTGGTGTAGCCGCGTGCCGTGACGGCGCGGACAATTTGATCGGACAAGCCTAGAGCAGAAAAAGACATAAAACTCCAAATTTTTGGTTCGGTCTGTCGCTGTTAGCGAAGCAGTTTGTAGTCATACCAATTCCTAGACATTTCACAATATTTCTAAGAATCTAAAACCTTACCCAGTGGGATTTTAAAGCTTCAATAATGGCATTGCCTTTATTGAAATTGGTGTCAGACGGATCAGAGACAGAAAAAATAAATTAGCAACAGTATCAAAAACTGGGAGCAGATACTATCAGGTTTAGATCTTAGCAGAGGTTTGCGATTTATAGTTGCTTGCCGAAAAAGTGCTTGACGAGTCACTGTGGCTAGGAAATGACAAAAATTGATGGACTATAAACCAAAATCGTCGGGGTTTTCTCCTTCCAAGTGCAACGAAACAGTTCTCTCCACTACTCTTGGTCATGTAAAAATTCCATTCAGCACTTCCCAAAAATCTGTTTTTAGTGGTCTCCCCAATTTTGATGGTTTCAGATTCTTTTCCTCCCTTCCATCTATTTACCCAGATCAGCGAAAAGAGAAGGTCGAGGCGAAGCATCGACTTTCTCTTTTCGCTGAGCAAAGAAATGGCTACGCTTTCGTAAATTAGTATTATTTAGAGTTAGGAACTGATGTTAAGTAAAGCCCTCACCCCTCTCCCGCAGGAGAGGAGTGAGGGCTTTACAAACTTCTACTTAACATCACTTAGGAAAGGAGTCGGCAACTTTTGCTTGTTTTTTTCGTCTACTAAGGATGGTAGGAAAGCCACGATAAAATAAGTTAAGTAAGGGTTGAGGTCATTGTTAATTATGAAAGTATCGATCGCAAAATTATCAAGCTTAATCAGACAAAAATTTCGTCATTATGGGAAATTTGCCCTTGTGTTATTGATGTCTTTATCACTTGCCCTTTTCCTCAATCCTTATATTGCGAAAGCTCTAGATTTGTCTGATCTATTTCGGATTTTGCCCTCAGCAGTGCAAATTATCCAACTTTCAAGTATTGGTGACGATGATGAAATTCAATTAGGCAGGCAAATTGATGCCCAAATTAAGCAAGAAGTGAGGATTAGTCAAGATCGGTCGGCAAATGCTCTCGTAAAGCGTTTAGGACAAATGCTAGTAGCAAGTAGCGATCGCCCTAATATTCCCTATACTTTTCAAGTTGTAGATGATAATAATCTGAACGCTTTCGCTACCATGGGGGGCTTTGTTTACATTAATACTGGCACGATCGCCGCTTCCGATAATGTGGCACAGTTAGCAAGTGTAATCGGTCATGAGATGGGACATATTGCAGGTCGTCATGCCCTTGAGCAGATGAAACAAATGGCGATCGCCCAAGGAGTCGCTACCATTGCTGGGGTTGCGGATGACCAATTAGTGAATATTGGCGTAAATTTGGCTTTGCGTTTACCCAATAGCCGCGAGGCTGAATTTGATGCCGATCGCCGAGGCTTAGTAAATATCACCAGAGCAGGTTTTGCGGCGAGAGCAATGCCTGCGTTTATGCAAAAGTTGGCAAGTAGTTCTAATAGTGGTAATGCTCCCGCCTTTTTAAGTACCCACCCTGCTACAGGCGATCGCATTAATGCTATTAATCAAACGATTCAAGCTAATAATTTCAATACTTCTGGCGGCTTAAACGATACTGAATATCAAAGAATTTGGCGATCGCGCTTCAGATAAAAACAAAAAAATTGCGGTGTAAAGCACCGCAATTTCTCAAAAAAAGAAGGTTCGCTTAGCGAACCTTCTTTTTTTATTTAGTTAGACTTGGTGCTGCTTGAGCTTGGATAGAAGCTAAGCGCTTGTTATCGCGCTTATTGGCTAAGACAGGCACTGCATCCCGCAACACACCTGCCAACTTAGTCGTAGTCGCATCGTACATTTGCGTAACGATCTTCGGATAGAAGCCAATACCGATGATGGGAATCAACAGACAAGCGATGATGAATACTTCGCGAGGTTCCGCATCAATTAGCTCTTGATGAGAAGTAAGCTCAGTATTCTCCTTGCCATAGAAAATTTCGCGCAGCATCGACAACAGATAAACGGGCGTTAAAATCACACCCACAGCCATCAATAAGAGGGCAATCACTTTAAACGTACCGCTATAGGCATCGCTAGTCGCAAATCCGACAAAAATCATGACTTCCGCAACAAAGCCGCTCATTCCCGGAAGTGCAAGGGACGCAAGCGAACAGGTTGTAAACATCGCAAAGATTTTCGGCATCTTTTGACCCACGCCACCCATCTCATCAAGAATGAGAGTATGAGTGCGATCGTAGGTTGCGCCCACCAGAAAGAATAAGCTTGCGCCGATTAGTCCGTGGGAAATCATTTGCAACATTGCGCCACTTGTACCGAGGTCGGTAAATGAAGCTAAACCGATCAGCACAAAGCCCATGTGGGAAATTGATGAATAAGCAATTTTGCGTTTCAGGCTTCTTTGAGCAAAAGAGGTGAGAGCCGCATAGATAATATTCACGATCCCCAAAATCACCAAGATCGGCGCAAAGTAAGCATGAGCTTCAGGTAACATCCCTGCATTCATCCGCATTAGGGCATAACCACCCATTTTTAAGAGAATCCCTGCAAGGAGCATATGCACGGGAGCGGTAGCTTCTCCGTGAGCGTCAGGTAGCCAAGTATGCAGAGGGAAGATGGGCAACTTGACCCCGTAGGAAATCAAAAATGCACCATAGGCTAATAGCTGGAAGGTAAGCGGATAGTCTTTGTTGGCGAGGGTCTGCATATCAAAGGAGACAGTATCGCCATAAAAAGCCATGGCAAGCCCTGCCACAAGGATAAATAGAGAGCCGATCGCTGTGTAAAGAATAAACTTGGTAGCGGCATAGAGACGCTTGTAGCCCCCCCAGATCGATAGCAAGAGGTATACAGGAATTAGCTCCAATTCCCATGTCAAGAAAAACAGCAACATATCTTGTACTGCAAAGACGGCAATCTGTGCGCCATACATCGATAGCAGTAAAAAATAAAATAAGCGTGGCTTCAGGGTGACGGGCCAGGATGCCAAGATTGCTAATGTGGTGATAAATCCAGTCAGCAAAACCAAGGGCATCGAAAGTCCATCAACGCCTACTGACCAATTTAGCCCCAAGGCAGGAACCCATGCGTATTTTTCGACGAGTTGGAGACCGGGGTTATTGTAGTCATACTTTGTGCAGAAGGCATAGGCGATCGCCGCAAAGTCAATCAGTCCCACTACTAAGGCAAACCAGCGAATGGTTTTACCATCTCCTTTGTCTGGCACAAAGGCAACTACAAGAGACATAAGTATGGGAAAGGCAATGATAAACGTGAGCCAAGGGAAGTTTTCGAGACTTAACATATTCAAAAGTAACCGTTGTAATTACCCACCCATTTTCTAGACAGTCATTGTACCTACCGTCTCTTAGAGAGTTTGCAGTTATTAATAGTTAATTAAACCTAGGCGATCGCTAAAAATCTCCCACTTATGACTGGGATCATTAGAGAGTCGGGTATTCAGCTAATTTGAGCCGCTTTGAATCTCTTTGAAGATTTGTAAAGAGAAGTTAACAAATAGAGATAATTGTTTACATATTATCGATTTGTAGAACGTGTGGCTAGGGGTTTCCAATTTTCTGCTAATCTCGAAAGTGAATAAATTATTTTTTTAATTGAGAGATTTTAGGCATGAAAGCACTTATACGCTTTTCTGTTTTATTAGTGGCGATCGCGTCAATTTGGACAACTGGCTTTTTAGGTTCTTTTGGCAGTAACGCTGCATTTGCCGAAGACTTAGCCCCCACCAATTTTTATACGCAAGATAACAGCAAGATTGATTTAAATAACGCTAATATCAACGCTTTTCGGCAAGTACGTGGAGTTTACCCAACCTTAGGTCGCATTATTATCGAAAATGCACCCTATAAATCCTTTGACGAAGTTTTAAACATCGCAGGATTGACAGAAGCCCAAAAAGAATTGCTCAAGGCAAATGCTGACATGTTTTCCCTCAAAAAGCCTGACGAGTCCTTGGGACGTGAGCGGATTAATAACGCTAACTACAGACTATAGTTATCCTAAATAATTTGAGAAAGTGCGCCCCTTTGGGGCGCACTTTCTCAAATTGGGTTTGCTATACATGGTAAGCAAGGTTTTTAAGCCAACTGTCTTTACCATGCATTTTCAGAAGGGCGATGAAGCGTGGATTTTCAAAAATTTGATGCAATTGTAATTGGAGGAGGAGCCGCAGGTTTATACACGGCTCTTTCTTTGTCTGATAACTTATCTGAACATAGTGCGGGTAGGGGAAATCAACAACGTGAATGGAAAATTGCCCTAATCACCAAAGATAATTTGACCATTTCCGCAAGTGATTGGGCGCAGGGTGGGATTGCGGCGGTGATCGATCGCAATGATTCGATCGCCTTACACATAGATGATACTTTGAAGGCTGGTGCAGGGCTTTGTGATACCGAAGCGGTGGAGGTGCTAGTCAGCAAGGCAAAGCCCCAAATCCATCGGCTCTTAGAATTTGGGGTGGATTTTGATCGCTTAGAGGACAAATCCCTTGCGCTGACTTTAGAAGCAGCCCATTCACGGCGGCGCGTTCTCCATGCGGCGGATGCAACGGGGCGGGAGTTAGTCAGTACCCTTGCGCGGCGAGTGATGGATCGCCCGAATATTCAAGTTTTGGAAGGGGTTTTAGTTTTAGATTTATTGTTAGAGCCAAATGACGAACAAGTCGATCGCTGTGTGGGCATATCCTGTCTCAAGTTTACTGAGACATCTCTGGAGACAACCCACGAAGTTTTTGCTTTACTTGCCCCAGTAACTGTTTTGGCGACAGGTGGTGGCTCTCAAGTTTTTTCCCAAACTACTAATCCACCCGCCAGTACGGGGGATGGTGTGGCGATCGCATGGCGGGCGGGAGCCAAGGTACGCGATCTCGAATTTGTGCAGTTTCATCCGACCGCTTTGGCGATCGAAGGCGCACCCAGATTTTTAATTAGCGAAGCAGTGCGCGGCGAGGGCGCACATCTAATTGACCACCATGGCGATCGCTTTGCCTTTGAATATCATCCACAGGGCGAACTCGCTCCCCGTGACGTGGTCAGCCGTGCCGTATTTCAACATTTACAAAAAACAGGTGAACCCACAGTATTTCTCGACTTGTCACCAATAGATCGCGATCACATCGCCTACCGTTTCCCGAATATCATCAAAATTTGTCAAAAATGGCATATTGATCTGTTCTCTCAACCGATTCCCGTCACCCCTGCGGCGCATTACTGTATGGGCGGGATTATTACCGACACATGGGGCGCTAGCTCGATCGCAGGGCTTTATGCTGTCGGTGAAAGCTCTAGTACAGGAGTGCATGGCGCGAACCGTCTAGCCAGCAATTCGCTTTTAGAATGTTTTGTGTTTGGTGTAAGACTTGCCGAAAAAGTAGCTCAGGATTTAATCAATCTTCCTGAATCTCCTTGCTTTGACCCTAATATTTATAATTTCGACTTTCTAGAAGCAAACTCAAGTCCCGATATTCAAAATCGTGTCGCTACGATCCGTCAAGAATTGCGAGAACTAACATGGCGATCGGCGGGAATTTGTCGTAATGCGGAGGCGCTAGAAGCAGCGATCGCTCAAATCCAAAACTTACAGCAAGAAATTATCAAGCTTCGGAGCAAAACAAGGCTTTGGATTGAAACCCGAAACCTCATCGACTTTGCTTATTTATTAGTGCGATCGGCGCTATTCCGTACGGAAAGTCGAGGAGCGCATTTCCGTCTCGACTTTCCTAATACCGAAATATCTTGGCAAGTCCATACGGTTTTTCAAGGTCAGAATATCTCTGCTCAGTAGACCATTGAGCTTTACATTTTGCCGTCAGCAAAATGTAAAGCTCAATTTCTTACCTGTGAATAAGTAGGTGTGCGAAGCCACGCACACTTACTTATTCCAATTCACAAAAGTGTGACTACACTTTTGTGAATTAAAAACCAAACCCAGCGAATATTTGGTATAGCAACTATCTGAAGTTATATCTCGCATGATTTATCTATTTATTTTTGTAGACTTATATTGCTAAAATGTTACACATTGCAATACAAAGACTAATTTCCTTCAAATTTAAGACAAAGGTATAGATAAATGGCACTTTTCGGCTTATTTGGCAAAAAAGATAATAGTAAGGACTCTGATAAAAAAGAATCTTCATATTTCCTCGATCAAGATTCGGCTAAAACCTTTGGCAATATTGACTACATGCGTACACCCAAAGCTGTCAGAAAGACTTTCCCTACTGTAAATGGTGTAGAGGGCGCAGAAATTGTGGAAATTATCTCTGCTACGGAAAAAATCGAAGGTAAGGAAATCGAGGTTTCCAACAGCACTTCTAATCCCCCCGCCCCTCAACCAACTTTTGAGCCTAAGAAGAATACCCGCGTGGATTCCAGCATGGACATCTTCTTAAATATGGCAAAGGACATCAAAAAGAAATAAGTTTTCTCCAAAACAAGAGAGGGTTCGCTAAGCGAACCCTCTCTTGTTTTTAGCCCTATAGCTGTTGCCATTCTTGTTAGGACAACAAACCAGAAGACGAGTGGCGGCGCGAAGCGCCGCCACTCGTCTTCTGGTTTCGATTTGTCTTAATACAAGTGACCATATTTATAGTTATTCAAACCTAATAGCAGAAAACCAAATGGCGTAGCCATTTGGTTTTCTGCTATTAGGTTTTGATCGGAAAACCGCCAAAATTATACTTAATGCTAATCCCCTATCCGACTTAAACTATCCTAGTAAACTGACGGTAACTCAATAGTTATCATCAAGATCATCTTGATAATAACTATTGAAGCTGATGTAGATTGAGGCATTGCGCGAGGGTATTAGTATGGTGTTTAACTGGTTTCGGCGAAAGTTTGATGATGATGATAAAGATGCAACCAATCAACCTGTAGAGCCAGCACAAACTGAAGAAAAATTACCTGAATCTACACCCGTAGAATCTAGCCCAGTCGCCACACCCGCCTCTCAAGATTTATTAAATTGGGCAAAGGCTGCCTATGCCAATGTCCAGCAACAGACTGATGAACCTGAAATTATTGAATCTGTTGTAGAGTCAACTGAGCCTGCTCTAACAGAATCGGAGCCTGAAATTCGTGACTCTGCAAGCCCAGAATCCGTAGATCCTGAGCCACAAATTACTGATCCTACAACGGAAGTCACTCCTGCAATTACTTCAGAAATCATTGAACCAGTAGCTGAAGTTGAAATTTTTGAACCCAAGACTACGGAAACCGCTCCAGAAATAATTGATTCCGTAGAAACTGAAGTAACAGAAACTGGGGCAGTACCTTTTTGGATGCAGTCCGAAAGCGATCGCCAAGCCCGTATTGCAGCCCTCGAAGCCACCGCAATTATTGAGCCTGAGCCAGAAGTTAAGCCTAACGTTCAGTCGCGCCGCAAAGCCACAATTAAATTTGACGATGATTTCATCTGGTCAGCCGAAGTTCTCGCCTCCCAAGGTCGTCGTCCCGAGGAGATCTCTGTCGAGGAAATTACTTGGCTCAATCGTCTTCGCCAAGGTTTAGATAAAACTCGTTTATCCCTAGTTAATCAATTAAAAGCGATCGTTGGACAGGGTCCCCTTAGCGCTGATTCTGTTGATGATATTGAAGCTTTGCTGTTGCAAGCGGATGTGGGCGTAAAGGCAACCGATCAAATTATTGCGAAGCTGCAAGATAAATTGCGTAAGGAAGTATTGCCACCTGAAGAGGCGATCGCCTATCTCAAACAAATTTTGCGCGAGATGCTAGATGTCACCACTCAAAAAGGTGGTGAGCCAATTCCCATGCTCATTCCAGAAAAAAATCAATTAAATATCTGGTTGATTACGGGAGTTAATGGTGCGGGTAAAACGACAACTATCGGTAAACTCTCTCACCTTAGCGTTAAATCTGGCTACAAAACCCTGATTGCCGCCGCCGACACTTTCCGTGCAGCAGCCGTGGAGCAAGTTAAGAGTTGGGGACAGCGCTCAAATGTAGAGGTAATCTGCAATCCTGCCCAAAATGCTGATCCTGCGGCTGTGGTGTTTGACGCAATCTCGGCGGCTCAAGCTAGAGGCACGGAGCTATTACTCGTCGATACCGCAGGACGCTTGCAAAACAAGAAAAATCTGATGGAAGAACTCAGCAAAATTCGCCGCATTGTCGATAAAAAATCCGCCGATGCCAAAATCGAATCTTTGCTAGTTCTAGATTCTACCCTCGGTCAAAATGGACTGAAGCAAGCCGAAGTCTTTGCTCAATCCGCAGGCATTACTGGTGTAATTCTCACCAAGCTTGATGGCACGGCAAAGGGTGGTGTAGCGATCGCAGTAGTGCAGCAACTCGGCTTACCGATTCGGTTTATCGGTGCTGGTGAAGGTATTGAAGATTTGCGCCCATTCTCTAGCTATGAATTTGTGGAAGCTTTATTGAGTAACTAATAATTTGATAGGTGCTTTGCACCTATCAAATAAAAAAAATCATCAAAAAATTTGTCGCACTTTTTGTCCAACTAAGGCTACACTGTTTGACTAAATTCGCTTTCGTACAACCCACGTAGCGTTGCCGCATTGGTATGTCTCTATCATTGCCACCTAGAAATAGATCGCTCCCACCACAGCCAGATATAGATAATGCGTCTGTGATGGTGATGAAAGATCTCAAAGACCTGCTCAGGCGCATGAGTCAGGATCAAAATAAAATCCATGAGCTACTTAGCTTTTTGGGTTACGCTCTCCGCAGCTTTAGTAACCTCAACCAGTTTTTAGAATTAATTCCCCTGATTGCTAGCCGTGTTACTGACTCCGATGGGGGGGCGCTGATTTTATTCAAGGCTAGTGGGCAAATGCGTCTGGAGTCATTGCATTGTCCTGAGCGCAATCAAGGGGGGATGAAAGCCCAACAAGTTAGAACGGCGATCGAACGAGCCATTCAGCAAGTCTTAACAGGTAGTCCCACGGCTCTTGATGAGATGGTTAGTCGTTATTTGGGGGCTGACGTACATTTATTCGGGACATCAGTATTAGTTAAAAATTCCGTGCGGGGTCGGCTTTATATATTTAGTCGCAAGCCTGATTATGTCTGGACAGATAACAAGCGGACTTTGATGCGCCTAGTTGCCGATCAAACTTCGGTGGGGCTAGAAAATCACGAACTCACCACAGAATTAATCAAAAAAGAGCGCCAAGAACGAGAAATGGAGATTGGCGCAGAAATCCAAAGACAGCTTTTGCCTCGTAATTGCCCAAAAATTCATGGTATTGAAATTGCTGCTAAATGCTCAACCGCCAGTCGAGTTGGTGGTGACTATTACGACTTTATTCCGATGCAAAAGGGCGATCGCTGGAGTTTGGTAGTTGGCGATGTTATGGGCAAAGGTGTCCCCGCAGGTTTGATCATGACGATGACACGGGGAATGTTACGCGCCGAAGTCTTAAATAATCATTCCCCTAGCAAAATTTTGGAACATCTCAACGAAGTGATGTATGAGGATCTGGAAAAATCCCATCGCTTCGTGACCATGTTCTATTCTGAGTATGATCCCGCCACTCAAATGCTTTCTTTTAGTAATGCCGCCCATACCCCTGCGCTACATTGGCGAGCTAAGACGCGCTCAGTTCATGCTCTAGATACGATGGGAGCCTTAATTGGGTTAGAGGCTGGCTCTAAATATGAAGAACGCAGTACCAGATTAAATAATGGCGATGTCGTTATTTATTACACCGATGGCTTCACTGAGGCGGCAAGTCCTGAAGGCGATCGCTTTGATGAGGAAAATCTTCGTAAAGCGCTAGATTGGGCTTGTCAGCATTGCTTTCCTCTATCTGACGACGTAACTCGCCCCCAGATGATTCTTGACTACATTTTCCAAGAAGTGCAAAACTTTATCGGAGAAGGGCATACTCATACAGATGACATGACCCTAGTTGTTTTGTACATTAACGATAAGATTGCAGAACCCTAAATTAATCTCACTTCTTTAAACCACAAAACCTGAAATACTATGCTTGATATTGCTCAAAACTTGGTAATTAGCTCTGACCTATCAGTTCTTAGTTCTTCTGTCGTTGATTTAGCAAATACACATTTCTCTGCTTTCAATATTACTGATCTTCACTCCCACTTATCTATGGATTTGCTAGCCCAACAATTTCAACAGGATGTTATGGGAGATATCATGAAGGGCTGGAATGGCTTTGTTAAATCTGGTCAAATTTGGGCGCTAATCATTGGTGTAGTAGTTGGTTATCTATTCCGTAGCATTACTAACGCATAAAGAGATTTTTGATGGCAAGGCGAAGCCTTGCCATCAAAAATCTCTTTTTCATGTAAAAAAAGGTTGATTTAGCATTTACTAAGTCAACCTTTTTTTACTTTTTAGAAATGGCGGGGGACGGATTTGAACCATCGACCTTCGGGTTATGAGCCCGACGAGCTACCAGGCTGCTCTACCCCGCGTTGCTATCGCTTAGCTAATATAACATGATTTAAGTTAAATGCAAGCATTTTTTCCCAGATTTAGAAAGAAATATTTTTTGCAAAAAATATTTCTTTCTAAATCTGGGAGGCACCCCTCCGCAACGCCGTCTTACCTCAGTTGTTTGACCCGGTAAAACCAGGTGGAGCCGAAGCGCTTCGCCTAACTTAAAGTTCCCAGATCAAGTCTGGTTTACTGCGGCGAAGACTGCGAAGACTCCTTAGAAACAATTATCGATCAAGACACATTATTGGTAGTCACGCACGCCACAGAGGAGCTTAGTAAAAGTATACCTCAAGTGCAGAAGGCGATCGCTTTCCTTACTTAATGGTTTCTGCTAGCCAATATACTAAGGGGGCGATCGCTAATGCAGGTAAAAAAGAGGCAACTCGCACTTTCGCTAATTCCAGTAAATTCAAGCCTAAACCCAACAGCATTAGCCCCCCCACCCCCGTAATCACTAAAACTGATGGCGCATTAGCAGGGTCGGGCAGACTTTGAGCCAAATTTCCCGCTAATAGAGACAGACTGCCTTGATAAAGAGCTACGGGTAAGGCGGAAAAGCCCACACCAATCCCATAGGAACTAGCAAATACTATCGAAATAAATCCATCCAGAGCAGATTTCAAAACTAGCAGATTGTCATCTCCGCGTAATCCATTGTTTAAGCTACCAATAATTGCCATGGGTCCAATGCAAAAAAGGAGGCTCGCCGCCACAAAACCTTCCGTAAATTTCCCCCTCCCTTTAAATTTTGCCTTTAGCCAATCGCCGATCCCTTCTAGGCGCTTTTCGAGTTGACTCAACTCACCAATTACGCCACCCAAAATCAAAGACAGCAGGGACAGGATCACTCCATCTAAATCACCGACTTTGACTCTTAAGAGGCTATTTGCCATATTGATACTAACAAAGACAGTGATTAGCCCGATCGCTTGTTTGAGAATGGGTAAAACTTGGGACAAAAATCTCCCCCGTAAAATTAGCCCCAAGCTTGTACCAAAAGCGATCGCCAAAACATTGATCCAAGTACCACTGGTTTTTGTCCAAAAATCTAGCATTTAGTTAGGCTTATTATTTTTCTGAATATCATATGTTTTTAGCTAATTATTGTTTTTATATAGCTACTCTAAATTATTTAAGAGAGTGCGATCCAAAGGTTTGCACTCTCCTAAATAATGTGAAAGTCGTTAACAAGGGCAAAAGCAGTTTTATTCTGTTAAGAAAAAGCGCCATACTTGCAAATGTCAAGTTATCGTCAATCAGCGCACTAGAAGTTAGTCTTCTTATTTTTTGGCAAGAGTTGCTAGCTTAATTTTAATCTTTTTCCCGTTTCTGGGGTACACTTCCGCCCTGAGCCTGAAAGTTTGCAAAACAAAATCTCCCTTCCCCATCTCTCTGCTAATGTAGCAATCCTATTTCATTGGTGAGAGAGGCAAGGCGCTTAAGCCCCTTGTTATAAGATTCTGTTTCTAATGACTCATTATGGTCATTTTAAAGTCTTCAAAATTCTGAGAGTCTATGGCAATGTTATGCCTATTCTTATGTGATCTGGTCTTCATTATCTTGAAAACCGCCATAAGCTAATAAAAAGAGAGGGCTTATGCCCTCTCTTTTTATTAGCTTATTTTTAGATTAGACGGAAGCTAAAAATGTTTTCTTGTATTCCACAAGTGCTTCTTTCAAGATTGCTTCAGCATCCTTAGTCAAAGTCTTTTCAGACTTCACGATTTCGGAATACTTAGGCTTACTGGTTGCCAAGTAGTTACGCAGACCCTTGTTGAACGCGCTAACTTGTTCAACTGCTAGTTCATCAAGGTAGCCATTAATTGCGGTGTAGATAATCGCAACTTGATCCCATACAGGCAATGGCGAGTATTGTGGCTGCTTGAGAATTTCGCGGAGACGTTGACCACGAGCTAGTTGAGCTTGAGTGGTTTTGTCCAAATCAGATGCAAACTGAGCGAATGCTACGAGATCATCGTACTGAGCTAGTTCCAGTTTGATCTTACCTGCAACCTGTTTCATCGCCTTGATTTGTGCGGCGGAACCAACACGGGATACCGAAATACCGGGGTTGATAGCGGGACGAATACCAGCGTTGAAGAGGTCAGAAGACAAGAAGATTTGACCATCGGTAATCGAAATTACGTTGGTAGGAATGTAGGCAGATACGTCACCTGCTTGGGTTTCGATGATTGGCAATGCGGTCATCGAGCCGCCGCCGAGTTCATCACTCAACTTCGCTGCACGCTCTAGCAAGCGAGAGTGTAAGTAGAATACGTCTCCTGGATATGCTTCACGACCGGGAGGACGACGGAGCAGGAGAGACATTTGACGATAAGCCTGTGCTTGCTTAGACAAGTCATCGTATACGATCAAAGTGCCTTTGCCTTTGTACATGAAGTACTCAGCCAATGCTGCACCAGTGTAAGGAGCAAGATACTGCAAGGTTGCGGGATCGTTGGCACTTGCCATAACGACGATCGTGTATTCCATTGCACCGCTTTCACGGAGCTGGTTTACTACGTTTGCTACGGTAGAAGCCTTTTGCCCGATCGCTACATATACACAAATACAATCCAAACCTTTTTGGTTGATGATCGTGTCGATCGCCACCGCAGTCTTACCAGTTTGACGGTCACCGATGATCAATTCGCGTTGACCACGACCAACAGGAATCATCGCGTCGATCGCGGTAATACCAGTTTGCAGAGGTTCAAATACGGATTTACGACCAATAATGCCAGGGGCAGGAGATTCGATTAAACGAGTTTCGGTTGCCTTGATTTCGCCTTTGCCATCAATGGGCTGAGCCAAACCATCAACAACACGACCAATAAATGCTTCACCTACAGGGATTTGAGCAATTTTGCCAGTTGCCTTTACCGAGCTACCTTCAGCAATTTTGCGTCCTTCACCCATCAACACAACACCAACGTTGTCTTCTTCAAGGTTCAGCGCAATGCCGACAGTACCATCTTCAAATTCTAGCAACTCGCCAGCCATGCACTGTTCCAAGCCATAGACACGAGCGATACCGTCACCGACTTGCAGGACAGTACCAACGTTAGAAACTTGCAGCTCTTGGTTATAATTAGCAATTTGCTGCTTGATAATATTGCTTATTTCGTCAGGTCTGATGCTAACCATAGTTGTGTTTTACCAGTTATCAGCGATCGATTTGTTTTTAATATTTGGGGTTTTGCTGTTAGCGATTAGCTGTTAGCTTTTGGGTTATGAATAAAAATTAATCGTAGATTAATTTTTATTCTCATTTAAACGCCTGTGGTGAGGCTACTTTTTAGGCGACGTAATTGACCACGAATGCTGGCATCTACAACTTGAGAACCAACTTTAATGATTACACCACCAATTAAATCGGGGTTAATAGTCACGTCAAGTTCGACACTCTTCGCTTTAGTCATCGCCTTTACACGATCGCAAATAGTATCTTCTTGCGCTCTGCTCAATTTCAAAGCCGAGGTAACTTCAGCAAGTGCTACTTGATCGATTACACGCAATAGTGTCTTGAATTCACTAACGATTTCGTTTAAGAAAGCAATTCGCTTGCGATCCACTAATAGGAGTAAAAAGCTCTTAGTCACAGAATGAACCTGTGAACTAAATACGCTTTCAACTACGCCTTTTTTGACATTAGCTCCAATCAAAGGACTAGCAAAAAGCTGCTTTAACTCAGCCGAATCAGCGAGAGTATTTCCAATTAAGCGAATATCTTTAGCGATCGCATCGAGGCTATTTTGCTCTTGAGCTAAAGACATCAAGGCTTCAGCATAGGGAGCGACGACTGCTTGACTAACAGAATTAGATTTCATGTTTTCTCCTAGTCAGAACTCAAAAGGGCAATGCTACGGTCGATCAACTCAATTTGAGTGGACTCACTTAAACCACGATCAAAATAAGACTGCACACTGGCAAGGGCTTTTTCAGCAACTTGTTGACGCAATTGCACAATGACGCGATCTTGTTCTGTCGCAATCTCTTGATCGGCAGATTCTCTCAAACGAGCAATATCTGCTTCTACCGTTGCTAATATGGCATCAGCCGCATGTTTTGCATCAGCTTCTGCTTGCTTCCGCAAGTTATCAGACTCAGTTTTTGCTTGAGCTAATTTTTCTTGCTGTACTGCTAGCTTGGCTGAGGCTTCTTTTTGGCGCTTTTCTGCATCAGCGATCGCTGATTGGATTGACTCCAAACGCGCTGAGAGAATTTTGCCTAAGAAACCGCGACCTGCATAGATTAAAAGACCGATAACGATCACTAAGTTAATCAGGTTAGTTTCCAGAATATCGGAGTTAATCCCGAAACCCGAATGTTCGCCTGCTTCACTTGCAAGTAAGACGAAATTTCTAATCATAAACGTTATTTCTATTACTCAATATCAGCCAAAAGATCTCTAAGATTATGAAAACTAGGAGCCTACTAAGTTACCTAGTAATTTTTCGAGAACTTGGCGACTGAGTGACTCTACTTCAGCATCCAAAGATGCAGTAGCATCTTGCTTTTGCTTTTCGATTTCAGCTTTAGCACTAGCAACCTTTGCTTGCGCTTCAGCCATAGCCGCAGCAATACGTTCGTTGCGAATCTTATTTGCTTCAGCCTGAGCGGTGGTCAAAATGCTTTGAGTTGCCTTGCGTGCAGTAGCTAGTTCTTGCTCATATTGCTTTACAACTAGCTCAGCCTTTTCTAGACGCTCTTTAGCTCCGACAATTTGCTCTCTAACATAGTCATCGCGATCGTCGATCGCTTTGGTTAGAGGCTTAAAGAAAATAACGTTGAGAAGCGCTACGAAAACGACAAACTGCACCGCCATAATTGGAAGCGTGGCATTGATATCAAACAAGCCGCCTTTATGTTCAGCCGCTTCCGCAGCAATAAGAACAGTTGAAAAAAGGTTCCAAAGTGTCATAGGTATGTTGTCGAAACAGCACTTTTAACAGTGCGATTACTAACTAGCGCAATAACTGAAAACATAAAGTTTTGCAGTCTCATCGCACTAGTGCGATTACTAAAGGCAATTTCTAGGGTGATTTCTAGGGCAATGCTCTAGATGGACAAAGAAGCTAAGAATTAAGGGAAAGTTAAGCTTCCCCACTTAGCTTCTTTGTTACACTATGCTATTAGGCGAAGGGGTTAGCAAATAGCAATACGAGTGCAACAACTAGCCCGTAAATGGTGAGAGCTTCCATGAAAGCCAAGCTCAACAGTAGAGTGCCACGGATTTTGCCTTCAGCTTCTGGCTGACGAGCGATACCTTCTACAGCGCGGCTAGCAGCAGTACCTTGACCAATACCAGGTCCAACTGCACCAAGACCAACGGCTATGCTAGCGGCGATTACGGATGCTGAAGCTACTAATGGATCAATCACGTTCTTTTTCCTTTCTTAGATTATTGTTAACTAACTTTACATATTTAGGAAGCAGGCTTCCCGAATTAACTGAGCTTAATGCTCATGTCCTTCATCACCATGTCCCTCCATTGCTTCACCAATGTATGACGCTGCCAATGTCGAGAAAATTAATGCTTGAATGGCACTGGTAAACAGTCCCAAAATCATCAATGGCAGAGGCACAAACAAAGGCACAAGGAGAACCATGACCCCCACTACTAGCTCATCAGCGAGGATGTTTCCGAAAAGACGGAAGCTTAGTGACAGGGGCTTTGTGAAATCTTCAAGAACCCACAAAGGAAGGAGAAAGGGAGAGGCTTGGATATATCTGGTGAAGTATTCCAAACCACGCTTGCTCAATCCAGCATAGAAATAGGCTAGGGAGACTAATAATGCTAGGGCGATCGTGGTATTAATGTCGCTTGTCGGGGCAGCAAGTTCACCCTCTGGCAGTTCGATTAATTTCCAAGGAACTAAAGCTCCTAACCAGTTCGATACGAAGATAAACAAGAATAGACTACCAACAAATGGTACCCATTCTCTGTAGTGCTTTTCGCCAATCTGATCTTTCGCGATGCTCTGAACATACTCCAGAGCATATTCCATGAAATTTTGAAACCCTGCGGGAACACGCTGGTCAGCTTTAGCGGTGCTAGCTCCGATGAGTCCAGCAACTAGTACTGCACCCATTACAACCCAGCTCACGATTAATACCTGACCATGTACCGTGAAGTTACCGAACTCCCAATAAAAGTGTTTGCCCACTTCTAGCGCGGCAAAACTGGCTTGAGAGCCAATTGAATAGCTAAAAGTTATTGGATCGATCATGTTCGATATGTTACAACCTGTAGGAGGTCAAATCAGCGAGAATGGAACCCACTTGTCAAATCTTGAGCAAGAATCACTAAAACAGCTACTTTATAGGTCATAAAGCCGAGGAACGCAGGCAAAATTTCCAGTTGATCCGATTTGGCAGCGATCGCGATCAGAAGTACAAACAAACCAAGGCGAGAAAAACCAAGGCGGTTTGATTCACCACCCAAGCGGTCTACGCTCTTGGTGAGCATTCTGAAATAAACCGTGCCGACTAATGCACCTACAGCATAACTGAGCGCAATGTTCCATCCATACCAAGCCCACACCGCAAGACCAATAATGATTCCACAGGTGAGGGTTAGTATTAACAGCTTAAACTTCAGGCGATTGTACTCTTCCATGTCATCGATTACCGATGTGGATGAGTTTTTTACAATCGTCTGGGGCGCTGTACTGCTTTTTGCGGGAATAATCTTCACTGTTGACTTTTAGCGAAAATTGCTGACTATTTGAGTGAAGAACTAGTACTTGAGATAGTACTCAAAATGGGTGTCCAAAAACTTGGATGTAGCTGCCTACACCGTTGCTAAGCATATCACGCAAGATGTCACATTTTTTTACGAGTCTGCTATGCAATCAATTTATTCGTTCCTATAGCAATTCTAAATAGGTGATCGAAGAGCGCCCCAAAGGACGATTTTTGCTAAACCATAAAATCCTAGAACTCTGGGATTTTGTAAATAATCTGATTTTTTGAGAGATTGCTTTTTTAGACCCAAAAAAATCAGATTATTTATATTGCTGTGCCTAGTTAAGAAATAGTGGGGTAAGGTTTTGCCGTGTCCCACTACTCTTTTCCCACCTAAGGATTAGTGGCGCTTCGCGCCGCACCACTAATCCTTGGGTTTTAATGCCTATTTTTATACCTGGGAAGGGAGTATTCGTTAATTTAAGGAAAAAACGGTAGTAATGATAATTGCTGAGAATGTCTATGTTTGGAAACTTTTAGTAGATGTTTCGTCTATGCTTGGAGTGTTACCATAACCAAAGGTTTTAGTTATAGACTTTGCTGCTTTTTAAGAAGTTATTTTTAAAATCCTAAAAAACTTGCAAAGTTTATATCAAATAGCCATTATTTTTTGTGAGCATCCAGAATTTGCAACCTATGTCCACATCTTTCGTGAAGCTTCGCCCATTTCAATCTGCTTTCCAAGTTGCAGTTTTGTCCATCATCTCCGCTGCTGCTTGGCTGCCTTTAGGAGCGATCGCTCAAAATGCTTCAACCGAGAAGCCCGTACAATCACAGCCAAGTACTTCCCAAGCTCAGCCTGTGGAGCCAACTAAGCCTAATTCTCTTGAGAATAGTGTGTTTAGTATTTCGGGTGGTCAGCGATTGATGGCGGAGTCGATGACTGCAATTAGTCAGCAAAATTACGATCAAGCTGTAACTAAGTTGCAAGATGCCCGTCAGGTATTTAACCAATTATCAAATTTCTATCAGGAATTAACGACAAGCTTTTCGGGAATTGATAATCGGATCTCCGATAGCCATCGTCGTAAGGCTTTGCAATCTGCACAGTTGCGAGATGAGGCAACTTATCAGCTTGCGGTAGTTTATCGGGCTAAAAATCAGCCTGAATTAGCTGTACCTCTATTAATTCAGTTGATTCGCAGTCAGGCTCCAACTCGTGATTTAGGTCAACAGGCTTATCAACAATTATTTGAGTTAGGTTTTGTGGACGCTCAGTTTGTGCGTCCAAATGCCGCTAAGTAGGGAATTAGGGTGCGGCGCGAAGCGCCGCACCCTCTACTCTTGAGGTTTATACTCGACAGCTATACTCCCTTCTCAGCCAAGAAATAGCAGTGCGGGGCTTTGCCCCACACTGCTATTTCTTGGCTGAGAAGGGAGTAGCAATAAATAAAAAAGGTGGCGCTTTACGTCACCTTTTTTATTGGATTAAATTCTGTGTACTCCTGTTTAGAAAAATTGGATTTTTTGGGGATAATTTTTACTTAGATATTGTTAATACCAATTTACAAGGTTGCCTTTTAATCTTTTGAATCTAAAAATCTTGATGCCCCATTATTTTGGGAAAGCAATGTGTTTGTTCCTAAATTTACAGAAGAGTGACTACACTTTAGTAAATTGGTATTGATTAGAGAAATAGGGGACTCCATACATTTTGTTTAGTTCTCTCGTTTATTTAGCTAAAGTCATAGAGTAAACATGAAATTTCTACAAACTAATTTTTTGCTACATTCTTTGTTATCAAATGTGGCTGGTTGTTTAGGTGCAGTGGTGGCGGCTTTCGGTACAATGTCTTTAGCTGAGCCAGCCCAAGCCGAATTGAAGGTGTGTAATCGCTCTAATAAGACGGCTTATATTGCGGTTGCCTATGGGCTTGGGGATAATCGATGGCGTTCTGAGGGATGGTATGAGATTAATCCTAAGAAATGTGAGGTGGTGGTTGAAGAGGCTCTAAATGCTGGGGACTATTACTATCTCTATGGAGGCGATCGCGGGGATAGTTGGGTATGGGAAGGTACAACTAACCAAAATTTCTGTATTCATCCTACCGATAAGTTTAACTATGTTGCTAAGGGAGATGGGTGTGGTCGCAATGGTTCTGAGTTACGACCATTTTTTGAAGTGAAAGTGGATAGTAGTGACTACACTATGAATTTAACTAACTAGCTACTTAAATGAGCCATAAAAAAGCGATGCCTAGCATCGCTTTTTTATGGCTCATTTTTCATATTTTGCCCACCATGCCATGCCGTAGCGTTGACTTATTACATTATTCTCAGAGGATTTAAATAAAACTCTAAGTTTGTATTTACCTGTAGTTGGAATTTTGATAAATATGTGTTGCAAGTTATCTACTTGACTAATGGATGACCAAACACTTTGGTTAATGTCATTATCTTGCGATCGCATTAAGTACAATTCCAGATGGTTGAATCCATCATTACGGAAACTTTCGCCAATGTCATATAAATTATTGCCATTTTTATCATTTAACTTGACTTGACGATCCCAAGTTAGGGTAGAAGAAATAAAACTGTCGGCAGATAGCGACTCTGAAAATATATAGTCTTGATATTGATTGACCTCGACTATGTTTGTGTCCCAGCCGATCGCTTGAATATTACCTAGCCCATTAAGTGCTGATTGCTGTCCTGCTTGATATTGCTGAAAAGCTCGATAGGCGTTTAGTTGTCCTGCTCCTAGCTGCTGGCTCAGGGGAATCGCCCGATTAGTATAGGCTTCGGTATCAATCCATGTTTTTCCAAAGGCATCCAAAATAGTTTTAGACATACCTAAAACTTTGCCATCGCCCCGATCTTGAATTTTGTCAGCAGAATTAATAAGTACAGCTTTGATTAGTTCATGGCGACGGGCATCTAATGTCCATTGTCCACTTTCGATTTGGCGATTGGCATATTCGTGTAAGAGAGCGATCGCGCCAACTACATGGGGAGCCGCAAAACTAGAGCCATTAGCATTCTTAAATTTGCTTTGGAGAGTGGGCAGGTTTAGGTTATTGCCGGGGGCTAGGAGGGCAAGCGATCGCCTACCATCGACGGGACTTTCTACGCCCGATGTCCATTTGCCATCTTTATTAAGGTCACTAAAGACTTCACCCTGATCGTACTTGCCATTATTATTGCGATCCAGAAATGGTTCATCTATTAAATTACCTCGATCGAGTTGGCGATAGATGCCATCAAACTCGCGGGTAAATCCAACGGTGAAGCCGTTGTATAGATCGGTTGGAATCGGGATGCCACCTTTGCCTTGATTACCTGCCACGATGGGGACGGTGTTATAGGTGGTGGCTAGCCAATCAATACAAAGAGTGAGTAGGGCATTACCATCGAGGATGGGTTTGGGGCGTGGGTCTTCGCTGAGAAGTTCACCAAAACTAAAATTGATGGCGCGAACGCTACCGTTATATTGTCGAGCTACATGTTGAGCCGCCAGACAAGCTTCAGGCTGCCCATCTTGGCGACGTTGGGAATAGGCAGACGAAAGGAGTTTTGCATCAGGGGCAATGCCGCGCCGAATTTTATGTTGGCTAATGATGACGGCTGCAACTTGGGCTGAATGATCGTCCACATTGCGATTGGGGATAGCTTTGCCATCACGAAAAAATACTTCGTAGGGCTGCACGATCGCGCGATCAAGTTGCAATAACTTATTGGATATTTTGTCTATGGCAAAACGGCTAGGACGGCTCAGTTCTACCTGTCCGACAAAGATATTTCGACCAGTTAGGTTATAAGGCGGCTTTTGTAAAATACGGGCATTAATACCTTGGCGATCGCCAGATTTATCCAAAGCCCACCCAGTAGGCACTTGGAGTAAGTCCATAGATATGACTAGCAAAATCCACCCGACAATCCCACCTAACTTACGCATTTTTCTTTCCGTTTGCTGTTTATAGGACTTTGCTATGTACATTTACTAGGATAATTATAAATACGCTCTTGATAGTTCTTTGCCATAGCGGTTTGTTCAATGAGTATGCCCTCCTTAAACATGCGCTAGAGTGCATAACTTAGTGGTGTGTACTTTCTTTCTTTTGAATTATTTGGCACAAACTCACGGAAATTGCGGAAATTTATGACAAAGAAATGGGCGATCGCCGTAGCGATAATTGCTTACTTTAGTCTCAGTAGTGCGGCTCATAGCAACCCTAGAGCCTCTCGTCAAGCCGATGAGTTAGAAATAGATCGCCAAATTATTGAACGTAGCCCCGTATTAAGACGTTGGCTGGAAAAGCCTCCCGATCTTTTAGAAGATATCCACAATACGCCAAGCTTTGATAAAAAATTCAGGATTGGGATTACATCGCGTAATAACTCTTTGGGGCTTGAAGCAGGATTTGAAGATTTGTTTGTGGGGCAGTCTTCTTGGGCGGTGAGCGGCAGCTATCAAACTGAGTTTAGTGGTCGCGAGAGTGAAATTCAGGCAAACTTTCGTTATTACCTCTTGCCTTTGGGTTCCTATTGGAATATTTCGCCAATTGTGGGATACCGCCAATTTAATCAATGGGAGCGTCCCCAAACTTCTGGTTTAGATGTAGGTTTGCTAGGAATTTTGGTTTTGTCGCCCCATAGTTCGGATTTACGCTTGAGCCATACTTTTACTTCTCCTAACGGCAATTTGGAGATGAGTACGACTGTTCTTTCGACTAGTTACGCCATTACTAATAATTTCAGGTTGGGGACAAAAATTGAATGGCGGCGATCGCCTTTAATCTACGATAGCCGTGTGGGATTTTTGCTGGAGTTGGCTCTATGAAACCTGAAGGCTTCAGGTTTTATCTTAATTTTGCGGCAGGATAATTAGTTAATAATTGCTTGTGGGTTAGAAGATCGATCGCCGTTATTAATAACTCACGATTGTTACTGATACTAAATAAAACTTTGAGGCGATCGCAATCAGGCTGTCCTAGCGGTTCAAGCAGGGCGATCGCCTGTGGGATACCTTCACCCTGACCATCTGCTTGTAACGGTTGAAAAATATCCTTTGGCTGATGCTCAAAATTCATCACAAGGCAATCTCCCTCAAAGCTAATTTCCGCACTCCCTTTCGAGGGACTAGTAAGTTCGCCGATAGTTAAGGAAATTTCGGATTGATCAGGTTGAGTGGCTCGCAGTATTAGCTCTAAGGGACGACGAGTTGGGTAGACTTGCCCTCGCCGAAATAAGGGTTGATATTTCCATTGTTCGGTCAAACGATCCCAATGTTGGATCGCGTAGGAGTGAAACAGATAGTCTTGGACATTCATCCCCTGACTAAGCATCAAAGCCCCATGGGCGATCGCCTCAAAGGGTTTATGACTGTATACCTTCCCCATGGTGAAATAGTCTTCGATAAACTGGCGTACCGATGGAATGAGTGTGCAGCCGCCTACTAATAAAATATTTTTGATATCGCCCTTGAGAACACCTTTATTAAAAGCTCGGTTGATCAACTCATCAATGGCAGACTTGAGAATTCGATAAAAACCTTTGCGATCTAATAATTTCTGGAGTTGCTCGCGAGTATAGGTAATCTCTGTGGTTGATTGCGTAGTTACATCAAAAAATATTTCTGAAGCAGTTTCGTGGTCTGAGAGCTTGATCTTAATCCGTTCCATCAGAAATTTGAGGATGCTGGAACCTTGGATGATGGTTATATTTTCTACATCCTCACAATTTTCGGAATAATCTTGGATCAACCATTGATCGATATCTTCGCCGCCGAGCGTATAGCCAGTTTTAGCGATCGCCTCGGCTTTATGTTCTGACCATTCGCTTTGATTGATGCCAAGGCGATCGCCCCATTTGGTTACATTTTCACTCTTAGGCAAGCGTACTAAAGACAAATCTAAAGTCCCTCCGCCAAAATCAATTACTAAAACTAAGACACTAGGGGCGATCGCTTCATAGCCTAAAGCGGCGGCTGTGGGTTCATCTAGCAACCGAATCATCGGAGGCTCTAGGGTGGGTAAGTTAGATATGCATATCTCAGCACTACATTCTTCTAGCCAACGCAAATATTTTTCGTAGGCTTGGACGGGGGCAGTCAAAATTATTTCTGACGGGAAAATTTGTTGCGATCGCAGTTTAAGCAAGAGTTCGCGCAGAAATTGATTGCCGACCCATTCAGGTGTCACTTTGATCCCGTCAATTCTGGGGATGTACCTGACATTGTTGACCAGTCGGCGTTTGATTTGACTAAATAATCTTGGCTGGGGGCGATCGTTGCCTCGGTCAATCACTCTTTGACCAATTTCTACGACTTCATTTTGAGCATCATGTACGAATGCTAACGAAGGAACCAAAGCATTTAAAGGTTTAGGACGGCTAAGATCGTCAAAAATTATGGTTTCAGGCTGATTAGTCACAATATTCCATCGGGCTACCACTGTATTACTGCTACCAAAATCAATAGCGATCGCTTTCATGCTTTTCTCTATTTCCTAACATCAACATATATATACTCCTTTCCCAGTCAAGAAATAGCGGTGCGTGGCAAAGCCACGCACCGCTATTTCTTGGTTTTATACTCCCTTCCCAGTCTAAAAATAGACATTAAAAGCCAAGAATTAGCTATACGGCGCGAAGCGCCGTATAGCTAATTCTTGGCTGGGAAGGGAGTAGCAATCCTAAAGGAGTTATGAGAAACAGAAGCTTATAACAAGAGGCTTAAGCTTTTTGTTTTTCTTATAGAGCTTTTTCACTGGAATTTAGCTATTTTTTCTTTATTTGATGGATTTATTGGACAGACGGGTTCGATATACCAATGAATTGCAATTAGTTTGGTATCTTTTTTATCCATTTACAAGATCTATCTTGAGTATGATTACTAAATTCAAAAGTATTTCCTAAAAACAACCATGAGCGGAAACGAGTCGCGCATTCAAGCCATTTATCAAATCACCAATCGCGAGCCACTCCCGAAGAAAGCGCCAAAACGATTGGAAGAGGTTTGGGCAACTGATGTGTTTACTCTAAGCAAAATGCAAGAATGTCTCCCTAAGACAGTCTTCAAATCAATCAAAAAAACCATTCAAACTGGTGAACCCCTCGATAGTTCCGTAGCAGATGCGATCGCATTGGCAATGAAAGATTGGGCAATCTCCAAAGGCGCTTTATACTACGCCCACGTCTTTTATCCTTTGACCAACGCAACTGCTGAAAAGCATGATGGCTTTATCTCCGTCCAAAGCGATGGTTCGGCAATCTCAGAATTTGCGGGCAAATTACTAGTTCAAGGCGAACCTGACGGTTCTTCCTTCCCCAACGGTGGTATTCGCTCCACCTTTGAAGCAAGGGGCTACACAGCATGGGATGTCACTAGCCCTGCTTACATCATGGAAACCGACAACGGTTCCACCCTTTGTATTCCTACGGTTTTTGTTTCTTGGACTGGCGAAGCTTTAGACAAGAAAACGCCTCTCTTGCGCTCCAATGCAGCGATGAATAAAGCTGCAACTAAAGTCTTAAAACTCTTAGGTGAAAAAGACATTGCGCCTGTTAACTCTAGCTGTGGCGCTGAGCAAGAATATTTCTTGATAGATTCCAACTTTGCTAATGCTCGTCCTGACCTATTGCTAGCGGGTCGCACTCTATTTGGCAAGCCTTCGGCAAAAGGTCAACAATTTGACGATCACTACTTTGGGGCAATTCCTGAGCGTGTTCAAGTTTTCATGCAAGACGTTGAGGAGCGGTTGTATCGCCTCGGCATTCCTGCGAAAACTCGTCACAACGAAGTAGCTCCCGGACAATTTGAAATTGCACCCGTATTTGAAGCGGCTAACGTCGCCACCGATCACCAGCAAATGATCATGACCATCCTCCGCTTCACCGCTAAGAAGCATGGATTTGTCTGTTTACTTCATGAAAAGCCCTTTGCAGGTATCAATGGATCGGGTAAACACGTTAACTGGTCAGTTGGCAACGCAACTCAAGGCAACTTGCTTGACCCCGGAGATACTCCTCACTCCAACGCTCAATTCTTGGTCTTTTGTGGTGCAGTTATTCGTGGCGTTCATAAGTACGGACCTTTATTGCGCTCCGTTGTGGCGACTGCCAGCAACGATCACCGCTTAGGTGCAAACGAAGCACCTCCTGCGATTATCTCGGTTTATTTAGGTTCTCAACTTGAGGATGTATTCGAGCAGCTCCGTCAAGGCGACCTCAAGAGTTCTACTGGCAAAGGTCAGATGAATATTGGTGTTGATACCTTGCCGATTTTGCCCACTGACCCTGGCGATCGCAACCGTACTTCTCCTTTTGCTTTCACAGGTAATCGTTTCGAGTTCCGTGCAGTTGGTTCGGGTCAGTCCGTTGCTGGACCTCTAGTTGCCATGAATACCGTCTTGGCAGACTCCCTAAACTGGATGGCAGACGAACTAGAAGCCGAATTGTCTAAGGGTGTTGATTTAAATGCTGCCATCACCACCATTCTTAAGAAAGTAATGGAATTGCATGGCGCAATTATCTTCAATGGTAACGGTTACTCCGAAGAATGGCATAAAGCGGCTGTCGAAGAGCGTGGTCTCCGCAACCTCCGCACAACTGCCGATGCTTTACCAGTTCTCAAAGAACCTGAAATTGAAGAACTATTTAGCAAGCTGGGAGTCCTCTCTCCTGTTGAGTTGGCTAGCCGCTTTGAGACCTATTCTGAGCAGTATATCCTCTCCATCGAAGTGGAAGCTAAGCTGGTAATTAGTATGGTAAAAACCTTGATTTACCCTGCGGCTACTCGTTATTTGGCGGATCTGTCTAACACTTCTCTAAGCCTTAAAGAGGTTGGTGTTGATTTTGATAAGGAAAGCATTGAGAAAATTGCTTCTCTTACCAAGTCAATGTTAGATAGTGTCAGTAAGTTGAGTGCAGCCCTCAGTAATCACGATTTTGCGTCTCCTGAAGAGCATATGCAGTTTATTGCCCATACTGTTCGTCCTCTGATGGATACTACTCGTGGCTTTGTAGATACCCTTGAAGGCGAAATTGCTGACGATCTATGGCCATTGCCTACCTATCAAGAAATGCTTTTCATCAAGTAATTTCTAATTTCAATCTATAGCTATTGCTATTCTTGTTAAGACACAAAAAGCAGAAAATGAGTTGCGACACTTCATGTCGCAACTCGCTATAAAAAAGCTCCAATGCATTGCATTGGGGCTTTTTTATTTTCTAAAGTAATCCTAAAAATAAGAGTGGCGATACTTTGTGTCGCCACTCTTATTTTGTTTACAGTCTCATCAAAAAACTACAATCTTTAAAAACGTAATTTACTCAATCAAGTTGATTTAGTTTAGAGAGGGAAGGTTAGCATGTCTGGGAATAAGCGATTAGCTTCGATTAGTACACCAGCAGTAATGGTCATCCATACAGCAGCCAATACAGGGGCAGATGATAAAAAGTCTTTCAAGGGAGTTCTCCTTTTAGATGTGAGGGATGTTGACTAGCGAGGCGAAACAGTAACTTCGTTTTCAGGAACTAACAATTCGCCAGAGCCAAATTCTTTGAGAGCAGCAAGAGGCCAAACGAAACCAGTGAGCATACACTGTACGGCAAGAGGAAGATCGATAATGATTTCCTTTTGAGTGGCGGTTGCAACATCCTTATGAATGGCAATAAGGTAAGCACGACCAACCCAGCCGATCCAACCTGCAATATAGAGGAACAACAATGCAGGAATGGTGAATTCGCCTGCGCGATCCCAACGACCATCACTGATCAAGTGAGGTAAGCCATCTTCACCGCAAAGCAAGCCAGAATCAGCATACTTGGCAAAGCGAGCTTTGGTTTGAGCGATTTTACCGTTGAGGTATTCCGCAGGAGCGCTACCCGCTTTGAAGTTAGCGAGACGTGCGGTGTAGCCATCAACTTCTGATTGCAAGCGATCTTGGTAAGCAGAAGAAGTAGCACAGGGAGTCAATGCGTTGAAAGAGAAGTCTGCGTATGCGGCAGGGGTTGCAGCAAGGCTAATGCCAAACCACAAGCTAATAACTAGAATGAGAGCAAAAAGTCTTTTCATAGACTGACCTTGATTTACCTTGGTTTAAGATAGGCAAAAATAACGATATTTTAGTTTGGGAACCTAAGTTCAGATCCTATATCAGCGATCGCGCCTTGGTAAAGCAATCTTCACAACCTGTAAAGTAATTTATTAATTAAGATGATGTAACGTGAACGAAGTTCACGTTACATCATCTTAATTTTGATTAAAAATGCCAACTATTCTTGCGATCGAATCTAGCTGCGATGAAACTGCGGCGGCAGTGGTATGCGATCGCCAAATTCTCAGTAGTGTAGTTTCTTCGCAAATTCAAACCCATGCTCTGTATGGTGGGGTTGTGCCTGAAATTGCCGCCCGTCAGCATGTGGAGACGATTAATCCTGCGATCGCCCAAGCATATCAAGAATCAGGCAAAACTTGGGATGAGATCGATGGAATTGCGGTGACAACGGCTCCGGGATTGATTGGTTCGCTGATGATTGGGGTGACTGCGGCAAAAACCTTGGCAATGTTACACAAAAAGCCTTTGATTGCGGTGCATCACCTTGAGGGGCATATTTGCTCGGCTTTACTTGCCGATTCCACCTTAGAGCCGCCTTTTTTATGTCTATTAGTTTCTGGCGGACATAGCAGCATTATTCTGGTGAAGGATTACACCGATTATCAAGTGATGGGTAAAACCCGTGACGATGCCGCAGGTGAAGCCTTTGATAAGGTGGCGCGTCTGCTGGGTTTAGGCTACCCCGGAGGACCCGTTATTGACAAGATGGCGATCGCGGGTAATCCCAAGGCGTACAAATTACCACAGGGACGAATTCCTGAAGCGCCCTATGATTCGAGTTTTAGCGGGCTGAAAACCGCAGTTTTGAGGCTAACTCAAAAGCTCAGCCCCAATGGTGAGCCATTGCCGATCGCCGATATTGCGGCGAGTTTCCAAGAAACGGTGGCGGCGGCTTTGGTGACGCGCACGATTAAATGCGCGATCGAGCATAATTTATCGACCATTGTGGCAGTTGGTGGGGTGGCAGCAAATAGTGCTTTGCGATCGCGGCTGGTGACGTTGGCGGCGGAAAACCAGATTAAGGCAGTGTTTCCACCCTTAAGTTTATGTACGGATAATGCGGCGATGATTGGTTGTGCTGGGGCGATTCACCTTGCCAGAGGCGAGACTTCATCAATGAGTATTGCTACGCGATCGCGGCTTAATCTCGAAGATTGCCAAAGCTTATATATATAGAGAAAGGCGGCGCATTTTGCCGCCTTTCTCTGCAAAATAGACTCAAAGCATATCTTTTGGTTAAATTATTGATTTTACAAGGAGGTCATTGAGGGATTTGGAAATTTCTTCCGTGAGTTTGCGGGTGCATTCTTTGGCGGCGTTGCGGCTAGATTGATATTCGGCAAGCCTTGAGGATACAGAAAGAGGCTCTGCAATTGAAAGATACAACTTGCGATCGCCAAAGTTAGGAGATTGTTTAAAAGTAGATTTCGGATCGCGTTCGGTCACCCGACTGAGGACACTCCACATGAGTTTAATCACTTCAATGTAGCGACTGGGGCTGGGATGTTGGCGCACATAATCACTGGTGACCCCGATAATACTTTCGGCAATTTTCATGTGCCAATTGCTGTAATTTGCTTCGAGGGCAAGCTGGTCAGCAAAGCTCCGCTCAATCTGCGACAACTGCTCAATATCTTTAATGTCATTACGAAAAATGCGATCCCAAGCCGCTTGCTCCAGACGACGACAGCGATCAATGGCGGTTCCTTTTGCCTTTATGCCAAAATTCATTTCGGCAACACTAAGGATGCGATCGGTGAGATCATCAATGCGAATAGCAATATCATCGCTATCCGTAAATTCAGATTCCCTCGGCGCGTAATTACGATAAAAAGTTTTGTAATAATTGCTGACCCATTGCACTAAATAACTACCTAGTTCATAGAGTCTTTGATAGCGAGTTTCAGTGCTAATGGCGGACTTAGTTAAGCCACATTCTTTTTCGATCGCCATGATCGCCTCGTCAATCGCCGCCCAAGATGCCAAGGAATATTCGTACTGAATTCCCACAGGAATGATTAACATTTCCTCATTCCGTCCTTCCTTGAGCAAATCTTCGGCCGCCCAAAAGCCGATCTGAGCTACTCCTGGTTCTAATTCAGCTACCATTTCACTCTTACCGTTAGTACCACCCTCTGGAGCCATGGAGAGGGGTTCATCACCATTGGTAATTTGCTTTCGCATCAAATTTAGGGCTGGACGATCCAGCTTGCCCCGAAAGATCGAAATTCCGCCTAAAGCGGGAAATAGCGAATTGATGTAGTCTCCTGCCCATAGAGAAATCCCGCGATCGTACACAAAAGCACTATGGGGTGTATGTTTGAGCTTAATCCCCATAGCCCTTGCTTGCTCGGGGACTGCATAGACTAGTAAATACAACATCCCAAAGGGATCATCAGTGGTCGGGTGACGAAAGGCGATGATATAACGCGCTTTGCCCTCTTGAAATTGTTTGGTCGCTTCGACAAGGCGATCGACATAGCGAGTTTCAATCTGCTTAATGCCACATTGCCACCGCAGCCAAAAGGGCGTTACGAAGCGGATAGCCTTCAAAATCAACTGATTAACTTTGGGCGGATAGACTTTGAGGGGTGGTTGGACGCGGGTCAGATCTACTGCCATGATTACCTAAATATGCGTATGAAAAGGATGAAAATGACGTTGGCTAAACTAATTGCAAATCTTGCTTCAAGTTGCAATTAGGACTTCGCAGTAAAACTAGAAACAGATTTTTGATAGCGCAGCGAAGCTGCGCTATCAAAAATCTGTTTCTCTATTAAATTGCAGAACTCTTGCCAAAAAATACCAAAAATAGTCTTGATGATTAAAACATGCAAAGTAAGTCTTTACAATTAGAGTATGGTACAATCGCGCCCAATTTCGTTCTCGCCCAATTTTGTTTTTCGCTCCCCTTGGCGGGCAAGCATATGAGACCCCACACATCCACACATCTTCGTAGTTTTGCCTTTGGACTAATATCTCTGGTGAGTATTAGCGCCAATTTTAGCGCCCCTGCAAAGGCTCAATCTTTTCCTAATGATTCTTCACCAGTTAATCAAGCAAATACTGGCCCTACTCAATACCTTGTCTATTTGCCTAATGCGGCAAATATTAAACAAGCCAAAATTTTAGCCCCAGATGCTTTTGTAAGCCGTCTCGATACGGGCGAACAGGTAGTGCAGTTAGGTCGTTTTAATAATTTAAATTTAGCGCAGCGGCGGGCTTCTCAATTTAGTCAGGCGGGGCTTGCGCCCCAAATACGCACCGTGCAGAGTAAATTTGCGACAATCCCTTCTATTCCTAGCCCATCCCCTGTAAATCCAGTCCCTAATATTCCAAGTTCTAATCCTTTGCCGCAAAGTTCTGTACCGATTCCTGTGGAATCAATTCCTATTCCTACATCTAGGACTAATGATGCTTTGCCGGGAGTTCCTAATTCGGATTTTCCGAATAATACCAATAATAATGCGATCGAAATTGTCCGATCGCCTCAGCCAATTCCCCAGCCTAGCCAGTCTATACCCATTCAAAGCCCACCACAGACTATTTCTAGCGCTAATCAGGGCAATGTGAATAATGCCCAATTACGCTATTTTGTGATTATTCCTACAGGCTCAGTGTCGGAATTGCAAAGAGTGCAGGCGATCGCCCCCAATGCTCAATTACGCTCCTCCTATCGCGGTACTTATATTGAGGTGCAGGGTTTTCCCGATCGCCCTAGTGCCGAGACCCTAAATGGCACAATTCGCCGCCAAGGTTTTGATACAAGGGTTGTATTTTTCTAAATCACACTAAAAAAAGTCCGTGCAAAGCACGGACTTTTTTTAGTGTGATTTTTCATAGATAAAAATGCTATGCACTTTTATCTGTGGGTATTAATTGCGATCGCCTGTATAGCCAGAGGCATCGGCTAATTCATCTAAAGATCGCTCACCAGAGAGCATTTTGCCATTGATTTCCCAAGTTGGATAACCTTTAATCCCCTTTTGAGCGCAGAGTTCAGGTTGAGGCTTCTCACCCTTAGCATCACACTCCACATAGGGGATCAACTTTTGAGCTTCGCCAAATTTTTTCTTCTGATCCATACAGTGCGGACACCAATAGGCTCCATACATCTTGGCATTGGTTTCCGTTAGATGTACTGCCAAGCGCCCCGCAAAGGTATTTCTCTGAGCCGCTAGTTTGCCCTGACTGGCATAAACCCCTAGCGTACCTGTCAGGGTGACGATCGCAATGATCGCACCCGTAAAAAATAACTGACCAATATCTTTCCAAGCATTGCCAAACACGGTCAGCAGCCAGATCAAGGTCATATTGAGGGCTGAAGTGATGCAGTAAATACAAAACTGAGGTTTGCCGCCAATACTCCCTGAAGCCAACAAATACATGAGGTAGCCACTAAATACAAAGGTGGCTGACGACACCATAAACATCAAGAAAGCTGATACTTCCTTGATTTGGTTTTGGGATTTAGGGTCGTCTTTTTTTAAAATATAGGGTGTAGTCGCTAATAGCCCTAGTGTGAGATAGCCCAAGGCTCCAAAAATTGGGAGAGGAATTCCAAAAATTTTGGCGTATTCACTACTAAGGACTAGGTCACAACCACTGCCTTCAACATTGCAAAGGGCTACCTGTTGTCCTAGAAAGTGAGTAACAGTTAAATAAGTTGTTAAAGAAAAGCCAAATAGTGATATTGCCGCGATCGCAGGGCGCGACCACCGATGCAACCATGGCTCAGATCGTTTGCGCGTAGCTGTTCCTGACAATTTATACCTACCTGCTAATAGTGCTAATAGTCCCAAGCGAAATTAAAAAGCTATATATACTCCTAAAACCAAGAATTAGACGTTGCGGCGCTTCGCGCCGCAACGTCTAATTCTTCACTGGGAAGGGAGTAGCAATCTCAATCATCTGTATTTTTCAGTCTTGTATAAACACACTCCCGAAGGAGTTGCGCTTATACCAATCATTTAGAATTGCCATAACCATATATTAAGATTTTACCCAATCGGTATGGTGGGCGATCGCAGGATTTGGGATTCAGCTATATGCTTGTTCTTCTTATTGGCAATATCTAAACGCACAGCATCCACAAATCGACTAACCCTGATCGGATCGATCGATTGTTGAATTTGACCATTGCGCTTCAGCGAACTAGAGACAATTACGCCATCAGCATATTCCATGAGTTGAGGAACATTCTCCCAAGTTGCGCCCGAGCCAACAAAGAGAGGCGTGTCACCACAGGCAAGCTTGGCTTCCCTGAGATCCTCTGAGGTTGGCGGATTTCCCGTTGCCCAGCCTGACAAAATTACCGCATCGGCTAGCCCACGATGGATCGTGTCATAGACAGCCGCCGTAATTTGTGGCACTGAGATCGGTTGTGCGTGTTTAACTAGCACATCGGCAAAAATTTTGACATCGGAGCCTAGTTCCCGACGATAGCGCAGCAGTTTGTAAGCATCACCTTCGATAATGCCTTGATCGGTTGCCATTACGCCCATAAGCACGTTAACGCGAATAAATTTCGCGCCCACACAGGAAGCGATCGCCATTGCACTATGACCATCATTTCTCAGAACATTGATGCCCACGGGAATCCCAACCATCTGCTTGACCCGATGGACAACCAGACTCATGGCACTGACTACCGCAGGATCAACGCGATCTTTTGTAAACGGAGCATCAAAAAAATTTTCAACGATAATCCCATTCACTCCGCCTGCGGCAAGCGCTGTAGCTTCCTGTTCGGCACGATCAATGACCTCTTTAAGGCTACTCCCCCAACGAGGCGAAGTCGGCAATGGCAAAAGGTGAATGACCCCAATTACGGGTTTTGGTGTATCAAATAAACTACTTAAATCCACATGCGTGATGTTTATAAAAATTTGGGTAAAAAGCTCAGTTACTAGCCTTTAATTTAACTCGATTATGAGTGCATAATTTTATCGTGAATTCGATCCCGTCATTTCAATTTCTGGCGATAATACAAAAAATGAGTTTTAGCGATCGCGCCAATAGCAAAGGAGCAAGATAAATGACTCAAGCAATTGCACCACCATTGACCTTATACGATCGCGATCTGGATCTGTGGTTAGAGACTGTGATCATCCAACTGAAAGCGGGAGACTTTCACAATCTTGATGTCGAAAATTTAATAGAGGAGTTAGAGGGCTTGTCTGGCAGTAACAAACGTGAGATAGAACATCGGCTAGAGCGATTGATCGAGCATATTCTCAAGCGGTGCTATGTCAATATGCCTGAATGTTATAGAGGTTGGTTGCTCACAATATTCGATCAACGTAGAGATATTAATAAGCTTCTTAGACAGTCGCCTAGCCTTAAGCGTCACTTTTTGAAAATGTTTGATGATTGCTTTGAAACTTCTTTAAAGCGGATCAAGATTGAATATCCTGATTACAAATTCCCTGATACATGGCAATTTGGGCATGATATCGACACAATGCTCAATGCTGATTTTTGGGAGTAACTATTATGCGTTCAACTCTATAGCGCACACGCAGCATAGGCTACATCCTTTGAGTAAAAAGATAAGTGGCGGCGCGAAGCGCCGCCACTTATCTTTAGGGTTTTGGTATTAAGCGATCGTATGATTGGTAAGAAAAATCGGTAATTATTCATGCTCTCCACTCCTCCCGTCACAGATATTTCTACGGATATTCTGATCCTGTCTAATGGACCGGGAGAGTTGAGTACGTGGGTATATCCTTTTCTGAAAGCTTTGGAAAATGCGTGGCGATCGCCTGATGAATGCGCCACAACACGGATTTCGATCGCCTTATCTCCTTGTCAAAATGCCAGTGGACAGGAAGCAAACCTTGCCAAAAGTTTTCCCAAGGTGGATCGCGTATTGCCACAGGAACAGTTTTTTGATTTTTTGCTCTGGGGTCGAACTCCTAATTGGCAATGGGCTAAACAGGGAATCGTAATTTTTTTGGGGGGAGATCAATTTTTTGCGGTGGCGATCGCTAAGCGGCTAGGCTACAAAACTTTAATCTATGCGGAATGGGAGGCACGGTGGTATCGCTGGGCAGATTTATTTGCGGTGCGTAATGAGTCGATCGCCACCAAAATTCCGCAATCCTTACGACATAAAGCCTCGATCATCGGTGATCTTATGGTCGATCGCCTAGATGCTAACTCTTCACCTACACAGCCCCAGCCATTTAGAGTTTGTTTTATGCCGGGGTCTAAGGGGCATAAATTAAAAATTGGTGTGCCTTTGATGGTGGCGATCGCCGACATTCTCCAGCAAAAAAATCCTGAACTCGATTTAGTCATTGCCCTAGCGCCAACCACCAGTCCCGAAAATTTAGCAAATTATGCTCAATATCCTTTCCCGACTCCTGATAGCGCTGGCTCGACTGCCACTTTAGTTGATGGTAATTTGTTAACCGCTAAAGGATCAATCATCAAAATTCATCAAGAATTTCCTGCCCATGCGCTTTTAAACAGTAGTCAAATCTGTGTAACTACCGTTGGGGCAAACACTGCCGAGCTTGCTTCCCTAAATCTACCGATGATTGTGTTATTGCCCACTAATTTCTCTGATATGAAGGTGGGTTGGGATGGCTTGCTGGGGCTAATGGCAACCGCACCAATATTGGGCAAGTTTCTATCGAAAGTCATTAATGCCGCTTTAATTTCTCAAATTAAAAACAAGGGGCAATTACTATCATGGCCGAATATTTGGGCTGGAGAGGCGATCGTGCCAGAAATTTTAGGAGAAATTACGCCCACTCAAGTCGCGGAGCGAATTATATTTTATTTTGATCATCCCGACGAGTTGATCAAAATGCGCGATCGCCTCAAGCGAGTATGTGGCGCGTCAGGAGCCGCCAGTAAACTTGCCGAGATGGTTGTTAACGCGATCGCTCCATAAAACCGAAAGAGTTGCGGTGCAAAGCACCACAACTCTTTTTAAAAAAAGTCAGTCGCTTGGGCTGACTTTTAAGGAATTTTAAGCAACTGTGGCAGCAGGATAACAAACGTTTGTACCACCTAAACCACAGTATCCACCAGGATTTTTAGCTAGGTATTGCTGATGATAGCCTTCAGCATAATAAAATTCACCAGCATCACGGATCTCGGTTGTAATGCCCTGCTTCATGCCTGAAGCCTTCAAAGCCTCTTGATACACTTCCCGCGCCTCTTCGGCTAGTTGGCGTTGGACATCGTTGTAAACATAAATCCCTGAACGATATTGAGTACCTTTATCGTTACCTTGTTGCATTCCTTGAGTAGGGTTATGGGATTCCCAAAAAACCTTTAGCAAATCTGAGTAGCTAATTACCTTGGGATCATAAACAACTAGCACAACTTCATTATGTCCAGTCTTCCCCGAACAGACTTCTTCATAGGTAGGATTAGGGGTTAAGCCTGCGGCATAGCCTACAGCCGTAACATAAACTCCCTTTTGTTGCCAAAAACGACGCTCTGCTCCCCAAAAACATCCTAAACCAAACACAGCTGTTTCCATGCCTTCAGGGAAAGGCGGTTTAAGCGCATTCCCATTAACGAAATGCTGTGATGCGGTAGGAATTGCTGTGGGTCTACCAGGTAGAGCATCCGCCGCAGTTGGAAGGGTTAATTTTTTTCCAAGTCCAAATAACATAATGCTTACCAAAAATAAAAGTGTTTTTTAAGAGATGCTTACGAAGCTTAACTCTTTCTCATTTATAGCAATATACCAAAACCGAAGAGAGAGTTGCAGCAAGAAGCGCTGCAACTCTCTCTTCGGTTTTGGCTATAAATCGTTAGTAATGGAAGTAATAGCTTCCGAAATCATCCCTTTTCTGCCAGAATACAAAGCTCACAGTAGATTTTAAATGATTATCACTTAAAATCTACTGTGAGCTTTGATACTGACATTCAGCGATCGCTGATAGGCACAGGCGAAAATCCCTAAAAGATTCTCTTTATGCATTTATCTCATAAAAAACTTGGGACATTTGTCCCTCAATTCATTTACTAGTTATTAAATTAAAGAGTCTGACCGCTAAATGCAGGAAAGCGGTCGAACTTAAAATCCAGTGATTCATCATAGACTGTGAGCTTATCAGGTTTGCAACGCCTAACAGCTACCGATAGCCCCTTAGAACCTTCCGATTCTAAATCTTCAATGTAGCCAGTCTTAGCTGCTTCAGCTTCTGATGTACTAGTGAAAGGTCCAAAGTAATAAGTGCAGCGTGGTGAATCGGTTACAATTTCGACCCATACAGCCAAACCAAACGTTTCGAGAATTGAAGTAAAAATGTTCTTAAACAAGTTACCACCCATGATTTTACATAGCTAAAGTGAATGGTTTAGATGAATTATAAAGCCTTTAAATTTAAAGGTTTCTTCCATACGTTTATATAACTTAAAACATGGCTTCAAGACAAATTGTTCAGGTTTAACGTATTTACCCAACGTTGTCTGAAAATCTCATATAGAGCCATTCCAGTCGCAACCGAAGCATTTAGACTTTCTACTTTTCCATCTAAAGGAATAGAAACTAGGAAGTCACAATTCTTCTGAACAGAAAGACTCAAACCTTCTCCTTCGGCCCCAATCACTAAGGCGATCGCACCCGAAAACTTAGCTTTATGTATGGGATCACCTGAACTTGCCACAGTTCCATATACCCAAAATCCAGCTTCTTTAATCTTCTCAAGAGCGCGATTGAGATTGACGACTCTAGCAACGGGTAAGATTTCTAACGTGCCTGCGGCGACCTTGGCAACGGTGGCTGTGATGCCTACAGCACGTCGTTGAGGAATGACCAGAGCCTGTGCTCCGAGAGCTGCCGCACTCCGAATGATCGCTCCTAAGTTATGGGGATCAGTAATTCCATCAGCAATTACTATCACTGGTTGAGTGGATTTCTCTTTAGCGGAAGCAATCAAGAGGTCGAGATCTGCATATTCATAGGCTGAGACTTGAACAGCTATACCTTGATGCCTTCCATTATCGGTGATGCGATCAAGACGAGTTGAGTCTACTTCGTCAACGACTGCACCTGATGCTTTGGCTTCATCAATTAAGGGTAAGAAATCGGGAGAGTAGCGAAGTCTTGTAGTGACCCAAATCCGATTAATGCTGCGATCGCCCGTTAAAACAGCTTCAACAGCATGGCGACCATAAACAATATCAGGATTTTCGGGAGCTTGGCTGGGGGGAACAATGCCTAATTCACCATCTGGATCGATGTTCCGCGAGACTGGTGGTAGCGATCGTCTCTCAAAATTGGGAACCGATGTACGTTCACGATCAAACTTACGATCACTAAAGTTGCGATCTTCAAAATTACGTTCAGGGCGATCGCTAAAATTACGTTCCGAGCGATCGTTACGTTCAAACCGTTCAGGGCGATCAGTACGTTCAAATTTCTTGTCGCCGAACTTTTTATCGCCGAACTTTTTGTCGCCAAATTTCTTGTCCCCGAACTTTTTATCGCTGAACTTTTTGTCCCCAAACTTTTTATCGCCAAACTTTTCACCGATTTTTTTGGCAATGGGCTTGTCAAATTTGCGATCAAATCTAGGTGCTGAGTCATCTTCAGATGGTCTTTGATAACTCTTTTCAGGACGACGATCTGAATATTTATCTGAATATTTATCAGGTTTAGCTGAATACTTAGAGTCAGAACGGCTGTCTGAGCGCTTGTCGTACCCCTTATCTACCGCTTTGTAGGGCTTGTCAAAGGATTTGTCAGCATTGCGATCGGGGCGCTTTTCTGATCGCTTATCGGAATACTTGTCGGAACGGTTATCAGAGCGTCGGTCTGAATATTTATCAAAAGTCTTGTCGGAGCGTTTCTCGAAATTTCTGTCTACATCTCTATCAGTGTTTCTGTCAGATGGTTTCTTCTTGGATTTCAGTCTAGGTTGCGATGTCATGGCGGCGAGGGGGTATCGATGTGGCTAAGTAGCTGAGTAAAAATTTGGTCGAGGCGATCGCGATCGGCTAAGTAAAGATAACCAATCAAAGCCTCAAATCCTGTGGCTTTTTGATAAATATGGGGATCGACTTTGCGTGAGATTGATCCTGCGGCATTGCGTCCGCGTCTGACCAGATCAGACTCAAAATCAGTAAGATCCAATTTTTCTAAAAGGTTTGCTTGCTGTTCTGCTCTAACTTGGCTCACTACAAGTTGATGATATTGCTTAGCAGTGCGGGGCGGTAGTAAATAATGCAGCCGCATTTGCATTTCATAAACAGCATCTCCTATATAGGCTAGAGCAGAGACTGGTATCTCAGTGATATTTTCAATTCTTGGACTAAGAGACATTACAAGATAATGCCATTGCTCAATAAGTTAGGTTGCTCACAGCGATTTGCGCTGCGATAGGAACTCATAATTTGCTTAAAAACTTTGTATAACAATACTTTCAAGAGAATTATGACAGTTCGAGTTAGTTGCAAATTTTCTATATTTTGATTGGAGACAAAATATTTAGACGCTTGACATTCACATTTGTTTTAGACATGAATGGGCAGGTCATCCCTGCCCATTCATGTCAATAAATTTTATCTCATTTACATCATAAGTCGATTAAGACTAATTTTGGCAATATCAAAGTTGATATTTATGTTGGTATTCAATTGATATTCAAGTAGCTAAAGGCTGCAATGCTATTGCAACCTTTGAATTTAGGAGGATTTAGAAGTGTTGCCCCGATTTATTTTTCTGAATACTTGACATGGACTGAGCTTGGAATGTCTGTCTACATAGCTTTACATATAAGACTAAATATTTATATTTAGTAACTGATATTGACTGGGCTAATTGACGATCAATCGGTTATTGGCTACTTAGTCTGACCTAGCTTTGCTAGAGCTTCATCAATGGAGGTCTGAAGTGACAAAAATTGATCAAGTCTGACTAGTTTGACGGTTTGGGTAACTCGGGGATTGGTAATAATCTGGAGAGTACCATTCAAACCCTGAGTTTTCTTTGCCATTTGCACTAAGACCCCAAGCCCAGAACTATCGATAAAATCAATGGTTGACAGATCTAAAATCACATTAAAGGGGCCATCCTCAACGCACTTGCCAATGACCTTTTTGAAGGCTGGCTCAGAAAAAGCGTCGAGAAGACCTGTGAGGCGGATCAATTGATAGGTGTCCTTGACTTCGCGGCTGCCTCTTAAACTCACAGTCAGGGTTAGCGGTTCAGGAATAATGACCTCCAAGCGGTGCGAACGTACCTTAATTTGCGGATACATTGTATTTGCTTTGTTCGTACTTGTCCAGAAAATAGTTAAATTTGTAGCTTAAAATATTAGAATTAGCCTTGCACCCGATTGGATGATTGAGATTCTTTCGCCAGATCAAAGTCAAACTAAGTTAGTCAAAAAAATATTGTTTGTCCTTGAAAATGCAACTGAAGTAGCATAGCTACTCGATCCTGATGAAGAGGTGATTTTTATTTATCGCGCTAATCAAGCTTTGCAAATATACGATCGCCTTGAACAAGTTTTACCCATGCCAGACTTTGCCAGTGATTTGCAATTAACCGTAGAAACTATTTTTAGCTGGCTCAGTGAATGAAATCGTTAAATCAAAATCATATTTTTTGTAGCGCGGCGAAGCCGCGCTACAAAAAATATGATTTTACTGCGTCTTCCTTAGCATTAGCTAGTTTGGTTTTATAATTGGGATTCTGCCCAATAACCCATCAGATTGTTTATGTCATCGATCGCCCAAATTCGCCAAACCTTAATCAATAAAGAGCGATCAGCAACTGAAATTGCTCAAGAGTTTTTAGATCGGATTGATCGCTTAGAACCGAAATTACATAGTTTTGTGACCATTACGCCTGAAGTGGCGATCGCTCAAGCCAAAGTTATTGATGCGGCGATCGCCGCAGGCGAAAATCTACCAGTGCTGGCAGGTATCCCTCTTGGCATGAAAGACAATATGTGTGTCAAGGGAATGCCGACTACCTGTGGCTCCAATATGCTCAGAAATTTTGTGCCGCCCTATGAGGCGACGATTACGGCAAAACTGCGCGAAGCTGGAGCCGTGATGGTGGGTAAGACTAATCTTGATGAATTTGCGATGGGTAGCTCAACAGAAAACTCAGCGATCGCGAAAACTACGAATCCTTGGAACACGGACTATGTCCCGGGGGGATCATCAGGTGGTTCGGCAGCAGCAGTTTCTAGTGGTGAATGTGTAATTGCCACAGGCTCGGATACGGGCGGCTCGATCCGCCAACCTGCTTCCTATTGTGGTGTGGTCGGACTCAAGCCAACTTACGGACTAGTCTCCAGATTTGGATTAGTTGCCTTTGCTTCCTCCCTCGATCAGATTGGACCTTTTGCCAATACTGTTGAAGATGCAGCGATTTTCTTAGGGGCGATCGCAGGTTATGACCCCAAGGACTCCACCAGCATCAAGGCGGAAGTTCCTGACTATGCCGCTTTATTAACCCCTGATTTAACCCAATCCCTTAAGGGCAAAAAAATTGGTGTAATTACCGAAACCTTCGGCGAAGGTTTAGATAGCGAAGTAGAAGCTACTGTCAGAAAGGCGATCGCCCACTTCGAGAGCATGGGTGCAGAGGTCTACGAAATTTCCTGTCCGCGTTTCCGCTATGGCTTGCCCACCTACTACATCATTGCGCCCTCTGAGGCATCAGCCAACCTCGCTCGTTATGACGGCGTAAAGTATGGCTTGCGCGATGAGAATGCGGAAAACCTCTTGAGTATGTATGAAAATACGCGAGAGCTGGGCTTTGGTGCTGAGGTAAAGCGACGGATCATGATTGGTACTTATGTACTGTCGGCGGGCTATTACGATGCCTACTACCTCAAGGCTCAAAAAGTTAGAACTTTAATTGTTCAAGATTTCCAAAAAGCTTTTGAGCAAGTTGATGTTTTAGTTTGCCCCACTGCTCCTACGACAGCCTTTAAGTCTGGCAGTAAAACCGAAGATCCTCTAGGAATGTATTTGTCCGACTTGATGACCATTCCTGTTAACCTTGCAGGTTTACCGGGAATTAGCATTCCTTGCGGTTTTGACTCTAAGGGGATGCCTATTGGTTTGCAATTGATTTCTAATGTTTTGCGTGAGGATGTTTTGCTGCAAGTTGCCTATGGCTATGAGCAGTCAACGGAATGGCACAAACGCCAACCTTCGCTATAAACACAAAAGCCTTGCAGCGCAAGGCTTTTGTGTTTATAGCAATCTAATGAGAGAAGGGCGGCGCAAAGCGCCGCCCTTCTCTCATTAGATTGCTAGGCAAAGGCTACACTTTGGGCAGACTTTGTTTAGATAATCGTGTTATCAGGAATGACAGCATTTTTGACGACCACAACAATACCATTGCAAATACAGTAGCCTTGATCTTCGCGATTGGCATCTTGGATACGGTCTTTATTGATAATCTGCACATTCTTGCCAATTCTGGCATTCTTATCAATAATGGCGCGACGGATAGTCGTATTCTCCCCAATTCCCATCGGCACTATATCATTGGCGAGATCTACTACACGTTCCTCTTGAGGTTGATAAAAGTCACAACCCATTAGTAAGGTGTCTTCAATGGTGCAATTTGCTTCGATATGCATCCGAATGCCCACGACTGAGTTAGTAATGGTGGCTTGATTGAGCAAACATCCCTCCCCAATAACTGAGTCTTTAACTTTACAGTCATGTACCTTGCTAGGTGGTAGATAGCGAGCGCGGGTATAGATGGGTTTTTTGGTTTCGTAGAAGTTAAAGGCTGTTGCTGGGTGACGAGTTAAGTCTAGATTTGCTTGGTAAAAGGACTCAATAGTTCCAATGTCTTCCCAGTAGCCAGAGTAAAGATAAGCCTGTACATTCAAGTTTTGAATAGCGGCTGGAATAATTTCTTTGCCAAAGTCGGTGTATTCAGGATTTTCACCAAGCAATTTCAGCATTGCTTGCTTATTGAATACATAGATACCCATAGATGCTATGAAAGGATTGGCGATCGCCTCAGTCGCATCTAGACCAAGTTTAGTTGTATCAACGCGCATCCCCTCTAGAGCTTCACCTTTAGGCTTTTCAAGGAATTTGATTACCTTGCCTTCGCTGTCAGTTTTCAGTAAACCAAAAGCTGAAGCTTTTTTCTGATCAACGGGCAGCACAGAGAGAGTAATGTCTGCACCAGTCTCACGGTGATGTCTGACAAATTTCTCATAATCCATGTTGTACAGATGATCGCCCGATAGGATCAAGTACTCGCTGACATTCCATGATTCTAAAAGCCATGCATAGCGACGGACTGCGTCGGCTGTGCCTTGAAACCAATCAGGACTGTCGGGTGTTTGCTGTGCGGCGAGAATTTCTACAAATCCATCAGAATATGAGGCGGGACGATAGGCTTGATTGACGTGGCGGTTGAGAGATGCGGAGTTAAACTGCGTCAGGATATAGATTTTTTCGATTCCTGAGTTGATGCAATTACTTACAGGAATGTCGATGAGTCGATATTTTCCTGCGACGGGGACTGCGGGTTTGGCTCTTGTCTTTGTGAGGGGATATAGTCGGCTTCCCTGTCCACCGCCCAGAATGATAGCCAGTACATTTTTCATAAATTCTTCGGATTATCTTGGCTTTTTTATTTACATACTTTTCTGAATGCAAACATTGTCTATCTTTGCGGGGATCGTTGCAAGTAATGCGAACACCGAATCCTTAGAAATTATTAAGAGGATTTAATATCGAGTTAATTTTTGTAAATTTTTGGATGCAAAATTTAATTCTTAATAAGGTTGCATTTTTTTTTCATTTTCTTAAATCTCCGATAAATTCCCTAAAAGATTACTCAATTAGTTTCTGGGCATTTATAGCTGTGGTCACTTGCTTTATGACAAATCAAAACCCAAGAAGTGAGTAGCGACGCGAAGCGCCGCCACTCACTTCTTGGGTTTTGATGAAGCAGCCCAAAGCGTCGCCTTCCCATGAGGTTGATTTGTGCTCATCCACTTAGCAATAGCCATAGCAAAACATAAAATGGCTAAGTCATTTTGTGTTTTGCTGTAACACTAGTAAGAGCAATCTCATCCTCAAATCTAATTCTCAAAAGACTTATGCAAACTGATAAATCTCAAGACAAAAATCAGTCAACTAACAAAAATAAAACTGAAGAAGTACTTTGTAGTCATTGTTTGAGGACTGCAACTAACGGAATTAAATGTCAGGGGATTTGTGTCGCTGATAGCAACTATTAAAACGAAGCTTACTTTCTCACCCAAGGATTAGTGGTGCGGCGCTTTGCGCCGCACCACTAATCTTTCATCGGGAAGAGAGTACTTACTCACGGGTCAGCCTGTAGAATAATTTCACCCTGTGAAATTATTCTTGAAATTCAGGAAATTTGCGAGCTAACTCAGCGATCGCAGGACAAATGGGAGCATTTTCAGTGCGATTTTCAAGGGTATTCCAACTAAAGGGCGCAGATTGAGCCGCCGATAGCCATAACAACTTTTTGGCACGAGTCATACCCACATAGAGCAGCCGAAACTCTTCCGCCTGTTTGAGATAGCTACATTGTTTCCAAGCCTCTTCAGCGTTAGGAATGACATCCTCATGGATGATCGCTCGGATTTGCGCTCTTGTCACATCGGGCAAACCGAAATCTCCTAAAAACTTGACCGCTTCAGGAATATAGGCTTCCCCCGGACAAAGACGTTTATGCAAAAAGGGCATAAAGACCACATCCCAATCTAGTCCTTTAGCTTTGTGGAGACTGATGATCGTCAACTGCCCTCCTGTCATGTAGCGCCCTTCGAGGTTTTCATCTTCCACCGCTTCAAAGTTTTCTGAATCCACGATTTCCTTCAGGCTTTCAATCACCGTTTGCATAGAATAATTGCCTACTAGTTGCTGATTGAGGCGATCGCCTAATTTGTCAGCCGTGGCTAAAAGTCCTGCTTCATCGTCATAGAGTGCAAAGGCAATAAATGGGATGAGATTATATAAAGGAAGTTCTATTTTTGCACGGAGAAGCCCGACACATTTTGCTTGGGTTTCCAATGCCAGAGCAGTTAGAGGTGCATCTAGTAAGGTCGGATAGAGAAACTTTTCGGGATTACTAGCTAAGAAATTGAGGTCTTGTTGGGAAGAGATTTTTTGACGCTCCTTAAGAACATCCAAGGCAGATTTGAGATTGTCGGGCGAATGGGGACGTTCCATAAATTGCAAAATCGCCAACATATCCATCGGCACACGCGATCGCCGATCGCTCTGCTCGACATCATAGATTTTAATGTCATATTCCTTAGTCAGCCATGCCAAAGACTCCGCCACAAAACGCCCTTGATTATGCTGACGCACCAAAATCGCCATACTTAGCTTGGGGTCTTGTTCATACAGCTTTTTAATGCGTAACCCAATCATCTCAATTTCCTGCTCAATGCTATCGGGGGCATAGATCTCCACTCCATTCCCAATTGCTTCAGGATTCGCATTTGCCTGTGGATCGTCCGCATCTACAGGACGGATTTTTTGAGTGCGAAAGGGTTTTTCGTTTTTGGCATATTCGGGGGAATGATTGACCCAATGTAAGACAAAGTTTGCCGCCCGCATGATATTTCGGTTGCTCCGCCCCGCTTGATCGAGGGTTGAGAGTTGCGAGAATTTTTGGCAGCGATCGCAAAACTCATTAAAAAAGCGCGGATCGGCAGGCGTAAAAGTTGAATTAATTGCCTGATTAGGATCGCCCACCCGCATTAAATTTTTTAGTCCATCATTCTCACTGATTCTCCCAGAGAAGTTTGGGAGAAAGGGAACTTGCTCTTCTTCTCTCAGAGGGAGAGGGATCTGAGGGGTGAGGGCAAGAATTTCTAATAATTTGGTCTGCAATGGCGAAGAGTCTTGAGCTTCGTCTTCAAATACAGCAAAAACTTTTTCTTGCCAATATTTGCGAACGCTGTCATTTTGCAACACTCTCAAAGCGCCTAAAATCATGTCGTCATAATCGATCGCTCCTTCTTGGCGCAATAGTCGCTCATAGGTTTCATAGAGTCCTGCCGCAATGTCTAGAATATAGCCACCATCGGCAGCTTCCACTTCGCGCAAATTGGCGGGACTCAATCCTGAACTTTTTGCCGTAGCGATCGCTTCTCTTGCTAAGCTAGGCAAAACATCGGTGCGTAATACCGTCTGTCGCCGCAAGCGTTCTGTATCTTCTCCATCAAAGCTTCTACCTTCAAGGAGGAGATCGTACAACTTTGGATTCTCTTTTACCCAGAGATTCGTAGCATTGCGAATTAAGCGCTGCTTTTGAGATTCCGAAACAATTATCGTTTCACCTGCACCAAATCCTGATAATTCGCGATGATGACTCGCTATGGTATAAGCCAAACTATGCAAAGTACTCACCGTAAAGGCACTCTGGGGCAATCGCAAATTTTTTAAAAGTTCCGATACTTTTTTGCGAATGTTGCTTACCGCCGATCGCGTAAAGGTGACAATTACTAATTGCTTTTGGCGATGCAGTTGGAACTTGGCGATCGCGATCGCCGCCGCGACTGCCATCCCCGTTGACTTCCCTGCCCCCGGCACAGCCGCGACTGCTAACTCACCACCTTGCCAGTCCGCCATCGCCTGCTGACCTTTGCGGAGGGTCTTGCGTAATTCATTGAGAGCTTCAGTCGAAACCATAGACGATTTATTACGAATTTGTTAGGCTCAGCTATCTAAATTAGTACCATATCCTCCCTGTCTCTCAAGAATTAGTGGTGTAACGCTTTGTGCTGCACCACTAATTCTTGAGAGGCAAAGGAGAGTTACGGCGCAAAGCGCTGCAACTCTTCCTTGGGTTTTGTTTTGGTTTCAACATTATATGGTGATTACAAATTTCTGGATTTTAGATTGCTATGATGATATTAATAAGCAACAAAAAATTAAAAACGAATAAGGGTTTATGTCATCAGCGCTCAGTGTGGAAAAGTTAGTCTCCGATGCCAAAGAGACCGCCAGCAAATTAGGAATTAAAAAATTTGATATTTATGGCGCAATCATTGATGAAACCAGTGCGGAAGTCGATAGTGGCGCACCAAAACAAGTGTCTGCTTCTAATCGGGCTAGTATCACGGTAAGAGTTTGGAACAATGAAGGGACTGTCGGCGTTACTTCTACCACAAACATTGATCGCGTTGGCTTAGAACTTGCTCTCCAAAGCGCCCATGAAGCCAGTTTTTTTGGTGCTAAAGAAAATATTCCTGATTTTAGTCCCGAAGCGATCGCCAATATTCCTGATCGGGAATCTCAAACCGCACCAGCACCTGCAATCGAGCAATTAGTCGAGACTCTTTTAACAGCCGAACAAGAACTACTATCGGCTCATCCTGCGATCGTGGGAGTTCCCTATAATGGACTTTCTCAACGCGATCTCAGCCGCTTCTATCTCAATAGTGATGGCGCAATGCGAAACGAGAGCAACTCCTATAGCTCCATTTATCTCTACACCAAAACTGATCAAGAGGATAGAAAACCTCGTAGTGCGGGAGCCTATCGCGTTAGTCGTGACTTTGCGAATTTAGATGTTAAGGGCTGCGTTACGGAAACTGCGGAGAAAACGATCAGTCATTTGAACTATGAAAAAATTAAGTCTGGCAAATACTTAGTTGTCTTTTCTCCTGAAGCCTTCTTAAGTCTCATCAGTGCTTTTTCTAGCCTATTTAACGCTCAGAGCATTCTCGATAAAAACAGTCTTTCCACTCCTGAATCCATTGGCTCGCAAATTGCTTCGCCTCTCCTTGATGTGAGTGATGATGAATTACATATTGGTAATATTGGGGCATCAACCTTTGATGGGGAGGGTACGCCCACTCGTCTCACCCCCTTAATTAGCAATGGGATTTTAACTAACTTTTTGCATAGTTCTGTAACTGCAAGACGCTTGAATGCTAAACCTACTGGAAATGGGAGTGTAGGTGCTAAGGTATCCGTTAGTCCCAATTTCTTCCATATTCAACGGAGTAGTGCGGCTAATGCTTCCAACGAAAAAGTTTATGACATGGCAACCGTTGAGAATGCTCTTTTGATTGATGACCTTCAAGCTCTTCATGCAGGTGTTCAGTCTTCCCAAGGTTCATTCTCATTGCCCTTTGATGGGTGGATGATTAATAAAGGCAATCTGGTAAGCATCGAGTCGGCAACTGTTGCAGGCGATATCTTAGATTTGCTTAAGTCCATAGTTTATGTAGAACCAACCGTAAAAATTACGCCTTCAGGTGTTGCGCCTCAGATATGGGTAGAAGGTCTCTCAATTACAGGGGAAGCATAAAAAAAGCGGCGCTTTGCGCCGCTTTTTTTATGCTGGTTTTATTTGAGTTTTCAGAGCGTAGCGATCGCGAGTTTGTCCGATCGCGAACCTAAAGGACTCAGTTACCGTCTTGTTAGATTGGGTGGCAAAAATTACTAACCCCAGTAGACAAAGCCCCGTGGCGATCCCAAAAATATTGGTAATGCCGACCCAAGCAATCATTTTGCCCATGGTGGGCCCAGCGATCGCAATGCCCACATCAAAGCCAATCCATGTCATGCCAAACACATAGCCCCTTTCTTGAGGAACAGTGCGATCGGCAAGTAAAGCCACAATCGCTGGAATCACTACTCCCGAACCGATTCCTTCAGCAATGCCTGATAACAAAAATTCATAGTCGTGACTGGCAAAATAGATAATTCCCATCGATAGCGCATAGAAAACTATCCCCATAGAAATAAAAATTCCACGTCCCCATTCATCGCTCAGTCTTCCCACAGGAAAACGAATAATAAACCCTGATAAAGCGGCTGCCATATAGAATAAGCCTGCATTGAGGGTAATATTCTTTTGCTGCATGAGAATTGGCATAAAGGAGCTGAGCGTCCCAAAAGCTAACCCCACTAGCAATAAGACCGTAGATGGAACCCTAACTCGAGGATGCAAAAAGGTTTGCCAAAAGCCCGTCTTGTGAGCATTTGCAGGAGTATCTTTTTGATAATCGATCTTCCTTTCGTCAGCGATCTGCGTTGTCATGAGTAATCCCGCAAAAGCCAGCAACGAAGAGGTGATAAAGAGCGGTTGATATCCCCAAGCTTCTTGCATTAATCCGCCCAGCGCAGGGCCAAAAGCCAATCCTAAAGGATTGACTAAACTCATATAACCGATTACTTCGCCGCGTTTTTCAATAGGCGCAAGGTCAGTAATTAGCGCGCTATAACTTGAGGCAAACGCCGCAATGCTAATGCCATGAATGGCTCGAAAGAAAATTAATAGCGGGATCGAGGGCATGACGGCATAGCATAAAGGAACTAGTGCCGCCACAATCAATCCTAATCTCATGGTGTAACGTCTTCCCTTGCGATCAGAAAGTCTGCCAAGATAGGAACGACAAACTAACAACCCGATCGCAAAGGAACCCATTACAATTCCAATTTGATCAAAAGACTGCGTTAAGCTGCGGATATATAAAGGCAAAGTCGGTAACTGTGATGCTAGACTTGACCAAAAAAACAGTCCACACCAAAACACCGCAGTCAGATTTTTGCGAATAGGTGTATCAAGGGTATTAAAAGTATTTAGGGACTGCATGATCTCAACGTGATCACTATACGATCAACTGTTTCTCTCTGTTTTGAGTTGCGAAAAGCTACGAAAAATTACAACCCAAGCCACTTGATAGAATTCCTTCCGAAACTCTTTTACAAATGACTTGGGCTGGTAATAATTAATTAGGATTATCTCGTAAATTCCAGATTAATGCTATCAAGCGATCGGGTGAATTCCTTCCCAATCAAGATCTTTGCTAAGCAAAGATCTTGATTGATCGATATTTCTAGTATTTAACGGGAGCCGAAGAGCGATCGCGAGAAGGACGACGGGAATCATATCCACCACCATCACGGCTATCACGACCACCATCGCGACCACGAGAACTGTTTCCATTTTGTCCACGCTTAATTGGTCTTCCACCATAGGAACTACCATCACCGCGCTCGCGTCCACTGTCAGGTCTATGGGGTTGTTTCGCCAAGACTTGAAGAGCCGCTTGCTCTGCTTTATCAGATTGCAATTGGGTATAGGCAAGTTGCAATGCTGCCGCAGCGATCGCTTGAGGATCGTATTCCTCAACCAATTGAGAAACTAGAGGCAAGAAAGAAGCCAAACGCTCACCCGTCAAAGCCTGATGCATTTGCTCAGTAAAGCGCCCAATCCGACGTTCCTGAATCTGAGCCACATTAGGAAGAGGCTGAGGAGGTAAAGGCATACCCACTTGCTGTTCCAACTGGCGTAGCTTGTAGCGTTCCTTACCAGAAATCAAGGTAATGGCGATACCTTTTTTACCAGCTCGTCCAGTACGACCAATACGGTGAACATAACGCTCAGGATCATCAGGAATATCTAAGTTAAATACGTGAGTTAAACCATCAATATCCAATCCACGCGCTGCAATATCAGTGGCTACAACCCAACGGACTTGTTGATTGCGGAAGCGACGCAATAGAGCCTCACGTTGGGACTGAGAAAGGTTTCCGTGATATTCGTCAACACTATGTCCTGAAGCTTGAAGAATTTCAGTCAAGCGACTCGCCGAATCCTTGGTACGCACAAAGATAATTGCCGAAGTCGGAGCTTCATATTCCAAAACAGGCAATAGAGCTTCTTCCTTAGTCAAGTGATAAGGAACAAGATAAATCTGCTGATCAATACGAGTAGGCGTAGAATCTTGAGTCTCCACCTTCACGGTTACAGGAGATTTCAAGAAGTTCTTCACCAAGCGCTTGACTGCAGGAGGCATCGTTGCGGAGAAGAAAGTACTTTGCTTGGTCGAAGGAGTAGTTACCAAGATTCTTTCGACATCTTGGATGAAGCCCATATTGAGCATTTCATCCGCTTCATCCAAAACAAACCAAGATAAATTATCTAACTTTAGTTTGCCACGCTCCATCAAATCGATGACTCGACCGGGAGTTCCAACTACAACATGAACACCGCGATCGAGTTGAATCATTTGGCGATCGATCGCGGATCCACCATATACAGTCAAGATTTTTGCGCCAGGCTTTGTATTAAAGCTTCGCATCGCCTGACCGACTTGAATTGCCAACTCACGAGTAGGAGTCAAGATGAGCGCTTGTAAAGAGTCATTACTGAGATCTAAACGCTCTAAAATGGGCAAGGAGAAAGCGGCAGTTTTGCCAGTACCTGTCTGAGCTTGACCAAGTACGTCTGCTCCTGCCAGTAATTGAGGAATTGCTTGCTCTTGAATAGCAGTAGGCTCCGTAAAGCCAATGGATTCAAGCTTAGCAACTCGTGCTTCTGAAATACCGAGAGAAATAAAAGATGAGGGCATGGATGATCCTAAGATTTGCAGCAAATTTGTTCTACGAACAGTTCGCCTATTCTGCCAATCGCACGCGATAAACAATCACTAACAAAGCCGAAGGACATCTCTGCCCTAGATTTTAAGCAGTTTAAAAAGAGCTTTTTTATGAAAACCTCAGCTTCCAAAGATTAAGATTGCTTTGGATAGTCATGCAATGGGAGAAGTCAGCAAAATGAAGTTAATTATTCCTAGTATAAACCTATGTTAAAGATTGTAAACAAACTTTTCGAGGATTTATACCTATGGTATGGGTTTATTGGATTCGATAATCTAGATAGCAATTGAGTTTCAAACTAGAAATATCTAGATTTTAGTCATCAGCCAAAAGATTTTTTTTGGATTGATCTAATTCAGTCCACAGATCTTTGATCCGTTTGTAAGCTTCGCTTGGTGAAATCTTACCACCCGTTTCTAAGGCACATATAATCGAGACGCGATTAGTAAACTCTTGCAAATTAGCATTAAAGGCTAAATTTTCTGGGGAAAATTCACCCCTGTAACCAGAGATGGGGTTTATAAATCGATCTTTGTCTGAGTTAGACATAGACATTTCGCCAATAGGTGTAAACGGGACAGGCTGAGAATATATCAAAATCGCACATGGATGCAGTTGTAGGGAAAAGAGATAGTTCTGCAACCTGCCCGAATACGAAGGTAATCAACAAAGTGTTGTTAACCCCTAATCTAAATTGATCAATCTCAAATTATTACCAAACCAACCATAGCTAGTTTACACAAAATCTTAGTAATCTGGGCTAGTGCTGTTAAGTAATAACTTTTTATGACTTACGAATACTTGCTAATGATTATAGACATTAAAATTTAATAAATAAACCAATGTCGCCTTAATCGAGTTTACGCTTACTTAGCAGCAGAAACTCTTTTAAGAGCTACTGCCAGCTTAGCTTTACGGCGCGCACCTGTGTTACCGTGCAGAACTCCCCGCTTAACAGCTCGATCAATTTTGCTATAAGCAAGAGATTGCTTAGCATTAACTGATTCTAGGGCTTCAGGGGTAGGATTCGCTTTGTAAGAATCAACCGCTTCTAAATAGCTTTTGATTAGGGTCTTGACGGCTGACTTATATGATCTATTATGCAGACGGTTGCGCTCAGCGATCTGAATGCGCTTTTTTGCGGACTTGATATTTGCCACAGTTTATTCCTTTAACGAAATGACATGGTTTAAAGCATTTATCATCGTAACATTTTGATTAGATTTTGCAAGTATAAAACCAATTTACTTTTTAATCTTTGACTAATCTCTTCCTCAAACGCCAATGACCTATCTGAATTTTGTTTCTTTTTTCGGCATTTTTGGCTTGTGCTTTGTGGCTTGGATCTTTTCTGAGGATCGGCGGGTCATCCCTTGGCGCGTCATTATCTGGGGCATCGGCTTGCAATTAGTTCTAGGATTTTTTGTGTTTCAGCTACCTGCGACTAGAGAGTTGTTACAGAAATTTAGTGATTTGCTGAATGTTTTATTTGACTCGGCAGATACTGGGGCAAGGTTTGTGTTTGGGCGCTTGTTTGTACCACCAACGGGACAGGAGCCTTATGCATTGCTGCCTGTTAAGCCTGATGGTACTTGCGCCCCCGGACAGGTTTTAATCGATGATCTCACCAGTGCAGCCAATGCGGCGGTGAAGTACTGTACGACAAATCGTTTGTCCTATGTATTTGCTTTTCGGGCTTTACCTGCGGTGATTTTTTTCTCAGGGTTTATGGCTCTGCTGGAAAATCTTGGAGTGATCCAGATCATTGTGAATATTTTTGCAAAGCTGTTTTTCTGGACGATGCGTTTGAGTGGTGCAGAGGCTCTAAGTGGTTCGGCAAATATTTTCGTTGGTATTGAAGCCGCGATCGTGGTTAAGCCTTACTTACCCAAAATGACCCGCAGTGAGTTATGTGCAATTTTAGCTTGTTGTTTTGGGACGGCGGCTTCTTCGACCTTGGCCATTTATACAAGTTTTCTAAAGCCAGTTTTTCCAAATATTTTAGGACACTTAGTTTCTGCTTCGATTATTGCGATCCCCGCTTGTTTTGTACTATCGAAAATCCTTGTACCAGAAACGGAAGTCCCCTTAACTATGGGTGGAATTCCTAAGGAAGATAAGTCAGCGAAACCTAAAGATGATGGGGAATTAGAAAATGCTGGCGGCGAGGCGATGAAGCGGATGAGTCCGATGGATGCCACCATCATTGGCGCTTTGGATGGCTTGAAGATGGCGGCTTCGATCGCCGCAATTTTGATTTTGATCGTGGGCTTAGTCGATTTGATCAATCAAATTTTTGCTTCGCTTGCCACTGTCAGCGATATTTTTAAGATTATTAATTTGCCAAATATTCAAGGAGCTTTGTTTTATCCCTTGACTCTACTAACGGGAGTATCGCTAGATGACTCTTGGACAGCTTCCGTAATTATTGGGCGGCGCTTGTTGGAGACGGCGATCCCGCCCTATCAAGCCTTGGCTCAAGCTTCTAAAGAGGGTTTAATTAGCGATCGCACTGTAATTATTGTGAGCTATGCCTTGTCTGGATTTGCTCATCTTGCGTCGGTCGGTATTTTCGTTGGTGGCACGATCGCCTTGATCCCATCGCGTCGTCGTGATATTTCCGATTTAGGCTGGAAGGCTTTATTTGTCGGCACATTAGCAACCCTGATGATTGCTTGCATTGCAGGAGTATTTGATGATGGTAGCCCTAGTATTTTGGGCGAAAAGAAAAAGGTTGATCCTCCTCAGCCTAAGCCCACGGCTACCGCTTCGCCTAGTGAAGTTCCTACGCCTAGTAAATCGCCTAGTGCAACTCCCTCGCCTAGCTTGACCCCAAAAGCATCACCTTCGTTACGCTAAAACATAGAAAGCCCTCGCTATGCGAGGGCTTTCTATGTTTAGTGAGAGAAGGGCGGCGCGAAGCGCCGTTTTTCTCTTAAAAGGGATGTAATTAATCGCGATATTGTTGCAATTCGGATTTTAGTTGAGCAATTTCTGCTCGCAGATTATCAATTGTCTCTTGCAATTCATCAGGAGCAATATCGCTATCTTCCTGACTGACGGTTCCCTTTTGTTGGTCAGCTTTTTCCAGTACTGTTTCCACAAATATACGGATTTGCTCACGTTGTTCAGCATCAAACTTGCCCAATGCACTTAGGGCATCAGTAACGGTTTCTTCAATGCGATCGATTACAGCCTCAGCAGTGGCTCTACCAATAAAGAAAGCATCCAATGGTGATTTGCTCATATATATCTAAATTATTAGTTTGCGATCGTCGATTTGATGTGGCTAGCAATAGAAATTCTAAAAATGGGTTTACCATTTTTGGAATTTAAAAACCATGCTGGGTAAGTTTTTAAATTCTCTCAAGAGGGAAGATGCTCCTGAGAATTGTTATTAAGTTATGTACCTTTCTCAACTATAGCAATCCTAAAGCTTCAGTGGAAGAGAATACTCTTTAAATATAAGTAGCTAGGCATAATTAATTACAAACCAAAACCCGCAAAGTTGAGCCCCTACGGGGCTCAACTTTGCGGGTTTTGGTAATTTATTTGGCACAAGCACTTACTCTTCCAGATTAAGTAATGAATAATCAGGGGTGCGCGACTTTGCCGCGCACCCCTGATTATTCACTGGAAAGGGAGTAATTAGCTAGATTAAAGATTAAAAGGGAGCTTTGATTTTAGGTTCTTTATAATCAAGTTCTTTTAGTTTCTTGAGAATGCGGCTGAAGTAGTCCTGCATGTAGGATTCAAGAGTAGTCATGTCTTCTTCTTCTAAACCAAAAACTTTATAGGTTTCTTTCATCTCTGCGTCAAGGGGAATACCACTGGCTAAAACTTCGGCATAGGTCATACGCTCTGCAAAGCTCCAGCCCCATTCAAACCCAAGAGCAACTTTACGAACAAACCGTAGCAGCCCTAGGGGCATATTTGCGGTTCTGCGGGTGCGCCCAGACATTCTTTCGCAAAGTCTGATGATTTCGCTCGGTTGCCATGCCTTTGGCCCTGCGATCGCAAAGGCTTGACGCTCGGTTTCAGGGACACTTAAGGCTTTAATCGCAAATTTAGCGATGTCTTGAGTATTCATGTAGGCGATCGGCGAAGACTCACCTCCAATCCAAATCGTTTGATTTTCAAGAATAGGAATCGCATATTCCCCAATTAGGTTTTGGAAAAAGCCACAGGGTTTGAGGATGGTGTAGTTGAGATTGGTAGAAGCGAGAAATTTTTCGGTGCAGTATTTAATGTCCATTAGGGGGACATTGGGATATTTCTCAGCGTTAAGAATGGAGAAAAAGACAAAGCGCTGAACATTGGCGCGTTCGGCTGCTTGGATTAGAGAGACTTTGCCCTGCCAATCAACCTCTTTAATTCTTAACGAATCGGTTGCACGAGTTGTGGCTGCGTCAATAACTTCGGTGATACCTTCTAAAGCGTCATCTAAGCTTTCAGGATTGGTGAGATTGCCTGCAACTAATTCTGCGCCCCATTCTCTGAGAAAGCCTGCTTTTTTAGGATAACGAACTAGACATTTGACTTTCAGCCCCCGATCTAGTGCATGACGGGTGATTTGACGACCTAATGTACCTGTCGCACCAACGATCAGTAAGCTCATAAAATTTTTTATTAAAAGGACTTTGTAAACATATATAAATCTAACAGATATTTGGTGACATCTTTTGGTAAGCGCTATTAGCGATCGCTATATCTGGCTAGAGACAGATCAAGAGTAAAAGGAATGGTAGGGCCAAGCTTTTACTTCCACTTTTGTAAATCGGTATGAGGTTTGTGTAAATGAATATTACGAAAATACTGGCTAGCAAGAAGAATTATTGAGAATTAAGAGTGTTCATAGTTGGCTGCTGTAGGCTAGCAATCATTAAAAAATTTTCAGCCATCTTCCTAAAAGTCGGTATTTTTATAAAATGTATAATAATTCAACCAAAGATCCCTTAGTTGCAGCAGTAACAGCAGGTTTAGGCGCAGGTGCAGTTGCTTGTTTTAGTGTTAGCCAAGGTCAAAATATTTTAGTAGCGATCGGGGTAACTGCTTTTGCAACCACTGTGGCTTTGATTATTGATCGTTTGTTTTTCAATTAAATTGAATTAAAATTTACTCCGAAATCAGACAAGATTTACTCAACCTTGCTTAGCGAGGTTGAGTAAATCTTGTCTGATTGATGAATTTATATTTGTGGGATAGCTAGAAATTGAGTACCGATTTAAAAAAATTTGTCATGTGGGGCAGCTATTGCGAAAATGTCCTCGAAAAACGCACGCCCTTTCGTCAAGCCCATCTTGATAATCTAAAAACCTTACATGAGTCAGGTAGTTTGCTAACCGTGGGTCCCACACAGGATGTAACTAAAGTTTTTGCTGTTTATGTGGCTCCCGATGTGACTACTGCGAAAAAACTTGTTGAATCAGATCCCTATTGGCAAAATGGCATTTGGACTGATTACGAGATCCATGAGTGGATTCAAGTTTATTAAAAATATAAATGAAAAAGATAGTCGTGGCATTTTGCCACGACTATCTTTTTCATTTATATTTCAGTGTCGATATTTGTATCTGGGATATTAGGGTTGGGGGAAAAATGGTTAAACAAAATTCTGCAAGTACCAGCGATCGGTGGAGCGCTGATTGCACCTAGCACGCCAAAAAGCTCTGCACCAACAATAATTGATAATAAAAGTTCAAAGGGATCGAGGTTTAGATAGGGTGCAACTAGCCAAGGCTGAAGAATAAAGGCTTCGATTTGTTGCAAACTAAAGCAGATAAACATAGCGATCGCCGCTCTATTAAAATCCACACCCCATGCGGCGATAAAAATCGCGGCTAAAGCAACTAAGCCTCCTATATACGGTACTAAGTTGGCGATCGCCACCAATAATCCTAAAGCACCCGAGTAGGGGATACCAAACAGAGAGAGGGTCAAATATGTACAAAAGCCTAATAAAGTCGAAGTGCCAACCCTACCTACAACATAAGCACCTAAGCATTTAGTAATTGGGGGAATTAAGATCTCGATTTCTTTGCGAATTTTTTTGGAAAAAAGATTTAGAAACCTTCGCATCAAACTACTAGAGTTAATGACCATATAAGCGGTAATTAACAAGCTAAGAACACCAATCCCGATCGCATTAAAAATTTGGATAGTGAAGCCAAAGGTTTGACTGACAATTTCTTTGCCGAAGGTTTGAGCTTGATCGATTAACGGCTGTGTTTGCAGAACTCGGCTTAGCTGTTCCTGATTTAGATTAAATAGTCCGCCCTTGGGCAATTGAATTTGTTCTAGTAAATTTGGCAGCTTGATAAAAAACTGACCCAATTCCAAAATAATTTGTGGCGCTGGGGCGATCGCTAAAATAATCGCGAAAAACAGAAACAAGTAAATCAAGAGGATTGCGCCAACTCGATTGAGTCCGATTTCCCATTTATAGATATTGACTCGAAAGCGAGTAATTTGCTCAATTACAGGAGTGATGGCTCCAGCCAAAAATATACTAATCAATAGCAATTGCAAAGTTTGGCGCAGTCTCAAGGCAAGATAAATGGAAACCGCAATAATGAGAAAGCGCTTTAGATATTTGCTAAAACTAGACGAGCCATTAAACACTGGGAATCTGTGTGGTGAAGTTTCTGTGCTGTTTAGAGATTCTCAAACCGATGTCAGATAATTTTAATATAACAGCTAAAATCGCAGGGGTTACCACATGAACTATGGATATGAGGCGATCGCCATTGGGCGACGTATTTTACTAGAATTATTTCGTACATACCGCACTTTGCTGCTATGGGTGATTTTTCCGATTTCCATGCTTTTGCTCAATGGGTTTGTGCTAGCAGAAGGCTCGAAAATTACTACTACGGAATCTTTTAAATTAGCTGCGCCAGCATCATTAATTGGTTCAGCCTTATTTTTTAGTTGTCTGGGCGGCACAATGTCTACCATTGTCTCTGAGCGCGAAAGCCTTACCATAAAACGTTTATTAATTTCGCCGATAAATGGAGTTTCTTACTTTCTAGGAATTTTTTTCGCCTATGCCGCGATCGGAATCGGACAAACGCTAATTATCTATACGGTTGCGGCATTTTGGGAAGTTCGCTTTAGTGGACAGATCTGGGCAGGAATTTTAGTTGTTTTCGCGAGCATTGGCTCCTATGTAGGTATGGGCTTTGTCCTAGCCACCAAGTTTGCCCGCCGTGCCGAGGATGTTAACTCATTAGTGGCTGGTGTGGGTGTACCACTGTTGATGTTGGGCGGAGCTTTTTTTCCCACTACTTTTTTATCCAAAGATCTACTTCTAATTACCCAGTTTAATCCTGTGTACCACATGAGCGAAGCATTTACAGCGCTATCAACTAATAGCAAAGCCTTAAATAGCAGCGAAATGATCCTCCATCTGCGGTTTTTGATTGGCTTTTTCATGGTGGCGATCGCCTCAGGTTGGCTAGCTTATAAACGGATGTTACGGAGTGAAAGTCATTTATAAATTTGGAGCTAAATCGGCAACAAAATTTGGGTTTATTTCGTCTTTGTTGTATCGACGAAAGCATTCTTTTTAGTCTTGGTGTATTACAGCTAAATCCTGAAAAAGTTTATTTCGCAAGCCTTTTCAAAATCTAGCTCGGTTTTAAGAAAGCGCAAAGCGCTGGATTGCTTTTTTAGTTAGAATAACGATACATTTACCAAAATTTTATGCGTGAACTATATCCTGAGATTGAGCCATACCATCAGGGAATGCTTCCAGTCTCCGAACTTCACACGATTTATTTTGAAGAGTCTGGAAATCCCTATGGTAAATCAGTTATAGTTCTGCATGGTGGACCTGGCGGGGGCAGCCAGCCTCTTTATCGGCAGTATTTTAATCCTGAACTATGGCGAATTGTTCAATTTGATCAGCGTGGATGTGGAAAAAGCATTCCTAATGCTGAACTTGAAGAGAACACGACATGGCATTTAGTCGAAGATATTGAAACTTTACGAAAACATCTCAATATTGATAGTTGGGTGGTATTTGGTGGTAGCTGGGGCAGTACTTTAGCTCTTGCCTACAGTGAAACCTTTCCAGAATACTGCCTTGCGTTAATTTTGCGTGGCATTTTCATGTTGCGTTCTTTAGAACTCTCATGGTTCTATCAAGATGGCACAAGTTACATCTTCCCTGATGCTTGGGAACAATATATTATGCCGATTCCGATTGATGAGCGTAGCGATATGATATCTGCATACTATCGTCGTCTAGTGAGTCCAGATCGGAATGTGCGATCGCAGGCAGCTCGTGCATGGTCAATTTGGGAAGCCAGCACCAGCAAGCTTATTCCTGACACTAAATTAATAGAAAAGTTTGGTACGGAAGAATTTGCTGAAGCCTTTGCACGCATTGAATGCCACTATTTCGTCAACAAGGGCTTCTTTTCGTCGGAGGATCAGCTTATAAAAAATATTGATCGCATTCGCCATATCCCCACAGTAATTATTCAAGGACGCTATGACATTGTTTGTCCAATGATTACTGCATGGGAGCTACATAAGGCTTTCCCTGAAGCTGAGTTTATAGTTGTTCCTGATGCAGGTCATTCTATGACGGAGATAGGGCTTCGGAGTGCTTTAATCCAAGCAGGAGATAATTTTGCGGAGGAGGATATTGCCAAATATATCAGCTAAACGAGTCAGTCAATTGATTAAATAAACTGATTAGACATTTTAGATAATCAGGGATAGGTAACCAAAGAGACTGAATCAAATTCACGTTATAGTTATACAGATATTTATATGAATCTCATCAGACTTGTATTTTAATATACTCTTTTGCTAGTTTACATTGATGCCCTCAATCCAAATTTTTAGGGAGACAATCAAAACAAACATAACTGATACGTGGCTAGTTGTAATCACCGAGTAGATTTCAAAACAACTAATTAAGTAAAATAATGGCAGGTACAAAACACTTGAAAACTAGCATTAGTATCATTACTCAATTTTATCCACCTGATTATGCTGCTACTGGACAATTTGTATATGAATTAGCTGGGGCGTTGGTGGGAGAAGGATTTGATGTAAGTGTGTTTACGGGAATGCCAGGATATGCATTTAAACAAACTGAAGTAAAACGCCAAGAGAATATCAATGGCGTATTTGTTCGCCGTACAGGATCTATTCATTTGATGTCTAAACGCATTAGGAATAAGATTGTTGGAAGTATTTTATTTCTAATGCGTTGTGTAATTAAATTTCGTCATAAAAACATTAGAGGTTCTCATTTAGTTTTAACTTCTGCACCACCTTTTTTGGGATTAATTGGTTGGTTTTATAACAAGATTTTTGGACATACTTATAGCTGTATTATTTATGATATTTATCCTGAAGTAGCGATTAGATTAAAAGTCGTTTCTCCCGATCATTGGATTGTTAAATTTTGGGAATTCGTCAACCTTAAAGTTTGGGAAAGAGCGGATTCCCTAATTGTTTTAAGTGAGCCAATGAAGCAATTGCTAATTCAGAAAAATAATAAGCTTGCTCATAAAATTCATGTGATTCATAGCTGGGCTGATCCTAAATTCATACGTCCGATCGCTAAGTCGGATAATTGGTTTGCTAAGCAACATGATCTTACGGATTCCTTTGTAGTTTTGTATTCAGGTAATTTAGGACGCTGTCATGACAGCCAAACTATTTTTGAGTGCGCCCAACTTTTAAACAATCGTCGAGATATAAAGTTTGTCTTTATTGGTAATGGTGTGGGTTCTAAAATGATCAAAGAGGCGATCGCTTCGGGAGATTTAACTAATACCCTCCAGTTGCCATACCAAGATAAAGAGGTTTTACCTTTTTCTTTAACTGCCTGCGATCTGTCTTTAGTCAGTATTTTGCCGAATGTGGGAGACACGGTCGCGCCATCAAAAATGTATGGAATTCTTGCTGCGGGTAGACCTGTTGCGGCGATCTGTCCTGAAGGCAATTATTTAAGAGAAATAGTTGATGAGGGGGATTGTGGCAGCTATTTTAACAATGGTGATGCCCGTGGTCTCGCTGAATATATTTGTTGGCTGGTTGAGAATCCTTATATGAAAGAAAGGCTAGGTAAAAATGCTCGTAGATTGCTAGAAACTCACTACACCGTTGATAAAGCCATACCTAAATATATTGATGCTCTTGGTTTGAGAGAAAAAGCTTTATCCTATGAGGAGCCGAGTCAAACTAGTTTTTATGAATATTCATAGAAAATAAAAAGGGATTGCAAAGCCAATCCTTTTTATAGCTGTAGTCACTTCCATTAAGACAAACCCCAAGAAGCGAGTTGCGCGGCAACTCGCTTCTTGGGGTTGTGTCATAGCAATACTGGCTATAGCTTTATTTTCTCTCTTCTGAATCAAGAATTTAGCTTAGGACATAAACTCTAAAGATAAGGGCGGCGCAAACGCCGCCCCTTATCTTTAGAGTTTTAATTTAGTTTTTAAGAAGACAAAGGATTTAAAGCTATTCCTCAATAAAAGCTTGTTCGATATAAGCTTGCAAGTAAAAATTAGACTTGGGGAGATTGCTCGACTCATCCCTGCTTATAGATCGACGAACTAAAGCTACGTCGAATCTGCAAGCCAAATGAGCTAGCGGTGGATGTTTTGCTAAAAATACTGAAGCTGATTTAATAATTTTGTCTCGTTTTTGCGGCGTAATAGCTAGACTCCCATCGGCATCCCAATTGCGATCGCTACGAGTTTTCACTTCTACAAACAGCAACCATTGGCGATCGCAAGCGATTAAATCTAGTTCCCCCCACCGACAGCGCCATTGGGTTTCTAAGATCTGCCAACCATGATCTTTTAAAAGTTGAGCTACTAAAATTTCCCCGCGATCGCCCACTTGTTTTGCCATAAACTCTGGATGAGACTCAAAAATGGTTTCTTCTAAATATAGCTACAGCCCGTATAAGTAGCTGGACATAATTAAAAAAACAGAACCTAAACCCATGGCGCACGCGCAGCGTGCGCCATGGGTTTGGTGATTTTATATTTAATTTCGCCTAGCTACATATGTTAGTCTCAATAACATCCAGAAATAAGATTATGAAACTCATAAATTTCTCCTTCCGCAACCTTATATTTAGATTCATCAATATATTGCTGTGTTTAACCTTAGTGATGGTTGTGGCTAAGCCAGTTTTTGCCGACGTATATGTGAAAGCTTTTCTAGAAGGTGCAGATTTTTCTGGGCGATCGCTCCAAGGCTATCAATTTAATGAATCAGATTTACGAAGTTCATCTTTTGTAAATGCCGATGCTCAAGGTGTGAGTTTTTTTGCGGCAAATATGAAAGAAGCCAATCTAACAGGGGCAAATTTAAGCTATAGCACTCTTGATAATGCTCGACTCGATAAAGCAAATTTGACTAATGCCGTAATTGAAGGATCGTTTGCCTATGGCACTTCATTCAATGGAGTGATTATTGAAGGTGCTGACTTTACTGATGTCGATTTACGTCCACCAATCCGCCAAAAACTTTGCCAAGTAGCTAAGGGACAAAACCCAATAACAGGTAGGCTAACCCGTGAAACCCTTGAATGTGAATAAATAAATAAAATTCTGTGAATAGAATATTTTTAAGTTAATTAATTTTATGGATTTGAGAAAATCTCTAGAGTTAATTACCGCTATCTCTATCCAAAGATTAGTGGTTCAGCGCTTCGCGCCGCACCACTAATCTTTGGATAGGAAGGGAGTAGCTACTTAGAATTATTCTTCCGTCTTTTATTCGTAAATTAGAGGTAGAGTAAATCCCTAGATCTAAACAACAGCTAAAATAATTTTGCCTAAACTAAAATAAGATTTTACGTGTATTAATTTATTCGGTTTTAGGGGTTATGATTCTCTGTGTGCATAGAAACACGATTTTTGGGAATCACGCTTAACGAACGGTTTGACTATTACAAATAATTGAGATCAGTGTTGCTAATATTTGTTCTGAGGATCGCCCTGTCTATCAGTGTATGCAGTTAATTGAAACTTCCAGTGACCTTTCAAGTGGCAGATTGCTGCAAAGAAGCTTATTGCCACAAAGCTTGCCTTCTTACCCTGGGCTAGATATTGCTGCGGAAGTTTGGACGGCGGTAGATCTTGGCGGAGATTATTACCAGTTTCTGGAGCAGTCAGGAACTTTGGCAGTGGCGATCGCCGACTCTTCAGGCAAGTCTGTTGCTGGAGCTATTCATGCTGCTTTATTTAAAGGACAACTGGATGCCTATGCTCAACAGGGCAGATTGCAAAATCCTGCTTCCATGCTTAATTCCCTAAATCAGTTATTGTGCAAAAGTCGTACTGATGATGCGGTTGCACTTTGCTATGGAGCGCTCGATCTCGTTACCTATGAACTACATTTAGGTAATGCAGGTATTCCTGGTCCTTTGATTTATCGTGATGAGACCAATAGTTGTGAAGAGGTGGTTAATCCTGCGATCGCTTTGGGACGTTTTGATAGTGCCACATACCGAGCAACCTCACGTTCTCTGAAGGAAGGGGACGTAGTCATATTTTTTAGCGATGGATTATTTGAAGCTAGTAATTCCCTTGGCGAAGAATTTGGGCGTTCCAATGGTGATGATATTTCCGACTTGCGTAAAATCGTCATCCAATTAGCTGAGCAATCCGCAATCGAAATTTTACAGGGATTAAAGAAAGCTCTAGATGAATTTTCTGGCTCGGACATCCCTGACGATGATGTTTCTATAGTTGTAATCAAAGTCAAACAAAAAGTTGTTTTCTCCGAGATCCGCAACTGTCCCTATCTTGAAGCCTTACAAGCATGGGAGCGATCGGAAGAAAGTGACGAATCTTGTTTGCTACGTGGGACTCGTTTAGCCGAAGCCTTAGCTTGGGCCGAAGGGCAGCCAGACTTATCAAGAATTGATCTCAACTTTTTAGACGCATCCCAAAGGGTTAATGAACGTGAGCAGCTCATGGCAGCTCGCGCTGCCGATGCCGATCGCCTCGAAAAGTTGAGTCAGGAACTAGAAAAAAGTCTTGATTCTGAGCGCCGCCAACGAGTGATCGCCGAGATGGGCGAAATCAATGAAAAAATTGTCGCCCTTACAATTTCCTCCGAAGCTCTCTACCTTTCTAATAATCATTTAGAGGCGATGATTGCAGGCGTAATCGGCGGAGTCCAGCTCAAGCGCCTTACTACCCAAGTTGATGCTACTACTTTAGAAAATCTTCGAGCTAATACGCAAATTCGGGCTATTACCGCACTGGAACAAGTAGTTTACGGCACTCATGAATATAACCGTCTCGAAGGTCATGGATTCTGGGTTAACAAAGTTAGCTATTCCCGCGATGGTCAATTTATTGCCTCGGCTAGTAGCGATCGCACAATCAAAATATGGAATGCTTCAGGTGTATTACTCCAAACCTTAGTAGGGCATACCAACTGGGTAACTAGCGTCGCTTTTAGCCCCGATGGTAATTTGCTCGTGTCAGGTAGCCGCGACAACATGATCAAACTCTGGAGGCGCAACTCCTCGACCGATACCTTTGACTCTCAACCGAGCGCTACCCTCAAAGGTCATGATGGACCCGTGCTAGATGTTTGCTTTAGCCATGACGGAGAAATGATCGCTTCTGCGAGTGAGGATACGACGGTTAAACTATGGAAAAGTGATGGTACGGCAATTCGCACTTTGCGCGGAGGACACGATCGCTGGGTGACCTGCGTTTCTTTTCACCCTAATAGTAAGTCCCTAGTTTCAGGCAGTGCCGATCGCAATTTAATTATTTGGAATACCCTTGGTGTACCTATCAGACATCTGCGCGGGCATGATAGTTTTGTCGAAAGTGTTGCCTATGCACCTAATGGCTTAGCGATCGTTTCAGGTAGCCGCGATCGCACTGTCAAAATGTGGGGTTCCGATGGAGTTTTAATTAAAACTTTTTATGGTCATTCCGATAAGGTTTGGAGTGTCGCCTTTAGCCACGATAATCACACCATTGCCTCTAGTGGATTTGATCGCTCCATTCGCGTCTGGGACATTGAACAGGGCTTACTCTATACCTTTCAAGGACATGGAGATGTGGTTCATAGTATTGCCTTTAGTCCCGATGGCAAAAATCTTGCGTCCGCCAGTCGTGATACTACCGTAAAACTTTGGTCAATTAGAGGCACACCCCTACGAACTTTAATGGGGCATACAGATGAAATTTTCTCCGTAGCAGTTAGCCCTAATTCAAAATTCCTTGCCTCATCTTGTAAGGATAAGACTGTAAATCTCTGGAATCCTAACGGTACTCTGGAAGCTGTTTTAGAAGGGCATAATGACAAAGTTAACTGTGTTACGTTCAGCCCTGACAGTTCTACAATTTTGACAGCAGGAGCCGATGCTAGTATCAAAATGTGGCGTACTGATGGTTCTCTCATTGAGACTATCAGCGCCCATCGTGCAGAAATTTATAAAGTTGTTTACCGTTGCGATGGACAAGTATTTGCATCTTGTAGTGCTGATGGCACTGTGCGAGTCTGGAGTGCTGATGGCAAATGGTTACAAACCCTAACAGGACATGCTGCTGAAGTCTATAGTATCGATTTTAGTCCCGATGGCAGCATGTTAGCGTCGGCTAGCAAAGATAAATTAATCAACCTTTGGAGTTGGGATGGTAACCTACTTGGCACTTTAGACGGACATAGTGCTGAGGTTTATACGGTTTGTTTTAACCCTAATGGCATGATGATTGCCAGTGGCAGTATGGATCAAAGCGTAAAACTTTGGAGTATTGATGGTCAATTGATCAAAACCTTAAACGGTCACAGCGCCGAAGTAACTAGCGTTTGTTTTAGCCCCGATGGTAAATCTATCGTTTCAGCTAGCGAAGATTCCACAATTCAATTTTGGAGTGGTGACGGTACGTTATTACGAACTTTTAATGGTCATCAAGGTCCTGTAAGAAGTGTCTGCTTTAGTCCAAATGGCAAAATCTTAGTTTCCACGGGTGAAGATCGCAAAATCATCATGTGGAATCTCGATTTAGAAAATTTATTAATGCGCGGCTGTCAATGGTTACAAGAATATTTACGAACTAACATTAATGTTTCCGAAGAAGATAAGCGCACTTGTTTAGGAGGATGTGGCTGGTTGTACAAATATCTCAAATCTACACCTCCATCCTAAATATTAGCTAAGGGAGTAGCCGTGCTTGGCACTGCTACTCCCTTAGCTAATATTTAATTTTTAAAATGCGAATATTGGTTTGGGGTACACCACATTTTGTATGTTTGCGATTCCTTTAGCTTGGCTGCAACTCACTTATCAAAAAGGTCGTCTAGCGATCGCCATACTGGGCATTATGTTTGCTGTGATCTTGATTGCCATGCAGCTAGGCTTTCAAGAATCTTTATTTAAAAGTGCTGTACTACTGCATCTTAATTTGCGTAGTGATTTAATACTGATTCATCCTAGCTCTAATAATTTACTCAATCTCAGACAATTCCCCCGTCGCCGACTGTTTCAAGCTCTAGGATTTACTGGCGTAAAATCAGTACATCCCGCCTATATTGGCTTAGCCGTATGGAATGCGCCTAAACTGGGTATCAAAGAAGATATTTTAGCGATCGGTGTTTCTCCCCAAGCCAATCCCTTTCTTTTTCCAAATATTCAACCAGATTTAGACAAAACCCAACTTCCTGATGTTTTTTTGTTTGATCGTGGCTCAAGGGAAGATTTTTATGGCTCAATCGCAACTGAATACGAATCGGCGATCGCCCAAGGTAAAACCCTAACTCAAGAGTTATCTAACCGTAACATCACAATTGGTGGGCTATTTACAATGGGAGTTTCTTTTGCCGCTAACGGCACAGTCATTACCAGCGAACAAAATTTTTTAAGAATATTTCCTGACCGTCTAGTTAGCAACATTAGCTTAGGTTTAGTCCAACTAGAAAAAGGTGTAAATGTAATTGCAATCAGAGACACACTGCGATCGCATTTAGATCAAGATGTCAAAGTATTAACCAGACAGGAATTTATTGATCTAGAACTAAATTATTGGTCAGCAGCCACTCCCATTGGCTTTATCTTTGGGCTAGGCGTAGGTATGGGGTTTATTGTGGGTGTGGTCATCGTCTATCAAGTTTTATACAAAGACGTATCTGATCACCTTGCTGAATATGCAACCCTCAAAGCAATGGGTTACAGTAACATCTTTCTATTTAGATTAGTTTTACAAGAATCTTTTTTGCTGTCTCTCTGTGGATTTATCCCAGCGATGGCAATTTGTGCCATTCTCTATAGCCTGACTCAAAACGCTACAGGATTATTAATGGAATTAAACAGCGATCGGCTCTTACAACTATTTTTATTAACTATTTCTATGTGTATTATTTCTGGCACATTATCTCTTCGCAAAGTCCAAACAGCCGATCCCGCCGAAATATTTGACTAGCTCTATTAATACCCAAGGAAGAAATGGCATAGCCATTTCTTCCTTGGAAAAACCTTACTGGGTTTTCTTTTTAATCCACAAAAGTGTGACAACACTTTTGTGGATTAAAAAGAAAAAAGCCTCGCGTAGCGAGGCTTTTTTCTTAAGAAACTAAAATACTATTTGATGATCTTAGTTACAACGCCCGATCCAACGGTACGACCACCTTCACGAATAGCAAAACGCATTTCGTTTTCGATCGCGATGGGGTTAATCAACTCTACAGTCATCTTGATGCGATCGCCAGGCATAACCATTTCTGCATCGCTACCATCATCGGCAGTGAAGCTAGCAATGGTTCCAGTTACATCAGTTGTACGAACATAGAACTGAGGACGGTAGCCAGGGAAGAAAGGAGTCTTACGACCACCTTCTTTTTCGGTCAAAATGTATACTTGTCCTTCAAACTCAGTATGAGGATTGATGGACTTAGGCTTAGCTAGTACCATACCGCGCTCAATTTGATCCTTTTGGATACCACGCAACAGTAAACCTGCGTTGTCACCAGCCAGACCAACATCTAAGCTCTTCTTAAACATTTCGATACCAGTAACGGTGGTGGTACGAGTATCACCAAGTCCAACTAGTTCAACAACATCGCCAACCTTGACAGTGCCACGCTCAATCCGACCAGTAGCAACAGTACCACGACCAGTAATGGAGAATACATCTTCTACTGCCATCAAGAAGTCTTTATCGACGGCACGCTCAGGAGTAGGAATGTAGGAGTCAACGGAATCCATCAAATCCCAAATCTTATCAACCCAAGGATTTTCACCACGTTGGGTTTTAGGACTGGAAGTCATTTGCTCAACTGCTTTCAAAGCAGAACCACGGGTGATGGGAATATTGTCGCCATCAAAGTCGTAGGAAGAGAGCAATTCACGAACTTCAAGTTCAACTAGCTCAACTAGCTCATCTTCACCTTCCATTTGGTCTTCTTTGTTCAAGAAAACTACCAGTTGAGGCACACCAACCTGACGAGCAAGAAGAATATGTTCGCGAGTTTGAGGTTCGGGACCATCAGCCGCAGAAACAAGGAGGATAGCACCATCCATTTGTGCTGCCCCAGTGATCATGTTCTTAACATAGTCAGCGTGACCAGGACAGTCTACGTGAGCATAGTGACGCTGAGTTGTTTGATATTCAACGTGAGCAGTATTGATGGTAATACCGCGAGCCTTCTCTTCAGGTGCAGCATCGATTTGATCGTACGCCTTAGCAGTTGCTTGACCTGCGGCTGCAAGAGACATGGTGATTGCAGCAGTTAGAGTAGTCTTACCATGGTCAACGTGACCAATAGTACCGATATTAACGTGGGGTTTGTCTCTCTCAAATTTAGCGCGTGCCATTTTTTCGTAATTATCCTTAAATTTAGTAATTGTTACTCTAAGGTGTAGAGCATTTTCGGTAATTATTACTCTAGTTTATAGAGTATTGGTTGAGTATTTTAAAGGACTACTCTTTTTTGCCCTTGTTTTTGGCAATGATGGCTTCAGCCACATTCTTAGGTACTTCTTCATAATGGCTAAATTCCATTGAGAAGCTTGCCCTACCCTGAGTTGACGAGCGCAGGTCAGTAGAATAGCCAAACATTTCCGACAAAGGAACCCTTGATTCAATCTTCTTACCAGAAGCAGTATCATCCATACCTGCAATGTTGCCACGACGACGGCTGAGGTCACCAATAACATCACCCATGTAGTCCTCAGGAGTTTCTACTTCAACCTTCATTACGGGTTCAAGTAAAACAGGATTAGCTCTCATTACAGCCTCTTTGATTGCCATAGAGCCAGCAATTTTGAAAGCCATTTCTGAAGAGTCCACGTCATGGAAAGAACCATGTACGAGGGTTGCTCTCACGTCAATGAGAGGATAACCTGCCAGAATTCCTGATTCACAGGCTTCTTTCATACCTTGCTCCGAAGGTTTGATGAATTCCTTAGGAATAACACCTCCAACGATCTTCGATACGAATTCAAAGCCTGTTCCTGCCTCAGTAGGTTCTAAGTTGATCACAACGTGACCATACTGACCTTTACCACCACTCTGGCGAGCAAACTTACCTTCAATGTCGGTGACAGTCTTGCGAATAGTTTCACGATAAGCTACTTGAGGTGCACCCACGTTAGCTTCAACATTAAACTCACGCTTCATCCGGTCAACGAGAATTTCAAGGTGAAGTTCTCCCATACCAGAGATAATCGTCTGATTAGTTTCTGAATCAGTTGCTACACGGAAGGTAGGATCTTCTTCAGATAGAGATTGGAGAGCCTTGGATAATTTTTCCATATCCTGTTTCGTTTTTGGCTCAACAGCTACGGAAATTACAGGCTCAGGAATAAATAGGGTCTCAAGCACAATTGGTGAGTCAATATCACAAAGAGTATCACCTGTGAATGTATCCTTGAGTCCTAGAACCGCGCCTAGATCTCCTGCTCTTAGCTCGTCAACTTCTTGGCGATCGTCAGCTTTCAAAATAATCAAGCGAGAGATTCGCTCTTTCTTGTTTTTGACAGGATTGAGGGCGTAGGAACCCTTCTTCAAGATTCCAGAGTAAACGCGCACAAAGGTGAGACGACCATAAGGATCGGACATGATCTTGAAGGCAAGCGCCGACATTGGTTGATCATCCTTTGCTTCACGAATTGCTTCCTCACCATTAGCTAGTAAACCTTGGACTGGTTTAACATCGCTTGGAGCAGGAAGATAATCGATAACCGCATCTAATAAGAGTTGTACGCCTTTGTTTTTGAATGCTGAACCGCAAGTCATTGGTACGATCGAACCACTTAAGGTTCCTTTACGTAGCCCCGTTTTAACTTCATCTTCGGTGAGTTCTTCACCTTCAAGATATTTTTCCATTAAAACATCATCAGAATCTGCAACAGATTCAAGCAGCTTGGCACGCCAATCGTTAGCTAAGTCAGATAAATCATCGGGAATATCTACTTCCTCAATATCCTTGCCTATTTCATCTTTGTAGATGAAGGCTTTCATTTTGACGAGATCAATAATGCCAACTAACTCGGCTTCACTACCTATGGGGAGTTGGATGGGGACTGCGTTAGAACCAAAGCGAGCACGGATCTGTTCTCTTACTCGCAAAAAGTTTGCACCCATGCGATCCATTTTATTGACGAATACGAGACGGGGTACTTTATAGCGATCGGCTTGTCTCCATACAGTTTCTGACTGAGGCTGAACGCCACCGACAGCACAGAAAACTGCAACTACACCATCAAGAACACGCATGGAACGTTCTACTTCAATGGTGAAGTCTACGTGTCCTGGAGTGTCGATAATGTTAATGCGATGGTCTTTCCAACTGGTACTGATTGCAGCAGCAGTAATCGTGATCCCACGTTCACGTTCTTGCGCCATCCAATCTGTCGTTGCTGTCCCATCGTGGACTTCACCGATTTTGTGAACAACGCCAGAATAAAACAGGATACGCTCTGTAGTTGTGGTCTTACCAGCGTCAATGTGCGCCGCAATACCTATATTGCGTACCTTATCTAAGGCAATAGTGCGTTCCACAAAAGTTTCCTCGGGTTTATCAGGAATTGAGAATTTATATTAAGAATAGTATAGCGAGGTAAGCTACGGTTTAATAACCTTAGTAACGGTAGTGGGCAAAGGCTTTGTTTGCTTCTGCCATTTTGTGGGTTTCTTCACGTTTACGGATGGTTTGACCAGTTTCATTGGCGGCATCCATTAGTTCGTTAGCCAACTTTGTTACCATGCTACGTCCCGCACGAGCGCGGGAATATTGGACTAACCAGCGAAGAGCTAGAGCTACACCGCGATCGGTGCGAACTTCCATCGGTACTTGGTAAGTAGCACCACCAACACGACGAGCCTTGACTTCAACTAGGGGAGTCGCATTGCGAATGGCGCGGTCAAATACTTCTAGAGGTGGGTTGCCTGTGCGTTCGCCGATGGTGTCAAGAGCCTTGTAAACAATGTGAGAAGCTACAGAGTGCTTACCGCGTGACATTACACGACGGATCAACATACTAATGAGGCGGCTGTTATAAACCGAGTCAGGGGGAGTTATGCGTTTTGACGCTTTCGTTCTACGGGACATTACGGTACTAAATTCACCTTATAAAATGAATTGCTAATTTTACTTAAATGGATAAATTAATTACTGGCTTTTACTTTTTCTTCTTGCCAGTGCTTGCGGCTGGGGCTTGACCGGGCTTGGGTCGCTTCGCACCATACTTAGAGCGTCCTTGCTTACGATCCTTTACGCCCGAAGTATCGAGTGTTCCACGGATAATGTGATAACGCACACCTGGTAAATCTTTTACACGACCGCCTCTAATCATCACAACGGAGTGTTCTTGGAGGTTATGCCCAATTCCAGGGATGTATGCGGTGACTTCAAATCCAGAAGTCAAGCGTACGCGGGCAACTTTTCTAAGTGCCGAGTTAGGCTTTTTGGGTGTTGTAGTGTAGACGCGCGTACATACTCCCCTGCGTTGAGGACAACTTTTTAGGGCAGGAGATTTTGTTTTTGTGTTTATGGTTTGGCGCTCACTGCGGATGAGCTGTTGGATCGTGGGCATAAGTGATGATTTGGTATATCTGCGGCTGTGTATTCTAATCAACAGCACATAATTATAACAAAGTAGATCTCATAAAGTCAATTTTTATAACTTAATAAGCTTTGCTATGGTTATGTCGGCTGTGGCGATCGCTATCTTTATATACTTGCTATATATGGACAGCTTGTAAACAAAAAAGAAATATAGACAAAACTAGCGATAATTTACAATTCGGGCAAAGCCTGCTGGGTCAAGACTTGCTCCACCAACTAGCACACCATCTATTTCAGGTTGCGCCATGATTTCGTCAATATTATCGGGCTTGACGGAACCACCATACTGAATTGTAACGTCGCGGTTTATAAGTTTACTACGAATTAGTCCAATTACACGATTAGCTTCGCTAGATGCACAGGTGTCGCCTGTACCGATCGCCCAAATTGGTTCGTAAGCGATGATCAAATTATTTTGGTCAACATCGACGAGATCGGCAGCTAGTTGCGAGAAAATCCAAGATTCTGTCTCGCTGGCATCCCGTTGTTGCTTGCTTTCACCGACACAAAGAATAGGGGTTAGTCCGTGTGCTTGGGCAGCTTTAAGTCGCTTGTTGACGGTTTCATCGGTCTCGCCGAAAAACTGACGACGTTCACTATGTCCAACGATCACATATTTAATGCCAAGCTCGACTAGCATTGGCGCGGAAATTTCCCCTGTAAATGCGCCGTTTTCTGCCCAATGGACATTTTGAGCGCCAATACTGAGGTTAGCTTGACCGATCGCGGGTACGACGGTTTGCAAGATCGCGAGATTGGTATAGGGAACGCAAATAAGGATTTGCCGATCAGCGATCGCCGCTTGAGATGCGGTGTCTTTAAGGTGAGTTGGAAATTCTGAGAAAAATGCTTTGGCTTCTGACTGGTTTTTATACATTTTCCAGTTGCCAGCGATAACGATTTTAGGCAAGGCTCGTTTACCCCTGAGTAAAGATTATGAAAATAGTGAATTGTTGTTTATTTTACCGAAAGATGGATCATGCTCAGCTACTTATTGCGCCATCTTTTTAGATATCTTCCCAAAACTCAATGAGTCTAGCAGAAGGCTGCTAGACTCATGTCTTAAAATAATTCAATTAGTTTTCTACTAGAGGTTTAACTGGACGTGTTCGCTCTTGATTAACTGTACGCTGTAGCCCTTATTTTTTAGCTAAATTAGTTTGTCTCGTTTATAACAATGCTAGGTCAAAACCTAAACCGACACTGAGAAAATTTAAGAGACCTTAATAATAATACAGGCTATCGAAGCTATCAAAACTACACCGATCTTTGGAATAAGCACTGCCCCGTAAAGATCGAAGAATCGTGGGGAGCAACAAAGCGTCAATCCGATGATTTTGACTTTTAACTCTTTCTATTTGCTTTTCCTCCTTTTTAAATCAAAAGGTTGCTTTGAAGATCTAAGCTGGACTTGCGTTTGGATTGAGTTGCTTTATCTCTTGTGCCATGTATATAAGTTAACTCATGTGGTGTTACACAACACTATTTGTTTACATAAATTCACAGATTTGTTGGTTCTAAAAACTAACAGAAATTAGCTCTTGCTTTGTAGGCAAGAGCGATAAATTTTAGGTGGTGCGGCTCTGACGCACCACCTAAAATTTATCGCTCTTTTTATATAAAAATCCCCCTAAAAACTGAATGAGTCTAACAGAAGGCTGTTAGACTCATTGGGTCAAGTAATTCAATTTTATCTTCTTACTAGAGGTTTACTAATGCGTGTTAGGTATTGATTAACTAGTCGCTGTAGCCCTTATCTTTCAACTATATAAGTTTGTCTCAATTTACTCGTGTGATAGGTAGAACCCTAATTAAACATTGGGTAATAATCTAAGAGACCCTATAACAAAATAGGCTATCGAAGCTATCAAAACTACACCGATCTTTGAAATAAGCACTGCCCCATAAAGACCGACAAATCGTGGGGAGCAACAAAGCGTTAATCTACTGATTTAGACTTTCAACTCTTTTTTCCGTCATCTCCTCACGGTACTGAAAACTTAGATTCAGTAGGTAAGCTAGATTGATGAATGGACTGAGTTACTTTGTCTCTTGTGCCATGTATATACATTAGCTTAAGTGGTATCAAAGGATACTTTTTGTTTACATAAATTCATGGATTTCTTGGGCTGATCAAGTCTACTTCTTTCCCACCAAAGAAATAGACAGATAAAGTCAAGAAATAGTGGTGCGCGGCGAAGCCGCGCACCACTATTTCTTGACTGAGAAGGGAGTGAAAGTTAGAAGGATTGTGGGCTAAACGTTTTGATTTACTCAGGCTTGTTTGATTGACATTTGTTAAGCTATGTTTAGAGAACACTTTACCGAAAATATAGCCCAGACTTTTACTATGCTGCAACAAGCTTCCCGTTATACAACGACTTGGGTGGATACGGTTAATAAGGTCAAGGCTGAAGCATGGAATATTCTCTCAAAACCTTTGGCGACTCCTTTTTTTGAATGGGAGTGGCTTTCAAATTTAGAAACTTCGGGCTGTGCGATCGCGCAGCAGGGATGGCTACCGAGTCATTTATTAGTCTGGCAAGGGGATGTATTGGTAGCGGCTGCACCTTTGTATATCAAGGGACATAGCCAAGGGGAGTTTGTATTTGACCATCAATGGGCGGATTTGTCCTATCGGCTGGGGATTGAGTATTATCCGAAGTTATTGGGGATGGCTCCGTTTACGCCTGCGGTGGGTTATCGCTTTTTGGTGCATCCTGAGATTAGTGACAATCCCACTGAATTATCAAAAATCTATGACTTGATGTTGGCGGAGATTGATCGCCTGTGCGATCGCTACCAAATGTCGGGTTGTAACTTTCTATATGTTGATCCGAGTTGGAAGCATGAGTTGGAATCGCGGGGCTTCACAACTTGGATGCACCATAGTTATGTTTGGGAAAATCAAGAATTTACGGATTTTGATGATTATTTAAAAAATTTCAATGCTAATCAGCGTCGCAATATTAAGCGGGAGCGTAAATCCGTCGAAAGCACGGGGATCACCATGCGGGTGTATACAGGTGAAGAGATTCCCCATTATTTCTACGGCTATATGTATGAGCTATATAACGATCATTGCAATAAATTCTGGGGTGGTAGCAAGTATTTAAATCGCAAGTTTTTTGAAAATCTCTCCCATAGTTTCCGCGATCGCCTTGTGTTTGTGGCGGGTGAAATCGAAGATCATCCCCAACCTGTGGGGATGTCATTCTGCATCCGCAAGGATGATCAACTATTTGGACGCTATTGGGGATGTGTTCAGGAAATTGATTGCTTGCATTTTAATGCTTGCTATTACAAACCGATTGAATGGGCTATTTCTCAAGGTATCAAGCGCTTTGACCCGGGGGCGGGTGGTCAACATAAAAAACGGCGCGGATTTCCTGCGACACCAAATTACAGTTTGCATCGCTTTTATCGCGATCGGCTCAAGCAAATTTTAATTCCCCATATCAATGAGGTAAATGCTTACGAAGCTAAGCAAATTCAAGCGATTAATAATGAGTTGCCCTTTGATTTTGCTCCGCCTGATTTGCAATCATAGGGATCGCTGCAAGCAATTTTAAAAATATTTAATCGTTTTTGATTAAGCTACTAGCCCAAATTTCATCTTGACTCCTTAAACGTGGTTGCGTGGGTTGAGAGTAGTCGATCGCTAAGTCATAACGTCCGCGCTGATAAACCTGATCTACTAAAATTTGTAGATCTAGGGTCGGTTCTAATTCACCTAAGCGTAACGGAATAGCGAAATTAGGAATGCGATCGCGAATTGAAAACGCATATAAATCAGCAGCAGGACGCTCGTGACTGCGACTGACTAAAATATGATAATCAGATGGAGGAAGTTGTCCTTGTAGAAAGGATGGATTAGTTCTTAAGAGATCAATTTCAATAAAATGGGTTTGAGTTTGTAAAACTCGCCTTCTTTTGCGAAGATAAGCTTCACGTCCCTCACCTGTCTTTTTGTTTTTAGGGGAAAGTATCTCGATCGCAGTGATTACTTTTCCAGTTTGGACTTCACGAATTTCTAGATAGCGTTCGCTAATTTCCTCATAGGTTGGCAAGAGAATGCGGGTAGGGGATATCGCTGTGCGTTCTGCAACTGCGGTTGCACTATCTTTTTCGCTGCTTGTTGTACTTCGACTAAGCAAAGCAACGTCTGGTATCCCAATTAGCAGATCGTCTCCCGTTTCATCACTCCAATAGGTGCGCTTCTCGATTTCAATGCGATAGTCTTGGCTAATTGTGTCAGCGAGAGCATCAGCGATCGCCACAATTAATCGACTATGCACAGCCGACCATAGTTCGGGATTTTCTAAATAAGGATTCATTCCAGGAAAGGGGGAGGGCATTTATATATATCCTCTTTTGCATCTGTAATTTTCTGGTAGAGCTTAGAAGAAACTCTACCACGCTCTTTAGGCATACTTGGCGGTGTAGCTTCGGGCGATCGCATCGCATCTTTCGTTATCAGGATCACCAGAATGTCCTTCTACCCAATGCCATCGAATATTTGAAGAATTCAGAGGATCGAGTTGTTGCCAGAATTCTTGATTTTTGACGGGCTTATTATCTTTGGTTTTCCAGCCATTCTTTTTCCAGCCCTTGATCCATTTAGTAATGCCATCGAGGACATATTTACTATCGGTATAGAGATCGACAGGGGTGGATTGTTTTTGGGAGGCAAGAAATTCTAGAGCCGCGATCGCACCTTGTAACTCCATTTGATTATTGGTGGTTTCGCGAATACCGCCGCCGAGTTCTTTGGTGCTGCCGTCGGAGAAGTGAATGACTACGCCCCAACCCCCTGGACCTGGATTTTTAGAGCAAGCACCATCGGTATGGATGCTAATGATTTTAGGCTTTTCAGCACTTAATGATTGAGGAGTGGTGATTGATGGTTGCGAATCGTTGATTACTTTGGCTTTTGGGCTAGTTTTAGGTTGAGCTGCGGGTAATGTTTGGGATTGGGTTGTGGTATTTACAGGACTAATTTGATTCCGCGATCGCAAAATTTCGACAGCGACAGAACCTAAGAAATTAGGAATAGGAGGATGCTTGATGATTTTGACTTCCACCTGCTCGATTTTTAAATCTTCGAGAAGGCTATCAGCGATCGCGCCAGCTAATCTTTCAATTAATTTAAATTTCTGAGCTTGAATTAAGTTTTCAATCTTCCGAATACAGGATATGTAATTTACGGTATCTTCGATGTCGTCATTATGCGTGGACTTCTCAAAATCAACCCATAGAGTTGCATCAACTTCAAACCATTGACCTAGCACATTCTCTTCGGGTAAATACCCTATATAGCCATAGGCTTTTACACCTTTTAGGTAAATTTTGTTGAGAATTTTGCTGGTTGCCATAGTTTTGTCTTGAGCGTTGTAGGAAGGAACCAGATTTTTGATGCCGTGGCTTTGCCACGGCATCAAAAATCTGGTTCTTTATTTTACGGCGAAGTCTTGATTTAAGTCTTGCTGATTAGCCAAACAAAAAATGGCTATGCCATTTTTTGTTTTTTGTGTCTTAACGAAAGAGTAAATGGGGGAGATCGCCTATTATGTTTGTATTGAATTAGGGTGATGTTTTGAGGATGTACAGTTAGCAACCAAAACATTGCAGTACGGGACTAATATTCAATAGTTTAGAGAGGATTGTATGTCCATACCAGAATCAGAATTTCCCCATAAGGCAGGTCGGGCAGATCAGGCTGGTGTAAGTCTTGCCACTGCCCAAATTGTAGGGAATCTTGCCCTTGCTTCTAGTATTACGATCGCCTTACTGGTGGGGATTGTATTTTCATTGGTGACTGCCACAATTTTTATTGTCAATAGCCCAAATCCGATACTTGGATTCGGAACTGCGGTAATTGTCACCGTGATTGTGAATGCGATCATTTTCTTTGTGTCACCTTGGATTATGGATTTGACCCAAGGCTGGCTCTATCACACTCGATGGGTAAACATTGAAGAAATCGAACGCCTTAGCCCCGAATCCGCCCATGCGATTCGCCGTGTTTGTAATCTCAAGAAAATTACCCAGCCACGTTTGGGGATCATTGATGATAACAACCCTACGGCTTTTACCTACGGGGCTTTGCCAAATAGCGCCCGTCTGGTAGTTAGTGCAGGTTTGTTTAAATATCTTGATGATGAGGAAGCGGCTACGGTGTACGCCCATGAATTGGGGCATATCGTGCATTGGGATTTTGCGGTGATGACCGTTGCTTCGACATTGGTGCAAATTACCTATCTGCTTTATGTCACCATTCGCGAGATCGGTAAAAAAGTGAATGATGAACGGGTGGAAAATGCTGCCATGTTCACCGCTTTTGTCGCCTATGGCTTCTATATTGTCGGCACATATCTACTACTCTATCTATCACGGACTAGAGAATATTTTGCTGACCATTTTGCCGCAGAGCAGACGGGTAATCCCAACGCATTATCTCGCGCTCTTGTGAAAATTGCCTATGGGATTGTCCAAGAGACAGAACAATCGAAAGAGCCAAGCCGTTTAATGGAAGGGACTCGCGCTCTTGGAATTTATGATGCTAAGGCGGCAGCAACGACTGGCACGGCTTATCAAATTTCTTCTTCTCCCGAAAAAGTTGGTCGTCTTTTCCTTTGGGATTTATTTAATCCTTGGGGTTGGTGGATGGAGCTAAACTCTACACATCCTCTCACTGGCAAGCGAGTTCGCGCTCTCAGTAACTATGCAGAGCAGTTGGGATTAGAGATGGAATTTGACATGGGGCATGTGGTTGCAGAAGGCAATCGCCTTGATAAAAAGCGGCTTTACGGAACTTTCTATCAAGATTTCTTGCTCTATGGTGCTGAGGCGATCGCCATTATTGTCGGTTTAGCGATCGGCGCAATTCTATTGAGAAGTATTGGCGGTGTTAAGGCTTTTGTGGCAATTCCATTGTTGTTATTAGGGGTTGTGATGATCTTTAAGCGATCGGTTATGTACCCTAGTTCCCAAAATGCTTCTGCCACTGATGTAATTACCCTGATGTCCGATGCTTATGCTAGTCCTTTGCGTGGTCAGCCTGTGCAGTTAGAAGGAACTCTAATCGGTCGTGGTGATGCGGGTTATGTGTTTGGCTCTGACCTGAAGTTACAGGACAAGTCGGGCATGATGTATCTACTCTATGCTTCACGCTGGGGCCCGTTAGGAAATTTCTTCTTTGGCATGAAGCGGGTTCAAGGATTGATTGGTTCTGAGACTACAGCTAAGGGCTGGTTCCGTCGTGGTATCGCTTCTTGGATGGATTTAGAACTTCTATCTACTGCTAATGGAAATAAGGTTTCTAGTCATCCCGCTTTTTGGGGTTTGCTTTGGTCAATTATCTTTTTGGTAGTTGGGGCTTTGCTATTTTTAGCTCAGTAGGTTTATTAAGAGGGTGCAAAGCACTCTCTTAATAAACCAAGAAAGTTATTAAAAGCGTTGTTTTACAACGCTTTTAATAACTTTCTTGGTTTATGTTTTGAACACAAAGCGCTGGGAATTATCTTGGATTGCACATAAATGAGTTATTTTAGTTCGCGATCGCCGATTTCTTTTATTTCCGCACCTTGCCCTGTGTGTATACGTGGCACGATCGCCGAGATGCCGATGATGGAATCCTTGGGGTGTAATTTTTGCAGTCACATTTTCACCTTAGAAAAAGATATTGCCTCTCATCAAGAAATTCTGAGAATGGCGGATACCATTTCCACATTGCGTTGGATATGGACAGGCAAGAAATGGGAAAATGCCAATGCTGTGCAGGTTTACAATAGCCGTTGGTTAAGTATATTAGGGATTTTGTTAGTAATCATTCCTACCGCGATCGCCACAACTGCGGTCTATCTATTCCCCACCGAACCTGATGTTCCCCTAGCATGGTTTCCCAAATTCTGGGCGATCGCCACCTTCTGTGGTCATTTATTTGTGCTGTTATCAATTACTCAGGACTATACTCAGTTTCCACTCCAAGCCTATTGGCGACAAATTAGGCGCGCTGTAAAACCCAACCAACCAAGATAATTTTTAAAAGCGTTGCAAAGCAACGCTTTTAAAAATTATCTTGGTTTTGTCGGTGGTAAAGCGCTATAAGTCGAGAATCTGTACAATAAAGTATGGCAAAAAAGAAAACCCGTGAATTAAAGAGAGGTAAATTCCTCCAAAAGTCTGTAAGTAAATACTTGTCGATATTTCGCTATGGAATTAAGGCTCTAGGCTTAGTTTGGACAACTAGCAGTATTCTCACTGTAGCGATCGCCATTTTTACCATTGTCAGTGGACTGCTACCTGCGGCGATCGCCTATGTCGGTAAGTTGATTGTGGATGGAGTTGTCTTGGCTTCGCGGACGGGATTAATTGGCGATCGCAATTTGGCGCTTAGTTATGTGGGATTTGAAGCCCTATTAATCATCATTTTGGCGGCGGCGCAAAAAGGCTTAAATGTATCGCAAACCTTGTTGAGAGTTCTCTTAGGTCAGCAAGTCAATGTCTTAATTTTAGAAAAGGCGCTTACTCTCAATCTGGAACATTTCGAGGATTCGGAATTTTATGACAAGATGACACAAGCGCGATCGCAAGCTTCCAGTCGCCCGTTATCCTTAATTAGCCGTATCTTTGGCTTAGGGCAATCAGCTTTAACCCTATTAACCTTTAGCGGACTATTGTTACAGTTTTCAGTTTGGGCTGTCCTTGTTTTAGTATTAGCCGCCATTCCTTCTTTTATTGCCGAAACTAAGTTCTCGGCGCATTCATTCCGTCTCTTTAAATGGCGATCGCCTGAAACCCGTCAGCAGCATTATTTAGAGACGTTATTGGCGCGAGAAGACTATGCTAAAGAAGTGCAGCTTTATCAATTGGGCGGAATGCTCTTACAGCGTTATCGCGAAATTTTTAATCGCTTGTTTAATGAAGATCGGAATCTAACAATTCAAAAGGGGATTTGGGGATATTTACTGGGATTGTTGAGTACGGGAGCCTTTTATGGAGCCTATGCATGGATTGTGATGGAAGCGATCGCTGCCAAAATCAGCTTAGGAGAAATGACCATGTATCTCGTAGTTTTCCGACAAGGTCAATCCACTTTTGCATCGGCGCTTACTTCCATCGGCGGCATGTATGAAGACAATCTCTATTTAGCAAACCTTTACGAATTTCTCGATCAACCAATTCCTAAATCAGAAGGCTATATTACTAGAGGTATTCAGCCTGATGGAATTAGATTTGAGAATGTCTCTTTTATGTATCCCGAAAGCCAAGAGCCAGTTTTAAAGGATATTTCGCTACATCTCAAGCATGGCGAAAAACTAGCGATCGTCGGCGAAAATGGCTCAGGCAAGACTACCCTAATTAAGCTCCTAACTCGGTTATACGTTCCTACTAGCGGCAAAATTTTGCTCGATGGTGTGGACTTAAATGATTGGGATATCGATGTTTTGCGAAAGCGAATTGGTGTGATTTTTCAGAACTTCGTGCAGTACCAATTTACAGTGGGAGAAAATGTGGGAATTGGCGATGTGGAGCGTCTCAATGAATATCAGGATTGGGAAATTGCCACGGAAAAAGGAATGGCAAAGCCCTTTATCGACAATATGCCTCAAGGATTTAGTACCCAACTAGGTAAATGGTTTAAGGGTGGTCAAGAGCTATCGGGCGGACAATGGCAAAAGATTGCCTTGTCGAGAGCTTTTATGCGATCGCAAGCAGATATCCTCGTCCTCGATGAGCCAACTGCCGCAATGGATGCGGAAGCAGAAATGAATATTTTTAATCATTTTCGGTCGCTCACTAAGGATCAGATGGTGGTGTTAATTTCCCATCGCTTTTCCACAGTTCGCATGGCGGATAAAATCATTGTCATGGGAGATGGTCAAATTATCGAGCAAGGTAGTCATGAGCAGCTATTGGAAGCTAATGGACGCTATGCTCATTTGTTTTCCCTCCAAGCAGCAGGATACAAGTAAAAAGCGCTTGTGCAAAATAAATTACCAAAACCCGTAAAGTTGCGCCCCTTAGGGGCGCAACTTTACGGGTTTTGGTTTGTAATTAATTATGCCCAGCTACTTACCAAAGCATTAAATGGCTTACATAGATTAAGCCATATCAAACAATCATGTCTGATGCTAGTTTATTCGCGATCGCTTCGTCTTGTAAGATTTCCACTAACTTGAGGGCAAATGCCATCGCTGTACCTGCGCCACGGCTGGTGACAATATTGCCATCAACTACCACAGGAATTTGCAAATATTCGCCTACTTCTAATTGATCCTTGACAGATGGGAAAGAGGTGGCGCGTTTGCCTTTGAGTAGTCCTGCTTGGGATAGAACAGTAGGAGCCGCACAGATTGCGCCAATTAGTTTGTTAGATTGGAATTGAGATTTGAGAATTGAATCAATCCGCGCATCTTCTCTCATCCGAAAAGTACCAGCGCCCCCCGCAAGGATAATCGCATCAAAATGATTTGCATTTACTTGATCGAGAATCTCGTCTAGAAGTTTATCGGCAATTACCGCGATCGCATGAGCGCCTAGGACAGTTTGAGTATCTAGGCTGGCGGTAATTACTTTAATATTGGCGCGACGCAATACATCAATAATTGTGATGGCTTCGATTTCTTCAAAGCCTTCAAATAGAGGGACAAGTACAGTTTTCATAAGTTTCGGTTCCTAATTCGATAAAGTGGGGCGTAGTCGCCCACTTTATTGAGGTTGCTCTTGACATTGATTACACAAGCCAAAAAATTCCAGAGTATGGTAATAAATCTGAAAACTGTGGGTTTTTGCGAGTTGGTTGCCAAGGTCGTGAATGGGGCAGCAGTCGATGGGTAGCGATTGACCACAATTTAGGCAATTAAGATGATGTTTATCAATTGGGGTAACGCTGTAAACCGTTTCGCCATTGGGCAGAGTCAGCGCTTTAATTAAGCCCTGTAGTTTTAGAGTCTCTAGCGATCGATAAACTGTGGCTAAACCCACACTTTTTTCACTATTGCGTAGCTCCGAATGAATATCTTGCGCGGATACGGCGCGATCGTGATGTTGGAGGAGATGTAGCACTCGTTCTTGGCTACGAGTGAGTTTTTCTTTCATGCTTTTAATTTACAGCAATTACCAATCAAACGAACAATATCTTGGGTTACTCCCTTTCCATCCAAGGATTAGTGGTGCGGTGCTTTGCACCGCACCACTAATCCTTGGATAAGAATGGGCGGCGCGAAGCGCCGCCCATTCTTATCTTTTTTATGCTTTTAGAATTTAAAAGGATTATAAATTACGCATGGGGTAAAGCTATTTTCTAATAGCTCATAGGTATCAGTTGTCAGATCGGTAATCCATTTTTTATGCACGAGTTCCTCGATCTCATAAGTACCGTAGATCAGTGCCGAAATACCAGCGATCGTGGCGCGAAAGTCGATCGCCCGTTCTTGTACTTCCAGATTGTATCGCTTAACTCGTAGTTGTCCGCGATTGCTGCTTACCCCAAACAAGCTCTCATTCCAACTGCAATAGGGATCGCTGAGGGCAAAGGTAAAAGGCTCACACCAAATTGGCAAATCATGCAATGCTTCCACAATATCCACAACTCTTACCATCCAAGGCTCAGACAAAGTAGAAGACAATTTGCCCGCATCTTTGAGCCATGTATGTAGATTTGCGCTGATGGGCATGGGCATTTTTAATTTGCCGATCTGATCGCGATGGGTGGCAAAAAAGTTGAGCAGGCAATCGCGGGATTCGAGATCTGTCCAAAATATTGATGAAATCTCAATTTGCCGATCGCTCATGGGTAGATTGCCACTGCTGTCGATCGCATAGATGGCGATCGAAACGGGCTGGCGATCGCGCTTGATCACCACACAGAGTTTTTGGCGATGCAAATGCCACCATTGCTCGTAGGCAAATTTGGTAATCGCCACCCCGTGATCATGGGGCTGTAAAGTTTGCGATCGCAAACTGTTATCCAAAAAGTTAATTAATATATCTCTCGCTTCTGTTGCAGGAAGGCGATCGCATGACCAGTTAGCGGCTCCATTCGCGACGCAGGGCAGCTTTAAATAATCTGTCAAAGCAGAAATGGGAATTGTTACTTCATTTAAGGAATTAGCGATCGCATAGCCCAAATTCTCATAGAAACTTTCCTTAAAAGGTGTGAGCATACTCACGCAAATTCCCCGCATTCGCATTTCTAAAAAGGCACTTTTCATCAGCGCCTTAACACAGCCAAGATTGCGATATTCAGGATATGTCCAGACTCCGCCAATTCCCCCCATCGGCTTAATGATGCCGCGCAACGATTGTTGAAAGCTAAAGCATTGCAAAGCCGCCACGATCTTGCCGTCAATCTCCGCAGCTAGTACATCCTCTGGATTAATCGCCGTTAAATGCGATCGCGGCAAGTCTTGATTTGTCCACCGTGAATAGGCATATAGATCACCCTTGAGAATTTCTAGGCGTTCATTTTTGTCAATTTTCCGAATTTTCATGTTTAACTTACAGCATACTTAGTGCATTCACAAACGTGTTGTCACATAAATATAAAACAATGAACGTATGGAAGATCAGCAAAATTTCCTTTACGAATATACTAAATTTTGTCTAGAGCAGGCTCAGCATGGAGTGGACACACTGGGAACTAAGCTCTCTGGTGTGATGGAAATTAGTGCTTTATTGCTGCTCGGTTTGCGGGTTACTTCCACTTTTCAGATTTATGTTAAGCCCGAACAAGCCCATTTATATTTTCTTTATTTGACGTTAAAACTTTCGGCTTGTGTGGCTCTTGCGATCGCGATCGCCTTCGCGGTATTAGGACTCTATCCGCGCAAAGTTTCCACTACGGGACTCTCACCTGAAGTACTCACGCAAAAAGGCGAAAGCTTACAAACAGCAATTACGACCACATGGATGCAGCAAATTAGTGACCTGCAAGCCTATAAGGAAGCACGCACTGCATTTTTGCGAAAGGCGATGATTTCTTTGGGAATTGGGATTGCGATCGCAACTTTTGCGACTACTGATGCTTTTTTCATGGCAGTATCAGGTAAGTAAGATCCCTTGAGTTTGATCAATAGCCTATGTTGACAGCTTTTTTAATCTCGTTATTGACTAATCCCGTAAGTTTGCCAAGCGCAAATGCTGCTGTAGAAAGCAATTCCGTTAATCCCAACAAAATTGCCCAAGCCTCGACTCAACGCCAAATTATTTTGGATCGTCAAGAAATGCGTCCTCTCATGGGCAGCCTTGACGAAGTACCGATGTTGAATAGCAATAGTCCTGAAATTGTGCAAACGGAAGGGATTTTGCTATCGGCTTTTCCATCTGAAGGAATGGCGCATCCTAAGGCTCATTTAAACTTTCCCTTTGAAGGTCGCTTTGATGTCTTCACCCACCATATTTCCAAAGCGCCACCACCTAAGGATTTAAGAACTTTGTATATTGGCGCGATCGCCTATAACCCCACGGATAAACCTGTAACCATTGATGTGTTGCTAGGAGCGAGTTATCTCAGTCAACCTGATGCTCCTTTCTATGACGCGCCAAATTACTCCTTAAATAATAACGGTGAAACCTATCGGGGACCAGGCGATCGCGCCATGCTCGACATTTTGCGCGGTCGTCGTCAGGATATCTTTCCTGCCCAAATCATAATTCCGCCTAAGCAAAGCCGCATGTTGATGAACGTACCAATTCCCGTCAAGGAATTAGATCCTCCCTTAAATGGGCGATCGGGGTTATCGCGATTACGCAGTGATGGTAAGGTTTATGTCGCAACTTTAGCGCTTTATGCCAGACTAAATCCAGATGGAACCGAACGCGCTCCCACTCTTGCTGAATGGGAAAACATTCTCAAAACTGGGGAGCTAGCGAAGCCTCGCGATGTTGTGCCTACGCCGCCCAATTTAACAGAAGGAGCCTTTGAATATAGCCGTGTGGCTGGTGTCCAACTTGGTTCGCAATGGTTTGGGAATTTAACCGATAAGGATAGTAATGACTTAGCAATTCCTCAACGGGGCGCATCCTATTCCTATGGATTAAGTTTGCTGCAATACGGCACGATGGGAACAGGACAAGTACAGACAGCGCCACTAAAAGTGCGTTATCCCGACACCGCTTATTCAGCACATGGTAATTACGGTGTGCAGTATAACTTGACGATGCCCTTGCATAATCCCACTAGTGAGACGCAAACTGTGGTTCTCTCTTTCCAGAATCCGATCAAATACGATAAGCCCGTGGGTGGTTTGCAATTTTTTGAGCCATTACCCGATGATGTCTTTTTCCGAGGTTCGGTGCGGGTCAGATTTCGGAATGACAGGGGCTTAGCCCAAAGTCGCTATGTACATCTAATGATGAAGCGTGGTGAACGGGGTAAGTCTCTAGTTACGCTAATAATGCCCCCAAGCGATCGCCGTGTCGTCCAGTTTGATTTTCTCTATCCTGCGGATGCTACGCCACCACAGGTTTTAACGGTAACGACTCAAAATTAGGTAATATTACTAAATGTGTCAAGATAAATAATTAAATTGCTAAGCAATTGCTTAGCAATTTAATTATTTATTCTAAATATGTAGATACGTCTGGAGAAAGAATCCCTTGCGTCAGTTTAATGTGCTTGGATTACCTGTACATATACAGGACAGCTATAGTGCTTGGCTTGCTCAACGCTTACAAAATAAGCAGGGTGCTCATGTGGTCACCCTGAATGCAGAAATGACGATGCAAGCTCGTCAAAATTTTGACTTAGCAAGCGTCGTCAAGCAAGCCGATCTGGTTGTGCCAGATGGATCTGGCATTGTGCTGTATCTACGATCGCAAGGTGAAGATATTAATCGCTGTCCCGGCATTGAGTTAGCGGAGCAGATTGTTGCGATCGCCGCCGAAAAGCGTTGGAGTATCTATCTCCTCGGCGGCGCTCCCAATGTCGTAGATACAGTAGTAGATAGTTGGCGACAAAAGTGGGCAACCATTACGATCGCAGGAATGCATCACGGTTATTTTGACGCAGATCTGGAACAACAAATTTGCGAGCAATTACAAACCTTGCAACCTGATCTGCTCCTTGTGGGATTGGGAGTGCCAAGACAAGAGTTATGGATTCAGAAATATCGCCATCTCTGTCCTAATTCTGTGTGGATTGGTGTGGGCGGCAGTTTTGATATTTGGTCTGGCAAGAAAACTCGCGCTCCCAAATGGTTTGCTAATAATAATTTGGAGTGGTTGTACCGTCTTTATCAAGAGCCTTGGCGCTGGCGACGCATGTTGTCACTACCGCATTTTGTTTGGTGTGTCACCAAAGAATCGCTACTTCAAAAAGCCCAAAAATAAAGAGGGACGCAATGCGCCGCTCTTTATGCATAGTTTATGGAGAGAAACAGAAATCAAGATGCGATATCATCACACTTCCATTAAAACTGCGGATATCTTTCAAGCGATCGCCTTTTATGAGGCTTTGGGCTTTGAGGTGAGCGAGCGATTTACGGCTGGAATTACCCTTGCCTGTTGGATGCGGGGCGCAGGGACAAATATGGAATTAATGCAAGTTCCTGAACCCCAAAATATTGCTGAGGCATTTGGCGATGAGCATTATGTGGGTTACTATCATCTATCGTTTCAGGTGGAAGACTTGCCCTCTTTTTTGCAAGATTTGGTGAATAAGGTCGGTAAGCTAAAATTATTGTTACCACCGAGGGAACAGACTATAGGCGATCGCCGATATCAAGTTGCTTTTATCGCTGATCCCGATGGTTTGCCCATTGAATTGATGCAGGTAATTGAATGATTTTGGCTGTAGATGTGGACTATCGCGAAGATAAAGCTGTCGCGGCTGGAGTTGCCTTTGAGGATTGGGAAGCCCTAACTCCAGCTAATACATTTGTTACGGAAACTGATCAAGTAGAGGAATATCAATCGGGAGAATTTTATAAGCGGGAATTGCCCATCATTCTTTTATTACTGCAAAGACTTCCACAACTACCTGAAATTATTGTTATTGATGGATATGTGTATCTTGATAGCGATCGCAAAGGAGGCTTAGGTCATTATCTATACAAAGCTCTGGGCGAAAAAATAGCCGTGATCGGGGTGGCAAAAAGTCATTTTAAAGATGTGCCACTAGAAGCGGGAGTTTTAAGAAATGGCAGTAATCGTCCATTGTATGTAACGGCGATCGGTGTAGATGAATCCGAAGCTAGAGGCTACATCAAGAAAATGCATGGTGCATATCGCTTACCCACTCTCTTAAAAGCCGTAGATCGACTTTGTAGAGATTCTTTATCATCAACTTAAAGCGCTTTGCGCTCAAACCCAAACCAAGAAAAAATTTAAAAGCGTTGCCTTGCAACGCTTTTAAATTTTTTCTTGTGGTTCAAAAATCTCCAAGAAGAGAAAGGCGGCGCAAAGCGCTGCCTTTCTCTTCTTAGGCACTCGCCATTGCAGGATAATCGGTATAGCCCTGTTCGTCACCGCCGTAGAAGGTGTTGCGATCGGGCTTATTAAGAGATGCTCCCGCCGCAAAACGCTCCACTAGATCAGGATTGGCGATATAAAGACGACCATAGGCTACGAGATCGGCGTTACCTGACGCGATCGCCGCATTTCCAGTCTCAAAGTTATAACCACCAGCCGTAATAATCGTTCCATTAAAGATAGGACGGAAGAATTCTGCACCAAGATCGGGTTGATCTTCAGCAGAACCGAATCCTTCTACCCTTGGGGCAACCAAATGCAAATAAGCGAGATTAAACCGATTCAATTCCTTGACTGCATAGCCAAAGGTTGCCACACGATTAGAATCATACATACTATTAAAAGTGCCACTGGGCGACAGTCTCAGACCAACGCGATCGCCACCCCATACACCAACCACTGCTTCCGTTACTTCTAACAATAAACGAGCGCGATTCTCAATGGAACCACCGTAAATATCTGTGCGCTGATTGGTATTGTCTTGCAAAAATTGATCGAGTAGATATCCATTAGCACCATGAATTTCCACACCATCAAAACCTGCTTCCAGAGCATTTTTCGCTCCGAGTCGATATTGCTCAACGATTTGAGGGATTTCCTCTAATTCTAAGGCGCGAGGTGTCACAAAGGGTTTCATGCCTGTGTAGGTAGCGGCTTCACCTTCAGGGGCGATCGCCGAGGGAGCGACGGGCAACTTGCCATCGGGCTGTAAGTCAGGATGAGAAATTCTACCCACATGCCAAAGTTGCAAAAAGATTTTGCCACCCTTAGCATGAACTCCATCGGTAACGAGTTTCCATCCCGCTACTTGCTCTGGTGAATAAATCCCGGGGGTATTGGGATAGCCTAAGCCTTCGGGACAAACCTGTGTTGCTTCCGTAATTAGTAATCCTGCCGAAGCTCTTTGCTCGTAGTGGAGAACATTTAAAGCCGTGGGAACATTACCTGCTGCCGCACGGTTGCGGGTAAGGGGAGCCATGACAATGCGGTTAGGTAAGGTGTACCGACCGAGCTTAACTGGGGAGAGAAGAGGAGCGCTCATAAGGTTAGGGGTTACATAAATTTCTATTGTTCGATTATATACGAACAATAGAAATTTATGCAATGGCATGGGATAATAGATGTTGCCATCCTTGTTAGGACACTAAACCCAAAAGCGAGTTGCGCCGCAAATCGTCTTTTGGGTTTGTGTCCTAATGCAAGTGACCACAGCTATATAACCATGCGCCAGTATTCCCATCCCGATCGCGAAAATATCTCTTTAACAGGAGTTCTCTATGGACTTAGCGATCCCACGCGGCTACAAATTGTGAAAATGCTGGCTACTAAGCAGGAAATAACCTGCGGTGATTTTTGTTTGGAAATGAGTAAATCTACTCAGTCGCATCATTTCAAAGTACTGCGAGATATGGGAATTATGTATACCCGCTTAGAGGGAACTCAGCATTACAACTCCCTGAGACGAGAAGATTTAAATGTGAGATTTCCCAATTTATTAGACTCTATTTTGAATGCTATCAATTAAGTAAGCATCTCAATAAGTATCTCAGTAAGCAGCGTTATAAACTTCGCGCTAGGCGATCGCCACTATAGTATGATTCTCTCAAAGCCAACGATTCCGTACAGTTAACCTATGCGTATCGCCATATTTACCGAGACATTTTTGCCAAAAATTGATGGCATCGTTACCCGCCTCAAATATACCGTTGAATATCTGGTCAGACTCGGTAATCAAGTATTGGTATTTTCGCCTGACGGAGGTCTGACGGAATATTGTGGCGCTAAGATTTATGGGGTATCAGCCTTTGACTTTCCCCTGTATCCCGAACTAAAACTAGCCTTGCCGCGTCCTTCGATTGGTCACGCTTTAGAACAATTTCAGCCTGATGTGATCCATGTCGTCAATCCCGCGATTTTAGGAATGGCGGGAATCTATTACGCCAAAAAGATGAATTATCCCTTGATGGCTTCCTATCATACGCATTTGCCCCAATATTTACAGCATTATGGCTTGGGATTCCTCGAAGGGGTGATGTGGGACTTAGTCAAAAATACGCATAATCAGGCGGCTTTAAATCTTTGCACTTCGACCGCGATGATCGACGAACTGCGATCGCATGGTGTAGAGCGGCTCGATCTTTGGCAACGTGGCGTGGACACGGTGCAGTTTCACCCAAGGTTTAAAAGTGGCGAAATGCGATCGCGCCTTACTCAAGGACATCCTGAGGACAATTTGTTTCTCTACGTGGGGCGACTCTCTGCCGAAAAGGAAATTCAGCAAATTTTGCCAGTACTACAAGCTATTCCCCATAGTCGTCTTGCCCTTGTCGGGGATGGACCCTATCGTCAGGAATTGGAGAAAATTTTTGCGGGGACAAATACTAATTTTGTGGGCTATTTGCGGGGCGATGATCTTGCGGCGGCTTTTGCTTCTAGCGATGCCTTTTTATTCCCATCCCGCACGGAAACTTTGGGCTTGGTTTTATTAGAGGCTATGGCGGCAGGCTGCCCTGTGGTAGCAGCAAATTCGGGCGGTATTCCCGATATTGTGACTAATAGCATTAATGGCTATTTATTCGAGCCAAGCGATCGCGACGGTTTAACCAAAGCTACCCAAAATCTCTTACAAAATCGCTCCCCAAATCATGAGGATGGGATGTGTGTTCAAGCAAGGCTCGAAGCTGAAAAATGGGGCTGGGATGCTGCGACTCGGCAATTGCAAAATTATTACGAGCAGACGATTAAGGCAAGTAGATCCGTTGCAACTGTGGCATAAAAAGTAAGCAGCTACGCAAAGCGTAGCTGCTTACTTTTTGTTTTTTAGGGCTAGGCGATCGCTAGATTTTAATCTGTTTCCAAGCTGAAACTACATACTGGAGATTTTTGGGCAATCCATTTTGAGAAATATCATTATATTGAAATGTACCTTCTTTGCTAGTAAGGGTATAGGTAATATAATCAGCCGCACCTCTAGGTGCTGGATAACTAAGATTTTTAAACTTTGCAATTGCATTTTTATGGAGCAATTTTTCAAATTGCTTCACTCGATCTAAAGAGACTTTACGAACGCTGCGGGATGAGTCATTACTATCCCCAATTCTTATACGAATTAAAGTTCCGTCTTTTAGTAAAAGTGTTTGATAGGTAGCTCCTGTAATGCCACCACTAGAAATTTCTCGAAATACTACAGATTTTTCTAAGGCTGGCGGAAGCTGATTTTGAGGAATTACAACAGCCTTGATAGAAGTGTTTTTAAGATTGCCATATTCATCTTTAATAGGATTAGCTAAAGCTCCTGAACTATTAAAAGAACTTAAAGCAATATTCATTGATAAAGCTGTAGTTAATAGGATGGAGGAAACAATTTTATCTTGAATAGTATTAGACATAAGATTCGGAAAGATTTTATTTTTTATCTTGAGTGAGTTCCTAACTTAGTCCTAAGACGATTATCTCTATGTAATGTTGCCAATGGTTAACATTACACACAAAAAGAAGAGAATTTTCCTGCTACGCAGGAAAATTCTCTTCTTTATTACATGAAAACACTTTTATGAACTAAAAATTAAATTTAGTAATACGAAAGCAAAAATGGCGTAGCCATTTTTGCTTTCGTATTAACTAAGCAATGCTGATCAGCAACTTAATGGCATTGCCTAGCCAAATCAGCGCCACTACTCCCCCCGAAATTGCCAAAGGTACGATCGCTAAAGTTTTCCAGATTTTAATACCTAAAACCACCGAAGCACCCCAGATTTGCCAGACGATAAACCAGATGATCACCGCGATCGCGGCGAGAAAACGTGATTGAGGCGGTAAGCTGAGGGCAGGAGCCATAAAGATCCAAGGCAAACTTGCAAAACCTGTAAGGGTCAATAACTCAACAAGCTGCACATTTTTTTGAAATACTTCCGCTAATTGTTTTAATAAAAAAGTGAAAAACAACCAGCCAATTAAGCCACTAATCACAGAGCCAACAATTCTGAAAAGCGATAACTGATCGAGGCGGATGGTTTCCAAAGAATTAACTAACGCAATCACGATCGCCCCTTGAGCCACAGAAGGATACGCCTTGAGTTGCTCAAAGGTCACCTGTGGCAAAAATAAAGTCCCATAGAGGCGATCGAGCAATGTTCCTAAATTGTGGGGTGGTTTAGGAGGAGTAATGCTTTCAGCGTTGCTAGTATTGCTATCAACCATGTTATCGGTGGCGATCGCATTAATATCTTCAGGATTGGGCGTGGCGTTCATGGTTTCTTCCTACGAGCAATTATTCTTGAAAGGGTTGTTTAGTAAAGCTTTCAACAAAATTCTATGTTTTACGGAGAGCGCAAAGCACTGTAATCTAATACTAATTGCTAACTGACTTTAACATGATTGACCTCGCTACTACGCACCCCAACCCCATCCTCACCATTGACTCTAGTCAATTGCCTCAAGGCTTACGGGGCAGAATTACGATTCCAGGGGATAAATCTATTTCTCACCGAGCCTTGATGCTTGGCTCCCTCGCTGATGGAGAAACCACAATCCGTGGTTTGTTACTAGGCGAAGATCCGCGCAGTACGGCGGCTTGCTTTTCGGCAATGGGGGCAGAAATATCTGAGCTTAATTCCGAATTAGTCACGGTTAAGGGAATTGGATTAGGCAATCTGAAAGAGCCTGTGGATGTGCTAAATGCGGGAAATTCAGGGACAACGTTACGGCTAATGTTAGGAATTTTGGCGAGTCATCCCGATCGCTTTTTTACGGTGACGGGTGATGCTTCGTTGCGATCGCGTCCTATGTCTCGGGTGGTTAATCCTTTGCGACAAATGGGAGCCAATATTTGGGGGCGAGAGAATGGAGCGAGAGCGCCCCTTGCTATTTCAGGACAAAATCTCAAAGCTATTCATTATCAATCCCCCGTTGCTTCGGCACAGGTCAAGTCCTGCATCATGCTAGCGGGCTTAATGACCGATGGCGAAACGATTATCACGGAGCCAGAGCGATCACGCGATCACAGCGAACGGATGCTTGCCGCCTTTGGCGCAAAGGTAAGCGTTGATGTGGATACCAATACAGTCTCGGTGAAAGGTGGCGCAAAACTAGTCGGACAGGAAGTCACAGTCCCGGGGGATATTAGCTCAGCTGCGTTTTGGTTAGTTGCTGCATCAATCGTTCCCAATTCCGATCTATTAATTGAAAATGTCGGGATTAATCCAACTCGCACAGGAATTTTAGAAGTTCTGGCGGAAATGGGAGCCGATATCACCTATGAAAATCAAAGAGAAGTGACAGGAGAACCCGTGGCGGATTTGCGGGTGCGGTCAGCATCTCTAAAGGCTTGTCGTATTGGCGGCGCAGTGATTCCGCGTTTAATTGACGAGATTCCGATTTTGGCGATCGCCGCCAGTTGTGCGGAGGGAACCACCATCATCGAGGATGCTGAAGAACTGCGCGTTAAAGAAAGCGATCGCATTGTGGCGATGGTGAAGGAGTTAACGAAGTTGGGAGCGAAGGTCACTGAGCGTCCCGACGGTATGGAAATTGTGGGCGGCAAAATCCTCACAGGTGCGGAAGTTGATAGTTATGACGACCATCGTGTGGCGATGAGTTTAGCGATCGCCGCCCTAGTTGCTAAGGGTAAAACTTCGATCAATCGCGCCGAGTCTGCGGCAATTTCCTATCCTTCGTTCATTCCCACTTTGCAAGGTCTATACAGCGCAAAGCGCTGATTTGAGAATTTAAAAAGTGGCGCAAAGCGCCACTTTTTAAATTCTTTTACGTTGATCTAGCGCTTTGCGCTCAATCCCAAAGAATAGTTGCGCCGCAACTATTCTTTGAGTTTTCTGAAAACATAAGCCTAGAGAGCTATCCCAGATTGTGTAACAAATTGTTAAAATAATCTATAGCTAGCTAAGCGTAATTAAGAAAATAGAATCAAAACCTGTAGCGCACTCTGTGTCTGCATCACAAGTTTTAGAGCTTTACATTTAATTGCGCCCAGCTACTTAGCCAAGTCTATAAGTGAGTTTACAAAAATCCTATGTCTAACCCCAAATCAGACTTTGAGTTAGATCGTTATGACATTGAGGCGATCGCTGACTACTATCGTAACCAACCTTTGCGGGTCTGGTGGCGTTGTGTAGTGATTTTCGTACCACTGATTTGGCTATTTCTGAGATTGCGCCTCAGTGCCAAATCCTCAGCCGCAGAATTAAAAAAATTAGCGATCGAATCACGGGAACTAGTAACCCGTCTTGGACCCGCATTTATCAAAATAGGACAAGCCCTTTCTACTCGTCCAGACATCGTGCCGCCAGTATTCATGGATGAACTGGCGGAATTACAGGATCAATTACCTGCGTTTCCCAACGAGATCGCCTTTCAATTTATTCGTGATGCCCTAGGAGCCGATCCGTCAGAAGTCTATGCGGAAATATCGGAAAATCCGATCGCCGCCGCTTCTCTGGGGCAAGTTTACAAGGGCAAATTGAAAACTGGTGAACTTGTAGCTATTAAAGTCCAACGTCCAGACATCGCCGCAGGCATTGCCCTTGATATGTATATTTTACGGGGCATTGCTACGTGGCTGAAAAAGACTTTTAAATTCGTCCGCACTAATTTAGCCGCCATTCTCGACGAATTCGCCAGTCGCATTTTTGAGGAAATGGACTATACCTTTGAAGGTAAGAACGCTGAGAAATTCGCTAAATACTATGGAGGCTTAGACGGAATTTACGTTCCCAAAATCTATTGGCAATACACCGCAAAGCGTGTTTTAACAATGGAATGGATTGAAGGGATTAAGCTCACCAATGTGGAAAAGGTCAAAGAAGCGGGATTTGATAGTCGCCACATTATTGAAGTCGGTGTGCAATGTTCTTTGCGCCAATTATTAGACTATGGCTATTTTCACGCTGATCCCCATCCCGGAAATTTATTGGTGATGGGAGATGGCAGATTAGCCTATCTAGACTTTGGAATGATGAGCGAAGTTTCGGCAGAACAAAGATTTGGACTAATTGAGGCGATCGTGCATCTGGTCAATCGTGATTTTGACGCTCTGTCTAAGGATTATGTGCGCTTAGGATTCTTGACTGAAGACATTGATTTTGCGGCGATCGTGCCTGCTTTATCGGATGTATTTAATCCGCCTGACGGGCAGAGCTTAACTCAAATGGATTTTAAAGACATGACCGATCAACTATCGCAGATCATGTATGACTATCCTTTCCAAGTTCCCGCCTACTATGCGCTGATTATCCGATCGCTTGTTACTCTCGAAGGAATTGCCTTTAGTGTCGATCCGAAGTTCAAAGTCTTAGCCGTTGCCTATCCCTATGTAGCCAATCGCTTGCTGAATGACTCGGCTCCTGAATTAAGAATGGCGCTTAAGGATTTACTCTTCCGTGATGGAGAATTCCGTTGGAATCGTCTAGAAAATCTCTTGAGCAATGCTCAAACTAATCCTGACTATAACTTGAATGGAACTCTCGATAAAGGGATCGATTTCTTGCTATCAGAGCGCAGTGAATTTATGCACGATCGCATTATCGATGAAATCGTGAAGGGGATTGAAGTGGAAGCGAGCAAGCGCTTACCTGCGCCTCTCAAGACTTCCCTCATTGGCGATATTGTCATCGATCCACGGTTAAAAGAAGAGATTGCTCAAACAGAAACGCCTTCGAGTTTGGGCTATATTGCGAGGCTCTGGAATATCTTGCAAAAGGATAAGGCGATCGCCCCTAATGAGATTTTGCCTCTCGCAACCCGTATTCTCACGAAGCGCGAGACTTTTACCATCGGTCGTGATGTGGTCTCTAAGTTAGCTCAGCGATCGCTAATTAGGGCAATGCGGGAAGTGCTATTGCGTGATGAGAAAAAATATCAAGCGGATAAAAAAGCTGATCAGGTTCAGGAAATAGCTAATAATCTCAATAATCCAGAAAGGGAATTAGTGGGTGCTTCTAGTGGTTCTGGTTTAAGGCGATCGGTCAATGGTCGCAGTTGGTAAATAAAAAATAAGCTGCACGAAGTGCAGCTTATTTTTTATTGGGTTTTGGTAGGATAGGTGAACTTCGCCTATCCTTTGTAGTTTTTAACTAGGTTTAACTCGCGATGTTTACAAAATTACGCATTCAAAATTTTAAGTCATGGGCTGATACGGGTGAGTTTAGGATGGCTCCTCTGACGGGATTTTTTGGTACGAATAGTTCTGGGAAAACGGCAATTTTGCAGTTTTTGTTGATGCTTAAGCAAACTGTGGAATCAAGCGATCGCAATCGTATTTTGCATTTAGGCGGCGATCAATATAGCTATGTTGATTTAGGTACTAATTACGATATTAGTCACAGACATCAATTACCTGAAAAGTTGAAATTTCAGTTTGAATGGATTCCTAAATATATTGATATATCAATGTTACAGATACCTATTGCCGTATCAATTCAAACCATTAATGCACTAAAATCACAAAAATCAAAGCATGATAACAAACCACTAATGTATTTTGTGAATCAGCAATACGATAAATCTTTGAAATTTGAGTCATTAATTAATATTGAACAAGATCAAATCAATTTTGAATTTTTTACTTACTACTTTATTGTTGATCGTTATTTAGACTCTGGCTATTCCATAGACGGAGATTGCGGTTGGAATCAAATCAAAGTTAGAAGATTGAATATTAATGATAACAATCAAGATTACTTACTGAGTAAAGATGGAACTTTTTTTGATGAATGGAAAGATTCAGTAGAATATTTAGATGATATATTTTACAATATTGAAGAAATAGATAGTGCCAAAATATTAAAGAATTTTGGTGTTTTAAATAATACTGACTTGTCAGAGTTAATGGGAGCTTTTATCGATTTATTTCAAAATACTTACTATCTCGCACCTTTGAGGGAATATCCTAAAAGAACCTATCAATGGTCTGGAGAGAGTCCCAAGGATGTCGGAAAATATGGGGAATTAACAGTTGCTGCAATTCTTGCATCTCGGAAGAAAAACTTGGATGTTGAGCTTTCTGTTGCAAAAGCATTAAAAGATTTAGGCTTAATACATGGGTTTCGAGTAAATAAAATTACGACTAATCGTGGTGATTATGAAATATTGGTACAGAAGACCCCTAATTCGGCAGAAGTACTAATTACTGATGTTGGATTTGGAGTTTCGCAAGTATTACCAATATTAGTTTTATGCTACTACGCACCCAAAGGTGCAACCCTCATATTTGAGCAACCCGAAATCCATTTACATCCATCAGTTCAAGCAGGACTCGCTGATATATTTATCGAAGTCATCAAAACCCGCAATATTCAAATCATCATCGAAAGCCATAGCGAACATTTATTAAGGCGATTGCAAAGGCGTATGGCTGAAGAAAAAGATGGATTTACGAATGAAGATGCTGCACTTTATTTTTGTAAAATGAACGATCAGGGAGATTCAGAATTAGTTACTCTCGATATTGATGATTATGGCAATATTTGCAACTATCCCGAAGGATTCTTTGGTGATGAAATGGGAGATATAGTTGCAATGAACAAAGCAGCTATCAAGCGCCAAATGAATACGGAAGGGTGAGAATGCATCACATCGTAGATACCAATGTTCTACTTGTTGCTAGTAGAAAAGCACCTCAAGCATCTCTAACCTGCGTACTCACTTGTATCGAATATCTCGAAACTATCCAAAAATCAGGGACTCTCGTAATTGATAGTAATCGACTTATTATTAGCGAATATATGAACAAAAACTCTATGAGTGGTCAACCTAATAGTGGTGATGCTTTTTTAAAATGGGTTTGGGATCATCAAGCCACTAGCCGTTGTGAACAAGTGACAATTACACAAATATCAGAAAATGAATTTGTAGAATTCCCAGATTCAGAATCGCTTAAAAATTTTGACAAGTCCGATCGCAAATTTGTTGCCGTTGCCATCACCCATCCAGCCCAACCCGCGATCGCTAATGCCGTTGACTCCGACTGGCGCAACTATGAGCAAGCCCTTAAAGATCACGGTGTTAACCTTCACTTTCTCTGTCCAGAACTCAGCCCAAAATCATAAGTTCACAAAGCGCTGTAAGAGCCTACCGCGATACTGAGATAAGATGCTTAGTGAGCAAAAATAATAACCACTATGCCAAAGCCTAAGACCCTTCCCATCCTTAATCCCAAACCCCAAGCCCAAATCACCCTAAGCGAATACATTACGGTGATCGCATGGTCACCCAATAGCAAATATCTGGCGGCAGCTACAGCTTCAGGGGAAATAGTGCTATTTGACGATACCAAGGCGGGGAATAATCTGGCTCAAAAGCAAACGGAATTGCAAGCACCCACGGAAATCTCCGTAGACTGCTTAGGATTTTCGGCAGATGGGCGTTGGTTGGCGACAGGGGGGCAAGATGGCAAAGTGCGCGTCTGGGACTTAGCAGAAGAACAACCAGCGATCGCCGCCACCCTCGATCTGGGTAAAACATGGATCGAGCATCTGATTTGGCATCCCACCCGTTCTGAATTTGCCTTTGGCTTAGGGAAATATGTGCAGATCTGGAGTGCAGAAACTTTAGATATTGTGACCACTTTGCATTTTGAGCAATCGACTGTCTTGGCGATCGCATGGCATCCCAGTGGCGAATACCTATGCGTCGGCGGTGATGGTGGGCTTAAGGTTTGGGAAGCAAAGGACTGGTACGAAGATCCGATTGTTTTTGAAATGCCTACAGCGACAGCAAAAATTGCATGGAATCATTCAGGTGAATATCTAGTGGCAAGTACTCTCGATAATCTGGTGGTGGTGATGCAATGGCTCGGTAATGACTTTGATGCTTCGCCTTGGCGGATGCAGGGATTTCCGGGCAAGATTCGCAACTTTGATTGGTCGGCTAGTAAGACTTCTCCATTACTCGCTTCTTCTAGTGCTTCCGATGTCGTGGTTTGGGAAAAGCATCCTGACTTAAATGTTGGTTGGGAAGGAGAGGTGATTAAGGGGCATAACAGTATTGTAGGATTTATCAGCTTTAAGCCCAAAACGGAAATCCTCGCTTCTGCTGATGAAAATGGCAGAATCGCTATTTGGAAAAATGCGAAGGATTGGGTGCAAGCTCTGGAGACTCCGATGGGTGAGATTACAGGTTTGCAATGGCAACCACAGGGTAAAAAGCTCGCGGCAGCTAATGCCGATGGAGAAATCATGATTTGGACAGAATCTTCACAGGGCAAAGGTTTTCGGTAGATCAATCCAAAGAATAAGATGCGGCGCGAAGCGCCGCATCTTATTCTTTGGATTGATTAGTGACGTGGCGCTTCGCGCGGCATCACTAATTCTGGGATGGGAATGAGGCTTTATTTGGGGGTTTCAATAATTTGCTTACTGTGATATTATGGCAATTGCTTTGCTAATCAAAGACGCTAAAACAGCATATTGGAGAGATGGCAGAGTGGTTGAATGCGTCTGACTCGAAATCAGATTTAGGGTCACACCTAACGGGAGTTCGAATCTCCCTCTCTCCGTAACAAAAAAGAACAAAAAAGGACTGCGATCGCAGTCCTTTTTAGCTAGTTACGTTCCCAGCGAAATTTGCGATCGCTTTCTTGGATAGCAAGGTCATTAATGCTGGCAAAGCGCCGCATCATCAAACCATTTTCGGCAAATTCCCAGTTTTCATTGCCATAGGCGCGATACCAATTGCCAGCTTCGTCATGATATTCATACTCAAATCGCACTGCAATTCGATTGTCCATGAAGCACCAAAGTTCTTTTTTCAATCGGTAATCCAATTCTTTTGCCCATTTGCGTTTGAGAAATTCCCTAATCTCATCACGTCCCTTCACAAATTCATTACGATTACGCCATTCCGAATCTTCAGTGTAGGCAAGAGCCACGCGATCGGGATCGCGAGTATTCCAAGCATTTTCCGCAGCTTGGATTTTCGCTTTCGCAGTTTCTAGGGTAAATGGTGGGAGTGGTGGTTTAGTTTCCATAATTTTTAGGATTTAGGTAATAGTTAAATTAGGTTAATTTAGAAGCGATCGCAGTTTCAATCAATTGCTGCTAAGTAGCATCAGGTTCCCAAACTAGAGGCGTTCAGATGTCCAACTTTGACATAAATTAGGCATCCTGATTTGCTAAACGGTGTGTGCCGACTGCCACAAGGATTCCGTATCCAAGTACCCTTGGGATAAGTACTAAACTCATCCTCAAAGACTCCGTCAACTACGAAGATTTCTTCACCGCCTAAATGCAGATGTGGCTGAAAATATGTACCCACATCCCATTTGACTAGGGCAACATTCTCGGTTCCATAGCTATGGAGAGGCATGACTTGCAAGCCTTTGACTAAGCCATTCGCCCAAGGCATTTCCTTTGTGGCGATCGCGACTCGTTGTTGATCATCGGGATACATCTGCCAGAGCTTAACTAAAATCGTGCAGCCATCTTTGCTAAAAGGCGTATGGGTGGAACCTACAGGATTGCGAATATAGGTTCCCGCAGGATAGTCACCATATTCATCGGAAAAAATGCCATCTAAGACCAAAAACTCTTCGCCGCCGCCGTGGGTATGTGCCGAGAAATAACTGTTAGGAGCATAGCGGACAATTGAAGTCGCCCTTGCCACTTCTTCGCCATCGCGTTCGAGCATTCGGCGCTGCACGCCAATCATCGGAGAATCTACCCAATTGAGGGCTTCACTCTCGACAACAACCCGTTGGCTCAAATCTGCATGGAGTTTCATAATTATGCGTTTTTAGCCTCTGCTAGAAGTTGCTCTAATTCTTTAATTTTAGCTTGCAATGCTTCCACTTCAGCTTGCGAATAGCGCACAGGAATATGTTGCGGACAGTTCCAATCACAGCCTTCGATCTCAAAAACGATCGCCCGTTCTACGGTCGCGGGATAGTCTAGATCTTGGACTTGAGCAAGGATATGCGGATCATTTTCGACAATCCTTGCGCGACCGAGGATTTTTAGGCGGCGGCGATTGCGATAATCCATTAAAAATAGAAAAGCTTTGTTATGCTCTGAAAGATTACCTACAGAGATATACTGCACATTGCCGCGATAGTCCGCAAAGCCTAAAGTCTTCTCATCGAGAACTTTTAAAAATCCTGACTTGCCGCCTCGAAACTGAATATAAGGATAACCATTGGAAGTAACAGTCCCCAGATAAAAGCCTTCCATACTCGCAATAAACTGAGCGATGTCGGGAGTGACCGTATTATTGTCGGCTCCATTTGCCACAAAGCGCTCGTAGTTCTCACGGGAACCCATTTTTTCTTGCAGGGCCTTCACGGCGGGAGTAAAAGCGATCGTGCCAAATTGTCTAGGCATCGGTTTAAACTCCTACCATTGGTACATAGCCAGAAAGTTTTTGAAATCGCTCTATCCAATTCAAAACATGGATATAAGCATCAAGTTCAATCTTGCCATCCTTAGCTAGGGAAATGTAGGGATAGATGGCAATATCAGCAATCGTAGGGCGATCGCACTCTAGCCAATTTCGGGTACTCAAATGTTGATCGAGTTGTTTGAGGATGAAATGAGATTTCTCGGTGGCGCGTTCAATATTGATCTTCGTTCCCGCACCAAATAAGTAGAAGAGCCGAGCATTCTCTGGCCCCTGACGCACTTCACCCGCAGCCGTGGACAACCAGCGAATTACCTGCGCCATCGGCAAAGCATCTGTGGGTAGCCATTGTTCACCACCATATTTTCTGGCTAAATAGATCAAGATTGCCTGACCATCAGCAATTGTGATTTCGTCATCGATCAATAAAGGCACTTGACCGAAGGGATTTTTTGCCAAATATTCTGGCGATTTATGTTCGCCTTTCATTAGATCAACCCTGACCCATTCATAATCCAGATTAAGTAGTGACAACATCAAACGGACTTTGTAGCTATTACCAGAGATTTCGTGACCGTGGAGTTTAATCATTGATGTTTCCTTGAATGTTTTTGTACCGTTCGTTCGGTATATTGATACTGTACTGTTCGTTCGGTATAATTGTCAATAGGTAAATACATCTGCCACAAATTAAAAAAGAGGAGTGGCGGCGCTTTGCGCCGCCACTCAGGTAAACCTATGTCCAAACAAACCTATGTCCCGATTCTCCTGAAACTGTTTCGGCAGTTTGGTTATGAGGGAGTGACACTTTCCAAAATTTCCCAAGAAACGGGCTTGGGCAAAGCTAGTCTCTATCATCATTTCCCTAGGGGTAAAGCAGAAATGGCAGAGACAGCCCTTAGTTATGTGAATAATTTGCTAGAGACGAGAATTTTGGAGATTTTGAAGCGCGAAGATCCGCCGATCGCTAAATTTCAAGATATGTTTGCCTCAATTAGCAACTTTTTTAATGAGGGAAAAAGCTCCTGCCTTTGGTCAGTTTTGGTGATGCAGCAGTCCAGTGATGATCTTTTTCACGAACAAATTAAGTGGGCTTTTTGCCTGTGGATTGAGGCGATCGCTGAAGTATTAGTCAAGGCAGGATTATCAGATCAAAAACTGGCTAGGGAAAGGGCTGAGGATGCGATGATTTCCATGCAAGGAGCCTTGATTTTATCTCATGGACTGAGGGACACTGCACCATTTAAAAGAGTAATGGAACGTTTGCCCCATCAACTTTGCCAAGGTTTAGAGTAGAACCCAAGAAGAGAATGGCGGCGCGAAGCGCCGCCATTCTCTTCTTGGGTTCGTGTAGTACAGGTAAATTTTGAAAAAGCGCAAAGCGCTGTAGTTAAAAAATGGCGTAGCCATTTCTTGATAAGTCAGTTGCATTTTTGTCGTTACAAAAAATGCAACTGACTTATCAAGCTTCGCAAATGCTGGGAAACTCAGTATCAGGAAATATTAACAGCTTGCCAACTGCCTAGTTTAAGGAAGCAGTAGGTAATGAGGAGCGCATTGTCATGAAATCGATTAAGCCAATTTATATAGCTATACCTCTAGCGATCGCCCTTGCGGGAATGGTTGCCCATCGCACATTAGCTCAGTCTAACCCCATGAGTAAACCTTTAAGTACGCCCACCTCTATGATTACTTCAGGAATTATCGAACCAGTCAGCGATCGCCCAAATAATCTCTCAGAGCCTACGCAAAACCTTAAAGAGCGTCCTGTTGGCGGGCTGTATGTGCAAACTCGCGATCGCCAACAGCAACCTTTTACCCTCACCAATACTGATGTTAAGGGCAAAATATCAGGCAACATCTCGCGAGTAGAAGTTACCCAAACCTTCCAAAATCCCTACGATAAGCCCCTAGAAGCAATCTATGTATTCCCTCTTCCCGATCAAGCGGCTGTCGATGATATGGAAATTAAGATCGGCGATCGCGTGATTAAGGGGAATATCAAAAAGCGTGAGGAAGCGAAGGAAATCTATGAGCGGGCTAGACAAGAAGGACGCACCGCAGGTTTGCTAGAGCAAGAACGCGATAATATTTTCACGCAATCCCTAGCGAATATTAAACCAAGGGAACAAATCAAGGTGACGATTCGCTATACCGAGAGCTTGAAATTTGAGAAAGGAGATTATGAATTTGTATTCCCGATGGTGGTGGGACCACGCTATATTGCGGGACAAGCCATTGACTCTAAAGGCAATACTAATCAAGTTCCCGATGCTTCAAGAATTACACCCCCTGTACTCCGTCCTGAAATGCGATCTGGAAATGATATTAGCGTCAGTTTACAAATTGATGCAGGAGTTCCCATTCGCAATCTCTATTCCACTTCCCATCGCCTTGATGTGAAAAATAATGGCGAAAAAGTAGAACTAAAACTTGCCAATGGCGATAATATTCCCAATAAAGATTTGATTGTGCGCTACAAGGTTAGCGGCGATCGCACTGCCCCCACGGTGCTAACCACGACTACTGACCAAGGCGCACACTTTGCGACTTATTTAATTCCTGCGATCGCCTATCGAGCCGATCAAATCGTGCCGAAAGATGTGGTCTTTTTGATGGATACATCAGGTTCGCAATCGGGCGATCCGATTATCAAATCACGGGAATTGATGACTCGCTTTATCAACGGTTTAAATCCCAATGATACCTTCACGATTATTGATTTCTCTAGCACCACCCGCCAGCTTTCTAGCTATCCATTGCCCAATACCTCTGCCAATCGCCAAAAGGCTCTGAACTATATCAATCAAATTGATGCCAATGGTGGTACAGAATTAATGAATGGGATCAATGTGGCTACCAGCTTTCCGCCGCCCAGTGATGGTCGGATTCGGAGTATTGTCTTGATTACGGATGGCTATATTGGCAATGATAATGAAGTCATTAGCGCCGTCCAAAAGAGATTGAAGAAAGGAAACCGTCTCTATAGCTTTGGGGTCGGTAGTTCCGTTAATCGCTATTTGCTAGAGCGAGTTGCCGAAATGGGACGTGGCACATCACGAGTTGTGCGTCAAGATGAGCCTACTCAAGAAGTTGCGGAGAAATTCTTCCGTCAGATTAACAATCCTGTTCTCACCAATATTCAAGTGAAATGGGAGGGTGAAGGCTCAGCCCCAGAAATCTATCCTAGCAATGCCCCCGATTTGTTTGCTGAGCAGCCTCTAGTTCTCTTTGGTAAAAAAGGCGATCGCGCCAATGGCAAGCTAAAAATCACAGGGATTGCCGCAGGTGGTGAGCGCTACGAACAAATCCTTGATATCAATTTCGGTGGAGAGAATAGTAATCTGGGAATTGCTCAACTCTGGGGACGTGCGCGTATTAAAGACTTGATGAATCAGATGTTTGGCGGTGAAGTGAAGTCTCTGGTTGATGCGGTGACCCAAACTGCTCTCAACTATCGCTTACTTTCCCAATACACAGCCTTTGTGGCAGTCAGCGAAGAAGTGCGCGTCAATCCTGAAGGCGAGAAAGTTACAGTTCAAGTACCTGTCTTAATTCCTGAAGGTGTGAGCTATGATGCTACGGTTGGCGGCGTACCGAAACCAGCCGCCCCAACCGCCAGTGCGCCCTATCTTTCCCCTCTCCCTCCTGCATCCTTTAGTACCTCTGGACGATTACAGGGAGCCGTGATTTTATCCAATGAGACTAAGGTGACGGGTAAGGATCAATTGCAACCTAGACTTAGAGCCAATGCCAACGCTCCTGCGGAAGATTTCAAGGTGGCTGATCAAGCACCTAGTTCCCGAATTCAAGTGGTAAGCATTACAGGCTTAACTGGGCTGGATATTGCCACGGCTCAACAGTTAATTACACAACAGTTAAGTTCCATTAATGTCCCTGCTGGCTCCAATGGAGTGGTGATCTTCGAGATCCCCATTCAGAATGGCAGACTCGCCAGATTTGTACTTGATGATGTGGCTTCTACTATTACCGATAAAAATCTGATTGATTTGATCAAGCGATCGCTCCAAAATGTAGTTCTCCCCGCATCCGCCAGTGGCTCAATTCGCCTCACCCTCAAAGTTTAGGAAGGGTTGCTAAGCAGCACTTCCTAAACTTCAGCAAAATTTGTTTTGCTCTGGAGATCGCCCAAAGCGCTGTAAACTAGTACCTGAGAAACTAACCACTTTTAGTGGTTAGTTTCTTGCTATTTACGCAATAAATTGTTGCATCCTGAGTCAACACTGGTATATGAGAAAGCTACTAAAGGGTTTACACAAGTTTCAGTCGTCCTATTTTCCTGCTAATCAAGAAATATTTGAACAACTCGCCGAAGGTCAGAAGCCCCGCGTTTTGTTTATCACCTGCTCCGATTCGCGGATCGTGCCGCATTTGATTACCCAATCGGGCGTGGGTGAGCTATTTGTCATCCGTAATGCAGGAAACTTAGTGCCGCCCTTTGGTGCTGCGAATGGTGGTGAAGGTGCGGCGATCGAATATGCGATCCATGTCCTTGGAATTGAGCAGGTAATTATCTGCGGACATTCTAACTGTGGCGCAATGAAGGGCTTGCTCAAGCTAGAAAAGCTCCGTACCGAAATGCCCCTCGTCTATGAATGGTTGCAGCACGCTGAGTCCACGCGCCGCCTAATTCAAGAAAATTATGCCGATATTAAGGGCGAAGAATTGCTAACAATTACGATGGCAGAAAACGTCGTCACCCAGATCGAAAATCTTAAAACCTATCCTGTGATTCGCTCGAAATTGCATCAAAATAAGATGTCAATCTATGGCTGGATTTATGACATTGAGACAGGAGAAGTGCTAGCCTACAATCCTGAAACCGACGAGTTTGAAGTTCCTCAAACTCTGTTAGCGAATGCTACTAGCACAGCCAATGAGCATTTTGTCCATACTGACGCACCTCCAATTCCATCAGCTTATCAAAAGGGTTCTGCTCAGGTGCAACCTAGCAATAGCAATGTTGGTGATTTACCTTCATGGATGTCTCCCGAACAAGCGAATCGTATCTATCGCGGTTCCACTAAGTAATATAGCCAAGCAAGAGTTAGCCAGTACAAACCAAAACCCAAAGAGCGAGTTGCGGCGCTTCGCGCCGCAACTCGCTCTTTGGGTTTTAAGTCAGCACAAAGCGCTGTAACACTTGTGTGAATCGGTAATCATCAAGAATTGGCGGCGCAAAGCGCCGCCAATTCTCTACCACCATAAGCCAATTAAGGCGAGATTTGCTTCGGTATAGCTGGGGACTTGATTGTTTGGACTTTGTGGATTGGTGGCGAGCAACTCTCGAAGGGAGTCAAGTTCTGTATTATTTTGAGCGATCGCTTTATTTAGTTTTTCCTTAATTGGCTTAAGGACTAAGCGGATTTGCATAGCCCGAATTGAATCAGGGGCGTGATCTTCGACGAGAACGTGACTTTGGAGGAGATTAACAGATTTGAGATTTTGTTGAGAGGCGATCGCCATAATCTCCTTACCAACTTCTTCGACAAATTGACGATTTACATATTTCAAGACCACAGGCTCTAATAAAAACATAACTTCGCCTTGATCGGTGAGCTTTTCAATAAGCGATCGCCATCGCAAAGACTCAAGAGCATCAATTAATTCCGAACCAGAGGCTTGTAAATTCATCTCCGAACGCAAGGTCGCGAGGGACACAGGACGATGCTTGATCGCGAGCCAATACAACACATCTTTTTCGAGTTTGGAAAGGCGTTCAAATTGTTGATAGAGCAAGGTGCGGAGAACATCACCGAGAGCTAAGGCTGTCTGTTTTAAGAATTCCGAAACATTGCCATTAAAGAGTTCTTGAATTGTGCCAGACACGATGCGTAATGCAGAAGGATTGCCCCGATATTGCTGAACAAGAGCTTCTAAACCATTTTCAGAACCTGTAAATCCTCTAGCTCTGAGCAACTCCAAAGCGCCTTGACGCTGCAATCCATTCACTTTGTAATAGCGGATGGGTTGATCTTCGCCTTGATTCATGGAGATTTCTTTGGGCTGTTCGCGTCCAATTAGAATTAAGGAACTTTGATGACGTTCCGAGCCAACCCGTTGCAATAATTCGGCGTGACCTTCGCAACCTTGACGATATGCGCCCACTAGCTCGCCATCTTGCAAGGTTGCCTCAAAGTCATCAAGGACAACTAGACATCGCTTTTGGCGCAAAACTTCGATCAAATCAGAAATACTGCAACCCGTTTGTGGGGAAGGGGTGAGAAATTGTAAGAGATCAGCAATTAGTTGAGCCGTTGGCTGTGCGCCCCTAAGCGATCGCCAAATGAAGCAGTCAAATTGGGTCTGAATACTTTCAACTAATTTAACCGTTAGGGCAGTTTTGCCAATGCCGCCCATGCCACAAATCGCCAGCAGATGACAGCGATCGCTTACAAGCCATTGCTGAAGCTTAGCTAATTCTTCGGCACGACCATAAAAAAATTGAATATTGGGAGCTTCGCCCCAATCGACTAAATTTTTGGGTGGATTTGCTCCACTATTGCCTTGAGAACTAACATTGCTGGCATTTAGGTTTTGACGCTGCATTTTATAGCCCTTTGCCTCGAGCCATTCGGGGACTTTTTCCCAGCGCAAAGTATTAATTGGCTGATCGGCGATCGCCTCGAGCGATCGATATAAACCCTTATTTAGCTCAACCCGCAAAGCCCCCGAAGTCCAAGTTAGCTTAAAGGCGAGTTGCCCCGGACGATAGCGACATAGCAAACCCCTTAAGCAAGCCTTTTCAAAAGGTTTGAGTTCCTTGCCACTAGCAATTTGTAAATCAGTATAGAGCCGATTTAAGTCCCAGTTTTGTGCCGCTTCTGGAAACAGCCCTTCAATGTGGTCATTGTCAGATAACATGACAGGATATTGCGGCGAGCGATCGCATAGACGTTAATCAATTAATCTGCATCGTAACAAAAAATCGGCGATCGCTAGACATAATGCTTCAAGTGGCTGATTATTTCCTTCTTCTAGGCAGATAGAATAGCTCTATAAAGGTTTTTATTTTGCCTAAAGGAAAAGAAAAACCTTTATAGAGTCATCCAATTACAATAAAACTAAGCTAAGTATCCTTTAACTATGTTAAGTAAACTGCAACAATTAGGGACAAATGTAGATGGACGCTATGCCAGCGATGATGAATTGCAGTTTATGGACACCTACATTGGATCTTTTGACTCAAGGGTTGAGGCTTATCAACGCATCAAAGCTGTGGAGAAAGAGATCGTAGAAACTGTGCTTGCCAAGCTTCAATCTTCCTACCCCAAAGTATTATTGCCCAAAGGCGAAGATATGCAAGCTAAGTGGAAACAAGATACTTTTCGGGTGTTGCGCCATTCGGCAATGACGGTTTTGTTGGACGACCCAGAGCTTTTGCGTCAGCAGTTTTTATATTGGTTTCAGACGATTATGCAAGCCTTTGGCGCACAGGAAGCTTGTGATATTACTTACCTCGTCATGCAAGATGTGGTTAAACAGCTTCTGCCCAAAAATGTGTCTGATCTGTTGTGTCCCATCCTCGAAATGAATCGCAATTTATTAGGGCATCAAGTAAATAAGAATATGTAGCCATCCTCAATAATTTGAGAGAGTGCGCCCCAAGGGGCGCACTCTCTCAAATTATTGAGGTGCAAAGCGCCTCAATAATTTATTAGTTTGGTATTAGAAATTATTAGCAATTATTATTTACAATAATTAAGCGAAAACAGTTTAAAGCCTAAATGTGAGGAGTTAGAGCTTAACTAGCTCAGTTTATTATGGGGAAATTTAATTCTGGATCTTGGCAGTCAAGATTACGCCTCCTATTGTTGAGCTTCTTAGGATTAGCGATCGCCTTGATGATCAACTTTCCTTTTTGGGCGGTAGCGCAAACACCCGTTAGCAATAATGCTATAAGCCCAGCCGAGCCGCCCACCAATCAAATCCAGCTCCGACCAACTAATAACAATGAACTCCGAGGCATTTGGCTCACAAACGTTGATAGCAATGTTTTGTTCTCAACCCAACGCCTCCAGCAGGCGATTACCCGCTTAAAGCGGCTCAAGTTTAATACCCTTTATCCCACTGTTTGGAATGGTGGGCATACCCTTTATCCCAGCAAGGTTGCGGACAAATATTTTGGCGTAGCGATCGATCCTTCGCCTGAACTTAAAAATCGTGACATCCTCGCGGAAACCCTTGAATTTGGGCATGATCAGAAATTTGCGGTGATTCCGTGGTTTGAGTATGGACTGATGACTGAAGATGGCTCAGAATTAATGCGTCGCCACCCCGATTGGATAACTAAACGCAGGGATGGCTCTCGAGTATTTGTGCATGGTGAAAATAATCAACATCGTTTAGTTTGGCTGAATCCTGCAAAACCTGAAGTCCAAAAATTCTTGACTGACTTAATCGTAGAAGTGGTCTCTAAATATGATGTGGATGGCATTCAGTTAGATGATCATTTTGGAATGCCCGCCGAACTGGGATATGACGATTACACGATCGCCTTGTATAAAAAAGATCATTTTGGCAAACTTCCCCCCGATGACTTTAATGATCCTCAATGGATAAGCTGGCGGGCTAGGCATGTCACAAAGTTAATGCAAAAGCTTTCTAAAGCTGTAAGAGCTATTAAGCCCAATTGCCTCATTTCTTTGTCTCCAAATCCTCGAAATTTTTCCTATGTTAAGTATTTACAAGATTGGTATACATGGGTTTATTTAGGATATGTGGATGAATTAGTAGTTCAGGTCTATCGCGATAACATTGAGGACTATCAACGAGAATTATCTAATCCTGAGTGGCAAGAAATCCGCCAAAAGATTCCCGTAGCAGTGGGAATTTTGACGGGCTTAAGGGTTCAGAATGTCGATATGCGACAAATTAAGGGACAAGTAAAAATTGCCCGTGAGCTTGCGTTTGACGGATTTTCCTTCTTTTTCTACGAAAGTCTGGGCAATCGCGACTCTTCTTTTGAGTCCTTACTTTTTAATCCTGCAAATCGTCCTGATTCTAGAAATATTGCTTCTGTAGGCAATTAGAGGAAATTCTTTAAAGTTGTGCAAAGCACAACTTTAAAGAATTTTCCAACAGATTTATAGCGACGATGCTACTCCCTTTCCTCCCCAAGAATTAGCTGTGCGGCGCGAAGCGCCGCACAGCTAATTCTTGGGTGGGGAGTAAATTAAAAAATTTAAAACTTTTTGAATAAATAGATCGCTATTTTCAAAATGGGTATTGTGACCACAGTTAGGCATAATTTCTAATTTTGCTGACTGACATAATTTGGCTACCTGTTGATTAAGCTGGACAAATTTATGATCTAACTCGCCAGCAATTAAGAGCAAAGGAATTTGATTTTGGGCTAGCTCCTCCCATAATGACGGCTGAGTGCCAGTACTAAAATTTCGTAAAGATTTAGCTAATAATCTCGGTGAGTTATTCAGTCTGTGGGCTAGCATCTGGGGAAAATTGGGGTGCGATCGCAAATTGGCAAAGATAACTTGTTGATACCAACTTTCGAGAAAATCCCGAAACTCACAATCTGTGAAATTTTCGAGTCTTGTGGCAAGTTGATGATCTTGAGCCAAGCGATCGCTTCTTGCTTGCGCCGTAGTTAAGCCTGCGGAGGCGGACTCTAGAACAACTCGATGAAAATAGTTGGGAAAATGGATCGTTAAATATAAAGCCAACCGTCCGCCCATGGAATAACCGACGAGATCGCACTTATTTATATGAAGAAAATTCAAAAAACTTATCACAGCCTTTGCAGTTGCTTGTATTGTGTAGTAGCAATCTTGCTCAGGGATCTGGGTCTGACCATGTGCTGGTAAATCGATCGCTACACAATAAAAATGTTTTGACAAAGCGGTGATCGCTGGTTGAAACTCCAAGCGATCGCCCATAAATCCATGCAAAAATAAAATCGCAGGGTAGTTTGATTTTCCCTCTAGGCTATAGGTAAAACGATAATTATCAATTTGCACTGCTAGTGCCATAAATGGAATGGACAATGAACGAACAAGAAATCCTTGAAGCAATTGAAAACGCACGCATTTCTGAGGCAACCTCGTTATATCTGAGTGAACTACAAATGACGGTAGTTCCTGATGAAATTGGCAAGTTAACCAAATTAGTATGGCTCTATTTAAGTGAAAATCAATTAACCTCAATTCCTGACGCGATCGTCAATTTAAAAAATCTCGCTTGGTTACACTTAGAATGTAATGAGTTCGAGTCTTTACCAGAGGCGATTACTAAGCTCAAGAACTTGTCGGTTTTAAATTTAGCAGAAAACAAAATTGAAAGTATCCCTTCGCATATTGGCGATCTAACAATTCTGGCAAGACTTGATTTAAATAGTAATTATTTAACGACTTTACCCCCTGAAATTGGCAACCTAAAATTTTTAACATGGCTCGATCTTTGTGAAAATCAACTGGAAACTCTGCCGATAGAAATCGCCTATCTCTCTAGCTTAAATGAGTTAGATCTGCGAAAAAATCAGCTGTCGAGTTTACCTGTGGAAATTGGCTATTTGACCGAATTAAGCGATCTCTATCTGGGTAGTAATCAATTAACTTGTTTGCCCTCGGAAATTGGGAATTTAACTAATATTACAGAGCTAGATTTATCCTATAACCACTTGACATCTTTACCGCCCGAAATATGCAATCTGACAAATTTAGAGCGCATCGATTTGAGAGGCAACGATATAGATGCCGCGGCTTTAAATAATTTGCATCATGGCGTGATCTTAATCTAAATCACATATTCCGTTAGTTAAAATGGGAAAATTTATTTTTTTTAAACCTTTAACGCTTTGTTTTGTAGCTACCTCTTGGTTAAGCTTTGGAAATTATTTAGAGTACCCCTATCTCGATAAGGTGGCGATCGCCTCAGGGCAGATTGATACCCTAACTAAGGTTCAAAAGCGAGGCAAGTTAATTATTGGTGTCAAAGATAATCTACCGCCTTTAGGATTTCGCGATCGCAATGGCAATTTATCTGGGCTAGAAATTGATATAGCTCGTGAATTAGGTAAAGAGCTAAATATTCCTGTCGAGCTTGTGCCACTCAAAAATCGCGATCGCCTGTCCGCTTTGGCGACTAGTCAAGTTGATTTGGCGATCGCTCAAATTACCGTAACTGGCAATCGGTCGCGCTTAATTGATTTTTCGCTGCCCTATTACACAGACAGCACGATCGCGATCGCCAAAATTGGCACTACTGCTCAGGAAATTAATCAACCGATGGCGATTGCAGTTCTCAAAAATTCGGCAGCGATCGCCGCGATTCAATCACAATTTCCTAAGGCAGCCATTATTGGTGCAAGCTCCTATGCTGACGGGCTAGCAGCTTTGCAATCAGGAAAAGTTAAAGCTTTCGTGGGCGATCGCAGTAGCCTGACCCAATGGCTCAAGGAAAATCCAGATTATGCGATCATTGGTAATCCGTTAGCGTTACATAGCTTAGCGATCGCCTTGCCGCGAGGATTACAACATCTAGAATTGCGGGAGAAAGTTTTGCCAATTGTGGAAAAATGGCGCAAAAATGGCTGGCTTAAAGCTAGAACAAATTATTGGAACCTCTAAACCCAAATAAAGGCGGCGTTTTGGGCCGCCTTTATTTGGGTTTTGAATTGCGATAGGATAAAAGCCTGTTTTTGCTGGCTTTGCTAGTAGAAGCAATCTTTTATTTTGGCTGGAAAAAATGCAACCGCAGATTATTGTTATTAAAATTGGCACGTCTAGTCTGACCCATCCTGAATCAGGGGATTTACAACTAGCGACGATCGCCAAATTAGTAGAAGCGGTTGTCCATTTGCGGCGCGAGGGGCATAGTGTAGTTTTAGTCTCATCGGGAGCCGTGGGCATTGGTTGCGGTCGTCTCGGACTAAAGCAACGTCCGCGTAAAATCTCCAAAAAGCAAGCCGTCGCTGCTGTTGGACAAGGGCGATTAATGCGGATTTATGATGACTTTTTTGGATCGCTCAATCAACCTGTAGCGCAGGTTTTGCTAACGCGCGGCAATCTGATTCAGCGACAGCATTACATGAATGTTCATGCTACTTTTCAGGAATTGCTAGAACTGGGTGTTGTGCCAATTGTGAATGAGAATGACACCGTAGCCGTCGATGAATTGAAGTTTGGCGATAATGATACGCTTTCGGCTTTGGTCGCCAGTTTGATTGAGGCGGATTGGCTATTTCTATTAACCGATGTCGATCGCCTTTATTCCGATGACCCCCGTCAAAATCCTGACGCAAAACCCATTGAGTTTGTGGAATATACCGAGCTTCAGGATCTGCGCCAAGCGATCGGCGAGAAGCAAGCGTTGGGTGCTCAAGGTGGCGGCACTCAGTGGGGAACGGGTGGTATGACCACTAAACTCGATGCCGCCCGAATTGCTTCCGCCGCAGGAGTCCGCACCGTGATTACGCGGGGCGCTTTTCCCGATCGCCTCGCTGCCATTCTCAAGGGAGAAAATTTCGGCACGCAATTTGCGGCTCAACCGAAAACGGTTAACGCCCGTAAACGCTGGATTGCCTATGGCATGGTAACTATGGGCAAGTTGTTTTTAGATGATGGTGCGGTAAATGCGGTGATCCGTAAGGGGCGATCGCTTTTGCCTGCGGGGATTACCCAAGTAGAAGGCAAATTTGATGTCAATGATTCTGTCAGCCTATGCGATCGGGAGGGCAAGGAAATCGCCAGAGGCATTTCCAATTACAGCAGTAACGATATTGTTCGCATTCTTGGCTCCCAATCGGAGGATATTCCCAGATTGCTAGGCTTTGACGGAGAAGAAACCGTAATTCACCGAGATAATCTCGTCAGTTTGTAATAAATCGATGCGAAGCATCGATTTATTACAAAACTCAAATATTGTGAGGCGGCGCGTTGCGCCGCCTCACAATATTTGGCTTTTATTTCCTAACAAGACAGGCGACAGCTATACATGCAGTAGAATGAGCCATAGATTTTTATACTTTCTGCTATGAGTCAAACTGATAACCTTGAAGAACGCTTTCGCGAATTAGAGCGCGAAGTGATGGGCAAGCAACAGGCGAATAGCCAATCTCAAGATCCTAATAAACGCGCTGAGCCTGAATTTGTGGCAGTCGGTCAAAGCGTAGAAGCAGCAAAAACTGGTGTAGAGAGCCTCATTGCTTGGGTGAATAGCCTAAATGGGGCAACCAAAATTGCGGCGATCGTGGTAATTGGGCTAGTTGCCTTTACAATTCTAAATTTTGTGTTTAAATTAGTAACATCCGCAATTTCTATCGGCATTCTGGCGCTAGTTGGCTTCATTTTGTATAAGGTATTCTTTGAGACTACGCCCAATAATCCGAAATAATTTAAGTTTTTTCAAATTAGAAATGGCATAGCCATTTTTAATTGTGATACTACATTGTCTATCAGGGCTAAACCTATGACTATTTCTCGTGTCTCTCGCCGCCCCATTCAGCCTAAGTTGCGTTCTATGCCTTTGCGTAAAACCCCTTCGGCGCTGTATATCCAGATGCATCAACTCGCCAATGAGAAAGAGCGGTTGCAGGAGGAGTTAGTCAGAGTATGCGATCGCAAACAACAAATCCTAGATCGCCTTGCCGAATTGGATCGCAATCTCGCGCAACTAGATCTAGATGTGGAGAATAATGCGGTGAGTGCGGAAATGTCTGAGGAGCAATTTGTGAAAAAAATTAAGGCTAAACCAGCAGAGCGTATCCAAACAACTCGTGGCGTAACCTATGAAAGTATGACCATTGAGTATTAAACAAAAAAGCCTGCTAGGCAAGCTTTTTTGTTTAGTGAATAATTAGGGTGTGCGGCTTCGCTGCACACCCTAATTTATTGCGAAGCTGAAATAAAGGCTAAGAAGCACCGATCGGTTACTTTTTTACGGTTAACTGAATAGCTATAATTCTTCAAGAACTGTCAAAAACATATCAACATGGGCAAAAACAAAGATAAATCTGCTGATAAGGAGCTATCTGGCACAATTAATATCGGTATTTCTGAAGAAGATCGGACGGCGATCGCGGAGGGACTCTCGCGTTTATTGGCTGACACCTACACTCTTTACCTCAAAACCCATAATTTCCATTGGAATGTTACGGGGCCAATGTTTAATACTTTGCATTTGATGTTTGAGGCGCAATATACCGAACTCTCTCTGGCTGTTGACCTAATTGCCGAGCGGATTCGCTCCCTTGGTATTCCTGCCCCCGCAACCTATTCCGCCTATGCGAAACTCACCTCCATTCCTGAAACAGAGGGAGTTCCCAAGGCAACGGAAATGATTAAGTTGTTAGTGGAAGGACAAGAATCGGTGGTCAGGACTGCGCGTTCGATTTTCCCGATCGCTGAAAAAGCTAATGACGAACCAACTGCCGATCTGTTAACTCAGCGTCTCCAAGTCCATGAAAAAACTGCATGGATGCTTAGAAGTTTGTTAGAAGAATAATTACCCTTTGAGCCGTGCAAAGCACGGCTCAAATTACGGTAGGATCGGCTTCTAGAAAGTACGTATCTCTATCGAAATTGAATAATCCGCTTTTTTTATTAATCTTTTCCCTCGCGTTTTTGTTGCTACAGGTTCTCGCTACCCTTGTACTGCTCAAACGTCTTAGCACGGCTCGCGATCGCACGCCGCCTTTACTCCCCCTTGAGCCAGCCGCCGAAGCCCTAGCCCAGCAAAATCCGCAGGTTTCGATTGTGATCCCTACACTCAATGAAATTGATCGCTTACCCACCTGCTTAGAAGGATTGCGCGATCAAGCGGCTAGGGAAATTATTGTCGTCGATAGCCGATCGCAGGATGGCACTCCTGAATATGTCCAAAAATTGCAACAGGATTTCCCAATTCCTCTGAAGCTAGTTACCGATGATCCTTTACCAGAGGGTTGGGTTGGTCGTCCTTGGGCTTTACATAATGGATTTTTGAATAGTGATCCTGCTAGTGAATGGATCTTGGGAATTGATGCTGATACTTTGCCGCAAAAAGGATTAGTGGCGAGTTTTGTGCAGAAAGCAACGGAAGATAATTTTGATATCGTGTCCCTATCGCCTAAGTTTATTCTCAAAACCGCAGGAGAACAATGGCTTCAACCTGCGCTCTTAATTACGCTGATTTTCCGTTTTGGAGCAACGGGCGATCGCACCCAGTTTACCGAAGATCGGGTGATGGCAAATGGGCAATGCTTTTTATCGAAGCGATCAAAGCTAGTGGAATTGAATGGTTATGAATTAGCAAAGTCTTCCTTTTGTGACGATGTCACCCTTGCTAGAGCCGCCGCCCAAAAGGGAGCGAAAGTGGGCTTTCTCGATGGAGCCGCTTTAATGCAGGTGCGGATGTATACCTCAATGGCGGAAACTTGGCGCGAATGGGGGCGATCGCTAGATCTTAAGGATGCGGCAACACCGAGCCAAACCTTTGCTGATTGTGTATTACTCACTGCCGTACAGGGTTTACCGATTCCCTTATTAATCGCTCTATCAGTTTGGCAACCTATTCCATCCCTATTCATAAATACATTATTCTGGCTCAATGCTTTTCTCGTTTCCATTCGTTGCTTACTGGTATTCGGGATTCGGACTAGCTATACAGAAGTTGGCTTTTGGTTTTGGCTATCTCCACTCGCCGATCCGATCGCTGTCATCCGCATCTGGATTTCTGCTCTAACTAAGCCCAAAAGTTGGCGAGGACGCATTTACAACAATTTCCCATTCAACAAACCACAAGACAATTCTTGAAAGCGTCCCTTTGCAACGCTTTCAAGAATTGTCTGAGTTTGGATTTGAGTGCAAAGCGATGTATGCATAAGCGGGAAGTCTTCCTTATGTGGAGAAATGTTAGAGCAATGTAACGTTCTTAATGTCGCTAAACTTTTAGCCAAGCAAAAATATCTTGGGCGGTAATCTGCAAATTCTCTAAGCCTGTTAAGACGGTTAAAGGTTGGGGATTTTCGGCTGTGGCAAAATATATTTGGGTGGAGCCATTTTGAAAGATCATGACGGATTTAGTGGCGGGATCGAGTAACCACCCGATTTCGCTGCCTTGACTGAGGCAAAAGAGAATTTTTTCGATCACTAAAACAGGGGACTGGTCAGGTGAAAGTATTTCAATAATCCAGTCAGGAGCGTGACTAAACTGATTACTAATTTCACCATCAGGATCGAGCGGGAGGTTTTGCCAACGGATTACCGCAATGTCTGCGACGATGGAACGTCCTGCAAAGGTGCAACGTAATTCGGTGAGGGCAAGCGCTATTTTGGGTTCTTCAGTAACTTGATCAATGGTTCTGGCAAAACGGGTTTGAATACGGCTGTGTTTTCCTTTGGGCATGGCTTTTGGGGTGATAAATCCGTTAGCATATTCACTGGCGGGTTGAGTTTCGGGAAGAGCAAGAAATGCTTCAAGGGAGAGAATTTGTGGCTTTTCTATTGTCGTTACCATTGGTGTTTTTCTCCGTTATCTGTTCTAAATTATAGAGTGAAGATTTCACAAGGTTTCTAAATCCAATTCTTGAGTTTTGCCTGCATGATATTCAGACATTGCTTCTTTAGCTAGGTTTGCAAGTACGTCTTGGGAACGTTCAAATGAATTATTCCATTGAATTTCATCTTCGAGTTCTTCTAAAATTATCATGGCGATCGCATCTTGTTGCTCGACAGATAATGTTTTTAGTTGGGTAATTGTGCGTTCGAGTAACTCTGTCATGGTTGCTATGTTCCTTAGTGAGAGCTAATTATTGCTGTATTGTAACTTTTTTATTCAGCTTGCTTGCTGGGTATCAAGATGTTGCCAGTATTTGATTTGTCCAACTTCATGACTGTGCAAGATACCGAACCATTCTAGACGTTCGAGATTTTCGGCGATCGCATTTTTATTTCTGCTACCGTTTTTAAATTGGGCGGCGATTTGGGCGATCGTCCAAGGGTTGTTGCTGGTGCGGAGGAGGTCGCGAATGGCGGCGAGTTGGTCTTTGGGTTGTTTGGGGAATGTTTTGACTTCGGCAGGGGCGATCGCCACTTCTTCACTTTCGCCAACGCCTTCGATGATGGTTTGGGTGCGGACTTCGTTGGGTGCTTGGTATTCGGGACGGAGCCAGCGTATGTGTCCGTTACGTTCTTCTTCGGCGCGTTGGGTGTTGAGGGTGACTAGGCGATCGAGGATAATTTCGGTGAGAGAATTTTCCCTCACCCCCAGCCCCTCTCCCAAGGAGCAGGGTTATTTCAAGAAAGGTTAGGAGGAACCAGAAAAAGGCTAGTGACAGACGTAGAGGTATTTTGTAATAATTTAATCCAATAAAGTTAAATAAGCCAGAAAATGAGTAATAGTCTAGTTGATTATCTCAAAGAGATACCAGATCCGCGCAAGGCAAAAGGAAGGCGAGATGAATTATGGCAAATCCTGCTGATAG
>NZ_JACJQA010000032.1 GCF_014696355.1 Pseudanabaena sp. FACHB-1998 | reverse complement strand
GGATCAAAACTAAACTCAATCACTTTGCTCTCAAGTCTAAACTCTACTTCAATGCTATTAGGGCTAGTTTCTCTCAACTCCAAAAACTGGCTATTCCTTCCACGTAACATCAGGAATTAAGTCAAATGTGGGATAGCATTTGCAGTACAACAAGATAAAAAACAATTTGTCTGCGTTGGTTTTCAGTCTTGCTTTCCTACCCCCTCCTGCTGTTCGCCATCGTCTTTTCTTGTCTATCGTTTCCTGATATGCCTCTGCAAAACTTGGCAACAACGACTCAAATGCTTGCTGGTTTAATCCCGTAGTTGCTCGTATTTGCCTATCTTGTTTGAGTATCTTTTCAATGTCTATCATCTTTTTTATGAGTCTCTTGGGATGATGATACCTGATATCAAACCTCGCTTATGGTTCAATTCGGTGAACTTTTAGCTTTTCTATTTACATATGGATGGAAGTGCAGAAATAAATATGAAGTTGCCTTTATAGCTTACTTTCATTTCCCGACAGGTCTAGTCTTGTCCTATCTTTCCCTTGTTTTGCTATAGTAGTTAAGACGTAGAATTTCGGTCTATACATCCATAGGAGAGTTGATATGTCAAGCACAGTAGGCGCTACTACATCAGGAGTAAAAGCCCCTCCCACATTTAGCGATCGCGAATGGGAAGTGCGCTTGCTCTTTCTTGATGAAGTTAAAGACTTTCTAGTCGATATCGAAACAGAAGTATTAGGATTGAGCGATCGCGAATTGCAGCGCTCGTCGATTAATAAAATTTTGCGAGCCGCGCACTCCATGAAAGGTGGTGCGGCAATGATGAGCTTTAATACGCTGAGCGACCTTGCCCACCGTTTAGAAGACTTTTTTAAGATTTTGCAATCCAAGCATCAAACTGAGATCCCGATGGAGCTAGAAAGCCTATTTCTCAGTGCGATCGATGGGATGAGGAAAATATCTACAATTCACAAACAGCGCCAAACTCCGAAAGAACAGTGGGTAACTGATGAGATCTTACCTCCATTTAAGCGTCTACGGGAGATTTTAGGGGATTTATCGGTACAGGATGAGGCGAACCTGCTTTCGGAAGAGGCCGGGGAGGATATGCGCGTTCTCATGTTTGCCACAGAGGTTGATGCCTGTTTGGAGAGATTGACTAATGTATTAGCCGATCCCAATTCGCAAGTATTGCGCGAGGAGTTTGAAATCACCAGTCAAGAGTTTGGCTGTCTAGGTGAGATGTTGGAATTAAAGGCTTTTACTAGTCTTTGTGAAGGCGTTACCAAGGCTTTAGAAAATCACGATAATGATTTGCGTGAAGTTACCTATTCAGCATTAGAGGTTTGGCGGCGATCGCAAGCTCTTGTCTTAGTTGGTCAGTTTGATGCTTTGCCTAAGCATTTTGAAATATTGTCGCCTCCTAAGAATTCAGCTATTGCTAATAAAACTCTAGATAAAGATCCTGCAAAGCCTAACGAAAAGCCCTTTCCTTTCGAGATATTTTCCATTGAAGATTTATCTCTGCCCTCTAGCGTTAGCTCAAATGCTGAAGAGGACACTCTAATTCTCGAACCAGAGGAACTTCAAGTTGCGACAGATCTATCGGCTCCGCCAGCCACTGTGGAAACAAGCAGTGTTGAGACAAGCAGTGTTGAGACCAGTAAAATAGCGGCTGATAGTAAGCTAGATAGTACCATCCGCATACCTGTGCGCCATCTGGAAGTATTAAGCGATCGCTTTGGAGAATTAAATGCTGAGCGGAGTGGATTGCGATTGCAATTACAACGAATGCGTGACCTAGTAATGCTTTTGAACACGAGAATGCATGGATTAGAGCAATCTAATGCTCAACTTCGAGAAGCTTATGATCGAGTAGTTACTTCTTCTGAATCCTTACAGTCTAATATTGCTGTTAATGCTCCTCTAGCTGTTAATAATGGCAATCTGCCTAGCGAGACAGCTTTGTCGTACGATGGACGCTTTGACTTACTCGAAATGGATCGCTATAGCGAACTGCATGTGCTATCGCGGGAGATTATGGACAGTGTGGTGCAGTTACAAGAGGTATCGGGTGACTTAGAAACAGCCCTGTCGGACACTGAAACTACGGAACGCGAACTGGGGAGGGCTTCTCGACAAATGCAAACAGCGATCGAGCAAGCAAGAATGCGAATGCTTAGCGAGATTTTAGGTAGATTTCCGCGCCTATTGAGGGACTTGTCGATCAACTACGGGAAGCAGGTAGAACTAGTAGTACGCGGTAGTTCTACCTTGGTGGAGCGATCGGTTTTAGAAATTCTCGAAGATCCTCTGTTACATCTAGTTCGTAATGCCTTTGATCATGGTATCGAAACTCCTGAAGCCAGAATTGCGGCGGGCAAACCCCCTAAAGGCAAAATCGAAATTGCCGCAGGTTATCGCGGTAATCAAACGGTAATTACGATCAGTGATGATGGTAATGGCGTTGATTTTGAGAAACTACGCGATCGCGCCTTACAAATGGGATTAAGTGAAAGCGATCTCGCAGGTTCCAGTGAAACTGACCTATTAGAGTTACTTTTTGAAGCAGGATTTAGCACCGCCGATCGCGTAACTGAGCTTTCAGGTCGTGGTGTGGGGATGGACGTGGTACGCTCAAATCTGAATATGATTGGCGGGAATGTGCGAATTGAGACAGAAGCGGGTAAAGGAACTTCTTTTATTTTAACGGTTCCCGTATCTCTTTCTATTGCTCGCGTACTTCTCTTTGAAAGCAACGGGTTACAGATGGCAATTCTGACCAGCGCAGTTGAAGAAATTTTATTAATTCGGGATGTTGCTATTTATAGGGTTGCCAATCAAGAGGTATTAGATTGGGAAGGCTATTCTGTGCCGCTTTTAAGATTAGAGGAACGTCTTCATTTCTCCCGTCCCCAATTTCAATTTGAGACGGAAAATCGTCCCGTTGTAGATGAGCCACTAATCTTAATTGTGGCAAAAAATAATCTTCCCTTTGCTTTGCAAGTCGATCGCTATTGGGGAGAGCAGGAAGTCACGATTCGCGGTGTTCAAAGCGTAATCCCAATGCCCACAGGCTTTATGGGCTGTGCAATTCTGGGAGGAGGTAAAATTGTCCCTCTCGTCGATATTGACAACCTCATCGACTGGGCAATCGCGGATGTGGAAACACCTCCAAGCAAAAACCTCACTCTAACATCCGAAAAAGGTGATCGCTGGACTACAGTTTTAGTAGTGGATGACTCCATTAATGTGCGACGGTTCTTAGCCATGACCCTAGAAAAATCGGGCTATCGCGTCGAACAAGCTAAAGATGGTCATGAAGCGATGGAAAAGCTCCGAAAACTGCAAATGTTGTCTCGCAGTTCTAAAGTTAGGGCTGTAATTTGTGATATCGAAATGCCGAGACTGGATGGATTTGGCTTCTTAGTGCAGTCGCGTAGCGATGCTCTGTGCAAAGATATTCCTGTGGTGATGCTGACTTCTCGGAGTGGTTCAAAACATCGAGATTTAGCGATGCGTCTTGGCGCTTCCGCCTATTTTGCCAAACCTTTTAAAGATAACGAACTTTTACAGACTCTGTCTCAACTCACCTTTAATTCTGATCCTTCAAACTAGATAAAACGACCTATGGCTGCTATTACTTCCCTGCGATCGCAAAGACTACAAGAGCTACGTCCTAACATACCTAAGCAATATGTTGCTTTCCGACTACGCATTGCTTGGTTTGCCGTGCCGATAGAGTTTATTTATCGTATTATTCCCCTTGAAAAGCAGGTACCTAAGATTACATTCGCAGGTAATAATATTCCAATTATTGACCTCGGCAAGATGCTTTTTGGGCAAACTAAGGGACAAAACCATGATATTCAGCAACTGGTGGTTAATGGTGCTGTTGTTGCCTCCAAGCCATCCTTGATTGTGGTACGCAATCAAAGTGATGACTTAATTGGTATTCTCAGTAATTCCCAACCCGCGATGCAAAATATTTCTAAGGATGAATTTGTCCCTTTACCTGCAACCTACAGCCAGAGATGGAAAGTTAATTTCATTAATTTCATGACGATCCCTTCGTCCGAACAACCTTCTCTTTTTGTGATTAATAGCGATCGCTTAATTAGTTCAATGATAAATAAAATACATCAGAGATAAACTTTGGTATTTTAAATATTTTGTGATTCTAGTAGTTCCCTTTTAGCAAGTTTTTGATTTTGGGATATAAACAAAAACGTAGCAGCGATCGCTAATGCTACGAGAAATCTCCACACCCATATAAATACTGGAGGATTTTTTCTAAAGGGTAGAACCTGAATGTCTTTAAGACATTCCGTTGATAGAGAAGGATTAAAATGACAAGCAATATTAATAAATCGTTGCCCCAAACGAAATTGAGAAGAATGAATTTCTGGAGCTAAATCTTGCTTTTTTAGGGGGGATTGGGAAATTTCTACACCATGATACATAGTCACGGAAGCAAGCTGAACAATTAAGGCGATCGCCAAAACCCCTCTCAGTACCCACAGCCGAAAACCTTTACTTAATAAAGTTTCCTGTACTAACAAACCTAAAAGAGGGATTATTAATAAATGAACCGAAGTAACATGATATCTAGCACCCCACGATAAATCTCCTCCCCAGAAGATTAGCTTACTAGTTAGAGAGATATGCAAAATCAAATTTAATATACCTACTAATAAGTAGGCTTTTATATAATAAGAAAGTTTTTTCCAGTACAAAAATCCAATTATTAGGCAAGGAATAAGTAAAGGATCATAAATAAAAATACTTTTAATGGGGGAGAAAAGTACACCTATAACACCAACATGGGGTTCATTGATAAAAGGATAATTAGGAGGAAATTCTGGAAATCCTTGCCATTTAGGGTCAGTAGTAAATTGCTGGGCGGATAGCGCTTGTCCAGTAGTCAGAAAGCTACCATAACGCAAATAATCAAAGACTCTTCCTAAAATACCTAAAGGTAAAAATCCCAATATCCACAGAGCAAAAGTTTTCAAAACTTTAGATGTCTGTCGATAATGATAAACAGAACAAGCCAAAGTAAAAATGGCAATTGTTAAAACATGGGCAATACTACTCGCTCTAATTAGTAAAGCAAAGCTCGAGGCAAATCCGCCAATCACCACAAAATGCGATCGCCCATCTTTGATGTGCGCGAGAATAGAGGCATAAGCTAGGGCAACAAATAGGAGTACTTGATTGTTATGTTGAGGCTCTTGAGCATAGGCTAGAACTGTAGTACATAGTAACCAAGCCGCAGTGGTTAATCCAGCACTGGAATCACTAAAATCCAGCAGTTTAAGTAACCAAAAACAAACTATTACCGCAGCGATATTTAACGGAACAAATACTAAATAAGAAACTACTGCGTGCCTTAAGTCCATCAATGATGTATTAGGTGAAAATCTATGGATCTGAGTTCCTAGCCAATCCCCGGGTAGCATTAAAACGGATTGACCGAGATCATAAGATAAATATCTTTTACCACCAACTCCTGTAACTCCAACTTGTAAATCACCGCGAAACTTGGGTTGATAATTCGGGTCTACTTCCTCAGTGCCTGTCCACCAAGCATGAGCCATTTGTAATCTTACCGATGTATCAATACTCCCTAAAGATCCTCTATTGATTACAGTAATTATTAGCAACGCTATTAAAATTACTTTGACAATATTTTTAGCATATAGATTTTTCAAGACATTTATATTCATGTTGTTAATCCAAATCTAATTTTTAGTAATTAATTTAATACTTAAGTTGATGTTTGAATTTTCGACCTAATAAGGTGTAAATCCAATAAATAATAAATGAAAATAATTGTATTTATTATTTATTAAAAGTCCATTTCTTGTGAGAAATAAAATTATAAGCAATCATAATAATAGTCACAAAAATAAAAGCAGTCATATACCATACATGAAAAATATCTACCAACAAATACATTAAAATCGAAACTATTAATAAGCTTGAAACCATAACCATATGATATTTTATTAAACCTTGTAGGAAATTATCTTTCTGGTTTTTAAAAGTAAATGCTCTATTGAGGTAGAATCCAATGCTATTGACAACAATATTTTGTATTAGGATCGACACTAAATAGTGAAATCGACATAAATCCGTCAGAGTATATAATATTATTAAGTTTAAAGACGCACAAAATCCTCCTACAAGAAAGAACCTTAGAAATTGATTTCTTAAAGAGCGATCTAAAATCTTCGATTTGATGCGTAAACGAATATTTTTCATTAATAATTTACTGGATCAGTAAGATATGAAATAGAATCAGCGCTGGTTAGGATTTTTTAAAGCTTATCTGTAAAAATATGTAAACAACGGAGTACTCCTAACTAGTGGTTACATTTTTTTAATTTTTTGCAATATCTAACGTCTCTTTAAACCAAGTACACTTAAGAAGAAGCTGGAAAATATAACTTGAAAACCTAAAGCTAGACAAGTAACAGATGGAATCACAATTCTCATTGTTTCACTTGGATTCAAGCTTCCAAAGGAACTCAATTCCCAAATTTTTAGAGCATAAACTGAACCAAATATACCCACCAGTAAAACTAGGATTCCAATAATTAATCCTTTTTCTAAACTGAAATAACGCAACAACCTAATCAAGCGAATATCTTCAGGAATTAATCCTTCACTGATTGCAAAAGCTTTTGTAAACATACTAAAAGCAACTACTTGAAACCCAATTATGATTGCTGTAGTTGAATAAATCAATGAATGGACTTTAACACTACTCAGCAAAATAATTGTAGCTATCAGACCCAAAATTATCAGAAATATCCCAGGATAAAAGAATAACCACTTGGGACTAAAGAGTAGTAAAAATCTTAAATGCCTCCAACCATCTCGCCAGCTTCTTAAATGTGGTGGGCGGCTACGTCCATCAGGATAGAGAATTATAGGCACTTCAGTCATTTTCATTTTATGAAGGCTAGCTTTCACAACCATCTCACTTGCAAATTCCATGCCTGTAGTTCTTAAATCTAGTGATTCGATCGCGTCTTTCCTGAATCCTCTCAAACCACAATGAAAATCCCCACAAGGGCTAGTAAAAAACAAACGTCCAATCCAAGTCAGAACTGGATTTCCTAGATATCTATGCAAAGGCGGCATCGCTCCTTTTTTGATGCCACCTTTGAATCGATTACCCATAACCAGATCGTAGCCTTTTTGTAATTCATCGATAAAAAGCGTTAAATCTGAGAAATCATAACTATCGTCAGCATCTCCCATAATGATATAGTCACCCCTTGCAGCAGCTATACCTCCTTGCAGAGCGCTCCCATAACCTTTTTCCTTGATATGAACAACCCGAGCGCCTAATTGAGTTGCAATTTCTTGAGATCCGTCATTGCTTCCATTGTCGGCGATTAACACTTCACCGTTTATGTGATTTTGAATAAAATAATTTTGAGCTTTTTGAATGCAAGTTGCTAATGTTTCGGCTTCATTCAGGCAAGGCATCATGACTGTTACTAAGGGTTTATCTAAATCGTTTGCTTGCATACTAATCCTATCGACCCAAAATTTATTTTGAATTATAGCATTTGATTTACATTGAGTTTTCCCAAAGATCATAAGAAAGAATTTTCAATGTTCAGTTAGAGAATATTGTCTAAGTCTATTGATACTCCCTTCAAAGTGAATAATTAGGCGTGGGCGGCGAAGCCGCCCACGCCTAATTATTCACTTTATAGCCTCTATTCTTTGAGGGAGAAGGGAGGAGTATTTCTTAAACTGAAGGAAAAAGTGCCACAATATTTAAATGGAATTAAATAGAGATATTCTCCATTTAATTTTTGGGAAGTTAAGGCTAACTATGTATCCTAAAGGGAAATAAGCCTAGTTCCAATTCTCCTTTAGTCTTTATACTTTTTGCGTTTAAAATGTAGGATTATTAGCTTCGGCGATCGCACTCACCCGCGTATAAAAAGCAGTCTCTTGATCTTGTAATGGAATAAGCCAAATCGCGATCGCCTTCATTGGTAAATAGCGCATAGTCAGGACGCTCCGCCTGACCTTTGCCGTGAGTCGTGACTTGGGGGATATTGCTAAAGCCCAAAATATATAAGGCTGGCTTAATAAATACTTCACCAGAGCCAATGGTAAGCCCCTGTTTTTTTAGATAACCATACTCAGGAATATGATGACGATGATTGCGTAGATAAGATATAAAAAGAAGCACCCATTGGGTGCTTCTTTCTTTAATATGCGTCTTGTAGCTCGTAAAAGTCTGGTGTGACGTAATCCTTACGCATCGGATAGCCGACCCAGTCTTCAGGCATAAGAATCCGCTTGAGATTGGGATGTCCTTCGTAGACGATACCGTACATATCGAAGGTCTCACGCTCTTGCCAATCCGCAGTTTTCCAGATCCAATAGACCGATGGACAACGGGGATCGAGACGAGGGAGAAATACCTTAATGCGAACTTCCTCAAGGCGATCGCTTTTATTAATCCCCTCCTCACCGAGCTTCGCGAGATGGTAAACACTCACCAAGCTATCGCCAGCACCAGCATCATAACCACATTGCATCATCAAGTAGTTAAAGCCATAGGCATAGAGCGCCGTGGAGAAGGGAAGTAAAAATTGGCGATCGATTTTGAGAATGGGAACGCCTTGGTGGTCTAAGCCAAGAAACTCATGCTCAAAGCCATTGCTAGTTAGCCATTGTGAAACTGGGGCAGTTACCTCAGTTGTGACCAATGCTGCCTCTTGATTATCTGCCAACTGTCTCGACCTCCTTCTGAGCCATTTGCAAAGCGGGTAAAGGAATGCCAGACTCGACTAGTTCCTGAGGTGGAGCCATACGGCTAGGCATTTCTAGATATTGTCCTGTGAGGATGGGGCTGACTACCTTCATCTCGTGCTTGACTGCATAGTAGCGATGGGTACGATTGAGATTTGCTCTTTCGTTAAAGCCTTCCGTACCGATCTTTTTACGCAATTTGATAATGGCATCCATGATCGCTTCAGGACGAGGAGGGCAACCGGGGATATACACATCAACAGGGATTAACTTATCAACACCACGCACGGTGGTGTAGGAATCGGTGCTAAACATGCCGCCTGTGATTGTGCAAGCGCCCATCGCAATTACATATTTGGGTTCTTGCATCTGCTCATAGAGGCGCACCAGTGCAGGAGCCATTTTCATGGTGACAGTGCCTGCGGTGATGATCAAGTCAGCTTGACGAGGGCTAGAACGGGGTAACAGACCAAAGCGATCGAAGTCAAATCTAGAGCCAATCATCGCCGCAAACTCAATGAAGCAGCAGCTAGTGCCGTAGAGCATTGGCCAAAGGCTAGACATTCTCGACCAGTTGTAGAGGTCATTGAGGGTGGTCAAAATGACATTATTAGATAAGTCTTGGGTGACTTGTGGTGTTGCGGCAGGATTGATGAGGCGCTGGGTTTGTTCTTCGACACTGAAGTCCAGACCAACGTTTTCGGATTTCATGACCATTCTAAGGCTCCTTTTCTCCAAGCGTAGACTAGACCTAAGACAAGAATGCTAATAAAGATAAGTGCTTCAACAAAAGCAAGTAATCCTAGTTTACTAAATGCGACTGCCCAAGGATACAAAAACACTGTTTCCACGTCGAAGATCACAAAGGCAAGGGCAAACATATAATAACGAATATTAAATTGAATCCAAGCTCCGCCAATAGGCTCGCAGCCAGATTCGTAGGTAGTACGACCTGCGGCTCCAGACTGGGGGGGACTTAAAAGACCAGATAGGGCTAATCCCGATAGGGGGACAAGCGTACAAACGATGATGAATACCAGTAAGTATTCGTATCCGCTTAAAACCAAGATGTATTACCTCTTCAAGCTAGCTTGACTATACTTAATACCTCTTATTATGAAACGAATTTAGAAGTTTTCAGCGTGGGTATATATTGAAAACCTTAAATTAGTTCATAGGATATTTAGTAGATGCTGAATACATTATATGGGTGCAGTGGTAGATGAAAATTTGTAACAGACTAGAAATTTTTCTATACGTTGCCTTATATACTTAATATCTGTGTGAAATGCTTTTGATTTAAGGCTTTAGCTGCGATCGCAATCGACTATTGATTAGCAGTCGTGATGGACTAGCAATCAATCCTTAAGTCTTTGGGATTCAACACAGATGCAGATATCAAATGGATATCAAAATATATTCTTAAATAACTCTTTTTTATTTATATAAAATTTTAGAATAAGTAGCACCAAAGCTTATTTGTTCTGAAATCAATCTACTATTTCTGTTTAAAAAAGTTTAGGAGAAACCATGAGTCAAGGTTTGGCAACGCTTTTGCGTGTAGGCACACAAAAATCTCACTCAGCAGCAGAGAGTACTGATTTTATTAAATGCTTTTTAAAAGGCGTAGTTGACAAGACTTCCTATAGCAGACTTGTCGGAAACCTTTACTTTGTTTACAAAGCGATCGAAGAAGAATTTGAAGTACACAAAAATGATCCTGTGCTTAGCAAACTCTATTATCGTGAGCTATGGCGCGAAAAGAGCCTAGAACTCGACATGCTGTTTTACTTTGGCTCTAACTGGCGTGAAGAGTTTAAGCCTACCCCTGCTTGCGAAAAGTATCTTGCCCGTATCCGCGAGATTTCGGCGAATGAGCCTGTGTTGCTAGTGGCTCATGCTTACACTCGCTATATGGGCGATCTGTCTGGTGGTCAAATCCTCAAGAAAATCGCCAAAGAGGCGATGGGCTTGCAAGATGATAAGGGTACTGCCTTCTATGAATTCGACGACATTCGCAATCATGGCGAATTCAAAAAGCGCTACCGTGAAGCTCTGGATACCTTACCTGTAGATGCGGCAACTGCTGAGCGCATTGTTGATGAGGCTAATGCTTCGTTCCACATGAATATGGCAATGTTCCGTGAACTAGAAGGTAATTGGTTTGTGGCTCTAACTAAGTTTGGTTGGAATTCTCTACTTACCAAGATCAAAGGTGAACCCAAAAACACCTCTGTCCGTCGCGAATCAAAAGTCGCTGGCTAATTAACCATAATAAAAAAGGGGCGCTTTGCCCCCCTTTTTTATTGCATGGTGACAAATTCTTCGGCAGCAGTGGGGTGCATTGCCATCGTATTATCTAGATCTTTTTTACAACCGCCCATCGTGACGACTAGAGACATACCTTGAATGATTTCGGCAGCATCTTTCCCGACCATGTGCAAACCGACAACTCGTTCCTCTTCACCAACGACAATTAATTTCATCATTGTTTTCGCTTCCCCACCAGCGAGGCTGTAAAACATGGGGTGGAACTTAGTTTTATAGACCTTCACCAGCTCGCCATATACTTCACGCGCCTTTTCTTCAGATAAGCCAACGCTAGCGGCTTCGGGTTGAGAGAAGACAGCCGAAGGAATATTTTTGTGACTAATAAAACGTGGTTTATGTCCATAAACAGTATCGGCAAAGGCTCGACCTTCAGCGATCGCCACAGGTGTTAAATTCACGCGATTGGTACAGTCACCGATCGCATAGATATGTGGTTGATTGGTACAGCTATCTTTGGTAACGGCGATCGCGTCATTAACAGTTGTGATTCCTGCTTGCTCTAGACTGAGCGCGGCAAGATTTGGCTTGCGTCCTGTTGCCGCTAAGACAACATCAGTATGGACTTGTTGCGCCCTGCCTTCTCCGTCATTAAAGGAAATCGTTAATGCGTTCTCATGCTCCTGACTATTCTTGACAATCTTGAGGGAATTGCTATCAATGCAGGTATGGAAATTGATGCCGTGATTGACCATCCCTTCTTGCACGTTGGTACGCACATCGTTGTCAAATCCTTTTAAAATATTGCGATCGCGAATAATTTGCGTAACCTCCGATCCGAGTCCTCTCATGATGCCTGCAAACTCAGTCCCAATATAACCACCCCCAATCACTGCAAATCGTTTGGGAAACTGGGGCAACAAAAACATCTCTTTAGATGTGATGGCATATTCAATACCTGCTAAATCAGGTTTGAAGGCTTCACCACCTACAGAAATCAAGATGCGTTCAGCCGTAAACTGGCGATCGCCCACTGCTACCGTATGAGCATCAACAAATTTGGCAAATCCTGAAATTAGCTCCACATTATTCTTTACTAAGAAACTAATGTGCAATTTGTTTAAACGCGATACTTCGGTTTGAATAGCATTGCGGAGTTTTTCCCAATCCAAAGTTCCTTTAGGAATTGTCCAGCCATAGCCTGCGGATTCGTGAGGGAAATGGGAAAAGTGGGAGGCATAAACCATCAGCTTTTTGGGGACACAACCACGAATCACACAAGTACCCCCCACTAAGTCACCTTCCGCGATCGCTACTTTTGCGCCATAGCGGGCGGCACTTTTTGAGGCGGCAAGTCCGCCACTACCTGCACCAATTACAAATAAGTCGTAATCAAAGTCTGTCATATTTTTATTTACATCCTATTGAGGCTTAAAGTATTACAGAAGAATATTTGAAAGCGTGGCTCCGCCGCGCTTTCAAATATTCTTCTGGGTTTTAATTAAGTTAATGGATCAATTGTCCGCGTCCTAGCCATAGTTCTAATAGCAAGATTAGAAACCCTAGCATTGCGAAGCGTCCATTCCACACTTCGGCAGATTGAGTCATCCCCCATTCCCAACGTTCTTGAGGATAGAGTTTGGTATTTTTTTGAGGTTGGATAGTTTCCGCAAAAGTAATGGGGCGATCGCCTAAAGCTTTTATTACCAAATCGGCGAGGGCTTGGATAAAAGTCGGATCGGTGTCAGGAGCAGCAACTCTCGCAAAGGTTTCGATGCCAGCATGTTCGGCAATTTCACGATATTCCATATCGATTTCTTCGAGGGTTTCGATATGCTCTGAGACAAAGCTAATGGGGACTACGACTAATTCCTTCACACCTTGGGCGGCTAGTTCCTCGATCGCTACATCTGTGTATGGCTGTAACCATTCAACGGGGCCCACACGGCTTTGGTAGGCAAGTTTATAGGGATTAGCCCGATTGAGCTTTTTCATGATTAACTCAGCGCAAGTCTCAATTTCCTTTTGATAGGGATCGCCTGCCTCTTCGATATAGCTCACTGGTACACCGTGGGCGCTAAAGAAGACATAGGCGGCGTTGGGATTTTTAACTTGGTCGATTTTTGTGGCAATCAGGTCTGCCATTGATTGCAAATAGTAATCGTTGTCATACCAAGAAGGTATCACCGTATATTTGATTTTTTGGAGGTCTGGGTCAGCTTGCCAAAGGCGATCGAGTAGGCGAAAACTGGAACCTGTGGTGCTAATCGAAAACTGAGGATATAGGGGCAGAATGACTAATTCTTCGATTTTGTCCTGCTTGATCTGGGCGATCGCTTCTTCAGTAAAAGGATGCCAATAGCGCATTCCCACGTAGACATGAGCCTCATGTCCATTTTGCTGAAGCTGCGATCGCAAGGCTTGGGCTTGCGCCTCGGTGATGCGTCGTAGTGGCGAACCACCACCGATCTTTTTATAGTTCTCTTGAGATTTCTTGGCTCGTAAGGTAGAAATCAGCCAAGCCAGAGGCGCTTGTAACAAAGGCGAAGGTAAGCGAATAATTTCTGGGTCAGCAAATAAGTTGTACAAAAATGGGCGGACATCTTCTAATTTGTCTGGCCCACCAAGGTTCAGCAGTAAAACTCCTAATCGCCCCATATCAATCGCTATTTCCTTTTTTAAAAATTGCTCAGTATTGCCAAACACCTTACTGTCTAACAGTAATAGTATTTCAACAATACATTTATTTGGTTGAGCATAAATCAAAATTATTGCTATTAATTTTCATTATGCCAAATTCTTTTGCATACACAGCAATGGGAGAGGGCGCACTCTCCCATTGATACCGAAGAAGTAGTGATGACGCTTTGCTTTGCCGCTCATCCTTTCGGGTTTGAATTGCTATAGAAGTTTGCAAAGGATTGCAAACTCCTATCAATCACTTTAAGGTTTCCTGTAAGCACAGTTATATAATTCTGGTATTGTGCATATTTTCACTTCAGAGCCGAGAAGTTTTCATGAATAGCGATCGCCAAGCCCAATTAGCCGTTTTATTTCGCAATGGTTCTATGCTCGATCGCAAAATGATACTAGACGAATTAGCGCAAATTCCCTCGGCGGTAGCTGTGCCAATTTTGCAAGGATTCTTTACTAACTCAGATTTTTTATGTCGGCGCTTTGCGGTAATGGGGTTGAGTAGCCATCGCACCGATGAATCATTTCAATTTTTGCAAGAATTGCTCGAGCGAGAAACCGATGACAGCGTTCTCGCGGAAATAGCGAATACTCTGTTTGATTTTGGCGATCGCGCCATTGCCTTACTGCAAACATTATTTGAGCGCAACCAAAATTGGCTTACCCGTCAAACCATCCTCTCCGTCTTAGTGGAAAGCGATCGCGAAGATGTATTACTCAATGTTATTCGTTTAGGAATACTCGACTCGACGCTAACCGTGAAAGAGACTGCTATTTTAGCTTTGGGGCGCTTACTCGATAGCAAGTACGAGCAAGAGACTTTAGATATATTAGCGGAATTGTCCACAGCCGATTTTTGGCGCGATCGCTGGTGTGCGGCGACGATCCTTTGCTTGTCTAGCAATCCCATTGCCAAGACGTTGCTAGCTCAACTCCGCCAAGACGAAAATCATCAGGTTGTAGCCGCCGCCCTAGAATCAAAGCTGAATAATTAACGATAAGTAGTAAAGCTGCTTTTCATTAATTATTCGTTACTCCTTTCCCAGTCTAAAAATAGACATTAAAACCCAAGAATTAGCTATGCGGAGCTTCGCCCGCATAGCTAATTCTTGGGTGGGAAAGAAGTAATAGATCGATCTTTTAAGCGATCGTATCAATCGTAACAATTAGTTACTAACCGAAAACCAGTAAGAAAAGCCCTCTAGGTAACTTTTCTTACTGGTTTTAAAGGTAGATACTTTTACCGAAGACACTTTTAAGAAATACTTGTATAGATTATTTATATAGATTATTTTGATTCGCGATTTTAGAATCGCGATCGTTAGGATGAGTTTGACATGAAAAGTTTAGATAACGATACTACAAGCGCCAACCTTAATGCTGATAGTAGTCGCCGCGTAACAATTGAATTTACTGGTGGGATGCAAAGCGGAAGAATGTATCAGGGAAATTTGCAAATAGTTACAGTTCCCTATAGTTCTTTTACCCAGAAGCTTAAAGCTATCCAAAAACTCGGTGGCAAGATTACCAATGTATCTATTCACAACTTTCCGCTTAGCTATCCCGCCCTTGACTCTCTTCCAATAATTCTTGAGCCAGTTATTGAGCCTGTCTCGGAAGTGCAAGAAATCATTGCAGCGCCAGAGCTTGTCCTTATCAAAGAAATTTCTGAAGCAATTTCTGACCTCGAAACTACAGCCGTTAGTCCCGAATCTATTGTTGTTAAGGAAGAAACACCCGAAATCATTACCGATTTGGAATCAGACCCTGTAGCTCTTGATTTAGAACCTTTGGAACCTGTAGTTGTTACTGAAGAAGTTATCGAAGTTACTTCAGTATCAGAACCAGAGACTATAGTAGTTAGTCTCGAACCTGAAGCGATTAATGAAGTTGAAGCAGTTTTAGAAAGTCCTCCAGTAGAAACTTTAGAGACGGTTTCTGAAATCTTGAGTGAGCCTATCTCCGATGTGCAAGAAATCATTACGGAGCCAGAGGTTGTCGCTATCAGTGTAGAAATTCCTGAAGTAATTGAAGTTAATCTTGAGCCTGTAGTTGTTACTGAAGAATTAATCGAACCAATCCCTGAGCCTGTAGTGGTTACTGAGACGGAAACAACTTCAGGCTTAGAATTACCCGTAGCTCTACCTAAAGCTAAAAAGAAGCAAGTAGCAACCGAAGCGATCGCGAAGACTAAAAAGCCCAGAGCTTCTACAAAGTCTAGTCAAGGCTTTAGTAAAAAAGCCAAGACTCTAGAACCAGATCTGGTAACGAATGACGAAGCGATCGCCCAGTCCCATACCAAAGCTGAATCAGTCTTAGGCGAGGAAGTTTCTGTTCATGTTAATAATGACAGTCCTGAAGTCCCTATAACTGTTACTGAAGACACCCCAGAATCTATTGCCCCAGAATCTCTTCCTGAATCAGAGACTTTACTGACAGAATCTTCAGTGGTAGAGCCTTTAGTTAACGAAGTTGTGTCAACACCTATAACAGTAACTGCATCTAGAAAGAAGAAAACAGCGATCGCCACAGAAGTAAAGCCCCCCAAGGCAAAATCTTCAGCTAAATCTAGTCAAAGTTTAGAGAAGAAAGGTAAGCATCAAGCAGAAGTTGACCCACCTATTGATATTGCCAGTCTTGAAACTCCAATGGAGCTAATCTCTGTTGATTCTGTAGTACAAGAGCTAATAGAGTCCCAGCCTGTAAAGATTGAGCCTGAAATTGAGGTAAGGCATGAAGACTTAGTCACTACTGAATTAACTCCCGAAGTAGCAATTGAACCAGATGCAATTGAACCAGAGGTTCCTGATATAGCTGTAGCGGCTGTAGAAGAATCTTTATCCTTGCCACCCTCCATTGAAATTGAACCTGATGTTTCAGCCGTCAAGACGAAAAAGACCAAAGCTTCTACTAAGTCAGGTGGTGGTTTCAACAAAAAAAAGACTAAAGGCTAATAGAAGAAAAGTGCGGCGCGAAGCGCCGCACTTTTCTTCTATTAGTAAGTAATTTGCAAAGTGACTAGAGCTTCAACTTTCTGCTCTCCACCCAAAATAGGAACAGAGTTAGCAGCTTTAGCAACAAAGGCATCTTGGCGAGGTAAAGGAACTGGATAGGCGATCGCCGAATCATTGACACTAATAGTTTTAATTGACTTCGGCGTAAATCCTAAAGCGGTTAAAACTGTGGCAGATTGGGTTTGAGCATCTTTAATTGCATCTTGCAAAGCCAATTGTTTTGCCTCATTCAAGGCTGCATCAGTAGCGATAAAGCTAATTTGCTCAATCTGATTTGCACCAGAGTTAACCGCCGCATCTAGCACAGAGCCAGCTTGCTCGATCGCGACTACAAAACTTACCGTGGTTTGCCCCGTGAATCCATCTTGGCGCTGACGGTTATTTTCATAGACATATTTAGGGTTTAGTTGAACTGAATTAGTTTGTAATTTTTCAACACCGAGTTGTTGCAAACGCGAGACAATACTATTGGCTTGACGGGCAACTTCTGCTTGCACCGCGATCGCCGTTTTGCCTTCTACATTTACACCTAGTTGAATTCTCGCTTTCGTAGTCTTTACAAACCTTTCGCCACGACCAGAAATGGTAAGAACGCGCTCATTTTTGGCGGATTGAATAGATGGATTTTCTTGTGATTTTGCGGCAGGAGCGATCGCTGTAATAGAGGGAACGCAAAAGGCAAGACTAAGAACAAAAGTAGTTAAGTGACGCATGGGTTTAAATCCTTTGATTTGATTTCTTGATATTTTCATTTCTACAATATTCAAGATATCATTCTAGCCAAAGAGATTTTGCATGGTTTCACTTTCAGCAACGTTAATTTACGGGGTTCCCAAAAAGAGAAAAAGAATCTTAGTGGTGCGGCGCTTCGCGCCGCACCACTAATCCTTGGAAAACCCAGAAGACGAGTGACCCCCTATATTATCTTGGCAAATACGGGAAGCGTCTTTGTTCCCGTATAATTCAACAAAGACGCGGCTATGGAGCGTCTTTGTTGTTATTAGAAAAAACTTCATGACTGAGCTTTGTGCGATCGCTTTAGGTAGTAACCTAAGCAATGAAATCGGTGACTCCCAAAAAATTGTCCAAGCAGCGATCGCTCAACTCGCTACATATCCAGAAATAGAGTTGATTAAGGTTTCCCGTTGGTATCGTACTAAAGCGATTACCTTACCCAATTCTGCACCACAACCTGACTATATCAATGGTTGCGCGATTTTAAGAACTATTCTCACTCCACTAGAGCTATTACGCGCTTTATTTTACATAGAGCAGTTTTTTGGACGCGAACGCCGCGAACGTTGGGGAGCCAGAACGCTGGACTTAGATTTGTTGCTTTATAGCGATCGCACCATTGACTCGCCCGAATTAGTGTTACCTCATCCACGAATGAGCGATCGCGCTTTTGTTCTTTTACCCCTAGCCGAAATCGCCGCCGATTGGATTCATCCTGTCACTGGTTTTACGATCGCTGATCTTGCCCAGAGTCCTCCCGATTTAGATTTGAGCCATCCCATTGTGATTAATGCTAAGGCATCTGGTAGATGTAGCGCGAACAAAACCCGCGCTACATCTACCCAAAACCCCGTAATTCCCAATCACGAAAGTGTGCCAACACTTTTGTGATTTAAAAATCAAACCCAGTAAGCTTTTTTAAATGAAGAAATGGCTATGCTATTTCTTCATTTGTATAAATTCGTTAGCCTAGTAAGAGCGTTGCGTAGCAACGCTCTTACTATTGGAAAATGGCAACTTTAAACAGCGATAGTCTCAGTGGTGCGGTAGAGCTTCGCGCCGACATTGCGTAACTTTTCTTCGATGCGATCGTAGCCGCGATCAAGATGATGTAAGCCCATAACGGTCGTTTCACCATCAGCCGCGAGTCCTGCAATCACCAAAGCCGCCGAGGCGCGTAAATCTGTTGCCATTACGGGAGCGCCTGACAATTGAGGAACGCCCGTCACTACGGCAACACTATTTTTGAGGCGAATATTTGCGCCCATGCGATTTAGTTCGGCTACATGCTGGAGGCGATTTTCGTAGACAGTTTCATTGACCACGCCATTGCCTTCGCAAATGGTGAGCAGAGCCATAAACTGTGCTTGCATGTCCGTTGGAAACCCGGGATAGGGCAAGGTTTCAATATCCACCGCTCGATAGCGATCGCCACCAACCACAGTAATTGTATCGGGGGCATCAATACGCACGGTCACGCCCATCTCTTGGAGTTTAGAGATCGCCGCAGTTAGGTGGGTAGGAACTACAGGCGACATGCTGAGAGTCGATCTCGTAATGGCAGCCGCAACCATGAAAGTAGCCGCTTCAATGCGATCGGGAATAGCTGTGAAATCTGCAAAATGGAGTTTTTCTACCCCTTCAATAATGATTGTATTCGTGCCAGCACCCTTAATCTTTGCGCCCATCGCCATACAAAGATCAGCCAGATCAATTACTTCAGGCTCTTGCGCGGCATTTTCGATAATAGTTTCGCCTTCAGCTAGGGTCGCCGCCATCATCAAGGTTTCCGTCGCACCGACGCTAGGACAATCTAAATAAATTTTTGCACCTTGCAAGCGACCATTGCGGCTGGTAGCGTGAGCAATCACGATGCCATGCTCAATCTGGACAGATGCACCTAAAGCTTGTAATCCGCGCACATGGAGATCCACAGGACGCGCTCCGATCGCACAACCACCCGGGAGGGGCATTTTTGCTGAACCAAGTCTCGCTAAGATTGACCCAAGTGCAAAGAAACTCGCCCGCATTTTGCTGACCAATTCATAGGGAGCAGAGTTAGAGGTCAAGTTGCTAGTGTCGAGATCGAGGACTTCGCCATTGCGAGAAATTTTGACACCCAGAGTTTCGAGAATGTCACTCATCCGTTGCACATCGGCAAGATTAGGGACATTCCGAATACGACATCCTTCAGAAGATAAAAGCGTACCTGCCATCAGGGCAAGGATGGAGTTTTTTGCGCCACTAATAGGGACATGACCAGATAAAGGGGCTTTACCGATGATGCGGAGGACTGGGGCGTTGAGTTCAAGTTGTGGCATTTGCGAAGATTCGAGCGTGGTTAATTCAATTGGCTCAATAGTTTGGGAAGCTGTGTCGAGATCCATCGTCGATTGCATAGGCTGGGATTGTAAATTGATTGCAGTATTTGCATTAGGTGTAGAAACGATCGCCTTATCCTCCTCACATCAGAGATTAATGTGGCTTTTAATGTGGCTTTTAAGTTAGCCAAAAGTTTAACGGAGTATATCCGAAAAACTGTTAACTTTTGTACAGTAAGTGTATTTACTCATTATTAATGATTGAGTCATATATGGCAATTTTGTAAAAATCGACACGAAGAAAGCGATGTATTTGTTCGAGACTGTCAAGAAAAATGTGTAAAGTCTAGAAGCTAGAGATGGAGACGATCCTCAAAGAGGATGGCAAATCGATTAAGAGCAGGTTTCCAATCCCGAATCGGCATTGTCCAC
>NZ_JACJQA010000031.1 GCF_014696355.1 Pseudanabaena sp. FACHB-1998 | reverse complement strand
GAAGAAGACTATACCGCCCCAATTTTGACCTTAGAAGTTGTGTCCCATACCTATGGCGATGAGTATGAGAAGAAATTAGAGATTTATCGCAAATTAGGGGTTAAGTATTATGTGATTTATAATCCTCAATTCTGGCGGCGTGATGGACATTTGCCCTTTGAGGTTTATAAATTAGTGGATGGTGATTATCAATTGCAAATTGGTGAACCATTGTGGATGCCAGAAATCGGCTTAGGGATTGGAAGGGCTGTATTGCCGAGCGATCGCTTCGGGCGTGAAGTTTTAAGCTGGTTTGATGAAAAAGGCGATCGCTACCTCACGACTGAGGAAAGAGCCGAAAGGTCAGAACGACTAGCCGCTAGATTAAGAGAATTGGGCGAAGATCCCGATCAGCTTTGATGAACAAGGGGCTTAAGCCCCTAGCCTATGCCAATGTAAAATAGGGTTAGATAAAATCTTGAAAAAACTCTATGCCCGTACCCGTAGAACAGTTACTAAATTCTGAAATCCTTAAACCTGCCCGTTATTTAGGCAACGAGTTTGGCGCAGTGCATAAGCCTTGGGATCAGGCGATCGTGCGTTGGTCGCTGACCTATCCTGAAATTTATGAGGTGGGCGCGTCAAATTTGGGACATATCATCCTTTACAGCATTATTAACTCCAAAGATGGGCAGCTATGCGATCGCGCCTATTTACCTGCACCTGACCTCTCCGCAAAACTCCGTGAGACTCAAACTGATTTGTTTGCGGTGGAGTCAAAGCGATCGCTACGGGAATTTGACATTTTGGGCTTTAGTCTTAGTTACGAGCTAGGGGCAACTAATGTGCTGGAAATGTTTGATCTTGCCAATATTCCGATGACATGGAAAGAGCGTAGTGAGTTAAGTATTGAGGAATGTCCCTTAATTTTTGCTGGTGGACAAACCGCCACTTCTAATCCTGAACCCTATGCTGATTTCTTTGATTTCTTTGCCCTTGGTGATGGGGAAGAGTTATTGCCAGAAATTGGGGAAGTCGTGAAGGCAGCTAAGCTAGCTGGCAAGACTCGCCGTGAGACTTTGCTCGATCTTGCCAATGAGATTGATGGAGTTTATGTTCCCGAATTCTATGATATGGATGAAAGAACGGGAGCTATTAAACCAAATCGCAGTGATGTTTCTCCTCGCATTCTTCGCCGTGTCGCCACTCCCAGCCCTGAGCATAGCATCGGCTTAGTTCCTTTAATTGAAACAGTCCACGATCGCCTTGTGATCGAAATCAGAAGGGGCTGTACTCGTGGCTGTCGCTTTTGCCAACCGGGGATGCTTACACGCCCAGCCCGTGATGTTGATCCTGAGAAGGTTGTTGATACGATTGAGAGAGCCATTCGCGAAACTGGCTACAACGAATTTTCTTTGCTGTCGCTGTCTTGTTCCGATTACTTGGCTCTGCCATCGGTGGGAGTACAGATTAAGAATCGCTTTAAAGATGAGCATGTGACTTTATCTCTTCCTAGTCAAAGAGTCGATCGCTTTGATGAGAATATTGCCCATATGCTTCGCAGTGGCGATGGTCGTCAGCAGGGGCTAACCTTTGCGCCAGAGGCAGGGACACAGCGCTTACGAGATGTGATTAATAAGGGCTTAACCGATGAAGAATTGCTTCAGGGGATTAAAACTGCCTATGTTGAAGGTTGGGATAAGGTCAAGCTCTATTTCATGATTGGTTTACCGACCGAAACCGATGAGGATGTGATGGGGATTGTGGATACGGTGGAATGGTTGCAAAAAGAATGTCGGAAAGAGGGCAGAAAGAAAATTTCTTTCAATCTCACGATTTCTAACTTCACGCCTAAGCCCCATACTCCTTTCCAATGGCATACCGTTTCGAGTGGCGAATTTGTGCGGAAGCAACAGCTACTTCGCAAGGAGTTCCGTCGCTTGAGTGGAGTTAAAGTGAACTATACCGAAGTTCGCATTAGTGCAATGGAGGATTTTGTCGGACGGGGCGATCGCCGCTTGGGCAAAGTTCTTTATCGCGCATGGCAACTTGGCGCAGGGATGGATTCGTGGTTTGAGAATAGCGACCAAGCTTTTGGCGCGTGGACACAGGCGATCGCTGAAGCGGATCTGGTTTGGGATGCACCATCGCTAAAGATGCAGGAGGCTTTACCTTGGGATCACATTGATACGGGGATTGATAAACAATGGCTGATCGAAGATTGGGAAAGGGCGATCGCTGCTCAAATCGTTCCTGATTGTTCCTTTGGCGGTTGCTCCCATTGTGGCGTTTGTGGTCCCGAATTTGGACATAACGAGGTGATCCCACCACCAGAGGTTCCGCCAATTTCTTTAGAGAAGCCGAAAGTGCCGCCTAGAGTGCAGCGTATTCGCCTCAAGTTTGGCAAGTTGGGTGATATGAGTTTGATTTCCCATCTCGATTTACATCGCTTCTTCCAACGCGCCGCCCGTCGGGCGGCTTTACCGATCGCCCATACTGAGGGCTTTAATCCTTTGCCTCGGATTTCGATCGCCAAGGCACTACCTCTTGGACAAACCAGCAGTGCGGAGTTTGTTGATTTTGAGCTAACCGCAACCCTTCCCATTGAGGTATTTCAGGAGCGTTTTCAAGCAGAATTAGATGAGGATTTGCCAATTTATGCGATCGAGGAAGTTCCTGTTCATGCGCCATCATTAGATGCGATGCTAGAGGTTGCCGAATATACGCTTACCTGTGCCTTTATTACATCCAAGGAACGCCATGCTGCGGATATTATGGATTTGCTCGAAGGGGCTAGTTACTGTGTACTTGCAGCAACTTCTATTCAGATGCCGAAGGTGTCGAAATCTGGACGCAATCAGATGTTGGAATTACGCGATCGCCTGTTTACGATTAATGTAATTAATCCCGATCCTGAGCTTCCTAAGATTCATTTTATGGGTAGCTGTAAGCCCGATAGCAATCTCAAGCCTGAGTATGTGGTTTATATGATGAATAAATATCTCCCTGAAGAGGATGAGATTAAATTAGTCAAAGTCCACCGTGAATCAATGCGATAAATAATAAGGGGCTTTAGCCCCTTATTATTTATTAACTGGGGTTACAACATGGAAGCTTATAAGACCCTCACCCCTAGCCCCTCTCCCATTAAGGGAGAGGGGAACCAGAAATTAGTCTTCCTCCCCCTCTCCCATTAAGGGAGAGGGGGCTGGGGGGGTGAGGGCGATATTCGTTCCACGAAGTAAAAGCAAAAGAAGTTAAGGTCATTCAGGATTTATGCGAATTCTATTAGTAGATGATGAAGAAGAACTAGCGGAACCATTGCAGAGGATTTTGACAAATCAGGGTTATACGGTTGATAGTGCCAATAGTGGCGATCGCGGATGGGAAATGGCTCAGGTAGGCGGCTATGACCTCCTGATTTTAGATTGGATGATGCCCGAAAAATCGGGCGTGGAAATTTGTAGAGCCATGCGTCAAAAGGGAGACAATACTCCTGTTCTGATTCTCACCGCCAAGGATACCTTGGACGATCGCGTAGATGGTTTAGATAGCGGAGCCGATGATTATTTAGTTAAGCCTTTTGAATTAAGGGAGTTACTGGCAAGGGTCAGGGCGCTATTGCGTCGCGCCCCATCCCCTATCAGTCCTAGCAATGAACCTGTCAAGTTAAACTATGGCGACTTAGAACTAGATTGTGATAATCAAGTCCTCTATCGCGATCGCATGGCGATCGCTTTGACCGAAAGAGAATATCAACTTTTAGAATATTTTATGATTCATCCCAATCAATTACTTAGTCATGAACAGATTTCCCAACATTTATGGAAAGAGGGAGAAGACTTGCCCACCAGCAATGCCCTTGCTGCTCAAATTAAGCTGCTCCGCCGCAAAATTGATCGCGATCGCCAAATTTCCCTAATCAATACTGTCTATGGCAAAGGCTATCGCTTTGGTTAAAGTATGGAGTTTGGGCGCTTTGCAGCGCTACTTTCTATTGGATTACAAAAAATGGCATAGCAATTTTTTTAATCTCAAACTAGTATAGAAACGTAAAAAAGTGCTTTTTCTACTTTTTTGTGTTTTGGTATTACTTTGGTTGCCAATAGCTCTAGTATGCCAAAATAGTGAAGTGAGGGCAAAATCGGAGTGAAAAATTGTGGGACAGGCTCAATTACCGCCGCAGGAACCAGCTAATTCTACATTCGCGAAAAATTTAGGTCGCGTAGGCGTGGGATTAGCGATCGCATTAACCGCCACTAGCTTAGGCACTTTTTGGTATGGGCGCTATTTCCTCAATGAGCAGTTATCCCCCCTGTTGCAGACTGAGTTGGGCAAATCTCTCAAGCGTCCCTTACAACTAGGCAAGGTCGAGCGAGTCGGCTTTTCGAGTATTAGGTTTGGCAAGTCCGTGATTCCGCCCACGGACAAAGAGGCGAATTTCTTGGCGGTAGAAGCGATCGAGGTGAAGGTCGATCTGCTAAGCTATGCTGCCCGTCGCCAAATTGGACTTGATGCGATTATTGAGCAGCCGCAAATCTTTTTGAAGCAAGATGTTACGGGCTTATTGCAATTGCCCAAAATCACGCCGCCAGAGCGCCCAACTCAAGAAAGCTTTATCGACCTGCGGACAATTACCTTTAATGATGCTCAGCTTACAATTCAGACGATCGCCAAAGGAGAGCTAGTATCACTTAGTCAAGTCCAGATCGATAGCAATTGGAAAATCACCGATCTCAATAATCAGAGCTTAAAGATGACTGGCAAAGGTCAAGTGACTTTGCCCAATCTTGCCGCGATCGCTGCGCCGCCCAATCCCGAACAACTCAAAAAAGCGATCGATACTGCCATAGCAGAAAAAAATGGTAATAAAGGGCGAGTCTCCTTTGATATTGACTGGGACTTAACGAAGGGACAAGGAACCGTTGAGGTCTTCACCAAAGAAGTACAGATCGCTGCCTTACAAGGCTTTGCGGTCAATTTACCCCTAGAAATTCAGGGCGGAATTTTAGATTCCGAATCCAAAGTGGTGATCACGGCGGGCAAGGAAACTCCCACTGTATCGGTGACCGCCCAATTCAGCGAAGGTGCGCTTAAATCACCACAGTTACCTAAAGCCTTTACCAAAATTGCAGGTCAATTCAGCTTTGATGGTGCAGTGGCAACTTTTAAGGAAGTATCCGCAGAATATGACTTTTTAAAAGGAACCCTTGAAGGAACGTTTGATCAGCAAAAGGGCTTTAATCTCAATTTTGCCACCACTTCCCTTGACTTAGCAAAGGCGGTTGAAAGCCTTAAGCTCAAAAATCCTGTCGCGATCGCGGGAGAGATGAAAATCAGTGGCAAGCTCACTGGCACGACCGCAAAACCTGCTCTCACGGTCAACTTAAGCGCACCTAAAGCGATTACGGTAGATCGAGTTACGATTGATCGGGTGTTGGCTACGGTCGAACTCAAGGACTTAAATACGATCCAGATCAAAAAAGTCCAAGCTGCCTCCACAGGCGCAACCCTCACAGGCGAAGGTCAAATTAAGCTACCGAAAAAAGGTGAGTCCGCCGAAATTCTCTTTACTTCCAGCATCGTCGGCGTTGCAGAGAACTTTGCGAATCTCTATGGAACTAAACTCCCGATCGCGATCGGACAGGTAATTAGCTCTGTACAAGTATCTGGTAAGCTTGACAATCCCCAAATCTTTGCCCAAGTAGAAGCGCCCAACGCGAGCTATCCCGCTAAAGGAGAAGTATTTCTAGAGAATGGCTTAGCCACAATTCGCAATACCAAAGTTCGCTTTCCCATTGGGGAGATTGGCTTAGCAGGTACTTACAATGTCGCCAGTGGTGCATGGAAAACCCAATTAAATAGTAATGGCATTCCCTTAGCTGCATTTTTAATGAATCAAAAGGGAATTGTCGAAGGTTTTCTCAATCTGCGTAGCGATCGCGGCGGTTTTGCGCTATCCGATATCGTCGCCGATGGCAAATTGAATCTACCTCAAGGACTAACGGAAGTTCCCGATGCGATCGCCATTAATCTGAGTTGGGATGGCAAAAATCTATTAGTGCCATTACTCCAAGTTGGCGGTTATCTTACTGGTAATGGCAAGGTTGATCTCGCTTACCCAAATAATAATGTCAATCAGTTTCCGACAGGAGTGGCGGGAATTAATCTCGACCTGATTTCCCGCAATGTAAATATCAATCGCCTCGCTTCTCTGGTGAGTGCGATTCCGCCGCAAGCTTCGGGTATCTTTAACTTTCGCGGCAATATTTCAGGGGCGATCGACAAGCTCAAGATCGCGGGAGCTTTGCAACTTGACAATGTCGATATGGCATCCCTCGGATCGGCTTTTGCTAAGCAGGGCATAGTTGCGCCTTCAAGGGGTTCCCTTGATTTCAAAGGTTCCATTAATGGATTGTTAACCGATCCTCGATTAGCAGGTAACTTGCGGATTGCGGGATTAAAAGTTAATCAAGTAGAACTGGACAATCTCAACTTTGATGGGGTGTTAGATGGCTTAACTACGGTTCCCCTAGCAGCAGGTGATTTGTTACTAGCAGGATTGAAGGTTGATAAACTCGCTTTCGATCCGAGATTGGAAGGGAAAGTCAATTTTGATGGTAAGCAAGGCGCAAGTATCGATTTGCGCGGTAAACGCGATCGCATTGTGGGTCGTTTTGATACGGCTTTTCGTCCCATCGATTTTAATGTCAACTTAGGCGAAGCCACCGCCAGTGGTCGCAGGCTAGAAAATAATCCCCGACGTTTACAAGTGGCGATCGCCAATATTCCTTTGCCTCTGATTGCTTCCCTTGCGGGGCAAAATGACGTTAGCGGCAAGGTTTCCAGCAATCTGATTGTTGATTTTACCGATAGTCCATCCGCTAGTGGCGAAGTCTACGTAGATCGCCCCCGCTTTGGTCGGGTTTTAGCAGAACGGGCGATCGCTAAAATCACCTATGCAAATGGTGTTCTTGATGTTAGGGATGGCAATCTGTTAGTGCGCCAAGGGGAATCTAACAACGAATATAAATTCAATTTGACCTACAATCCCCAAATCGAGGAAACTCTCACAGGTGCAATAGAAATCGCCAAGGGACGGATGCAGGATCTGTTTGCGACCTTGCAATGGGCAAATGTGGTAGACATTACCCAAGGAATTGCCTTTACAAAAAATACTGCCGCCGAATTAAAACCCGTCGAAGCAATCGCCTTACTCGGCGAACCACTCTATAAGCAACTCCAATATCTCACCCAAATTGAACTGCGCCAAGAGCAGCAGGAAACCGTCAATTCCAATCGTAATTTTAATTTGCCAGCCCTTACGGATTTTCGTGGTGATGTTAAAGGCAAAGTTACTTTTGGTTTTGGCAAGCGTCGTGGTCTGCGCGTTGGCTTTAATCTCGTGGGTAAGAAATTTGAATATGGCAAATTTGCCGTTGATGATATTCAAGTAGAAGGGCGCTATGCCTTTGGAGTTTTCACGATCGCCAAGGCTAATTTCCAATCCGATAAAAGCTATGGTCGCATTACCAAAGCAAGGCTGAGGCTTTCGCCATCTTCCAATCCTCTATTCCGATTTCGAGAACAGAGTGGCGAAATTGAACTTAAGGACTTTCCCATTGAATCCTTGCGTCCATTGCCATTCTTCAGTGCAATTCCCTTTGATTTAACTGGAAAAGTTAATGGTAATGTTTCGATTTCGGGTACAAATTTGCTGGATATTGGCATTAAGGGAAATTTGAGCTTGAGCGATGGTTCCGTAAACCGTCAAGCGATCGATTTCATAGCCATGAACTTTGAGTACAAGAATCTCAATGTTAACTTCAATGCCAATATGAAGGTAGCAGGCAAAGAGGCGGTAGCAGCTTCAGGGCTGGTCAGCATCTTTGGCTTCTTTAATGTGAAGTTGGATGTTAAAAACGAAGGAATCGCCTTTATTAACATCTTCAATCAGCCCGTGCGCTGGGTGGATGGTCAGGGTGCAATCAATCTCAATGCTACGGGTACATTTAAAGATCCTAAAATCTCAGGTAAAATCAGCGTCGATAATGCCAAGGTCAGAGTTGCAGGCTTACCGGGAGACTTTACAGGGGTTCAAGGGACTATTGACTTTACTAGCGATCGCCTCATTAGCAATATCACCAGCAACTTTAGCGAAGGTAAATTGTCTCTCAAAGGAATTCTGCCCCTTAGCAACGCCAACTTACTTAAGGAAGATTCCCCAGATTATCAGAATGCTTTAGCGATTAATGCCGATAAGCTCAAACTCAGCATTCGAGATATTAGCTCCGATAACTTTAATAGTCAGGTAACGGTGCGTGGTTCACTGCTATTGCCCCGAATTACGGGCAATGTCCTTCTTGCCGATGGTCGGGTGGTGATTGGCAATGATGCCGATCCCAATAACGCCAGCAGTGCCCAAAATGACAATCTGCCCGATCTGATCTTCGATCGCCTTGCGGTGAAGCTGCAAAATATGCAGGTAACGCGATTCCCCATCTTTAACTTCCTAAGCGAAGGGACGATCATCGTTAACGGCACGCTCCAAAAGCCTGAGCCAGATGGACGTATTAATATTACTCGTGGTCAATTTAATGCGGTTTCCACCAGATTCCGTCTCGATCGCGCCTACGAAAATTATGCCGAATTCCGACCCGCCCAAGGACTCAACCCATTTTTAAATGTGCGGGTAGCGGGAGCCGTAGCCGAAATTACTCGCGTACCGATTAACTCCAATCGTCCTAACGATCTCTTTAGTCCCAATGAAGTCCCCGTGAGCAATTTGGGGGCGCAACGGACTTTGCGAGTCCAAGCTAGTGTTATTGGCTCTGCCCTGTCCCCTGATATTCGCCTTTCTAGTAGTCCACCTCGGAGCCAAGCTGAAATTATTGCCCTCATCGGTGGTGGCGTTTTACAGCAACAAGGAGGTTCCGATCCCGCTTCGGCGCTTGCCAGTTTTGCAGGTGGTACAGTTCTCAACTTCTTGCAAGATGCGATCGGTGATGCTCTGAACCTTGCGGAATTTAATCTCAGTCCCGTTACGACCAATACCGATGGCAGTAGTCGTACAGGTACGCTAGGTTTATCCGCCGAAGCAGCGATCGATGTCAGCAATAGTTTTTCTATCGCTTTGCAACGCATTATTAACGATTCCACACAACCGACTAATTTCTCACTGCGCTATCGTCTTGACCCGAATATTCTGTTGCGCGGTAACTATAGTTCCAATGGCAAAACAGGTATTTCTATCGAATATGAAAATAGATTTTAAGAAAAAGGGGCGTAAAACGTCTCTTTTTCTTTAGATTTTAAATTTTATTTCATAGTCAATCAACTTATTCATTAAATAAAACATCGCCATGTCAAATTAAAGCCTATGGAATCCTCATAGATTCTCCAAAAGGAACAAAACCATGAAATTTAATCTTCTAGCTGGCCTTACTCTAGTATTGGTGAGTAATTCTATTGCTGGAGTAAAAGCAGAAACAATTACCCCTTCCAGTTGTGGAGGGCGCGATAAATGTCCAGCAATAGTCCCTCATCAGGAAGTTCTTAAACCAATAACTCCTGTAAAAAGTTTGGCAATAGTTGAAAGCGTAAAGTTACCAGAAGGAAAAATCTCCACGGTAGCCGCCTTAACCACACCCCCACAAGGCAAAGCAGTTAGCCTCAATATCGCTCCCAATGAGATCGCCCAATTCCTGCCACCTACAGATAGTAATGGGAATCGCATCTTTCGTTCTAACCGTTCGGGACCCAGTTACTTTGGTGTCGGTCTCAATTTTGGTCTTATAGGTGGTGGTAATTTAGGCGATCGCAGTTTAGTAATTTTGAGCAAACTTGGGGTGACGGAAACCCTGTCTGTCCGTCCTAGCGTGTATTTGCTGGGAGATTTTGTAAGTATCCTAATTCCTGTAACTTACGAATTTGAACCTCAACGATCTTTTGGAGACTTCAAATTCTCTCCCTATTTGGGTGGTGGTCTCGCAATTGATGCAGGTTCTAATAGTAGCTATGGGCCATTAATTACAGCAGGTGTGGATATTCCTCTATCATCTGTCTTCACCATTAATGTAGCGGCTAATCTCGCATTCCTCAATAGTGCCAATTTAGGCATTGTCGTTGGCGTTGGGTATAACTTTTAGCTCACAATAAAGGATTTTGGCTAGGAAGGTTTTACCAGAGCTGCCATGAGTTTTACACCCAATAAAAAAGAGTGGCGACGCAAAGTGTCGCTACTCTTTTTTATTGGATAATACCAAATGAAGAAATGGCTACGCCATTTCTTCATTTGGTATTACAAGATCGTAAGGGGATCGACATCGATCGCTACTCTCACCGCCTTAGAATTAACTAGCATTCGTAGTTCCTCTAAGCTAGGAACATTTAGCAAAACTTCGGGCATAAACTTTAATAAAATCTGCCAGCGATAACGATTAGCAACCTTGGCGATCGTGGCAGGTGTAGCGCCTAAAATATCCCAGTCATTTTCCAATTCCCGCAAATATTCCGCTAACTCATGCGCCGCCTTTTCCACTGTTTCCGCATTCTCACTACTAAGATGAATCAATACCATTTGTCCCTTGGGTGGATAGCACAACGCCTCACGCATTTCTAATTCCGTTTGCATAAATTCCTCAAGGCGATAGCTTTGTACCGCTTGCATCGCAGGATGTTCAGGCGTATAGGTTTGCATGATCACCTTCCCATCTTCTTCACCCCGACCCGCCCGACCTGCCACTTGGAGCAGAGTTTGGGCGGCTCTTTCTCCTGCCCGATAATCGGAAAAGTTCAATAAGCCATCGGCGGATACAACGCCCACTAATGTAACTTGCGGAATATCTAAACCCTTAGTTAACATCTGGGTTCCCACTAGCAAATCTGCCTCTCCTGCTCGAAACTGATCGATTAAGAGGCGATGCTGATCTTTATTGCGGGTGGTATCACTATCAAAGCGAATAAGGCGAATATTTGGGAAAAGTTTTGACAGTTCCTGCTCAACTTTTTGCGTACCGCTACCAAAATGCTTGAAATAGGGAGAACCACATTCAGGGCAGGACTTAGGCTGAATTAGGGTGTAGTTGCAATAATGACAACGCAAATGGGCGGATTTGGGCTGATGGGCAGTGGGTGAGAGGGGATCGTGATAGGAGAGAGACACATCACAATTAGGACATTCGGCAACATAGCCACAGGAACGGCAGGAAACGAAGGTACTATAGCCGCGCCGATGGATGAAGAGAATTCCTTGCTGCTTTGCTTCCAGCATTTCCGCGATCGCCTGTTGCAATTTATGGCTCAGGATTGAATAATTTCCCTCCTTAAATTCATGGCGCATATCTACAACTTCAATCGGTGGCATGGACTTATTGCCAATGCGATTAGGAAGTTCTAGATAGATTAAATCTTGCTCTTGCTGAGCAAAGAGCATCTCGGCGGAAGGGGTTGCGGAACCCATAACAAGTGGGACATGCTCAAATTGCGATCGCCATTGGGCGACAGTCCGCGCATGGTAACAGGGCTGGGGCTGATCCTGCTTAAAGCTATTGTCATGCTCCTCATCCATCACGATTAAACCTAAATTTGCGAGGGGTGCAAATACCGCCGATCGCGTGCCAATTACCACTTGAGATTCGCCTGTGAGCATTAAGCGCCATGTGTCAAAGCGTTCCCCTTCCGATAGCTGACTGTGATATACATTCACCTTCGCATCACCAAATCTCGCCCGAAAGCGATCGGTTAATTGTGGTGTTAAGCCAATTTCAGGGACTAGCACTAGCGCTGACTTGCCCGCTTCCAGTATGGGCGCGATCGCTTGCAGATAGACTTCTGTTTTGCCTGAGCCTGTCACCCCATGCAACAAAAATTGGCTAGCCGCTTGATTGGCGATCGCCTTTAAAATTTGTTGTAGGGCAACATCTTGATCTGGAGTCAGGGATTTGGGGCGATCACGAGTGACTGTATGGCTTTTTCCGCCTAAGCGCAAAATTTCTCTTTTAGAAATTACCACATAACCCTTATTTGCGAGGCTTTGTATCACCGAAGCGGAAGTCTTGGCAAGCTTATATAACTGGGTTTTGCCACATTCGCCGCCTTGGTGCTGCAAAATAGTTAAAACTTCTATCTGTTTAGGTGTAATTTCACTATCGGGAACCTTGATTAATACGACCATATCTTCGTACTTAGGTTGGGGGCGATTTGGCAATTCCAGAACAGTTTCAATCCAATCTAATTTATGTAATTCCTTTAATCCTGAACTCGTATAACGCCCTAATTTTTGATGGATATAACGACGGCTAATCCCTTTGCTATTACCTTTATGCTCTTGCAGAAAATCCCAAGCCATTTGCGCGGCTTTGGGTAAGGGCTGAAGATTCGTTTGCAGATCTTCCTGTGTACTTTTAATTTTGATCCGATAATGGGACTGGTCTAAAAGCTTAGGTGGTAAAGCAGTTTTCACCGTTTGCATGATCGGAGTTCGATAATAAGCTGCCGTTTTTGTTAATAGGTTCCAATAGGTCTTGGGGAAAATCCCTGAACTAACTACAGCACTAATAGATTTTATTTCCGTTTCGCTTTCATTAATTTGGGAAGTATCGGAAATTTGCAGAGCGATCGCCCCCACTTGACGACTTCCTAAAGGCACACTAAGAATATCGCCAACTTGAATTTCCATATCTTCGGGTATGCGATAGGTCAGCAAGTCATCTATGCCAATACAATCAACAATGACGCTGACAAAGCGATCGCGCAAAAGATCGACTGGGCGATCATTAATATTCCCGAAATCAAATAGTTCCATATTGTCAATATTTTGCCCAAGGGTAGGCGATATTATAGCTGTATTAGAAAAGAGGAGTTGAGGCGCGAAGCGCCTCAACTCCTCTTCTGGTTTTAAATCCGAATGGGCTTCTTGGAGAGATCATTTTGCAAATGATCGTGATTTTGAATTAGAAAATCTAAAGCCTTCTTAAAATATTGACCATTGTTTGACTGAAAGGCAATTTTTGATAAATCAGTCTTAATAACTCGTTGCTGCATTTCTTCGCGAAAGTCGGAGTTATTAATTAACTTTAAAGTTAATTGGGTATATTCAGTGGGAGTCTTGGCTACGAGTTCCCCTAGTCCGAGATTTTTCATCAGCCTTGCCCCTGCGCGACTATACCAACGCTTGCCTTCAAAGACAACCGAAGGCTTTTGTAAATAAAGTCCATCTACAATTACATTAAAGCCACCAAAATGGTAAGAATCAAGACATAGATCCCCTTCTTCCATAATTGACATATATTTGGCGTAGGGCATATAGGGATAGACCCGCACATTTTCGGCTCCCAATATTTGTTCGATGTCTTTACTAAAAGGAATAAAATCATTTTTGCGAATCAAAGCTCCACCTGCAAAAAAGCGAAACATAATCGATGTTTTCGCTTCTTGAGCGATTTTCTTGAGCAGCACTAAGAGTGGATAATTAACCTTTTGAGCATACCAAGGACAATTAATGATTAGCTGTTTTGCCTCTAGATTGCTTGGTTCGGCCAGAGAAACTTGTTTTTTGAACTGCGGCTCGTAGTTGGGGCGATTATTGACTGCGCCTAATCCTGTTAAGAGAACTAATCGCTCCGAATAATTTACTTCAGCATTCCGACTGACTTCCGCATCGGCTCCACTAATAAAGTAATCAATTTCACTACCAAAAGTACTGACAGGATGACCTAAACCGCAAATCTGAATCGGCGCAATGCGAAGGTTTGACAGAAAAATACTTTCCGATATCATCCCTATATCTGGATAATAAATGGCGAAGAAGTCGTTGTTCTGAATGCTGCTGATATCAATATTTCCATTTTGAAATTGCAGATATTTGACCTCTTGGAAATATTGAGTATCAATAGCCAATTGCCGATCGCCAATGTGAATCAAGGTTAAGTCATAACTATCCTTGAGAGCCGCAATACATTCGGAAAGAATACGATAGACGGAATGTTGAGGAAACCAAAAGCCTGAAACGATCGCAATCTTACGAGGATTAGGCTGATTGGCGATCGCGATACTCTGAATAAGCTGGCTATTTTTGAGGGACTGATTAATTTTGGCTTTGAGCAGGCGATCGTTATCGCCATCAACGTAGGTTGCCCCAAAATAAAGATCGTCGATTTTATAAAAACTAGTTAAGCGATCGTCATCATAAAGCAGGTGTTCGCGCAGATTTTGATAGACGATCCGATTTACTAAGCCCGAACGATAGATCTCTAAATAATGGCAATACCAAAGGCTTGCTAGTTCGGGACTCGCATCAAAAAAAGCTTTACGCTCAAACTGAAATATATTTCTTGCCGAACATAGGGTCAAGATTTTGGCATAGTTATGGGGCTGGAGCTTTAATAATTCGAGATAGGGATCTGTCGTTTTAAAGTCCGAGATCGCGACCAGATTTGAGATAGTTAAGTTTAATTGGATAAATTGCGATACATAGCGATCGCCTAAGACATAATCGGGCTGAGTAAAAATATATAGAAAGTTTTTGACAAAGGCATTGATAAAGTAGCTGGATTCAGGAGTAAGCCCTAGATAGGTGGTTTGATCAAAATGTTCAAGTATGCTAATCAGCTTTTCGGATAATATGTCGTAGTTTTTGGCAAGATAGTCTTGCAGAATCTCAAAATAATTAAATTGGGGATTTGGAGGATTCTGGGATTTCATACTTAATTTGCTAGATAAGTTCAAGAGTCAGCGGTTCGGGGCAAAGCCTTGTATTACCAATTCTTGGCGGAAAAGGGAGTATCTAAATTATGGATTTATTATGAATTTAAATGGTTACAGCTATACATAGATTTAAGTTCATTTACTAAATAGCCACTCACTTACCATCGCAGAATTAGGGGTGCGGCGATTCGCGCCGCACCCCTAATTGAAGAGTTGCGGCACTTCGCGCTGCAACTCTTCAATTAGGGGTTTAATTAAGTATCCCGCCCTAATACCGCAGCCCTTGTGTGTTGAGGTATTAGGGCGTTGGATAGGGCAAATCCTTGGGAGAAATTCTTTGGCGAGGTGGTGTGATTAGCATTAAGGGATCGCCGATCGCTGTGACTTTCCAAGGCGAAGACTGGTATTGCCGCGCCGCCACTAAAAAAGGGACTGCATCTAAAAGGCGCGATACGATCGTACTGGGTGGCACAAAGGCTTGGAGATATGGCTCATTGACACTACCAACATAGGCATAAGCGCCATTGGCAAGCCAACGACCTGCGATCGTCTGTGCATCGTCAGGAGTCACCGCCGACCAACTGTGGATAAAGTGGATCGCTGTAGGAGTTTGCCATTTAGGAATATCTGGGACTTGCGCCTCACTGCCATTGACGGTAAAAGCGCTAGGACTACCAGAGGAATTAACAAACAATAAATCGCTGGCAAGGCGATCGCTTTCGCGCCATTGTTTTAATTCAGCATTAGGAGTAGCGAATAATTTCGTTTTGATCCCCACTTTTTCTAATTTAGCGGCGGCAGGCTTCAGGGCATAAAAATACCAAGGCGACTCATTCGTATAAGTGTCGAACATTAGAGCCGTTTGGTAATCAAGAAAGATCGAACACATGGCTTGGTAAATACTTCGTTCGAGGGAGCCAAAAATCCATCCCGCGATCGCCCAGCGACTCCTATCAGGATTACGTGCTAATCCATCGGTTACCGCAAAATCTTCCTTCGCTTTTACCGCAGGTCGATACTTAACTGCCATTTGACGAGCGATCGTAATTGTATCGATCGCATCTCCTAGTTTTTTGTAGCCATAGCCAGTCTGCGCGATTTTATCTTCCACTGCACTGCGGAGGATTTGCCAGCGAGAGAACTCTAAGCTATCGTTGGGCTGTCCAAAATCGGTGTCTAAAAAGGTGAGAGGTTGCCCCCAAGCCGCCGCCAAGGCTACCGCCGCAGGAGCCGCAGGATCATTTAGGGAAGTAATCACCACTCCCGCAGGAATCCAGCCTAATTTTTGCCAATGATTTGCTAGCAATTTATATTCTGGAACTCCCCAAGTTTTCGCAACGGTATCTAGCAAATCACCTTCACTAGTTATTCGTTTCTCCGCAGCAGGAAGTGCATTAACAGAAGGTAGACGAATTACTTCCGCAGGCTGAAAGCGCCGAATAAACATCGGTGCGTATTGCGAGTCATCCATGAGAATTGGGAAACGTCCTTGCAAATTCCAAGTTTGCAAAGCTTTTAAAAAGGTGGCGCGATCAGGAACTAAAACTACGCGATCAACTGTGGGCAATCGAGAACGCAGTTTTACCATGCGTAAGCCAATTAAATTCGCCCAAGGCTCATTGCCGAAGTTGTCAGAAAATTTAAAAGTATGTTGAAGATTGTTATTACTTTGGATCTGCGAAGAGGAACCTTGCAACGATAGGATCAGGGAAATTAGCAATAACAGCCAGACTGACCAACGTAGCGATCGCCGCCATTTACTTTTACGCTTTTTTCGATGTCGCGATCGCCTCAAATTTCCACTCCCGAAAATATGAACTATCAGTAATTTACATTGCACTGAACAAGTTATGATAGTAAATGGTCAAAATTACAATTTTTACTTTTTTATCTAAAGTCTCGCCAATAACATCATGATGCGTAGCAACTATTGCGGTCACCTCAATGCCAAACATATCGGACAAACAGTTAGCTTGTGCGGTTGGATCGATCGCAGACGGGATCATGGTGGTGTGATCTTTTTAGATTTGCGCGATCGCACAGGAATCTTGCAAATCGTCAGTGATCCCCAACGCACTCCTCAATCCTATGATCTTGCAGGGGAAATGCGAAATGAATATGTAGTCAGAATCATCGGAAAAGTTTCTAAGCGTCCTGACGAGTCACTTAATCCTAAACTTGCCACTGGGGAAGTGGAAATCTATGCTGAATCTATTGAATTGTTGAATGCGGTCAATAAGCCTTTGCCTTTTTTGGTTTCGGAAGCAGACACAGTCAAAGAAGAATTGCGCTTTAAGTATCGCTATCTCGATATGCGAGGTGATCGCCTTGCCAAAAATCTCAAACTCAGATTTGAAGTGGTCAAAAGCATTCGCCGATTCCTTGAGGATGAGTATGGCTTTATGGAAGTGGAAACTCCCATCCTTTGTAAATCCACCCCTGAAGGAGCGCGAGATTATCTCGTACCGAGCAGAGTCAATGCTGGTCAATGGTATGCCCTACCCCAATCTCCCCAATTGTTTAAGCAATTGCTGATGGTAGGCGGCTGCGATCGCTATTATCAAATAGCCAGATGTTTCCGCGATGAAGATCTTCGCGCTGATCGCCAACCTGAATTTACCCAATTAGACATGGAAATGAGTTTCATGTCTCAAGAAGAAATTATTGAGCTAAATGAGAATCTCATCCGTTATATTTTCAAAACTGTTAAAGGTGTAGAACTTGGTGATTTCCCGCGACTCACCTATGCAGAGTCAATGGATCGCTATGGTTGCGATCGCCCTGATACTCGCTTTGGAATGGAACTGGTAAACGTCACTGACTTGTTCGCCAATTCGGGATTTAAAGTATTTGCCAACACCGTGGCAAGTGGCGGCATCATCAAAGTTTTACCTGTAATCGGTGGTGATGAAGCAATTTCTAATACCCGCATCAAACCCGGTGGAGATTTATCGAATCTCGTTGCCCAATACGGTGCGAAGGGCTTAGCCTTTATTCGGGTACGCGAAGATGGTGTGATTGATACCATCGGCGCTCTGAAGGATAGTATTACCGAAGAAGTCAAAAAGGAACTACTCGAACGCACAGGCGCAACCGCAGGCTCGATCCTATTATTTGGTGCGGGTGAAAAGGCGATCGTCAATGAATCGCTCTATCGCCTACGTCTCGCTCTGGGGCATGAGTTGGGATTAATCGATCATGACAAGCTCAACTTCGTCTGGATTACTGACTTCCCGATGTTTGAGTGGAATGCCGACGAGAAAAGATTGGAAGCTCTCCACCATCCTTTCACTTCGCCTCGTCCCGAAGATATTGCTGATGGAAAACCCATTGATGTCAATACGATCGCCCAAGCCTATGACCTCGTCCTCAATGGCACAGAAATTGGTGGTGGTAGCGTGCGTATTTACAAGCGCGATGTCCAAGAGAAGGTTTTTGCCGCGATCGGGCTAACCGATGAACAGGCAAAAGAGAAGTTTGGCTTCCTTTTAGAAGCTTTTGAATATGGAACTCCGCCTCATGGTGGATTAGCCTTTGGACTCGATCGCTTGGTAATGCTAATTTCTGGAGCCGACTCGATCCGCGATGTGATTGCCTTCCCTAAAACCCAGCAAGCCCGTGACTTGTTGACCGATGCTCCCTCCAGCGTGGATGACTCGCAATTAAAAGAGCTACACGTTAAGTTGTCACTCCCTCCCGCTAAAAACTAATAAAACCAAAGAATCAGCTATGCGGTGCGAAGCACCGCATAGCTGATTCTTTGGTTTTAAGGTCTATTTTTAGGCTGTAACTAAAATATAAGGTGAGCAATGCTCACCTTATATTTTAGTTACAGTAAATCAGGACGACGTTGTTTTGTTCTTAAAATTTGTTGCTCCTTTCTCCATTCGGCAATCAGTTTATGATTTCCCGATCGCAAAATTTCGGGAACTTCCCAACCGCGAAAAACGGGTGGTCTGGTATATTGTGGATAATCTAACAATCCATCTTCAAAACTTTCAAACTTAAGCGAATCTTCCTTCCCAACTGTCCCCGGGCGCAAGCGCACCACTCCATTAATTAGCGCCAGAGCAGGAATCTCGCCACAGGTCAGCACAAAATCTCCAAGGGAAACTTCACGAGTTACTAAATGGTCGCATACCCGCTCATCCACACCTTCGTAACTTCCACAAATAAGAACTAGCTGATCGTAGTTCGCTAATTCCTTAAACATTGCTTGCTTCATTGGCTCCCCCTGCGGAGTCATATAGATAATTTCCCGCTTAGGTAAAATTGGCAGTGATTCAACCGCCGCAAAAATAGGATCAGGTTTCATCAACATTCCCACACCGCCACCGTAAGGTTCATCATCTACGCGATGGTGCTTATCGGTGGTGAAATCTCTGGGATTAGTGAGATGTACCTCCGCAATTTGATTAGCGATCGCCTTCCCTAGCAAACTTGTCTGCAATGGCGAAGTAAAAAATTCAGGAAAGAGGGTAACAATATCTATACGCATAAATAAATTTTACCCGAACCAATGCTATTTTTTGAAAGTCTCACTGAGTGAGACTTTCAAAAAATAGCATTGGTGTATTTATATGTTGCCTGTATCTGAAGTCGAAGCAATAATTTTAAATTTAGTAAAACCCTTTAATCCTGAAATTGATAGTGAAAATTTACCCTTATCTCAAGCGCTAAACCGAATTCTTGCTGAAGATATTAAAAGTGAATTGGACTTTCCCCATTGGGATAACTCAGCAATGGATGGCTATGCTTTGAATTATGACGACATTACGGATGTGCAAGACTTGCAAAATTTTAAATTAGCGATCGCCTCCGAAGATATTCCCGCAGGAAAGGCGATCGCCCAGTCTTTAAAACAAGGTGAATGTGTCCGAATTTTTACAGGGGGAATGTTGCCAAAGGGTGCTGACACCGTAATTATGCAGGAAGATACTGAGCGCATAGAGAATTTGTTAAAGCTTAAAATTAAACCCACTCAAGGAGAATATGTTCGCCGCCAAGGTGAATTTATTAAAGCTGGCACAACTCTCCTTAAAGCAGGTACAAAAATTGGAGCCACGGAAATTGGAGCTTTAGCTTCCGCAAGATGTCAGGAAATCAAAGTTTATCGTCAGCCAAAAGTCGCACTTATTTCTACAGGTCAAGAGTTAGTCAGCCTCGAAAATTCAGAAGCCCTTCAATCTGGTCAAATCATTGATTCCAATGTATACGCATTATCCGCCCTAGTCCAACAAGTAGGAGCGATCGCCATTCCCTATGGAACTGTCCAAGATGATCAAGAAATTCTAGAAAAAATCATGGAACAGGCTATTCATAACGCCGATATTGTCATTTCATCGGGCGGAGTTTCGGTCGGTGATTATGATTATATAGATGAAATATTAGAAAAAATGGGAGCCGATATCCATGTTCGGTCGGTAGCGATTAAACCCGGAAAACCTCTCACCGTTGCTTCTTTCACTTCTATTCACATTGTGAATAGAAGTGAGGATAGAATTCTCTATTTTGGAGTACCTGGAAATCCTGTTTCCGCAATGATGAGCTTCTGGCGGTTTATTCGGGGGGCGATCGCCAAGTTAAATGGAGCTAATGAAATATATTGGCATCCTCAATTCATCCAAGCCATTACTACAGAGGATTTACACGCTCAAGGTAGACGGGAAACCTATTTGTGGGGGAAACTCAATTATATAAAGGGAATTCCCACCTTTCAGCCTACTCATAACTACAGTTCAGGCAATTTAATTAGTGCGATCGGCACAAATGCGATCGCGATACTGCGAGTCAATCAAACCTATGTTCCTGCTGGCGATGAAGCCCTCATCATGCTTATCTAAATGCTTTAAGAGAGTACGCCCAGCTACTTATAGCGGTAATCACTTGCAATTAAGCGAGTTGCGGCGCAAAGTGTCAGAACTCGTCTTCTGGTTTTGTGTCCTAACAAGAATGAGAACAGCTATGGATGTATAATCTAGATGTTATAAAAATATGAAAGTAATAGTAGTTTGTAAAACTTATTTTTACATTATTTACAACTTTTAGTAGTCTTGGAATAGACTAAGTGGGCTACGAGAGAAATTAAGTAATTTACTAGTTCCTTTAATCTGTGTGCAGTTGACAACTATCGGTATCAAGCACATGTATGCAAAGTTCTCATCTTATGTGTTGGGCATATCTATTCGCCGCTTACATCGTTGAGGATGTCTGCGGTATGCCATTAGATTCCAACCATCTCACTAACGAAAATATTCTCACGCTGCTAAAAGCCTATAGGATTTCCCCCAGTGAAAACCTACAGGAAAAGCTTATCGAAGTTTACATGGGGTTAATCCGTGAAACAATTTCTAATTTGCCAATTTCTTTAATTAATCAAACTAGAGTTGCTGATCGCCGTTCTAAAGATCGTCCTGTGATCAATGAGCGTCGAGTCACGAATATAAGAACAGGAGAACGCCGTGAAAGCGATCGCGAACTCATCGAAATCGGTAAGCAAGGCTTAAAAAAAGCCCTCCTCCAATTTAATCCTGAGCAAGATACAAATTTTTCAGAATTCGCCCGTTCTCACATCCATCAACACCTCCATAATTTTTTGCAAAGACAAGAGCTAGACAATCGCAATCAGCCGACTCAGTCCGATGAGGTAGATTCTCAAATCACGCTCACCCGCAAACAAGAAACCCTCGAAATTTTGCAAGCCTATCGGGCGAAGCCATCGATTAAGCTCCGCAATCAACTCGTTAATCTGAATATCGGACTAGTCCGCCGCGAAGCTTATCACTGGACACATCAATGCCAAGAAAGTTTTGAAGACTTAATGCAGGTAGGCTCGATTGGGTTAATTAATGCGATCGAAAGATTTGATGTCAGCAAGGGCAATGCTTTCAGTTCCTTTGCCGTGCCATATATTAAGGGGGAAATCCAACATTATTTACGTGATAAAAGTCCAACGGTCAGAATGCCTCGCGCATGGCTAACCACCTATAACCAAGGCTGCAAAATTATTCGCAACAAACGGACAGAGATGGGGCGCGAACCATCTAGCCAAGAAATAGCCGATGAATTGGGAATTAGTGTAAATGAATGGTATGACATCAAACTCGCCTGTCAAAACCGATCGCCTATTAGTCTCGATACCCCCATCGATCAAAGCGAAGATAGCTCAACTTCTATCGGCGATCTGGTCACCGATCAAAAATATCAAAGTTTTCAACTAGCCCAAGAAGACAATCTGCGTTTACAGCAAGCTCTCGATTTATTAGAAGATCGTACCCGTGAAGTGGTGGAGTTTGTATTTTTAAAGGAATTTACCCATCGCGAAGTTGCTGAAACACTGGGGATTAGTGCTGTCACGGTTTCACGACAACTTAAAAAAGGATTAATTGCCCTCAAAAAGATTTTGGCTACACCGATTGAATGATTGCTCTCTACTATCAAGAACAAGGGGCTTAAGCCCCTTGCCTATGCCTACCATAAAAAAGCGATCGCTAGTAGCGATCGCTTTTTTATGGAATCAAATCTTTCGCAACGCGAAAGTATTTAAATTAGATAGCAGTAGTTGCTTGAACTCTAGCGCGAGCCATCCGCAAAGCTTGTTCAGCTTGAATCTTGCCTTGCTTATCTTCAGCTTTAACACCAGCCAAAGCTTGCTCAGCTTCATCAAGTTTTTTGCGGGCTTCTTCAGCATTGATTTCGCTGCCTAATTCGCCACTACGCACCAAAACGGTTACTTCGTTTTCTTCAACCTCGGCGAAACCACCTGTTAAGGCGATCGCAGACCAAGCTTTATCTTTACGAAAACGTAACACGCCTGTTTCGAGTGCCGAAATCAGAGGGGCGTGATCGGTCAAAATACCCAATTGCCCTGTGGAACTAGGTAAAATCACTTCCTCTGCAACAGTGTCCAGAAGAGTTTGATCTGGCGAAATTACTTTTACAGTTAGGGTCATGATATTTAGTTACCAGCCTTTAGCTTTGCTGCTTTTTCGATCGCTTCTTCGATGTTGCCAACGAGATAGAAAGCTTGCTCAGGTAGCTCATCGAGTTCACCCTTAAGGATCATGTCAAAGCCCTTGATGCTTTCTTCGAGAGTGACATACTTACCAGGAGAACCAGTAAATACTTCAGCAACGAAGAAGGGCTGAGACAAGAAACGCTCGATCTTACGGGCGCGGGCTACAGCCAACTTGTCATCTTCAGAGAGTTCATCTAGACCCAAAATGGCGATGATATCTTGAAGCTCTTTGTAACGTTGCAGAATTGCCTGTACGCCACGAGCTACACGATAATGCTCTTCGCTGACGATCCCTGGTTGCAACATGGTCGAAGAGGAATCAAGGGGGTCAACCGCAGGATAAATCCCCTTAGAAGCCAAGCCACGGGACAACACGGTGGTTGCATCCAAGTGAGCAAAGGTAGTTGCAGGAGCAGGGTCAGTCAAGTCATCGGCAGGTACATATACCGCTTGCACAGAGGTGATTGAACCTTCATTTGTGGAGGTAATGCGCTCTTGCAAAGCACCCATGTCTGTCGCTAGGGTTGGCTGATAGCCTACGGCTGATGGCATCCGACCAAGCAGAGCGGATACTTCCGAACCAGCTTGAGTAAAGCGGAAAATATTGTCGATGAACAACAATACGTCTTGCTTGGAGACATCACGGAAATATTCCGCCATAGTCAAAGCCGTTAGACCGACACGCATACGCGCACCAGGTGGCTCATTCATCTGACCGTAAACGAGAGCGAGGTACTGAAGTACGCCCGATTCTTTCATTTCGTTGTAGAGGTCATTACCTTCGCGGGTACGTTCGCCTACACCACCAAACACCGACACACCAGAGTGCTTTTTGGCGATGTTGTTAATTAATTCTTGGATTAATACAGTTTTGCCTACACCAGCACCACCGAATAGACCAATTTTGCCACCACGACGATAGGGAGCAAGAAGGTCAATTACCTTAATGCCCGTTTCAAAGGTGCTGGGTTTGGTTTCTAAGCTAGTGAATGCAGGAGATGGGCGGTGAATTGGGAATTTTTCTTCGGTAGTAACAGGACCTAATTCATCAATAGGTTCGCCTAATACGTTGAAGATACGACCAAGGGTGTTAGGACCAACAGGAACCGTAATCGGTGCGCCTGTATCGGTTACATCCATACCTCTAACGATGCCGTCAGTGGTACTCATTGCAACTGCACGAACTTGGTTATCGCCTAATAATTGTTGTACTTCACAGGTGACATTAATGACTTGTCCTGCGGAGTTTTTGCCAGTTACGACAACGGCGTTATAAATTTCGGGGATTTTGCCACTGGGGAATTCGGCATCGACCACAGGACCGATGATCTTGGTGATGCGCCCGACGGATACTTTCTCTGCGGTTGTTACCATGCTTGCTGTTTACTCCAGCCTCTTAACTCAGAATCTAAAAAATTTGCAATGAAATGACGTGCAAAGAGATATATGCAAGAAAATGCAATACATCAATTTCAAACTATGGGATTTAAACTTTGAGTTTAATCAATAGTCTGATTATTTACACTTACATATAAAGCTAACCGCTTCTCAAAATATCATTTAATGGCTATCGAATGATCGTTGGTTTACTGAAAACGATTAGATTTTCTGCTATGGATAAATTAGTTTTGTATATTGCTACTAGCTTAGATGGCTATGTGGCGCGTAATTCTGGTGAGGTTGATTGGCTTTTTACCGATCAAGACTATGGTTATGAGGATTTTTATGGTTCGATCGATCGCCTCATCATGGGGCGCAATACCTATGAGCAGATCCAGTCTTGGGGCGATTATCCTTATCCCGATAAAGTAGGTTTTGTATTTTCTGGGACTATTCAAAGCGATCGCGACGAAAATGTCACTTTTGTATCTAGTGATTTAGTCGGCTTTGTTAAGGATCTAAAAAAGCAAGGAGGTAAAGATATTTGGTTAGTCGGTGGTGCAGCGATCGCCAAGCCCTGCCTAGAAAATAATCTGATTGATAAATTTATCCTGTCAATCCATCCGATCATTTTGGGAGAGGGTATCCCTTTGTTTACGTCACCTTTACCCACCTTGAATTTAGTGCTAGAGCAGTCTCAATCTTTCAATACAGGATTAGTGCAGCTTACTTACTCCGTTGCTAAGTAGAGGTAAGAGCGGCGCTTCGCGCCGCTCTTACCATTATTATGGTGCACGCGCAGCGTGCGTCATAAATTTTGGGTTTTTATATTTAATTGCACTCAGATCTTTATAGGCTTCAATGATGCTTATTCTTTTGATGCGAAGGATCTTGATTTTTTATTTTTTAATTGATAGAAAATGTTGTATAGCAAAGTAAGTTTTGCTTAAGACATAAAACCCAAAAAGCGAGTTACGGCGCGAAGCGCCGCAACTCGCTTTTTGGGTTTTGGTTTGTACTGGCTAACTCTTGCTTTGCTGTATATCAATACTTTTAGCAACTTCTTATCCAATATTATTTTGTAATTTTATTCAAAAAATTTGTATGAAAATTAACTTGCTATCAAGTTAAGGAAGTGTCAAAATGGTGTTGTTTAGAATCAGCAAAAACTTGTCCTGCTGATTCTAATAAAATCCTTGTTATTACTGGCTAAAATGACTATGCTCGGTAAAACTCTGACTGGGCGCTACAAAATCGTCAAACAACTTGGCGGCGGCGGCTTTAGCCAAACATTCATTGCTGAAGATAGATATTTACCAGATCGCCCCTCTTGTGTTATTAAGCAGCTTAAACCCGCTTCTTCGCAGGAAGATATATTAGAAATTTCGCGAGAGCTATTTGATAAAGAGGCTAAGGTACTCTATCGACTAGGTAAGCATGATTGTATTCCTAGTTTATTAGCTCACTTTGAAGAAGATGAAGAGTTTTTTCTCGCTCAAGAATTAATTGAAGGCGATGTTTTAACACAAGAAATTAGACGTGGACAGTGCTTGGGAGAGCAGTACACGATTGATTTTTTGACGGATATTTTAGCAACTCTTAATTTTGTCCATAGCCAGCAAGTCATTCATCGCGATATTAAGCCTAGTAATCTCATTCGCCGAGCTAGCGATCGCCGTATCGTCCTGATTGATTTTGGTGCAGTCAAAGAGGTCAGCACTCAGCCCATTAGCCAGTTAGGGCATACTTCTAGCCTTGTTATCGGTTCCCCAGGCTATATGCCCAACGAGCAATATAGCGGCAAAACTATGTATGCCAGTGATATCTATGCCGTGGGAATCATCGCTGTCCAAGCCTTAATTGGTTTACCTCCTAATCAAATTCCTGAAGATCCTATAACCAGTGAATTTAATTGGCACGATCTGGCTAAAGTCACCCCAACCTTGGCAAACGTAATCGATAAAATGGTGCGTTATGATTTTCGGCAACGCTATCAAACCGCCCATGAGGTTCTCGAAGCTTTACAACCTTTATTAACGCGATCGCTAGCTCAAACAGTTTTTAGTGCAGTTACCCCTTCTCTTCCCTCTGAAGAGATTCAATCAATACAACCCTCATCAGATACTGCCAGCAATTCTCCAAATCCAGTTCTCAGTCAATTTGAGATTTTGTTGCAAGATGTATCTGATGATCTAGAAATGAGTGAAGATCCTGTAAGGGCTAAAAAATTAATTTGTTTAGTATGCACAGGCATTTTAGAGAATGACCTGAATCGTTTGAATAATTTTAGTTTCGTGGAATTACTTCAAGATTTACATCAACAATATCCAACTATTGACGCGATTAAAGAGAATTTAGTTAAAGCTGTCAAAACTATAGCTGTTCAGAAACAAAAACAATATTTAATAGTTGCCAAAATTGTTTTTAATACAGTTTCCAAACTTTATCCATCAACGAAATCTGAGCCTGTAGAAGCTATTAGTTCTTCCCAATTTAATCATAATGCGGCTAATTCTTCGGCTCAGGCTACCCCACAGATCGCCTATTCGGTTAGTCATTTGGTGATTAATGCTGGCTCCGCCCAACTGGTAGCTCCTCTGGATACTTCGCAATCCAGTAATTCTAATAAAACTTCTGAAGTTTTATTAGAAGAAACTCCTCCAGAAGTTCCCTTTGTATCGGAGCCGCAATTCAACTTTAGTCAAGATGAATTGTCTTTACTCGATCCCTATCCCACTGAGGATAATGATCCTGACAATATCTATGCATGGGTTGCCCATGATATTGATACGGATGCTCAGCAAATGCGCCTCAAAAAGCTTTTGTTATATACCTATCAAGATGTTTGGGAGAATGATCCACGCCAGTTAAATAGTATTGATTGGGTGGCTTTATTAAAAGAGTTGGTTTCTTTTATGCCAACCTTTTCGCAACTGCTAGCTTTAGTTAAGGAGTCTGTGCAACGGGTTTCCAAGCCGCAGGAATATAGCGCGATCGCCAATTTATTGCTTTCCAAGTTAGAACGTCTATATTCTGAAGGTTTTGAGGAGATAGATCCTTCTATTAACTCAAATAGTTCTACTAACGGTTTTAATACTCAACCGAATGATCAGTATGCACAACCAGTTAATGTCCAGATTGATCGCAAGGTTCCCTTTGACCATAAAATTGCTAGCGATCTGTTTGATCTGAGAATGGAACTTTTACGATTTAGCAATCCGATGCGATCAAAGATTTTGCTGTTTTCCGTACTCTATTACCCCTTTGATGCTGAACGTGATAACTGGCAAGACCTTCACACTCATGCCATTGATGGACTGCTGCGACAATTATTTTATGCATTTCCGACTTTTGCCAAAGTTGAGAATATAGTTTGGCAAACGGCGCGATCGCTAAATGAAGCTAATGACTATCAGCAGTCAGCTAGTTATATTCTCCAAGTGATCCAGACTCTATACGAGCAGCTTGAAGCTAAATCAATGCGTCACCCTGCTGAAGGTAGTCTATCGCCTTCGGGAGATACGGACTTCACTCAGCCTAGTGCGATCATTAGCAATAGTGATGACGATGAAACTTGCCAATTTTTATAAGCTAAAAGATTTTTGATATGGAAGCACTTACTTCTCAAGATATTCTCCGTCGTTATGCTAAAGGCGATCGCGACTTTAGTGGCGCAAATCTCACGGGCATTAAACTGAGTGGCGCAAATCTCAATCGCACTGACTGGCTAGATGTAAATTTCTCTAAAGCCTATTTGAATAGTACCGTCTTCACCTTTGCCTGTTTGACTCGCGCCAATTTACGAGGAGCCTTAATGGTAGGCGCTCATTTATGTGGAGCTAATCTCAATCAAGCCAGTTTGAGCAATACCAATTTATCCAATGCCGATCTTCATGGTGCAAGCCTCCAAGGCGCAACTCTCTTTGGCGCAAACCTAAGTCTGGCAAACTTAATGGATACCAATTTGATAGATGCTGATATGCGAACGGTGAACTTAAGTGGCGCAAACTTAAGTGGAGCCTGTATGCGGGGAGCCAATCTCCGACAAGAACGTGCTGTTGGCGATCAGCATGACATAGATGCAAGTCGTAAAAAACGGAGTACGGCTAGCCTGAATGGCGCGATTCTCTGTGGGGCGGATCTGCGGGGTGCTAATTTATCGGGAGCCGATTTGCATAAAGCCGATCTTAGGGGAGCTAATTTGCAAGAAGCGACTTTGAGTGGCGCGAATCTTAGTGAAGCCAAACTCAATAATGCCAATATGTTAGGAATATTTCTGACAGAGGCAAATCTCAGTGGTGCTACACTTTCAGGCTCGGTTTTAGATAATGCTAAGCTGGAACGCGCCATTTTGATCGATGCTGATCTTAATGGCGTTTCGTTGCGAAGTGCAGTCATGGCAGATGTTAAGGCGAGTCGAGTCAAAATGCAGTTAACGGATCTGACCGATGTAAAACTGTCGCGAGCCGATCTCAGTCGCGCCGATCTGAGTGGTGCTGTAATGATTCGCGCTAACCTAATTGAAGCCTATCTGGCTCGCACTAATCTCACAAATGTCGATCTAACGGATGCCATTCTCAATCGTGCGGAATTAAGTAGCGCTAATCTGGTGGGTGCAATTCTCAAAGGGGCAACCCTTCCCGATGGCAAAGTTCAAAGATAAGTCAGAATTAGAGGTGCTTTGTAGGCAAATGGAAGTAAGAAACTTACAGCAATTACCAAATAAACAAGTTGAATAAGTGCGTCCCCCTAAAACTTTTGATAGTGCCGCGAAGCCCCACTATTAAAAGTTTCCAAAATCTAGTGTTAAATCCTATCAATTTAATTAGGCTGTATGAAGAGAAAAAATCAAAAATTATTAAATAATTTAAGTCAAATATCTTTATTTCTTATTTTAATTGCGATCGCTACTTTAACGGTGTTTCCTTTGCTGTGGCTAGTAAGTACTGCCTTTAAGTCCCCTAGCGAAAATATTTTCCAAACCGTACCGCAATTATTGCCAGCCCAGCCCACCTTTGACAATTTCATTAAGGTCTGGAAAAATTCTCGATTCGATTTGTATTTATGGAATAGCTTTTTTGTTTCGGGAATTACGGTAATTTTAAATTTATTATTCTGCTCTCTCGCGGCCTTTCCCCTTGCGAGATTAGATTTTAAAGGACGCGATCCGATTTTTTGGGCAATTGTGGGAACTACAATGATTCCTTTTCAAATTACGATGATTCCTCTTTATATTTTGGCAGTGAACTTAAATCTCAAAAATACTTACACGGGCTTGATTTTTCCCTATGTGATTTCTGCGTTTGGCATTTTTTTATTGCGTCAAGCCTTTCAAAGTGTGCCGAAGGAAATGGAAGAGGCGGCACGGATGGACGGATGCTCTAGTATGGGGATTTGGTGGCATGTGATGCTACCTGCGGCGCGTCCTGCCTTGACCACGTTGGCAGTATTTACCTTTGTGGCGATGTGGGGAGATTTCTTGTGGCCCCTAGCGATCGTTGACAAAGCCGAACTTTATACATTGCCGAGGGGAATTGCTAGTTTGGCTAGTGCTTTTTCGGAGGATTGGCGCTTGATTGCCGCAGGTTCGGTGATTTCGATGTTGCCTGTATTTATAGTTTTTATATTCCTCCAACGCTATATCATTCCCACAGAAGCAAGTATTGGGGTAAAAGGATAAGGTAGGCGGCTAAGCCACCCACCTTTATCATAAAAATGGCGACACGAAGTGCCGCCATTTTTATTTAGGAATTGAGTACTTGCCATAAATCTCAACTTAGGGTAGTTTATGATTCTTAAAGACTTGGGCAGTAAAAATTACAACGCTTCGCGCTCAAACCCAAATCAAGAGAGTTTTTGAAAGCGTTGCTTCGCAACGCTTTCAAAAACTCTCTTATAGTTAGTTTGATCGAATAATCGCTGTAATATTTCCGATAAACATCAAGAGAAGCTATCCATACATGAAAATGAGCATCCGCAAGACATTTCAAGGTTTTATTTTTCATAAAATGACCTATCTGCTTCCTTTGATAAGTATTCTGGCAAGTAATGCGATCGCTATCCCAGTCATCGCCCAAAGCAACAATAAGGCTTCCACAAATTCCAAAATTTCCAATCAAGTTACGAATAATCCTGAATCAGCAAGTCCTGTTATTCTCTACGTTAATCCTCTAACAGGTAGCGATCGCCCTGAAAATGGCTCAAATGCATCTCCTTTCAAGAGCATCTCCTATGCCGTTAGCCGTATTCAAGATGGAAATTCGCGCATTATTCAATTAGCAAATGGAACTTATAGTACTGCCACAGGTGAACGCTTTCCGATTCGATTGCAAGCAAATGTGACTTTGCGTGGGAATGAAGCCAATAAGGGCAAGGGGATCGCGATTTTGGGCGGCGGTTCATTTTTACCCGCTTCTAAATTTCCGCAAAATGTGGCGATCGCTTTGGCGGATCGGGCGGAATTGCGGGGAGTGACGGTAACAAACCCAAATCCCAGAGGTTATGGACTGTGGATTGAGAATGTGAGTCCTGCGATCGCCAATAATACTTTTTTAGACAATCAGCATGATGGCATCTTAATTACAGGCAAATCGACAGCAATTATTTCGGCAAATCAATTTTTTCGGAATGGTACAAGTGGCTTAGCGATCGAGGGTGAGGCGAGTCCTGATATTCGCGGTAATCTATTTCAGCAAACTACCTTTGGCATGAGTATTCGTCAGGATGCCGCACCGCAAATTACGGAAAACACCTTTACCCAAAATCAGAATGGGATTCTCATTCAAGCTAATGCTAAGCCTGTGTTGAGAGGCAATGTGATCGTGAATAATCGCAGCTATGGATTAACTATTTCCGATTTGGCTACTCCAGATTTAGGTAAACCCAATGAAGATGGGGGCAATGTTTTTCAGGGAAATGGCATATTTGATCTACAAAATGTCAGCCGTAATGCGGTTGCTGTGATTGGCAATCAATTAGACAGTAAAAGAGTGAAAGGAAATTTACAATTATCGAATGTGCGTCCGCCAAGCAATCTATTTGCGGCGGCTAATTCCAATTCCATAAGAAATAATCCTTCTTTCAGCAATAGCGCCCCAAGCTCTCCCTTAACTACGCCTCTAACTACTCCTATAAAAGGCGATCGCTTTGCCAATATCAATCAACAACTTGAACAAAGGATTGCTACTAGTCAGACTATGAATTTTGCGCCTAATCTTGATACTCCTCCCGCCTTAGTTAGAAATGCCCTGTCACCAAATGCTAGCAATCAAGCCAATAATCCCTTTTGGTACGAGCCTGTTACGCCTTTAATTATCAGAATTACGCCCAAAAGAATTGACTCACCCGTGCCGCCAAATACGGAAATTAATTCCAGCTTACGTCCTGTTGTCTCGAGACCTCCTAGTGGAGAGCCAGTTAATCAGCCAATCCAGATAGCCCCACTGGGAAATACAAATTTTAAGCCGCAAGTGCCTCCGCGTTATCGGGTGGTTGTGCCTGTTGGTTCGCCTAATGCGGTCGCGCAAGTCCGTCAAATTGTGCCAAATTCTTTTGCATCAAGGCTAAATGGCTACTTAGTTGTGCAAATCGGAGCCTATAGCGATCGCCGCATTGCGGAGGTGCAGGTGTCGCGGCTGGCGCAAAAGGGCTTGAATGCCAGAATTGAATCAATCAATCCATAAAAAAAGAGACTGGGCTTGCCCAGTCTCTTTTTTTATGGATTACAAATTATAGTGCTGCTTCTTTTTTGAGATTGTCGCGATCGCTTACTTTTGTATTTGGAGTCTGAAGCGCGAAATAGAGCTTATTCAAGGCGCTGATATAAGCTCTAGCAGAGGCAACAATTACATCGGTATTTGCGGAATGTCCCGAAAGCGTACCCACATCAGGATGCTTAAGGCGAATTGTGACTTCGCCAAGGGCATCAATACCTGCGGTTACAGATTGGACGGAGTATTCAATCAACTGATTGGGAACATTCACAATTCGATTGATTGCCTTATAAATGGCATCGACGGGTCCAGTGCCAACGGAAGCATCGGTTATTTCTTGACCATCAGGCATCACGACTGTAACAGTTGCAGTAGGAATGGCGCGATCGCCACAGCTTACTTGGACATGATCGAGCTTGAAGGCTTCAGGAGCATGACGGATTTCGTCATTGACGATCGCCTCTAAGTCGCGATCGCTAATTTCACGCTTTTTATCTGCAAGCTCCTTAAAGCGCACAAAAGCAGCATTAAGTTCCTGTTCGGAGAGTTCAAAACCAAGTTCCTTGAGGCGAGAGCTTAAAGCATTACGTCCCGAAAGCTTACCAAGAACAATCAAATTATCGGATAAGCCAATGGATTGGGCATCCATGATTTCGTAGGTGAGGCGATTTTTTAATACGCCATCTTGATGAATGCCCGACTCATGGGCAAAGGCATTTGCGCCGACGATCGCCTTATTGGGCTGTACCAACATCCCTGTGAGATTAGACACAAGGCGCGAAGTCTTGTAAATCTGCTTCGTATCAATGTTGCAGAGGGGAGCCGTAGACTCCGCAGGACGACCAAGATAGGTATTGAAATAGGAACGACGTACATGCAAAGCCATGACTAACTCTTCAAGGGCGGCATTGCCAGCACGCTCACCAATACCATTGATCGTGCATTCCATTTGCCTTGCGCCATTTTTAGCGGCTTCAAGGAAGTTGGCTACGGCTAAGCCCAAGTCATTATGACCATGCACAGAGATAATGGCGCGATCAATGTTTGGCACATTGTCCTTGATGCCCTTAATTAATGTGCCAAACTCTGATGGGGTCAAATAACCAACTGTGTCAGGAATATTTACGGTCGATGCACCTGCGGCGATCGCGGCTTCTAAAACTTGATAGAGAAATTCTGGATCGGAGCGTCCTGCATCTTCAGGAGAAAACTCCACATCTGCAACCTTAGATTTAGCATAGGCGACCATTTCTGGCACGATCGCCAAAACTTCAGCGCGAGTCTTGCGAAGCTTGTACTCCAAATGAATATCGGAAGTGGCAAGAAAAGTATGAATCCGACCTTTTGCCGCAGGTTTTACAGCTTCCGCCGCCGCCTCAATATCCGACTTAGTGGCACGGGCTAAACCGCAAATAGTGGGGCCATTTTCTGTGCCGACGAGTTTGGCGATTTCTTGGACTGCATGGAAGTCCCCCTTGCTGGCAAAGGGAAATCCCGCCTCAATGATGTCTACACCAAGTCGAGCTAGTTGCTGAGCGATTAGCAGTTTTTGCTCCACGTTAAGGGTTGCGCCGGGAGATTGTTCGCCGTCGCGGAGGGTGGTGTCAAAAAAGATAATGCGGTCTTGAGCAACATGAGACTCTGATGGTGTTGATGATGTAGACATAGGGCGTTATTTCATGAATATATTAATTGTGAAAATTCAACATTGCGCTAATGCAATCTTAGCCTTTTTCTTAGAAATTGGTAAGCAAAACCAAACCTAAAAAAAAGCGATGCATTGCATCGCTTTTTTGATCGCTTTTTTGATTACACAGCTTTAGCGATTACAGTCCGATGGCGCGGAGTATTCGGAATAATCGTGGGAGTTTCAAAACCTGCGGCGACTAGCTCCGCAGCCAAATCCAAGGAGAAGTATTGATCAAGATAGGGTTCTGTACTTTTGAGCAGAGTCAAAATGTAAGGAGGCATCTTTTTATAGATATCTGAAGCGGGATTCATATCCATGAGCGTGAAATAACCATTGGGGCGCAAAATACGGCGCATCTCTCTAAGGATTTGGCGCGTTGCCTCTTGAGGTAATTCATGAAAGATCAGAAAGCAGGAAACAAAATCAAAGGAACTATCTGGTAAGCCTGTACTTTCGGCTGTGGCGTGCAACCAATTGACTTGCTGCGATGCAAGAAGTTCGGGATGCTTGGTGCGGGTATTGTAATTAGCGATCGCCAAAAAATGGGGAGACAAATCTAAGCCTGTGATTTTTGCTTCAGGATAGGCGTTATGCAGTGCAAATGTACTCATGCCCACACTGCAACCGATATCGAGAATGTCTTGGGGCGGATTGGTGATTTTTGATTTGACAATATCAATGTAGCTTTGGCGCAAGCGGGAATCGCCTTGAACTGGAGGCTCGTCATCATTCCAAATACGGGAATGGACAGCATAAGCAGCAGATTCTACTTCGGTTGCAGGTAACCAACCCAGATTCCCTTCTTCATAGGCATGGAAAGGCTTTAGGTAATATTCAGGATATGTTAAGTTAGGATTTTGAACTTGGGCTAATTCTGCATCAAGATTTTGTTTTTGCAAATCCGCAGCAATTTGCAGCCAGTTTACGCCCATCGACTCAGCGCGTTCGATCATCATTTTCCGAGCGCGTTGTTTTGCAATATTAAATAAAGGCGCGATCGCTAAAATGCCATTAACTAATCGCGAAGCTAGTCCAATTTTTGTTTGACCTTTGGTTTGTTGTGTTTGTGAACTAGGGGCTGAATTGGCAACAGTCATAATAATTTTTTAATTTAATTTCTAAGGTAAGACTACAGGGCATAGACCTTGAGTCTTACCTGATTTTACGTGACTTAATCGCGATCGCGGGATTGCCACTATAAATTGTCATTGGCTCTAGCGATCGGGTAGCGACACTACCTAAGCCTAAAACTGCGCCTTGCCCCACCCGCACCCCTGCGGCAATTGTCGCCCTAGCTGCAATCCAACTCCCAGTTTCCAAATAAATCGGTGCTGTCTGGAGAGCAAAATCGCGATCGCTCCAGTCATGATTGCCTGTACAAAGATAAACCCCTTGAGAAATGCAGCAATGGCTCTCAATCGTAATCAGATCCAGATTATCTAGCCAAGCATCCTCCCCAATCCACACAAAATCATGAATAACTAAGCGCCAAGGAAATTTAACCCTAACTCCCGTTTTAATTCTTACTCCCTGCCCAATTTTTGCGCCAAACCAACGCAACACATTTACTTTTAATCCTGAGAAAGGAATCAAGTAACTTTTGACGATTGGCGATCCCACAAAGTACCAAAGTAATTGTTTTACGATGGATGCTCCTGTGCTGTAGGTTCCTGTAGTGTAGCGATCAAGACGCAAAGCGATATTTTCTCCTTAGATTATTATTCAGGTACAAAATGACATAGACATTTTTTGCGTTAATACACTTGAGACATAAATGTTAAATTTTTATTTTGATAATTCTTGCAGATTTTTTACTATATAAACTTAGAATAAGTAAAATAAAAACATAAAACACATCTTTATTTTAGGAATAGTCAATGTCATCTGATTTTAAGGAACTTAACTTAGATAGAACCCGTCTCAAGGAGTCCTTGGAAAAATTTTGCCAAATCAATAATATCCCCAGCCATCAATATAGTGAGGTTTCTAAGTCTACTCACAGGATAAAATATCAACATGAGGGTTGCCCCGTTACAGTTGATTTTATTTTTATTACCAATGGGACTACAACCATTCATACAAAACTTGGCAAGTATCCAGACAAAGGAGAATTACTAGCCGTTTATCTTAAGAACAACTTGGTTAATGATGATAGAAAGTCAGTTGTTGTCACAGTAAAAAATATAGACAAAGTGACTTTTGATACAATGATTGAGTTTTTTCAAGAACTTAAAAATGAGGATTTGGAAATAACACCAATTTCAATAAGCCACATCCCAGAAGACGCAATTAAAAAAGCTATAAGATTAACCAGCCAATATAATGATTCTTTAACCATAACTTACTTCAAGACTACTAACACTTTGGTAATTCAAGGTAAGCCTCTATATGGATACGATCAAGCAACTTATTTCCTTTCTCAATATACAGATCTAGACGGTTTTGTAGATATTGTAAGTAAGGGAGAAGAAGATGCTAATATCCCTGAAATAAATAAAGATAATGTTGAAGCCGAACTGAAATCTTTATTGCCAAATGCTTATACCCAATTAGCTGATGGAATACTTAAAATGCTCCGTACAAGCTGGACTTTAAAAGATATTTCGCTTCCTTTGCCAGACTATAGTTGTTATGTTTTTCCATCTTTGAGAGCGCTTGAAGGAGTTATGAGAAAATTATTGTTTGACGCTGGGTATTCTATTGAAGGAGAAAACAATAACTCGTTTGGAGGAATATTTTATATAGATAATAGGCAAAACTCTTATTTAGTAAAACCTGATTTTAGAAATGAAATTGGCAACGATAAAGTCTGCGATGCATTGGAAGTTTGCTATACCTACTTTAAAGAACAACGACATGAGCTTTTTCATATGAACGATTTTTCCGATGCTAGTAGATTTATCCCAACACAAAATCAAGCAAGTCAAATCATTGAGAAAGTTATAAGGATAATCGATAGGGCTTACAGTCAATTAATTTAATTGGAATAAAAATGATCGATGCTAAACAACTATATGAAATTGAAAGGTTCTCAAATCATACGATAATAGTTTTTTCTATGACGTATATGAACCCTATTTCTTATTTGCCCACTATAGAAAAAGATTTGGGCAAGTTAGACTTTAGCGGGAAAATTATCTTTGATTTATTGCTTTCTAATGGTAATAGCTCAAATCGTTTTGTTGAAGCACGTGTAAACAAGGCAAAGATCGACAGACGATCAATGAAAGTTATTGGATACTCTAGTTTAGAAGCATCTTTTATTAAGAAAACTAGAGAGTTTTATAAATCTCATAAATCTATATTAGACAACAGCACCATTTTATTAGATGAGGAAAAATTTAATTTAATTTACAACTGAATATCATGAACTAAAGCAATTTAACTAAATCAAATTTAAATTATGAATGACATTAGTAAAGCAATTCAAGAATATGAAAATCTTCGTCATTTAATTCTAAGTAATGATTTTGTAGTTTCTGACTACAAGCAAATCAATTATGGTTTACAGTTTTCTATTAGTAAATTAGGGTGGTCAGGTATTATTAGGGTCTATCAAAATAATCAAGGCAAAGTAAAAATTGACTTTTCTCAACTCGATAATAGCGAAAATTCAGTCTTGATAAAACATCTAAATGGCAATCAAACTAGGGATTTACCTCAAACAGTAAAACCAAATAGTTTTGATGCAGTTATATTGCCTGTTATTGGTAGTGATGAATCAGGTAAGGGAGACTATTTTGGCTCTTTAGTTATTGCTTGTGTATATGTAGATGAATTTATTTCACAAAAACTTTTTGATCTTGGAGTAAAAGATAGTAAATCCATCAGCGACACAAAAATCTTAGAAATTGCTAAACGGATTAGATATATTTGTAAAGATAAGTTCATAGTCTTAGAAATATCGGCCGAACGATATAATCAGATATATTCAAAACTTGAGAATGAGAAAAAATCACTTAATGATTTATTAGCTTGGGCACACGCTAAAGCAATAGAAGAAATTTTATCTAAAGTTGAATGCCAGACAGCAATTGTAGATCAATTTGCTGATGAGAGTCTGCTACTTGAAAAACTACAGGCACAAGGCAAAAAAATACAAATTATTCAAGCCCATCGTGCTGAAAGTAATGTAGCTGTTGCAGCCGCTTCTATTTTGGCGAGAGAAAGATTTATCAATAAGCTTGATAAGCTGGGAAAACAATATGAAATAAATCTTCCAAAAGGGGCTTCTCAAGAAGTAATTAAAGTAGCAAGGCTATTGGTTGAAAAGAACGGCAATGAAATTTTAAAGAAGATGGTGAAACTTCATTTTAAAACGACAAAAGAAGTACTTGCTTGATTTCAATTACTATAGATAGACATGAAAAAGCCTCAAAGTAAGATTTCATTGCAAGCAAATCTTGAAGAATAAATAAAACTTTTATAAAAAATAAAAATAGAGTAAGTGACGACACTATTACAAATTGGTATAAATGGTTTGAGAGAGTGCGTCCCACAGGGACGCACTCTCTCAAACCATTTAGGATTGTTATACAATATTAAAGCTTTTCTAACGGTCGAGTTTTTTCTATGCAAGTTTGGGTATTGCTGTTTAACGCTAACACCGATAACGAAGGTATCTACACCCTAGAAATTGAAGGCAACAATATTGTGGTTGCTTTCGAGCAGGAGGATGATGCCATCCGTTATGCTGGATTACTAGAAGCACAGGATTTTTTATCGCCAACGGTGGAAAGCATTAACAGCGAAGATTTAGAAGAATTTTGTCAAGAGTCAAATTATGACTTAAACATTGTCCCCACCGATGCCTTGCTGGTTCCGCCCGAAAAAAATGTTGATAAAACGGATTGGTCTAAGGATCATCAAGAACTAACCGAACCAGAAGACGAAATACCAGTCGAAGATCCCGTAATTGCCATGATGCGCCGTCGTCTAGAAAATTTACTATAACCCATGAATAGGGAGTGGTGCTTGGCTTTGCCGCGCCTCACTCCTTACTCACTGGGGAGTGGCTAGGATGAGAGCAACCTCGCATCCCAATGTAAGAAGTAAATTTTAAAAATTCCTTTAGGTACGATCATCATGGCAAATTTATCTTCTAATACCCTAACTAGTGAAATTACCCAGTTTGAGCCAAGCAGCAGTACTCAAGGTTGGTTTAACTATCCCGTCCATGTCTATCCTCACCATACCGACTACTCAGGCGTAGTTTGGCATGGCACTTATCTAACTTGGATGGAAGCCGCTAGAGTGGAATGTATGCGATCAGTCGGGATGAACTTTGAAGAGTTAGTTTCCGCAGGTGTGGATTTGCCTGTAGCCGAGATGTCTCTGCGCTACCACCGTTCCGCAAGGATGGGAGATGATGTCTTAGTGATGACTAAGTTAGTGCCAGACAAAGTACGTCTCAATTGGGAATATCAAATTCGCACGGAAACAGATCTATGTGTAACAGCAGTGGTTACCCTTGTACCTGTAGATTTTGAGAAACGTAAGTTGTTACGATCGCTACCAAGCTCGTTAGAAGGGGCGATCGCCAAGCTTACAGGAATTTAGATATAGTGCGGACAAATCTCACCTCCTAATCTAAATAAAAAATAAAAAATATCCAGAGGAAATTTTAAAAATCATGGCAGATTGGCAAGTAATCACAGGCGGCGTGACCGCAGCAAAAGGCTACAAAGCCACAGGTATCACCGCAGGACTAAAACCATCGGGCGCTCCTGACTTGACTTTGATTGCATCCGATGTCCCTGCGATCGCCGCAGGTGTATTTACGAAGTCCTGTGTTCGCGCCGCCTGTGTGGACTTTAACCGCGAAGTCTTAGCCAAAGGTGGCTCCGTTAGCGCAATTTTGTGTAATGCAGGACAAGCTAATGCCAGTACTGGCGCAGAGGGTTGGCGCAATGCGGTGGAGTGTGCCGAACTTGTCCAAAAGGCTTTAAATACGGTCGATGGGGTTTTAGTTGCCTCTACGGGAGTGATTGGTAAGCAGTTGCTCATGGATAAGATGCGTGCAGGGATTGCCAAAATTGCGCCCTTGATTTCTCCCGATGGTGGCGAAGCTGCCTCCAAATCAATCATGACCACTGACACTGTGCCGAAAAGTATTGCCCTTGAAACAGAAATTGATGGTAAGCCTGTCAGAATTGGTGGGATTTGCAAAGGCTCAGGCATGATCCATCCAAATATGGCGACCATGCTTGGTTTCGTCACCTGTGATGCTGGGGTAGAGCCGAAGCTCTGGCAAAAAATGTTATCTAGCTCAATCGATGCCAGTTTTAACCAAGTTACCGTCGATGGTGACACCAGCACTAATGACATGGTTTTAGCGCTGTGCAATGGTCAAGCAGGCGTAACTGTGACCGATGAAAATTCTGCTGCGGCGCAAAAATTACAGGTGATGCTCCAAGAAGTCTGCATGAGTTTAGCTAAGGCGATCGCCCGTGATGGTGAAGGCGCAACCTGCATGATCGAGGTGAATGTTTCAGGAGCTTCTAGTGTGGAAGCCGCCCGCCAAATCGCTAAAACCATTGTCGGCTCATCCCTCGTCAAATCCGCCGTATTTGGCAATGATCCGAACTGGGGAAGAATCGCTGCCGCCGCAGGGCGATCGGGCATAGATTTCAATCAAGATTTGTTAAATATTCAACTGGGCGACTTTGTGATGATGAAGGATGGTACTCCACAGGAATACGATCGCCAAGCCGCTAGTGACTATCTCAAAACTGACACCGTAATTATTAATGTCGGCGTGGGTGATGGATCTGGTAGTGGTACTGCGTGGGGTTGTGACCTGAGCTATGACTATGTCAAAATTAACGCCGAATACACTACATAAAAAAGAGAAAGGATGTACCTTGTACATCCTTTCTCTTTTTGCTAACGCTGATGTAGGATGTCTCCTTTACGGGCAAGGTGATATAGCTTAGTAAAATTGTGGCTAATTTCTCGATGAGATTTTTAAACCTATAGAGGCTAAAAAGAGGCAAAAAGCATATGCAGGTAGATGAACAGGCGGACAAACAGGTAGAAACGTCTACAGAAATCAGTAATATATCTGGAGATACACAAAGAATTGCTGCCAGCAGCACTACTAGCACCATGAAGAATGCCATCGAACCAAAGCGGTCTAATAAACTATTAATTCCTTTAATCGTAATTGCTTGTGCTGCCCTAGGCGTAAGTACATGGTTAGTACTGGGTCGCAATAATCAACCACAACCAGTCGCAACCCCAACTACTAGCAGCCCTGCCAAAGATCAGCCCAAAGCAATTAGTGCCTTAGGTCGTTTGGAGCCACAGGGAGAGGTAATTAAAGTTGCCTCGCCATCTGCACTTGGCACATCTCGGATTGTGAAATTGATGGTCAAGGAAGGCGATATCGTGAAACGTGGTCAGGTCATTGCGATTCTTGACAGTTACGATCGCTCAGTGGCGGCGCTACTCCAAGCTCAGAGTCAAGCTCAAGAAAGTGAGCGTAATCTGGCGAAGGTAAGAGCAGGTGCAAAGAGTGGCGATATCATTGCCCAAGAGGGTAATGTACTGTCGGCGGCGGCGAATATCAAATCCTTAGAAGCTAATGCTAATAGAATTCGTGCCGAATTAGAAATTGCGGGTCGGGATTACAATCGATTTTTACAAGTCTTTAAAGAAGGTGCAGTCTCGCAAACTGTTCTGGATAGCTATCGGATCAAGGTGGAAACTTTACAAGGACAGTTTTTCCAAGCTCAGCAGCAAATTCAGCAAGCTCAGTTTCAACTGCGACAATCACAGGGGCTACTCAGTAGTGTCCAAGAAGTGCGTCCCACGGATATCCAGTTCGCCGAAGCTCAGTTACAAACAGCGATCGTCAATGTTAAAAGAGCCGAAGTTGATTTAGATCTTGCTCAAGTCCGTGCCCCTATTGATGGACAAGTACTGAAGATCAATTCTAAAACTGGTGAAGTTGTCAGCCAAGCCGATGGAGTGATTGATCTCGGTAATACCAGCCAGATGTATGTGGTTGCTGAAATCTATGAGACCGATATTGGCAAAATCAAGGTTGGTCAAAAAGCTAACATTGAGAGTGAAGCCTTTGAAGGTGAAATTACGGGCAAAGTCGATAGTATTGGCTTAAAAATTGCTAAAAATGATGTACTAGGAACTGATCCTGCGGCTAAGACAGATGTACGGATTATCGAAGTCAAGATTAAGCTAGACGATAGCAAGAAAGTCTCAGGGCTAACCAATCTTCAAGTCAGAGTCAAAGTTGAAACTTAATCCTCCAGCAAGCTCTTTAAAAAAAGAGCTTAGTACCAAAACTAAAAATGGCGTAGCCATTTTTAGTTTTAAAAAACCTATTTATTTCTACTTCGAGAATTTGGCTTTTAAAATATGATTTTTGCCGTACCACTTGCATGGTTACAGCTTACCTACGAGAAAAGCCGATTATTAGTGGCGATCGCAGGTATTACTTTTGCTGTAGTTTTAATGTTCTTGCAATTAGGGTTTCGTGATGCCCTGTTTACTAGCGCTGTGCGCTTGCAGGGAAACCTAATAGGCGATCTGGTAATTATTAGTCCGCAGTCAACCAACCTTGTGGGGATGCGAAATTTCTCTCAACGCCGTCTCTATCAAGCCAGCGGATTAAAAGGAGTGTCTTCGGTTAACCCTCTTTATATTGGCATCGCGGCTTGGAAAATCCAAGAAGATCCTGCTGGACAAACTCGCAACATTTTGGTGTTAGGAGCAAATCCTGATGCTTCTATTTTTAAAATGCCAGGAGCCGCGCTAAATATTAACAATGTCAAAAAACAAGATGTAGTTTTATTTGATCGTGCTTCCCGTGCTGAATTCGGTCCTATTGTTGGCGAATGTGGCACTTTGGCGCTCAAGGCAAAGTTTAATGACGAAGCTTTTGCCTGTAATAACCAAGTTAACCGCGAAGTGGCTAATCGCAAGATTTCGATTGGGGGACTATTTGAATTAGGAGCTTCCTTTGCGGCTGACGGGGCAACGATTACTAGCGATACTAACTTTTTAAGAATTTTTGATAATCGACGTTCAGGATTAATCAATGTCGGTTTAATCAATTTGCAACCTAATGCTTCTGCTTACGAGGTTATGCTGGAATTTATTCGCTCTCAACCGGGGGATAGTGTGGTATTACCCCGAGAGAAATTAGTGCCAGATGGTAAGCGAGTTAAAGGGCTATTTCAAGAGCGCATCGGTGCTGATGGCAAATTAACTTTGGAAGAGAATAAAGATAAGGTAACTATTGCCAAATCTGAGTTAACCGTTGCCGATCTCCAAAAAACTGAAGATGCGGCGATCGACGATACGCGAATTTTGACAGCCCAAGGCTATGTCAATTTTGAAAAAGGCTACTGGCAAAAAAGTACGGCGATCGGCTTTATCTTTAGCCTTGGTACGGTAATGGGCTTTATTGTTGGCATTGTTATCGTCTATCAAATTCTCTATACCGATGTTTCCGATCACCTTGCCGAATACGCGACCCTAAAAGCGATGGGCTATGGCAATTTTTACCTTGCTCAAATCGTAATTCAGGAATCCTTTGTATTGTCAATTCTGGGTTTTATTCCCGGATTAGGCATTTCCTTTGGTTTATACAATCTCACCAAAAATGCGACCTTACTGCCGCTATATATCTGGGATAAGGCTATACCTGTGATGATTTTAACGATCGTTATGTGTGTGATTTCAGGAGCGATTTCTCTCCGCAAAGTTCAATCTGCTGACCCTGCGGAAATATTTGGCTAATTATCTAGTGATAGCTAGATAATTAGCTGTCGCCATTCTTGTTAGGATATAAAGCCCAAATAGTGTGAGGCGGCGCGAAGCGCCGCCTCACACTATTTGGGCTTTAGACATTAAACCCCAAGAATTAGTGGTGCGGCGCGAAGCGCCGCACCACTAATTCTTGGGGTTTAAAATCACAAAATGGCGTAGCCATTTTGTGATTTGGTATTAGAGAATGGTGGCACTTTGCGCCATCATTCTCTGTGGGAGATGTAATCTAGCAAAATAGTAATTTGCTTTCTTTATCCCAATTGCGATACATCCAGATTACGGTGTACCAATTCATGTAAATACGGAAGATTTCCATCGCAATTTCCGACTTACCCCGATCGCATAGCCATGTAAGTAGAGGCTTAAGCGTGCGATCATTAAGCAATCCCCCAAGGGTGAGAATGCCCCATAGAGCTAGATGTAGCCAAGTTTTTTGGATCATTAACTTGACTTCCCATGTGGGATGCTTTTGATAGAAGATAATACTCATCCTGCCGCGTTGTTCTTCGAGATCGAGAAGGCGCGGCATCTTGTCGATGGAGAAGGCAGCATGATAGTGGAAAGCGATCGCCCCTGCACAAGTTAAGCGCTTTAAGCCCAGCTTTTTAATTCGCATACCTAGCTCAAAATCTTCCCAGCCATATTGAAAGAAGCCCGTATCAAATTTTCCTGCTTCTAATAACCATTGACGGGCGATCGCTAAGTTACAGGTATCAAAAATTGCGGCTGTAAATACAGGAACAGAGGGTACTGGCTCAGAATCGGGAGCTTCCAGATTTGTAGTATTGATAATGCGCCCATAACTATAAACTTTTTCGCCTTGAGCTAAGGTTCCTGTATGGGCTTCGAGATATTCAGGATTAACCGTAATGTCGCTATCGACAAAGGCGATATATTTGCCGAGAGCGGAGTCGATGCCATAGTTACGCGCAGTGGCGGCGGCGGCATGGTCTTGGGTGAGGAGGCGCAAATGTGGGTAGCGATCGCGATTAGCGGTTAGAAATTCCACGGTTCCATCGGAGGAACCATCATCAATAACGAGAATTTCATAGGGCTGAGTTATGGTCTGCTTTTCTAATGCGGCAAGGCATTTTTGCAAGATTGGCAGACGGTTATAGGTTGGCACAACCACTGACCACAACATTTCCGACACAGATTTTCTCCCTTGTTCCGTTTTTCTGAGCGATCGCCTCAAAATTATACCTTCAAAAAAGGGGGCGCATTGCGTCCCCTTTTTGACATCTGAGAGTGAATTACTCTACTACTTTTTCTTTAAATTGCTTACCTGCGGAAAAGGCAGGAACGCGAGTTGCCGCAATCACCATCTTTTCTCCAGTGCGTGGGTTGCGTCCTTCACGTTCTTGGCGTTCGCGTGGCTCAAAGGAACCAAAGCCAACTAAAGTTACGCGATCGCCATCAGCAACGGCATCAACGATAGATTCAAGAGCCGCAGTAACAATCACTTCAATATTTTTCTTAGATACGGATACCTTTTCGGCGATCGCATCTACTAGTTCACCTTTATTCATCGTAATAGCTCCTATGTCGCTTTAATTAAGAATGTCTAGGAAATTGATTCGGAATCAATACTACAGTACCTATGGTAGTCGTCAAGCGCTTTTGACCAAAGTTTCGTAGATTTATTTACATTATGGTTCTGTAATTTGATGTCGCAGCAAAGCTGCGACATCAAATTACAAATGAAGTTAGCGCACTGCTTGGCGCATGTAGTCACCCCAAACCTGTGCGGCTATGGCGCTTGAGCCTCTAGTCACCCCTTCATCATTACCCAACCACACAGCCGTAACGAGATTGCGTTTTAGAGCAGCACCTACAAACCAGAGATCGCGCCCTTCATCAGTAGTTCCTGTTTTGCCAACGACCGTATCTTGGGGGATTGCAGCCGATCGCCCTGTGCCATACTGCACCACGCCGCGCATCATATCCAGCATCGTGCTAGCTACACCCGCATCGATCGCTTGACGTGGCTTGAGAAAATTACTTGCCTCAAAAATAACGCGACAGGTTTGGCGATCCTTGGGATTTTTGCAGTCGGCACTATCGAGAATGCGTTTGATCGCGTGGGGCTTAATATATTTGCCCTCATTCACTACCGTGGCATAGGCTCCCGCCATTTCTAAGATTTTGACCTCATTGCCACCCAAAACCATGTTGCTGGATTCGTCTAGCTTTGCAGTAATGCCCAAATTCTTTGCCATTTTGACCACATTTCCCAGTCCTGCATTCTCCGCAACTCTGACCGCAACTACATTTTCGGATAATGCAAAGCCCCGATACATATCGATCGCGCCACTCCCGCCATTGTGACAACCAATAATCCCTGAATGGGGACTACAGGAAAAAGTGGTGTTAGCAGAAATTCCGCGATCAACGGCCGCCGCATAGCTAAATAACTTAAAAGTTGACCCCGGTTGGCGGAGGGCTTGAGCCGCCCGATTAAATTGACTAGCTTGGTAGTCAACCCCCCCTGTCATGGACAGCAATGAGCCATCCTTGGCATTGACCGTGACGATCGCCCCTTGGCTAAAACCGACACTTGCGCCATCGCGATCAACTGCCTCGCGCAAAGCTTGATCGGAGGCTTTTTGCATTGTGAGATCAAGATTTGTTTCGACAATTAAATTCCCTTCCCTCGCAAAGTTATCGCCGAGGAGGTCTTGCAACTCGTCAAAGACATAGCTGTAGTAATAGGGAGCTACCGAGCCTTGGAGCTTTGTTTTGGCGGCTTCATTTAGGTTAAGGACGGAACGTCGGGCGCGATCGGCATCCTTATCAGTGATCATACCCAGTTCCGCCATGCGATTAAGAATGCGATCGCGATATTCGAGAGCAGTTTTCTTGTTTTTAAAAGGATTGATATTTTCAGGCGAAGGTAATAGTCCTACGAGGGTAGCTGATTCTGAGAGATCTAGCTCCGAGGCTTCCTTGCCAAAATAGAGCTTAGCGGCATCTTTAAAGCCATATACCCCATAACCTGTATAGGCGCGATTGAGATAGAGCCGCATAATCTCATCTTTGTTGTAAGTAAAGGTGAGTTTGATCGCTGCGGCAGCCTCACGCCATTTACGCCCTGCGGAGTCCTCCTGCCCCACATAGGTTTTGCCCAGTAGGTTTCGCGCCAGTTGCTGCGTAATCGTGCTGGCTCCTTCTAAGCGCTCACCACGACTGCGAACATTGGTAACTAGCGCCCGCGCTACCCCCACAGGGTCAACCCCAATATTCCAGTAAAAAGAAGTATCTTCTGAGGCAATCACTGCCTTAGGGATAAACTGCCCAAACTCAGCAATGGTGGCATATTCTGTATGGTTGGCGATGTCAGTAGGGTCGAGGCGCTTGATGCCATCACCAGCCAGAACTTCGACGGGTCCTTGCTGGGTAACGGGTAGAGGCTTCAGATCGGGAACCCTACCTAGTTCATAGCCGATCGCCAGCACGATTATTCCTGCGATCGCGCCAATGCCGATGCCCGTATACTGCACCGTGCGGATATACCAAGGCGGCGGATCGATATAGCAAATTGTGGCTGCTTCTGCTAGTTCAGGGGGACCCAGCGTAATTTTCATTTTGTGGCGCAATGGCACAGATTTAAGGCGCTGCTTTTGGCGATAAATGCCATTGGTCGAGTCTTGGTCTTGCAGGATAAATTGCGCCTTCTTTTGAGAGCGATCGCGGACTAATTGGGCATGAACTTGGCTAACAAGCGGTGTTTGGACGACAATGTCACACTTACTGGTGCTGCGTCCTAGCACATAGCGATCGCCCACTAAGTCATAAATTTCGGGTTTATCCTTTTGCGATCGGCGTACTTCAAGCTTTGGTACACGCTCTTTAGGATTAATTTTTAATACCCCATTTACCACCTGTGTCATTTGATAAATCTGAGTCATCAACTTAGATTTTGGTGGTTTAGCCTGTGGTGATGGAGACGATGGTGGTGGCGATTTCGGCGATTTCATAGATGGCTAGGACGTAATTTATAAACGCACAGTTTCCGAGTATGCCTGCAAATTTAATTATGCACTGAAACAAGAAGAGCTACGCTAAGCGTAGCTCTTCTTGTTTCAGTATTTTAAATAGTGCAACGAAGTCACGCCATTCAAAAATCACAAAAAGCTTATTTTGCAAGCTTTTTGTGAGTGATGCTCCCTTCTCAGTATAAAAATAGACATTAATACCAATTCATGAAAGTGTGACAACACTTTTATGATTTAAAAACCAAACCCACTACTAATTTAAAATGAAGAAATGGCTACGCCATTTCTTCATTTTAAATTAGTAGTGCAGGGCTTCGCGCCGCACCACTAACTATTGGGTGGGAAGGGAGTAGATTCTATTCAATGGTGCGGGTTAGCAGTACAGGAACTGTGGCATTGACACGCACATAGTCCGATGTAGATGTACCAAGTAAACGATCAAGGTCGGGTAAACTGCGGGCGATCGATGGGCGGCGATCGGGAGAACCGAGCATCAACAAACTAGCGTTAGATTCATCCGCAAGGCGACAAATTTCTTTGCCCACATCCCCAGAACCAATAAAAGTTTTGGATGGGATATTCATCCGCTTGAGTTTAGCGGCGGCTTCAGCTAATACAGGATCATTGGCGGCGTTAGCATCTTCTTTACGCTTAACCACTCTAGCGAGGAAAATTTCCACATCCTTAGCACCACTCACCAGTTTAATCGCCAGATCGAGGCTGTATTGAGAAGCTGCGGAAGCATCGATGGAAACCATCACACTACGAATGGTCTTAATATACACATCATCTTTAATCAGCAGCATCGGTGCATCTGATAACTGGAAGACATACTGACTGACAGAATTAGCCAAGATCGCCTGCAAGCGTCCCATGCCACGCGATCCCATGATCAATATGTCGGCTTTGAGTTCTTCCGCGACTTTGCAAACGATATCTTTGGGTTCACCTTCTTTGAGTAGGGGGACGGTGCTATTTTCGGAACCCAGACGCAGGTTTTTGATTTCTCTGTCGATGATTTTTTCACCTGCGAGGCGATATTCCGTAACGGATTCCGAGTTAATCGAGTTGGGGATAATGTGGAGAACGTTAATCTGGGATCTTTGCATACTAGGTAGGGCTAGCAGCATGTTTAGCATCTCGCGCGATCGCCCTGAACCATCAACGGCTAACAAAATTTGTTGGAACATAGGATTTTTAAGACTTTGGGTGTTTGTTAAATTGATTATGGGTAGCGCGAAGCGCAACTCGTAATCTATAAAAAAGTTGCTATATCTTGAGTAAAGCTCACTTACAAGGCGATCGCTGCAAAACGTTGAGATTCTTAAAATTCAAAGTGGGGTTATAGCTAGCTATAAGCTACAAGAGGGGCGCTTTGCGCCCTGCTATAAATCTTAGTTAATTAGAGGCTGTGCTAGGCATAGCCTCTAATTAACTAAGATTCGATAATTTGTTGATGCGATCGCGCTAACATCCCATGCTTTGGCGCAAAAATCATGGCAACCATAAATAACAGAGTTTGCAAAACGACGATACAGCCTCCCGTAGAGCCATCAATGTGATAGCTAATGTAAGTTCCCATAACACTCGAAAACATCCCCGAAGCCATTGCAATCAAAATCATGTGGTCAAAGCGATCGCTTAAGAGATAGGCTGTCGCCCCGGGGGTAATCAACATGGCAACCACTAAAATGATGCCCACGGTCTGAAGCCCCGCTACAGCAGTTAAGGATAATAAAGACAGCAAAATGTAATAAAGGAAATTGGTATTTAGTCCAATAGAACGAGCATGGGTGGCATCAAAGCAAAACAGAATTAAATCCTTTCGCAATATCGCCAAGGTGATTAAGGTAATTAGGCTAATGATGACGGTTTGGATAATATCGCGATCGGCGATTCCTAAAACATTACCAAAGAGAATATGTCCTAGATCAACGGTACTTTTGATTTTAGAAACTAAAACTATGCCTAGAGCAAATAAACCCGTAAATACTAAGCCAATAACTGTATCTTCTTTAATGCGCGTATTGGATTTTATAAAACCGATCGCAATTACCGAACCCACCCCAAATACAAAAGCACCGATCGCAAAGGGAATATTCATCACGTAGGCTAGGACTACCCCCGGAAGTACCGCATGGGATACAGCATCCCCCATTAAAGCCCAGCCTTTGAGAATCATAAAACAGGAAAGTGCGGAACAGACAATCCCCACTAAGGCACTAACCCAAATCGCCTTGACCATAAAGCCATATTGCAAAGGTGCGGTAAACCATTGAACAAGTTCCATAATTGTTAACTTCCTTAAATCCCTATATTTACTTTTTTGATAGATAAAACCATAGGAAAATTTTTAAGATGGCTGCATTGCAGCCATCTTAAAAATTCTCTTGATTAGGCTTGGACATAGCGCGGTGTAAAGCCTCCAAAGGTACGGGCAATATTTTCTTCCGTGAAGACTTCCGAGGTTTGACCATAGGCGAGAATCGTGCGATTGATGAGAACTACCTGATCGCAAAAAGTATTAACGGAATCTAGATCATGGGTTGAAACTAGCACGGTGTAGCCTGCATCGCGTAATTCCATTAGCAAATTAATCATCATCTTTTCGGTCTTAACATCAACCCCCGCAAAGGGTTCATCAAGAAGTAAAATCTTCGCCTGTTGGGCTAAAGCTCGCGCAAAAAAAGTGCGTTTCTTTTGACCGCCCGATAGCTCGCCAATTTGGCGATCGCGCATATCCCACATCTGCACACGCTCTAGGCTATCGCGTACCGCTAATTTATCAGGCGATCGGGGAATACGCAAAAAGTTCATATAGCCATAGCGCCCCATCATCACCACATCATGGACACTAACGGGAAAGTTCCAATCAACCTCTTCTGTTTGGGGTACATAGGCGACAAGGTTATTTTTTTGAACTAAGCGAATCGGTAAGCCATTAATTAGCACGCGACCAGTGGCAGGCTTAACAAAACCCATAACGGATTTAAATAGAGTGGATTTTCCTGCTCCATTCATGCCCACTAAACCGCAAATTGTGCCTGCCTTTAGTTGTAAGTTCGCTTTATGTAGAGCGACTTTGCCATGATAGGCAACGGTGACATTTTCAATATCAATGCTGATAGTTTCCATATTTTTTATCTTTTATTTTGATTTTTTGTATTTTGATTTTTTGTTTACGCTGAATTGTCTATTTTGTGAATCAATTGGTGAGTCAATTTTTGAGTCAATCAGTTGCTTTAATTAGAACTTTGCAAACCTTGGATTAAAGTATTGACGTTGTATTCCAAAAGCTTGAGATAGGTGGGTGTAGGACCATCGGGAGGAGAAAGGGAATCTACAAAAAAGACTCCTCCAAATTTTGCACCTGTTTCTCTGACTACTTGCATTTGCGCTTCATTGCTGACTGTACTTTCGCAAAATACCGCAGGAATGCGCTTCGCTTTTACCGTGTCAATTACCTTTTGTACCTGCTTAGGTGTGGCTTGCTGCTCGGCATTCACTGGCCAAATATAGACTTCCTTTAAGCCATAGTCACGGGCTAGATAGGAAAATGCACCTTCACAACTGACGATATAACGCTGATCGGCAGGAATGACGGAAATTGCTTGCTTGAGCTTTGCCTCGATCACTTGAATTTGCTGACTATAAGCCTTAGCATTTGCGTCATAGGTCGCAGCATTAGGAGGATCGAGCTTGCCGAGCGCCTTGCGAATATTTTCCACATAAATCAAAGCATTCTGGGGCGACATCCACGCATGGGGATTGGGTTTCCCTTGATAGGCATCTTCGGCAATATTTACGGGCTGTACGCCTTCACTAAGAGTTAATCTCGGCACTTTGGGAAAGTTGTTATAAAATCTTTCCGCCCATCGTTCTAGGTTCAGTCCATTATCTAAAATTAGGTCTACGCCTTGACCTCGTCGAAAGTCACTGGGTGTTGGCTCATAGCCATGTATTTCTGCCCCAGTTTTGGTAATGGACTCCACGATCGCCTTATCTCCCGCCACATTTTGCGCCATATCCGCTAGCACCGTAAAGGTGGTGAGGATCACTTTCTGCCCCTTTGGGTTTTGGCGACTAGTGGTGCTACTAGTGGAATTATTCACACTAGAATTATTTGGATTTGAAATATCTGAGCCTGCCTGCGGACTACATGCACTAGTGGCAATCATCAACATCAGCCCAATCCAAACCGCATGGCAACTAAATACGCTCTGTTTGGAAATTGCGCTTGATGAGTAGATTTGCTTAGACCTAAGTTGAAGCTCCATGATTACGTTTCATAATCGTTTCATTTTTTAAAATATAACACAGATAGCTCTAAAAAATGAAACGATTATGAAAAAAGGCGGCGCAATGCGCCGCCTTTTTTTTGCAGTCTACTCAGTCTTTAGGTGATACCAGAAAATTTTAAAAAACCGCAAATTAGAATATAAAGCCAAAATTTATAGGCGGCGCGAAGCGCCGCCTATAAATTTTTTAGGGTGGACACCAAAATAAATTTTGGCTCGATATGCCAAGAGATTCGAGAATACCCTTCATTGTTTTTGTACATTCCATCCAATAATCTTGGCTGTCATACATCCAGTCTGGACTAAAGTGCAAATCGTAATGAATGAGATGGGGAATATCCGTAAACTCTTGAGAATTCTGTTGGGAAATGAGTAATACCCTAAAAGGCTTACCAGCACATTTGATCTGTAACTTCTTCATGAGATCGAGAACATAATCGCGATTAGTGATCCCAGTACGCACAAATAGAATCTCATCCGCATGATTTAGAGTATAGAGAAATCTCTTTGCTCTCGCTGAGTAACGCACCCGCATTCGATCGTGGATAGGCTGCATATCATGATTGGGATCATCAGTATCTTCAATCTCATGTCCAAAGGATAATCCTGACCATTTGGAATGATAGATGCGATTTTCAGCTTGATTGTAATGCAGATAGGCGGGATTCCACATATCCTGAAAATCATTGACCACCATATCCGTGACATCGCCTAAATTCGTCGATCGCGCCAGATCAAAGGGGAATGCAGGCCCGTCATACTCCATTTTGTAGAGCAGCATTCTCGCCGCACAGCGATCGCCTAGAGGTAAAATCGCAATGCGGTTAACTTCCGAGAGCTTGCATTTGTAATTAAGCAGCATTGTTGATTTTGCAGGAGCCTTGACCCGACTCTCTAAGCCTTTTTCGCCAATCATCATTGTCCGAAAAGGGGCTTCAGGATCAGTGGGATCGTGATACACACCCGCAGGCATGGCAACGAGGGCGGCGCGAACTTCTTTCCACATCGGATGGATATTGTAATCCTCATCGGATTCATTGATAATCCGAATCGTGTTTTCGCTTTCCTTGAGAATCCCTAAATGCCCGTCATAGTAAATGATATCGGAAACTTGGGGAGAAAAGAACTTTAGGGCTGAGCAGTATTGCAAATCTACGCCAATGGGAATCTTGATGGTGTTATCAATGGAACCATTAAATCCAATCGTCAAGAGAGGCAAGACACCCAGATCATCATTTTTGGCAATATAGGAGCCGAGGGGTAAGCTTATCTTACGTTTGAGAGCTTCTTGCAGCTCTTTCCAAGTGGGAGTGATGTTATATTCATACTCCGATTTATTGATAATTCGCAAGGTTTGCGCTTCTGGATTGGCAAGGATTTTAAATCCATATTTATCTTCATAGATGGATATCTCTTCACTACTCTTGCTCTGCAAAAATGATTGCCATTCGCTAGATAAGCGATCGGTTTGAAAGATCTTCAGGTCAATCGCTTCAAACATGAGGCGATGCCCTGCGGTGTTGGGGTGAGCGACATCCAGAGAGGTTTGATATTTCCAACGCCCATAGCCATTATCCAAGACATCGAGCCAATCGAGGATCGGCACGCCCCAATTCAGCATCCGACTGTGTGTATCGCGCAATAGCCAATTATGCTCAGGGGTATAGTCACTGTGGGGATAGAGTCCACCCAGTACAGGGCTTGCGCCTAGATCTTGGGTCATTTTGATTAATTGCAGTAAGCCACTCTCAAAGCGACGTTGCACGGCTCGGCGATCGTGGGGACGACAATGGGCTAAACCTTCATTCCCCAACGATAGCGAAATAATCACAATATCGGGTTTTTCTGGCGCAACTACCGAAGCAAAGCGCTCAATCGTGCTGGTGACATTGGCTCCCAGTTGCGATTTATTGACCAGTTGATGTCCATACTTTTCCTGTAGAGCTTTTCCTAGTTGACTAGCCCAACCCTTGAGTAGCCAAGAGCTACAACCCATTGCGACAGAACTACCCAGAACTAACACCTTGAGTCCATTAGCTGTGATTTGGGAACTTTGGTTAGTTGGGGAAGCGATCGCCTTGTCAAAATAGCCGTAGGGGAATGCGTGAATATACCCAAAAGCACCATCATCCACAATGATGGTGGAATCTTTAGAGTTGATATATTCAGGCTCAATGGGAACCCAGCGATTTACTGCGCTTTCTGTTTCCCATTTGGCTTTCCCATTAGCGGCCACTTGAACATATTTATATTCAATTCGAGGATCAAGTTCAGACTCACTTGATCCTGAGTTACTTGCAATATTAGAAATACTGGAGGGATCTATATCAAAATCTACCCACCAAATTGGGTAACTAGCACCAGATGTTCGTAGAGGCAGATATTTCTGGAGATCCCATGATCCTAATTGTGGAATCGAGCCAACTATACCAATCATTTCCCCATTTTGAGTGGGTGCTTTTACCTGAAATCGATACATAGAAATATCTTCTCTGGATAGGAAAGGAGTAATTATACTTACAATTTCTATAGCAATAGAAGTTGTAAGTATTAACCACTTTTTAAATTAACTTTTAAACTAGCATTTAATGCGCTTCAAGTCTGTTTTAGAAATTACAGCAAAAATCTAAATATGAGAGGCGGCGCTTCGTACCGTCTCTCATATTGGCTGCCAACAATTCCTGATCAAACGAACCCCAAAAGATTTTTTAAAGTGTTGCTTTGCAACACTTTAAAAAATCTTTTGGTTTGGATTTGAGCGCAAAGCGCTGTAAATTACTGCGCGTAATAAGACCTTGTTCCTTTAGCGTCGATCGCATCGCTGAGACGAGTTAGAGCATGGACATAGGCGGCGGTTCGCATCGAAATTTGCTTTTGCTGGGCAACTTCCCAAATCCTTAAGGTTTCAGTCACCATACTTTGCTTAAGGCGATCGTTTACCTCTTCTAGAGTCCAATAAAAACCACTGCGATTTTGTACCCACTCAAAATAGCTCACGGTTACGCCCCCCGCATTGATCAAGATGTCTGGAAAAACCATGATGCCTCGACGTTCGAGAATCTTGTCGGCGGCAGGAGTTACGGGACCATTGGCAATTTCTAAAATATATTTGGCGCGAATTTTATGGGCATTATGCTCCGTAATTTGATTTTCCAGCGCCGCAGGAACCAAGATATCGACATCTAGTTCGAGCAATTCCTCATTGCTAAGGGTGTCATGTTCGACAATATTGCATACAGAATCTTGGCAGTAAACCGCTTGAAAGGAACGAGTAGAATTTTTATAATGGACAATGCTAGGAATATCTAGTCCTTTTTTAGAGTAGATTCCCCCTTTGGAATCGCTTACAGCCACTACACGATAGCCCGCTTTACTCATGGCTTCTGCGATCGCTGCGCCCACATTCCCAAAGCCTTGCACTGCTACCGTAGTTTGCGAACGTTCCATTTTGAGTAATGGCATTAAAGTCTCGATCGCAAAGAAAGCTCCTAATCCCGTGGCCGCTTCGCGCCCAATGCTGCCTCCCATCGTTAAAGGCTTGCCTGTAATCGCCGCAGGGCAGAGCTTGCGCTGAATGGTGCTATATTCATCCACCATCCAGCCCATGATCGTGGCGTTGGTCTGCACATCGGGCGCAGGGATATCGACATCGGCTCCCATAAAGTCTGCGATCGCATCAATATAGCCCCGACTGAGGCGTTCTAATTCAAATTTAGATAGTTGCTTCGGATCAACGGCTACGCCGCCTTTTGCGCCACCAAAGGGCAAATTCACCGCCGCGCATTTAAAGGTCATCCAAAAGGCTAAGGATGTAACTTCATCCATATTGACCTTAGGATGAAAGCGAATACCGCCTTTGGTAGGTCCCCGCAGATCGTTGTAGCGTACTCGATATCCCTGAAATACTTTTAAAGTTCCATTGTCCATGCGTACAGGAATAGAAACCTGTAGACTTGCCTTGGGCGATTTTAAGCGTTCGATCGCATCTTCGGAAATATGCACATGGGCGATCGCATCAGCTAGCCGTTCACTAGCTTGATCAAATAAAGACTCTGACACAAATACCTCCAGATAATTGTGTTTCAACAGTTCTCAATGATATAGCAATGCTTGGTCTAGTTAGAAAAACAAAACCGAAAAGAGAGATAGCGAAGCTATCTCTCTTTTCGGTTTAACAAAAAAGCGCTGCAAAGCAGGGCTTTTTTGTAGCAAACTAACCCTTAAGGTCAAAAATTCTGTAAATGACATCTTCGACTACGCGATCAGGTGTTGACGCGCCCGAAGTGATGCCAATCGTGACTTTGCCATCGGGGAGCCAGTTGGGAGACTGCTCGATCGCCTTGCCTAGGGGCTTATGCTCAATGATTTCGGCGGAGATAATCCGATGCACATCATCAATGTGATAAGAAGGAAGATTACGCTCGATCGCAATTTCTTGTAAATGAGTCGTATTCGAGGAATTGTAACCACCAATCACAATCATTAAGTCTAGCGGTTGCTCCACAATCTCGAACATCGCATCTTGACGCTCTTGGGTGGCATCACAGATCGTATTAAAAGAGAGAAAATGCTCATTCAGGTGTTCTACACCATACTTCTGCATCATCGTGCGCTCAAACAATTTGCCGATCGCTTCCGTTTCCCCCTTGAGCATTGTGGTTTGATTAGCTACACCAACCCGTTCTAGATCGCAGTCAGGATCAAAACCCGCGGACATCGCCTTACTAAACTTATTTAGAAATTCTTGACGATCGCCACCATTGAGCATATAGTTGGTGACATATTCCGCCTCTTTCATATTCAGCACCACTAGATAGCGCTTCGCATAGGAACTTGTAGCGATCGTTTCCTCATGGTTATATTTCCCATGCACAATGGAAGTAAAATCTGCTTTCTTATGCTTTTCGACGCGGTTCCATACCTTTGACACCCAAGGACAGGTCGTATCCACAATCTTACTGCCAAGGTTATCGAGTAGCTGCGTTTCCTGAACACTTGCACCAAAGGCAGGCAAAATCACCACATCTCCCTGTGCCACACCAGAGAAATCCTTATTCCCATCCTCATTTACAGGCACAAACTGCACTTCCATTTCCTTTAATTTGGAATTAACAGAAGGATTATGGATAATCTCATTGGTAATCCAAATGCGCTCATTGGGAAACTGGGTACGAGTTTCATACGCCATGGCTACGGCTCGTTCTACTCCCCAACAGAAGCCAAAGGATTTGGCGAGATAAATCGTCACATTTCCCTCTGTATAAACATAGTCATGTTCGCGAATTGTCTGGATCAAGTCACTATGATACTGCGATCGCATCGTGGATTCGGCTTCTTCTCCATGCCCAAAGCCGTTGCGAAAATAGTTGGGGGACTTTTGCAATGCTCTCCGCATCGCTTGCGTATCGAGCGTATTATCCATGCGCTTAAATGATCCTAGGTAATTGTGCTGAAAGTATTATAACGTTGTAGTGAGCAAACAAAAGTGGTGGCGCTTCTCACCACCACTTTTGTTTTGGGTTTTGAGATGCCATGCTCTTGGGTGAGTCAAACATCAGTGTCAAGCACTATAAAATAGAAAAAGATTGTAGCTTCATCAAAATTTGACTTAAATTACTTAGAAATCCCGCAAATTATTAACATGGAAAATCCTGCAATTACAAATCATGAAATTCATCCCTTAATCGCCCAGAGATGGAGTCCTCGCGCCTTTGATAGTAAGCCTGTAGAAACTGAAAAACTCGCCCAACTATTTGAGGCGGCAAGGTGGTCAGCTTCCTGTTTTAATGATCAACCTTGGGTCTTTATTGTGGCGACTAAAGACGATACGGTGAACTATCAAAAACTTCTAGATTGCCTTGTGCCTTTTAACGTCTCATGGGCGCAAGCTGCACCCGTATTGGGTTTTGTAGTAGCTCAAAAAAACTTTAAGCATAATGACAAGCCAAATGCTTGGGGTGAATATGATGCAGGGCAAGCGGCGGCAACTTTAGCGTTACAGGCTACAGCTTTGGGCTTAGTAACTCATCAAATGGGCGGTTTTGATGCGGATAAGGCGATCGCTACATTTAATATTCCTGAAACGGCTCGTCCAATTGCCGCGATCGCGATCGGCTATGCGGGAGAGACTAGTAACTTACCTGCGGATCTCCAAGAGAAGGAAAAAGCTCCACGCGATCGGCAGCCCCTCGCTAGCTTCGTATTTACAGGAGAATGGGGAAGTTCAGCTAAATTTATATAAACAATCAAATTTTTGATAGCACAGCTTCGCCGTGCTATCAAAAATTTGATTGTTTATGTTGCGATGTTGTGGCGAAGCCTTAAAGCAAACCAGCTTGAGCCAATCCCAAAATTAAGCCAGCCCCAAGAATATGACCAAAACTAGTAACACCAAGTAGTTCGGGTATACCAAAGCCAGAAAACAATCCAGGTAATCCTACGGGCAAGCTGGGGCCAACACCCTTAACTTTGATGCCATAACGACCTACCACTAGCGCAAATACATTTGCAGTAATCATAATCAAGCCAACGCCAACAGACCAAGTAGGGGTAGCGGGAACAGCAGCGAGTAAGTTAAGTGTTAAATGTGTCATATATTTAAATTCCTAAGTCTAATTACCTATAAAAAATTTTTTAACTTCCCTAATCCTAGGGTCTAGGTAGACATCAGAAAATTCTTCTTAAGCTAAATTCATTAAACTTTGTAATCGTTTACAACACCCACTTTGATGACGCGACAAAGCCACGTCATCAGCAATCTAACTCTTTAGAGTTCTTCAAGAATTTTAAACCGTACATGATTTAAGGCTAGTTCACCAATGGAGTAAGGCTGGGGCTGAATGGTTTCAAAAAAGATTCCCTTGCCGATTTCCACATGATACCAAGGTAACCCCATAAACCAGCGCGTCGGATAGGGGCGCTCGCCTGTATCGTCGGGATTAGATTCCATTGGTAACCAACCAATACTAGGAATATAGAATTCAATCCAAACGTGATTGTAATACTGATGTAGAGGGATATTTAGCATCAGTTCACCTTCATGGGGACATTTATAGCGCCCGACCGTGCGGCAAGCAATTCCATTTAATCTTGCTAAAGCTAGCAATAAGCCCACATATTCGCCACAGGAGCCAGTGCCTCTCACAATCACTTCTTCGGGCGAGGCAATATAGGGCGTAACTCGATAGGAAAGCTTGTCATATACATAATCTCGGATCAGTCGCATCTTCCGCAAGATGTTAGTTTCCTCACCCACGGCTTCTTGGGCAGCAGCTTGGATGATTGGATTGTCCATACTTAAGCCATCATCATCCACCAGATAAAGCTTCTGCATCTCTGGCGATAGCTCAGGGACATATTCCACTTCGTTCTCCTTGAGTTCGTACTTGATGCCATAGAGTTCCAAAGTTGCTTTCCAACCAAACATTCTGGCTTCTTCAGGCTTAAGGTTGCCTAGCTTAAAAGCAGCAACTTTTTGACCATCGACAATTTCCTCTTCAAAGGGAATTCCAATTGGCTCGATCGCTAATAACTTTTGGCGAAAGGTATCCGTCGGATAGGCAACTCGCCAAGTGAGGTTGTAAACAGAGGTAGGATCTTCAGTAGAAAGTTCTTCAAGATAGATCATTTCCACTTTATAGCCCGTGGTGAGCGTATAGTTTAATTTTTCTTCCTGATATTGATTGAATTTGAGTTGATGGATGAAGACCTTTTCGCGAGCAGCCACAGAAAATGGTTCATCTAAATCGTTAGGACTTTCGCGAATGTAGTTTTCATCTCCTGAATAAACTACATATAAGTCATTTCCTAAAAATCCTAACCCTGTCGCATTGGGAAATGGCGTTAGCCCTCGCTGCAAAACTTCACCTGTTTTGGCATTGAGGCGATAGACTGTTTCTTCTACGCGATCGCTGACCCATAATTCCTCACCCAACAAGGTTAGAGCCTCAAATCCTGCACCGGGAGCGTCCATAATCCTGAGCAAAGTGCGAGTGGCGCGTCCAAATACAAAGATTTTACCAACTTCCCTCGAACTGACATAGACTCCGCCTTCCGATACGGCAATTCCATCTACTCGATTAGGGAGTTCCATAAATGGTTGCAGTTCATAGTCAACCATGTCGCAGTAATAAATCCCATTGTCCTTAGCAATCCACAAAGTTTCTCCAGCGATCGCTAAACCAGTGGCATCTCGAAAATCGGAAGCGGTGTAATTATTGGTTACTGTTGCGCTTTCGGAAAAAGGATCGATTTTGAGTAGATGCCCTTGATAGGCATCAACACAAAGCGCATAGGGTTTGCCAATATTTGCATCATTTAGCCACACTAAACCGTGAAGGTTGTAAGCGCCAACGGGATAAATCGTGCTGGGTAAGCTAGGCATAGGGTATTAGGCTGTTGTGTAGACGGATAAAACTAGAAAGATTTTGAACTTTCCACAAATCTTGATCTGACTTTAAAAGCAACATTACTTCCGTAGCGAAGGTAACAGTTGTGATAATTGGATTAGTATATCTCAAGTCTTATAGCTGTAGTCACTTGCAGTAGGACAAACCAAAACCCAAGAAGTGAGTGGCGGCGCGAAGCGCCGCCACTCACTTCTTGGGTAAAGTGTTGCACAGAAACACTGTATTAAAATTTCTGAACTTGAGCTTGAGCGCTTTGCGCTCTCAAATCGGGGCAAGGTACGATTTTGGAACCAGACCAATCTGTAAAAGTATTTTGATCCAAATAATGCCTTGGTGTCTGTAGCATTAATTTCCATGCTTGCCCCGCATCCATCAGATTAAATTTGTCGGGATAGTGAGCTAGTAATAATTCTTGCACTTGAGGATAATAATTTGGATTCAATCCTGGGAAAATATGATGCTCGGTATGATAGGAAAAATTGATATGTAAAACATTAAATATTTTCGGTACACGAAGAGATAGGCTATTAACTAAAACATCATTTTGCTCAGTCATTGGACATAACATGTGATTAGTGTAAATATAAAATATTAAGCCAGCATATCCTATCCAAATTGGTAGAAAGTAGCTTAATAAAATCTTGATTGGGGAGAACCCAAGATCAAGAAAAATCGTTAAATGTAAAGCAACTAAAACCAATAATTCTAACGCGATCGCTCTACGTTCTTTTTCACTAACACTAAAAGCAAATACGGGATATTCAGCCGAGCGATTATTAAAAAACAATACTGATGTCAAATTGCGAAATACATGTACTCCCCAAGCATGAGCCATGCCAATTACTAATAATATTGGATTAACTTCTGAAGAGGGGACAAAGATATTTTGAACCCATTTTCCCCAACTATTTGGTTGTGAATATAAATAGTTGCGATCAGGATCTTGTTCGGCATTAGTCTTATTGTGATGCTCACGATTATGAACTGCTTTCCATAGAGTTGGCGGCATCCATGACATGGTAAATCCTAAAAGACTAATTACGCGACGAAGTGTAGGATTACTAATTGCCGAACTATGTAGTAAATCGTGAGTACTAAATGACAAGACAATAATGCTATTTGCCATAACCAGTGAAATGGGTAAATATAGCCATAGTAAATACCAATTCCATCGATCTAGGTATGAAGCGATCGCCCAACCGACGATCATTATCATCATATTTATAAGCAAAATCCAGACTTTATTGGGATCTGCTAAAAAAGCTTCTGGTGGTAATAATGGACGAAGTTTTTTGACATAGTCTGACTGGGTCATCAAACTTTTTTGATCAACGATATTCATTAGGTAGAGGTCGAAAGGGATTACTAGGGTGCTGAAATTTCCCCTCTATAGACTTACCATGTCAAGGTTATGGAAAAAGCCTGTTTAAGTAACAAATATCCGAAAATCAGCTTAAAATCGGCTATTTTTTAGGCTTTAGCTTCTATTCTTTGTTTTTTATTCTACTTTTCTTCCTAAATAATTAGGGGTGTGCGACTTCGTAGCGTACCCCTAATTATTTATAGCAATGGAAGTTTTGCTTAGGACATAAACCTCCAAAAGCGAGTTGCGGCGCTTCGCGCCGCAACTCGCTTTTGGGGGGTTGATTTATACTGGATAACTCTTGCTTTGCCATAGGGTTTTGGTATGAGTCCTTTTAGTATTAGAGTGATGGGATTTGTCCTTTTTTGAGAATATCGATTACGGCCGTATGACGCTTGAGATCGGTTTGGACTTGCTCGTAAACTTGGCGATCGCATCCTTTTAACCCGATCACACCATAAAGTCTCACCTTGCCAACTCTTCCCTTTAAAGCATGTTCGCCAAAATCCACCACATCAATTTCATCCTTAACAATCTCGTAAAGATTGCCAGTAATGACAATGTCGGTTCCTAAATCCTTAGTCATGCCTTCGACCCGACTTGCCACGTTAACCGTATCGCCAATCACCGCATATTCAAGGCGACGAGCCGAGCCAATATTACCAACAGTCACTTCTCCATAATTAATGCCAATACCATTGGAGAAGGGAATTTTTTTTTCACTCTGCCAAACCTTACGCAGCTCCATCAATGCAGCTCTCATATTGAGAGCCGCATTAACCGCATTCATGGCATCCGCCTTTTCACCTCGGGAAACAGGAGAGCCAAACTCCGCCATAATCGCATCACCGATAAATTTATCGATTGTGCCTTGATATTCTAAAATTGCATCCACCATGCCGCCTAGATAGGTATTAAGCTGTTGAATGAGAACCTTAGCTGGTAGACGGCTAGAGAGTGTGGTAAATCCACGAATATCGGAAAAGAGAACCGCCGCCTTGATGGTACGCCCCTCTAACAAGTCCCGAAATCCTTCAGGCTGATTGACGATTTCCTCGACAATGGGAGCCGCCACATAGCGCTCTAGAGTACGGCGCAGCAGTAGTTTATCAATTTGAGCCGCAATGGAACCTGTAGTTAACAGCGCTACTCCATTTAAACTGATGGCGATCGCAGGAATTGCGACAGGTAGAATCGCACTGCCATACACAAAGCTGGCGTAACCAATTCCAAACCACGCGATCGCAATCCCTAAAGATGCCAAAATCTGAATATTTGGGCGCTTAAGTAGACAAAGAAGGGTTCCTGAAATACCCACCAACAAGAAAATAAATAGCCCACTATGCACAGGATTTGGGAATAAAGCAAACATGCTTTTACCTTGCATTAAGGTGGCGATCGCATTGGCATGAATTTCAATCCCTGACATCCTTCCCATTGCCGAGTTTTGAATGTCCTGTTTAGACGCAGCAGTTGCCCCAATCAATACAATTTTATCTTTAAAAAATTTGCCATTCTGAAGTTGCTCACTCTTCCAATTCTCAGGATCGACTACATAATAAAACGGAATCTGCTGTTGAGCATTTGTCCAAGTATCCACTCCTCCAAAGAAATAAATCCCGTCGCCTTTAGGTTGTGGATAGCTAATCTTGGCAACATTTAAAATAGAACTAGCAAAGGTAGGCACATTCGGCAAGCCACTGTCCGCAGGTGGTTGCACACCTAGACGATGGATATTAGTGGTAACTTCCGCTTTAAAATTTATTAGTCCGAGGGTGTTAGGTTTAATCTTGAAAATAGATTCAGGCGAAGCTAGTTGCAAGATACTCGCTTCGCCAATCTGCGTAACCTCATAGCTAGCTGCAAATACCGCGCGATCGCCATACTTCGTAATTGCTTTTTGAAATTTGTCATCATCCTCTTTGCCATGATCTCCGGGAGTGACAAACAAAATGTCAAAGGCGACGACTTTGGCTCCCGCTTTGACTAGTTTTTCGAGGACTTGGGCATAGACTACACGCTTCCATGTGGTTGTGCGAAAGGGTTCTAAAAATGGACGAACTTTTGGATCATAAAATTCACCTTGACGGAGGGAGATGTCATCGATCGCTAAGATCACAATATCTTTGGGAGGAGCGATCGTACCTCGCCAGTTAAAAAATGCTGATTGGGTTTGACGCTCAAGGCTCTGGACTTCGTTTAGCTCAAATCCTGTGGCGATCGCCCCAAGCCCCGCAATCAATCCAACCAATGCATAGCCAATAAATTTGGGGCTAGATAAAGCTTTTAACTTATTTGTGATCTTAGCTTTCATTATATTTTCAGCTATTGTAAATTGACTATAGCAATCCTACTGCCTTCCTTGTCCAGAATTAAAGGTGTGGGCAAAGCCTACACCTTTAATTAAAAATAAAGGCGGCGCAATGCGCCGCCTTTATTTGGGCGTTAATGTACTTGACGCACTTTACAAATTCTTACCCCCCTCAGTCCCCCCTTGGAAGGGGGGAAGTCTGAGTTCTCCCCCTTCCAAGGGGGAGTTAGAGGGGGTTCTAAATATTTGGTGTGTCAAGTATATGAATGCCTTTATTTGGGGTTAGAAAAATCTATTACTAAATCTTCGCAATAGGTGAATGAGGTTATGCCAGAGGTAATCAGGCGTTACTCCAAAAACAACCTTTGCCAGAATTAAGACGATCGCTAAAGTCGCTAAAGGAAAAAATAGGGCTCTCGCAATTTTTTCTAGGAATGAATATAAAGCGATCGAAGTAACAATAGCTCCTACTAATAACAGCCAATCGTAAACGCGATCGGAGAGATGAATATCCATTGCTATTTTTCTTCTCCAGCAAACTTCATTTTAGAATTAATTTTTTCGACGATCGCCTCAGTGGAAGGAGCAAAAGACGATTTACCACCAGCCATTTGCTTGCCTGCACTCATTTTTGCGCCAATCTGTTCAGCCGTAGGGATAAAAAGCTGCTTATTTTTTAGAAATAGTTGTTTCTTTTGAGCAGGAGTTAAAGTTGCAAAGATATCTTTTTTAGGAATAGCTTTAAACACTGTACTTAGCTTAGTCTTTTGAGCAGGAGTAAGGGTCACTGCTTTAAAAGCCTTCCGAAAACTAGTTCCTGCCGCAACTTTAGATGCAAACTCCTCTTGTTGCTCAGGAGTAAGCACACTGGCAATCTGGGGCAAGATTTCTGTTTCTAGTTGCTGCAATAAATCCGTTGTGCTGTCCGTAGCCGTAGGAGTTACGGATTCTTGGGGAGCCGTAGGTTCTTCAGCAATAATTGGAGTCTCAGTTACTTCTGCTTCAACTATTGGTTCTAGTACTTCAGTTTCTGCTGGTGCTAATGATTCTGGCGCTTCAATCGCAGACTCAGTTTCACTAACCGCCGCCACTAACATTGCCTCGGAGCCAGAGATTGCTTGAGCCTGAGTTGCGTTACTAAATAGCAAGCTCACAATCATTAACGCACTAATAATGACTGATAAAAAACGTTGTTTCATTTTCTTTTTTCCTAATATTGAACTTTGATTTATGGATGTTGTCGATCAAGAAACCGAATAGAGAGTTGCGATGCTAAGCATCGCAACTCTCTATTCGGTTTCGGTTTGGTTCTAACATTACTAGCTATGGATATAGGGGATTGAAATCTTGGAGAAATCTAAACGGGTTGACGAAAATGCTCGACAAAGGCAGCGATCGCTAAAATAGAAATCGCAATTAAAGGTAAAACTAAGCTCCACCAAGACTCGGACACTAAAACAAACACAGCCGCTAGCAAACCACCCAGAGCAAAACCGACAATCGTGGGGACAAATCGACCAATTCTCTCAAGGGACTCGGCGGCTTCTAGCTTAGTAACTTCATTCTGTTCCTTAGCTAATTTAGCGCTACAAAACTGCACCACATCAATAGTTAACTGAGTTGTATTTCCCGTCATAACCGTAGTAGGGATATAACTTTTAAAGACACCTCTTGCTTCCTTCATTAAAGCGTTCTGAATTGCCATCGCAATCACACCAGAAATACCAATCGGCAAGATTAATTCTTCCTGCACATCCAATAATAAAGCTGGCGAAAGAGTCGTCCCGATCGTCAAAAAAATGGCAAGGGCGATCGCCTCAGCCGTCAGCAAAACTCCAAAAACGCACCATTGTTGACGACGCGCATAGCGTGCAAGAATAGAAGTTAGCGCCACCGTCACCACAAATGTCGGCAACATGATTAAACGGGTAATTGTTGTCTCTGCGTCCGAACTTACAAACGAAGAACCTGCCAAGGCGATATTGCCTGTAACATGGGCTGTAAAAAGTCCAAACAGAATAATAAATGCGGAAGTGTCCACAAATCCAGCAACCCAACTCAGTAAGAAACCTGCGGGCTTATCACTAATCAAAAAAGCTGTGATACTAAATTTTGAGGGCGATCGCGAAATTACAGATGTCATTTGTTCGTCTCGAAACACGTCTGACTTCAATTATTTTCTAGAACCCGTTTAAGAATTGTCTCGATTCCTACGCTGTGCCTAAAAAGTGTGGCTAGAAAGTAGCAATAATTTCTAGCTTTCAGACTGGACAGTAAAACATGGAATTGCAATTATATTGCTCTAGTCTGTCTCCCCTGATGAGAGACAGACTAGGGTTTCCACGTAATATCTGTAAGGGATTTGAGTTTGCATTTTGCCTACAGCAAAGTGCAAATCGCTATACAGAAATTAAGGAGTAGCTTCTAAGGCAGGAGCTGCTTCAACGGCTGGAGCTTCTACACTTTCTACGGCTGATGCTTCTTCAGGGGCAGCTTTTTCTTCAACTTCTTTCTTTTCAGTAGCTTTTTTCTCAGCCTTCAACTTTTTGGCTTCCAACTTAGCGGCTTCCTTAACTTTTTTAGCTTCTAGTTTGGCAGCTTTTTTAGCAGCTTTCGCCGCAGCTTTGGCTTCTTCTTTAACTTTTTTAGCTGCAGCTTTCTCTTCTGGAGTTTCTACAACTTCTTCGGTTTCCTCAACTGCCGCATCAGCTAATAGCAATGAAGATGGCATGGCACTTTCATTGGTAATGCTTCTAACAGGAACAGACCCATCAGCATTTACCTGAAGGGCATTACCGAAAAATAAACCTAGCATCAGGATAGTTGCCAAGCAAAATCTACTAAATCTAGCAATCAACTGAGAATTAGAAGAAGGAAAATCTCTCTTAGACATATGTACAAACTCCTCTTTTGAGAATGAAAAACTTTTTACTTAGTGATTTTTTTACTTAGTGATTTAACCACTATGAATACCAATACTATTTCTTGAAGCCTGAACGATAGTTAAATCCCATAAACAAGCATTGAATTACTGCAAAAAATTATTACTAGATCTTTTACAGTTGCGCTCCATTAGAACAGCACAATCTAAAGATGATCGTATTTTAAATCACTAATCTTTACTTCTTGATTTGTTGCGGCTTCACGGAATAATGCATTCCGAAAAATTGCTATAAGCGAGCATTGATATTCAAAATTACTGTATACAGTATACATAGATTATCCTATGCAACGATAAAAGACAAGAAAAAAGCAAGCGATCGCTTGCTTTTTTCTTGTCTTTTATCGTTGTTGCCATTTTTGTTAGGACACAAAGCTAGAAGAAGAGTGGCGGCGCTTCGCGCCGCCACTCTTCTTCTAGCTTTGGATGATCGTAAAGTCTGACTCATCCCCAAAATCTTTGACATTGGACACAGAATAGTTGGGGATTGAGACAGAAAATTTGACATTATGTAAAATTTCCTGAGCCTCTGGAGAATTAACTTGGGCTAAAGCTCTTAATACCGCACTGCGAACTGAGCGATCGCGGTCTTTTAAAGATTGAGAAAGATAAAATACCGCGTCATGGGTGCCAATTTCTCCAAGGGCAAGGGCTGCATCACAACGGACATAGGCATATTCATCTTCTCTAAGGATCTTGGCGAGTAAGGGGACTACTTCTTCCATGCCGATTTGACCTAAGGTACGCGCCGCCACACTCCGCGTATGACTAGAGGAATTATTCAGCATCTTAGCCACTGCGGAAATCGCGGGAACGCCGATATTTTTTAGGGCTTGTACTGCTTGAGACTGCACACTAATATCATTTTCTGTGAGTAAGCTTGCTAAGGAATTGGCGGATAATGGCGATTTAATTTGTCCTAACGCCCAAGCTGCTTCAAAACGTACAGATTTGCTACCATTTTCGAGGGTTTCGATTAAAGTGGTTACCGCTAGGGGGGAGCTAATTTGCCCCAAAGAATGCGCTGCATGGACTTTGACCATATCATCGCTATGCTTGAGGGCATCAACTAAGGGAGATACCGCAGGCAAGCTCGCCCTCCCTAAAGCTTTGGCGACTGCGGCTTGCACTTGGATGGAAGGGTGGCGTAATAATTTGACTAAAGCATTAATGGCTTCAGAACTGCCGATCCAACTTAGTGCCGAAGCGGCTTGCCAATGAATTTGCCTATAGGGATTTTTTGTAGCTTCGATTAGGGAGGATATGGCGAGGGGCGATCGCAAATAACCTAAAGCGATCGCAGCTTTTTTGGCGACAGCTACGTCATCACTTTCAAGGCGTTCTAGTAAAGCTGGAATTACGTTATCGCGGCAACGAATCAGTTTTTGTAAAGCCACGGAAAATTGATCGGATCGGGCGGCGGCATCAAATTCCGCTAAAATTGCCGATTCGCCTCCCAACTCAGGGGCAGTCATAATCCGACGATCTTCGGGTAGAGCATAACCGGGGGAGGCGGGTATCCGATAGTCTTCGATTTTTGGTGGCGTGATTTTGGCGTTATGGGTAACTTTAGAAGGTATTTTCGGTTCTTGCGTATTCATAGCGTCTGTCCTATTTATGCCTTGATACTTGGTTTAGTCCCGTTACCCATCACAACAATCAAAGATTATCGGCATTAAGTAGCTAGGCGTAATTAGAAAAACAAACTAAAAGCTGTGGCGCACGCTGAGCGTGCGCCACAGCTTTTGAGGGTTTATATTTAATTGCGCCCAGCTACTTATTTGTATATTTTACGAGAATAGTCTCGCAAAACTTAAGTAATTTTTGAAGGATTGACTAGCGCAGCAGAATCAAAAAATACAGCTAAAAGCTGTGGCGCACGCTGCGAGTGCGTCACAGCTTTTAGAGTTTTATATTTAATTGCGCCTAGCTGCTTATTTGTTAGTCTAATTTGTTAGTCTAAAAATTGGTAATATAACGACTCGGACAGTCAGGGTTTTAAAGACCCCAAATGGCTACGCTATTTTGTGTCTTACTCTTTAGTCTTGGTTGCTAAAAAATAGCGCATCTATGAACCAACTTCTCAGCGCATTTACTTTGTTTTTGAGTCTCCTTGTGGAAGCTATTCCCTTCCTAATGATGGGGGTTTTACTATCAGGAGCTTTATTAATATTTGTAGATGAGCGTAAACTTATAGCGATCTTACCCAAAAATCCATTGCTTGGCGCATTAGCAGGTAGCTTATTGGGATTTATGTTCCCTGTATGTGAATGTGGCAATGTGCCTGTGGCAAGACGGTTAATTTCTCAGGGAGCGCCAATTTCAGTTGCCGTGAGTTTTTTACTTGCGGCTCCGACGATTAATCCCGTGGTGATTTGGGCAACTTGGACAGCCTTTCGCGATCAGCCTGAAATTGCGGTTTTGCGAGTGGTGTTATCTTTGGCGATCGCCACAATTGTGGCGATGGTCTTTAGTAGTCAAAAGGATTTGCGCCCAATCTTACAGCCTAATATTGCGATCGCTTTGCCAGCAGCTAAGATCAAGGCGGGGGCTGTGCCTGTGGGAACATTCTTTTTGGGGGAAGATACCAGCAAACCGCTCGATTTATCGGGTTATGCGACCAGCCAAAGCATTGCTACAAAATCTTTGCCCGATCGCTTAAATTTGCTGCTAGATAATACTCTGGCGGAAATGCGCGAACTAGGGGCAATTTTGGTCATGGGCAGTGCGATCGCCGCCATTATTCAGGTATGGGTTCCGCGCGATATTATTCTTAATCTCGGACAGGGGCAAGTTAGCTCGATTGTCGCGATGATGATTTTGGCAGCGATCGTCTCGATCTGTTCCACTGTGGATGCCTTTTTTGCACTATCCTTTGCCTCGACTTTTACCAGTGGCTCTCTGTTAGCTTTTCTGGTCTTTGGCCCCACGATTGACCTCAAGGCGATCGGATTAATCTTAACGATTTTCCAAAAACGGGCTGTGATTTATATGTTTTTACTTACAGCCCAGCTAACTTTTTTAAGCTGTCTATTTATCAACTTTCAAATTCGCTAAATAGGAAGATGTGCGACGCGACGCGTCGCACATCTTCCTATTTAGATTGCAAATTATAATTAAGGATTACTCGTGTCTATTAGTGAAACTGTACTTGAATCAATTTCTGAAGCACCCGTCAGCTATGAAACTTTAACCAATATTGACCCCACCGAATTTTCACTATCCTTGCCTGACCCCAGTGATGAAGGCTTAGCTGAAGGACAATTTTTGGCTGAGGTCGATCAAGCTTGGCAAGTATGCGATCGCTTTGATTTACAGACAGACATTTGGCGGGGCAGGATTTTACGGACTGTGCGCGATCGCGAAAAAATGAATGGCGAAGGGCGAGGCACGGGCTTTCTCAAATGGCTACAGGAACGGGAAATTAGCAAATCCCAAGCCTATTCATGGATTCAACTAGCCAATAGTGCAGATACGCTGATGGCGGATGGGCAACTCGATGCCGATGACATTCGCCAATTTAGCAAAAGAGCCTTTGTGGAAACTTCGCAAGCGGCTCCCGAAGTCCAGCAACTGATTGTCGATGCGGCGCGGAATGGCGAAAAGATTACCCGTCGCGAAGTGCGTCAACTTTCTGATGAATGGACAGCGATGAGTTCTGACCATCTGCCCGATGACCTCAAAGAAAAGGTTGCCGCCCATACGATTCCTACTCGCTATGTGGCTCCCTTAGTTCGGGAAATTGATAAGCTGCCCGAAGCCTATCAAGTGCCACTTAAACAAGCGATCGCCGATGGTTCCGATCTTGACAACATCAAGCTAGTAACCGCCGATGCCCAACGGTTAACCAAATATTTATCGAATACTAATCAAGTCCAAGCGATCTCCCAACGTTCCGTTAATATTGATGCCGCACTGGAGGAAGCTTTACGGATTGGGTGTCTAAAGCTCGCCTCAGACTTAGTTAGCCAAGCCTCTCAACTTGAACAGGCGATCGCCAAGCTCTACGGCACATGGAAGCGCGTTTCCACATCTGCTGATCAGTTATATGTAGAAGCAGGCGCTAGTACTCCTAATCTTTTAGATCTATTAAATTCCCTTGATTCCCTTGCCAGTCCTAATGTCGCCGTCCAAATTGGCAACGAACATTCAGGGCGCACTATTCGCTTACAAATTACCGAAGAGTAGAAATAAACAGCGCCTTTAGGCGCTTTCATACTCCTACATATAAAACCAATAAATAGCTATGCGCGGCTTCGCCGCGCATAGCTATTTATTGAGTGTGAGGAGAGTAACTAGCCGACATTGCACAAAACTAGAACTGCCGTCAGATTGTCATGCCCATTTACACTATTACCCAAATCAATTAAGCGTTCTAACCCCGTATCTAAAGAAACTTCTTGATTGAGGATGGGTAATAAATGGGTTTGCCAGTTCTGCTCGATCACATCGTTATCACACAAACCATCGGAACATAACAGAAACAAAGTTGGCTCAGTTAAGGAAAAAAAGTTAATCGTAGGCTCTAGACGTTCGGTCGGATGCGGACCCAAAGCTTGCGTTAATTGAAGGGCATCGGGTCTAGCCAAGGCTGACTCTCGGTCTAGCCCCAAGTCGATTAATTGATTAAATACATCATGATCGCGAGTAATTTGTTCTAACTTGCTAGCACTATTGCCAGCCATATTTTGATGAGAAAGCTTATAAATACGACTATCGCCCACATGGGCGATCGCCACCCTCAAATCATGAATCGCTAACATCACCAGCGTGGTTCCCATCCTACTGAGAGCTTGGCGATTTTCCCCTTCATTCTTCGCAAAAATAGCTTGATTAGCATTGCTAATGATCTCGCGTAGTTTCTTGTCCCCCGGCAAAGTGTCAACCCAAAAGGGACGAAATTGATCTGTAATCGAGTTAACTGCGATCGCGCTGGCTTCTTCACCTCCTGCATGACCACCCATCCCATCACAAAGGATAAATACCCCTCGATGACTGCGATCGCTAAGTTGACTTTTGCCATTAATACTACGAGTTTGGAAAATCGTCGCAAAATCATCTTCGTTGCGATCGCGTTGCTTACCCACATCAGTTTTACCGCCATAGGTTATATCAATCAAAAAATTTGAAGACGAAATTCCATAACTAGCTTCGTTCTCAGCTATATCTATTTCTAAATTGGCAAAATCTAGGTCGTTATCCTTCAGAAATGATGGATCTAGGAGATCCTCTGATCTAGTCTCTAAGCTTGTGGACGATGGTTCAATAGGAGTCTGGCTAGAAATAAAATCTTCTATTCCTACTTCTATCTCTTCCGTCATATTTTCTAAATTTAGAGGTTGAGTATCTCCTAAGCTTTGTTTATCATCTTTAGCCTCAAAACTATCTAGGGTATTGATGAGATCTGTAAAAATTTTTGTGCCACAAAATTGACAAAATTGATAGTTATCAGGATTTACAGCTTGACAACTAAGACAAATGTTCATAAATACGCCTCTTTCTAGTCCTAGGGCTACTGCGTCAGCACAGCAACGTTTTGTGAAAGTGCATCCCGAAAGAATGCGATTCTCCAAACTATATCTTAATTAAACCTTAGTTTCATAGTTAGGATTGCTGATTCATAATGAAAGAGCAGAACTAAGGTAATCGCACCTATGACCGATTCTACCAGACTCAATCCCGCCGATGAGATTGCCCTTGGACGAGACTTTATGACACTCTCGCAGCACGTCCTCTCCAATTTTGGGACATTCTCGGCGGAGGCTTATGACTTGAGTGCTTTGATGAGCAGGATTGGCTTAGCGGGTAAAACTATCGCACGACATCTTAGCCTTGCAGGTTTGCTGGAAAACGTACTGGGTGTCACTGGTGAAACCAATGTCCAAGGCGAAGCTGTAAAAAACATGGATCACTACGCTAATCGGGTGTTTCTTCGTGCTTTTGAACAAAGCGGCTTAGTATGTCGGCTCGCTTCCGAAGAAATGGAAAAGCCCTACTATATTCCCGAAAATTGCCCCATCGGTCGCTATACCTTACTTTACGATCCCATAGATGGCTCTAGCAATATCGATGTAAATTTAGCGATCGGTTCCATTTTCTCAATTCGTCAACAGGAAGGCGATGATGAGAATGGAGAAGCCGAAGATTTATTGCAATCGGGACGTAAGCAAATTGGTGCAGGTTACATTCTCTATGGCACAAGCACGATGTTAGTTTATAGCTTGGGTAAGGGAGTTCACGCTTTTACCCTTGATCCTAGCATCGGTGAATTTATTCTCTTTCAAGAAAATATTCATATTCCTGACAGTGGTTCTACTTACAGCGTCAATGAAGGTAATTTTTGGCAATGGGAAGAATCAATGCGTGAATATATTCGTTATATCCATCGCCAAAAAGGCTTTTCGGCAAGGTATTCAGGTGCTTTAGTTGCTGATATTCATCGCATTCTTTTTCAAGGGGGGGTATTTCTCTATCCGGGAACTATTGGTCATGAGGATGGAAAATTGCGCTTACTGTATGAGTCTGCGCCCCTCGCTTTTTTGATTGAGCAAGCAGGCGGGAGAGCTTCGACTGGGACTCAAGATATTCTGGATGTTGTGCCGACAAAATTGCATAGTCGAACACCTTTGATTATCGGCAGCAAAGAAAATGTCAAAGTTGTAGAATCTTTCTTAAACAAATAGAAAAAGCTGCCCAAAGGGCAGCTTTTTCTATTTGTTTAGCGATGGCACAAAGCGCTATCACTCATCTTTGGGGCTTGAAACTATACTAAATCACAAATTTTAAAACTAAACTCAGTAAGGTTTTTCAAATTAAGAAATGGCGTAGCCATTTCTTAATTTGGTATTAAGCGTAGTCTTGAAGCGCAGTTACGGAAATTGCTCCAGATTGGAGAGAGCGAATGGCAGCGATCGCCGCTTTTGCTCCTGCAAGGGTCGTAATTACAGGAATCTTGTAGGCTAAAGCGGTGCGCCGAATCATCTTGCCGTCGGTTTTTGCTTCCTCACCACTAGGTGAGTTAATGATCAATTGAATTTGACCATTTTTCATCGAGTCTCCAATGTGAGGACGACCCTCATGCACCTTGAGAACTTGCTTCGACTCAATGCTATTGCGGCGAAGGATCTTGTGAGTTCCTTCTGTAGCCACCACTTTGAAACCAAGCTCAATAAAAGCTTCGGCAACCGATGAGATACCACTCTTATCGCGATCGTTGACTGAGAGAAATACGGTTCCTTCTAGAGGTAAGTGAGTCCCTGCGGCAATTTGAGCCTTGGCAAAGGCGCGCCCAAACTCGGTGTCGATACCCATAACCTCACCTGTTGATCGCATTTCAGGACCCAAAATCGTGTCGGTTCCTGCAAACTTCGCAAAGGGGAGGACGGCTTCCTTAATCGAGATATGTTTGGGAATTACCTCTTCCGTTAAGCCTAATTCCGCTAGGGTCGCTCCTGACATGATTCGCGAAGCATAGTTGACAAGAGGAACATTAATCGCCTTGCTGACATAGGGAACGGTACGGGAAGCACGAGGATTCGCTTCGAGAATAAATACTTTGCTCTCTTTAAGGTTGTTATTATTCAACTGCACAGCATACTGAATGTTCATTAAACCGATTACATTTAGAGCCTTAGCAAGACTAATTGTCCAAGTGCGGATGGTGGTCAGAACTTCAGGGGGCAAGGAGAAAGTAGGAATCGAGCAAGCCGAGTCGCCTGAGTGAATCCCTGCTTCTTCGATATGTTCCATAATGCCGCCGATGGTGACATTGCCTTGTTGATCAGCGATCGCATCCACATCAACTTCGATCGCTCCCTCTAAGAACTGATCAATCAGTACAGGGTGTTCAGGCTCGATGATGATAGCGCGGCGCATATAGTCTTCCAATTCGGCATCGGAATAAACTACTTCCATGCCACGACCACCGAGAACATAGCTAGGACGCACGACAACGGGATAACTAACTCGCTGAGCAATGACGATCGCTTCTTCTTCGGAACGGGCTAGACCATTATTGGGCTGTAAAATGCCAATTTCTTGACAAATTGCCTCAAAACGTTCGCGGTCTTCGGCAATATCAATGGAGTCGGGCGAAGTACCCCAAATCTTAGTAGGAGAATTGGTGTCTTGGAGATACTTCAGCAAGGGAACTGACAACTTCAATGGAGTTTGTCCACCAAATTGAATGATTACGCCTTCAGGCTGTTCCGCTTCGATGATGTTCAACACATCTTCGCGAGTCAATGGCTCGAAATAGAGGCGATCGCTAGTATCGTAATCGGTAGAAACAGTCTCAGGATTTGAGTTAACCATGATTGTCTCAAATCCTGCGGCGCGTAACGCATAGCTGGCATGACAGCAGCAGTAGTCAAACTCAATCCCCTGCCCAATCCGATTAGGTCCACCACCGAGAATCATCACCTTGCGCTTTGTGGAAGGGAGAACTTCTGATTCTTCTTCATAGGTTGAGTAGTGATAGGGAGTGAGCGCTTCAAATTCAGCAGCACAAGTATCAACGGTTTTGTAGGAGGGAATAATACCCAAATCTTTACGATAGGCGCGAACTACATCTTCGTTTGTACCCGTCAGATAGGCAATCTGGCGATCGCTAAAGCCCATCCGCTTAGTTTCCAGCATCTCTTCTTTCTTGATGCTGTCGAGCTTCCGCCCCTTGATTGATAGTTCTACATCGGTAATCTCACGCATTTTTTGCAAGAACCAAGGATCAATATTGGTTAGTTCAAAAATCGCTTGTACTGACAAACCAGACAGAAATCCATCACGGATCGAGAAAACGCGATCAGGATTAGGAACCCGCAAACTGTACTTAATTTTGTCGAGATCAGGTAAGGTTTCTTCGCGATCGCCACCAAAGCCAAAGCGCCCAACTTCCAGCGATCGCAATGCTTTTTGGAATGATTCTTGGAAAGTACGCCCGATCGCCATCGCTTCGCCGACAGACTTCATCTGAGTAGTTAGCACTGGCTCAGACCCGGGGAATTTCTCGAAGGCAAAGCGGGGAATCTTGGTGACTACATAATCGATAGTTGGCTCAAAACTAGCGGGAGTTTTCTTGGTGATGTCGTTAGAAATTTCATCAAGGGTATAGCCTACTGCTAGTTTCGCCGCAAATTTAGCGATCGGGAAACCAGTCGCTTTCGATGCTAGTGCCGAACTACGCGACACGCGAGGATTCATCTCAATGACAACCACATCGCCATTTTCAGGATTGATCGAGAACTGAATATTTGAGCCGCCAGTTTCTACGCCAATTTCACGAATGATTTTAATTGAATAGTCACGCAAACGTTGATATTCTTTGTCAGTCAGGGTTTGAGCAGGTGCAACTGTAATCGAGTCGCCTGTATGGATACCCATTGGATCAATATTTTCGATGCTACAAATGATCACCACGTTATCGGCGAGATCGCGCATCACTTCTAGCTCGTACTCTTTCCAACCGATTAGCGATCGCTCAATCAAGATTTGTGATACAGGACTAGCTTCTAAACCAGAGGCACAGATTTCTTCAAACTCCTCTTGGTTATAGGCGATCCCGCCGCCAGTACCGCCCATTGTGAAAGCTGGACGGATAATTAAGGGATAGGAGCCAATTTCTTGGGCGATCGCGCGGGACTCTTCCATCGTTGTCCCCAAGCCCGATGGACACATGGCAACGCCAATCCGTTCCATTGCCTCTTTAAATAGCTTGCGATCCTCTGCCATTTCGATCGCTTCCAGTTTTGCGCCGATTAGCTCCACGCCATATTTTTCTAGCACACCCATTTTCGCTAGGGACACGGCTGTATTTAGCGCCGTCTGTCCTCCCATCGTTGGCAAGATCGCATCAGGGCGCTCTTTTTCGATAATTTGAGCAACCACTTCGGGTGTAATCGGCTCAATGTAAGTGCGATCGGCGGTGGCGGGATCAGTCATGATCGTCGCAGGATTGGAGTTAACTAGGATCACATAGTAGCCCTCGTCCCGTAAAACTTTACAGGCTTGGGTTCCTGAGTAGTCAAATTCACAGGCTTGACCGATGACGATCGGACCAGCGCCAATCAGCAAAATCTTTTGGATATCGTTACGGCGGGGCATATTATCTTGTTTTTCGTAGGTAACTCGCATTACATTTTATAGCGTCATGGCGATCGCGCAATGTGTAGCGCATGATGCTAATTGGATTATTGGTTGTGGTGATGGCGATCGCTTTAAAAATTGTGACGCAAATGCTCAACCCTCTTGGCTAATTTCAGTGTCATTTGTCAGTGTCAGTCCTTGATAGATTTGGGCGATCGCAAAGGTGAGATTGATGCTCTTTAGCTCGATCATGTCACCTTCTTGGTAGTTAACAATTATCCATTCTCCATTATCTTTTTTATGATAGAGGTCTATTTCAATGCTGGTAGAGCTAACTAATAGATAGTCTTGTAATACAGGGTTGTTCGCATATAGCCGAAATTTGCCGCCGCGATCGTAGGCTTCGGTACTAGGTGATAAAACTTCGACAATTAAGGATGGATAGGTGATGTATTGAGTGGTGATTTTGTCGCGATCGTCACAGGTGACGCTGACATCGGGATAAGTGTAATTTTCGGCTTTGACCATTTTAATCCGTAGGTCTGAGTTCCCGATGATGCAATTGCCAGCACCTAAGTGAGAATCAAACATAGTAATAAAGCGAATGGCAATACGTGCATGATTAACACTACCGCCACTCATGGCATAGACTTGACCTTCGAGATACTCATGCTTATGTATTTGCTTTTCTTCCCAAGCAAAGTATTCTTGAGGTGTAAGCTGAGGAAAATTTTCTCTAGCTGCAATCATGTTTTCAGGGAATAGGATTTGTTTTGTATTTTAACAAATACGATCGCCTCTCAAATTATCACAAGGCGATCGCCCCTTATACAATCAAATCCAAACCCAAAAATCTCGTAGGGGCATAGCATTCCCGCCGAAATTTATGATTTTACCGATTCCCTTCATTTGGGAATGCTATGCCCTAAACCTCGCAACGCAGGGACAATTTATCGGTGAAAGCGAAGAGGGTTAAGCATTTGCAGAATGATGTGTCTGCGATCGCTTTAAAAATTGTGGCGCAAATGCTTGACCCCTACAAGAAAATGTGGTGATTATTTTTCCTTTTGCCTTTCTACTTTTTACTTGGCAACAGCATCGTTGATTCTATTTCTTCGCGGACTTGTTTGCTGACGTAGCTGCGGTTCATGCACTCGACAAGGAGGAGATTGGCGGCGTAATATTGATTGAGAAGTTCCTTTTGCTCTCTAGTGAATTGCCAATCGTGACCGATATTGCGGCGATCGATACATACATGACGAAACTGTTGAGTCCATTGTTTGTCGTTTTCTTGCCACCAATCACAAAACTCTGCAAGGTATTCATTAGGATCAGGACTATCATTTTTTAGCGCTTGCTGTAGCACATGATCGGAAATTTCATAAGCATTATCTATAGTTTTAGCAAGAGCGAGCGCTATCTCTTTAACTTGATTTTTAAGGAAATCTGTAGATTGAGAAAGGTTGAGAACATGAGCAAGGGCAGAATCTAATTCAAGCGATTTAGATAACCTGACATCTCGTTCAGATGTCAGGTTATCTAGTCCAAATGCTAAAGCGATGAATGCTGGCCCGTCTTGGTTGCCACGAATAGCCTTAAGAGCAACGCTAGAGTAAAATGCTCTCAGGGCAATATTCTTATAAATACATTGGATAGAGTTTGTTTTTTGCTGCGTCCAAGTCAAAAAATCCTGCAAATTCTTATCATTTTCTAACATTCCATCAATATGATGTTTCATCAATCGCAAAAAGCCATCTGCTTGTCTCAACATTTCCGCAGTTAGATAAAAAACTTCTTTCCATTGCGGATTTGTAATACTCTGCACCAATATTTCTAATTGACTTGTCCGTACAATTTCTCGTGCTGTAAAATATTCCTGAAAAGTCAAATGAGAAAAAGAATAAATATTTCTCGCCCTCTCCACTAACAACCCATGATGATGCTCGATCGCTTTTAGCACTACCTCACTATCCAGCCGCAACGCTTCAGGATCTGCCGAGGCTTCAGGAAGATTGCAGATATAGTTCTTAATCTGGCGTTGCAAATCCTCTTGCCGAAAGAAATATTCACCATTCACAAAGGTGTTAAAGGCAATCTGTCCCAGCATATCCTCCTTATTTTGTGGCGACAGATGTTTATAAATTACCTCTCGTTCAATATTGCGCTTCGCATCCCACTTTTTCATCAACACTTCCAAACCTTCCTTATACAGTTCCGATCGCTTCGGCGGGAAGTCGTTACGCTCACCAAACACCAAACACAACAGCGTCAATAACAAAGGACTTTTCGCTAATTCCTTAACAGGTTTATTACCCTGTAATCTCTCTAACAACCGTTCCGCTTTTGACTCATCCCTTTCCCGAAACCAATTATTCACGAAGGTTTCAATCTGCCCATCATCAAAATCCGCCACCTCAACTTCCGTAAACTTCTCAAACTGATATTCTCGCGCTGCAATCCTACAGGTAATCGCAAACCGATTTTTTAGCCAATCCCTCGAAAATTGATCGATATCCTGCTTAACACGGCGATCATCTTCCTTCTTCACCTCATCCAATCCATCCAACAGGATCAACGCCCTCCCATCCTTGAGCAAGCGCTTCACCATATCCGCCGCCACATCCCGTTTTTGAAATTCTGTCAAAATATAATTTTCTAGCGTTGGCTGTCCCCTCTCCTCCGCATAAGCCTTCAGCGTCACAAATATCGGCACAAGTTCCCCATGAAACCGATCGCCGAGACAAGACATCGCCAAATATTTCATAAACGTGGTTTTCCCTGCCCCCGGTTTACCCAATACCACCAGCTTTTGAAATTCTTCAACCGCCTCAAATCCCTTTACCCGTTCTTTAATCGTCCCCACTAAAAAGCGATCAAAATGCTCACGAGTACATACCTCCATCACCTCGTCATAGCCAATCCGCCGCCGCCCAGTCACATCCTTAATGATATTCACGTCAGTATAAATCCGATCCAAATCGACAGGTTGCGTCATATCCAACACCCGCATCGTCCCACAGCGCTCCGTCACATCCGCCGCAATTTTTTGCTTCACCTCTTGGACTAGCAGATCGAGGTCATCACTTACGGCTTCTTCCCCTCGTATCTCTCTGAGTCCAAGATATTCACATATTTCGTTGAAATTGTTTTTGTCAATCGGTTTCCCAGCAAATAAAGCTGTAATAGTGGATCGCGAAATTTTTAGTTGTTCAGCAAGAAGCTGTTGCGTATACTTCTCGCGCCTCATTGCCTTTTTGATATTACTTATATCTTTCTGAGAAGCCCGTAGTGATCGTGCCATTTCTAAAACTCAAGCAACTCAATCCATTTTGACATTTTCTAAGTCACGCAAAATTTGAATATGAAAATCAAGATTACCGCAAGCACAGGCAAACTTTAACAGCGCAGATCCCCGACTTTTTCTGCGCTATCACAAAAAATTGGCAAGTTCACACAAAAAGTCGGGGATCTTAATCTCTACCCGTAAAAACAAGCAAATCACGCAAATAGCCCAAAGTCAGTCAAGCAGACACCTTTCATAGTGAGTACATAAACTATTTCAGAGCAAAAAAATTATGTCAGCACAAATTCAAAAAACAGCCCAACAACAAACCCAAACCGCCCAAACCAGCACCAATCCCAACTTAGATATTACCCCTCTCATCATGCCCATTAGTTATTCCATCTCAGGAGCGATCGCCCTTGCTGCGATCGCCGCATTTCTCCGTCAACTCAGAGAATAACTTAGCTACTCTATTTCAGTCGCGATCGCCCTTGCTGCGATCGCCGCCTTTCTCCGTCAACTCAGAGAATAGTCCTGATTGCCATAGCGATCGCAGTTTAGATGTGTGAAAGGCGATCGCCGTCTGGCAAACCCTTCGTCAGCCTGTAATTCTCTTTTTGGGTTTTAATCTAAATTCGCGCTAAAGTTATGCCAGATATGATTTAGAGATTTAGCGCTATGTCACAGGGCAAAGAAACTACAGTTTTAGTATTGTCATTGCTACTTACGGCTGGAATTGCGGGTGGTGGATATTGGTTCTTTTCGCAGCAGAGTAAGCAGGCTCAGATCCCTTCACCGAATGTATCGGTATCCCCTTCATCACCATCCCCTTCATCGCCATCCCCTTCAGTAAGTAACAATCCCAACCCCGCACCACCCACTGGACTCAATTTTGACACCTCTTTGCCTAATCCGAATGTTTTAGAGATGGATGGCAGTACCACCATGGTTGCTTTGGTTAAGGAATTGCGAAACGGCTATAGTCAAGCTAATCCGAATATTCCCACGACTTTTGGTGTGCCTGATGGCAAGCCTAGTGGGTCTAGTCAGGGATTACAAAATCTGATTAATGGAACTGTGGCGATCGCTGCGAGTTCACGTCCACTCAAAGCCGCCGAAGCCCAATCGGGAGTGCAATTAGTACCGATCGCTAAAGATGCGATCGCGGTTTTTGTAGGGATTAATAATCCATTTAAAGGTAACTTAACCAAGGATCAAGTACGGGATATTTATTTAGGCAAAATCACCAACTGGTCGCAGGTGGGCGGCAGTAATCAACCAATTAAGGTGATCAATCGCGCCACTACCAGTGGCACTCGAGAAGCTTTTCAGGATATTGTCTTGCTTGGTCAGACTTTCTCGCCCGACAATGCCAACTACATTACATGGAAGCAAGATGAAACAACCGCTATTTTGCGAGATCTAGGCGATAACGGGATTAGTTATGCGACTGTCTCGCAGGTGGAGAAGCAAGAAATTGTGAGGATTGTCCCCATTGATGGTGTTAATCCCATGGATGTGGGATTAGTGAAAGCAGGAAAATATCCCTTGAGTCGTAATTTATTCTTAGGGGCAAAGAAAGTAACTAGTCCTGCGGTTAAACAATTTATAGAGTTTGCACTTTCGCCACAGGGTCAGCAAATTATCCAAAAATTAGGTTTTATTTCCATCCAATGAGATACAGCGCTTTGCAATCAAACACACTAGGAAATTGCTATAAATGATTTAAGAGAGTACAACCCTTGGGGTTGTACTCTCTTAAATCGTTTAGGATTGCTATAGCTGTTGCCATTCTTGTGAGGACACCAAACCAGAAAGCGAGTGGCGGCGCGAAGTGACGCTACTTGCTTTCTGGGAGTTTGAAGTGACCACAGCTATATATGGGAAACAAGCAAATCTGTTTTCCTGTCTACATGATTTGATTGTGGGTGTAAAGCACCCATAACCGAAAAGATGATTTGCCCAAAAGACTGTGTTTGAGGATGGTTTTGTGAAAAAAGGAATCAAAAATTTGATCATCGGTTTGACCAACAAAATGATCAGCAAAGAAGTTGTGAACCTTGTTGCCTCTAGCTTCATTCTTTGCGGAGGTATCAGCGCGATCGCCACATTTCCTTTAATTCCATCAGCCCCAGTTCAAGCCCAATCCGATGAAGATACAAACATCCGAGTTTATAAGCTCGCTAGCCCTGCTGTGGTATCTATTCAAACCCCAAGTGGCAATGGGAGCGGCTCGATAATTGATGCTAAGGGTTTAGTGTTAACCAATGCCCATGTGGTGCGTGGGACAACGACGGTGAACGTCATTCTCAGCGATAAGCGCAAGTTTCGGGGCGTAGTCATTGCCAGCAGCCGCAACCCTGACCTCGCAGTAATTCGTCTAGAGGGAGTAACCGATAGCTTACCAACTATTTCCATAGCATCTTCAACGGGTATCCAAGTGGGACAACGCGCCTTTGCGATCGGCAATCCCTTTGGACGCTTTGCAGGAACCTTAACCACTGGGATTATTAGTCGCATTGATAGCGATCTCAAATTATTACAAACCGATGCCGCCCTTAATCCCGGAAATTCGGGTGGTCCTTTGCTCAATAGTCGAGGGGAATTAGTAGGCGTAAATACGGCAATTTTTACGACAACTTCGGTAAATAGTGGCATTGGCTTAGCGATCGAGGCAGATACGGTCAAGCAATTTATTGCGGCGGCTCGTAATGGCGCGATCGCCAATAATCCGCAGCCAAATCTTGCTGCACCGATGGTAATTAACCTAAACGGCAATCCGATCACTGCTACCCTCACAGCCAAAGATAGAACTTTACCTGATGGCAGTTATTACAAGTCCTATCAATTTCAAGGCGTAGCGGGGCAAGCGGTGGTAATTGAGATGCGTGGTAATGGCATCGATCCCTATCTGGTTTTGTTTGATAGTAGTGGGCGTAAAATTGCCGAGGATGATGATGGTGGTGGTGGCAAAAATGCCAAACTTGCTCTCACTTTGCCGACCACAGGACGCTACACTCTCTATGCCAATTCCTACGAAGTGGGTGAAACTGGCTCTTTTGTCCTCTCTGGACGTTTGAGCGATAACGTTGCATCTGAGTCTACAAATAGCCCGATTCTTTTACAAAAAATTGGCAAATTAGGTTCTGAGAGCCGTATTTTTGCCAGAGATGGCAGCTTGTTTGACAGCTTTAGTTTCACTGGACAAGCAGGACAGGTGGTACAAATTGATCTAATGAGTCCCGATTTTCATCCTTATCTAGTTTTATTTGCACCCAATAGTAGGTTTTTAAAAGAAAACAATGGTTTACCCAGTCGCAGAAGTGCATCAATGACGATTGAACTGCCCGTAACGGGAACCTATCGCACCATTGTCAATGCCTACGATCGCAATGGCAAAGGAGCCTATAAGCTCACAGTTAAGCGAGTGCGCTGATCTGCACAAAGTTGCAGCGCAAAGCGCCACAATTTTATAAATAAAAAAGCACCCTTAGGGTGCTTTTTTATTTATAAAGTTTGCTCGTTGTTGGGACGGGGGCGGACACGACTTGGCGTAGAGTCAGGTTCGGGCAGAGGTGTGTATTGATTGCCTGTAAAGTCTTTGCTAACTCGTAAGCGCTGGCTGGTGATCGTAATGCCTGACTCGCGGACTAATACAACCGAAATCCAGCGATCGCCTGAGGAAAAAGGAGCTTGACCGATCTTAAATAAGCCCCCCGCCCGTAAAGGACGGAGATTGATCGTATTTTCGTTGAGGTAATTTTTGGCTTCAACGGGTTCTTCGATCGCTGCGCCTAACAAAAGACTTGTTCCCAATGGCTCAGTGACGATCGCATCTAAGACATATTGACGACCGACTCCAATTAATTCAGGAACCTTGAGCTTTACAGGAGGTGGCGCTTCACCAGTACTCAGCGAAGATTGCTCAGCCAAGACTTTCTGAGATACCACCTGCAATTGACCATTGATACTTTTGTAAGTCTGGGTGGAGATCAGACGAGCATCTAGCTTGAAGTTATCGTTCTCAGATCCCTTTGCCCCCTGCACCATCGTTACGGTTTCGGCAGTAATCAGATCCCCTTGCTGCTCCCATTTGGAGATTTCCGTGCGATAGCTAATGCTTTTATATCTTTGCCAGAGGTCGCGCAATACTTGCTTGTAGCGATCGCGATTCAGCCCATCGGCATGATTAAAAGTAGGCGCGTAATATTTCATTACCGATTCGATGTCTTGGCTGCTAGCAGCTTTATCCATCGCAAACACAATGTTTGATAGTTCGGCAGGTACGGGTTTAGATGATTGGGCAGCTAGGACGGGACTAGCTAGAGGTGCGATCGCCGCAACTGCCGCCGAAACAAGTAACAGAGTAATTCGTTTGAACATGCGTAACCCTAATCGATATCGCTGGATGAATGTGACAAAGCAAGAAATTGTTTCTCATTTATACGCCCTGATTGATATAGTGTCTCATTTATTTCCGAGATTTTTAACACCGCGTGGGGTGAATATCCACTTTTGGCAATGCGATCGCGTACTCCCGCCTCATGATCGATGAATACCACGATGTCACGCACCTTTAAGCCACAGCTTTCAATTTTTTGCGCCCCTTCGATCGCACTTTTGCCAGAAATCAAAATATCATCGACCACCACAATCGTTTCGCCAGTTTCGTAATTGCCTTCAATTAAGCGTCTCGCGCCATAGGCTTTGACCTCTTTGCGCGGAAAAATTAGTGGGAAATTAAGTCTCAGGGCTAAGCCCGAAGCCGTGGGCAAAGAGCCGTAGGGAATCCCTGCAATGCGATCGAATTTTAAATTTTGTAAAATTTCGGCGTAAGTATTAATTACCGCATCAAATACTTGGGGGTTAGAGATAATTCGCCGCAAATCAATGTAATAGGGAAAAACCTGTCCAGAGGCTTGCACTGTCTCCTCAAAGGTGATGCAACCAATGTCAAATAATTGCAAAATCAAATTCGCATGGGGATGTCCCTGCTGATCGAGGAGGCAAACATTTGGCATCCATAGATCGCAGCTAGGACGATCTTTTGCGGTAGTAGCGATCGCTTGGTTAACTTCATCCCGTAGCGATCGCACTAATTGGGCAGGCTCACCGAGCGCCAGAGCATCCTGATTCACAGGCAATATCAAGCCGCCACTAGTGGCATCCAGTCCCGCCTCCAGAATTGCGCCCAAATTCTCAATCTTTTGACCACTGGCTAAACTATTCGCCCAAATACTCCGAGCTAAGATTAAACGCTCAGGGGCAAGCGATCGCACCTTTGCTAGAGCCGCAGGATTGGCGGCTCCGACCTCTAGGGCTAAATTCTCCGTCCCCGCCCAAGCTTGGCAATTCTGCACAACATTGAGATATAAAGGCTGCTCTCGATTGGGATATTCCTGAAAGCCTTGAGCTGTGGCGTTAGACGAATAGCAGCTAACAAAAATGGCTTTTTCGGGATACATCAAAAAACGTGCCGCCAAATCTTGCCCAATATAAGGACTCAGGGTAATCGCATCTACGCCCCATTGCTCAAAGGCAGTTCTTGCCATCACCGTACTGCTATTGAGATCGGCGTGCTTCGCGTCCAAAATGATCGGAATCTCGGGCGGAATCGCCGCCAAGGTCTTCGCTAATAGCTCCAAGCCTCCAGCCCCTAAGGCCGTATAAAACCCTAAGGTCGGTTTGTAGGCACAGACCAGATCCGCCGTGGACTGAATGATAAAGTTCATCCATTCCCAGAGATAAGCGACGGCGCGATCGTGATACACATCGGAGTTAATCTCCGCATCATATTTCACTTTATATTTAGCAGGCATCACTTCGGGGTTAGGATCTAGTCCCAAACAGAGGATGCTCTGATTTGTGGCGATCGCTGTCCTGAGTTTCGAGGCAAAGCTCATAATTTAGCGCCAATTTTAAAGCAGTGAATAAAGCTGCAACAAATATACTGCTTAGATCTTCATTAATAACTTGAAGCCAGAAATATTTTAAAAGTGCGGCGAAGCCGCACTTTTAAAATATTTCTGAGGGTTCATTAATCGCGAGTTGTCATATTTTCTCCAAATTGATGTAAAATCTCACTCGTTCTCGTTACGCAAATTATCAGAGTATTTATTCCTAGCTTTCTACAAGTGATCTACAAGTGATTAGAAGCGATGCTTTTAGTCAACCTAAGCAATTCTGTAATGCTTGTAGCTTGCCCTTAACCCTCCTCTAGCGCAACGTTCCAATGCAAAACCCTTCCTCTCGCCTTCTCTCATTAGTTTGTGATTTAAAGCAAGGACAAAAGCCTCGCCTTAAATCGCAGCCGCTAAATACGCGCTCACTATTACTCGCCTTCACAGGCTTGGTAAGCAGTTTAGCGATCGCCGCACCAATTGCTCAGGCAAATCGCCTCGAAACCTTTGTGTATGATTTAGCCGATAGCAAAATTGAGTTCTCTCTCAAAAATGATATTGAGCCGAAGGGAGTAGTGATTAATAATCCCCCTCGTATTGTGATTGATTTACCTGGAATTGTTTATCAGGGACCAACGGTGCGCCGCAGGGTGGGAAAAGGTGTGCAGTCGGTCAGAGTAGGACAGGTCGATGCCAATACAACCCGAATGGTGGTGGAATTTTCGCCTGAAGTGACCATTAATCCTCAAGACTTAAAGCTTAAGTCCAAGCAGCCCGGTCGTTGGTCGATGCAACTCCCTCAGAATATTGCCGCGATCGATCTGGGTAGTATTTCTAATTTCACAATTCCGATTACAGGCGCAATTATTAGTTCGGGCTTTGGATGGCGCATCCATCCTGTGACGGGAGAGCGGAAATTACATAAAGGTGTGGATTTTGCGGCTCCTACGGGTACGCCAATTTTTGCAGCAGCCGAGGGAGTCGTGACCGATGCAGGTTGGACGAATGGCGGCTATGGCAATATTGTGGAACTGCGACATAATGACGGCTCTTTAACTCTCTATGCCCATACCAATAAGGTCTATGTATCGAAGGGGCAAGTGGTAAATAAGGGACAAGCGATCGCGGAAGTTGGCACGACAGGACGCAGTACGGGACCTCATCTCCATTTTGAAATTCAACCCGATGGCAAAACTGCCGTCGATCCGATGGATTATTTGCAACTGCGCCAAGTAACCCTCGATCTCGCTTCTAATAGTTTTAAAGACTAAGCAAAAAGCTCCCAAAGGGAGCCTTTCATAATAAAAAATTGAGAACGTTGCAAAGCAACGTTCTCAATTTTTTTATAGCCAATTACCGACGAGGATAAATGATGACCAGTAGAAAGGATGACTTAGATCAATGTCACTCGAACCTGAAGGCAAAGGAATGTTTGGGAAACCTTGAATACCCGTAATTTGACTATTGCGGACATTAACTTTACCCAATAACAGATTAATTTGGGCAGTTTGCATTGCTTGAGCTTTATTCACTGCATCAGGGAAAGCATTATAAAAACTAATCATTAACGGAGCAGTTCCAGTATCTGAGACTTCCCAGAGCGAAGCCAAAACACTTCTTGCGCCAGATTCTACGGCGAGTCCGCTAATCCCTAAGTTGTTGCCAACCGCAGTCTGACAAGCACTTAAAGTAAGCATATCGATCACAGGGCTGTCAAATCGCAACTTAGGAATTTGACTTAACTGTAAGCGACTATCCCAAAACTGAATAAAGGAATCTTTATTCGTATCACTGACAAATTTTGCATGGGTTCCTAAGTGCAAAATATTATAGATACCTTGCTGTCTTTGGTTCTGAAGATTATTGACGGTAAATTCCTTGTTGAGGAAGAAAGCACCTTTTAAGACCTCTGCGGATATAGTTTTAATTTCTATATCCACCGATGGTAAAGCGCTAAAGCCTTCCACTGATTCCGTAAGTCCCATCGCTAATACACGGGTTGCCTTGCGATCGCGCTCTTCGACACGAGTAACCCGCATTGAGGGGATGTTGGCGATCGCATAGCGTTCTATCAAAAATTGCTTACCATCGTGTAAAGACGCAGGAGGTGAAACTCGTAAGCCTCCATCCATCACAAACACCAAGGTATTGACCTTCATCGCCTTCAATTCTTTATCGATGGGACGAATAATCCAATCATAGAGTTTTTGAGATTGTTCTAAATAGTCATTAGAACCCACATCTCTCAAATTGTTTCGATAATCATTTACTACGGTTTCCACGATCTCTTGATTGGCGGCAAGGGTAAAGCGCCGGAAGGGAACACCTTTTTCTTTAGGTGGAATAACCAAAATTTCAATGCGATTATTCAGTAAGACAGGGTAAATCAAAGCCGCAACATCTCCTGTTTGTTGAGCCACAGTCGAAAGTAAATCTTGGGTCTTCTCAATGGTGATACCCGAATTGCCAACAGCGTTCCCCGTAAATATCTCTAGCTCAGAGGCATAAGCTCTTTCTATGGCATCAAAGGCTTTGTCTAGTCTGCCTTCAGTTAAATAGCGATCGGCTTCTTTTTTGGCAATATCGCGAATTCCCAATAGTTTCTCTTCAATGGGATCTGTGACAAGGACTTTTTCAGGGACTTTCGGAGGTTCAAAGGTGGGATCGGACGGAATTCTAATCGTAATAATGGGTGCAAATCCTCCAGGAGAAATAGAGATACCTCCCTCGGTGAATGTACTTCCCAACAACACGGGAATCGTAGTTCCTAAGTTTAGGGTTGATAGCCCTGCGTTTAAGATGCCCCTAGAACCATTTACCGTAGCATCACCCACCACAAAAGAATTTAAACCTCCTGTTTGCAGTGAGATGCTACCGCCTAAGCCGCCTACAGTACAAATACTAGAGCCAATACAAGAGGAGGTGATGCTACTTAAAATTGTATCCGTAATTTTGAGGTTGCCCCCTGTACTAACCAAAGTGACGTTGCCGCCTTGGGTGAGGCTAGAGGCATCAATAGAGGAAACAACTACATCACCACTAGGATCAAGGGTGACATTCCCAGCTTTATCCCTTCCCGAAGCATTAAGCCGACCTGCATTAATCGCCGTACTTGCGTTATAGAAAATCTCGCCGCCTGTGCTGCCCGATGTATTAACATCCCCTGTACTAATGCTGCCATTGCTGCTAGTAAGCCGCACATTACCACCCAGAGCAGCGATCGCACTGGCGTTAATGTTACCCGTAGTGAGATTTTGCAGGGCGGTGATGGTGACGTTGCCCGCATTACCTGTAGTTGGCGCAGTGTTTATGTTACCGATATTAATTGCGCCTTGGCTGCTAAGGGTGATGGAGCTATCACGGTCATTGATCACATTGCCGAGGGAAATATTACCAGTGACATTGATATTGATATTATCTTTATCAAAAGATGATTCTGAGAAGCTGGAATAGGGTGTGAGGGTAGTACTAGGGGCGATCGCGAAGCTGCTTAGAGGTGTAATATCACCCACCTGTGATAGAGAGATCTGATTACCATTTGCATCTAAATTTAGAGCAAATCCACCATTGATATTCCTAAAGAAACGCATGGAATTACTGCTAACAATGGTCGTATCGCCAACGAGATTAACTGGTCTATTGAAAAAGACTGAGTTAGCCGTAATGTTGCCCGCGATCGCATTGTTGCCAGTACCACTATCAAAAAATTCACCTGCAACATTAATCTTGGAAGTGGGGCTAATCCTAAAAGTACCACTACTATCAATATCGAGCGAGAAACCCAAAAAGCTGCTGTCAGTAGTCGTAAAGTTGCGAGCGATCGTAATATTGCCGCCCCTTAAACTGGCTGCGGTCGCCACTACATCTTGATCAATTATCACATCTCGCCCAGTCAGTTCCAATTTACCTGTTAGCGAGGTCTGTGATAAATTGATGGTGCTATTTTCTAGAGTTAAAACCAAGTCGCGGAAGTTAGTAGGCAAGTTCGTAATCGAAGAATTTTCGGCAATGTTATTTAGATCCAAATCGCGCATAGTCAAGCTCTGACTACCCGCAAAGCTCACGCCTCCCTTAAGAAGATTGCCACGTCTGAGAATAATATCAGTATCTGGATTATTAATTAAGAACTTGGTAGTGCCATTGACCGTAAGGCTACCCGTACTCTGACCTAAAGTCAGAGGATTTGTGAAGGTCAGATCCCCGCCAACGTTGGTATTGCCTAGTTGAATGTTACTAGCGGCAAGGCTTAGGTTGCCATTAACATTAAAGTTCAAGGTGAAGTTGGGAACCGCAATAATGGAACTAGCGGGGGAAGCAGCAGTGCCAATTTCTAAGCTCGTGCCATTGGCAAAGGCTTGATTAGTGCCAATATTGACATCATTATTATTTACCGCGATCGCTACGAGGTTAGCTTTTAGAAATGGAATGGCAGTATCCGAAATAACAAAATTTCCTGATGCACTAGATCCGATCGCGATTGTCGGATTAGGAATCGAAGGAATCAGAGTCAGCTTGTCAGCAGTAATATCTCCGCCAATATTGAGACTTGCCGCCCGAATAGAAATATTTTTGCCTGTTCCATTGACTGTACCAAGATTACTGAAAGTACCAACACTGTCACTATTAGAATCAGCGTCGAAAGTAATATCTGTAATCCCTGTCCCGACAATCACATTGTCATTAAAGGTTTGATTACCCAAGGTTGTGATATTGCCATTAACTTCCGTTGAGCCTCCCGCGTTGGTCGTTAAACTCGCCGCACTAACTGTATTACTAAATCTGGTGAGTCCAGTGCTATTAGCAATCAGATTTCCTAACGGAACTGCATTGGAACCAACCGCGCCACTAAAGGTGAGATTACCCGTGCCCGCATCAATTGTGAGGTTATTTACTCCTGCCGTTGTACCGCTAAGGGTATTCGCAAAGCTCACTCCTCCGTTAGCTCCTCCTGTGGTCGCGGTAATTGTTAAATTAGGGCTATTTAGAATGACTGGGAAGGCAAAGTTAAGATTAGGAACTGTTCCATTAACACTAGAAACATTAATACTAGAACCATTGATGGTGATGTTACCATTACCAAAGGCGATCGCTCCAGCATTACCAGTGATCTTGGATGCAGTATTGAGACTACCAACAGTTAATCCCGTAACTGAGCTAAAAATAATATTGCCACCATTCCCATCAGCACTGGTGTCAATAGTCCCTGAGGAAGTATCGATCGCGCCTGAAGTACTTGTCAGGGAAGTGGCATTACCCGATGCGATAATATTGCCTGCGGTGATATTTTGATTGGCGAGGAAGGTGACATCGCCCGTAATATTGCGGAAGTTAAATCCTGAAGTATTAATTGCGCCCGTGCTAAGAGGCGATCGCAAAGTTAAGGAACTAGCGAAAGTAGCATTTCCAGCTAAAGAAATAAGCCCACTGCTATCGGTACGACCAATAAAGATTTGAGAGAATCCATTTTGTAAGTCGTTTACCAATGCGTTACTAACTTCGAGATTGCCATCGTTAGCGTTGGCGATCCCACCGATTACAATATTGCGGGTAGCAGTAACAGGCTCAATAAATAACAAACCTGTGCCACTGATATTACTTAAACCATTGCTATCGATTTCATCAGCACTAAATCTCAGTAAACCGCTTGTATTGGTGGGCTTAATATTGGCATTGCTCAATAAGATTCCAAAGCTATTAACGGGAGCAAATCCTGTAAAAGTGACAGAGCCAGTGCCAAGTGCATCTACATTTCCCGAACTTACAAAAATACCGTGATTACCAATACCAGTACCTCTGCCCGTTCCCGTTAACAAGAGATTACCAAGGCTACCTAACCGAATTGTAGAAGTTCCTAAATCAACGCGTATACCTTGGTTATTATTTGTTCCCAGACCACCAGTGCCAGTAATGGTCAAATTAGCATTATTATTAGCTGCAAAAATCGTGACATTGCCGCCTAAAAGTACGCCTTGATTGTTATCTCCTGTAGCTGCATTGCTCGTACCTATGATCGTAATCGATCCATCCGCAGTACGGATCAAACTTGAATTCAAAGTGGAATTGCTACTAATGCTCACCCCGACACTAGCTGCGCCCGTGCCACTATTGCCAGTTAAAGTAATATTCCCTGTCCCGATCGCATCTAGAATAGCGCGACTAATTACGATGCCAGAGCTAGTATTGCCATTTGAATTGCTATTGCCAGACAAATCCAGATTACCAGAGCCTGTAGTGCGGATAAGGGCATCATTGGTTATCAAAATACCATTATTAGCGCTAGTCGTACCGTTGCCAGTACCTGTAATGGTGATGTTGCCATTAGCCGCTTCCACCACCGTCCCAGTATTCCGAATTTCCACGCCATGATTATTGGAGTTACCATTACCGCCTAAACCTGTAATGGCGATATTGCCATTACCATTAGCTCTGACAGTGATATTGCCATCCAACAGTACACCCTTATTGTTGTTGAAGAATGTACTGCGACTATCTCCAGTTAGCGAGATTGAACCACTTGTAGTAATAATTTGTCCTGTTACCCCAGCAGTACTGCCGAGACTAATTCCAAAGTTATCAAGAGAACCTGTTCCTCCAGTTCCTGTTAAGGTAATATTGCCAGTACCAATTGCTGCCAAAGTCGCCCCAATCACCAAAATTCCTCTGCCTCTGGAGTTTGTGTCAGTACTTCGTCCTGAGAGATTGAGATTACCTGTTCCTGTGGTTTGGATGATCGCGCTATTGGTAATTCTGATCCCGTCGGTATTGCTACTATTTCCACCAGTAGCTCCAGTTAATGTGATGTTGCCATTGGAAGCCTGAATGATAGAACCAGAACCGAAAATTTCAATTCCCTTATTATCAGAAATACCAGTTCCACTGAAACCTGTGATTACAACATTGCCAGTGCCATTAGTTAGAATTTGACCACCATTACTAATCTGAACACCAATGTTATTTCCACTAAGATTAGAGAAGTTACCACCATTCAGAGTGATATTACCTCCTGCTGCATCGATTGTGCCATTAACGGTGATATTAAAATTAGCAAAGGGAGCAAATATAGTGGGTATAGTAAGAGGGTTTGCTCCACTACCCAAGACAATATCTCCGCCACTACTATTGATTAAACTACCTGAAGCTATGGAAATGTTACCTCTATTAGTAATATTAGTATTAGCATCGCGATCAGAATTTAGAACAACATTTAAAGCTCCGCCTGACGAAGTGATTTGAGCATTATTGGCAATCGAGATTGTAGTTCCAGATTCTACGGTAAGACTTCCCGTAGCAGTAATATTGTTGTTAATTGTGACGTTGCCAGCACCAAGGGGCGATCGCACAATCGTCGGCTGCGCGAAACTTGTATTTCCAATAAAAGTAATTGCGCCAGTTCCTAATAGATTACCAATGGTTAGGGAACTAAAAGTACCCCCAGCAAAAGCAACAAGATCCGTAGTTGTCAGGTCGAGAATGCCATTTGTATTAATAGCTCCTCCGATCGCAATGGGTTGACTAACCGTAACTGGCTTGAGTGTGAGATTGCCAGTACCTGAAGCAATCCCATTAAAATCAAGTTCATCGCCAACTAATGACACATTGCCATTAACAGTAAAGTTGCGGAGTGTAATTCCATTTGCGCCTGTCGCAACTAAATCAGCATTGATGATAGTATTGCCCAAATTTGAGGTAATGCTATTGGCGAAAACAGTACTAGCAAAACTTGTGGTTCCAGTGGAAGCGATCGTTAAATCGCCAAGGGATTGACCGTTAGAGGCGATCGCATTGCTAAATGTGACATTACCCGAATTAGTATTAATAGATAAAGCCGAAGTGACAGGACTAGTAATAGTATTGGCAAAAGTAACAGAACCATTGGTTGTGCCAGTAGTATCAATCGTGAGACTTGAGCCAGCAGCACTATTATCAATTACAACTGGGCGAGAGAAGGTAAGGTTACTGGAACTGCCATTAAAAGCACTTAAATTAACTGTATTTCCTGTAATGACAATATTAGAATTTGCGCCAGCAGTTACCGATAAAGTACCTGCGTTACCTGAAGCATTGCCTCTGTTAGCACGAATATTACCAAAAGAGATTTGACCAGCACTAACTAAAGTAATGTTGCCAGCATTATTAGGAAATGCTGAAGTTGTGCCAGAATCTAGACCTTGTAAATTTAATAAGCCATTATTAGCGGTAATGCTAATGTTGCCGCCGCCTATATCCGTACTAAAAGAGCTAATAACTGTATTAGCTGAGGAAATGATATTTCCTAAACTACTACTAATCGTAATATCTTTACCATCAGTAAGTAAATCACCAAGATTGTTAATGCCTTGATTTGCGACTAAATTAAAGGCTGATTGGGAAGTATTAATTGCGAAGCCACCACCATTAAAGGTGTTTCCCGTTCGTATAGAAATCGGCGCAAAGTTGGGCGTACCTATAAAAAGATTATTATTTAAAGCGATCGCATTATTACTAGAACTATTCCCAATTATGACTTGATTGAAAGTGTTTGTACTTCCTAATAGCCCCGTGAAAGAACTATCTAAAAATACATTGGTCGCATTTCCTGAAACATTGATAGTACTTCCATCAATGACTAGAGCAGCATTATTGCTGAATGCTTGCAAAGTGATATTACCCGTACCAACTATACCCGTATTAGGAAATGAGCTTTTATCGCTTGTAAATGTCAGATTTCCTGAACCGCTACTAATGGTTAAATTGCCACCTGCTGGCGATTGAATATTTATACCAAGACTGACGGGATTCGCGACATTACCAGTGAAGTTAATATTGCCATTAGTTTGAACTGTGGTTGAATTGCCAGTGAAAACTTGAGAGAATAGAATTCCATTACCACCCAAAGCTCCTATGCTATTGCCAGAGAGATTAATCGTTCCATTAGTAGAGGTAATTGCTACAGATCCAGTTCCTGATACAAACAATCCATTGCCATTGGTGGCGCTAGTAGTACCATTGATCGTAATTGTGCCAGAGCTACTAGAGATTTGATTATTAAAGCCAGCAAGACTGATGCCATTAGCTGAAGTACTATTACCAATGAGATTAATGTTACCTGTGCTAGATGTGAGATTCCCATTGACAGATAATTGTCCTGCGCCAATAATTTGGACATCGATCGCGCCGCCATTAGTTGTAATTGGGGCGTTAATACTAATATTTCCTGCCCCCGTCGCAAAAGCAGGATCATTAGCAATTAAACGGACATTACCACCATTGGTCGTAATAGCGGAATTTACAGTGATGCTATTACCAGCTTGAGCAGTAATCCCGATCGCAAGGTTCCCAATATTGATGGGATTACTAAAGGAAATATCATTAGTTGCTTGAAGCACCACATTTGAAGTGGCACTATCAATTAAGCTGCTACTAATAGTGACACTACCGGGAGTATTAGTGAATGCGGATGCATCGTTTAACGTAGCACTACCGCTAAAGGCAACTGTGATATTTGTGGGATCGAGTAATAGCGTCCCTGTTGTACCGTTGAGTGCGCGAGTGTCAGTATTGCCGCGATAGTCGAGATTTTCTTTTCCTGATACTTCGACAAAGCCGCCATTCCCTGAGAGGTCTCCACCTCTTGCAGCGATCGCCCCGTAAAACTGCGTCGAGCGATCGCTCCAAATAATTACCTTACCGCCATCACCCGTTAATAAGCCATTCGCGAAAATATTGGAACTAGCATCTATATAGGTTTGCAAAGCATTGGGCGCAATCCCCTTGCCTTGCAAGTTGCCACCAATGAGAACTGTCCCGCCCCCAGTGACTCCCGAAGCATTAATTTGAGCATTAACTAAGCCGACTTGATCGCCAAATATGCCAACATTCCCGCCCTTAGAGATATTCGAAGAAACATTAATTGTGCCAGAGGCGATCGCCATGCCATCTTTAACGACGATATCTGAGACTGCTGGGCTAGCCACTAGGGCAATACTACCATCGGGCTTTACCACTACTTGATTAGCCTGTGCGGCTTTACCTGTCAGGAGTTCCGCTAATTTTGGCAAAGCGCTAATAGTTCCATTCCAAGTTGTCGGCACTGCATTTTTAGTTACCGCTAAGCCAAGTACTAAATCAGGCGATCGCAGTTCTACTTGGGAGTTACCCGCAACTGCGGCAACATTCACATTACCCGCAGGAGCCGATAAATTTCCTGTATTAATGATCGTGCCAGCAGTTAGGGAAATATTTTTGCCAGCATCGACCGATAGATTACCTTGATTGATGATCGCCGCAGGTTGGGCTACTGCAAACTGGATACTTTTAGGATCGCCACTAGGAAAGCTAAGGGAGTTTTTATCGACATTAAATTTTTGATTTTGATCAAAGCTTAAACTAGTTCCTGTATTTGCATAAAAGGAACCTCCGATATCTAACCGTGAATTGACCCCAAAGACAATTCCGTTAGGATTTAATAGGTAAAGATTTGCATTAGGAAAAGCTTGGCGGCTCTCGATTGTACCGAGAATATTAGAGGGGGTATCGCCCGTTACCCGATTAATAATATTGTTGACTTTTGCCCCATCAACAGAGGAAGTACCTGTATTAAAGATTACACCCGAATTTGGAACATTAAACTTATCGAAACTGTTATATAAGTTGCCTCCATTGGCAGTCCCTTGCCCTGTCGGCGCAATAACATTCCCTTTTACTTCCGTTGCCGTCGAACCGTCAGTTGTAATCTGCGCCTGTGTCGCTAGCGAGGGCATTACTAGCGTAGAGGTGAGAGCAACGATAGAAAATACACCAAATCGCCGAGCTTTTAGCAAAAGACCAGCCATTAGAGAATTGCTCGCGCTACGGTTCGATAGAAACATACTATATGATTCCCCGATTCGGAATTTTGTGTCTTTGTAGTGCCAATAGTATAGCAATCTCCAATCATTTCCGAATGTTGCGAGAAGCATTTTAAAGCAGCTACCATGCAAATTAAGACAAAAAGCGTAATCCAAGAAGTAAGTGACGGCGCTTCGCGCCGCCACTCACTTCTTGGGTTTTAGTTTTGGTATAAACCTGTGATCGCTGTTTGGACAGGATAGCCGAGATGCTTCCAAGCGGCGGCTGTGGCTACGCGACCCCGTGGGGTGCGATTGATATAGCCAATTTGGAGCAAATATGGCTCATATACTTCTTCGATAGTGTGGGCATCTTCACCCGTAGCTGCCGCCAAGGTATCTAGCCCCGCAGGACCCCCATTAAAATTTTCGATTAAAACCGTAAGCAGTTTGCGATCAATCCAATCTAGCCCTTTCGGATCTACATTAAATAACTCAAGGGCTGACTCCGCGATCGCCCCAGTAATTTGCTCTCCCTTCGCCTTAACTTCAGCATAATCGCGTACTCTTTTTAAGAGGCGATTGGCGATACGGGGCGTACCCCTAGAACGGGTAGCGATCGCCTCAGCACCAGCGTCATCGATAGGCGTGCTGAGAATCTTCGCACTACGGGACACAATTTGCGTGAGTTCATCCTGTTCATAGAAACGGAAATGCTGCACAAAGCCAAAGCGATCGCGTAACGGTGAAGATAAGGAACCAATTCGGGTCGTCGCCCCAATCAAGGTGAACTTATTTAACTGAACACTCCGAATTCTGGCTCCCTGTCCCTTACCAATTGTGATATCAAGGCGATAGTCCTCCATCGCAGGATAAAGAATCTCTTCCGTCACATTGGGCAAGCGATGGATTTCATCAATAAAGAGAATATCTCCCTGTTGGAGAGAAACTAATAATCCCGCCACATCGCGAGGACGCTCAAGGGCAGGAGCGGAGGTGATTTTGCATTGCACTCCCATTTCCTGAGCAATGATCAGGGCGAGGGAGGTTTTGCCTAAGCCGGGGGGACCATAGAGCAGGAGATGATCTAAGGCGGATGATCGGGATTTTGCGGCAGCGATCGCAATATGCAGCAGTTCTTTTAAATCCTTCTGTCCGATGTAATCTTCCAGATTTTTAGGACGAATGTTAATATCCACATTCGTAGTCACAGCTTCATTTTTAGCAAGCTGATCGGCTAATTTCTCCTCTGGAGTTGCTTCTGCTTGCAATAAATCTAAGGCTTGCTGAAGTTCAGGAGAAGTATCTTTTTTTGTATTGCGGCGCGTTGTTTTTTGAGTTGATTTTTGAGTTGTTTTTTGATTAGTTACCTTTGGCGCATCCTCTTGAGAATTTTCTGGCAATTTCCTTTGAGAATTTGAGTCCTCAGATTTATCATCTTGGATCTGTGAAGGATTTTGCGGATTTGGTTTAGAGGAGATGATTGCCATACGCCTTTGGTTGCTCAAATTTATAGATATCTTCGATCAATTGCGCCCAACTATCAACTAAAGATTCCAGAATTTTTTCTCCCTTTTCCTTAGTTGCCGCTTTAGCGTCGCCTAAAACTCCACTACGGCTTAAATCCCTAGTTACCCATGCAAAGGGATTGGCCCCTTCCATACTCAGCATACTATGTTGGGGCAAGCCATAGGGATATTCCGTCACAGCCTTAGTCATATCGACCTGAGCAGGCAAAAGAGCCAACATTAAACTTGTCTCCCCATCGCCGCCATGAATTCCCAATTCTAATTCCTTTGCAGTTAATAGCTGTTTCGCCACATTGGGAACACGCCATGTAAAGAGAGGAAAAATCATCAAATCAGGATACTTCTCATGGAGATCGCGAGCGACTATTTCTAAAATTTGCGGCTGTCCGCCGTGAGAATTCATGAAAGCAAGTTTCCGAAAACCCGCCCGATAAATACTTTCCGCGATATCGCTTAAAACTGCGATCATCGTTTGACTACTCATCGTAATCGTACCTGCAAAGGTACTATGCTCATTGGATTTGCCATAATACAAAGGAGGCAAGGCATAGGCGGGAATATGAGGATCTAGTTTTTCTAGGGTTTTTGCCAAAACTCCGATACTAATTGCGGCATCCACAATTAGAGGGAGATGGGCGCCATGCTGCTCGATCGCGCCCATCGGCTGAATAATTACCACATTCTCTTTGTTAGACATTGAGGCGATCGCTGGCGATGTCAAATAAGCAAAATAGCGATCGGCTGGAAAATAGTTCATGATTTTAGGAATTAAGGGCTAAGCATTTTTCCTTTGGCTCTAGGGCAAAATGAAAAATACTAGAGACAAGAAGAAGCTACGGGATCTACTAATAAACCTGAGAGAATGTTATGTAACATTTCTGTTTGTTCTAACATTCCTAAATGTCCACAATTAGGAAGCTCAAAAACATTTTCGCCATAGCCATTAAAGGATGGATGGAAGCTTGCGAGATGGCGCACATACTTAGGTTCCATAATTGTGTCATTGGCTCCCGCCACAAAATAAACGGGTTGTCTGAGCTGCGAGACAATTTGAGGTAATCGATGTACTTCTTCTTCGCTCGTAGAATCTAACAAAGTACCTCGCGCCGCCGCATACTTAGCCGAAACAAAATCAATTACTCTCTGCTTTCCCCAACTCGAATCTAATGGTTTCTGGACGCTATCTTGGGCAAATTGTCGATGAATGAATGAAAGATTTTGGAGCCATTGAGGACGCAACTTAAGGAGGATTTTACCTGCGGTACGAAACTTTTCAAATTCTTCTTTAATATAAATTCCGCCACCCGCATTCAAGCAGACTACGCCCAAAACCCGATCGCCTAACAAATTTGCTGCCCATAAAGCGATCGCGCCGCCTAACGAATGCCCCACTAGCCAAACCCGATCAATCCCCAAATGGTCAAGCAGTAATTCGAGATCTTTGGCATAGCTCACTAGCGAATAGTCATGGCGATCGCCTAGTTGTGATCTTCCAAAACCCCGCAAGTCATAGGATAAACAAGGAAAATCTGACTGCAATTGCGAAATCAAGGGTTGCCAATAGGCTTGGCTGAGCATCCAACCATGCAAAAAGGCGATCGTAAAGGGAGATTTATGCCCTGATGGAGATGGGGATGTAAGTCTGTAGCTGTGTTTCGCTCCTTGAATGATGACGCTAGACATATAGAAAAAAGCCTATGGTTAGAGACAAAATGCGATCGCTAAATCGATCATATCGCAAGACAAGAAGCTAGCTCAGCCAACTTTTAATAAAAAAGTAGATGGTCATCGCCGTACCAACGCCTATTACAAAGCGGCGTACAAAAATTGGAGCAATTTTTTGAGCATAGTAGGCACTGATATAACCACCAATAGAAGCGCCGATCGCCGCAATGAGTCCCTCTTGCCATAGAATTGCCCCCGCAATTACAAAGGGAATCACAGTCACCGCGTTGATACAACTAGTCAGCATCACCTTATAAGCATTCATGCGATTAATATTGGTCATCCCCATCAGCGCAAAGGAAGCTAGGAATAAAATCCCCATTCCCCCACCAAAAAAGCCACCATAGATCGCCACAATCAATTGCAAAATGGTGACAAAGACCGAGCGCCATAATTTTAGATTCGCAAATTGGGATTGTTTCTGTTCAACCCATCCCGTTAGCTTTTTACTAAAGGCAAACGCAAGGGTCGCCGTTAACAATAGGTAGGGTAAAATCCTCAAAAAAACTTCAGGGGGAGTCCTTAAGAGTAAAATTGCGCCGATTAAGCCGCCGATCGCTCCCAAAATGCATACTTTGACTAAGGCGCGTTTGTCCTGAGCAAATTCATGGCGATAGGCTCCTGCACTAGCTAATGTCCCCGGTAATAAGGCGATCGAGTTCGTTGCATTCGCAGGTATAGGCGGAATGCCCACAAACATTAAAGCGGGAAACAAAATAAAACTTCCACCCCCTGCAATTCCATTTAGTCCACCCGCTAACATGGCTGCCACAAAAATTAATAAGTATTGTAGATCCATGAAATGTATGTTTGTATGTAGAAATGAAAAACGTTTAATTTATTAAATCCAAATTTAAATTTTGGATCTACTGATTATAGTGACTGCAAAATCCATCCAAATAAATCAGGAAATACAAAATATGATTCAGGCGTTTAGAAGATACCAGAAATTTTTATTTGGCTTAGTCCTTGGCCTTACTATCTGCCTACTTGCGATAAATTCTAATGCACCCGCCCAATCTCATAACCTTTCATCGGCAATTATTAATTCGCAGATTGCTACTTCTACTACTTTAGCAACCTATCAACAGCAAGCGGAGGCTGAACTAATTGCTCAAAATAATTTGATTAGCCAAAGCACCAGTTTCACGAGATTTGCAGCAATCTTGTCGGGCGATGAAGTTTATCCTAACCCAGTCTCAACAACAGCCGCAGGAGTAGTGGGGGCGGCGCTTCGTGGCAATCGGCTCATTGTGCGTGGTGGTTTTTATAACCTAAGCAGTCCTTTGCGCGACTATGCCACTGATCCTTTAGACCCTCCCAATCCGAAGATCACTTCTGGAGTACATATTCATCGAGGTGCAGCAAATGCCAATGGACCTTTCCAGTATGCTTTGGAAGTAAAAGTAAATCCTGATAATGTAAGCGGTAATGTGAAGGGCGAATATACTCTGACCGATGAGCAGCTTCAAGCTCTCAATAGTGGCGGTCTATATGTGGATATCCATACCAAGTCTAATCGTGCAGGTGAATTGCGCGGTATTTTAAAAGTACAAACATAACCAAAAAGTACTTCATTGGGTTTTCCAAAACTAAAAATGGCGCAGACATTTTTAGTTTTGGTATTAAACCAAAACCAAGAAAGCCACAAAGCCAGAAAACTGGTGGAAGCATTACTTAGTAACGCTTCCACCAGTTTTCTGGCTTTGTGGTTACTGTAGGAGGTAATGTTTTACCATGGACAAAACAATATCTGTCTAACTCTGCCGAAAGGTAGGATCGCTCATTTTTGCCTTAATATTATTCATGTAAGCAATTATTGTGGTCTTAGTGTGTCTAAGCTGCGTTGTATCTAGCGTTTATCTTGCATTTATTTTGAGTTAATTCAAGTGCGTTTAGGATTTAGAGCGTAGCCGCAAACCTTCCGCTATAGGCACTGGTACATTTTTTAATCGTTATGCCCAAAGTTCTCGTTTCTGACCCCATCGATCAAGTCGGTATCGATATCCTCTCTCAAGTCGCCACCGTTGACGTAAAAACAACTCTCAGCCCTGAAGAGCTAATCCAAGTTCTCCCTGAATATGATGCAATTATGATCCGCTCTGGTACAAAGCTTACCAAGGAGGCGATCGAAGCTGGCAAAAACCTCAAAATCATCGGTCGTGCTGGTGTTGGGGTCGATAACGTAGATGTTCCCACCGCAACCCGTATGGGCATTGTGGTAGTTAACTCTCCTGAAGGTAACACCATCGCGGCTGCCGAGCATACCCTCGCCATGATGATGTCTTTGTCTCGCTTTATTCCTGCTGCCAATGCATCCCTCAAAGGTGGTAAGTGGGATCGCAAGAGCTTTACTGGCGTTGAAGTTTACAAGAAAACCCTTGGTATTCTTGGCTTAGGTAAGATTGGTTCTCACGTTGCTACGGTGGCAAAATCCTTAGGAATGCGTATCCTTGCCTACGATCCATTCTTGACTGCCGAACGTGCTGAAAAATTAGGCGTACATCTAGTTGAACTAGAAATTTTGCTGCGTGAAGCTGATTACATCACTTTACACTTGCCTAAAACTAAAGAAACCGCCCATCTGATTAATGCCGATCGCATTGCGATCATGAAAGATGGCGTGAGAATCATCAACTGCGCTAGAGGCGGGATCATTGATGAAGTAGCGATCGCGGAAGCAATTAAGAGTGGGAAGATCGCAGGAATCGCCCTAGATGTATTTGAAAACGAACCCCTTGAAGCGGATTCTGGTTTGCGTGAGCTAGGCGCAAATGTAATCTTGACTCCACACCTTGGCGCGTCCACTGAAGAAGCTCAAACCAATGTAGCCGTTGACGTTGCTGAGCAAATTCGTGATGTCTTGCTTGGCTTACCAGCGCGATCGGCGGTTAATATTCCCGGCTTGCGTCCTGATGTATGGCAAAAACTCAAGCCATACCTCCAACTTGCCGAAATGTTGGGCAACTTGGTCGGACAATTGGCAGGTGGTCGTGTCGATAACCTCAATGTCAAACTCCAAGGTGAAATCGCCAATAGCGAAAGTCAGCCTATTGTCGTCGCCGCCCTCAAAGGATTGCTATCTCCTGCCCTGCGTGAGCGCGTTAACTTTGTTAATGCCAGCATCGAGGCGAAAGAACGCGGTATTCATGTTACTGAAACTCGCGATCCTTCCGTGGAAGATTACAGTGGCTCGATCCATTTGACTGCTCATGGTAGTCAAGGAGAACAGTCCGTCACAGGCGCATTGCTTGGTAAGTCAGAAATTCGGATCACCAGTATCAATGAGTTTCCGATCAACGTTGCGCCAACCCATTACATGTTGCTGACCCTCCACCGTGATATGCCTGGAATCATCGGTCGGATCGGTTCTTTGCTTGGTAACTTCAATGTCAACATTGCCAGTATGCAAGTCGGTCGTCGCATGGTGCGCGGGGAAGCAGTCATGGTCTTGAATATTGATGATCCCTTACCTAGCGGACTGCTCGATGAAATCGTGCATATCCAAGGCGTAACTGATGCCTTTGTAGTCAAGCTATAATCCAACTCAAAAATTGTGATGTTTGATACTAACGTCCAGCAATGCTAAGTAGCTAGCCGCAATTAAATATAAAATTTTAAAACCTGTGGTGTACGCGCATCACAGGTTTTAAAATTTTATGTCAATTTACGAAAGTGTGACAACACTGGTGTTGTCACACTTTTTTAAGATATGTAGCTCTCTTCAACTGTAATAACAGTTAAAGTTAGGGTTTAAGTAGTAAAGAGAAGTTTTTGATAGAGAGGCAAAGCGGCATTATCAAAAACTTCTTTGGGTTTTCATGCGAAGTAAAATAACGTAAAACGAAATATAAGTTTTTTCTTTTCTAAAAGATCATATATTTATTAAAAATGCTTGTTTTTATGTTTTAATAATTAAAAAATAGTGATGATTAACTTGACTATCACTATAATTTTTGTTTTAACTATCGATAAAAATACTTACTACATTAATCTTGTAAATATCTTGGCTTTATTTTTTAGCAACCTTTATAGATGTGAACTTAAATAATAATTGTTTATAAAATTTTAGCTATCAATTCTACAAGACTATATAGCCATCCTAAATTAATTGTGAAAAGCTAAAGCTCACAAAAAGTAGCTTTCGTTTCCTTTTCTCTTCTATCAAATGCTTTAAGATTGCTGTATAAGGATTACTGATAACAAAAACTATTAACCAAAGTTAAGTATCGTGATGAGATTTAAGGCTAAAAGATTAATTTCATTTCTATTATTGTCTCTATTCGGGTTAGCAATATTTTGCAACTTACCAATTGTTTCTCAAACTACAACAGCAATTAGCGAGCCGTGTTCGATACCAAATACTATAAAAGATAATGCTGGAAAGCCAGATATTCCTGTTATATTTAGCTTGTCCAGTGTGAATAATTATCATGATAATGAAGAAGTCATAACAAAGGACAAAAAAAAGAGAAACAAAGCAGTCATGCTAGGGGATAAAATAGTATTAGGTTTAAAAATCGACAAAATAGATGTTTCTCCAAAAGGAAATAGTAATTCTAAATCTACTTCCGAACTATTAATTGATGCTGAAACAGCAAATAAAATAACTAGTCAACTTGTTTTACAAATTGACGGGTATTCGTTAAAAAATAATCAGGGGGTTTTTATAGAACCTAAGAAGTTATTATTTCAGCTTGATTATAATGAAGATTCCAAAAATGTATGGAAAAACCTTCTTGGTCCGATTTGGAAAGCTCAAAGAGAAGCTTCAGTTACTTTAGGATGCCCTCAAGGTTTACCAAGAGTCGATAAATCCAACAAAGAAGTAGATAACAAAATCATTATTCAGATTGTTAACTCTCGAATGTTGATGATGATTTTGCCAATCATAACGTTGATTGGAGTTTTATTTTTTCGAGCATTTCATGATAATCTTCGTGGCTCTGGGATTACACGTAATAGGGTATTTAGTCTTGGAAGATTTCAGCTAGCTTGGTGGTTTTATATAATAGTAATTACATGGATATTGCTATTCACTACTACGGGTAGTTTTAATGATCTGATACCTGCACAGTGTTTGATTCTATTGGGTATTAGTACTTCTACAGCAATTGGTGGTAGTGTTATAGATTCTAGTAATGATAGACAACTAGACGAAACCGATAAATTAAAACTAAAGAAACTGGATGAAGCTTACCAATACATTACCAATAAATCAAATCAAAAGAAACTGTTAGAAAAAGCTTACCAAAACATTGAGGGTGAAAAATTTAAAGAACTTAGCCAGCTTCGTATAAATAATGAAGAATTTCAATTTATTATAGACATCTGTAAAGATCCTAAAGTTCCTAAACTCGAAAACATCGAAGAAGCTAAGAAATCAATTTGTAAAGAGATGAATAAGCTTGAACCGCAATCAAATAACTTTTTTGCAGATATACTTACAAATCCTAGTGGCGAAATAAACCTTCATCGCTATCAAATCTTTATTTGGTCTGTGGTTCTTGGATTAGTGTTTATATATAGTGTACTAACTACATTAAAAATGCCTGAATTTGACGTAAATCTATTGACTTTACAAGGTATTAGTTCTGGCACTTTCCTTGCTCTTAAATCTCAAGAAATTCCTGTCAATAAAGACTCTCAACAAAAAGATTCTCAAGAAATTTCTTCGAGGAAAAATGAAAATATTAAGCCAATGTCTCCCAATGCTCCTCCGACTGATACATAAATCTCTAGTTAAGTTTAATATTTAAAAAAGCAATTATAGAGACAACAAATTGTTGAATGTGAAATCAAGCTACAATAGTCTCAATTTAGCAGTTATAAATTATGTCAACTTCAAAACCATATACTTCTTCAGAAAAATATCGCCAAATGTTGGTACGTGATGGCGATCGCCGTTTTCAAGACTGGCATAATCGCTTTCTGAGTTACCAACAGGCTTATCTCGAAGACATGAGCAAGCGCAAAAAATAAACAAAAGGCTCGCTTAGCGAGCCTTTTGTTTGGGAAGATTAATTATGAACTTTTGGGAATGGTACGATCGCCAACTTTTAGCCACAAAGCAGCATGACGTACCCAAATATGAATTAGAGTGGCTAGTCTTACGTTTAACTTGTTTAGATAAGTTAGACCTAAGATTGCGATCACCAAGTGTCAGCGAAAAAATTACGCCTGAATTATTAACTAAACTCGATCAACTCTGGCAACAAAGATTAAGCGATCGCCTGCCTGTGCAATATTTAGCAGGATCATTAATGTGGCGCGATCTAGATTTACAAGTTACTCCTGCCGTTTTAATCCCCCGTCCTGAAACGGAATTAATTATTGATATTATTGCCGAGCATTGCCAAGACGCGATTTATCAAAATGGGATCTGGGTGGATTTAGGAACGGGTAGCGGTGCGATCGCGATCGCCTTAGCTCAGCATTTTCTAAAAGCAGAAATTCATGCTATTGATTACAGTAAAGATGCGTTAGAAATTGCTACGTTAAATGCAAACAATAACAACCAGAAAATACAATTTCATCATGGTAGTTGGTTTGAGCCATTAGCGAAATTAAATCTGCAAAATAAACTAGCAGGAATTGTTTCTAATCCTCCCTATATTCCGAGCGATGAAGTTTTAAATTTACAGCCAGAAGTGACTAATCATGAGCCACACTCGGCACTTGATGGCGGCAGAGATGGGCTTGATGATATTCGGGAGTTAGTAAATACTGCCCCAATATATTTAATTTCGGGTGGGTTTTGGATTATTGAGATGATGAAAGGTCAAGCGGAAATTGTGCGATCGCTATTAATAAAAAATGGCAGTTATACAAATATTCAAATCCATCAAGACTATGCAGGGATTAATAGATTTATATCTGCTCAAATCGCTTAATTATTTTCAAAAGAAAAAGCCTTGCATAGCAAGGCTTTTTCTTTTGAAAATTGAAGATTTAGCGGACTTGAAAATAAGCAACTTCAGATATTACGGGAATTTTATCGGGATATTTACCCCGCACACATTGAAATACTGAATAAAGAAAAGCCGCCGTAATCCCCAAAAAAGTCACACTAGCAATGATCTGCAATATAAATCCAAAAGCTTCACTCCTACCCAAAATCACTGCTAAAAGCTCGGTTACTGCCCCAACGAGAGCAATAATAATATCTAACAGTAAAGCCTGCATCGCATTAAAGCGAATAAAATGATTTACCTTGTAGCTTCTTACAACAAAAATAAACACACAAAACCAAGCAACAAAACGGATTGAGATAAAATCAATAATTGAAATTGACAAAATCTGATTTAGTTTAAAAATTGGTAGAAAAGCTAAAGCTAAAGGTGGAAACTGAAGAAACAAAAAAGTGCCAAATAGAACTACTGCGGTAATAGGTAAAAAGTAGGGCAAACTAGCATATAACCTATCTAAATAATCAACTGAACTACGTCTTGCCATAACTAATCTTGTTTTTTAGTTTAATTTAAGTAGGTGAGCGCAATTAAATATAAAAACTAAAAGCTGTGACATACGCTGTGTGTGTGGCACAGCTTTTGGATGTGTTTTTTTAATTATGCCTAGCTATTGATGATGTTTAGAAATTAGACAGCCCCATCATTCAAATAGTTAATTAACTTACAAATCACACTGAAATGATGCAGCTTGAGAGAGTGTAGGAATATCCGAATATTCTCCTTTAATACTTTGATAAACAGCATATCCCGCTAATAAGGTTGTACCGATAAAGATGGTATTTGCAAAGATTGAGCTAATTACTGAAGGCAACGCATTGCTGGATACCTGCTCTAGAACCTGAAAAAAAAGTTGAGCGATGAACAACACAATTTGCATCAGCAAAGCTTGCATGGCATTGAAGCGAATAAAGTGAGGCACGCGGGCATCCCTTACAACTAAGAAATATAACCCCATAAACAGAAAAAATTCACCAGTCAACCCCAACAAAGGGACTAAGGGAAAGGCTAAGACATTTCCATATAGCCACACAAAGGGAATAAAGGGGAAAATGAGCAAAGGAAACTGTTGAAATAAAACGGCTCCATAAATTACGCCAGCCGACATTGGCAATAAGTAAGGCAAGCAGCTATAAAAGCGGTGCAGAGGTGAAGCGGATTGCTGCCATGTCATAAAGGTTTCCTTAATTTCAGCGCGTTAATTGATCAAATATGGCTAGATCTTAGCTCAAATATAGCTGTGACCTCTCATGTTTGTTTTTGTCCTACTCCCTACGCACCGAAGAATTAGCTATGCGGCGCTTCGCGCCGCATAGCTAATTCTTCGGTTTTAATAGACTGTGAAGGAAGTATTATCCTTGTTTCCCAGTCATCGCTGAAGAAATAGTATGGCTAGTCTTGTTAGGACACAAGCAAGTGGCGACGCGAAGCGCCGCCACTTGCCTCTTGGGTTTTGGTTTGTCCTAATGCAAGTGACTACAGCCATAATTTGCCTTGCTTGATTTACACCTGCTATACCCTAGATAAATTCTCAAAAAGATTGTAGATTCAGTTTTTTCAGAATTTATCTGTAAGTAGCTAGGCATAATTAACTACAAATCAAAACCCGTAAAGTTGCATCCTGTAGGGGCGCAACTTTACGGGTTTTGGTAATTTATTTTGCACAAGCACTTATTTTTAAATAAGCATAAACCCTTGCGATCTAGTTAATTAATTGTCACATTCCTGAAGAACTTTTGGCGGATGCGATCGCTAGAAATAGTAGGCTAAACTACCTAAATCTTAATTTGAAACTTTATCAAACAAATAACTAATAGTGCTTTAAGTAGCTAGGCACACTTAAATATGAAATCTCAAAGCCTATGGCGCAAGTGGAGAGTGAGCCATAGGTTTTGAATCTCACTTTTAATTATGTCCAAATACTTAATCCTAATTGATTAAAGTTGTGATAACCTGACGAAATGATTGTGTGAGGATATAAGAGTGGTAAATTTGGCAAGGCGATCACGCAAACCAGCTACACAAAAAACAAATGACTACTTATATAGCAATCCTCTTTTATTTGGGCGATTAAATGATTTGAGAGAGTGCATTTCCAAGGAGCGTATTCTCTCAAATCATTTAGGATTGCGATATATCTTAAATTTAAAGCGCCTTGGACTAGCTCTGGGCTTATCAATAGCCACATTTACAGGCTATAACGTTAGCAGTCTCTCAGCCAATCCCATTCTCAGATCTAGCCTTAAAGAACTAGACTCTAAAACCAAACAATTGAATGGAAAAACGGATTTAACCACACAGGAAGTTTTGATTCCAGTCAAACAAATCCGAGTTGTTGGTAGCTCAATTTTGACAACAGCCGAAATATCTAAAATTACCGATCCTTACCTTAATAAGTCTTTAACTTTTAATCAATTACGGGAAATAGCGGATAAAGTCACCGAGTTTTATCAAGAGCGAAATTACATTACTTCTCGCGCCATCATTGAAGCACAAGATATTAAAGATGGCGTTGTCACCATCAAAGTCTTAGAAGGCTCTTTAGAACGGATTGACATTAAACGAGCAGGTGATGCCGAAGGTCGGCTCAATTATGACTATGTGAGGAGTCGTGCGTCTCTAGCGGCGAATATTCCTCTTAACTTCACCCGTTTAGAAGAAGAACTACAGCTTTTACGCTCAGATCCATTACTGTCAGATATCCGAGCCAATCTTACCGCAGGGTCAAACCCCGACCAAAGCGTATTACAAATTACTTTCTCTGAAGCCAAAACCTTTAATACCCGCCTGTTTACTGATAACTATGGCAACGTGTCCTCGGGCATATATCGCGCAGGAATTAGCGTGCAGGAGGCAAATTTAACAGGTATTGGTGACAGCGCATCGATTAGCTACCTCCGATCAGGTAGCTCTAACACCTACGGGATCGGCTATCAATACCCTCTAAACCCGACAGGCGGGACATTGAGTTTTAGTGCCTCGATTGGCGATAGTCGGGTGACTCAGCCTGAATTTGCCAGCTTAAACATCGCGACAGATTCTAAGGTGTATGAGTTGAGCTACCGTCAGCCGCTAATTCGCAATCCTCGAGAAGAGCTAGCTGTAGGAATTGGCATTTCCTTTGAAGATAGTGCTTCGTCTTTTGATGGAAAATCCTTTAACTTTCAGAATTTAGCGTTTGATGATGGGCGATCGCAAGCAAGAGTGTTAAAACTGAGTCAAGAATATGTCAATCGTGATACGTCAGGAGCTTGGGCGTTTCGGTCTAGCTTTAATGCTGGGCTAAATATTCTGGGAGCAACTATTCGGAATGACGGTTCCCCCGATGGCAGATTTTTATACTGGACTGGTCAAGCTTTACGTGTACAAAGGCTGGGCAACGATCGCGATACTCTGGCATTTTTTAGACTTAATATGCAGCTAACAGGCGATCGCTTATTGTCTCTCAATCGGTTCAGCGTGGGAGGTCCTCAGTCGGTACGTGGCTATCGTCAAAACCAAACTACGGGTGATAGTGGTATTCAAGGATCTATTGAGGTGCAACTTCCTATAGTCAGAAACGAAGATGGATTTCCGATTGTCAAATTACTTCCATTCGTTGAAGGTGGCACAATCTGGAATACCCGTACTACTAATCCCAGTCCCCAAACTTTATTTGGGTTAGGACTAGGAGCGCAGTATCAACCATTTCGTAATCTCATATTTCGCATTGACTATGGCATTCCCCTAGTCAATGCGAATAACTCTGGCTCAAATCTCCAAGATTCAGGACTATATTTTTCCATAAACGGTAATTTTTAAACTAAGGATAAAGGCGGCGCAGAGCAAAGCCCAAGCAGAGAATGGCGGCGCAATGCGCCGCCATTCTCTGCTTGGGCTTTGATTTTTGACGTTATACCAATTCCCAAAAGTGTTTTGGTATTGGCAATAGGGCAAGGCGAGTTATATGACTCACCTTGCCTGCATCACATTAATGCAAGAAATATTTACACTTTGTAAGCTCCAAGCTTAAGATATATAACGAAATGTAAACAAATCAATTTCAAATTATTGCATTTATTGCCCAAAATCAACCACTGCAATGGTTGTCTGGTATTAAATAGTGAATAGGTATAAATCTTTAATTGCTAAATGTTACGCTACGTAACATTTTTGGCAAGCCATAACCAAACGCAATATATAACCCCCAAAAAATCAGGACAGTAATTTAAGGAGACTGCATGTTCACTTCTGTGCCACCGATCGCAACATTATCTGGTAGACGTATCATTCCCGAAAATCTACAGGGTCGGGTCTTAATGAAGTTGGTCTATGTAGTGCTTGAACCTCAATATCAGAGCGCTATGTCGGCGGCTGTAAAGTCAATTAATAAGAACAACCCTAACCTAGCGATCGAGGTAAGTGGTTATTTAATCGAAGAATTGCGTAGCCCTGAAAACTACGAAGCCTTCAAAGATGATGTCGCCGAAGCCGATATGTTTATTGCTTCGTTGATTTTTATCGATGATATGGCAACTAAGATTGCTCAAGCAGTGCAACCCCATCGCGATCGCCTATCCGCTTGCGTAGTATTTCCCTCCATGCCTGAAGTGATGCGCCTCAATAAGATGGGCAGCTTTAGTATGGAAAATCTAGGGCAGTCGAAAAGTGCGATCGCTCAGTTCATGCGGAAGCGCAAAGAGAAGTCAGGCAGTTCTTTCCAAGACAGTATGCTTAAGGTCGTGCAGACCCTGCCGAAGATTCTTAAATATATGCCAATGGATCGGGCGCAGGATGCTCGTAACTTCATGTTGAGCTTCCAGTATTGGCTGGGTGGTTCTACTGAGAATCTAGAAAACTTCCTGTTGATGTTGGCGCAAAACTATTTGCCTAGTGTTAAAGCGAGAGCGAAAGAAGATGGATCGGCTCCACTCCAAATTAAAGAGCCTGTCACTTATCTCGATATGGGGCTATGGCATCCTCTCGCGCCGAAAATGTTCGAGAGTACTGCCGATTATTTGAACTGGTACAACTCGCGTACCGATATTCCCGATGATATGAAAGATCCTCTCGCGCCCTGTGTGGGTCTGCTGATGGCGAGAACGCACTTAGTCACAGGCGATGACGCGCATTATGTGGCGATGGTACAGGAATTGGAATCTCTGGGGGCTAGAGTAATTTCCGTATTCAATGGGGGCTTAGATTTCTCGAAGGCTGTAGAAGAATATTTTTATGATCCTAAGCAAAAGGATCGGGCGATCGTCGATAGCGTTGTGTCACTGACTGGTTTTGCTCTGGTTGGGGGCCCTGCTAAGCAAGATCATCCTAAGGCGATCGAAGCTCTCGAAAAGTTGAATCGTCCCTACATGGTGGCTCTGCCCCTTGTCTTCCAAACCACTGAAGAATGGCAAGATAGTGATTTGGGTTTACATCCTGTGCAAGTAGCGCTACAAGTCGCCTTACCAGAACTCGATGGCGGACTTGATCCGATTGTGCTTTCGGGGCGTGATAGTGCAACTGGTCGTTCCCATGCTTTAGGCGATCGCTTAGAAACCATCGCCAACCGTGCGATCAAGTGGGCAAATCTCCGCCGCAAACCTCGCCATGAGAAGAAACTTGCAATCACGATTTTTAGCTTCCCTCCCGATAAAGGCAACATTGGAACCGCCGCTTATTTAGATGTATTCTCTTCCATTCATAAGGTAGTGGAAGCTCTTGGGAATAATGGTTACGACGTTCAAGGATTACCAAAGACATCCCACGACATGATGTCTGAAATTCTGCATAACCCTGAAGCCATGGTTGGCAGTCCTGAATTGAATGTTGCCTATAAGATGTCTGTTCCTGAGTATGAAGCCAATACGCCCTACGTCGATCGCATTATCGAGCAATGGGGAGCCGCCCCGGGGCATTTGAACTCCGATGGACAGAACTTGCTCATTTACGGTAAGCAGTACGGAAATATCTTCGTAGGTGTGCAACCCACCTTTGGTTATGAAGGCGACCCGATGCGCTTGCTATTTAGCAAATCCGCTTCCCCCCATCATGGCTTCGTGGCTTACTACACCTATCTCAACCATATCTGGGGCGCTGATGCCGTCCTCCACTTCGGAACTCACGGCTCAATGGAATTCATGCCAGGGAAGCAGGTGGGTATGTCTGGTGAATGTTTCCCTGACAGCCTGATTGGTGCGCTGCCAAACATCTATTACTACGCAGTTAATAATCCATCGGAAGCCACGATCGCTAAACGTCGCGGTTATGCCACAATAATCAGTTACATCACCCCTGCGCCTGAGAATGCTGGCTTGAGCCGTAACTTGCAAGAACTGAGCGAATTGATTGCGTCTTACAAAGATTTACGCCTCGGTGGTCGTGGTGTCCAAATCACCAACACAATTATGGACAAGGTGCGCTTAGTCAATCTAGATAAGGATGTCCAGCTTCCCGAACAAGATGCTAAGGAAATGTCTCTTGAAGAACGCGATAACGTCATCGGTCAAGTTTACAACAAGCTGATGGAAATCGAGTCCCGCGTTCTACCTTGTGGCTTACACGTTGTTGGCGAACCTCCTAAGGTCGAAGATGTTACGGATGTTTTAACTAGCATCGCCAGCTTTGATCGCCCCGAAGACAACATGAAGTCTCTTTTGAGAATTATGTGTGAAGCGATCGGACGCGATATCGAACAGCTTTACAAATCCAGCGACAAGGGTATTTACGCCGATGTGGAATTGTTGGCTGGTATTAGGGCGATCGCCAATAAAGCCGTAGGCGCATTGGTCAAAGCCAAAGCTGATGACGATGGCAGAGTTTCTAAACTCTCAGTTCTCAACTTTTTTAGAATGGGCAAAACTGAACCTTGGATTGAAGTCTTCCAAGAGAATGGCTATCCCAATATCAATAAAGATGACATCAAGCCTCTATTTGAGTTTCTAGAGTTCTGCCTCAAGCAAGTTGTCGCTGACAATGAACTTGGCGGATTGATCAAAGCTCTCGAAGGCGATTACATTACCCCTAGCCCCGGTGGTGACCCAATTCGTAATCCTTTGGTTCTGCCCACTGGCAAGAATATGCACGCTCTCGACCCTAACTCGATCCCTACGAGCGCCGCAGTCCAAGCTGCGAAAACCGTAGTCGATCGCCTCTTAGAGCGTCAACGTCAAGATAACAACGGAGTCTATCCTGAAACGATCGCAGTTGTCCTTTGGGGAACCGACAACATCAAGACCTACGGCGAATCCCTCGCTCAAGTTCTCTGCATGATTGGCGTGAAGCCCATGCCTGATGCTCTTGGACGCATCAACCGTTTGGAACTAACTCCCCTTGAAGAACTAGGTAGACCTCGCGTTGATGTGGTCGTCAACTGTTCAGGCGTATTCCGTGATTTGTTTGTGAACCAAATGGACTTGATCGATCGCGCCGTGAGAATGGCTGCCGATGCCGATGAGCCTTTGGAAATGAACTTTGTCCGTAAGCACGCGATCGCCCAAGCGGAAGAATTTGGTTTAACCATCAGTCAAGCCGCAACTCGCGTCTTCAGCAACTCATCGGGTTCCTATTCCTCTAACGTTAACCTTGCTGTGGAAAACAGCACATGGGAAAACGAAGAAGAATTGCAACAGATGTATCTATCGCGCAAGTCCTTCGCCTTTGGTGCGAACGTCAGCAATACACAACAGCGTCAGCTTTACGAAGCCTCACTGAAGACCGTTGACATGACCTTCCAAAACTTGGACTCGTCAGAAATCAGTCTCACCGATGTATCCCACTACTTCGACTCTGACCCCACCAAGCTCGTTGGCAGTCTCCGCAAAGATGGTAAAAAACCTGCCTCCTTTGTTGCTGACACCACGACAGCCAATGCTCAAGTCCGTACCCTGACTGAGACCGTCCGCCTCGACACCCGTACTAAGATTCTCAATCCTAAATGGTATGAGGGAATGCTCAAGAGTGGTTATGAAGGTGTGCGCGAAATCTCGAAGCGCCTTGTAAACACAATGGGTTGGTCGGCAACGGCTGGCGCAGTAGATAACTGGGTTTACGAAGATGTCAATGATGTCTATGTGAACGATAAAGAGATGTGCGATCGCCTCAAAAATCTCAACCCCAATTCGTTCCGTAAGATTGTTGGTACGCTTCTAGAAGTCAATGGTCGCGGCTATTGGGAAACCAGTGAAGAGAATCTGGATAGATTGCGTGAGCTATATCAAGAACTCGAAGACCGCATTGAAGGTGTCGAATAGTTTTTGATTTAGTAAAATTCAAAAGCAGGTGGGGTAATTAATTTACCTCACCTGTTGATTTTAGGCATTGCACAAATAAAAGATGAATGAGTAAATAAAAGATAACGAGTTTTAAGCAATGAAAAGCAATGAAATGTCCAAAATGTGATTCAGGGAGACGAGGAGATAAACAAAATCATATTTGCGCTGATTGCGGTCGCCAGTTCATTGATAACTACTCAGTGCTAGGATATTCCCTCGATGTCAAAAAAAATATGCCTAAAAATGTACTGCAATGGTATGGGCTTTAGACAAATTGACAGATGTACCGATGTTAGTCGCAACACTGTCATCAACTGGGTTAAACAAGCAGCCCAACAATTACCAGAGCATCCACCGACTCACTTAATATTCGCGATTTGAGGATAAATTTTATTGCTACAAACATTAGTAGCCGCTCAATGATTCCTACAATTGTAGAATTTAAAGATAAAAAAGATGATATCGATTTAGAGTATCGAAATTTATTTTTTAGAAAATTTGCAAGTGACATTTTCAAGCAACTTCAAGAAAAAGTAAAAGCCTTATCTAAAATTCGATTTAAGTGATCCAGAATGGGAGATCATTGCCCAAAGAGTCAGGTTCAATAGCAACAATCATGATCGAATTGCACGCACAGGCAAGAGAACAAGTTAAAAAAAAGCCAAAGTGGTCAACTTTAATCATCGTTGATTCACAAGCCACAAAAAACACCTGTAATGCAAGCATTGAGTCAAAAGGGTTTTGTCACTACAAGTCCACCAACGGCATTAAACGACATCTAGCTGTTGATACATTAGGTTTCCCATTTTTTACGTACTCTACCAAAGCAAGCGTATCCGATGATCGGGGATTAATTGAAATGTTTGAGCAAAATATTGACTATTTCAAATCGAAACCACTGAACGTTTCCAAGATAACGATAATGGATCACGGGTATAACCCTGAAAATCTCACAAAAGAACTGGAGAAGATTTATCCACAGATTATGACTAAAATCAAGTTTAAGCTTGCACCAAAGCTATCAAAAGCAGAAAAGGAAGCATCGAGAAAATCTGGTTTTGTAGCTATTCCCGTGCGTTGGGTAGTTGAAAGAAGTAATGCTTGGGTGGAAAAATGTAAAAGCCTTGTCAAAAACTTCGACAGAACTCTCGACAATGCTAATGCTAGACTCAAACTTTGCTTTATCAGGCTTATGCTTAAGCGCATTGCTAAAGCTTCCTAAGATACCAAATGAGTTCTAACATTTTTATAATTTAGCTATTGCCATAGTTCTTATGAAACCGATTGGGGCTAGAGCTATATTTCTTAAAAAACTTGCTTAAAATTCCCAAATAATCCATCTCAATGTGATTCGCTTTTAACCAAATCGCCACACAGTTAATGGCTAAGCAACCAATTCCTAAAAACATCAAGATAAAGGTGGGAGCCATCACCACACCCACAATATACCAACTAATTACGTGGGAAATCATTAGGAGTGCATAGACGATCGCCCCAGCCGTAATTGTGAAAATTTTGATAGGCGATCGCTTAAAAACTGTAAATAAAATCGTTTGTGATGTAGCGATCAAATTAGCAGGCACAAGAAATGCACAGATCTCCACACAATGCGATCGCGAGAAATTACCCAGTGAATCGCCCAAACAATACAAATCTAACATTCAGTTAATCCTTCTCTCTTCCCTCAAAGACTTCTCAATTAGTGAGTTAATCCCTTATTACAACTGCATATACCGTAGCACGAGCTTCTAACTTCCTAAGTATTTGTTACTAAAAGCAATAAACAATCGCAATACAGAGCTTTACCCCAAAATTTTAAAAGTGCCGCGAAGCGGCACTTTTAAAATTTTTTATGGATTTTTGGGACGGACAATACCAAATACAGAGGTATAGCCATGCAAAAATGTGGTTCCCCCTACAGGTCCTATCTCTCCTGAGCAGAAAAAGCCACTCAGTGGAACTAACCCAATATGCTTTTGTAATAGCTCTGAATCAAAATTAGGTTTAGCGTATAAGCGCTCACCACGACCCATACAGGAAAACATCAGGGCTGCTGTCGGCGAAACATTGGGAGCTTCTAAACTTAACTGATTGGTGTAGTTAACTAAAGCTTCCTCAAGATCCTCCGCAGATGCCTTGCCATCGCGTAAATGCAATTGAATTCTCTGCCCCGGACGCATCCGATCGCCTACCGCGATCGCCCCAGAACGCGGATCGACCCCAATAATATTCCGAATTAAGAAATCGCCTTGAGAGGGATCAGCTTTAAACTCATTCATCACTACACCGATGAATAAAGAATGCTGCGCCAGTTCGCGATCACTCTGACTCAGATCACCTACCGTATCTTGTAAGAGCGTAAGCGGCGGTTTGCCTTCCAATCCTAAAATCAAATTGCGTTCGCACTCCGAAACCTGCAAGACTCGACCAATAGGACGACAGCCCTGTGCAACTACGGGATCAATAGTTACATCTCCCCAGAGTGCTACTCCCAACAATCCTGTGCGATAGAGTTTATATTTATTTTCTTCATGGAAGCAGAACAAAGCATTGGCTCCCATACCGCCACTGCTAGCTAATCCGCCCACCTTAACCGCTTGAGGATAGGCAAAATCAAGCCCCTGAATCAAATCATTGATTGGAAAGGAAAAGGGATCACCAACTAATACAAAGCTAGGCAAGTTTGCAGGATCAACGTCCGTTAGTTTTTCCCAGCGAGCGGGTGAGCTATCAAGATCGGGGAGATCATTGTCATCTAAATGAAATACCTTCGCTTCAGTATTGGGCAAATGACCTACTAATAAAGCGATCGCGGGTTTATCTTCAAACTCACGACCATTGCCTACAATGCCACCGCCTGAGCAACCAATTAATTTCTTAATAGGTAGATGGTCAGCAATTAGAGGCAAAAGACGCGGATAGTCGCTAGCAAAGGCAGTCGAAACAAATAAAAAGCCTAAATCAAGCGATTTCTCACCTAGCGCCGCAATAACTTGCTGGGACAGGTCTTGCACCGCAGCTTCCAAGGATATTTTCGTCGAAAGACTACTAATCCAATTCATACACCTAGCCCCAACTCAAGTTCACTTCCAATAGTTCTTTAATAAATTGCTTGAAAGGATTTGAAATAAACCCTCTATATGTAAGCTTAGTATCTAAGCTTACATTGCAGCGACATAATTCCTACATTTGCCCTAAGTTCCTATAAAGATTCTCATTATAGCTATAGCTACTCCAGCCGTAAAACCTAATAGAGAGTTGCGGTGCAAAACGCCGAAACTCTCTATTAGGCATAATTAATAAACAGACCCACAATCTTCGGCGCACGGGCAGCTTGTGCCAAAGGGTTTAGGCTTTTAGTTGCTTAGCATTTTTTTTAGTTTGTGGAAGCGCTGCATTTCAGTTTTTCAATCTTCTACAGAGTACTGCCTTCCCCGATTATTAAATTATTGTCAAATCTATTGCTCCCTTCCCACCCAAGGATTAGTGTTGCGACGCGTCGCAACACTAATCCTTGGAGTAATATTTTTGATAAGTTTTAGTAACCTTTTCTAAAGTGCTTTAATTTGAGCGCAACACAGGCAAATGTAAAGTTATTTGAAGTAGCCTTTGATCTGCCAAGTCTTGGTGAGACGCTGAAAGCACAGTAAAATAACTTCGGTAACCAACTATAAAGATTTGGTTGTCAAGTTTAAGTTATATATAGTTTACAAACTTTACAAATACATTTACAGATACATTTATTAAAGCTAAATCAACGGAGAACCTTATATGCCACAGGATGCAATCACTAGCCTGATCAGTACTTACGATGCTACTGGCAAATATTTCGATCGCGATGCCTTGGATACCCTCAAATCATATTTCGCGACAGGTAGCGCCCGCCTCGGAGCTTCGGCTGCAATCACTGCTAATGCTGCTTCTCTTGTCCGCAAAGCTGGATCGCAATTATTTGAAGAAGTACCCGATTTAATTCGTCCCGGTGGAAACGCTTATACAACTCGTCGCTTTGCCGCTTGCTTGCGTGACTTGGACTACTACTTGCGCTATGCATCCTATGCCCTAGTTGCTGGCAACAACGATGTCCTAGACGAAAGAGTATTACAAGGTTTACGTGACACCTATAGCTCTCTAGGCGTACCCATTGGACCTACAGTTCAAGGTATTCAAATTTTGAAGCAACTTGTTTTTGATTTGGTGGGCGAGAGTGCTGATTGGCTCGCGGCTCCTTTTGACTACATGACCCGCGAACTTAGCGAAAAAAATATCTAATTAGCTGACCATACTACCCAAAAGCTATGACGCACGCGCAGTGTGTGCCATAGCTTTTGTTTTTTGTGTCCTCATCACAAATGACGGCAACTATAGCTGTAGTCACTTGCATTAGGACAAACCAAAACCCAAGAAGCGAGTGGCGGCGCTTCGCGCCGCCACTCGCTTCTTGGGTTTTGTGTCCTCACAAGACTGGCTATGTCTAACCAAAAAAGAAGGGTGTTAACCGCCCTTCTTTTTTGGTTAGATATAATCTTCAAAATGATTTAAGATTGTTAATAATCGCACAAGCTCGATTTTGTCTAGGAGAGATTTTATATATGGCTTTAGTACCAATGCGCCTGCTGCTCGATCATGCGGCTGAAAATGGATATGGCATTCCTGCATTTAACGTCAACAACATGGAGCAGATCCAATCGATCATGCAGGCTGCTAATGAAACCAACAGCCCTGTAATCCTACAAGCATCTCGTGGCGCGCGCAATTACGCAGGTGAAAATTTCTTGCGTCACTTAATTTTGGCTGCTGCCGAAACCTACCCTCATCTCCCCATCGTGATGCACCAAGATCACGGTAATGCGCCTGCAACTTGCTTCTCGGCAATTCAAAATGGCTTTACCAGCGTGATGATGGATGGCTCTTTGGAAGCTGATGCGAAGACACCTGCTAGCTACGAGTACAACTTGGAAGTTACTTCTAAGGTTGTCGAAGTTGCCCATGCTTTTGGTGCAAGCGTCGAAGGCGAACTCGGTTGTTTAGGTTCCCTTGAAACTGGTAAGGGTGAAGCTGAAGATGGACATGGATTTGAAGGTGCGTTGGATCATTCGCAACTTCTTACCGATCCTGATGAAGCTGCTGACTTCGTTGAGCGTACTCAGGTTGATGCTCTTGCAGTAGCGATCGGTACTAGCCACGGTGCTTACAAGTTCACTCGCAAGCCTACTGGTGAAATTTTAGCCATCAGCCGTATCGAAGAAATTCACAACCGCTTACCTAATACCCACCTTGTTATGCATGGTTCTTCTTCAGTTCCTGAAGATCTACTTGCTTTGATCAATGAGTATGGCGGCGCAATTCCTGAAACCTATGGTGTACCTGTTGAAGAAATTCAAAAGGGTATTAAGTCGGGTGTTCGTAAGGTCAATATTGATACCGATTGTCGCCTTGCTATTACTGCTGCTGTACGTGAAGCTTTGTTTAAGGCTCCTAAGGAATTCGACCCTCGTCACTTCTTGAAGCCTTCGATCAAGTACATGCAAAAGGTATGTGCCGATCGCTATGTGCAGTTTGAAGCTGCTGGTCAAGCTAGCAAGATTAAGCAAGTTAGCATTTATGATTTCGTTCCTAAGTATGCAAAGGGCGAATTGAAGCAAGTTAGCCGCCAAGTTGTTAAGGCTTAAAGCTTATAAAGAGCTTGAAAAATAGCTTAAGAAAGAGCTTTGCTGAGCAAAACTTGAGTAAATCTACTTTTTAGAAAATTAAGGGGTGCATTGCACCCCTTAATTTTTTTGTGGTGAAATTGTGCCAACACTTTTATGAATTAAAAACCAAGCCCAGTAAAGGTTTTAAAAACACAAAATGGCGACGCTATGTTGGGTTTTGGTATTACTAGGTTTGGTTTTCAAATAACAAAAGTGTCACCATACTTTTGTTATTTGGTATTACTATATTTGCAGCCAGTATTCATTAAATTTTGCTCATGAGTTCCAATTTGTTTTCTGCTGCTGAGTCAAATAGAGCAACATCACTCAAAAAGCCTAAGATTTTAGTGGTTGATGATGAGCAAGATAATCTGGATTTGCTATATCGCACTTTTCGGAGAGAATTTGTGGTATTTCGTGCGGAAAGTGGTATCCAAGCCCTAGAGATTCTGGCAAAAGAAGGGGAGATGGCAGCAATTATTTCCGATCAACGAATGCCTGAGATGAAGGGAACTGAGTTTCTTAGTCGGACTGTTTCCGACTTCCCTGATACGATGCGGATTGTGCTGACTGGATATACAGATATTAATGATTTGATTGAAGCTATTAATTCGGGGCAAGTTCATAAGTATTTAACTAAGCCTTGGGAGCCTGAACAATTGAGGTTAGTGGTGTCCGAAGCTGCTCAAAATTATGACTTGTTGAAGCAACGTTCGGAGGAGTTATTTCGCTCTCAAGCTCAAAATGCTTTGTTGTCCGTAATTGTAGAAATTGCTCAAAAATCACAACAAGTATCCAACTGTGTATTGCCATTGGCAAGTGCTTTTTGGCAAAATTTTGGGGCGGATGGGGTGATGTTGCAGTTAGCTGAAAATGGGGCTTTAACTGACACTCAGGCTATTTGTGGTGCTTTGCGCTGGGATTTGGCAAATAATCCGCTAGTACAGATGGCGATCGCGTCAGGGGAATCACAAGTTTGTTTTGATGGAGATGATCCCGACCAATCATGTAAAACCTATGTGGCGATCGCGATTACCTTCCGCCAGAATGTTTTAGGCATATTATTTATGGGATGGTTAAATTCCCATGCTATTAACTCTAGTGATGTAGCGGCAATTCAGCAATGTGCAGATGAAGTCGCGATCGCCCTTACCTGTATTCGCTTCTATGCCAAACGAGGTTCAATTGGATAGGGCGATTATTAATTTATTAATATCGATATGTTGAGCAGTTCATTGGTGTAAATATGGAACCAGTTTCTCTTTTTGTTGGTTTGTTAGCGATTGTGGGAACAGGTTCGTTAACCAAGGTTGGCGAAAATATTACCGATGAGACAATGAAACTGGCGCGATCTCTTTGGTCAATCATGCGCCGTAAAGCGCCAAATACGCAGATTGTAAGAGCCATTAGCGCGGGTAAAGTTTTGATACTCAGTAAGCTGTGATTGATGTCGAGGCGATCGCTGATGATCCTGAGATAGTGAAGTTGTTGGATGAAGTGCGATCGCTTTTGGCAAGTAATCAACAACTAGCGGCAAAGGTCGAAGAGTTGGCGGCACAGACTAAAATTGTACAAGTGATGGCTAGTGATATTGAGGGTGTAAACCTTCAGGCAAAATCAATGAAGCAAACAGCACCATCGGGCAGTGGCTCAGTCGAGCAGACGATGCTAAAAAATGTCAAGGTAACGGGTGATATTGATTTGGGTGATTTAACTCAGGAGGCTTAGGCGATGGAAGAGTTATTAGAACTGAAGGGATTTTTGCTAAGTGGCAATATCTCCGATGCTTTGTTGTTGGTTGAGGAGATGACAGAAATGAGCAAGGATGACAAAATCAACAAGATTTATAGCTTTGCCAAAATCTTGCTGATGCATCTGATCAAACAACGTGCCGAAAATCGCACTACAAGATCGTGGGATCTTTCAATTAAAAATTCGGTACGAGAAATTCAGCGTACTAACCAACGACGTAAGGCTAAAGGAAATTATTGCGAACCTTCAGAACTACGCGAGACAATAGAAGAGGCTTATGATATTGCGTTAGATGCTGCTGCGGGTGAGGCGTTTGAGGGAAAATATGAGTCGGCTGAGTTGGGTGCGATGGTCGATCGCAATGCGATTATTAATCAGGCGATCGCTTTAGTTTCTGGAGATTAATGTATGAGCGAACAACCGCAAGTTAATCAAACAGGATTTCAAGATGTCTCGGTTGGCGGTAATTTGACAGCCAATCTCGATCAAAGCGTTAATAAAACCGTCATTCATCAAGCGTCAAAAGTAAATCCGCCCATCCCTGACAATGTACCGATCGCCTCACCGAACTTTGTGGGACGGGTGAAAGAACTAGAGGACATCCATGCCAAGTTGCAAGGGGGACAAGGGGTAAGTGTCTGTGCGGTGGAGGGGATGGGCGGACTGGGCAAAAGTGAACTTGCTCTCCAATATGCTTGGCGCTATCGACAGGAATATGCGGCGCGGTATTGGTTGTCGTTGCGGGGTGTGGGTTTGGCACAGGCGGTGGTGACTTTGGCGAGTCGCTATCTAGATTTGCCTAAAGTGATGCAGTCGCAAACCGTAGAGGCTCAAGCGGAATGGTATTGGCAAAACTGGACACCGACTGAGGGGAAGGTGTTGGTGATTTTTGATGATGTGACCGATCTGGCGAGTATTCCTAGGCAAGCTAGACCATTGGCGGATCGCTTTCAGATTTTGGTGACGACCCGCAAGCGTAAGTTCCATCCGTATTTTGCGGATATTCCCTTGGATGTGATTTCTGAGGCTGAGGCTTTGGAGTTGTTGGCGAAGTTGTTAGGCAAGGCGCGGGTGGATCGTGAAGAGATTGCCGCTAAAGCAATTTGTAAATATTTGGGTTATTTGCCTTTGGGTGTGGAGTTGGCGGGGCGATATCTGCAATTAGATGAGGATCTGTCGCTGAGCGATTATCAACAACGCTTGACCATTGCCGATGAGTCATTGGATTTGCAAGAGACGGAAGAAATTAATGCGACGCGAGGGGTGATTGCGGCGTTTGAGTTGAGTTGGCAAGAGTTGAGCGCGGGTACGGGTAAGGTGGCGATGTTGTTGGGGTTGTTTGCTCCTGCGGATATTGCTTGGGGTTTGGTGGAAGATGTAGCAACGCAACTAGACCTGATAGGCAATAAAAAGACAGAATCGTCATCAAAAACTTTGCTCAATAAAGCTCTTAGTTATTTTCGATTAAACCGACTGAATTTCGATGAATGGGATTTACACAATGCGAGGAAGCTGCTTATTAATTTGCATCTACTCAAATCAATTGATGAGGATCGCACAAGATTTGCGGTACATTCTCTGATAAGAGAGTTCTTCAAATGGAAACTTTCTCAAGAGCCTAAAACAAATCGCCTGTTTCGAGAGGCTTTTGTTAAGAGATTGCTAGCAATTGCCAAACAAGTGACTGAATCTCCGACGCAAAATCTGATTGCAAATATAGCTCCTGCTATTTCTCATTTAGATATGCTGAATCGTGAGATGCTCGATGATATACCAAATCATGAAAAAGATGTTGATTTATTGTGGGCATTTGTAGGAGTTGCTAGATTCTATCAAGGACAAGGACTATACGCACTTGCAGAAGACCATTTTCAAAGGTGTGTGATTTCCGTGCAAAAAATTTTAGGTGAGCAACACCCAGCTTTTTGTGTCAGTCTAACTAATTTGGCAAAAATTTATGCTATTCAAGGAAAATATGAAGAAGCTGAATTGATGTATTTGCAAAATCTAGATTTGCTGAGAAAAGATTTAGGCAAAAATCATGCTGCTGTCTTACTAAATCAAAATAACCTTGCAACCGTATATCATGAGCAAGGCAAATATGAGGATGCAGAATCTCTCAACAAAGAAACTTTAGATTTGAGGCAAAAATATTTAGGTGAGAGTCACCCTGATTTTGCTGCCAGTCTATGTAACCTTGGAGCGCAGTACTATTCGCAGGGAAAATACAAAGAGGCAGAACCACTTCTCCAAAAATCTTTGAATTTGAGAAAAAAATATTTAGGTGATTGTCATTGTGATGTTGCAGATAGTCTAAATAATCTAGCTCATTTGTACTATCTACAAAAGAGATATAAGGAATCAGAAACCCTACATAAAGAAGCTTTAGTGTTGAGGCAGAAACTACTTGGGGATAGACATCATGATTTTGTAACTAGTTTGAACAATCTAGGAGCATTGTATACAGATCAAGGGAGATATGAGAAGGCAGAACCACTCTATAAGCAGGCACTGAGTTTAAGAAAAGAGCTATTTGGAGATCTCCATCCTGCTGTTATACAAAGTTTAAATAACCTTGCAGTTTTATATTATAAGCAGGGAAGATCCGAGAAGGCAGAAGCACTCTATAAGCAAGCTTTAAATCTTGCTGAACAGGTAATTTATCCAAATATACAGTTGCTTCGGGAAAACTATAAAGAATGCTCAAAAAATAAGAAGAGTAAGCCAAAACCATCAAACAAAAAAGGGTTTGGAGGAATCAAATAGGCATCTAACGAATTATCAATGTCATTTTTATACTATCCGCAAGGGAGATACGATAAAGCGGAACCACTCTATCTAGAAGCTTTGCAATTGATGCAAGAACTGTTAGGCGATTGCCATCCTGATGTCGCTACCAGTCTCAATAACCTCGCAGAGTTGTATCGTTCGCAAGGAAGATATGAAGCAGCCGAACCATTGTATAAACAAGCCCTTGCACTGAGGCAAGAACTGTTAGGCGATTACCATCCCGATGTCGCCATAAGTCTCAACGACTTCGCAGCTTTACGTTACCACCAAAATCGTTATGATGAGGCGGAATCGCTATTTTCGCAAGCCCTAGAAATTTGTGAATTTGTTCTCGGTAGCAATCATCCCAATACGCAAAACGTTAAAAATTCCATTGCCTATTTACGAACGAGAAAAGGAAAAAGTTAAAAGGAAAAAGGAAATGGCAAAAGATTTATTTCATGATGCAGTCAGAAATGCTCTAATCAAAGATGGTTGGCAGATTACTGATGACCCATTCTTCTTGAAAGTTGGAGGTGTTGAATTTTATATAGATCTTGGAGCCGAAAAACTCATTGCCGCCGAACGCAATAATGAAAAAATTGCCGTAGAGATCAAAAGTTTTATCAATCCTTCATCGCTAACGGACTTTCATCAAGCGATCGGACAATTTCTTAACTATCGAGTAGCATTAAAAGCAAGAGAGCCAGAACGCAAACTATTTTTAGCAGTTCCAAATACCGCCTACGCAAGCTTTTTCCAAAAAGAGTTTGCCTATATGGTTATTGCTGAATATCAATTAGAAATCTTTGTTTACGATATCGAAAGCGAGGTAATTATCACATGGAAAATCTAGAAAAAATCGCCAAGTATCGCACCATCATCAAAGAGATTTTGGGACACTATGCCTCCTACAAACCCTCTCATGGCGAGATCGAGATGCAGTTTCTATCGGATACAGAACACGATCACTATCAAGTATTAGGTGTGGGATGGGATCAAAAAACACGAGTTTACGGTTGTTCCATGCACTTAGATATTAAAAATGGCAAGATTTGGATTCAAATCAACAATACCGAACTCGATATCGGTCAAGCCCTCGTCGAAAAAGGTGTGCCAAAAGAAGATATCGTCATCGGTTTTCAGCCCGTTTATATTCGCCAAGTTTCAGGCTATGCGATCGCCTAAAGTACCCATCCAAATCCCCCAACTCGCTATCTCTGTCTTTGCAGCCATCTAAAATCAAATTAGCCCAAATTCTTCAACTAACTCGACTATGACCATCAAAGAACAACTCCTTCAAGAAGTAGAAGCATTCCCTGATTCACTCCGAGCCGAAGTTCTCGACTTTGATCTATTTCTCAAAAACCGTTACATCGATACAGAAATTACCACCGAAGAACAAGACACGTTCCTCGCATCTCAATCCGCCTATGAACTAGGAGACTATCTCACCCTCGAACAATACGCATCAAATCAGGCATGAGCTATCAAATTATTATCCCTAAACCAGTTCAAAAACAACTGGATAACATCTCACAAATTGAACGCGATCGCTTAATTGTGACATTACGCTCTCTAGCCGATTAGCCTTGTCCGAGCTTGGATGTTGGAGAAGTTGCAGCAAAAACAAGCAATCATCAAGGAGACCGAATTTGTTGATTGAGAATTATTTTGCAAAGATTAGAAATATACTTTCCAAGCTTCCAATTATTCAAAGATTTGAAATTGAGACAGATGGACAGAGCTATGCCGTAGCCGTAGCCAATGCCGAAATTATTATTCAGGAATGGCTAGCCAATTGGGAAATATAGCGATAGGGTTTTAAAACTATTCGCACATAATTTAAAGGAATTTAGAGTGAAAATTCATAAGTGGGCGATCGCCATCTTATTGTGGGGTTTCCTATTTCGGGCTACTTGCGCCATTTATTTGAATACAGGCTTTGACGAAGCTTACTATTACCTGTATACCCAAAATCTCAACTGGAGCTATTTTGACCATCCCCCGCTAGTCGCTTTGACAACAGGGCTAGGAGTATGGCTTACAGGCGCAGTTACACCATTTACGATACGGATTGGTGGGATTTTGCTTTATACAGGCACATTAATTTTTTCCTACTTAGCTAGCCGCAAATTATTTGGCGATCGCACAGCCACGCTGACTTTAGGGATTTTGACAACTATTCCTATTTTTCAAATCGCCTTTGGTATTCTCACGCTGCCCGATAATGCCTTGATGTTTTTCTGGGCAGCCTGTTTATGGGTTGCCGCCGAGGAGTTTTTCCCCTCTAGCGATGTCTATGACACCAAGCCCTATCAGCCAACTTCCAAACTCGCGCTGATCGGCTTATTGGTGGGCTTAGCCTTTTTAGGTAAATATCACGGTGTATTACTAGGCGGAGGCTTAGTTTTATTTTGTTTAGTTAGTAATCGCCATCGTCGCGCCCTATTATCTATTTGGACGTTGGCAGCGATCGCCCTATTTATGATCGCCATTTCCCCTGTGCTGTATTGGAATTCTCAGCATGAATGGGCTTCTTTCCGTTTCCAAAGCGCTCGTGCAGTTCCATCTCAGGGCTATAAATTCGAGCGATTATTAGTAACAATTTTGTTAGCGCTGGGCTATCTATTCCCCACTTTTGGGTTTCCGTTATGGTGGACAAGTTTTCGCACTCTTGGGGAATTGACGCTATTTAAGCGCAAACCCCAAGCGGAACTAAACGCAGAGATGGAAGAAACAGCGATCGCCCAAGATTTGCTTTATCAAAAGCGCTTGCTGATTTTGTGCCTATCCATGCCCATTTTCTTTGGTTTTACCTTTATGGGCGGCTTTATTCAAATTCTCCCCTCATGGCATATGCCCGGATTCTTTGGTGCAACCCTGTTATTAGGCGATCGCGCCGCCCAAGTGCAGCTAAAGCGCCCCAAATTCATCCGCAATTGGCTTTGGGGTTCTGGGATGGTAATTTTACCGCTTTTGTTAATTGGTTTACTCCATGTGCATTGGGGGATTGCCCAAAAGGGTGGTAATGCCGCGATCGCAGGTGGATTCTGGGAAGCCAAGGACGATCCTTCGACGCAGATGATTGACATTGAGCAGTTGCGTCAAGCCTTTGTCGATTCGCCTGAGTTAAAAGCGGAATTACAAAAAGCGGATTTTGTATTTAGCAATAGTTTCTTTGTGGCGGGACAAGTGGGGATGGCGATCGAGCCACTGGGCAAAAAAGTGACCTGCTTCGATGAAGACTTACGAGGCTTTGCCTATTGGAGTAAAGCCGAAGATTTTGTAGGCAAGACTGCCCTCTATATCACTTCGGAACAGTTCATGAAAGATGAGCGATTTCCCCAACCGCTAGATAAATATAAAGGCTACTTCCAATCCTTAGAAAAAATTGCTGATGTTCCCATTAAAAGAGGCGGACAAGCCGTACAGATTTTCCCCGTCTATCGTGCTTCCCCGATGCTAAAGCCCTATCCCAGACCCTACGGATCGACCTCCCTATAATAAAGTGGCGGCACGAAGTGCCGCCACTTTTTACTTTTTTGTTAGTTTTTGATTTGCCCATAGCCACCTCTACCATTGCTATATCAAGGAACAAAATTTGGGAGCATCTCAATTAGGCACTGAGTAGAAATACTTAGGAGAAAAGAGAGATAAAATAGAAAAAAGATTATCCAGACCAAGCAAATGACACCAGAAGAAAGAGGAAGACTCGAAGCCTGCACCAGAGAGATAGCAGAAATCCTATATCGGGATGCGGAAGCCAAAGATGCAGAGCAACTGAAAACGCTAGAAGGCATAGAAATAGCCGTGAGAGAGCAAATGTTGGAGAACGTGAGTCCAAAGGTGGGAATTTTTTTGTCGAAAAAAGCAGTGGGACAAAAGCAGGAAAAG